>JANSXX010000036.1:0-4245 GCA_024742815.1 bacterium
ATTCTTTGCTTCACTTGTGGATTTGGCGTAAACCACTTCCGAAAGAACAAATTCCTTTTCTCCGGAATTTTCAATATTCGATATACCAGGGGCCCAATTACCTAAATTCTCAATTGAAATAGTGTAGAAACCTGTGTCAGGATATTCATGAGTGCCACCAAGGTTAGAAACAAAGTTTCCATCGCTATCATTACGGAGTAATAATGTATTAAGCGTATCTTTAGTACCATCTCCCCAATCAATTATCCGGTCTTCTATGTACGTGTCTAAGGTAGCAATATGTACGTTGACAGTTGCCGATTGATACCCCATAGAAGCTCGGTTTAACTCGCCAGCAATTATTTGTTGAGCTCCTAAAATATTGGTTAGAATCAAACAAATACAAGTAGTTGAAATTAATATTTTCATTGTTCTTGCTTTATGATCACTTTTAATTTGTCTTAAGCTCCAAATTCTGGCTCATCACTCCACCACAAACTTCCGCACCACCTGCTGCGCCCCTGCCAGCAAGCGCACCACATATACCCCGCTCGGCCAGTCCGCTACATCGACCTGCCAGCTCTGGAGGGCAGGGCTCAAATTTAGGGTTTCGGTGTGAAGGGTTTGACCGGACAGGTTTTCGATTTGGAGCTTGCCCTGTGTGGATTGGGCGTGCTGTAGTTGTATATGGAGAGTAGAGGTCGTGGGGTTTGGGAAAAGGTTTAATTGCATTGCAGCTATTTGTTCTTCGGCAGCTGTAGTTACTGGATTACCGCACACTATTGGCTCCAATTCACCTTCCCAAAATGCTAAGTGATTGTAGGGCTGGTAATTAATGGAGTCAAAAGGCCCACCGATATATAATTGATCTCCTAGCACTTCTGCAGTACGGATAAGATTGTCAAAGTCAAACCCGTACCCACACCATTTTTCCCCGTCCCAAGAGGCAATATTTTGAGCGGGTATGCCGCCACCCACTGAATCGAACAACCCAAAAACAAAAAGCTTACCGTCAAATACCACCATGTCTCTAATATTAGCTAGCTCTGAATCAAAGCTGCCTCCAACATCCACAAATTTACCATCTTGAAAACGCATTATAGCATTGCCTGTATTTCCTGAAGAAACTCGAAAGTTACCACCAACATAAATCTCATCCTTATAAACTATAACCTTGCTTATATCATCATTACCTCCAATAATACTTTGCTCTGGGTGGTACCAGTTTCCGTTTTCATACCAAGCAAAATCAATGGTGTTCTCAATCCCCAGCTCTTTTCTGAAGTTGCCGCCTACATAAAGGACCTCATCCTTAATAACTCCAGATTGTACTCGCCCAACAATGCCGACCTCCGGATTTGCGTAAGGAAACCCTAATGAGGATAGTTCTTCCCCGTCCCAAGAGGCAATGCTATAAGCAGTATCTGTTCCTGCTACTTGAAAGGCTCCAAGAATGTAAAGCGCATTGTTAAAGGGTATAAAATCCATTGCAGCGCCACTATTGCCACTAAAGGAAGTTAAGCCATTTTTCACACGTGCCCATTCCTCCCCATCCCATTTCATAAGGCCATTTGGGTCTAATACCCCCCCCATGCTGTAGCTCGTAGGAGAGCAGTAAACCTCATCATTCCATACTGCTGTGCTCAATACTATTGGACACGTCGTAATGCAATTATCAACCCCTGTGCCAAAAGTTTGAAACTGGCTACCGTCCCAAACCGCAACCCCGTTGGCTTCAATATCACCTGCATGCTGAAATGCACCAGAGACGTATAACTGCCCTGAAGTAGTGTCCGCGAAAAGATCTGCCACATTCCAATCTGTACCACCATTTAGGGATTGCCAGTTTTGAGCAGAGCCGATATGTAAAAAGCAAAAAAGAATAATCGTTGTGTAGAGATTACGTCTCATAAGAATTATTTAAAAAGACCGCTAGCTCTCCAGATTTGACAGAACTAGCGGCTAGTTGAAAATTATTGTTTGATTAGCTTTTTAATTCCTCGTTTACCATTGTTTTGGATCTCTAAGAAGTAAGTGCCTTTAGGGAAATTGATCAAAGGTATTTGAAAACTTGTACTATTCTTCACCCCTTGCAATAATACTCTCCCCAAAACATCATAAACTCTGAATTGAGATAAGGAACCATCACTATTGGAGAGAACTACATCTATATTCTCTTCAAAGGGATTAGGGAAAACGTTAAAGCAATTTTGGTTTTGCAGCTTGTCTTCAACAGCGGTAATTGTCCCTCCATCAATCGAAAATTTAGCGACGAACCCATCGATACCACTTTCTCCTGCCAATATGGGCTGGTAATATGCTCCTCCACCAGGATCCTGGACTGGTAACTTTGGGTTATCAGCACCAGAGTTTCCAACAATAAAAAGAGCTCCATTACCAAATTCAACATCCGAAAGCCCGTCTCTAGGTTCACCGCCATTTGTTCCATAGCCCCCAAAATAAGTAGTCCAGCCTTGGACAAGGTTCGCATCGAATGTAACGAGAAAACCATCTCTTTGATCACTCTGGTTGTTTGTATTCAGATTTTCTTGTTCAAATACAGATGGATCGGGAGAATTGGTTACAATATCTGTGCTCAAGGTATTCCCACCCATAACAATTAGATTATCAGCAGCATCATAGGTTAAAGAAGGAAAAAATTCATTGCCGCTGCCTCCAAAGAAGGATGCCCATTCTTGTACCCCTTCATTAGAAAATCTTGCAATAAAGAGGTCATCACCGTCCTTGGAACTATCATAATATGCACCAGAAGAGAAACTCAGAAGTGGGAAAGAACTAGAGTTACCACCCTTAGTGTCCCCAGCAAGATATAGCTTATCATTGCTGGAAATAGTCAATGATATTCCGACATCTCTTCCTAATCCACCAAAATATGTTGACCATTCCAATTCCCGATCAGTATCGATTTTCGCAATGAATGCATCAGTCAAATTATCTGATGAATTGGATTGGGTATAAGTGGCTCCACTTCCTATTACTGGCAGTGGGTCTGGTTGAGTTACGTTAAAGTAATCACTGCCAGTAATGAATAAATTGCCTTTTGAATCGTATTCAATATCTCTTGTTGAATTAGCAATACTACCAAATTTGGTTGACCAGATCAAATCATTTTCCCCGTCAAATTCGGATAAAAAACCGTTACCGGAAGTTTCATAAAAGCCAACTCCGCTAGTAAGTAAAGGGAAATCTGTGGAACCACCACAAGTTCCGGCAACCATGATATTGGAGTTGTTAGGGTTTTTAGCTATATCCAGCACTTGATCAAAATTATCTGCACTATCACCGAAATAAGTAGACCACCTTAAGAAGCCGAATTCTAAATCAAACATAGCTATGCATCCTTGATACCCCCCCGCACCTAAAGTGCTATTCGTATATGCATTAGGCCCTGAAGCTAAAATGGGCAGGTCATTACTACCGCTACTTCCGCCTAAGAATACATTTCCCCCGTTTGGTAAGACTGCTTGGACTACTTCAGGACCGCTTCCTCCATAAAATGTCCCCCATTCAAGGACTCCTTCGGTGGTAAATCTTAACAAGACAGCATCTCTGCTATCTGAAAAATTATTTACTGGTCCAGTTTGAATAGGAAAGTCTAGGTTATTAGTCAGCCCCGAAAGGTATAAATCCTCTCCATCAACTGCGGCTTCACTTATAATTTCTGTTTGAAAGAGCCCTTTCGCCGATCCTCCTATATAGGTACACCAATCAAGGTTACCAGTTAAACCTGGAGGGACGAGTCCCTCTCGTCGTAATTCAATGACAAGCACTTTCCCCCCATCATAAGATCCCGTACTGCTAAAGCTCACCCGGCTGCCCGCAATACTGTATTCCGGTTTCCAGGTCGTGGATACCTCCTGGCCCAGGCTGTCTATCTGGAAAGCTTTCGGGGCGGGCAAATTAAAATCTCCTAATGAAGTGCCCACGAACAGGTTGCGCGCTTTCAAATAAAGAGAGTCTTGCCCGTGAAAATCCAGTTTTAGGTCATCGGGGTCCCCGCCCGGCTGTATGACAAAGTAGTACACTATGCCACTCTCATCAGCAAACATTTGCAGGTTGATGCCATCATAAAGGTTGGTTACGGCTACCCTGCCGTACTGGCCGACACGTGACCGGCCCTCCGGGATGTGCCCCAGATAGTAATTCCGGTAGTTGTCCAGTTTGTCCAGCCCGGCTGCGCTCATCAAGGAAGTCTTGCTGTCAAAAAACGTAATGTCAACGCGGTGCAGGGTGTCTGGCGTAGCG
>JANSXX010000043.1:0-3385 GCA_024742815.1 bacterium
AGTATAAGTATATGGTGCCCATGTCAGAAGAAAAAGCAAATATTTCACTATAAAAGTCAACACGGCGAACTAAAAGAAAAGAAGGGAGACAAACGCAACAAGGAGACAAGACCTACAGATACATTAAGAACAAAGCCGATTCGAAGGTGTTGAACACCTAACTAAAGGAAGTGGGGAGGAGCGATGGCCATAGAAAGCATAGTCTTCTAATGAAAGGGGCTAGCTACATCAAACTCACACGAGGAAGACCCTTACAGGATTATGTCAAGCGTTTCAAATCCAAAATCAAAGATGAACAGCAAGCCTTCAAAGGATATGCCAACACATTTTCAGTTAGTGGTATAAGATTGAAAGGGTTGAAAGGCTTATCATACTTAAAATGTCAGAAGCAACGAATGGTGGAATTCCTTAACAGAAACCCGAATATGAAAATCATTGTTGAAGTGGATTTGGCGTTAAAGAACACTGACAACGAAGAGATACGACGAAGGCTGAGAAGCAGGAGATACAATGTCCATAACCCTGAAGAGATAAACAGTGTTTTAAACAACATAGCCCACGACATAGAGGTTCAAATTGAGATAGCCGAATTATCTCAATCGGGTTTGGTTCTTCTTCAAGTTCAAAGTCTGGTGATAAGTTATGACAGATACAATCCTACCCGTGGCTCTTCTTATATTCCATTGCCCGACTGGGTGGCAAACAAAAAGGCTTGTATCAATATTAAAAACAATGATGAGTTGTGTTTCAAATATTCTGTTCAATGTGGTTTTTATGAGATATACAAAAAAGACCATCCCTGTGATATGTATCATTATAAAAAATATGTTAATGATAGTTTCATCAAGTGGGACAATATAAACTTTCCTGTAGGCAATGATGAGATTGAACAATTTGAAGAACAGAACAAACACGTGTTGGTCAATGCTTATTACATCAATCCTGATGCTAGTAGTAAAACAATTTTATTACACAAAAGAAGCGACAACCCCCAAGCACAACACAAGATTGATTTAATAAAGCTCGCTGGGGAAAATTGCAAATCGCACTATGTCTTCATCAAGAACTATAACAAGTTGATGTGATGCCAAACCAACAAATCAGGCAGACCGAAGTATCACTGTAGGACGTGCTCACACGGTTTCAAGTCAGAAGAGTTATTAAAACAGCACGAAGAATAGGGTTGTCTAGCGGGTGAAGGGCAACAAATAGAAATGCCAGAGGCAGGAGCCACCATTGAATTTAAGAACCATCTTAAGACACTGAAAGCACCTTATGTAATATATTCAGACTTTGAATGTTTAACAGTGCCCATTGATGTTCAAAGCAAATCGACAAAAACGACAACAACATCGTATCAAAATCACCGCCCGTGTGGTTTCATGCCATCACTGGAAGCAGTGAGCCCTATTGATACAGAGGGGAAGATTGTGTGGATAAGTTCGTTGAGAAAATAAAATGAAGTCAGAGAGGATGTCATGAAGAAAATGAAGGAAGTGAAAGAGATAATCATGACTGAGGACGATAACAAAGATTTTGACACTGCCGCTAAGTGTTTCATTTGTGGAAAGGCTTTCAGGAGGGAGATAAAAAAAAGTCGTGACCATTGTCATTTTGCGGGTAAATATAGAGGTTGTGCTCACGATGATTGCAGTCTTGCTTCTAGCATGAGATATCCTAAAAATCCCCGTCTTTCTTCATAACCTGAAAAACTACGACGGGTATTTATCCATACGACTACTTTGATAGTTTTGACAGATTTACTGAAAGAACCTTACCACCGAAAGAAACATTCTACAGTAAATTGAGTGAGGAACATGTCAGTGACAGAGATTATGGAAGGGCACAAAAGGTTTGGAAACGCTTCGGTATCAGAACATTAGGACACAATTGCATTTGAGAACCGATGTTTTATTATTGACGGATGTGATTGAAAACTTCAGAGACTTATGTACGGAATACTACGGTTTGGACCCCGCTCATTATTATACGCTTCCTAACTTCGCTTGGGAAGCCATGTTGTTGAAAACTGGCGTTGAAATTGAGCAGTTGCGTGATAAAGAAATGTATGACATGGTTGAAAAGGGATTGGTCACTGAGGTCAGTCATAAACTGGCGGTGGCAAACAAGAAGTATATGGACGAAGCCTTTGATGAGAGTAAGCCATCAAGTTATATCAATTGCTTGGATGCTAACAACCTATATGGTCTGGCGCATCAAACGGGCAAAGAAAACACCTAACATTGAAAAGCGGGATGAAAAAGGCGAGTTCGGTTTCATCCTTGAAGTGGATTTGGAATATCCAGAAACATTACACGATTACCATTCGGACTATCCACTAGCGCCGGAAATCATGAATGTCAATGCTAACATCTTGTCAGACTATCAAAAGGAAATCTACAAATCTACTATGGTAACAAAGAACCGAAGGATGCGAACACCAGCAAGTTAATATTAAATTTGAAAGATAAAGAAAAATATGTGGTTCATATCAAGACTTTACAGTATTATCTAAGAATGGGTATGAAACTCACCAATAAAATTTCAACAGAGGGCATGGCTGAAACCGTGGATTGAAGTTAACACAGGTAAAAGGAAATAAGCGAAGAGCGACTTTGAGAAGGATTTGCTTAAATTACTGAATAACGCGGTGTATGGAAACACGATGGAGGACAAAAGAAAGCATATGGATTTTGAACTGGTAGAGAATGATCTTAGGTATGAGAAGCGGGTGAAAAATCCAACATTCAAAAATCGATTTATCATAAATGAAAATCTTGTCGGAGTGGAGAAGACAAAGTCGGTCTTGAAACTTGATAAGCCTATATTCTTAGGAATGTCAATTTTGGATTTGAGTGAATTACACATGTGTGAGTTTTACTATGGCGTGTTGAAAAAGAAATACAACAAACAAATATAACTGATATATACCGATACCGGCAGCTATGTAATCCAAACCTTCACTGATGATGTTTATAAGGACTTCAACGAAATTAAGCAACGCATGGATTTTAGCGATTGTCCTGTTGAACATCCGTGCCATGACGCAACAAATAAGAAAGTCTTAGGAATGTTTAAGGATGAAGTCGATGTGCTGTGACTGGAAGCTTTTTTACTACTGTGCTGTCGCCCGTCCTTAATTTACTTGAGAAGATTAATAAACTCAGAAACATAAGGATTATTTCATTGATAAACTTCCGTTTGATAAATCCCTAAAACTTCCTTACCAGACTGCAAATTATTAGCATCAAAACTTCCATTCCAAATATAGTCAGAATATATTATTTTCAGCTGGACGTCAGTTAATACTGCGAATTGTCTATTAGCCTTGGTTTGTTAGTTTTTACACTGTAAGTAACTTCATAAGTGTTTGAGAAATTAGTAT
>JANSXX010000007.1:0-174132 GCA_024742815.1 bacterium
AAACTTATAATACCCAACGCCCTCACTGGAGCTTGAATTTAAAGACGCCTCAGCAGGTACACACAAAAATGGCTGAGATAACGCCCAGCCATTATGAGTAAGAGTAAACAAAAACCGTCAACTTATTTTAGGACGGGACATCCCCAACTAGTTCTCCCACCGAGAAATTATTCACTTAAATTTTTTGAAGTTCCAGGCCATTCCTGTAGTTACATAAAAGCCATCAAAAGGTCGTGATCCAATATCCAATCGAAATATGGAGTTGGCGAAAAATCTGATTTTTCGGTCGTAGTTTTCTGCTTTGGTGAATGGCTTCCCAACAACAACTACACCCGCGCGCCAGCCTAGTGTTTCCTCTATAGTTTTGGCAGCTACTCCATTTAATTCTAGATCTACTGTAGTTGGTAATATCAAAACATCAGCATATGGTCGAATAACTCGCCCGGCTGCAAACTCGTATCCATCGCTTGCTTGAGCTTGAAGGTAGCTTGTCATGGTATAGCCAACACCAGCGTAAACACCGGCGTGTGTTAGTGAAGTTACATCGTAAAAAGTAAAACCTTCTTCATATTCTAACGCGCTGTTTCGCACATACAATCCGCCACGTGCAACCAGTTCATATTTCATCTGAGCCGGTAACTTTACCGCTTCCCACGTTTGTGTTTCTGTGTTGTTGAAGTAATCTTTTTCCCACGCAAAGCTCAGTAAAACCGGTACTTCTTTGTCTTTTGTTTTTGATGAAATCCCATACTCTGCTCCAGCACTGAACAAGAATGCCGGGCCATCTTTTTGTAATGAAAGCAA
Source organism: bacterium (assembly GCA_024742815.1). GTDB lineage: Bacteria > Bacteroidota > Rhodothermia > Balneolales > Balneolaceae > HXMU1420-13. The sequence goes on from JANSXX010000007.1 coordinate 805, forward strand.
AGAATATAATGCCTGCGCTTCAACTCTTAATTTTTCGTTTATGGGATATAAACCATCAACTCCCACACTCCAGATTGAAGCACCGGATGTATTACTGAACCCTGCATCTACTGTAAAATAATTTAGCCCAAGATATCCCGGATACGCTATCTCAGGATCAGACATGGTGGTTCGATAGGTTTCTTGTGCATGAACCGATACCGAAAGTAAAACCAGCCCGATGCAAACTAATAGCAAATTCTTCATCATAGATAGGTTTGTTTAAATATTATTTAAACATATTTGATTTAATTGCCTCTCTCGATCACCCAAACGGAGTATTTTTATGAATGATGCTTATTCATTTCGAGTTATAGGCGCATGATTAAAACAGATAATTTCGAAAAGGTAGAAATCAGTTCGGTAGAGGAGTTACGAACTTGGCTTGAAATTCATCACCAGCAAAAAGAAAGCATTTGGGTTGTTACTTTTAAAAAGCACTGTAAAAATAAGTATGTAAGCAGAGAGGAAGTGCTTGACGAAATTCTATGTTTTGGCTGGATTGACGGGATTCGGAGAAAATTGGATGATGACAGAACTATGCAATTATTATCCCCCAGAAAAGCCCAACACTGGGCAAAATCTTATAAAGACAGAGCGAAAAAACTTATTGCCGAGGGTAAAATGCATGCGTCCGGAATGCAAAGTATTGAAGAATCAAAAAAATCCGGGCTCTGGAATTTTATGGATGATGTTGATGCACTAATCAAGCCTCAGGATTTAATCATGGCTTTTAAAAATCATCCCGGTTCGGAAGCTTTTTTTGATTCTACACCTGATTCCTCGAAAAGGTGGACCTTACGCTGGATAAAACTGGCGAAAACGGAAAAAACACGCCGGAATAGAATCCACCAAACTGCATTACTCGCTGCAAGAGGAGAGAAAGTTCCACAAAGTTGAGTAATGACCGAAGTACACAACCCGTTTAATTTATAGAAAAGTGTACCAGAATCGGTAAATGATCGGACGGGAAAAAACCTTCATCGAAAGCATGAATCGCTTCGTAGAAAGTCACCTCAATTCCATCGCTCACAAAAATATAATCGATTCGTCGGTCGAGTGGATGTTCTGGATCAAAACCATGAAATGTGCCTACCGGACCTTTTGGTGCCCCTTCAGCTGCTAAAAATGCATCGTTCATAACCCAATTGATGTATTGTATGGGCTCTGATTCCGGTTTTGCGTTGAAATCTCCCATCACAATTACCGGAAGTGTTTTGCTGAAATTATCCTCAATAAACTGCCGAATCAGTTTCATGGAATTTAGACGAGCCTGCTCACCGATATGGTCAAAATGAGCATTCAAAACTAAGTATTCTTTTTCAGAAGCCTTGTCTTTGATATGAGCCCACGTTGCAATGCGCTCCATCGAAGCATCCCAACCTACCGAAACGGTATCCGGGGTTTCTGACAACCAAAATGTATCGCTCTTCAAAATTTCGAGTTTATTAGCTTGGTAGAAAATGGCCGTGTATTCCCCACCTGTTTTACCGTCATCTCTGCCAACGCCTACAAAATTGTATTCCGATAATACACTGTCGATATACGCCACCTGATGATGTAATCCTTCTTGAATGCCAAACACAACCGGTGAGGTTTCATTGAGCTGATCTATGACCCATTCTTTTCGATTTTCCCAGCTGTTAATACCGTCTCGTTCCGTGGCATAGCGAATATTGTAAGTCATTACTGAATGTTGAGCCGGCTTCTCACAGCCAACAAAGAGTAGAACAGGGAAAATCAGATAAAGCAGTTTTTTCATGTAACAAATATTTTTGATATTCAAATCTACATCTATCCCATCTAAATGTCGTGCATAAAAAACCCCACTCGAAACTCGAGTAGGGTTTAAATGTAAAGTCTTCAGAAATTAGTTAATTCGCACTATTCCACTCGCAAATGAACCTGAATTATTGTCCATTGTGTACACTGTTCTATCGGTAGCGTTTGTTGGAATCATTCCCACTAATGGTTTTAGAGCGAACGGTGCCGGGCTGTCATCCGGATAAGGTTCGATAGAAATTACTGCTACTCCACCGGCAAGATCAATCGGGAAGTTAAGTCCGGTTGGTGCATTCATCAAAAAGTCTTCGCCAGGAAAAGGAGGTCCGCTTTGAGTTCCACTGAATGAACTAAACGCGTCGGCCTCATTTACAGCTACAAAAGTTCCGGTAGTTATTGGCACGCCATTATATACGGCCCAACCTTCGTATCTCCAGCCATTTGGTAGTGTGGGCAAATTCAATCCTGCCATTGCCGCACCGCTGCTTGGATCTAAAAACCAGATACCACTATTCTCATTATCATTTACTCCATCCGTTGGAGTTGCAAGGATATAATTTCCAGTAGAACTACTGAAACTGTTGCCCAAAGAAGCTGAATGTTCGAAATTTAGGGTTGCAGTATTATTGATTATAGTTCCCGCCAAATGATGAGTTTCTGCAGGAATATCGTCTACATCACCAGCAGGTTCTATGGTTAACACAAATGCGGATGCGCTGCTAACGTCCAACGGTACATTAAAAACTCCGTTTGAAATACTACTTCCGTTTAGATCTACCAAGTTGCCATTTGCATCAACATTAAATTTACCGGTAGTTACCGGTCCGTCATCTAAAATAAGCCAGCCTTCGTAGTGAAAGCCATTTTGAAGTGTTTCCAGGCCCGAGAATTCTAATGTAAGTTCTGAATCGGTATTTTCAGATTCGGTACCGCAGGCAAGAAAGGATATTGCAGTTAAGAGTGTGATAGTAAGTAATCGAATGTTCATGATTTTATCTGTTTGTTTTAAGATTATACATCATGATATCGCTCGATAAACTTTCAGATATCACACAAGTATCAAAAGAGTGTAACAAGCTTAGCGACTTCCAAAAAAAACAAAAGCTCCGATACCTTACGTACCGGAGCTTCTAATTTTAAGATTAATTGCTGTTGTAAATCGGCTATTTAAACAGTTTTTTTACCCAACCAAATACGCCACCTTTTTCTTTCGTTTCAGACGTTTCTCCGTTTCTACCACCGGAAAGTCCGTCGTAGGTTGGGCGAGGTAAACTTGGTCCTTTTCCTTGTTTTTTCGGTGCAGGTTTCTTTCTGCGATCTTTTGATTGCTGTCGATTATTGTTACCGGAGCGACCGCCGGATCTCCGATTATTATTTTTAGCTGATTTATTATTTGGCTTATTCTTTTTAGGAGATTTTTTCTTCTCCACCAATTCTTCGGGTAGCGGAATTTCCTCGGGCGGGTATCCGGCTTCTTTAGAAATACGGGCAATATCTTCGCGATCCATTTTGGATACTAACGAGATAATTTGTGCCGCTTTTCCATTTCCTACCAATTCGGCGCGGTATCGATATTCGTCCATTTCGCTGGGTACATCGTAATTAATTACTTCGCCCACTTCGTTCATATCAATTTTTGTGGCTGATAATCCACCTATCAATAAAACACGCATGTTGTATTTATGGAACCGCTCGAAACGCTCGTTGTAGGTTGCCTCGTCCAGATCGTCACCTAAACTTACTACACCCCAACTTTTCTTGCGGATAATGCGGAAAAGACGATCTGTGGTGCGGCTCGAAGCTGCAAATACAACCACACGCTTCGCTTTCGATTCTTCTAGATGAGCCATCAAGGTCGAAATCTTCATGCGCGGTGGCACGTTTATATAGGCCTGCTCTAAATGTTTTGGAATGGGAGCGGGTTCTTCGTTTTCATTCTCATCAGCAGTTTTAGCGGTTGCTTCGGTCTCAGAATCCTCATCTAGGTCTTTCTTGAGTACTACCGATACTTCCGCCTCTTCGAGTTTTTCTTCTACCTTTTCGAGGTCGACAACTTCTTCGGTTTCGGAGACTGTTTCGGAAACATCTTCATCCTGATCATCTTCTAAATCACTTTTCAAAACAACTGAAACATCGGCTTCTTCAAGCTTTTCTTCTACGCCGTTTAAGTCAATTTCAGATTCCTGGGCGTTCTCCGGTTGGCTCTCACTCTCACTGTCGCTATCTGCTTCTTGGTCTACGATATCTTTCTTCAGTACCACTTTTATCGATGCCTTTTCCAGCTTTTCTTCTACTTCTTCAATATCGATATCTGCAACTACAGCTTCTACATTGGTTGACGATTCACTATTGCTTTCGGATATAGTTTCCGCATCAAATCCAATGAGTTCAGGATTCTTAAGGGCAAGTTTTACTAGTTGTTTTGTGGCAGAATTTTGCTCTTGCGAAAGCATCACTATTTGTGGTTCGCAATCAACAAAGCGCAGAATATCCTTAACGCGATTCACCAGATTAAACTGCTGCATCTCGTGGGCTTCATCAATCACAATCAGCTTGAGATTGTTGAGCCTGAAGTTATTCTTATCCAGTATTTCAATAAATCGACCGGGATTAGCTACTATAACAGGTGCTCCTTCGTTCAGAGCTTTTTCCTGTGCTGCTTTATCTCCCTTCATTGCCATCAAAGCACTGCTTATTTGTGCGTGATAACCGAGCGCCCAAACTTGTTCGTCTATTTTTTCAGCGCGTTCAATGGATGGTGTTAAGATTAAAACTTGTGTGCCATTTTCCTCTCCGTGTTCCGTAATTTTCTGCAAGGCCGGTATTAAAAACGCAAGGTCATCGTTCGAGTGCGTTTCTACCAATGCGTGCTTTCCATCTAAAACTATTGGAAGCATTTTTTCCTGGAGAGGTGTTGGCTTTTCAATTCGTACATCGGCCAGCCCGCTCAATATTTCGGGGCTCAGGCCATATTTTTCAAAAGACAATGTTACACCTCTTTCGTTTGGCTTATGTGTTCAATTTTCAAAGATCAATGTTCCACTTGGGAACTCTCTAATATACGAAAGATTGAAACAAGCTCAGGGATTTTCTTGGCTACGGCCCTCGTTTTGGAGATAAGAATTTGTAAAAACCGGAGCCATTTCCAGATTTCCCTTCTTTTTTCTGATCCAAATCACACATAAATAAGCAACAAGTATAATTGCCAGTGTACCAATTATGCCACCTTCGGGACCAAATGCTCCACCTGTCCACGTTGGATTGCCAGCTTGCTGAATCTGTATTAATGATCCGCGAATAGGCAGTCCACTTACTCGAAATCCAAAGATGCCGCCTTGGGCAAAATTCCATGCAAAGTGAATGCCAACCGATAATGCTAAACGACCGGTTAACAAATATGGAATGGCGAGCATCACTCCGGCCAAAGCAATATTCAGCAACGCTAATAGCGTGAGATTGGGATTAAAACCATGAGCAACACTAAAAAAAATAGAACTGAAAATAACCGCTCCGATGGTTGCCATGGTTGGAGAGATTTTTCCCATTGTAAAACCTTCTTTAAAATTTGGGATTAGATACGACCGACTCATTACCTCTTCATAAAATCCCACGTTCAGCATTTGAAAAAAGAAGATCAAAAAAGGGAATAACCAACTGTTTGATGCTGCGTTTTGCCAACTAAATCCCATAAAAATGAGATCACCGCTTGCTAGCTCCACCAGAAAAATAAAAAGCATGGCAAGTACAGCTATCACACACCCAACTCCAAATTCTCTCCACCAAAGGGGAGAAAGCTGTAACCCTGCTAGGCTGATATCGCTTCTATTATCTACAAAACGGAAGCTGATCCAAAAATACCCGAAAACCAGCGCGGAAGTAATCAGATATTGCGCCCCATTTAGTGGTAATGAGTTTCCAATTGTGATGATGAGAAAGGAAAAAACCATAAATACCGGAATTCTAATTCCGGCTCGCATTCGCATCTCAGCTTTATTAATCAATGGATTCATACTAAAGTCGATTCTAGGCTTGTTATAGCTTTTTATTATACCATTAAATTATTTCTCAATTCGCCATGCAGCGATATGTTTTACAATCTACCCTTGATCAACTACTCGACGAATTTGGCGCACTTTCTAGTACTCATCAAACACTGAAATCAAATTTTAATGCAGCTCCCGGGCATCTCATGCCAATCATTTTAAAAGCAAATGATCAACTTGTGATGGATTTTGCCGTTTGGGATACAACACAGCCAACGATTTCCATTGATGATGCATCAAAAAAAACGCACATGCACTTTACCGAAAACCCCTGCATTGTGCCCATTTCCGGGTTCTATATTTGGAAGGAAACCGTTAATGATCCGCTCCCATTTTTCGTCAGAATCCATTCTCAACCGATACTAGCTATCGCCGCGTTTCTGACAAAAAAAGAGGAATTTCGAAATAGTTTCGCGGTTCTCACCCAAAGTGCTAATGTATTAATCCAACCCATCGAACAACAAATGCCGGCAATTCTTGCACCAAATCAACATAACGGATGGTTAATTGATGAAACCAACAACCTTATTCAGAGTGGATTTACACATAATACTATGATCCCTGACATGACGGTTTTTCGTGTTCCTGATTTAGTGAACGACCACTCAAATAACGGCCCGGAACTCCTGCAACCTATCCCAAAGCTACGAGACGAAGACTAACGTACTGTAGATGTATCCTTACAGATCTTTCGGTTTTGTACCCGGTTTACCTTCAACCGGATTTTCGTAGTAGCGAATGGTTGGATAAGCAAAGTCAATATCGGCGTGTTTTGCAAATTCATCCAAAACTTGCTCCCAAATAATCTGAGAAGTTCCTCTTCTTTTACGTGGATTGGTGAGATATCGAACCGTTAAGTTAATCCCGCTATTTTTCACATCCGTATATACGATAGGGGTTAGATATTTAAACTCAATTAAATACGATTTTGATGCCTTTGCGATTTGGCGCTCCGCACTTTGAATAAACTCCTGCGAAACTTCATCAATAATCTCAAAAAGAATAGTTTTTGCTTTTTTCCAATCGCTTTCGAAGGTTACCAACACCTGAATCTCGTTCCAGATGAACTCAAAATCACTAGTGTAGTTTGCCAGATGATGCAAAAACACTTTATGATTGGGCACATGGATTACCCGCCCGGTACTTTGGTCGGCACCCACCCAGTTTCCGATCTCAAGAATGGTGAATTTGAATGGGCGAATGTCAATTACGTCACCTTTATAGGTATCCAACTCTATTCTATCACCCACATCAAATGGTCGCCTCCAAATGATGAATAACCATGCGGCTAGATCGGTTACCGGATCTTTAAGTGCAATGGCAATACCTGCGCTAAGCAATCCCAAAAATGTAGCCAGCGACTGTATTCCCGAATACCAAATTTGAACAACTACCAGAAATCCTATAAAAAAACTACCATAGGACAGGTTTTTACGCCATTTATATTGGGTACGTTTGTTCTCGGTTTGATTATTTACAATTCGCAGAATAATGAGTCGCAACAACCATAGGAGCACAAATACACCAATAGTCTCAATGATTTTTGCGGTAAGATCAGGAGAGTTTAGGAAGTAGTCGCCTAATGCCTGTCGTATATTTTCAACTCGTTCGCCCATTTTATTTTCAGGAATTGCTTTTGCTTGGTTTCATATTCAAAATTTGGGTATCTTTGTAATCTTTTGAAAGTTTAGTTGATTACAAAATGCTTTACAACATAATTATTGCTGTTATCACGATTATTTGCGCACTATTAACTTTGGTAGTGTTGCTACAAAACGGACAGGGACAAGGTCTTTCCGGAATTGGCGGAGGCGGTGGATTAGACGCCGGTGCAGGTGGATTAGGCGCTCGCCGTACTGCTGATTTACTATCTCGAGCAACTTCTATTTTAGGCGGCGCTTTTTTAGTGCTTTGCGTTCTTGCAAACTTTGCGATTGATCGCCAGCAAACCGGAAACTCGGTATTACAACAAGGTGCACCGCTAAATGATATTAGCGCTCCTTCGCAAACACAATCTGCAGTACCGATGCAAACACCTCCTCCTCCGGCAACGAACGAGGACAACGGCAACGACGACAATAACTAAGTCGGACCGAATTTTTTTAAACCCCTTTGTTTCGCAAAGGGGTTTTTTTATGCTACAACTTTTTTGGAGTATCTCCGTAGCTCTATGGTTGATAATTAGCAAGTAAGTACATTACTTTGCTTATTCTAAGTAGCGTGAAATCTTGCTATTAATAATCCAATCACCTAACACAACGTCATGAAAAAACTATTGCTCACCCTTTTATTGGGAAGCTTCTTTATGAGCGCCGGAGTTGCGCAAACCAAATTGGTTGAAGAAGTTACAAGAGAAGGCGACGAAATCGTTATCCCTTATAAAAAATATGTACTTGATAATGGTTTAACCCTAATCATCCATGAAGATAAATCAGATCCTTTAGTTCATGTTGATGTTACTTACCATGTAGGCTCGGCCCGAGAAGAATTGTATAAATCAGGATTTGCTCACTTTTTTGAGCACATGATGTTTCAGGGTTCTGAAAACGTAGCCGATGAAGAACATTTTAAAATTATTAGCGATGCAGGTGGAACACTAAACGGCACCACCAATCGTGATCGCACCAATTATTTCGAGACCGTTCCAAGCAATCAGCTAGAAGTAATGTTATGGCTTGAAGCCGATCGTATGGGTTTCTTTCTGGATGCGGTAACTCAAAGAAAATTCGAAGTACAGCGAGAAACTGTTAAAAACGAAAAAGGCCAAAACTACGATAACCGCGCTTACGGGCGATGGAGTGAAGTAACTGCCGAAGCGTTGTACCCATTCGGACATCCTTATTCGTGGTTAACCATTGGAAAATTAGAAGATTTAGACCGTGTTGATGTTGATGATCTGAAAAAATTCTTCTTACGATGGTACGGCCCAAATAATGCTACTCTAACTGTTGGTGGCGATGTAAATCCAGATGAAGTAGTTCGGTTGGTAGAAAAATATTTCGGGGTAATTCCTGCCGGCCCGGAAGTTGAAGATCTGAAATTAGATCCGGTTACCATCGACTCCGATCGATATGTTTCTTACGTAGATAATAACATTCGCTTCCCTGCGCTACTGTTTACTTATCCAACAGTTCCTCAATATCACGAAGATGAAGCTCCACTTGATTTCTTAGCTCAAATTCTTGGTACCGGTCGTTCAAGTTATTTCTACAAAAAATTTGTGCTCACGCAGAAAGCCATACAGGCTTCTACCTTCCACCCTACTAGTGAACTCGCGGGAGAATTAACAATGTTCGTACTTCCATTTCCCGGACAAACTTTAGCAGATTTTGAAACCGAAATGAGATCAATTTTGGATGAATTTGCAACCGAGGGAGTAGATGAGCAAGACTTACAGAAAATTAAAGCAACCTATGAAAGTAATTTCATTAACGGATTAACCAGCGTTGCCGGAAAAGTATCCCGGTTAGCTGCCTACCAGACATTTACCGGTGATCCTAACTACATCAAAAGAGATATTGAGCGCTACAATGCGGTTACCAGCGATGATATCATCCGTGTGTTCAACAAATACATTAAAGATAAGCCAGCGGTAATTACCAGCGTTATCCCGAATGATGGAACTACAGAACCTGCTAAGCCGGATAACTTCACTCCTGTAACAGAAGGCGAAAATCCATTCCCTACCACCGATTATTCCGGATTAACTTATACCCGCCCAACCGGTGATACTTTTGATCGCAGTATTAAACCAACTCCGGGCCCGGCTCCATTAGTTACTATCCCTGATTTCTGGAAGACTGAATTTGACAATGGAATCCGATTTATTGGAACAGAATCAAATGAAGTGCCAACAGTAAATATCCAGATCAGCATTAAAGGTGGACACAAAATGGATGCCTATCATCCAGAAAAAGCCGGACTTGCTTCACTCACAGCCGGGATGATGAATGAGTCGACTGAGAACTTTACAGCTGAGGAGATTGCAGAAGAACTTCGATTAATCGCCAGTTCAATTAGCGTTTCAAGTAGCGATAACAGCACTACCATGAGCATTGCTACTCTAAAGAAAAACGTGGATCGAACGCTTGAGTTGGCTGAAGAGATTCTTTACCGACCTGCCTTTACCGAAGCTGATTTTAATCGGATTAAGCAGCAACAGATCGAAGGCATTAAGAGTACGTACGAAAACCCGGCTTCCATTGCTGGCTTAGTGTACGATCGTCTGCTTTATGGTGATGAGCACATCTTATCGGTTCCCGGAACCGGTATTGAAGAAACCGTTGAGCGAATCACTGTGGAAGATGTGCGCGCTTTTTACGAGCAGTACTACACTCCAGAGTTAACCGAAGTGGTAGTAGTTGGCGATGTTGAGGAAAATGAGATCATCGAAAAACTCGACTTTTTGAAAACCTGGGAACAGACCGGAGCAGAAATGCCGGATTTACCAGAACCAACCCAAAGCGATTACACCAAAATTTATTTGGTTGACAAAGCAGGAGCGCCTCAATCAGAAATTCGAGTGGGTTATATGACCGGCTTAGAATTTGATGCTACCGGTGAATATTTCAAAACCACACTAATGAATTACACATTAGGTGGCGCATTTAACAGCCGCATCAATCTGAATCTACGTGAAGATAAAGGCTGGACCTACGGTGCACGCTCGTTTTTCAGTTCAGACAATGTGAATGGAGAATTCACTGCTTCGGCAGGCGTTCGAGCTAATGCTACTGATAGTGCGGTAGTAGAATTCTTATCGGAGATTAAAAACTTCCGTGAAGATGGCATAACTGATGATGAATTAACTTTTATGAGAAATTCTATTGGACAGCGTGATGCTAGATCGTATGAAACACCATTCCAAAAAGCAGGCTTTCTCAGTACAATCATCCGATACAATTTAGCGGATGACTATGTAGATGACCAGGCTGAAATAATCCGAACTATCACAAAAGAAGAGATCAATGCCCTTGCTAAAAAGCACCTTGATCTTGATAATGCCTACATCCTTGTTGTTGGTGATGCGGCATCTCACAAAGAAAACCTCAAAGCATTAGGATATGAAGTAGTAGATGTAAGCCCAAATGGCGACATCATCATAGAAATGCAAGAGAATACAGACGGGAATAATTAAGCGCGTCTCATACTAAATTATCTAAACCCTCTTTTCTGCAAAGAATTGAGGGTTTTTTTGTGCAAACTATACTACTTCATCAACAGACAAGTACACCATAGTTTGATTGAGTAATTTATAGGCGATTTCGCCAAAGGTTATAGGACCGGCAAAGCTGAAAGTAGGTCTTCCTTCGAGTTCTGCATATAGATAGTTTAAAATACAATTGCAGGAAAACACCACCTTTTTGCTTATGCCAACAGGAATTTGTTTAAAGAATTCGTAAACATAATCCTCAATCGGTTTTGCAATTTTATACACGGTATTTGCATAAACCGGTGCGTAGAAGTAGACTTTACTATTTTCGATTTTTTTAAAGCTCGTGTTTAGCATTGTACCAAATGAATCGGTCACTAATGGTTGTTTTAAACTAATCTTGTTTACTTCAAGATACTCCGCGAAGTTCTTTCTGCGGCCATTTACTAGTACATCTCTGGTTAAAAATCCATCTACAGGAAAGGTTAATTCATCACCGGTACCTTCTTCAAAGATGTTGATGATATCCACATAGGCAATTTTATGGGAAGGTAGGCAGGCATGTAGCACCACTGCCTGATCGGTGTAAGAATTTCCGGTTTTTCCATCAGATACTTTAGGAGTCGCGTATTCTGCTTTATCCAGATTTATCCCTGAAATCCAACCTACTAGTGGTTTATTTGCGAACCCATGGTACTTACCACTGTTTAGTGAAAAAGATGAATGGATATCACTTCCTGATGGTATAATAATTACACTAAAACCATTGGTGTAGGCGTCGCTATATACACTACTGATTGAATCGTCATCATACACCACTTGTTTGGTAGAAAGCACATAGCCGGGTAATTCGGTGATAAACAGTTCACTTTCTGTGAAAATCCCGCCACTATAATCCATAAAGTAGGGGATAGTACCTGCAATCCAACTTCCTTTTGGTAATTGCTTCAATAATTTTTCATCTCCCGCAATAAGCAAGGTCTTACCGGTTTTTATCAGTTCGGCTACCTGCTTAACAGTTCTGATTTGAGTTTTCATTACTTATCTAGCTAGTTAAATATTTTCATCAGATCTGCGAATGCACGAGGGTTATGCTTATTGAACTTAAAAAATGCATGAAGTTGGCGTGCACAAGTTCGTAAAGTGGCTTCTGTTGGTTGCGCTAAAAACGTAAGTCTTAGTTCGCTTATTAATACTTTCACTGCAAATAATTTAAACTCGCGGGTGATTTTACCTGTAATCAATTTTGCCCAAACAGGATTATTATATTCCGGCAATGTCATTTTCCAGACCTTCTTCTCTATTCTTTTTGTGTGGTTCAATTATCGGAGCAAATAAACACTACTTTAATTAGAAAAAATTATCTAAAATATTGTCCTACAATCACTTACAAATCCAATATTTATATCAGATTATAGGGCTAAGCACCATTTATTAATAACTTACTACTTGCCAATACAAAAACGGGAGAAGATCGAATCTAGGATGTGCTCGTTGGTAATTTCGCCGGTGATGGAGCCAAGTTCATTTAAAGCAGCTCTTAAATCAATGGAAAGAAAATCGCCGGTCATACCCAACTTTAACCCATTAATTGCGGCTTGAACTTGTTCCTCTGCTTTCTTTAAAGCATCGCGATGGCGGGATGAAGTGACCAATAAACTGGAGGCGTCGTAATGTTTGTTCTCGAGAGCCCGCTCTTTAAGTGTTGCTTTCAAGGTATTAATTGCATCGCCGGATAGAGCTGATATTTTTAAATCAAACTCGGTTCGCCATTCAGTTTCCTGCTCAATGTCAGCTTTGGTCCCAATCAAAATAAAAGGCGTTTCACCGGCACGTTGCTGAAAGGTTTTAATTTCCTCTCTTTCTTCCGGTGTAAATGGGTGCGATAAATCTTTAAGATAAACCACTAAATCAGCTTGTTCAAAGGCTTTCTGAGATCGCTTTACGCCTTCGGCTTCAACAATGTCGTCCGTTTCTCTTAACCCTGCGGTATCTATCAGTTTAAATAATAGTCCTTCGTAGTTCCAATCTACATCAATAGTGTCTCTGGTAGTTCCGGCAATATCGGTTACAATAGCACGATCACTTCCCACTAAGGTATTCAGCAAGGTCGACTTCCCTGCATTGGGTCTACCGATGAGTACAGTTTTCACTCCATCTTTTACCAATCTTCCGGTTTCGTAGGTTTCAAGCAGAGCATTGATTTCCGCGGAAACATCAACCAATAATTTCATGAGTTGTTCTTTGTTGGCGAACTCAACGTCTTCTTCAATGAAATCAAGTTCCAACTCTACCATGGCAGTGGCATCAATAATTTGTTGGCGAAATTGTTTGATGTGTTGTCCCAATCGGCCTTCCAATTGTTGGTGCGCAGCATCTACGGCTTTTATGCTTTTTGCATGGATGATATCCGCTACAGCCTCGGCTTGATCGAGGTCCATTTTGCCGTTTAAAAATGCACGATGTGTAAATTCTCCGGCTTCTGCGGCTTTTACACCCGTCTCTAAAATGGTTTCTAATACTTTCTGGGTTACAAGCACACCACCATGGCACGATATTTCCACAGTATTTTCGCCGGTATAACTTCTGGGTGATTTGAACACGGTTGCTAGCACTTCGTCTACCGGAAGATTGTTCTCATCCACTATTTTTCCAAAATGTACAGTATGCGAGGGCACTTGGGTTAAATCTTTGCCACGAAATACCGCATTTACTTTCTCGAATGCATCTTTACCTGATACTCTAATTACGGCAATTCCTCCTTCACCAACGGGAGTAGCAATCGCTGCTATAGATCGTTTCTGCTCCATCAACTCTTGTTCGTTATTGTTTTTCATAAACCTTATGCCTACTATAAATCTATCAACTACATAGTATTAACTGCCACACCAACTATTATGATCCGAACAGCTTTTTTTACGCTCCTCCTATTAGCATCCAGTTCTGTATTTGCTCAGAATGCATTCAGTCCAGATCGCCCCGGATTTGGCTTTAGCTCCGGTACTACTGCTCCGGGTATGTTTGGGCTCGAAGCCGGAATCACACACTCAGAATTTGGTACAAATATAGGTGAATTTTTCTTTAGAGCCGGATTAACTGATGCATTTGAAGCTCAATTTGAACTCGGTTCTGTTTTTGTTGATGGTGATGGTGAAACAGAAAGATCGCAACAGTTTATGATTTTAAAATATAAAGTGTTTAGCAGCACCGATGGCTCGTTTCAGTTTTCAGTATTAAACAGAACCAACTTACCTTTTTTGAATGATAATGAAGACGAGTATTTCTCTCAACTGATTGCGTTGGCCGACTTTTCCATAACCCAAGAATTATCGGTAAACACAAACATCGGTTATGGTAATTATATTTTCAGCGATTTCGATATTCCTACATTCTATTTTACTGTAAACCCCGGATTTGTACTCACTCCGGGAACTTCAGTTTATGTAGGACTCGCTTATAGCGAAACCGAATTTTTTGATTCTACCAATTATGAATTTGGTATAGCCCACTCCATTCATTCAAACTCTCAAATCGATCTTGGGGTAGTTTTTGATGATGATTCCAATCCTTTTCTTAAAGTGGGAATTGCAACACGGTTCTAATTAGTCTAAATTTTTTCCTATAAAAAAGGCTTCTTCAAAAACATGGAGAAGCCTTTTTTTAATTTTTTGGCATGTATTTGTTAATGCACGTTACCCATCAGTTTTCTAACTGGCTTGGAAATCAAGAGAAGCAAAATTCCTGCTCCAACTGTGGTATACACAATTAACATGTATTGGCTGGGCATAGAAGCGAGAGTATCTTCAGTTCCACCACTTAATGATCCGGCAATTAATCCGGCAAAGAGGTTACCCATGGCAATAGATAAGAACCACATTCCCATCATTTGACCAGCATATCTATGTGGTGATAACTTGGTTACCAAACTCAACCCAACCGGACTTAAACTCAATTCTCCAAAGGTATGGAATAAGTAGGTGAAAATTAACCATGTTGGTGCTGCGAGATCGCCAGATGCAGCAATTTTAGCCGCGAAATACATTACTAAAAATCCGATACCTAAAAGGATCAAGCCGAAGGCAAACTTTAGTGGTGAACTAGGTTCGAGATTCTTTTTTGCTAACCAAACCCACATGGCACCGAAAATTGGTGCAAAAATGATAATGAACATCGAGTTGATAGACTGGAACATTCCAGCAGGAATTTCCCAACCAAAAACCGTTCTATCGGTAAATCGCTCTGCAAATAGATTTAGTGTGGAACCGGCTTGTTCAAACCCGGACCAGAACAAAGCAGAAAAAATGAGTAATAACCCAATTACACCTACTTTCTTTTTCTCTTCAATATTTAAACCGCCTAGCAAAATCACATATCCAAAGAAGAGAACAGCTGCGGCAGAAATAATGTATTTGGAAGCGTTAGCAATACTAACCGCATCAATAGAAATTACATTGAAGAAGAAAAGAGCAAAGATTACCAGAGCTACACATCCAACAATTTTAGCGATGTTCGCAGTTTTTGCTGCTTTTGCCTGTTCCTCTGGAGTTTCATAAACGGGAGCATCCCCATAGCCATCAAGGTTTGACGCTGTTGCTTTATACTGAATCAAACCAAGTAACATACCAATACCGGCCGCACCAAAACCCAAATGCCAGTCTACTTCAGCGGCTAAGAAACTACAAACTATAGGTGCTAGTAATGCTCCGATATTAATCCCCATATAAAAAATCGAAAAGCCTGCATCGCGTTTTGCACTGTCTTTATCTTCTGCGCCACCGTATAATTCGCCAACAATACTACTCACATTTGGTTTAAGCATTCCGGTACCAACTGCTATCAAAATCAAACCAAGGAAAAACGAATTCGTATCTAACCCGGTAACTCCTTCTGTGTGCATCCCAAAAAGACCTACAATTCCCGGTATTGCCATCGTGAAATGACCAAGAGTAATAATGATCCCACCATACCAGACAGATTTTTTCAATCCAATAATATGATCTGCAAGCCAACCTCCGGGTAATGCTAAAAGATAAACACCCATTGTATATAAACCGTAAATAGCACCCGATGTAACATCGTCGAATTCAAGACCGCCAGAAAGTGCCGGTGTTGTCATAAATAGGATTAGAAGTGCGCGCATTCCGTAGTAGCTGAAACGCTCCCACATTTCGGTAAAGAAGAGTGTGGCCAATCCGCTTGGGTGCCCGAAAAAAGTTTTTGTACTCATAAAATTTTATTTGGGGTTCGATCACAAATTCTGATGATGATACCTATTCGCACCTTCGACCGCAAGCAAAGTTTAGAACTGCCGTAGCAAGCTTCATAAAATCTTTACATTCAGCTTCTACCTTTAATTAACTTTTAAAGCAACCCTATCCGGAGCTTCACCGGAACATTGGAAATTGCTTACCCTTATTCACGTAAACAACAAACCCCGCCACCTGAAAGATGACGGGGTTTTTTATTGCTCAATCTAACTCAAATATTCTAACCTAATATTCGCTTGTCATGATAAACAACGGCTGCATTTCGAAACTATTGTAGTAAGGTCGTAATCTTTCTGTGTTATAGTGTCGATTCACATTCACCAGTTTCTTTTTGCTAGTTACAATGTCGATAGGCACATTGTCGTACCTTCCATTTTTGAGTACAACTAATCGGCCGTGTATTTTTTGCTTAATCAAATCGAAGGCCATATTTCCGTATGCCATTGGAACTATAGAGTCGATGGCATCGGGATCACCTCCACGTACCATATATCCTAGTTTTTGATTAATGATATTCACGGTTTTACCATTGTTATATTTGGGCGACATCCGTTTTAGTTCTTCAGAAACCAAATCCCCAATACCACCGAGTTTTTTATGTCCGTAGGCATCGGTTGTTGCGTCTTGAAATACCATTTCGCCACCGTCAAACATCGCACCTTCAGAAACGAGCAACATGGAATAACGGCTAGGGTTTTTTAGTCTATCATAATTCATGAGCTCTGCAAGCTGTTCCATATCGAATTTATATTCGGGAATCACACATCGGCTGGCGGCTCCGGCCATAGTTGGTAGCATAGCGGTGAAGCCTGCATAACGGCCAAATACTTCCATCACCAAAAATCGCTCATGCGATCCTGCTGAAGTACGCAAGGTATTAGCTAATTGAATGGTTCGGGTAACACATGTACTAAATCCGATGCAATAATCTGTTCCGGGTACGTCATTGTCCATAGTTTTTGGCAATGCTACAACTTTAAAGCCTTCGGTATATAAGCGCACTCCATAACTAAGTGTGTCATCGCCTCCAATTGGGATCAGATAATCAATACCCACCCATTCCAGATTTTTTAGCACTTCAGGCGTTAAATCGTTGTCATCTTCGGTGTATGTTTCTTTTAGGTGATCGGGGACCACCGCTTTTTTAACGTGGCTCGGACGGGTTCGGGATGTATGCAAAAAAGTACCCCCGGTTCTTCCGGCTTTGTTTACTATTTCTTCTGTTAGTTCAATGAAATTATTACTGTTGTCTGCTTTTTTATCTCGAATGATATCGATTAAACCGGCCCATCCGCGTCTGAATCCAATAACACGGTAGCCTTCTCGTAGTGCCCGGATTGTTACCCCTCGAATTGCCGGGTTTAAGCCAGGCACATCACCGCCTCCGGTTAAAATTCCTAGCGTTCCTTTATATGTAGTTTTTTTGGCCATATTTGCTCCGTTGGTTCAGGCTTAGAGTACTTCGCTCTTATGAAGGTTTTATGAAAAAGCGCTTTTTTGATTTAAATTCACACAATCTTCAACTATTGAAGTTAAAGTGATACATGCATCCAAAAATTGGGGAGGTTATCATGAAGAAAAGAGTAGTAATTGTAGGTTCTAGTTTTGCGGGTTATTCCACCGCGCTTAGTTTAGCCAAGTTATTTGAAGGCAGGCACGACATCACCGTAATCGATAAAACGCCGGAGTTTATGTTTCTACCGTCGTTGGTTTGGCACCCATTCGGATATCGAAATTCTGAAGATATCTCGTTCGATACCCGCCCGATTTATGAAGACCATAATATCGAGTTTATCCAATCTACCGTGTATGGCTTTGATCTAGATGATCAGCTGGTATACACCTCGGAACAAGATATCGCGTATGACTATCTGGTTTTAGCAACCGGAACTAAACCAAATTATTCGAGCATCAAAGGATTTGTGCCCGAACATCATATTTTTTCGATTTGTACGATGCGCGAAGCAGAACGAACACGAGTTGCATGGAAAAATTTCATCGAAAATCCCGGACCGATTGTTATAGGCGCAGCTCAATGGTCGGGCTACTTTTTTGCAGCCTATGAGTTTTTACTCAATACACTCTATCACTTAAAAGTGGAGCAATTGTTACATGCAGTGCCCATTCATTTTATTACTGCCGAACCTTATCTAACCCATTTTGGAATTGGCGGTATCCACGACGATGTAAAAGCGTGTGAGCAATTGTTTGATCGGTATAACATTAACTGGAAAACGAACGCAGAAATTAAGGAGCTTAAACGCGGTAAAGTAATACTCGATTCTGGAGAAGAAATCGATTCTACCTTTAGCATGATTATTCCACAATTTATTGGAATTGATGCTGTTCGGACAACACATAATCTTTCGAATTTTGCCGGTTTGATAAAGGTAAATAACGAATTTCAGCATGTGAGATATCCCAATATTTACGGGGCCGGTGGTTCGGTATACATTGCACAGGAAGATGAAACCCGAGTACCATGTGGAGTTCCAAGAACTCGATATTGTACCGATATTATGGCGAAAACTGTGGCTTATAATATCGCTTCCGAAATTCTTGGAGGCTCACGTGTATCCGTAACCAACCATCGTTTGTACGAATACTGCAAACAAGATATGGATCACTTAAGTAGCTTATTGTTTCGTTATGCGGATGATAAATCGCACGATTTAGATTTCATCAAAAAGAACTCTTCGGATAAATGGGCGAACATTTCGATTAGCGAATACATCGAAAGCTCTTTCGACCATAATTACCTTAGAATCTAACCGCGACTGAAACATTGATGCTATTTATCCGTGACAGACTTCCATAACTAATTGTTGCTATGGAACTCATTTGGATTGTAATTGCAGGCTTGTTAATTGTAGTAGGATTAATCGGAGCATTTTTACCGGTAATCCCCGGTTTACCATTTAGTTATTTAGGGCTATTTGTGCTCCATTTAGCAGGCGTTACCACCTACAGCACTACTTTTTTGGTTGTATGGGCGATTGTGATTGTAGCCATTTTAGTGCTAGAGAATTTGATTCCCGCGTATACAACTAAAAAATTTGGTGGAACGGTTTATGGAGCAACCGGAAGTATGATTGGGATGATACTTGGCATGTTTTTTATGCCTCCAATCGGCTTTTTCTTAGGATCATTAGTGGGTGCGTTTTTAGGTGAGTTGCTTTACAAACAAGATGTACATGTAGCACTCCGATCAGCTTGGGGATCATTTTTAGGCTTTTTAACCGGAACAATGATCAAGACTTTTGTAGCTGCAATGTTTGCAGTGATGTTTTTCAGAGCGATTTTTTGATTTTGAAGCGCAAGCACAAGTCCACCCACGTAGGTAACTACTCCCATCTTTGCGATAATAGTCATTCCTGCGCAGGCAGGAATCTAAAATGTTGTTCAATTATCTAACCCTATTCAAAGCCTTAGATCCCGGCATTCGCCGCGGGATGACGAGCTTTTTACACACAACCTACCCTTTATTAAGTCATTCCTGCGCAGGCAGGAATCTAAAACGTTTATAAAGGTTCACACCCTATTCAAAGCTTCAGATCCCGGCATTCGCTGCGGGATGACTGGCTTTTTTCTAGCAACTTACCCTTTATAAAGTCATTCCTGCGCAGGTGGGAATCTGGATCGTAATTCAAGATTCTTGCCTTATTCAAAACTTAAGATCCCGGCGTTCGCCGCGGGATGACGGGGCTTTTCCTAGCAACTTACCCTTTATAAAGTCATTCCCACGCAGGCGGGAATCTAGAATGTAAATTAAGATTCTTGCCCTATTCAAAGCTTCAGATCCCGGCGTTCGCTGCGGGATGACGGGGCTTTTTACTAACAACTTACCTTTTTCTAACTCGATCCAATGCTCTGCGTTGGATCGAATTCCTCACATCTGCTTGTAAGCTCCGACGCAGAGCATCGGAGCCAGGAATCACTTAATCAATTGCATTGTCTTGGTTTGCACCTGCTCTCCTACTTGTAATCTGTAGATGTACGTTCCACTTGCTAGGTTGGAGCCATCAAATTGTATGCTATAATCGCCTGCACTTTTTGGTGCATCAACCAAGGTAGAAATCAAACGACCATTGATATCAAATACCTGCAACAAGACATCACTGGCTTCTTCTAGTTGATACTGTATAGTTGTGCCAGGATTGAATGGGTTTGGGTAATTTTGCATTAGTTCGAATTGCAGAACCTTATCATTATCCTCATTGGTGGACGAAATCGTTTGCAAATCAATTTCGTAGGCGCCGTTACCATGGGTAGCAACTCTTAGCTTTCTATTTGATCGGGAAATCACAAGGTCCATCGCAAAAACTGCATCAGGAAGGTTTCCATTAATATTTCTCCAGTTTTCACCGCCGTCCAAACTTTGATACACACCTAGTTCATTTCCAACGAATACATGGTTTGCATTTTCTGGATCAACCGTGACTGCCCAGGTTGGAATATCCGGTAAGTTATTCGTGATATCGATCCAGTTTTCGCCACTATCGGTCGACTTAAACACATGGGAGCTTCCAAATCCCGCAAAGGTGATATACACAATGCTATCGTTGTTTGGATCAACCACAAAATCGGTAGGAAAACGATCCGGTAAGTTTCCGGTGATTCGAATCCATGTATCTCCTCCGTCTTCTGTGCGATAAACATGAGCTCGTGTAGCTTTTGGGCTGGATGCGACATACAGTTTATCAGCACTCTGCTCAGAAGCTGCCATCACCGACATTGCGTTTCCATCTAATTGCAGTCCGCCGTTAGTTACCATCCATGATTGTCCATTATTGGTGGTTTTATAGATTTCTTCTCCACCCATATAAATGGTTTCATTATCAGCCGGACTAAGTACAAATGGTGCTATAAAATTAGACTCACTTACAGGAAAAGTCCCGAAATCCGGTCGCATAAACCGATCACCTGAGTCATTGCCGGTAAATAAATCATCGGTTACCACTGCTTGTGCAAACTGAGCGGATAGGTATGCGATATTGTTGTCATTTTGATTGAGAGCAGTCCATGAACCATCGCCACCCCAGGCTCGCCTCCAGTTTAGATTTCCTTCAAAAATGATGCTGTTATTGTCCTGCAATCCACCAAAAAACAAATCAGGATTGGTATTCGAATTCGAAACACCGTTATAAAACTGAACGGTTTGATAACCTGAGTTTGCGTTTATGAATGTGGAACCTCCATCAGTCGTTTTGAAAACTCCCCCGTCGTTAACAAAGTAAATCGTCTCTGGGTCATTTGGGTGAAATACGATGTCATGATGATCCGCCCAACCCACTAAATACGGATAAACATCGGTATTCCGACCCGGTTCAACTGGTACGTTTGTAGTTGGACTTACAGGAGAAAAAGATGCTCCTTTAAAATTTGATTTATACAGCGAAAAGGGTTGCCCGGCAGCCCAAACGATGTCCGAATTTTCCGGATGGATGGCAATAGCGTGAGAATACCATCCTTGAAAAGTGGCATAAAATTCGTTGCTACTAAACACGAGTTCCCAACTTTCTCCAGCATCTTCTGATCGCATTAGCCAGGTTTTATTATCGTTTTCAGAACCGGCAGTCGCCCCATTAGAATTTCCGATACTTGCCATTATGATATCCGGATTGGAAGCCGACATATCAAGCACTGCTTTTCCAAAAAACTGGAAGGGTCCGCCAGCACTTACAAAACTGATTTTTTCAAAATTATCTCCCCCGTCGGTTGAACGATATACTCCATGACCAAAGGAACCCAACCCACCATGTGCTAATACAACAATATTTGTATCTACCGGATGTATAGCTATATCGGTTGCCATTGGCACTGCATGAACATTCGTCCACGTATTACCACCATCCTGCGAACGTAACGCACCTTCTGAAGTAGCTGCCCAGATTGTGTTACTTCGTTTTGGGTTAATTTGAATTTTTTGGATTGCTCTTTGCTGCTGAACTGACCAATCGAGACTTTTAGTCCATGTTTGTCCACCATCCTCACTTTTCAAAATCCCGATACCGTAACTTCCCCGCGTAGTTCTTACCGGTCCAACTCCCGGCATATTTTCTGATGCGCCGTAGGCCTCTCCGGTTCCAATAAACATAATCTCTGGATTTTCATCATCGATTACGATTGAACTTACACCAAGAACCGGAAAACCAGTACTTACATATTCCCATGCATTTAAGCCTTCCCCGCCGGAAGTACTTTTCCAAAGCCCTCCACTGGCCGATCCGGCAAAAATGGTATCCGGGTTTTCTGGATGTATTGCTAACGCGAGTGTTCTTCCTCCAATATTGATGGGGCCTAAACTCTCCCAAACAGGATTAAGCGAAGATTTCCTCTTTTGTATCTGAAGATCATCAAATGCACTTGCTAAACCGGCCGGAGGTATTTCATTGGTTGGATAAGTACGAGCCAGGTTGATATAGTCCAGCGATTGCCGAGCGCCGGTGTACAATCCATCCTCAATTTCTGATTTTAAATTCGGTTTATCCCTATTGATTGCTATGAATATAACGAAAGAAAGAGAAAGCAAAGTAAGTATCAGTATCTGAATACCCTTTTTTGAGAATACATTTGAGACGACCATACCCGATTTTTTTAGTGAAGTACCTACTATAAGTGATGAAACGCTAATTTATTTTTGATTGGTTGTGGGATGAGGGGCTTTTACCAGCAGTATTCTCTTTCTAACTCGATCCAATGCTCCGCGTTGGATCGAACAGTTTGTACTAACAAAAAGGCTCCGACGCGGAGCATCGGAGCCAGGTAAGGGAAATGAAAAAGGAGGTGCTAGTTGTGCTAGTTCCGCTCGAACCAATGCTCTGCGTTGGTTCGTAATGCGAATTGAATTCAAACACACTAACTGAATCAAAAAAATAATTTGTAAGGACTTGTGCTAAATCTGGTCTTATTAATATGACACGTAGCAGATATAAAGTTTTAGACGATAATTCACCTTACTTCATCACCACAAGCATAGTAGGTTTTAAGAAGATTTTCAGTAATCAGACTAATATCGATATTGCTTTAGATGGATTACGTTTTTTAATTGAACAGAGAGATGTAGAAATATATGCATTTGTTTTGATGCCGAATCATATACACATGATTGCCAAGGGAGACTCACTCGGATTGAAAATTTCAAGCTTCAAATCATATTCAGCAAGATGCATAATAGACTCTCTTAAGCTTAATAAAGACTTTTTCCTGCTGGATTATTTTAAAAATGAAAAATTACTTCACAAAACAAATTGTGAGCATCAAGTTTGGCAAGAAGGCTTTCACCCTAAGTTAATTTCAAGTAACGATATGATGAATCAGAAAGTTAATTATATCCATTACAATCCCGTAAAAGCAGGCTTAGTTAATTTCGAAATAGATTGGGAATATTCTTCGGCAAAATTCTATAAAGGCGATTCCTGCATTCTCCCAATTACTCATTATGGGAATATGAGTTGATCTTTAAATTAACAAAAAGCTCCGACGCAGAGCATCGGAGCTAGATGTGAATGGATGCAAATGTGTGCCGTTTCATATTTTCTAGCTCAACCCAATGCTCTGCGTTGGATCGAACAATATGCTCCCAAAAGAGACTCCTACACAGGTCATCGGAGTAAGAAAAACTAACCCTTTTTATAGTCATTCCTGCGGAGGCAGGAATCTAAAACGTTAATAAAGGTTCACACCCTATTCATAGCTTCAGATCCCGGCGTTCGCTGCGGGATGACGAGGCTTTTACTAGCAACTTACCCAATATATAGTCATTCCTGCGCAGGCAGGAATCTAAAATGTTAATAAAGGTTCACACCCTATTCAAAGCCTTAGATCCCGGCGTTCGCTGTGGGATGACTATATCTTCGATATATGGTAACTCATCCAAACAAAAAAGGCTCCGACACAGAGCATCGGAGCCAGGTAAGGGAAATGGAAGAGGAGGTGCTAGTTATCTACCGTTCGGCTTTGGATTTCTAATTCCTTATCCGGACGTTCTGCATCGCCTTTCAGGAACTCGTTAAACCAGCGCATCGCACGTAGATTATAATCATATTGAGCGGTTGCACGTCGGTTACCGTGACCTTCACCGGGATATAGCACCAATCGAACCGGAGTATCTGTGCGGGTTTTGATATGGCGGTACAACTCATACGATTGGCCCGGATCTACGCGGGTATCTTCTTTACCATGCATGATTAATAGTGGGGTTTTTGCCTGATCCACATAATAAATCGGGCTGCGCTCCAGATAACCCTGATAATCGTCCCAAAGGCGTTTTCTGGAGTGAACAAGGTATAATTCTTCCGGAATATCGCTGGTTCCCCACTTCGAGAGGTTATTACTGATTCCTACAAACATCACTCCCGCAGCAAAGCGATCGCTGTAACGAGTACTCATCCACGCTGTAGCATATCCACCATAAGAACCGCCGGTAACACCCACTTTGTCGCGATCTACAATTCCAAGATCGATCAAGTGATCTACTCCTTCAACGATATCATCAAATTCTGCTCCGGCTAAATCGCCTTGCGAGCTCATCGCAAATTCAAGTCCACGCCCGGTAGAGCCCCTATAATTTGGATAGAAGACAGCGAATCCATCACCGGCAGCAACTTGCCCCGCCATAGAATAAGCTGTTAACCAGCCATTGTCGTAATGCGCTTCCGGTCCACCATGAATTACATTAATCAATGGATAGCGGGTTCCTTCTTGATAGTCTACCGGATAGATGAGTAGTCCTTCAATTTCCATTCCATCTTCAGTAGTGTAAGTAATCACTTCTTGCCGACCCAATTCCAGTTCATCAAGCCACGGATTTACATTCGTAACACGTTTTGGCTCTCGATCTCTACGTTTTTTGATGTACACTTCATCCGGGTGCATCGGGTTTTCAGCATCAAACAAAAAAGTACCATTTGATTCAACAAACGCATTCAACATGGTACCACCAATTGGAATCATTACGTCCATTTTGGAGCCATCGGCGCGCAGAGTTCCTAATTCCGACCACACACCTTTACTAGCCAGGTAATACAATGAGTTATTGTCTTTCCATTTCAGCTGTTCGAATTTGCCGAGGAAGTTTTCGAAAATCATGGTTGATTCACCGGTCGTTGCATCCGCAATTTTAAGCCGACCATCGATAGGATCGTTGATATTTGCGGCCGCAATCATCGCTAATTTTTTACTATCAGGACTCCAAACAATCGCACCCAATTTCCCTGCGTGTTCTACTTGAGAAATCACTTCACGAGTTTCATGATCGATAACAAAAATCTCTTGTGCCATGAAAGTATCATCCACTAAAGAAGTTGGAGATAGGGCAACCACTACTTTGCTTAAATCCGGACTCCATGAAGTCTGAGAAACACTCCCTTCCAATTCTATACGATGGGGAGTATGACCTTCTTTGCTCACATTTTGCATGTAAGCCCAGGTATTGCGCAATCCTTCTTCATAAACCTCAGGTTGGTACGGGAGTGGATTTTTATTTTCCGGAGCAGGCTCTAATGCCTGAAATACAATATGATCGCCATCGCTGCCCCAGCTATAGCTATTGATGTTTTCTGAAAACTCGAACAATTTTTGAGCTTCCCCACCTTTTAGCGAGATCTCGTACAACGATCGTTTGGCATCGCCCTCTTTACGAGCTAGAAATGTGATACTTTCATGTCCGGGACGGAAAGCAACGCCTCCCACACTTATTCCTGTAACAAACGGTTTCGATTCTAGGGTTTCCATATCCAAAAGATATAAGTGCGAAGATGCCGGAGCATTTTCTTTCAATGGATCTGCGGGCACGATTAGCGTATAGGCTGCATATTGCCCATCAGCTGAGAGATATACTGCCCCAACTTGTTGCGTTTTTGCAACATGTTCAGGAGTCATCACATTCTGAGCCATAGCGGATACTGCAATCATTACAGCAAGCGAGATAGTCAAAATCCCTTTCAATAAAATATTGTTTTTCATGGTGATTAGTTAGGTTCTTAGTTAGAAAAATTCACATTCTTAAACGTAGGAATTGTTTGTGAAATTTTCTTGAAGATGAGGAAATCGTTTATTTATCCGGCGATGATCGCCGTTCTTGCATCCTCGATCCAATGGTCCGCGTTGGATCGAACAGTTTGTACTTACAAAAAGGCTCCGACGCAGAGCATCGGAGCCAGTAGTCTAAGCCTGATTAATTTTCAGTCGATTTCCGACGTTCTTTTAAGTGCAATCGAAAAGCATGGATTGCTGTGGCGTAACATATCAACGCTCCTAATCCAAAAATCACTCTGCCTAAGGTGATGTTATTTTCATCGGTCAGGATATTCATTCCGCCCGACATTTGAGAGCTATCGCCAAAGAAAGCAACCCAAGCGCCAATAGTGCCCATCAAAGCAATCAAAATGGAAGCGAGTAATTGATTAAATCGAGCGCCTTGTCCGCGTAGGGTTAGTGTTGCCGCGATGATAAAAATCACACCACAAACAGTAATAATCCATGCCGGAGCTTCATTTTCTTGCAATTCGATAGGGATAATTCCTTCTCCCATCAGCACAAAGAACACGCCTACCGTACCCATAAACAATGCCAGTGCTTTTGGGTTTTGATGCTTTTTCTCAAGTTCTGGAGTACTCATGATTTATTCGATTTTACTCATTACCGATTGCAATCCCAGATCCTGATACACATTAATTCCGGTGACTCTATTTCGATCATCTCGCTGAATCACTATATAACTACCCGGATCAACCAAACTGCCTAAGGTATCTCCGGGTAAATCTACCAATAAATACGGCTCTGAATCTATAAGCTGGGGAGAATCTACAGTAAAGGTAAATACTTTGTTAACCTGATTAATTCTCACTTCTGTTTGGAACTCATCCTCAAAATAGGTGCCGCTTAGCCCACGCCCTTTCGAAGTGCTCACTTCCAAATCAGGCAGATTTAAGTGATGGGAGTAAGGCTCAGGATTATCGAGCACGTTATGAATGACCACATAATTGTAGCGGGCATTTCTAATGATTTGCTGCAATGAAAACCGAATATCCTCGGATAAAGTTAGAAAGCGTACTAATTTCTGTCGATGTCTTTCTGAGGTGAGAAAGTAATTCTGAACCTCTTCGGTATAGTTTCCTAATTGATAATCGACATACCAGGATTCTTCATCTACCAACTGCGAGCGATATTTACTAAGGTGTTCATCCATATAACGTTGCCGGGTTTGCAAGGATGTAGAAGTTTGAATGTACAGCTCATTCAATCGTTTATCGATGTCGCGGTATTCTGACGGGATAATATCTTTATGGGCATTAAGCGCTTCGAATGAGCTTGTATTAAGTACATACGTGTTCCAAAACATGCCTGCTGAATAGATGAACTCATTGAATTCTTCATCAACTTCGCCCTCCAATAAATCTTTTATCACATACTCGCGCTGTTCATACCAAAGAATCTTTGCTTCAGCTTCGCGGATATCGCTAAGTAAATCCTGCTGAATGCCCAAAAGAATAGCATCTACCGTTTGGCGATCTTTTCGGGCTTCGCTCCAATTATTGATTTGCAGTGCGATCAGAATCCCTACAATCACCAGAAAAACCTCTCCTATTGCATACCAGAGGTAAGCTTTCACCTCTCCGGTGGATTGTTTTCGAAGTTGTCGGAAGAATCTAAACATAGATCATGCTTCTATTGTTTTAAATAGTCATCCCCACGCGAGTGCAGGGGATCTAAAATGTTCATTGTGGCATTTAATATAGTATTAGATTCCTTCCTACGCAGGAGTGACGTTGTTAATGGATTATTGGGGTTATGGGATTTCAAGGATTAGGGTTAAACGTACCCATAATCTGTCCCGTAGGGACAATACATGGGTAGAAAAAGAGATCCAAAAAGATTTGCACGTGCCATTGGTACGTAATGTGACGAATATGGGGTAAATAAAAAATGTATCCATCGTATCAATCATAGAATGTACCTATCGGCACATGGGTAGAGGAATGCTTTTATCTACCGACAGTTAGTCCCTACGGGACATTTTTATTTGATAGCCCAAATTCTTTTCAGAAGAAATTAAGGAGATTACCGATTCACGGATAAGCAGCTTGAATTCACAAACATCATTTATTCAGTTCATTTCTGATGTCTTCCATCAATTTGATATTAAAAGACAGTATGGTCTCATACTGTCGCTTATAATAGCTCATATCATTTATTACATAATCTAGGGCTATTTTAAATTCATTGCTTTCCTGAAGTGCATCATAGTCAGAGGGTTTAGCTCCAACATACCTCCATCGAAAAGACTCGAAATATTTCGGATATATTCTTTCCCTGAAATAATTTGACAAATCGTAGCGATTCGTTACAGAAGTATTAAATAATGCCACATCATAATAAAGCAGGATATTCTCTCGAAGAGAATCCGTGGTTAAAGTTATTACCCCTACATTTTTAAGACTTTCATATCCTGCCGTTACAACTTCCGAAAAAGGAGGGAAAGAAACGGACGAAAAGTGAGCATCCAAGCTATCGTTATATGGGAGTCTCTTATCCATATGATTTCTGAGTAAACCTGCCGTTTGAACCTGTTCCTCAAGGTCATCAATGGTATAGGAGAATCTGGAACTGTCTACTCTGAGGTCGCTTAGAATTTCATTCAACAGCTCATGTTCCAATCCCGCCAATTTTCTTTGCTCATTCCAGTTATTCACCTGTAGTGCAAGCAGAATCCCGATCATCACTAACAGAATTTCCCCTAATGCATACCAAAAGTACTTACGAAGATTTCCGTTTTCGAGAAGTTTTTGGCGGATATTTCGGAAGAATCTTAGCATCAAAAACCCTCCAATTCTTTTTCGAGCATTTGATCAAGTTCATGCAACATTGTACTCATTTCTTCATATCCATTTCTCACCCATTCTGTAGCAAACTTTGAACGATCTAATAATTCCAAAAAGTTGGGATTCGTATTAAAATCTATACTTCGAATGCTTTTATAGATTTCTACTTCTCCTTCTACAATCGATACTCTAGGTTGGTTTACCAATTTAGGATAATTCTCTTGAACAGATTTTTCCTGGACATCAAATGCCCATTCTATAAGGGATTCAGTCCTTGGCAGATGAAAATCATACAAATTTGTAATCTTACTTCGAAGTGAGTCATTTTTAATTCTTTCCAGGCCGGCCGATTTAATGCTTTCATAAGGGCCCGGATTATATTGAAATTGTGAGGTAAATGTCAGCCTATCAAAATGACGATCTAATGAATCCATATCTACTGATTGCCCCATCAGTATACGATCAAAATAGGCATGTGCTTCTCGCTTTCTATTATTTCGATTGCCGATTAAGTGCTCATCAACAAAGCGAATGTCATTTTGAACAGCTTTTTGTAATTCAATCAACGTGGTTCGTTCAAACTCCTTCGCTTTATTGGCTTCATTCCAGTTATTAATTTGAAGAGCAATCAGAATTCCAATCACTACCAGCAAAATTTCCCCCAGCGCATACCAGAAGTACTTTTGGAGATTTCCGTTTTCGAGGAGTTTTTGTCGGATATTTCGGAAGATTCTAAGCATCGATCACTCTAATGTTAACTTAAAGTTGTCATCCCCACGCGAATGCAGGGGATCTAAAATGTTCATTATGGCAATTAACATAGAATTAGATTCCTGCCTTCGCAGGAATGACAGAATAAATGGATGTTTGGAATTAAAAAAATTCACGGATTGATTATAACCACTTTGTCCCAGCTTACCTCATACTGTCGCTCGCAGGTATTGTTGGTACCCACTTGCAGGAAAGGAAAGTCTCTGCTTGTAGCTGATCCGGAATACTCACCTGGCTCGATGGTAGCAAATACGTAGTTTTCATTGGTGACTGGATTTCGATGATAGATTTCTATAGGCTCTGAGGTATTATTAAATACCGGATACCACATATAAAAGGTACCGTAACCTTCTTCAAGTGTTTTTTTAAATTCTTCACTACAAGGCGTTTCTTCGGCTCTTTCATATCCCGCTTCTTCAATCTGTTCGAAAATCGCAGTCAGGTTCTTTTCTTCAATTGTGTTCTGATATTCGATCCATGTAAGCATCTGATATTTTATGTACACCTCATACTGTTGAAGTAGCCCCTCATTCAATTCCTGAAAACTGCGCAAATGATTTCTAAACTGAGTGTCGGTATGATAAAAAGCGATACGTTTTTTGAAACTTTCTTCATCTGTTTTGTACATCCAATCTTTGGTTCTGAGGTAGCGTTGGTTTTCCCTTTGACTGGTCTGCAGTTCGTTATTGAAAGACTTCATCGTTTCAAATGCAGCATTCAATCGCCGGACATAAAAAACAAAGCGATCCAACGATTCAGGGAACTGCCGCTCATTTTCTAAAATGGTCTTTATATTTTCGTTGTAGAACCAACCTGAAAAATCTTGTGTAAACATAGGGTCAATAATTAGATCTCGTGGGTCGATCTGCCGTGAATTATCGAGGATATCCGGTTTCAGGCTTTTATTGAATATGTAATAATGAACAGAGTCTAATTGAATATTTGGCATCAGATGGAATGCCGGATCACTTATCACATTACTTTCAATTGTGTTCGCAAAGTCCGAAAGAACTCTTATTGCTTCTTCCTCCTGCTTACGTTCTTCGTTCCAGTTGTTGATTTGTAGTGCTAAAAGAATCCCAATCATCACAAGAAATATCTCACCCAATGCATACCAGAAGTATTTACGGAGATTCCCATTCTCGAGGAGTTTTTGGCGGATATTTCGGAAGAATCTCAACATGGTCTGAATCGTGGATTTATCGGATTAAAGGATTTCGCGGATGAAGCACATTTTAGTTTAATCCGCGTTAATCCGGAAATCAGTGAAATCCTTGTTTCTAAAGTTTTATTTCTGAAGCCGTGAATCATATAATTCTATTTTGTAAAGCTGTCCAGCTCTTCGTTAAGCATGCTCAAGATACTTTCCATCTGAGATCTGTTGCGTACAATAGAAGAATTAACTCCTCTGGTAACACTATAAGATTCACGCAGCAGATCAACAAAAATAGGATTTTCCAGAAAACTCAGATCTTCAACGATCAGTTCTTCATCTAAAGCCTGTCCATTTCGGGTTACTTTAACATCAAAAAGGAGATTACCCAAATTGATCTTTTCCTCGATGGAGATTCTTATGATTTCGTTAATCCAATGATTCAGAGCAGGGAGTCTGAAGCTATACAAATTCGTTATTTCTTTGCGCAGTAAATCATTCGAAATTTTATCGAGACCGATTGACTTTAATGACTCATAGGGCCCGTCATTATAGGTCAGAATAACACCAAATTCCCATACACTTTCCAGATGATACTTTACACTGTCCATATTCAGTTCGGAATGATCCTCGGTATTTAGAGCATCGGCTAAATACAATATAGAGGTGTTCATATCGGTAGTATAATTTTCAATATTTATGAAGTGATTAATATCACTTTCCAATACTGTACTCAGCTCCGCCAGCATTTTTTGTTCATAATTTCTTTCCTGTCGATCCTGATTCCAGTTGTTGATTTGCAACGCCAACAAAATCCCGATCATCACTAAAAGAATCTCCCCAAGCGCGTACCAGAAGTATTTGCGAAGGTTACCGTTTTCGAGGAGTTTTTGGCGGATATTTCGGAAGAATCTCAACATGGTTTGAATCGCTGATTTTTGGGATTATGGAATTTCGCGGATGTAGCACAAATTAATTTAATCCGTGATAATCCGTGAGTCAGCTCAATCCGTGTTTCAAAAGTTTTATTTACGAAGAAGCAAAGCATCAGTTTGCTAAAAATTTATCGATTAAAGTTTTAAGCTCTTCCATATGTGGAATTGTATTTTTAATTCTACCCACTGCTTGGCGGGATTGAAACTCAGCGTTACGAAATAAAATCCAGAATTCGTCATCCTTAAATATATCCTCAACAATTAATGCTTTTCGATAACCAATATTTCCATCATTTTCTAAATATGGACGTGCATCAAGAATATTTCGGTAATAGGAAGCATATAGTGAATTCCAGTCATTATCGTCGTTAAGGGCCAAATTCACTCTTTTCAGTCGAAAACCATATAAATTTGTGAGCTTTTCTCTGATATCATCATCGCTTATGATATCTAAACCGGTTGATTTGATCGCCTCATATGGACCTTCGTTATACACAAATAAATAACCAAGTACGAGATCGTCTGTTAGGTTTATTAATGAATCAGGTGTTATTTGAATGTCATTCAGGTATAGGTTAGTGATTGTCTTGGCACTAGACTGACTTCTGTCCATTCTACTGATTAGCATTTCGAAATAATCTATATCATCTTTTAACGCAACAGAAACCTGACTAAGTAATTTAGATTCCAATATTTTAATCTTTCGATTCTCATTCCAATTATTCACCTGCAGGGCCAACAAAATCCCAATCATCACAAGAAATATCTCACCCAGTGCATACCAGAAATACTTACGCAGATTCCCGTTTTCGAGCAGTTTTTGACGGATTTGGCGGAAGAATCGGAGCATCGATCACCCTAAAGTTAACTTAAAGTTGTCATCCCCACGCGAATGCAGAGGATCTAAAATGGTCTTAATGGCTTTTAAAATAGTATTAGATTCCTGCCTCCGCCCTCCATTCATTATACAATTCCGGAGAACGGGCAGGAATGACGTTATTAATAGATTTTTTGGATTAAGGGATTTCGCGGATACAGAGTTTGTCACTTCGAGTGGTAGCGAGAAGTCTACAAATCTTGTATCCAATAACAATATTTTTAGTTCTCTCCGCCAGCTGGCGGATTGACATGACAAATAATGAAAAATCCGTGTTAATCTAACCATCTGTGTAATCCAGAACTCCGCTAAAGCTCTGATCTGCATGCATGTTTCAAAAATTGTATTTCGAAAAAAGCGGAGCATGCTATCTATCGTTTAATGATTCGGATAATTCAGCAAGCACATTTTGGGTACTAATCTGAATATTCCCCCACCATAAAGAAATTATATTGTTAGTACCATAAATATGGTACATCAGAACATAGGTGTCGGCTGATCTTAGATAAGAGACCAGTTTTTCGCCTTTCATTTCTAAGTCGGGGTGGAGCTCAGGCGACCAGTCATAATTACCCAGTTCATCAAATACCTTAATCATTTCAATTCTGGCCATAAATTCACTGTATTCTTGATCAAGGACGGGGACATCAATCGTTTTTAGTCCTTTTAGATTTTCTTCATTCTTACTTAATGCCAAGAGTAAATCCTGATTCTGAATGAGGCTTAACTTACCTGAAGACTTTGCTTGTTCGTAGGAAGTAATTGGATACTCTGAAAAGTAAAACATCATTGATTCTCTCAACATCGTTTTAACAGAATCATCTGAAATTGTAATAGGTTCACCCGCTGAATAGGCAAGAAGTTGTTTTAGATTATTCCTGCGATGATCCGCTCCCTGTAGCTGTACTTCTGCATCATCCAATAATGATTGATGATCCATTTTTAAAGCCTGTAACAAGGAAATTCTATCCGATTCTACTTTACGGTCCTCATTCCAGTTATTGATCTGCAATGCCAGCAAAATCCCGATCATCACCAAAAGAATTTCCCCTAAAGCATACCAGAAGTATTTGCGGAGATTCCCGTTTTCTAGGAGTTTTTGGCGGATATTTCGAAAGAATCGAAGCATTAAAAACTCTCCAATTCTTTGTCTATCATTTCATCAAGTTCATGCAACAATGTGCTCGCTTCTACATATCCGTTTCTCACCCATTCAGTAGCAAATTTTGAACGATCTAGTAATTCCAAAAAATTGGGATTCGTTTTGAAATCTATACTTCGAATGCTTTTATACATTTCTACTTCTCCTTCAACAATGGATACTTTAGGTTGGTTTACCAATTTAGGATAATTCTCTTGAACAGATTTTTCCTGGACATCAAATGCCCACTCTATAAGGGATTCAGTCCTTGGCAGATGAAAATCATAAATGTTTGTGATCTTACTTCGAAGTGAGTCATTTTTAATTCTTTCCAGCCCGGCCGATTTAATGCTTTCATAAGGGCCCGGATTATATTGAAATTGTGAGGTAAATGTCAGCCTATCAAAATGACGATCTAGTGAATCCATATCTACTGATTGCCCCATCAGTATACGATCAAAATAGGCATGTGCTTCTCGCTTTCTGTTGTTTCGATTTCCAATTAAATGCTCATCCACAAAGCGAATGTCATTTTGAACCGCCTTTTGTAATTCGACTAATGTTGTACGTTCAAATTCTCTTGCTTTATTGGCTTCATTCCAGTTATTAATCTGCAAGGCTATTAAGATTCCAATTACTACCAAAAGAATTTCCCCTAATGCATACCAGAAGTATTTACGAAGATTTCCGTTTTCGAGGAGCTTTTGGCGGATTTGTCGGAAGAATCTCAACATTTTAATCAAGTTCGTTTTTTAGAAGTACAACTAATGATCTTTGTTCGTCTATTAAACCCGACAAATATTCGCTGTAAAGTTCGGCTGTTTCGAGTTTAAAAGTAACTGTATTCCACAATTCAAGATTCTCACCCAAAGCGGAGTAATCGATAGAAGGTCCTCCCGGTATAAGAAAGGCTTGATACCTTTGCATTGCAACAGCCTGATAATTAAATGACCTGATAATAAAAGGTTCGATAGTATTCAGATACTGATCTTTGATGTAATCATCCATCGCATTTGTGAATTCAATAGCCGTGTAAAGCTCAAAAAACTTCTGCTTAAGTTGTGTATTCTTAACCTGAGTCAGATATCCGTTATTCTTGAATTCATTTAGCACCGGATAAGATAACTTGAGGCTCCAGGCTGTAGAAAGTGCGCCAAGAGTGTTTCTCAGTTCATTTAATGAGTCTGGATGCCCCGAACTAAGAAGATTCAATGTCCTTTTATTTAGCTCTATAATTAACTGATTCATTTCCAGAAAGTTTTGTTTTACTGGGATATCAGATTCAATTTCTTCAATAATCCTTTCATAATAGTTCTGCAGCTGCTCGTGTTCTATTCTGTTTTGATTCCAGTTACTAACCTGTAGCGCCAGCAATATCCCGATCATCACCAACAGAATTTCCCCTAAGGCATACCAAAAGTATTTACGGAGATTACCGTTTTCGAGGAGTTTTTGGCGGATATTTCGGAAGAATCTCAACATGGTTTGAATCGCGGATTTGTGGGACTAAGGGATTGCGCGGATGTAGCACATATTAGTTTAATCCACGTTAATCGAAAAATCGGTGTTAATCCATCTATCGGTGTAATCCAGAACTCCGCTAAAGCTCTGACCTGCATGCATGTTTCAAACATTATATTTTCGCAAGAATCGTAGCATTATTGGGAAATAAGGTAAGCATCAATCTGATTGATACATTGCTGAATCATTTCACTTGCACCACTGAACCCAAGGCTTTGTACATTTCTGCTATTGATAGTACTACGGGCAATCCCTTTAAACTCCATGTCCGAAATAATTTTCCTCAAATTGGATGGGTTGGCACTTTCAATATTATTGAACGTGGATACAGGAAAGCCTTGCTCAATCATATAATCCCGATACTTATTAATGTTGTAAATAGAAAGATCGCGAAATGCTATGTTATTGACACCGTCACCTACAAATTCTGTATAGTAGTCTGTAAGTGTTCGTATTAAGGAGTCAGGCACTGTGACTGGAATAGTTAGTTGCTCCAATTGATCAAAACCGAAGGTGATTGGGTTATACGCAGAGGCCCGATGGAGTCTGTCGATGTAAAAGTTTAGTGAATCATCGGGAATATCTTCTGCATCTTCAGTTAGTCTTATCAAATCACTAATCACAATTGAATTGAAGCTATTGGCCGCCTCTATATTTGATAAATCCTGTACCATATTTTGCCTTACTTCTACCAACGTTTCATTAACTGCTATTCCAGCTTTTCTTGTTTCATTCCAATTATTCACTTGCAAGGCTAATAGAATCCCGATCATCACTAAAAGAATCTCCCCAAGCGCGTACCAGAAGTATTTATGGAGATTCCCGTTTTCGAGGAGTTTTTGGCGAATTTGGCGTAAGAAGTTCAGCATTATTCCAACTCCGAAACTAGATCTATAAAGTGGGTACCCGCCGAAATCAGCGCTTCATACTGTACAATCAAATTGGTGCGAATAGATACCCGTCCTGCCGCTGAAGCAACAGCTGGATCATTTAATACGTTTTTGAATGCAGTATTCATTTGTTCGATTGTTAGCTCTTTTTCACTAAAGTACATATCAAAAAGGGGGATAAAAGTGCCTTTGGCGCCGGCAGCTGCTTCCATTGCCTCAATGAATTCATTTGTGCTCACTTCCTGATCTCTAGCTTCCTGCACCACATCGTAATACTCAAACAGTAACTGCTCAAATTCTGTATCCCTGAGTTTACCTAATAAGCCGGAATTTTTTAATGCTTCATATCCACTGTCGTTAATATTGATATAATCCTCAACAAAAATTGCGGACATCATATCAAAAAAGCGTTCAGGATTAATCTCTTCAACCTTCATAATACTAATATACTCTGCCGCCAAAATTCTGGCTGAGTCTTTAACTGCAATCATTTTCTGAGCAGCAGCAATATCCTGTTCCATATTTTTTGCAATGCTATTAAGCGAAGCAACTAACTCATTATTCTCAATTCGACTTTGATTCCAATTATTGATTTGTAGCGCGATCAAGATCCCTATCACAACAAGTAATATTTCCCCCAAGGCATACCAGAAGTATTTGCGGAGATTTCCGTTAGCAAGAAGTTTTTGGCGAATATTTCGGAAGAAACGTAGCATTATGATTTAATTATTTGGATCCAATAGCTGATATTAACATTGTCCCGAAGGGACATAATGTTGGTAGAAAGAAGACAATGTCTTATTAAACTCGTGCCGTAGGTACGTAATATATTTGGTGTGTCTCTTAGTGCCATCTTCATCATCTCATTCAAGGCTACTTAATATGTATCTTTCAGCATAATCCACATCAAATTTTTCCAAGAATTCCACATACTCTTCCCTAAATGATTTCTTCTTGTGGTGTGCTTCCTGATTTTTAATATAATTGATCACCGTTGGTAATTGTGACCGTGAATAAGAGAAGGCCCCAAATCCTTCTTGCCAGGAAAAACGCCCTCGGGTTAATGCCATTTGGTTAATCCATTTAGAAGAATCCTGTTTTACCAATTTCATGAGTTCTGAAAGAGATTGAACAGGGCGTAACCCAATTAGCATATGAATATGATCAGGCATGCCGTTTATTTGAATCATTTTATTTCCATTAGCCTGCACAATACCCGTAATATATTTGTACAAATCATTTTTCCAGCTGTTATCAATTATACAATCACGATTTCGGACTGCAAAAACACAATGAATATGTATTTGTGTATAGGTATTAGGCATTATTCATAGATTGTACCTAACGGCACAAGATCATTTGTTTCATTTAATTCTACCGATATTAAGTCCCTACGGGACATGATTTGTTCATACCCCTTCCTCATCCCCTTTATTCTTTTTTGCATTGATCCAGCCAAATAACAACCTAATCCCCAATCTTGCAAACAGGATTATTGCGATTACAGTAACAATAGTAAACGTATCCATCTAATAGGTTTGCCCCTGCCCTGAATTAATTTTCAGTTAAACCTTCGGGGAACTTATTAAATAGTTTTGTTTCTTTGGCGCATGCAAAACATCCCCAAAAAAGTTCTTCCTGTAATTGTGTTTGCGCAGTTTGCCGGCACCTCGCTTTGGTTTGCCGGAAACGCTGTGGTAAACGATCTCATCATAGAGCTGGATTTACTTGAAATGTTTATTGGCTTTATTGCTATGGCCATTCAATCGGGATTTATCATTGGAACGCTGGTTTTTGCCTTACTGAATATTGCGGATCGCTTCTCACCGGTGAAGGTGTTTTTAATATGTTCGCTGGCTGGAGCGGCTTTCAATCTCACAACCATATGGAGTTCTAACTTTACCGAGGTAATGCTAAGTCGAGTGGTCACCGGTTTTTTTCTTGCGGGCATTTATCCGGTGGGGATGAAAATTGCCTCTGATTGGCACAAAGGTGGACTCGGAAAAGCACTGGGTTATCTGGTCGGAGCATTAGTGATGGGAACGGCCTTTCCACATTTGCTAAAAGCGTTGGGAGGAAATCTACCCTGGCGATTCGTAATTATCGGCACTTCTGTTTTTGCCGCTCTTGGGGGATTAGTGTTGTTTTTCACTATAAAAGACGGACCTCATCGAACACCTGGCAAAGGATTTTCTTTCAATGTTAAAGCTCTGATTGAGTTGTTTAAAATCCGAAACTTCCGCTCTGCTGCTTTTGGGTATTTCGGACATATGTGGGAGCTTTACACGTTCTGGACTTTCGTTCCGGCATTACTTACTTACTATTTAGTAAACAATTCAAACGCCGATCTAAATATTCCGATTTGGTCTTTTATATTTATCGGGATTGGCGGCATCAGCTGCGTAATTGGCGGATACTTATCAATTAGTAAGGGCAGTAAAAGTGTGGCTTTATTTTCATTGATGGGCTCGGCACTTTGTTGTTTTCTTATCCCATTTAGTTTTTCAGCGCCAATTATTCCCTTCCTGTTGATTATGATACTTTGGGGAATATTCGTAATCCCTGACAGCCCGCAGTTTTCTACCATGGTTTCCCAATCAGCTTATGCAGAATATATTGGCACCGGTCTTACGATCGTGAATTGTATTGGCTTTTCCATAACCATCGTAAGTATTCAATTTGTGAACTTAATTTGGTCGGCCACTGCAAATCCATATGTGTTTTGGATCATATTAATCGGGCCAGCTTTTGGGATATGGTCAACCCTTAAGTTTTCAACTGAAACTGATTAGTTGCCGGAATAATCGACCAATGTGATTTGCCAATCATTTTTCCAATGCCCGTTATCTTGTAACCAGCGTTTAGCGTTTTCACGCATAGCAGCGATATCGGCTTCCATTCTGTCTCTCAACTTAAGATAGTCTGCATCTTGCTTGATAAAATCATGAACCGGGTTCGCATCCAGAAACGTATAAAGATTGGCTTTGGATTTTCTCTCAAAATGTATCTCCTCCAAAACTTCTAGAAACGTTGACTTATCCCTTCGAACCGACACGCAATCCATATAATCCATTAAATCCTGCACAATTTCTCGTTTCAAGTCACCACCAAATGTGAAATAGCTTTCAGCTTCATCGCACACAACATCGCCTAATTGTTGGGCAAGCTCGGGCTTGTTTAACTTGCGAAATAACTCGCTTGCTAACGCCAAATCTTCCAGATAATAAAACTCGTTTAGTTCAGCAGTTGCTAAGTCAGGAAAATTATCGATTAAGTAGTTTTCAGCTTCCTCATACCATCCTCCAGTTAAATACATAAACATAAAGGGTTCAAATAGTGCATAATCAGAAGGATCGGTATCCTCAAAATCCACCACCTGCTGCATCACTACCCGCATACTATCATGCTGTTGCGTGTATAAGAAATAATCGAATTTTAGTTCCAAAAGGCTGAAGTTTTCCGAAAAGTCCTCTCTCAATTCATTTCTCATTTGTTCGGCTAAAAAGTAAAACCCCAAATCAAACGACATCTCAGCTAGGTTGAACTTATGCGTCATATTACCGGGCTCCAACAGGTACGCCTGATAGGCCAAGATAAAAGCTTCATCAAGCTTACCGAATGGCTGATCACGCATAAACTCTGCTTTTAAACTTAATGCAAGTGAGTTTTCTGGATTTCTTGTAATGTTTACTTCCATCAAGCGTACAGCTTCCTCAAATTCATCTTCATCGTAAAGAATCCGGGCTTTAGCATCCAAAGCCAGAGCGTTAAAGGGATCGGCTTCGTAGGCTCGGTTTATCAACTGTTCGGAAAGTGACCAACTATCTGCTACCTGTGAATACCAAATCATCACCTCTGGATTTCCGGGTAACAATTCGTGTGCTTTTTGAAGGGCAATTCGAGCTTCATCAAAATTATCCAAATGGGTATGATAAAGCCCCAAAGCTGCGTAAGCCAAACCGAGTTGAGGATCGATCAGCAATGCGCGATCGATGTTTAATCGCATTTTATCGAGCTTTTCATTTCGGTTAATGTTGCCATACATCCCCAATAAATCATAGGCAATGGCTCTTCTAGCATACGCTTCGGCAAACTGATCATCCTCAAGAATCACCTTATCCAGCAACAAAATGGATTCATTTATTTCGGTTGCTTTTCTATTTGATAGCAGCTGAATTGCCTTCAAGTAATCGTCCAGTGCTGCCGTATTTGAGGTAAGCATTTGCGAGATTGCGGCTCTTTTTTCGGGAATTAACCGAACTTCTAATTCCTGTAAAACCTCCGAGGAAATCTCGTCCTGAATTTGAAACAAATCATTCGCAGAATATTCCCTTTGAAAGGTTTCCGACCAAACATGGAATCCATCCTCTGTTTTTATTAATTGGGCAGTTATCCGAATTTGATTTCCGAACTTTCTAACACTTCCTTCCAACACATGATCAACTCCTAATTCACTTCCGATTTTCCGTAAATCCTGATTATCTCCTTTAAATTGAAACGATGAGGTCCGACCTGCTACTTTAAGTCCTTCCACTTTGGCCAGTACATTCAATAATTCCTCCGATAATCCATCCGAAAAATATTCCTGATCCTGATTTTCACTCATATCCACAAAGGGTAAAACGGCAACTGAAGCTGTTTGTACTTGCAGCGTATCGCGTTCGATAATTCGACCTTCCGCAAAAAACAGGCGCTCAACCACCATAAATACTATTACGGTAGCCAACACTCCGATGATCACCTGATTGAGTTTTCGATCACTGAGTTCTTCAAACTCCTCGCTAACCTCTACTTCGTCTGTTTTTCGGATTCCGTCGGGAGTCATTTCATAAATCCATCCCGCAATAATTGATACAGGAAATCCTATGATCAGTAAAACGATGATGGTGGTAATCCAGAAATCGTCGATACCCAAGTATGGAAATACAGAAACGATAATCTGAATGATCAACCAGGAAGTAACGGCGTAGGCAGTAGCTACCCGAAATACATCGCGACGTTTGAGTTCTTTAAAAAGGTTCGAAATCTTCAATTCGTTTGATGAATTATAAATTCAAAATGAAAAATTCAAAATTTATACCCTTTTCCAGGTTAGAAGTACACATCTGCATTTCTCCTATTGCCACTGAACTTTAGTAAACATTGTCGGATCTATGCCTGCTTCTTCAAACCGTTTTGCCAAATTTGGGGTGTCCTCTAGATCGAAGTAAAGTGCATTTCCAAAAGTTACAATTCCCAATGCCAGATTGGCCGGTCCACCCGGCATACTATCTATATATCGGATAGCAGCTCGAGCCTCTTCTGTTTTTCCAAGTTTAAATAGTGTTATCGCTGCTAAATCATCTATAAATTCAGCCCTGTTTTTATATTCGTCGAAAATTTCTTTTGCCAGCTCATCTTGTTCCAAAACCGCCGCTAAAAATGCATTGAATTGAAGTGACCAGATATCTTGTGCATTCCAATTTATTATACCATTTGGGTATGCGGATGCAATTCGTTCATCTTCTTGATGTACGCCGATGATCACATGGGCAAAGGTATTTAAAAAATCATTGGTACCTATGGCGCGTTTACTGCGATCAACTTGCTTGTACAACTCTTCAGACCCGCCTTCTTTCATGCCAACCGATATTCTGTACATCCATGCATTCAGATTTAAGGGATCAGATTGAACTGTAAATTCTACATCGCTAAGAACTGTTTGGTGTGCACTCAACAACGTGAAAACTTCAACAGACCAAATACCTCCTACCGGAAATGCTTCCGCATCGCCCATCGCTTGTAGTGTTTTTTCTTTCAATTCCGGTAACTGATACCAAGAATCACTAAAAAACACAGCGTTCATCTCTGCCAATAGTCCAAGTACCGGGTCATCTACTCTGCCGGTAGCGTAATCGAGCGACTCTATGATTCCTTCCCGAGCTTCGAGATAGGACATATTCAGTGTTGAGCCACCGGGATCTGCAATTAAATGTGAGTAGGCATCCATTTTTTGCATAGAGGCTAATCCAAAATTCGGATCTAAGTCCAAAGCTACATCAAAATAATCGTTTGCCACCCAAAGTCTGTCCAGATCACTTGTATTATGTGCATCTCGATAAATTTCCATGCCCTTTTGATATTCCTGAAAGGCTTGCACGTTGCGAGTTCCAGCAGCAAACATTTTTTCACGACGCTCATCATCAAGAAATACATCCAAAGTTATGGCTATTTCTTCGGCAATATCGGTTTGAACTTCAAATAAGTTCTCGGTGCTGCTATCATAGGTTTCGCTCCATAAATGAAATCCGTCTTCTGCCCGAATGAGCTGTGCAGTAACCCTAAGTTGATCTCCAATTCGTCGAACTGAACCTTCTACCACATGGGCCACACCCAATGTGTC
Source organism: bacterium (assembly GCA_024742815.1). Classification (GTDB taxonomy): domain Bacteria; phylum Bacteroidota; class Rhodothermia; order Balneolales; family Balneolaceae; genus HXMU1420-13. Next base: position 43,582 of record JANSXX010000007.1, read on the forward strand.
GGCAATGATACTAATGTCGATGTCTTTGCCTTTAAACTGAAAGGCAGATGTGCGGGAAGTAACTTTTAACTCGGGTAACTGAGCCAGAGAATTCAGTATCTCCTCGGTCAAACCATCGCTGAACCAATCCTGATCTTTATTCTCCGACATATCCGCAAATGGAAGTACCGCCACCGACTGTTGGTATACTTGGGAGATTAGTGGTTCTTGTTCTTCTACTATCTGAGTGGGAGCAAAAGCAAGGCGCTCGATGAGCAATACTAGAATCAATAAACTTAAAACAGAAATGATGATCACATTCAGTTTTTTTCCCGTTTGATTGGTTTCCGATTCTTCAATGGTCAGCTCATCAGATTTCTTCATTCCATCGGGAGTCAACTCGAAAGCCCATGCAATGATGATTGCAATTGGGAATCCTACTGCCACCAATACAATAATGGCGGTATCGAACCAATCAGGTAAAGCAAGTGGTTCTTCAATTACGGTAACAATCTGAATGATCAACCAACCGGCGAAGGCATAGGCCGTAGCTACTTTAAAGACATTTCGTCTTTTTAGTTCGTTGATTAGATTAGATAACCTCATAGAATGTCCCCTTAAACTGAATGCACTTAATAAACGGAAAAAACACTGATTTTCTAGTTACAATCCTATCCCGGTTTTTTGCCTCTAAAAATCGTTTTTATTTGATAACACGATGAATTGCTCAGTTTCATTAATTTTGTGATCAAATCTCTTAATCAATATCTATATGCGCTCGCTCTATATTGTTGTTTTATTAACAATTGTTTCATGCACTAACCAGCCTATACCCGCCGACAATAATACCTCAAAGGCCGCCTTAACCTGGCCGGAATGGTACACTCCATTAGACACTGTAAGAGTGTTGAGTTGGAATGTGGAACATTTTGTGGATGATTTTGACAATCCCTACATCGATAATCGAAGAGAAAACAATCCCGCAGAAGATTTAGGAGAACGTCGCCTACAACTTGCAGAAGTACTTAAGAAGGCTGATGCTGATATCGTAGTTTTTCAGGAATTCGAGAGCAGTTCTTATGCTCAAAAATTAGCCGAGGAGTATTTTCCTGAACTCGGATATCAAGTATTTGGCGGCTTAGAAAGTGACGACTGGTACATGAATGTGGTAGTTATGAGCAGGGTTCCACTTGGCACGTTCTATGGATATGCACATGCTAATACTCCCATCATTGATCAGTTTGATGAGGAAGGCAATCCTGAATCTCAGGCATTTTTGAATAACCGAATGTGGAGCGTGGATGTACTTGTGAATGATGATTATGATTTCAATTTAACCGGCGTTCATTTAAAAGCGGGTCGCGGAGAACGAAATGCTGCTTGGCGATTAGGAATGATCCAATTAATGAGAGATCAGTTTTCTAAATTTATGGCATTAGATAACGATCAAAATTTGTTAGTTGTGGGTGATTTTAACGCCACTCCGGATAGCCCAGAATTTAGATCTTTCCTTGGTGATTCTACTCAACTACGTTTTCATGATCCTTTGGCCGGGACTGGTATATTTACTCATCCTGCAGATTCTGTGTTCTGGAGAATCGATCACATTATCCCGAATGAATATTTGATGCCGGAAATTGTCGAACAACGAGTTCAGGTATTCACCCCTTTCTCACCTGACTCGATGGATTTCATTGCCGACCATTTACCGATGATCGTAGATATAATTGCCAACGAACAGTAGCATTTTGATTGTCGCATATCTTTAATAGATTTGTTGCATGAAAATTCTAGGCATCGATGTTGGTGGCTCCGGAATAAAAGGAGCTATTGTAAATACAAAAAAAGGGGATTTGATTACCGAACGGTATCGAATTCCAACCCCGCAACCGGCAACACCCAATGCGGTAATTAATACAATCACAAAAATTATTAAGCACTTTGACTGGCATGGTCCGGTGGGCGTAGGTTTTCCCGCTGCCGTTGTGGATGAAGTGGTTCGTACGGCTTCAAATATTGATGAAGCCTGGATTGGTATAAATGCCGCTAATAAAATTGAGAAAGTGACAGGCTGTCCCACTCATTTGGTTAACGATGTGGATGCTGCGGGCTTCGCAGAGATGAAATTTGGTGCCGGTAAAAAGGAAAAAGGTATTGTGCTTATTGCTGCCTTTGGTACAGGAATTGGCACTGCCATTTTCAATAAAAAGAAGCTGCTACCCAACACCGAATTAGGCCATATATTGCTTAATGGAATGGTTGCCGAGCATTATGCCGCAAACTCTATCCGCGAAAAAGAAGAACTCACCTTTGAAGAATGGGGCAAACGTGTAAACGAGTATCTGTCGCACATGGAAAAGTTGTTCTATCCAAATCTCATCATTATTGGTGGTGGTGTAAGCAAAAAGTTTGATCAGTTTGTGAACTACCTGGATTTAGAAACTCCTGTTGTTCCTGCTAAAAATCGAAATCATGCCGGTATTATTGGAGCTGCATTGGCTGCGAAATCGTTAAATTAACGGTTTAAACACATCCGCAATAATAGCAACCGTGAATAAATAATCCATTCACTGGGAATAATCGACAGGCTTACGTACCAACAACTAGTCACAGTTAATTAGATGGCTATCATTCTTTATTCGGACTTCAAAAGAACAAATATTTGTCAAAATTGGCCGTTTTTCAATAGATTGGATATAGAAAAATCCAGAAACCATGAGTTCAGATTATAAAGACATTCAGCTTTCAGCTCTTGAACTAGACGAAAATCATCGCGCTGAACTAGCAAAGAAGCTTATCGATAGCCTTGACAAGGAGAGAGATGAAGATATTGAGCAAGCTTGGATTGATGAAGTCAAATGAAGAAAAGAGGAGATCGAGTCTGGTGCAGTTACTCCAATTTCAGGTATCGAAGTACTTAAGGCTGCCCGGGAACTTCTTAAAAAATGAACTTTCAGTATCATCCTGAAGCAGCAAAAGAGTTATCTCTACTCAATAAAAAAGAAAAAATACTTTTAGTTGAAGCTTTATGGGATTCAATTGCCTCAGATCCTGATCATGTAAAAGTTCCTGAACATCACCAAAAGATCATTACGCAAAGACTTCAAACTCTTGATGCTGATAGAACAAATGGTAAATCATGGAATGAAATCCGAGATAAATATTTGTAGCAACGCGTGTCTAATACTCTGATTCTTACCCCGCAAGCCGAACAGGATTTTGAAAATGCCTTTGAATGGTATGAAATACAAGATTCGGGACTCGGTAAAGAATTTGCCCGTTGTGTTGATGTCAAAATAAATGGATAAATTTCGAGTCTTTAGCTGTCTCACATGAAAAACAAACTTGGATTTGCTTATTTCTTCATCGCTCTAACTTTTAGTTCTTGCCAATTATTTGTAGATGATTGTTTTATGGCAAGAGGGACTTTTGGCAATTTTTATATTACTAATACTGTCCCTGATTTTAGTTTAGCTATCCATGATTCTGTAATTATTGATATGTCAAAATATTGGAGGGGAGATGTTGGTTGTGAGAAAGAAGAATATACTCCACTGGTTATTTTTTCTAATTCTAATTCCGATTTATTTGAGCTTAGATCAGTAGATAAATATCTAATTATTAAGGGAATTAAAACTGGAACATCTACGATATCAGTTATGGCTGAAAGAAAGTATGATTCGGATGATTGTCTAGGAACAAATATCTCTTCACCTATTCAATTCGAAGTCACCGTTGAAGAATTGACTTCACGAAGGTTTGAAGATAACCTTGAATGGAACGGTGGTAACAGGTTACTGAATGTAGAATATGAACCAAAATCATTTACTATCGGTGATACATTAGTCCTAAAAGCCGTCGCTTCAGATACATCAATTAAAAGCATTAGCGGACACTGGAAATACGATTATAAATGGGTATTTAAAGACGATTATAAGTATAAGATTTTAACGAGGGATATGGGGGAGAACTGTGAAGCAGGAAATAATCAAATGACTAGAAATACTTTGGAAATTGTGATGTTAGATTCAACAGATTCTATCTTGGGTTTCGTGCATGTCCAAAATGGTGGGGGATCTGGATTAAGAAATGGTATTTCTTTTAGAATGATCCCGGAATTGTAACTGTAATAACTAACAATTGCCTTTCTAGACAGAAAAGCATTCTCCATAGGATTTTAAAGCTAAATTTTAAAAACCAATTTCTACCAAGTCCCCATCCGCTAGTTCAACTTGTAGGTCCTGCTCCAGCAATGCCCCAATTCCCATCACGTAATCGCAGTGTGTAGCGAAATAATCAGCCGGCGTTTTTCCGTTGATGGAGGTGAGCGTATCTCCTAAACTGAAAGGGAGCTCATCAGAAGTTCGGTTTACCACCCACAACGAATCGTTTAAAACGCCTGGAATGAAGGAGTAGCTTTCGGGCACTTCCACTTCTGAGATTTGTGCTAAAGTGATTTCTTTTTTCTTGTTGTTGATGAGCACTTCAAAATGCTCCAAAATCTCGTTGCCCAACAGTGCTTTTCCGATACTGGAAAATTCAACGGAAGTAGTGAATGTATGTCCGCCCAACGATATCTCAAGCTGTTTTATGATGAGCGTATCCGTATTCGAGCCATAAATCCCGGTCGTGGATCGATCATAAACAGTTGATTGAATCTCACTTTCGAAGGCGTCCGCGAACTTAGCCGGAAGAATCAATCCTCCGTTGTAGCCCACATCAAATAACACCCCTTTCACGGTTCTTCCACCTACTCCGAGTTCAATTTCAGGAACAGCGGAAAGCAACGGACGCTTAAACTTGATTGATTCTCCGGCATCCATGCTTTCAGAAGAAAAAGGCGAGTCTGAAAAGCTGAGTTCCCGGTTCTGATAATCAATTTTCCAGTGTGCCAGCTTGATTAGGTTAGCCCCGATTAGGCCATCATCGGCAACGCAGGGACTGGCGGATTGGGCATTGTACTTGAGTTTGCCTGCTCCAATGTTTTTGAAAACGACATCCCCCAAGGTAAGCGAGTTTAGCTTAGTGACCTCTATTTGTTGAGAAACCCCAGCCGCAGTTGAATTCTCTTTGGTGGCAAAGGTTTTTAACTCAAGTGAGTCTGCCAAATCGTACTCAATTTTGCTGTTAAACGCACCGGTATCGAAAATGAATTGACGAGAAACCTCATCTTCATTTACCAAGCCTTCCACAACGATTAACCCTTTTATATACTCAAAAGGAATGGTCTGTTCGAAGTTTTTACGCTCAATCGAACCGCCCGTAAGCAGTTTCACATTTCGAAAATAATTACAGGAAAAAGAAGTAATTGCCACAACTGCAATCATCACGTAAAAGAATAAAACCCGAAAATATGAGTGCTTTTTTGATGTATTCATGTCTAGATCCTTCCTTTTAATTTCGGAATGTGAACCAATCGGTTTGGATAAATCACGAGTTGGATAAAGTTAAATTCAAATTGATCTACGCGCATGGTTGTACCGTCTGCATCTCTGATTTTCTGAAAAGGATAATATCTCAAATTGGTTCTAAGTACCCATGTTTCGAGCGGGGATGCAAGGATATCCCACCCAAAAATTATCCCCGGTGAAAACATAGCCGTCCTCTGGGTATCTCCAATTTGTTGATTGTTCAGAAATTCTCCCACAGCCCATCGGTCAAAACTAAGTGTTGGACCCACAAAAGGCACAAATCCTTGGTAATTCCCCATAAATTTTAGCATTTCGAAGGCTACACTACGTCTTCGCATGATGTGTTCGAAATCGAAACTTTCTACATCAGAAGTGTAATCTCGATAACTTACGCCAACGTGCAATCCGGCATCATGCAACAAATAACCCAGCGAATATTCCCAAACCATAGTGCCTTTATGGCGTGGAAGTGATTGACGCAGCTCATCTCCCGGATAATGTGGCGCTAACAACGAATACGCTCCACTCGGTGCAAAGCCTACCGAAAAACTATTGAGCTTATTTTCTTGTCGTAACTGATCTTCCATACGTTTCATTTTGCCGGATTGAGTGTCTTTTTCTTCGCGTAAAGTGCCTTCGAAAAATTTGACCATCCCAACAGAAAAATACCCTCTCGGCAGCTCAAAGGTGTGCTCTGCCGATCGGTTAGAATAAAAAACGCGCTTATTATTCAACATCCACATGAGTTCGGCATTAAATTGGAGTCCGTTTCTTGCGTAGGAAAATCCAAGCAACGCCGACGATGTAACGAATAAATCATAACGATGTCCGAGATCTTCATCGTCAAAACCGAGCATCATTTCATTGGCTGAGTAGCCGATGTATGGTCGAACCACCTCATACTTTAACCGCCAGGGATAAAACCGAGCACTTAAATCAGCTCCCGAATTGAAATACATTTCCACTCCTTCCGATACTTTGAAATCAGCGATTCGAGCTATCGGGAAATTCATGTTGAAATCGAGTTTCCCCCAGAAATGTAATCCCCCAAGTGTTATCCGTGGCGAACTTACCATTGGAAAGGCGGATTCTTTTCCATTCCACACATATTTACCGGAAACAGGCTGAACCTGAACGTTGAAACCGAAATAACTCTGGGCAAATCGATGTTGGCTTCGCTGTTCCATGTATACCTGAGCATGGATTGCGGTTGTGCAAAGTATTCCAAATAAAACGTACGCTATTATTCTCTTTATCATAACTTTCTTGAATTTTTGAAGCCGCCAATTATAGGGAGCCGGCGTCCAAAAGTGTCATAAAAAAGCTCGTTTTGGTACTATCGGGAGGGTTTGGGATGAATGGGAAGCTTCAACTCCGTTCTATTCGAAGCGTTGACGTAGTTCGGCTGTTTTTGATCTGGAAACAGGAATTCTTTCGGTTCTATCAGTAAGTAAAAGCTCAAAATTTCGAGCGTTTCCCGTAACCGATTTTACCTTATCCAGATTAACGATGTAACTTTTATGGCAGTGCATAAATGGCGGTTGCGGCAGTACATCACTAAAATATTTGAGCCGATTGCGTATTAATATTTTCTGTGGATTCAGCTCCGAATCGTAATAAAATATCTCGGCATAATTTCCATCTGACTGGATGAAATCAATTTGTGAAGGAGAAACAACAAGTTCAATAATGCCGGTTTCTGCCGCCAATTCGATTAGGTCATCATTCACTATTTGTGATGTTTTTTTGGACGAATCAACAGCGGGCTGTAACGCTTGGGTTAATCGTTCTGATTCTTTCAGTTTGGCTTTCTGATGTAGAACTTGCTCGGTAAGCACCATTAAAAGTACCGGGAAAAAACTGATCACAAGCGTGTAACCAATCACCTGCGCGAGAGTTTCTGACATTTCATTATCGTTCATTCCGATAAGAAGCAGTACAACGAAGTTCACCACACAAATCAGAACTATCACTGCAAAAATTAAAACAATCTCTCGCCCAACGGTCCATTGATCTTCGCTTACCCACTCCGGAGCAAGCTTTTGTAACGCAAATACACTTAGCCCAACAGTTGCTGCAGCAACGGCACCGAAAATAACCGCCAGCATGAATCTTTCGCTGAATGGAAAACGGTCAAAATCTAAGGGCATCAACACCATTATCACCAAAACAGTAACTATTCCCGGAATAATTATACTCCAGCGATTAAAAATAAACGGATGGGGTTTCGACAGCATTTTTATGAAACCAATGTATTGGCTAAGTGGTTATGAGCAAGGAAGATATTTAATTTTTCTCCTGTTCACTCTATCAATTCATCATCGAAAAACGGCACATATGATTCAAATGGCTTTACTTAAAACAATTGGCTTCTGGGTAATATCAACGCTCGGCGTTTTTTTGGTGATAGCGTTAATTATCGGTTGGTGGCTTTCTGCACCTGCATACAAAGGAGAACTCCAAGATAATTATGACGGCAAAACCTTTATCAATCGCGAAGGTTACCAAAACAAGGGATTCACTGATTTACTGAAATGGGCTACCACGCGCCGACCCGGTCCTTGGATTGAAAAAAGTGAAGCGGATGTCGAGTTCGGGGCTAAACCTGCCGATCGTGTAAACGATTCAACACAAGTTATTACTTATGTAAACCACTCTACATTTTTGATTCAAACGGATGGCGTAAACATCTTAACCGACCCTGTTTGGAGCGAGAGGGTAAGTCCGTTCAGTTTTGCAGGACCAAAACGTATGCGTCCACCCGGAATTCGATTTGAGGATTTACCTGACATTGATGTGGTTTTCATCAGCCACAATCATTACGATCATCTCGATATTCAAACTTTGAAGCGTATCAACGAGCGATTTGATACGCAATTTATTGTACCCTTAGGTGTGGATGCTTATCTGAATAAAATGGGCATAGAAAACACCGTAGCTCTTAATTGGTGGGAAGGTGTGGATGTGAGTGATTCACTTAGGATTGATGCCGTAGAAGCACAGCATTTTTCTTCACGCGGAATGCTGGACAGAGACAAAACACTTTGGGCAGGCTACGTTATTCAATCCTCTAATGGTAATATTTATTTTGCCGGCGATACCGGATACAACAACTTTTTTACCGAGATCGGTGAGCGCTATGCTCCCATCAAAACGGCTATAATTCCGATTGGTGCATACATTCCACGCTGGTTTATGAGTCCGGTGCACGTTGATCCGGCTCAAGCGGTGCAAATCCATCATGATGTTGGTGCCGAGCTAAGTATCGGGATGCATTTTGGAACCTTTCCACTGGCCGACGATGGCGAGCAGCAGCCACTTAACGATCTTGAAATTGCCTTAAATGGTGAGAATTTTATCGTGATAAAAGAAGGAAGTAACGTGGTTATTGACTAGTCTTTCGAATCGTAACTTTCCGGTTCAACATCTGCAACCATATTTAGTACGTTTTCATATCGTTCTCTGCTTCCTTTGGCAGCACGTTGTTCGAAGTATTCAGCAGTAGATAATGCCGAGACTTTTTCACTCAGAGCCATTGTAATAAACTGATTCATCGACACACCATCTTTATCAGCCATTTCTTTTAGCTTTTTATGTAGTGAATTTGGTAGTCGAACGCTTAAAGTACTCATGATCATAGATTTAGTTCGCGAATAAATTCTCTTCCATCTATCACTTTTATTCCGAATAAATGAGAATTCTTAAAGTCAGCTTTATTATACGTGATCAGATAATCAGCATTTGACACAACTGCGAGTTCCAAGACCATATCATCTTTACTATCGGAGAGGATTGGTCTCCATAAATAAAAGATTTCATGCAATTCAGCCGTAGAACACAGGTAATTTAAAAAATCATCGATATCAGATAACTTTAATCCAAAAACATCAATGTTTCTTTTTAAAACTGCTTCATATTCTAACACTAGTGGTACAGAAAGCTGAATCTTGAATCTTTCGCTGCCAATATTTTTTAGTATCTGAAATGAAGCACCATTTCTAGATCGTAATCCGGAGATTATGATATTTGTGTCTAAAACTACTGATAATTCCGACATTTGGTATTATATATGATACCACAAAAGATGTCAAGTACTAGACATATAAAAAAGAAGGAAGTAACGTGGCTATTGATTAACCAACATTACTTCCTTTCTAGCCTATTGGATGTAGTCATCAATTAATCCAATAACTCATTTTCACAACCATTCCTCTGTTTTTAATTCCAAAATCTTCGGTTTGATAATTGTCGTTAAACACCACAAACAAATCTGACATGGGAGCAAATCGCCATTGCAAACGGCTGTTTACATTGAAGTTTTCGGCCTGAGTGTTGTATTGCAGAAAGGTGGTCCAGCTCAAATCTCGGGAGAAGCTGATCTCCGCTTGTGGCCCTAATAAATGCAACGTAGTTGATCCATAATTCTGCGGTAAATCAACCTTATTCATTACATATCGAACGCCAAAATTCCCCCACGGCTGAGCTCTTACATTTAAACGAGCTCCTGCAAATAAACGTGTTCCGTTATAAAATCCACCGTATGAAAAATCTGCGCCACCGCTCAGCATTCCACGTTCATCGGAGTCATACTCCAAATTGAAATGATTAAAATCATAGGTTTCAGCGGGGAGAAACTCATCGCCGCCAATCAGATTGGTCTCATATAGTAATCGCACTTTGCTATTGCGTAATGCCACTTCAAAAGTCCCAAAATCCTTGGTTTGCAGCACATAGTTCAGCGATGTCACCCGATCGATAAAACGATCGTTGTTCTCGAAACTGGCCACAGTCCATACCGAAAGTTCATGACTGTTTACCCACTCACTTTCCGGGCGATGAACATAGCCAATCCATGGATTCATGAAGGTAAACCCGACCCGAATCAGTGAATCACGAGCGGCATCATATTGAAAGGAACGTGCCGAAAAACCAAGCTCATTAATATAATTATCGCCAAGTCGATCGGCTGTAATGCCGGTATAAAAACTACCATTATCGTACATCATGGTTGCACCAACAAAAGAAGCATCATTTAGGCGATCTTCCGTCTGTGACCAATGGTAGCGAAGGTTACCACGAATCCGGTTGTCCTGCGAAATAAAATGATATTCGGCACCGATGGTTCTGTTAAAATTATTTTGGAAGCTTCCATCGGCATATGCGTTTTTATTGGTGATAAGCGTCTTAAAACTGGATCTTCCCCAAACATTCTGCTGAGCAGCCAACACCGTAAAATTGTTGGCCGTCAACCCTGATACCGATCGCGTTTGTACCGACATCGCCCCAACTCTCAAATTATCACTTACGTTACCGGTTAGCCGCGAACCAAATAAAATGGGTACGATTTCACCTCCATTCAATCCAATTCGACGAGAGAAAAACGGTCGCACTCCCCACGTACCGAAGCTCGAAAACAAATCACTGTTCTCCAGAAAAAAAGCCCTCTTCTCGGGAAATTGAATACTGAATCTACTCAGGTTTGTCACTTGTTGATCAACATCTACCGTGGAAAAATCAGGGTTCACAGTAAGGTCCATATTAAATTTGCTGCCAACCGGGATTTTTGCCCCTAATCCAATTTCAACATCCCCGGTGAACGACGATTCGTTGGTATAATCCCGATTGCCCGAGGTTAGTATTGAAGGCTGAAGGATTATGCGTTGGTTTTTATCAGGTAGTGGATCATTCAACTGCATGGTTCCTAAGTGGCCCAAATCAATTCCCGGAAATCCCTGCGGCACGTGCGACCACGTTGAGTACTCGTTGCGTTGCATATCGTTGCGAACGAAATTGATCCCCCATTCTTCTTTGGTTGGATCAAAATTAATCGACTTAAATGGAATGGCAATTTCGGCTATCCAATAATCATCATGAACGGTAACAGCGCTATGCCAGATGTTATCCCAATTCATGTCAGGACGGGTATTCGAATTTTCTAGGCTTACCATTCCATCCATCATTGCACCGGCGGCATTTACACCAAATAGAAATCCATTCGTTTTTTGGTTGTACGGATCCAGTACTACACTAAAACCATCACTGTTCCAGAAATAACCGGGATTATCCCGCTTAAGAGTGGCAACTACCAGATCTTCTCTTTTTTGATAATTGATAGCAGCCACGTATAGATGCTCATCATCGTACATCACCCATGCTTTTGTTTGATTAATTGCAAAGCCTTCGTCGCGCGGCCATTTATTTAAAAACTCACTGGTTGAAGTTGCGTTTAGCCAAGCCACTTCGTCCATTTTTCCATCAATCTTGATCTGATCTGTTATTTTAGATATTCCAAGGTTAAAATCGGTGAGAATAGGCTGTTCCTGAGCTTTAAGCGGGCGAATCATCAACACAAAAAGAAGTAAGAAAAAAGTGCGCATAGCAATAGGGTTTGTTGGTTTTTGCCCTAGATAGCTTGCTGAATACTTATTTATTTAGACCTTCGACAAACACCCTCACTTTAAAGACGATAATGGATTTCACGAAGCTTAAAGCCATTTGCAGCGCTGCGATGCGCATTCGCAGAAGGTTTCGTGCCGTATGCAGAATGTTCGCTCGATGAATATGTTCGTGCCTCACAATCTAGTATTTTAGCCAATTATGGTTCGGATATTACAGAAATATGAAAGTACCCCACAGCGCATTGCATGGCACGCCTTGTTTTGGGTGAGTTATGCAGCAATGTATGTACTCATTTATGGAAGCTTCAGCGACAGTTATCTACAAGAATTTCGCTGGATGATTACTTCCTTACCCACAAAAATGATGGTGGTGTACTTTACGCTGTATTACATCATTCCGCGGTTTTTTCTTGAGAAGAAATACGTTGCCGCAACCTTGATATCCATCGGCTCAATGCTGCTGATTTCTGTGCTACAACGGGTGATTGATATGGAAATTTACTATCCATTATTCAATCCTCGTGGTCTTGGCGATTCTTATTTTTATCTACCGAAAATCCTAAAAATTGCTTTAGGGATTTACCCGGTGGTGGCGCTCGCTTCGTTTATAAAAATCACCAAACATTTTTATAACGAAGAGAAGAAATCCAAAGAATATCAGCAACAAAAACTGGTTGCCGAACTTAATTTTTTGAAAGGCCAGGTGCATCCACATTTTCTATTTAACACGCTGAATAATTTGTATGCCTTAACGCTTAAAAAGTCGGATGCTTCACCGGAAGTGGTCTTAAAACTGTCCGATTTACTCAGCTTTATGTTGTACGAATGTAATTCGCCAACAGTGCCGCTTAGCAAAGAGCTAAAGCTGATTGAAGACTACATTTCATTAGAGAAAATCCGTTACGATGACCGTCTTCGCACCACTTATGAGGTGGAAGGAGATATTTCATCCGGCCAAATACCGCCCATGCTATTGCTTCCTTTTGTTGAAAACGCCTTTAAACATGGCACTAGTGATTCCCTCGATAATGTATGGGTAGAAATTCACGTTGCATTGCGAAACAACGAGTTACGATTGTCCGTTATGAACAGCAATGGAATCGAAAAGCAACACACTCCGGAATTTGAATATCAGCAAGGTATTGGCTTGAAGAATGTAACGCGCAGACTGGAACTACTCTATGGCAATCATTTCGATTTGGCGATTAGTGATACCGACGAGATGTATTCGGTACAGCTTACGCTCCAAATCGATAAACTGGAACGCCAAAACTTCCCTCAGGCATGACACTAAACTGCTTTGTCATAGATGATGAGCCACTAGCCATTGAGGTGATAGAAAATCATATTTCTAAAATTGACTCCCTTGAAATTGCCGGAACTTTCCAGAATGCGGTTAAAGCATTTCAGGCACTTAGAGATACCCAGGTTGATGTGCTTTTTTTGGATATACAGATGCCCCGACTTACAGGAATCGAATTCTTACGCACATTAAAAAATCCGCCTAAAGTCATTTTTACCACTGCGTACAGAGAATATGCGCTGGAGGGATTCGAGCTCGACGTGGTTGATTATTTACTAAAACCAATTTCGTTTGATCGCTTCTTAAAAGCTGTGGACAAGTTGTATGATAACATCCCAAGCTCAACCACGGTAGAAGTTGCTGCGGCACATCCATCGCCCAGATATGTGTTTGTTACTTCTGAGAAGAAGAACATTAAAATTTGCTTGGATGAGATTGAGTACGTTGAAAGCAAACGCGATTATATTTTGATCAAAACTTCGAATAAAGAAGTTTTAACCCATCAAACCATCACTTATATGGATGAACACCTGCCGGATGAGTGCTTTTTGAGAGTGCATCGCTCGTTCATCATCAACCTTAAAAAACTGGATAGCTGGAACAGTCATGAGGTGGAAATATCCGGTGAAACTATACCGATCGGGCGCACCTACAAACGAGAAGCTCTCGATGTGCTCTCTGCCAATTCTGAAGTGCTTTAATTTCCACATCCATCCAAAAATAAAGCTCTTCTTTTTGTACATTCCCTAGTTAGCAAAAGCGATCGCACCGAATGTCTGAAACCTACCGAGCTCTTACCCGAAAATACCGCCCAAACTCGTTCGAGGATATTGTCTCACAAGATCATGTGAGCAATACATTATTAAACGCCATTAAGCAAAACCGGCTCTCTCACGCTTACATGTTTTGCGGTCCGCGAGGGGTTGGAAAAACTACAATGGCTCGTGTTTTAGCCCGGGTAATAAATCAAATTGATGCTAATGTTGATGGCGAGTCGTTGAACCAAACGCTCAACATCATCGAGATGGATGCCGCTTCCAATAATAAGGTTGAAGATGTGCATCATCTCCGTGAAAGTGTTCGAATTCCACCACAAAACGGTCGCTATAAAGTGTTTATCGTGGATGAGGTGCACATGCTCTCGAAAGCTGCTTTTAATGCATTGCTTAAAACGCTCGAAGAACCACCCGAACACGCAATATTCATTTTTGCCACCACCGAACCGCACAAAGTACTCCCTACCATTTTATCTCGGGTGCAGCGGTTTGATTTTAAGCGTATTTCAGTAGATGAAATTGTATCCCGATTACGAAAAATCGCACAAGATGAGCACATTCAGATTGATGAAGAATCGTTACATGTAATCGCCAAAAAAGCTGATGGCGCACTTCGCGATGCTTTGGGGTTAATGGATCAGGCTATTGCTTTTTGCGGAGATCAAATCACGCATAATGAATTACTACAAGCATTAAATGTTGTAGGCACAGAGCGTTTGTTCGAGTTTATGCAGTGTGTGAAAGCAAAAGATGCCGATGCCGGGTTGCAACTCATCAACACGTTACTGCAAGAAGGCTACGATATACAGGAATTTTTAATTGGACTTACCGAGCATCTTCGCAACTTATACATCGCACATCATAGTCCGCAGCTATATCTGGTTGAAGCATCTGAGGATACCAAAGCCCGTTATAAAGAAGCAGCGAAGGATTTCAGCCGAGATGATTTGATGCGAATGATGCACATGATCAGCGAAGCACAAATCAAACTGAAAGATGCTAATCAGCCTCGCATCCAATTTGAGATTACCTTGCTGAAACTCATCCATATGGAGAAGAGTGAAAACCTGGCGAAACTCCTTACAGAGTTGGAAGAGGTAAAAAAAAACTTTAGGAATCAGGGAGTAGCGCCTCGGCAAGCAGAGAATGGTACAGAGTTACAAAGTGACAGAGTTCCAGAGGTGCAAAGTGGGGAAGGTAATGAGTTACAGAGTGACAGAGTCCCAGAGGTGCAGAGTGGGGAAAGTACTGAGTTACAGAGTGACAAAGTTCCAGAGCAAATCGAATCTTCTATTGAACCTGTAAGTGAAGTTAAAAAAGATCTACCTCCAAAGGTCGAGCAACCGAAAACCTCACCGCCTAAACCCGATCCAATTATTGCTGAGTTTGATATGGGTGCCCCGGCTTTGGTTACGGAGGTAACGCATCAGGCGCAGAAAATACATCTGAGTAGTAACGGAAACAATGTGGTTACTGCCGAAGTTGCAACCGAGCACGTACAAGAATTCAATCGAAATCCTGATAAAAAAATAACTTTTGAAGAAGTTCGGGCAGCTTGGCCAACTTTTCTGGAGACTCTATCAACACGTGTTCCAAAAATTCTGGAACTGCAAGTGCAGCGCGTAAAACCAACCGAACTTAACGGCATGGAGTTGACTCTTGAATGTGATAATCCATTGTCTCAACGAATGCTGAAAGAGCAGGAAATGGAATTAACCCCTATTTTGAAGGAACAGATTGGGTGCAGACTACGTTTTAATCCTGTGGTGGTTCAAGGTAAGCAGAGCAAACAAAAAGCGAGTAACCCTTACGAACGATTCAAAGAAATTCAGGAAAAAGACCCCATTTTACGTGAATTGGTTGAGCGTTTTGGGGCAGAATTAGAATATTAAACACAAGGACACAGTATGGATTTCAATATGGCCGATATGTTTGGCAAAATTCAGGAAATGCAAAGCAAAGTGAAAGAAACTCAAGATCAGCTTGGTGATATCGAAGTGGAGGCTGAAGCTGGCGGTGGCATGGTGAAAGTTAAAGCGAATGGTCTGCGAAAAGTGCTTTCAATCACGTTTGACAAAGATGTGGTAGATCCCAACGACAAAGAAATGCTTGAAGATTTAGTGGTAGCCGGTGTGAATAAAGCCATGGAGCTGGCCGAGCAGGAAGCACAGAAAAAAATGCAGGAAGCCTACAAAGGAATGATGCCCGGCGGCATGCCCGGAATGGACCTCTCAAAGTTTGGACTCTAATTAAATTCTAAATGTTAAGTGTTGAATGTTAAATGATTCGACTCATTTAACATTTTGCATTTAACCCTTAACATTTTCAATGCAGCTTACCTCAGAATATTTAGAACGGGCGATTGAGCAATTGTCCAAATTACCCGGTACTGGACGAAAATCGGCACAACGGATTGCTATTCACTTACTCAAACAAAACGATGAGTACGCCCTAAAGCTCGCGAACGCTATTATTGACCTGAAACAAAAAGTGATTCGATGCTCCACCTGTGGCAATGTTTCGGATGCCGATCCTTGCAATATTTGTGACAACCCAAAGCGTGAAAATGGACAGATCTGCGTAGTTGAGGAATTCAACGATGTCTACATCATCGAAAAAACCAACGAGTTTCGCGGGCGATACCATGTTCTGGGTGGTGTAATTTCCCCCATGGATAATATTGGGCCTGATCAGCTGAAGATTCAGGATCTTTTGAAGCGAGTAGGCGGAAATGAGCATGTTAATGAAGTGATATTGGCATTAAATCCTGATGCAGAAGGGGAAGCAACTTCTTATTACATCAACAAGCTACTAACTCCGTACGAAGTAAAAGTTACCCGAATTGCGTATGGTATTCCGATGGGCACAGAGCTCGAGTTTATCGACGAAGCCACACTTAGCAGAGCATTTACCAGCCGAAGTGCGTTTTAGAGAAAAACAATCTCTTATTAAAAATTTAGAAAGAAAACTCCATTTCCTCCGTGGTCTCTGTGTTGAGCATGGCATTCGTAAATAAAGTTTAAGTACATCAGTTTAAAGCATTAAAAACCTTATTTTAGCAAAAACCTGAATCAAGCCGCGCATTGTTCTGCGGTTCTAAAATCTTGAAAATGAAAAAACTGTTCTTATTTCTTATCGCTGGGATGCTTTCGGTATCAGTTACTGCCCAGCAACATGGCTATTGGCAACAACACGTTGATTACACCATGGAAATTGATGTGGATGTGGAAACGCATCGCTTTACAGGTACCCAAAAACTGGTGTACACCAATAATTCTCCGGATGTACTTGATCGGGTATACTATCACTTATATTTCAATGCCTTTCAGCCGGGTAGTATGATGGATGTTCGCTCAAGAACCATTCAGGATCCTGATGGGCGAGTTCGTGATCGCATTTTGTATTTAGAGGAAGATGACATCGGCTATCATAACATTTTATCTCTTAAACAAGATGGGCGTGATGTTGAGTTTAATGTTGAAGGTACCATTCTTGTGGTTGAACTTAACAAACCGATCCAACCAGGTAAAAAAACGACTTTCGAGATGGAATTTGAGAGTCAGGTACCGGAGCAAGTTCGTCGGTCTGGGAAACAAAATGCAGAAGGCGTTGAGTTTTCGATGAGTCAATGGTATCCAAAATTAGCAGAATATGATTACCGTGGATGGCACCCAAATCCGTACATCGGTCGTGAATTTCACGGAGTGTTTGG
This sequence comes from bacterium, assembly GCA_024742815.1. Classification (GTDB taxonomy): domain Bacteria; phylum Bacteroidota; class Rhodothermia; order Balneolales; family Balneolaceae; genus HXMU1420-13. The sequence goes on from JANSXX010000007.1 coordinate 61,161, forward strand.
CGAATTTGATGTTAAAATCACTATTGATAAAGACTACGTGCTTGGTGCAACCGGAATCCTTCAAAACCCAAATGAAGTTGGGCACGGCTATCAGGATGAAGGCAAAGAAGTTCGTTATCGAGGCGACAAAATTACCTATCACTTTAAAGCTGAAAATGTACTCGACTTTTTCTGGGGCGCCGATCCTGATTTTGTACACACCCAGGCGCAAGTACCGAATGGACCAAAGCTCCACTTTTTCTATCAAGCTGATCAAATAAGTGTGCAGGCAAGTGATGAAGAAAACGCTCAGTATTTACAGTATTGGGAGCAATTACCCGATTTTTTAGTTCGCGCCTTTGAATATGCCAACGAACATTTTGGCGAGTATCCTTATCCGCAATACACAACCATTCAAGGTGGTGATGGTGGAATGGAATATCCAATGGGTACGCTTATCACCGGTGCGCGGTCGCTGGGTAGTTTAGTGGGTGTGAGTGTGCATGAAATGTATCATAGCTGGTATCAGAACGTAATTGCCACCAACGAAGCTCTTTACGAATGGATCGATGAAGGCTTTACCAGTTATGCCTCAGCTGAAACTATGGATCATCTCTTCAATCGCGGTGCTGAATTCCCATATTCCGGTTCATACCGTGGTTATTACAGTCTGGTTGAATCAGGGTTGGAAGAGCCGATGAGCACTCATGCTGATCATTACAATACTAATTTTGCCTATGGCCGTGCCGCGTACAGTAAAGGTGCTGTATATCTTGGCCAACTTGATTATATCATGGGGCACGAAACATTTCGTCGTGCTATAAAAGAGTTTCATATTCAGTGGAAGCTTAAGCATCCTACCGATTTGGATGTCATCCGTTTGATGGAAAGAGAATCGGGTATGGTATTAGATTGGTACCACGAATACTTTGTAAATACCACCAAAACCATCGACTATGGGATAAAAGCCGTAGCAGGTGATGGAGCAATGACAAATGTAGAACTCGAACGCGTTGAACTGATGCCTATGCCACTCGATGTGTATGTGGAATATACCGATGGATCTACAGAGATTTTCTACATTCCAATGAAATTGATGCGAGGCGAAAAACCTGCCGAAAATGATTTGAAGAGAACAATTCTTGAAGATTGGCCATGGGTAAATCCAACCTATACTTTCCAAATTCCTTCTGATATTCGTTCTATATCTAACATTACTATTGATAAGAGTCAGCGATTGGCCGACATCAACCAGGACAACAATATGTTTGATGTTCAGAAAATGTTCGATTAACTGCTTTTTTTAAATATCGTGAGGCACAGAGTAACTATGCTTTGTGCCTTTTTTTATGAATAAACACCAACACATTTAATGTCAAAAAAAGACTACGCTTCCTTAGCTATGGAAGCTCACAGAAAACATAGAGGTAAAATTTCGGTTGAACCGAAGTTTGAATTAAATACAAAAGACGATTTAAGTATCGCGTACACTCCGGGAGTTGCAGAACCCTGTAAGGTAATTGCTGAAGATACTTCCGAAGCTTACAATCTAACAGTCAAGGGTAATTTAGTAGCTGTGGTAACCGATGGATCCGCCGTTTTGGGATTGGGAAATATCGGTCCCGAAGCAAGCTTACCGGTAATGGAGGGAAAAGCTGTACTTTTTAAAAAGTTCGGCAAAGTGGATGCCGTACCTATTGTATTGGATACACAAGACACTGAAGAAATTATACGAGCGGTTGAACTCATTGCACCAACTTTTGGCGGGATTAATTTAGAAGATATATCAGCTCCTCGATGCTTTGAAATCGAGCGGAGATTAAAGGAAAAACTGGATATTCCTGTATTTCACGATGATCAGCACGGTACTGCGATCGTAACTTTGGCAGGAATGATTAACGCTTGCCGAATAACCGGACGCGAACTAAAAAACTTACGTGTTGTAATTAATGGTGCAGGTGCAGCCGGCGTTTCCATCGCCTATTTATTGTTCGAAGCAGGTGTAAAAGAAGTAATGATGTGTGATAGTAAAGGTATTATCCACAAACAGCGTGACGACTTGAATTCTGTTAAAGAAGAAATAGCCGAGATCACCAATTCAATGAACCAAACCGGCGCACTTGCTGACGCCGTTTCTCAAGCTGACGTCTTTATTGGCGTTTCGGCACCGGGTGTACTTACCAAAGAAATGGTAAAAACGATGCGGGATGAGCCGATTATCTTTGCAATGGCCAATCCTACTCCCGAAATAATGCCGGATGAAGCAAAAGAAGCAGGTGCTCGTGTGGTTGCAACAGGTCGTTCAGATTTTCCAAATCAGATTAACAATGTATTGGCATTTCCCGGTTTATTCCGTGGTGCTTTAGATGCTCGCATATCGAACTTAACTACCAAAATGTATATCAGGGCAGCTGAAGCTATTGCTGATTGTGTGGAAGAGCCGGATGAAGAGCACATTATTCCAAGTCCGTTTGATGAACGAGTTCCAGAAGTGGTTGCCGAAGCAATTCGCAGCCTAAAGGGTTAGAATTGCTTGCAGGTAAGGGCGTATTCAAAACGCCTTTACCAACCTACTCCCAACTAAAACAAACTCGTTTGTTTTAAAGAGCAAAGTTGTGTTTTTTAGCAAAATATGATTTATATGCTAAGAAATACGTTATTAATTATTTTCGCTTTGGGAAGCAATGTTTTTGCTCAAAACATTACAGTTGATGTCTTGTTCTCTAAACTTGATTCAGCTTTTTATTCAGCCCATGCCATCGAAGCTGATATTAAACACAAATCCGGTGACTTTAAAGTTGAAGCTGAATTACAGTTAATTAAGAGAGACTATTCAGGAAAAACATTATATCGTTTTAGCCTAAATGGGTTTGACTTCGCGCCTTTCCAAGTTATAAGTGATGGGGTTTATATTTATGAAGTTCGACCAAATGAAAATGTTTATCGCACGTTTTCATTTCCTGACTCAATTACAATTCCTCTAATTAACCGAACCTCTACTCTACCATACAATCAAATATTTTTCGACTCAAACTATTTACGGTCAATCATGAATAATAGAAATTCCAATATTCTTGATGATAAGAAGAATTGGATTTTACGTATTGATGTAAGCGAAACACTAGATGAAGGTAGTAAATTAGAAGCGACTATTGACATTAAAATCAATAAGAACACTTACTATATAAATAGTATCGAAAGACGTTCTAGCCTAAATAATCTAAACAAAAATTATAGTTGGCAATATTCAAATATCAGAATTGATAGAATTAATCAGTTGGGAATCTCACGACTTGTCTCAGATTTACATCGATATGAAAGTATTGTTGAAGAAGAACCTAGTATCAAACCTACCTCTTCAGAGGTTTCTCAATTAACAATTGCTCCAAATATTTCGGGTATAGATCAAGATGGGAACACCGTCTCTCTAAATGATTTTAAAGGTAATTATGTGCTTTTAGATTTTTGGGAAACTTGGTGCTTGTATTGCATCACAGCTTTTCCCAAACTAGAAAACCTGGCAAAAAAATATGCAAATGAAAACTTTACTATAATTGGTGTTACTAAAGAGAACAAAAAATTAGTTCAGGAATTGATCGAGAAAAACAAATTTCTATACCCCAATATTTTTACTGACCAAGATGTAGATAAAGCGTACAATTTATTTGGCCGCCCACAGTATATATTGATTGCTCCAGATGGCAAATTCATTGGGGAAACCAGTACCAATTTAGACATGATTTCAACATCACTATTGGATATATTCGGCTTCTAAAACAAACTCGTCTGCTCTTCGTCGCGTTTTTGAGCTTGTTCTAAACTTGGTGGGTGCTGAGGTATTGGCTCATCAGAAAGCATTTCCGGTAAGAAGCGTTTTTCGTACATCCTGCGTGCAATGCCATGCAGTGCTTTCTCTCCGCGCGGAGTGATGCGCAAAAAACCGCTGTCGTCTTCGGTAAGAAAACCAAACGTTCTCAGATCGTTAACTATCAAATAAGCCAACTTTTCGGTTACTCCGGCATTTCTCTCTACAACCTCGCGATGTGGAACATCCTCTTCGGCCATGTACACTTGCCCAAGTACATTGAGTTCAATATTTGTTAACGGATACCCTTCACTGCCTTTAGTTAACAGTAAGTCCCAAGTGGATTGAGAAAAATATAACCCGAACCACCATTTTGCTTCTTTCAATAATTCCTGAGAATAGGCACAGGCAAAATATTGGCCCGGCGCGGCTTTTCTGGGCTCACCACGACTCCGAAACATATTCACCATCGTAGCTAAGTCTAGCTCGTAGATATTCGGCGGATACTTAAAATGGAAGTCGCTTCGCTTATGCATGTGTTGATGAATTAAAAAATTCAGACCTCAGACAAAATACTTCCTAGAAATGAGCCAAACAACCTAGCCTTTTTCGGCAATCAGCTGAACAGCTTCGTCCAGTGTATACTTTTCCGGATCGGTGCCTTTTGGCAAACTAATATTTTTCTTTCCATGCTTGATATACGGCCCATATCTGCCATCCATCACTTTAATGGCTTGCTCAGTTTCCGGATGTTTTCCAAGATCTTTCAACTCTGAGCTTTTTCGTGGTGCAGCTTTCATCGCAAGTAGCTCCACTGCTCTGTCCAATTCTATCGAAAGCACGTCATCTCCTTTCGGGATTGATTTGAACTTGCCGTCGTGTACCACAAACGGACCAAATCGGCCAACACCTGCTTTAACCACTTTTCCATCGCTTGGATGTTCGCCTAATGTTCTTGGCAGTTGCAACAGTTTTAAAGCGAGGTCAAAATCCACATCCTCTGGCGACATTCCCTTTAACAAAGAAACACGCTTTGGCTTTTTATTTTCTTCGGATACTTCCCCTAACTGCACATACGGCCCATATCTACCACTCAGTAAAAATACCGGCAATCCTTCTTCTGGATGAATTCCCAGTGGTTTATCCTGCTCTTCAGATAGCTTTATGAGTTCCTCAAGTTTCTCCGGTGTGATATCGCTCGGATCCATATCCTGGGGCAGCGAAGTAGAAACTTCTTCTTCCCCTTTTTTCATTTTCGCATACGGCCCGAAACGGCCCACAGCTACACTAATTCCTTCAAGACCATCAAGCGGTAAATCAAGCAATTTTGCTTTCTGAGGATCAATTTTATCCTCTTGGCGCTCTACTTTAGCTTTTAATCCGTTTTCGCCTTTGTAGTAGTCATCCAAATATTTAACCGGATCTTCCGTGCCATTAGCAACACCATCCAGCTTGTCTTCCAGATTAGAAGTGAACTCACTGTCCACTAAATCAGGGAAATGCTCCTCCAGCAATGAGGTTACAGCAAAAGCAGTGAACGTCGGCACAAGTGCTTTACCCTCTGCTCTACAGTAATTTCGAGACTGAATGGTTGAGATAACCGCTGCATAGGTTGATGGACGACCAACGCCACTTTGCTCGAGCGCTTTTACCAAGGTTGCTTCCGTGTATCGTGCCGGTGGTTTTGTTTCGTGCGAGCTGAATTGCAAATCTTGTAAATCAGCCCCGTCTCCTTTGGCCATAGCTGGCAGAAATTTTTCCTGATTCTCAAGAGCGGCATCTGTATCGTCGCTTCCCTCAACATAAGCTCGGAAGAAACCGGGGAATAAAATTTTCTTACCACTAGATCTGAAATCCGCAGAAGTACCATTATTTTTAGCAGTGATAGTAACATTGGTAAATTCTAGTTCCGCCTCAGCCATTTGTGTGGCAATGGTACGTTTCCAGATGAGATCGTACAATTTAAATTCTCGATCCTTCAAACCGGATTTTTCCGGAATAATAAATTTAGAACCGGACGGGCGTATGGCCTCATGAGCTTCCTGCGCCGATTTTCCTTTGGTATTATAATTTCGAACCCGTTCGAATAAATAATCTTCGCCATACATTTGAACAATACCATCTCGAGCGGCATCGATGGCCTGACCGGATAAGCGGGTAGAATCGGTTCTCATATATGTGATAAAACCTTTTTCGTACAATTTCTGAGCAACGCTCATAGTGTCTCGGGCACTCATTCCGAATTTTCGGTTGGCTTCCTGCTGTAATGTTGAGGTAATAAACGGTGGCGCAGGATTTCTTTTTTGTGTATTCACTTCTACACTGCTAACCGACCAACTAGCCTGCTTCAAATTTTTAACCAGCGAATCTGCCGCTTCTTCATCCAAAAGCACAACAGAATCCGGCTTTTTTAACTTTCCGGTATTTTCATCAAAGTCTTTGCCGCTAGCGATTCGCTTTCCGTTTACATGACTTAAATCAGCCTTAAACTCATCGTTTTCACCTGATTTTTGCAGTACAGCTTGTAAATCATAGTAGGTACCGCTTTTAAATTTCATGCGCTCTCGTTCGCGTTCCACCAAAAATTCTACCGCAACCGATTGTACACGTCCCGCCGAAAGACCCGGAGATATCTTCTTCCAAAGTAATGGCGAAACGGTATAACCTGCCAAACGATCCAAAATGCGGCGCGTTTCTTGGGCATACACCAGGTTCATGTCGATGTCGCGGATATTTTTCAACGCATTTTGAACGGCTTCTTTGGTAATCTCACGGAAAACCATGCGTTTTACCGGCACTTTAGGTTTTAGAACCTCGAGTAAGTGCCACGCAATTGCTTCCCCTTCGCGATCCTCATCCGTTGCCAGAATCAACTCGTCGGCTTCTTTAAGCTTCTTTTTTAATCGGGAAACGATCTTCTTTTTATCCGGCGGGGTAACATAAATCGCGTAGTATCGATCGTCAGGATTGATCCCCAACGTAGCCCAAGATTCCTTTTTATATTTAGCCGGAATGTTCTTTGCGGATGCAGGTAAGTCTCGTATATGTCCCATCGACGAATCTACCTCATACCCCTTTGGCAGGTACTTACTGATGGTTTTAGTCTTTGTGGGAGACTCTACAATAACAAGACTTTTCATGTGCAAACAGGTTTATTTGAGTGAGCCGATTAACTCTTTCAGTTCCTCAGCGTGTGCTTTCGCATTAATTTTTTCGATAACCGCCAAAATAGTACCATCTGTATCAATAACAAAGGCAGAACGTGACGGACCTTCGTAAGTTTTTCCGTACATCTTCTTCTCTACCACAGAATCGGTAGCATTTGAGAATTTGTATTCAGGGTCCGACGCTATCATATAGCTGATGTCGTGCTTCGCAATATAGCGTTTATGCGAGCCGCATGTGTCTTTGCTGATTGTCATTACATTGTATCCGGCATCATCAAACCAATCAGCGTGCTCTGCCAACGATACATTTTGCTTATCGCAGCTGGAGGTGTTGTTCTTCATGTATACCGAAACAATGGTCGGTCGATCTAAAATCTCGCTAAATTTTATGGTTTTCTCTTCTTCACCCTGAACAACATCCAAAGTGAATTCGGTATTCATTTTTGCGCCGGTCTCAATCATAGTCTTTTATTTTTATTGTTGATTTGTGCTCTATCGGAAAGTTACAGGAGTTTGCAATAAAGCACATCTTATTGGCCTTGGAATGAATGGAATCGACTTTAGAAATCATTCGTTCCTCTTTTACGTGCACTGTGGGATGCAGCCTAACACGCACAAATCTTCCACTTCCATCGTTGTTTTCTTCCATGATTCCTGTTGCACGGTCTTCATATTCTAGAACCACCACACCTTCTGCCGAACACAAATGCAAAAACCATAACATGTGGCAGGACGAGAGCGATGCTAAGAATAATTCTTCCGGATTATGAAGACCAGGATCACCTCTAAATGCAGGATCTGAGGAAGAATGTATAAGGGGCTTGGAATCCATCTTAATTTCATGATTTCTTGAATAAGCCCGATACCCCGAGGTTCCCGTCCCTTGGTTTCCCGTCCAAATGATGTTTGCAGAATAATGATGTTGTTTTGGCATAAAGTGTTTTTTTTGACCTGAGCAAGATCCGGCATGATTTCTTTTTCGCTAATTATTCCAAATATCTAAAACTCAAAAGATTTTGTGAAGCACTAGAATTTTTGCTAAAACTGAGTTACAATATCCATGATCAATCCAATATCTATGAGTCCCGACAAAAGAGTCTTCGAACTGATGCATCAATTTGGTGGCGATTCTAAAAAGTGTCGCCCGGTTCACTTCTATTTTTACTTTCCGGATGAAGCAGCAGCAATTAGAATGTCGGAACAGCTAGAGGCTATGCGTTTTGAAACGGAAGTACGAACAGCTGCAATCGGTGATAAATGGTTATGTTTCGCAACCCGTAATATGGTGCCCGATTCTGATATCATAGAAGGCTTACGCGCCATTTTCACCAATATGTGTTCAAAACTTGGCGGGGAATATGATGGCTGGGAAACCGAACTGATTCTGTAATATGAAAGACCTGACTAAGTACACCTTCACAGAATTGTACGATATGCTCCATCATGTGAATGAGTATAAGTACCCGGAAAAAATCCAGGCTTTGAAGGAAGAAATCGAGCGCCGAAAAGTAACCGGCGAAGTGCCCGAGCAATTGGTGCCAAAACCCGATTGGAGCGTGTTTAGGTTTCGGAAGAACAAACAATCAGCCTAATATCGGATCAATTACACAACCTTTGTCACTCTGCAACTTTGTAACTGTTACTTATGAATCAACAAATACTTAGCAACTGCAGCTACAACCAGCGAGTGATCGATTTGACCCGTTTTTACTAAATCAAGAAAATCAGATAGTGGAAGTACATGTACATGGATGCGTTCGTTGCCGTCTAATTTTTGCTCACTCGTTTTAATGCATCCCTTCGCTAAATACGTATGCGTGTGATTGGTTTGCATAGCCGGATTTGAACTAACTTTACCCAGTGAAATCCATTCTGTTGCTGAAAATCCGGTTTCTTCCAGTAATTCTCGCTTCGATGATTCCAACGGCGACTCACCAGGATCGCAAACACCACCGGGCAGCTCAAGCGTAGGTACTTCGGTGCCGTATCGATATTGTTCAACTAACACGATGTCGTTTTCGGGAGTCAGCGCAATTACGTTAATCCAATCGGGCGCATCAAGAATCGAGAAGGTCGCCTCATGATTTTCCGAATCAATCCGCATATCACGCTTTAACACCTTGAAGATATTCGTCGTATATTCCACGCGTTCATCCGTGGTAATCCACGGCTCAATAGTAAACCTGATAGTTTTATTACTCATATGCCCGATTCGATGCGTTTAAATCATTCCGATTTCACTTCTGAAAAACAGATTGCCGAAGCTACGGAAAAAGCCTGCGATTTGATGGAAGAAATGTATGAACAGGGAATGTATCCGCGCATGATTGTACATCGTGAGTATTCCGATCATAATCCTACCATTAAAGGAGAGTTAGCCCAACCTCAGGCATTTAGATGGTATTTATTGCGAGAGATGTCGCGTTTACTCAAGAAAAATGCGGATATCGAAATCATCGCCAAAAGAAAACGTATGGCGCTAAATGATCCGGATTTACTGGATCACACCGATGAAGAAGAGTGGGATTTCACCAAAAAGAAGATGTTTTTATTCAGTCCCGAGCGCACGGATATTTCACTGGATCGACTGAATCACTACACGGGTACAAATCCGGAAGATTTTCAACGGTACATTTTATTCACCAACTACTCGATGCATGTTGAGGTGTTTCTGGAGCTTTATCCTGATTGCGTAAAACCAGCTCGTGATGGCGTCCAAATGCCGGCTTATCATCATAAACTTCCCGATAACAAAGGGCTCACACTCATCAATATCGGCGTTGGACCCTCGAACGCAAAAACCATTACCGATCATGTGTGCGTGCTTCGTCCGGATGCCATGATTATGGTTGGTCATTGTGGCGGGCTGCGTAACCACCAGGAAATTGGGGATTTTGTACTGGCTAGTTCCTATTTCCGCGATGATAAAGTATTGGATGAACTGTTTCCGATCGGCAATCCTGTAATTCCGAATTATCTCCTAAATCAGTTCCTAAAAGAAGTGCTCGATTCGCATCATCTCACCCATCGAATTGGCACTGTATTTACCACCGGAAACCGAAACTGGGAGTTTTCTGCCAAAGATACCGTGCAAAAAATTCATCAATCCAGAAGTTTGGCTATTGATATGGAATCCAGCACGGTAGCTACCAATGGATTCCGATATCGCGTTCCCCATGCCACCTTGCTTTGTGTAAGTGATAAGCCTCTTCACGGAAAGCCTAAATTATCGGGTGCCGCACAGGCGTTTTACCAAAATTCTAAAGAAATGCATCTCAAGCTGGTGATTGAAGCCATCGACAAGATCAAAACGATGTATCCAAACGGCTTGCCAAATTCCAGTATCCGTGCATTCAATGAGCCGTTGATGGGAAGTGGAGAGTAGAGAACATCGAACATCGAAGGTGAACGCTGAACTTCGAAGATCAACGGCCGGGGTCATTCCTGCGAAGGCGGGAATCTTAAGTTTGCAACTGTATAGTTTTAGTAAACCTCATAATTTTTTCAAGTAAAGTACTAAGTTTATTTTTCGTATTTCGCATACTATTTATTGTTTATCAATAAATTTTTATTGCTTTTCGGAATTTAATTGATTTCATTTAGTTCGATAATTAACGAATCATTTGAACTTATGGGGTTAAAAAACGACTGGTCGCTGGCGTATTTTCTGTATTACACTACATGGCTTGGGGCAATTACATCGGTTGTAGCAATTTTAGTTGTACTGTTATTGTATTACCAAAGCGCCGAAGATGCTCTGTTGGTTTTTCCTCAAATTGATCCTTTGGTAGAGCTACGTGAACTTGAAATTGATGATGAGCAATTAGTTAGTGAGACTGGGCATTACTTAATGCCCTTAAAAATGTATGTAAATGTGGGATATGCGTCGTTTGATGAAGATTTATCAGCATCCAACCTGTACATTCTTTTGCTTCGAATATTGAAATTTAGTTGTCTTTTGGGGTTTCTAATATTGTTATCCCAAATATTGAAAAGTGTGATTGATAAGCAACCTTTTGTGAACCTGAATTCTGTTCGCTTATTATGGATGGGTGGAATTTTGATAGGTTATTCAGTGATTGATTCCATTCTTGGCTTCTCAATTGCTTCTTCCTTAAACGACATCAATTTCCAATCAGGTATTCACTTCAAGCCTATCTTTAATTTAGATCAATACATTTATCTGGGGCTTATTCTTTTCGTTTTAGGATACGTGTTCAAAGAAGCCACCCGCATCCATGAAGAACAAAAATTAATCGTGTGAGGAAACTATGAAGCTCAAAAAATATTTATCGATTTCTTACCTCCTATACTTCTCCTTTGCAGTTACTTTTATTTTCATGGCTGGATTCAACGGATATTTGATAGTCCAAAAAACGATTGGTTTTTGGAATCCAACGAATATAATTGTTAGTGCCACTCCATTATTAATTAGCAATAACCATGACGCAACTACTTCATTTGAACATGAAGAGTTAACTGTTTCGATTATAAATACAAACAGTGCGCATGTTGTGGTTTACGGGAACCCTTTAGAAAATATCGGAGCTTACATTTACCACTCTTTTGTGATTTTCATTGAAAAAATTTCGTTTCTATTTGCTCTATTCTGGGGTGCACTTTTGTTTAAAAATCTTGGCGACGAAAATTACTTTGACTCAAAAAACACCCGGTATCTTTTCCTTATTGGGTGGACCCTATTCCTTACATCCATCTTTTATGAAGTGTTAAACTTCCTCCCTCAACCAATATTTGATGCCCAACCATTTATCGAAGAAGGAATCGTAATTTTTGAAAGATATTCAACGGAATACCATATGGCGATTGGGTTAATGAGCATTGTATTTGGATATGTGCTAAAAGAAGCCACCCGCATCCACGAAGAACAAAAACTTACGGTGTAAGGCATGAGCTTAAAAAACGACTGGTCGCTGGCGCACTTTCTGTATTACTTGAGCGCATTCATCATAATTGGGATTATTGCTCAAACCATCACATTTCACCTTCCAGATATAACGGGTCAAAAAACACTACAATCAAATATCCGAACAGACCCGCCGGTAGCTATTGATAGTGATTATTTTGACTTAGCGGAACGACGAATTGCATTTGAAGATGGGGCCGTGTTTACGCTTGGTTCTAAAGTTTACGCTTATCCAATGTTTATAGGGGCAGAACAGACTCCCGCCGGATCGGTTATACTTCTGATATTGCGTATTGCTAAATTACTGTGCCTGTTTCTTTTCTATGTCATGCTCAATTTTATCCTTAGATCGGTAGCCGAAAAAACCCATTTTTGGCTAAAAACTCTACTCGGTTATTTATAATGGGAGGGGCTGTTGTTTCCATCGATTTGATTCATTTTGCGCAACTCAATCTATTGCCAAAGTACTTTAACTTGGTAATTGAAAATCATGGATTAGCCGCAGAACCTGCTAGCGCATTTCAAAGTCAAGGTTCTATTTACTTTGGATTGGCAATTCTTTTATTGGGCTTTGTTTTCAAAGAAGCCACCCGCATCCACAAAGAACAAAAATTAACGGTGTAATTATGAGTGGTTTTTACAACAAAATGGTAGTTCAGATAAGTTATTGGCTTGTCTCTTTAGTTTGGTTTTCTACAATCATCGCTCTTGTTATAATTCCTATCTTTTCATTTTTAGTAGTGAAAAGCGAGCTAAGTTTTCTTAATCCAACGCTTAGCTTCCCAATAGATACAGAGGTTATTCTTTTTACACCTGAACAGTCTTCAAGTTTTATTGAAGTGAGTTCTTCCATTGCCTCTGCAGATTTAAAATATGTAGCTGATAATTATCCAATAGCGTTTTTTAAGATTATTACCCTTTCGATGATTGTAATACTTATTACCCTTTACGGAATAACTTTGCTTAGGTCGATACTATCAAATCTCCGAAAAAACATAATATTTGATAACTCTAATACACTAGCCATTAAGCGAATCGCTATCGCCATTGTGGCGCTAAGCCCAATGGAGTGGATCTATAGAATTATACTCGAAGATCCATTTTCAGCATATTTGAAAGAACATCAAGTTACTATCAATATAGGATCTGCTGATTTCGGATTTCTAACCATTGGCTTTTTGATTTTCACACTTGGTTTAATTTTCGAAAGAGGACATCAACTCTACGAAGAACAAAAATTAACGGTTTAGCAGATGCCCGTAATTGTAAACTTGGATGTAATGCTGGCAAAACGAAAGATGAGCCTAACCGAGCTTTCTGAAAAAGTGGGAGTTACCATGAGTAATCTTTCCATCCTCAAAACCGGCAAGGCCAAAGCCATTCGCTTTTCCACCCTCGAAGCCATTTGCGAAGTACTCGATTGCCAACCCGGCGATATTCTGGAATACCGGGAGCAGTAAGCAATATTCAACATAGAATATTCAACATAGAACATTCAACATTCAAAGAATTTGTTCACTGCTTGTTGAGTGTTGAATATTGAATATTGAAAAAAGTTTGTAAGGAGTTGCTTTGTAATCGATCTACCATGTAAAAAACATGTGTATTATGATTACAAAAACCGAATCCTTTTCTCACGAAGACTTCTACAATCGAACCATTAAAGAGATGCTGCCCGATGAGCAGCCTCGCGAAAAATTGCTAAACTACGGCGCCGGATCTCTTTCGGATGCCGAGCTACTTGCCATCCTTTTACGCACTGGAACCAAAAAAATGAACGTGGTGGAAACCTCAAGAGCATTGCTCACTCATTTTGGTGGACTGCATCAGCTAGTAAAGCGAGAATGGAAAGAATTGGGAGTAATTCCGGGAATCGCCAAAGTAAAAGCCATTACGCTGGAAGCAGCGTTTGAGCTTGCCCGACGAATTCAGGTTGCCGGATTGGGAGAGGAAATTCAGCTCACCTCGCCGGAAACAGTAAGTGCTTTTTTTGGCCCAAAACTTCGTCATTTAAACCATGAAGTATTTTACGTGGCTTTCCTCAACAACAAAAAAGTAATGACAGGTTTTCACGAAATCAGCTCGGGTGGAAGCAACGCCACCATCGTAGAACCGGCCGAGGTGCTCCGCCAAGCAGTACTGCATAAAGCCAATTCCATCATCCTCGTCCACAACCATCCATCTGGTGTATGCAAAGCCTCATCGGCAGATATCAACCTCACCAAACGCATCGCCGAATCCGGCAAACTCCTCGGCATCCCCGTGGATGATCATGTGATTATTGCAGGGTACGAATATGTAAGTCTTAGAAGCGAGCGGCTTATTCAATAATCAATATTCAACAAGGAACATTCAACTTTGAATTAGGAATTAGGAATAGGGGAATTAGGAATATGAAATCTGGAAATGTTATTCAACATAAGAGTTATAAGTTTGCTCGCCGAATTATCCTGCTTCATAAATTTTTAATCGATAAGTATCGTGAATATGATGTTTCAAGGCAGGTTTTAAGATCCGGTACATCTATAGGTGCAAATGTAGAGGAAGCAATTGGAGGTACCACAAAAAAGGACTTCAAATATAAAATGAGTATCGCTTATCGCGAAGCTCGTGAAACACATTATTGGATTCGTTTACTAAGAGATACGGATTACATTACACATGAAATGAGTGGTAGCATGTTAAACGATTGTGATGAGCTACTAAAGATTCTAGGAAGTATTATAAAATCAACACGATTCAGTCTGAACAATGGTATTCCTAATTCTCCTATTCCTAATTCCTAATTCTCTTATCTTTGTATGAATTTTTGAATCGAATACGAAATGACCGAATATTTAAAACAAATCCTGTCCGACGCACTGGCGAAATTTGAGCTAGACGAAACTCCCGAAATACAGCTGGAAGCACCAAAAGATCCAACGCATGGTGATGCTTCTACAAACCTGGCAATGACTCTGGCCCGTCCGCTTCGAAATAACCCAAGAGCGATTGCCACACAAATTATCGAAGCTTTAGAGTATGATGATCGCAAGATTTCGTCGGTAGAAATTGCTGGGCCGGGTTTTATCAACTTTCGATATGCTGAAGATTATTTGTATGATAAACTTGCTGCCATCATAGAAGATGGAGAAGCATTCGGGAAGTCGGAGCTGAACGCCGGTAAAAAAGTGCAGATCGAGTTTGTGAGCGCGAACCCAACCGGACCGCTCACGGTTGGCCATGGTAGAAATGCCGTTTTGGGCGACACTGTGGCTCGCTTGATGGAATGGACAGGAGCAGAGTTGGATCGTGAATATTATTTTAACAACGCCGGGCGACAAATGCGTGTGTTGGGACAGTCGGTGCAGGCGCGATATTTGGAAATTTTAGGTAAAGATTCGGAGTTCCCGGAAGGCGGATACGAAGGCGAGTACATCAAAGACATCGCCCAGGAATTAGCCGATGAAAAAGGAGATGCTTTAGTCGATTCAGATTGGACGCCCTTCAAAGAAAAAGCTGAACAGGCGATCTTTGCGGATATCGACGCTACGTTGAAACGCATGAACATCCACATGGACAATCACTTTAATGAGCAAGATTTGTATGAAAATGGTGATATCGAATCCGTAGTTAGCCGACTTCGGGAAAAAGAATTGGTGTACGATGCCGACGGGGCAACCTGGTTCAAAACCACAGAATTCGGAAAAGAAAAAGACACGGTATTGATCAAAAGTACCGGCGAGCCCACCTATCGTCTGCCCGATATCGCTTATCATGCTAATAAACTTGATCGTGGGTATGATGTGTGCATCGATGTGTTTGGTGCCGATCACATTGCCACTTATCCAGATGTACTTTCAGGGATTTCAGCGCTTGGCTACGACAAAGAGAAAGTAGATGTAGTGATTTATCAGTTCGTAACGATTGTGAAAGACGGCAAGCCGTTTAAGATGAGTACTAGAAAAGCCAACTTTGTGACGCTCGACGAACTGATGGATGAAGTAGGCGCCGATGTGACTCGTTTCTTCTTTTTGATGCGATCCCCAAATACTCATCTCGAATTCGATATCGCTCAAGCCAAAGAAGCGGGTGAGAAAAATCCGGTATTTTATTTGCAATATGCACATGCCCGAATTTGCAGCATCCTTCGCAAAGCAGAGGAAGAATACACCTTTGAAAAAGCTACTCAATTGAATCTACTGAAAGAAGATGCTGAGACTGCGCTCATCAAAACCTTGTTTAAATTTCCGAAAGCGATTCAAAGCGCCGCCGAAGCTCGTGAGCCTCATCGCCTGATAAATTACCTCAACGATGTGGCTTCTTCCTTCACCACTTTCTATCACGATTGTAGAATTATTGGGGTGGATGCGGATCTAGCTCAGGCTCGAATTGCACTTGCTAAAACCACCGCGCAAGCACTGAAAAACGGCTTGACCATTTTAGGAATCACATCACCTGAAAGGATGTAGGGCTGCTGCATTATCCAAAAATCATTAACCAGTTTGCAGTGATCACTGTTTACTGCTTACTGGTTATTGTTTATTGAAATTGTCTTTCACCACAGAGTTCACAGAGAACACTGAGGGAACAAAATAAATCCTCACACACAAACTCTGCGAACTTAGTGCCCTCTGTGGTAATTACTTAACGCTCATTAAAAAGTACCGAATACCGTTGTTTGAGATCAGCATAACCACGGATTTGATTCTGGAACGCTTCCATGCTTTCCCGGTTTCCGCCCATCACCGGCATTTGAGAAAGTGTTTCTTCCCACGAACGTCCTTCAAAAAATAAGAGATCGAAAGTAGCCCCGGTAAGCTCTTCGAAAGGTGCTAAAAAGATGTATCCGTCAAAAATATCCTTCAATCTGAAATCCTCGGAACAAGCGCTAAAAAAACTATCATCCTTCAACTCGCCAAATTCTGATCCATTTAAATCAAATCCAATGGGATAATCAGTTTTCCTGAGTTTTTGTTCAAGCTCACCACCGGCCGGCTGTAGCATAAAAGGATTCCGCCCCGAGTAATTATAAAAGGGGGAATGCAACAGCACGGAATATATTCGCTTGGGATATTTTTGATAAAGCATATTCCCCAAAATGTCAGTCTCTATTTCACAGTCATTCTCATTTCCCGGACGCAAAATCGGCATTTTGTATTTAGTGAAAGCGTGAACCATTCCAACTAACACCAGTGCTTTTTCGTCTTTGCTCAGGATCTCTCGCTCTAGCAATTCTGCGCGATATTCATCAGCAGTTCCCAGATAAAAAACGTCTTCCTCAGAATCAGGTGCGTCTCTGCCTTCAACTCCTCCCCAATTGTATTGATAGCTGATATTTAAAATTCTGAATGGTCTTTCACCGGGTATTAAGGATTGATTGAACATCCAAGCTGCTCGGTAAATGTCGAGATATTCTTGATACGCCCATCCCACATTATAAAAAAACATGATATCACGAATTAACTGCTCATCGTATTCGTCGGCAACCAGTAATGAATCTACCTGATCCTGGCGTTCGTACGCACCAAATTCCATCCCAATAGTGTACACCCCTGCTTCGTAAAGCTCAGGAATCAAATCAGCCACAAACTCGAGATTCTCTTTAATAGCGTGATCTTCGCCAAGTAATACCAAATCTCTATCCTCAAAAACTTGAACTATATAATCTTCTGCCGATTGAATTTCTGGGTTTTGAAATCCCTGTACTAAAATTGGATTGATAAGCAATAAAAGAAAGCCCGAAAAAAGAAATCGTGTCATGTTTTGTCAGATTGAACATTTGATAATCGCCAATCTAAAAAAGTTGAACGTATTCATCTAAGAAATGATGCTACACCATCAACTTCTCAAAGAACCTTTGGTTAATTGGGCAGTAACCTGCTAAAACAAACAATCCCACGAGTGATTTGCTTATCCACACGAAAACCCGCTTGTTTGAATAAATCGTTGCTTTCGTCTTTGGTCCAGAATTTGATTCCACCTAATCCCATCGAATCTTGCAATAATCGCCCGTACCAGGCATCGCTTTTGATAAGATGCATCACAAAAAAGCTTCCTTCTTTCTTTAGTACTCGGTTTGCCTCATACAGTACTTTGGTTGGGTCAGAAAGTTCATTCAGGGTTCCACCCATAACGATCCCATCGAAAGTTTTGCTAAAGAATGGCATGTCTCGACCATCTGCTCGCAATAAAAAGATGTCGGTTTCATCCGCTTCTGCTTTGATGCGTGCTTCTTCCAACATCTGCGTCGAAAAATCAAGCGCTACAATGTCCGCTTTAGGTTGCGCAGCTTTTAAAGCTCGTGCATATAACGCAGTAGAAGCTCCTAAATCGAGATACAATCCTCCTTCTTTAGGTGCGGTCCAATCAATAAGCAATTCATGCTCTTTTTCGATGGGGAAATCTTCGCCGGTTAATAAGCTGAGGGAGCGCTTGCGCCAAAGTTCTTCATAAATAGCCGCAGTTACTTTCCAGTGATTTGTACTAAGTGCAATGCTGGCAAATTCAGGATCCTGCTCCAGCATATCGATGATATTGTTCTTTACTCGATACTCATCGCCATCAGTAGTGGCAAAAGACCCATTAAAAGGCAGGGAAAGATTGGCAACCTCATCCGGAATATGAATTCCGATGCGTTCGTTGGCCGGTGACTTTAATTCTAATTTCATGGAGGTATCTCAATTTTGGCAACCTTACGCTGGCATCGAACTCGTGTTTCGAATTTATTTCTGCAACACCAACGAGATTTGTGCACCCTTATCAACACCTAACATTTGCGCAGCATTTCCTTTATTGATGCCCACTTCCAACATTCCTGAACTTCCGATAAATGCGGCAGGCTCACCGGGTTCCACATCCCCAAAAGTGTTTACCATGTGATCGATAATGGTATTACCCACATAAACGCGCACTTTCCGTCGCCCGGCTGTTTCTTCTAATAAACTCTCTGAAATATTGGTAATCAGATTCCCAAACCGATCGATATGAATCACCCAACCTTGTACGCCGTCTTTATCGCCAATAGGAACTGCCCAATGATAGGAAACCAGGTCTTTGATGGGTTCGCCTAATTCTTTGATATTTACTCCGGCACTTAAATGCGCAGCAACCGGACTAAAAATATCCCGACCATGAAACGTTCGAGAGCGATCTTTACGCCAAAACTCGGGCTTATTGAGTTTGTAGGCTTTGTACTTAAACTCGTTCGTGATTAACGAGAATATGCCATTATCCGGCCCAACGAAAAATTGATCGTTAATTTTTAGCGCAATAGGATGGCGCTCGGTTCCTACACCGGGATCAACCACAACAAGGTGCACACTGTTTTTCGGGAATTCGAAGGCTGCATTTCGAATTACCCACGCACACGCCATGATATCCTGCGGCGGAATTTCATGCGAAATATCTATAAACCGAGAAGAGGGAGTGATGCCGAGCATCACGGCTTTCATGACGCTTACGTAATGATCTTGTGCTCCAAAATCAGTAGTAAGTGTGATAATGTTGCTCATCAAGCATAGCTATTCAACATCACCGGCATAACCAGCATGAGAATATCTTCCGATTCGTCGTCTGAAGTTGGTTTTACAATTCCTGCACGGTTTGGTGATGAAAACTCAAAGCTTACTTCTTCATCGTCGATATTGCTGAGTACATCTCCTAAATACTTGGCATTAAAGCCAATTTCCATGCTTTCGTTACTATAATCGCACTCGACGGTTTCCTTTGCTTCACTGCTCATATCTAAATCTTCTGCGCGGATGGTGAGTTTGTCTGCATCCAACTGCAGGCGAATTTGACGAGTAGTTGAACTCGAGAAAATCGCTACACGCTTCACCGTTGAGAGCATTTGATCTTTACTAATCGTAAGGAACTTGTTGTTATCGCGTGGAATAACCGAATCGTAATTTGGATACTGTTCGTTAATTAATCGGGTAATTAGCAGGGTGCTTCCACTGTGGAATCGTGCGTGATCCTGAGTTACGGTAACTTCACATTCATCACCTTGTACCGTTTTTTGAATAAGACTAAGTGCTTTATCCGGAATAATGAAGTTTACATCGTTTGCCGCTTTAATTTCTTTGTTGGTATACTTCACCAAACGATGCCCATCAGTAGCCACAAACTTACTTTCTTCGGTTCCTATTTGGAAATAAACCCCCATCATTGCCGGGCGTAAATCATCGCTGCTTACTGCAAATAATGTTTTGTTGATGGCCTTATGAACCAGCTCGGTGGTTGTAGAAATTACGGTTCCACTATCAAGATTTGGAACTTCGGGGAACTCTTCTGCTTCGTCGCCAACGAGTTTATACGTCCCTTTATCGGTACGGAAATTGATGTTCTTCCGCTCATCCACATCAAAAAATACGGTGATATTTGGTAGCTGACGGAGTGTTTCCAGAAGTCTGCGTGCGGGAATCGCAACCGCGCCATCTTCTTCGATATCAGCATCGATGCTTTGAACAATGGAAATTTCGAGGTCGGTAGCAGTTAATTTTAGTTTGCCGTCTTCACTCTTGAATAAAATAGTTTCCAGAATTGGTAAGGTAGCCTTTGATGGTACGGCTCCAATCACCGCTGAAAGGCCTTTGTTAAGTTCGCTGCTTGAGACCGAAAATTTCATAAAATTTGTGTCAGATTTAGTTGTTTCGGGCAATTTTTCCCCAATCTTGCCCTTTCTAAAAGTTGTGCTTATACTAAGAAATCCTCGTTCCCGTTGCAATACAATACGAGCCAAAAAAACCGCTTAACTAAAGCAATTATCCTATCGATACAGCGCTACTATTTTTTTAAGAGACCTAATCCCTTTTGATGAAACGTATTGTAACAGCGCTTTTACTCTTAGTCGGTCTTTCCGTTCACCTTCAGGCTCAAAGTGTGCTTTCCAAATATGGTAATGATTTTTTGTCGGTTGGCGCCGGAGCGCGAGCCTTGGGCATGGGTAGTGCGCACGTAGCATTAACGAACGATGTAACCTCCGGTTATTGGAACGTTGCCGGACTAGCTGCGCTGGAACGCCCTGAGTTTATTTATATGCATTCCGAGCGCTTTGGCGGCATTGTTGGCTACGATTATGGGGCGGCTGCTTTCCCGTTAAAAACTCAAGGCGGAGTTTTCGGGATCAGTTTTTTCCGACAGGGGGTAGATAACATTGCCAATACGCTAAATGCATGGGATGCCGAGCGAGGCGAAAACGGCGGGCCGAAAGAAGATGCCGAATCATACATCACTCGTTTCTCGGCAGCTGATGTAGCGATCCTTCTTTCCTATTCAAAAAAGTACAACGAGCAACTTTCGATTGGTGGATCTGCAAAAATCATTAATCAACGTTTAGGGCCATTTGCCAATGCTTGGGGCTATAGTTTAGACGTGGGCGTACTTATGCGCACCGATTTTGTGGATGTAGGTGCTTCGATACAAGATGTAACCACCATGCAAAAAATGTGGACGGTAAATGAGGAAGAATTCGAAGGCTTTGAAGAGACTTTTGGAGATTCCATCCCAACCGGACAAAATGAATACGTTCTGCCCTCTGTTCGACTCGGGCTAGGAAAACAGGTTTCAATTTCCGATTTCGATATCGCTGCGGCAGTAGATTTTAATTTCCTTTTCGAAAACCGACGCGCCTATTATCTAAATCTTGGAAGAACAAGCATTGAGCCACATGCAGGAATTGAAACCACCTACAAAAACCGTATCTCATTTAGAGCAGGGCTTACAGATTTTGTGGATGACCCGGTTTCAGGGTTTTCCGTTTCTCCAACTCTAGGATTAGGCCTTAAAGTAACTGATTTCTATCTCGATTATGGGTTTGCAAGTTTTGCAGGGGCTTCAAGTACACTTGGCTACACCCATCGAATTTCGTTGAAGTTTGAGTTTAGGAAGAAGGATTAATTAACTATTCACCTACTTGTTCTAATTTCTGAGTGATATACTCATTCAAACTTTTTCCTTCTTTTTTAGCATTTAAATACACATTGCGATGTACATCCTTAGGCAATCGCAACATCAGTTTTCCGGAAAATGGTTTTTCAGGTTCCTCTCCTCGTTTGGCACAAAATTCTAAATAATCATCAACTGATTCTTGAAAAGCCTGTTGAATTTCTTCTACCGTTCTGCCTTGAAATGTAATCACATCATTCAAGTCTAACACCTCTCCATGAAGAATACCTGCATCTTCATCCAACTCTACTTTTCCGTGATAACCTTTGTATTTCAGCATAATTTAAGGGTTGATTCCTGCTTGATTTAAAAACTTTTTCATTGCCTTCAATGCACCTTTATCTGTTTCTTTTTTTGGATGCGGTCGATGAAAGACTGCTCTAGTACCATTTAGATAAATTCGAATTCTCGATCCTCTTCCTTCCGATAATTCAGCACCTAGTGCTTTCAGTAGCTTTTCTATATCGGTCCAAACTACATCAGAACGAACGGGCACATCAAAAATCGATTGTAACGTTTTTTGATGTTTTTTTTTCAATTCCATAGTGTCAAAATATGATACTGAATTTTGTAAATTACAATTAGATTCTTATCTCATTACTTTAAAAGAAAAATATGCGCATCATCATCCTTGGCCCTACTGCTTCCGGTAAAACGGAGCTTTCTCTTCAGCTTGCAGAGGAGTTAGGGACATCGATTATTTCAGCAGATTCGCGTCAATGCTATTCAATGATGAATATTGGGACGGCAAAGCCAACCAAGGAAGAATTAGCACGTGTTCCTCATTATAACATCTCCAATCTTTCGTTGGATGAAGAGGATAGCGCTATAAAGTTTAATAAACGGGCTGAAGAATGGGAAAAACGAATCCTCTCAAATACTAACCATGTGATTTATGCAGGAGGAAGTACTCTTCATTTAACCGGACTGATTCAGCCATTCAGTGATATTCCCGATTCAGATCCAGCAAATATATCGACGCTTAATTCACGTATCGAAAAAGAGGGTATCGAAACGCTATATGAAGAATTGAAGGCTATTGATCCGGATTATATCCCAAAAATGGACGGAATGAATCGACAGCGAATAATCCGAGCACTCGACGTTTGGATGCAAACAGGAAAACCATTCAGTAGTTTTCATCAAAACGATCAATTAGCGCCTAACGATTCTACGCTGGTATTTGGGCTGCGTCACCCTCGCGAATTACTTTACTCCAGAATTAATAAGCGCGTTGAAAATATGATCGCAGAAGGGCTTGAGCGCGAAGTAAGTGAAATCTTGGATGCAGGGTTTTCACCAGACTTACAAGCTCTTCAAACCGTAGGTTATCGAGAGGTAATCGCTCACAGAAATGGAGAATTCGATCGAAAAACCATGATCGAAAAAATCAAAACGAATACCCGTAGGTATGCCAAAAGGCAACTTACCTGGTTTCGCCGGTGGAAATTTGTACACTGGCTGGATGCTGATAAAATGACAACAGGAGAAATGAGGCAAAAAATACTGTCAACTCTTTAGCAGCTAACCGTTTTAACCCTTATTTTCTGCACTCACTTTAAAACAGCTCCACTATGTACAAAGCAAAAGTAAATGTTACCCTTCGTCCATCTATTTTAGATCCTAAAGGAAAAGCGGCGCATCACGCACTTGAAAACCTGGGCCTTAATCAGGTTGAAAAAGTTCGAATTGGTAAATTTATTGAGCTTGACGTGAATGCTGATACCGAAGAAGCTGCTAAAGCAGTGGTTGAGCAGGCTTGTACTAAATTACTTGCCAACGAAGTGATGGAAGACTTTACGATCGAAATCGAATCTTAAAATAATCCCCATGCAACCTTTCGAAGATCTACTAATGCAGATAGATCACAGCACCAAGTCTGAGACGGAGGAGGTGGTTGATGAAAGTATTGCTACGCCATGGCGAGTTATCTTGTACGATGACGACATCCATACTTTTGATGAGGTTATCAACCAGTTGATTAAAGCAACCGGATGTAGCTTAGCAAAAGCAAAAGAACTTACTCGGAAAGTTCATAACGAAGGCAAAGCTATTGCTTATGAAGGCGACTTTGAAGAATGCCTGCGAGTAGATAGCGTTTTAAAAGAAATACAACTAGTTACAGAAATTAAAGGATAACATGGCAACATTTGGCGTAATCGTTTTTCCAGGCTCTAATTGTGATCACGATGCATATCATGCAATGAAGCACGTTTTAGGATGCGAAACAAAATTTCTTTGGCATAAGGATACCGATTTGAGCGGTATCGACTTTTTGATTGTTCCCGGGGGTTTTTCCTACGGCGATTACTTGCGTTCCGGAGCTATTGCTCGCTTCTCACCAATCATGCAAGAAGTTGTGAAATTTGCAGAGAAAGGCGGTCCGGTTATGGGGATTTGCAATGGTTTTCAAATTCTTTTGGAGGCAGGTTTAATTCCAGGTGCCATGATGCATAATCACAAACTCCGTTTTGTGTGCAAAAACGTATATATCCGCTGTGAAACTACGGAGTCGTTATTTACAAGCTCTCTTCAAAAAGGACAAGTTTTTGATATTCCTGTATCACATGGCGAAGGAAATTACTTTATCGATCAGGATGGATTAAAATCACTCCAGGACAATGATCAGGTTCTCTTCCGTTATTCGGATGCAAATGGTGAGCTTACTGAATCAGCCAATTTTAATGGCTCTATAGACCACATTGCAGGCATTACAAATACTGGCCGTAATGTGCTTGGCATGATGCCGCATCCGGAACGTGCTATGGAAAAAATATTAGGTTCTGAAGATGGTAAGCCAATCTTTGAGTCCATTCTAAATTCCTTGTCGGTAGCTTAAGATTTCATACCTTAAGCCCTTATGAAATCGCATGCAGACACATCACTAACCCTACACAGCAAAGGGCTGGTTAAACGCTATCGGAAACGTACCGTCGTAAACGATGTGTCGATTAATGTTAATCAGGGAGAAATTGTAGGTCTACTTGGACCGAATGGCGCCGGGAAAACAACAACCTTTTATATGATGGTTGGGCTTGTAACTCCAAATGAAGGGAATATCTATCTGAATGATACACGCTTAACCGGAATGCCCATGTATAAGCGAGCGCGTCTAGGGGTTGGTTATTTGGCTCAAGAAGCATCTGTATTCAGAAATTTGACAGTTAGACAGAACTTAGAATCTATCCTTCAATTTCTATCCTATAGTAAAGCCGACATCAAAGAACGATGCGACCGCCTTATTGAAGAATTCTCCTTGCAAAAGGTGGTTAACAGCAAAGGATATAGCCTGAGTGGAGGCGAGCGCCGTAGAACTGAAATTGCGCGTGCCTTGGTTACCAATCCAAAATTCATATTGCTAGATGAACCTTTTGCTGGCGTTGATCCCATTGCTGTTGAAGATATTCAAGAGATTGTATCCAAATTAACGAAGCAAAATATTGGCATTTTAATTACGGATCACAACGTTCACGAAACTCTTGCTATAACCGATCGCGCGTATCTAATGTTTGAGGGAAAAATTTTAATGGAAGGAGATGGGGATACATTGGCGAATGATGAAAATGCCCGAAAATTGTATCTTGGCGAGACTTTTAAACTTGATCGTTATATAAATCAATCAGAATAATGAAAGAAATCACTGTACAGGAATTAAAAGAAAAGAAAGATGCAGGGGAAGATTTTTTCCTGTTAGATGTTCGAGAAGGCTGGGAGTATGAAGTCTCAAATATTGATGGCGTTCACATTCCATTAGGCGAACTACCCGATCGAGTATCAGAATTAGAAGATCAGCGCGATGCAGAATTTATTGTTATGTGTAGATCGGGCGGACGCAGTGGAAAAGCAGCAGAGTTTTTAACTGCACAAGGTTTTTCCAATGTTCACAACTTGAAAGGTGGAATCACTGCCTGGGGCAAAGAAATTGACCCAAGCATCCCCGTTGCTTAAACCAAAGCAGCTATTTGATTCAATAGCTCTTGATTACTTTCTGTGTTCTTTAACACTTTAAGTAATCCCAGCATAGATTCTCGCGGTGATTTTTTCAATAAATATCGCCGTACCATATTACGCTCTTCCAGCGAATCCGTAATGAATTTATCTTCATTGCGGGTTCCGGAGGCGGTAATGTTAATAGCCGGATAAATACGATCGTTAGCTAATTCACGATCAAGTACCAATTCCATGTTTCCGGTACCTTTGAACTCTTCAAAGATCAAATCATCCATTCTGGAGTTGGTCTCAATCAAACAAGTAGCAATAATTGTAAGTGATCCTCCACCTTCAATCTTTCTTGCTGAACCAAATATCTTTTTCGGGATCTCCAGAGCTCTAATGTCAAGTCCACCGGATAGAGTTCTGCCTGAGTTTGTTTGAACAGCGTTGTATGCTCTGCCTAATCGAGTAAGGGAATCGATAAGAAGCACTGCATCTTCGCCCATTTCTGCTTTGCGTTTTGCATATCCTAAGGCCATTTCTGTAATTCGAATATGGCTGTTAGTCTTTTTATCGTTCGATGAAGCAAATACTTCGGCATCGGTTGAGCGAATGAAATCGGTAACTTCTTCGGGGCGTTCATCAACCAATAATACACTCAGGTGAATATTGGGGTTATTTTTGGCAACTGCGTTCGCAATTTGTTTTAGGAGCACTGTTTTACCTGTACGAGGCGGGGCAACAATTAACGCTCTTTGACCTTTCCCAATCGGTGCAACAAGATCAATCACCCGCATTTCGATATCTTCGGCTTGCTCACCCATTTTTATCCAATCAACCGGCATAATCGGAACTTGGCGTTCAAAGCGAGCACATTTTGTCCATGTTTCGATTGGTTGACGATTTATCAGATCAATAGAAAATACATGTTTATTCCCCTGGTGATCTTCTTCAAATTCCCCTTCCAATATTAACCCTTGGCGCAGTTCAAGTGCTTTTACTTCTTCGGGTTTCAAAAAAGGATCCTTCGGATCGTAGGTAAACTCATAATCCAGCTTACGGATAAAGCCCCAGCCTTTCTCATTAATTTCAAGCACGCCCGCATATCGCCCGGCTACACCCTGGTTGTTATTCCAGTAGAATTTGGGGATAAAAACATTTCCACCCTTGTTTCGGTTTCTGTTTTTATTGTTCCGGTTCTTTTTATTACGATTCCGGTTTTTATTATTGCCGTAGTTCTTTCTGTTGTTTCTAGCCATGAATGGAATTATCGAATTTCAAGTCTCCTAATTGGAAAAGCAGTATATGACGGTACTTTGAATTAAAAAGGAGAGCGAAAAAAGGGGGTGCAGATTAAGCTCTGCACCCATTTCAGAAGATGAGAAAAGATACAAATGTTTTAACTGATAGCAAATTATCTAACAGTGGTAGTTTCATTGATCCAGCTATAACAACTGTTTAGTGAACTGTCTACCTTTACATTTTGACCTTGTTCGTAACCAAGAGTAAAGAATTTATCTTCAGTATTTGGGGTTACAGCTTCGTACGTAGCTAACTGGCTGTTCACAGTGTTGGTTGTGGAAGCATCAACCTGTTTTGCTTTGTTCAAGTAATCAATTACTAACCAATACACTACTTTATCAGCCGGTTCTAATTTTCGCTCAGCGGTACAATTGGTAACAGCTTGTCCATATAAAGAAGCTTTCTTGATGTATGCTAACCCATAGTTTGGATCGATAGCAATAGCTGCTTCAATATATCGCTTAGCTGCCTGCAAATTCCCCATGGATACATTTACATCAGAAAGATCAATGTTGATCTCTTTCTTGTCTTTATCATTGGTAGCTTTTTCTAAAGCCTCTGTATAAAGCTTAGCGGCATCCGCATATTCAGCATTTCCTTTTTCAACGTCCGCTAACTGTAGCGCTGAATCGAACGTTGGATTTAACTCATGAATTTTTTTGAGTGTTTCTACTAACTCGGCTTGCATATTCAAAGCTTCGTAGGCGTCAGCAACACATTCCAGGTCGGATAAAGAATTTGGATTTTCCTCCAACTTACCGCCGCAAAACTCTAGGCGCTCTTCAGGTGAAGAAAATGCATCATCCAAAATTTCATCAAAAAAGCTTTGTATTTCTGGATTAGCAAATGGCCGTGCAGTATCGATGGTTTCAATCAGTTCATCCTTTCTTGCATCATCGCGCGACATATTATCAACCGTTACACGAATGTAGTAACCATCTGCTAAAGTAGTGGTTCTTTCAGGATCCATTTCAAACATTTGCTCAAAATCTTGATATGCTTTTTGGAGACCATTTTCGATGTTGTTGTAATTCTCTAGATAAAATCGTCCTCTACGCTGAAGTAATTCATACTTGTCTACTTCCTCGTCGCTAAATTCTTCAAACATTTCTGCGTAAATAGTTTGAGCGGTATCCAGATAGGCTTCTTTTTCACTTGGATCACTTTTAGACAGTCCAATTTCAGTGTAAATACGAATTAACTTATTGTACTGTGTTGCAAGACTAAATCGACCAGCGGGTATCCCCTCGATCTCACGAGGCTTTTTGCATAGCATCCAACGTCCATAATTTAACGCGAAAGGGTAATCGCCATTGGAATAATTTCCTTGAAAGATGGAATAAGCTGCAATTTCTTGCATTCCTTGTGGGGGATTTGGATTACAATCTTCTTGGGCCTGTAATCCAGAGGCACCAACCAACATAATCCCTAATATTGTATATAGTACTTTCATTGCTCTGTTATTTAATCGTTAGTTCGGTATATAAACTCGGCTTGTATTTGAATTATTACTTTAAAATTATCTTAGTTTCGGCCGCACAAACATTAGCTCTGTCAAATTAATCGACATACCAACGGTCCAAATTCGTTCTTTAAATAAGTTATTGTCGGTTGTGCCTCTAAATCCATACTGAAAACTAAAGTCCACAAAAGATGCGACTTTCGAAGGTATCCCAATTCCGGTATTTAACCAAAGCGTTTCAATATTTTCACCTAAGATATTTAGGTGACCGGTGTCGTAAGATAGGCCAGCCGCATATTTAAAGCCTGCCAAAAAAGAATCTAAATTTGTTCGATATGGATGATACTGCCCACCAATACCGAATTTTGTGCGATCGTTCATTAATTGCTGAGAGCTTGGGTCCAGCTCGTTGGTAAACTCCGACCAATTTTGAATTTGAACATCAGCAGAGAGATTTACTATAGAGCTCGGTGCATATCCCAAACCAAAAGCAGCTTCCAGAGGCATTTGAATATCGCCCTCTCGATCTTCAGTTCCATCAATCGTTACTTCCTGCTCAATTCCTCGAACACTTTTTATTGCGCTGAATGTTTCTTTCGCTTTTATGGTGTATGGCAAGTTCAAAGTTCCACCAAATGAGAAAGAGTCGTTTTCTCGAAGTAATCCATTAAACGTGCCGGTAATACCAAAACGTTGTGCAAAAGAGTTTCCATTGTAATCTATCTCTTGAGAATGGTCTTCGAATCCAACTACGTTAAAATCTAGCGCTTCAGAGTTTTTCAGGGTTAGAAATGCGATGGAAGGCGCGTATCCAAATGATAGATTTTCACCAAGTTTAAATGCAAAACCTAATTCAAATTTGTTAATGCCACCAAAGCTTTGCACCTCATTGGTGTATTCAAGCTCGGAAGTAGCTGTAGCGTTGAACGATTTCACATTCACCGATTTAAAATTTGCGCGAGTTACCGGGTACATTCCTATTGATACACCCATTTTACCCGGCTTTATCGGAAATAGTAGGTGCAAATAACCCGTTTGCAGATTTACGTTGGTCCCGCTTGATGCTGTGCTTTCCACATTTGCCCTGCTAAGGCGTAGTCCGGTAGAAGCCTGGCTGTAAAAAGTACTTGCCCACAAACCCGGGTTTGCCAAACTGCTTGTTTCTCTGTTTATATTTGTGAGCCCTAAAATTCCTTGGGCTTGCAATCCTGCTGAGGTCGGCTCAACTGGATATCCTACACCGATTGATGAATAAATAGAACCACCACGGGCTTCGGCAGAGTTTCCGGTTTGCGCTTCAACGGAAATAGAAATTAAGCACATTAAAAGTATCGGGAATACAAGGTTTTTCATCGTATTACTCCTCGTTTTCCAGATTAAAGATTATGATTTTTGGGGCATTATCTTCTGATGCAGTTACGTCAAAAAATGTATTGAAAGAAAGATATCCACCATTTTGCGCTGCATAAAGGTAAACTTCAGAAATATCTGTCCCGGCAAAAATAAAAGCGTTCAAAAGCTCGGTAATATCGAAGCGATAGAAGCCTTCTTCGTAGGTAGCCGAAGTACTTATCGAGTTAAAACCTAAATCATATGCAATATCGGTTGAGGGCCCTAATTGAATTCTAAATGGTGGAGTTTCTAACCTGCCTTGATTCTCGGTTAGAGAATTTGCCATGGCGGCCTCGTTCGCTTTGAATACCAATTCGGCTCTTACAAAATTTTGATTGTCAAGATTCTCTGCCAAGTCTGTAAAATCAAACTGTATAAACTGTTCGTACAAATTAGACAGCACCAAATTATCGTCAGGTACCGTGCCTGGAGTTCGTTCAACATCGTAAGCCCAATCGAGCATTATGTTAGTGGTAGTATCGTCGTCGGCCGGATCAATCAATAGTAATCTGCTGGTACTAAACCGGGTGTAAATGATTTCATTCGCATCGGTGGCAGGCACTATGGCAAGTCCAAAATCTTCGAAGCGGTATAGCGAATCTCGATTTTCGTTTCCATTGTTGTAATACTCGATGAAGTCTGATTTCCAATTACCACTAAGTTCGAACTCAACAAATCCTGTGGTATCGAAATCAGCAAGTGAAAACTCCCCAACTTCTGCTTCTATGGGCCCACCGCCTTCAATTACTGATACCTGATCACTCATTTTAAATGCCGAGCCTCGCCAGAAATCTTCTACGCGCAGCACTCTAAATGTAGCTTCATTATCCTGCGTTCCATATACATTCTCCAAGTCTGCATTTAACCGTAGAAAGGCTTTAGTATCTATCGATAAATCGCCAATATCGCCCCTGATAATTGAGGGTTTAAAAAGCGCCATTGCGTCTAGATTACCAAAAATTGGGTCATTGAATTTACCAACGGCTGAGAAGTTTAATTTTCCTAGGTAGGGATCTACCGAATTTACTGGTAGTTGAGCAATAGATATGGTATCTGCAACAATTTCTGATTCGTTTATAAACCCGGCGCCCACGGTACCACTTTCTTCGCAGGATAACAGTGTAAATGATAACAGTACAGAAAATACAAGCTGCCTGGTTAGGGCAGCTTTGTTTTTAATAATCATTAAATACAATCTTGATGTTTTATTCTTTTTCGGCAATTACTCGATAATAGTCGGCAAATTTACTTGAAACATCTTCGGGCGAACCCTGAATTTGTTTTGGTGTAATGCCTAGCTCTTTGAATATTTCATCAAATTCATCACGTAAGTAATTACCCGTTACTACATGATCGCTGTACATTAAACCAAGTTTCAGTAAATCAACCTTACCATCGTCGGTAAGCTCTTTTATGTTTATGTCGTCTGGTAGCCCGAGTAATTCCAAAATTTTTGAAGAATCTCCGTGCCCTTCGTTTTCGGGGTGATGCAAATTGTACACAATCTGCGTGTTCTTGAAGATTTCCTCGTTCTTATACTTCGTTTTTACTAATAAAGGAATCAATCCGGCCGGCCAATCGTGGCAGTGAATGATATCCGGCTGCCAACCGAGCTTCATAACTGTTTCGAGCACTCCTTTATTGTAGAAGGCAAGTCGCTCAGCATTATCAGGATAAAATTTCTCTGTTTTAGGATTGATGAACATCCCCTTTCTTTTGAAATAAGTGTCGTTATCCAAAAAATAAACCTGAAGTTTTGCATTCGGGATACTCGCCACTTTGATTTTCATACTCTCGTAATTGTCGCCCACTTCAACTTCTATACCCGACAAGCGAATTACTTCGTGAAGTCGGTTTCGGCGATCGTTAATGGTGCCATATTTGGGCAACAAGATTCGAATTTCAAAGCCTTTATCTTGCAGAGATGCCGGAAGGAATCTCAACAAATCGGCGGTGTAGGTCATTCTTGCAAAGGGGGAGATTTCTGCCGCCGCATATAAAATTTTCATAAATATTATTTCTCTTTGTTTGAGATTGTGTTCTCTTTGATTACTTGATCTAGTTCGCTGTTTTCATCCAGCGAGTAAAAATCCATTAGGGTATCGCTTCGGAGACCAAGACGTAAGGTTTCTAGTGGAATAACTTCTTCAGGTTGAATATTTCCAAGGTTTACGTTACTTCCATATTTTCTGATAAACCAAACCTGCTGCTCTTTCTTTGGAGCTTCGAAGATGAGTTTTTCTACCGGAATTTGATCGGTTATTTCCTCAATCAAACCGGATCTTACCTCACCATTTGGCCTAAAAACACCAACAGTTCCGCTTTCTCGCGCTTCGCAGATTACCTTGTAGGCACCTGCTTCTAATTCTTTCTCGATTACTTTTACCCATTTGTAGGGTGGAATTATTTCGTTCGGGTTTTTTGATCCAACTTCTGATAATACCCGGTAATCTTTGCTTAAATCTTTGATGATTTGTTGCTTCTTCTCGTCTGAAATCCAAATGGTTCCGTTAGACACTTCCAGACAATCAATTTCGTAGCGATCTAACAATTTTGTGTAAGCATCCAATTGGTTTCGAAGCATATATGCCTCGAAAAGAGTGCCACCAAAGTAAACCGGAATTCCAGCTTGACGGTAAACGTTCAGTTTATCTTCGAGTCTTGGGGTTACATACGAAGTTCCCCAACCAAGCTTTACAACATCAATATATTCTGCGCAAACATCTACAAAATCTTCGGTTTGGCGAACACTGTACCCTTTGTCTAAAACCAAAGTTATCCCTTCGGTTCGTGGTTTGTGCGTGCGCTTTGGTAAATTGTTTAGCGAAAAAGGCATAAATCATAAATTTAGAAAGCTTGGAATATACTCAAATAGTGCCTTTTATTAAAGGCTCAGCTTTCAGGCGTTATTCTTTCTGTTTGATAAATTGATTAGTTCGTTAATTCGATGGGTATCCACCTGATGTAACATCTCTGATGTGTACCTCCACAGCCAGTTACCAGACGATGTGCCCGGGAAGTTCATTCTATGCTCACCTCCAAGGTTCATGAAATCTTGAAGGGGAAAAATTGCCTGATCCGAAACGGAGAGCATGCCCAAGCGGATAAACTCCCAATTTATCTGATTTCCATCCGATTTCGTATATACCCGAGCGTGATGCTTTTCTTTTTCCGGTGCCTGATTGTACCACCCGATTGATGTGTCGTTATCGTGAGTGCCCGAATAAGCCACGCTATTTTGCGGATAGTTATGTGGCAAAAAACTATTGGTAGAATCCGAATCGAAGGCAAATTGAATGATCTTCATACCGGGAAATGCATATTTGTCGCGCAACTTTTCAACCCCTTCGGTTACAAAGCCGAGGTCTTCTGCAATAATTGGAAGCTCTCCACACTCCTTTAGAATAGTATCGAATAACTTCTCGCCGGGACCGTCAACCCATCGGCCATTAATGGCAGTTTTCTCGTCTGCTTTTACTTCCCAATAAGCATCAAAGCCTCTGAAGTGATCAACCCGAATAGCGTCACATTGCGTAAACATGTGCTTAAAACGCTTCACCCACCACGAGAAATTATCTTTTTCCAACACCTTCCAATTGTATTGGGGATTTCCCCATAATTGACCAGTTTCACTAAAATAATCCGGCGGAACTCCGGCAACCAACGTTCGATTTCCCAGCTCATCTACCGCAAAGTACTCCGGGTTTGCCCACACATCCGAACTATTGTGATCAACAAAAATAGGTATGTCGCCTACCACTCTGATATTTTTGGTGTTTGCGTATTGCTTAAGTGCCATCCATTGGTTGTAAAACTCGTATTGTAACCAATTGTGTAGTTTTATGTCAGCGCTATACTTTTTGCGGTATTTTTTAAGTGCTTCGGGTTTGCGTTGTGCAATTTCTTTTTCCCAAGTATTCCATGGCTGCATTCCGTGATGTTTTCCACACGCCATGAAAAGGGTGTAGTCTTCCAGCCAGTGTTTATTCTCTTTTTTAAAGGCTTTGAATTTTTTTTCCTCAACACTATCAAGGTTTTCGTAGAATCGATCGCAAGCATACCCAAAAAGTATGTCCTTTTGCTGAAACGCTTCTTCGTACTGTACCTCCAATCGTGATGGCAACTTAGCTTTTTCGGCTTCACTTTTAGTGAGAAGTCCCTTTTCTACTAAAATATCCGGGCTGATCAGATATGCATTCCCCGCAAAAGCCGAATAACTTGCATAGGGAGAATTACCATATCCGGTAGGAGTAAGTGGTAAAACTTGCCAAATTGTTTGTTGAGTTTGCTCTAAAAAATTGATGAATTCTCTTGCTTCGTACCCAAAATCTCCGATTCCATATTTTCCGGGAAACGATGTGGGATGTACCAGTGTACCGCATGAACGGGGAAATCTCATAGATTAATTAATTATTTCTTTGGTTTTAATATTACTCCTGCCAGTGGGGGGATCGTTAACTTTAAATATGCAGGCTGATTTTGCCAATCACCTTGTACCGCATTCAGCACAGTATCGCCTACATTACTGCCTCCATAATATTCAGAATCGCTATTCATAATTATTTCGTACTCACAAGCTTCGGGCACCCCAATTTGATATTCGTGATGAACAGTTGGCGTAAAGTTAAGCACTGTAACTAAAAAATCTTCCGGATCTTTTGCTCGTCGTACAAACGATACAATGCTGTTATCAGCATCGTTAAAATCGATCCATTCAAAACCTCTCCAGTCGAAGTCGTTTTCATAAAGTGCTTTCTCTGTTTTTACGAGAGTATTTAAATCGCGTACAGTTTTTTGCACTCCCTGATGTGGCTCCCAGTTTAACAAATGCCAATCCAACGATTTCGATTCACTCCACTCGGCCCATTGGGCAAATTCGCATCCCATAAAAAGTAATTTCTTGCCCGGATGTGCATACATATAAGTATACAACAAACGTAGGTTTGCGAATTTTTGCCAGTCATCGCCGGGCATTTTTGCAACCATTGCGTTTTTCATGTGAACAACTTCATCATGAGAAAAAGGCAGAGTGAAATTTTCACTAAAGGCATAAATCAACGAAAAAGTTAACTCTCCCTGATGATATTTGCGATACAAAGGATCTTTTTCTATATAGGCCAAAGTATCGTTCATCCAGCCCATATTCCATTTGTAATCGAATCCCAGGCCGCCGGTTTGAGTTGGGCGCGACACTCCACCCCACGAGGTTGATTCTTCGGCAAAGGTGATAGTACCGGGGAAATGCTCGTGCACCGAATCATTAAACTTTCGAAGAAAATCGATAGCCTCGATGTTTTCACGTCCACCATATCTATTTGGAATCCATTCGCCTTCTTCGCGAGAGTAATCCAGATAAAGCATAGAAGTTACTGCGTCTACTCTAAGTCCATCAATGTGAAATTTATCGCACCAGTACAGTGCATTCGAAATCAAAAAATTATGTACTTCGGTTCTTCCGAAATTGAAAATACACGTGCCCCAATCTTTATGTTCGCCTTGGCGGGCATCCTCATGCTCATATAAGCCTGTTCCATCAAATCGACGGAGTCCATGATCATCTTTTGCAAAGTGAGCCGGAACCCAATCAACAATAACACCAATTCCCGCTTTATGGCATTCATCTACAAAATACATGAAATCGTGAGGAGTACCGAAACGACTGGTTGGAGCGTAGTAGCCTGTAATTTGATATCCCCAGGAAGGATCGTACGGATGTTCTGCAACCGGCAACAATTCGATATGGGTATACCCCAATTCTTTCACATAAGGCACTAACTCGTGTGCCATTTCACGGTAAGATAAAAACTCTGTTTCTTCGCCTACTTTTTTACGCCATGAGCCAGCGTGTACTTCATAAACAGTAAGTGGTTGATCCAAAGCTTGCCGTTCGCTCCGTGAGTTCACCCAATCGTCATCGCTCCACTCAAACCCTTCCAAATCATACACCTTGGAGGCTGTTTCCGGACGTTTTTGTGCGTAAAAAGCAAACGGATCGGCTTTTAGGAGTGGAGGATCCTGAACCGGTGATTTAATTTCGTACTTGTACTCATCCCCTTCGGTAACATGCGGAATAAAAATCTCCCACAATCCCTGATCATGATATTTACGCATTCGATGCACACGACCATCCCAATTATTAAACGGTCCTACCACCGAAACTCGCGTTGCACTAGGCGCTGATACCACAAAATGAATCCCTTTTACGCCATCAATTTCTTTGGGATGAGCGCCCATAAATTCATACGCTTTTTTATGATTTCCCTCACCCCAAAGCTGTAAATCGAAATCATTAATCATTCTATCGAAAGCGTAGGCATCAAAGATTTCGAATTCATCGCCGGCATGGGGCACTATTCGCAATGAATAAAGAGCGGGAGTTTTTCTGCGAGGAAATACGTATTCAAACAAGCCTTCGGGCGAAACGCGTTGAAGTTCAACCGGTTTGGCTTTGCCTAATTTTGCAAATACCAGGTTAGCTTCGGGTCTAAATACCCGCAACACTAATTTTTCCGATTTACCCTGTTTGATTTTATGAAACCCTAATACCGAAAACGGATCCCCGTGAGACCCATTTGAAATTGATTCAATTTCTTCTTTTTTGAGCGAAAACGTCATAATATTGTTAATTGAAGGGGGGCAAAAGATAATAAAATATACACAAAACGTTTACCTGCTAAATGCGTGATGCTACACTCTAATGGTTTCTTTATTTTAGCAACATGAACATATCCGGTTTTATAGCCCGTCGCTATCTTTTTTCCCGAAAATATATCTCGTTAATTTCAACGCTTACGTACATAAGTATTGCGGGTGTAACCATTGGTACTGCACTGTTAATTGTGGTTTTATCGGTGTTTAATGGCTTTTTTGATGTCGTTAAATCACTGCTACTTTCATTCGACCCTGACCTTCGCATAGAATCTGCCGAGCAGAATACCTTTCAATACTCTGATGCTTTGCAGCAAGAACTCGAGAGCATTCCTGAAATTCAGTTTATATCTCCTTTTGTTACCGGTAAAGCGCTGCTCTCGAATGGCGATGATGCCACCAAAGTGGTTGAGGTTAAAGGAATCGATGAAGCTACCTTCATCAACATGGTAAATATTCAAGAAAGCATCACATCCGGAGTGTTTGATTTAGAAGTTCGCAACCGAAAGCCCGGCATTATTGTGCATGAGCAACTTCGCTCAGAATTGTTTTTAGATATGAGCGATGAAATTGCCTTACTGAGTGCAACCGGAATGCGAAAGGCACTTACGCAAATCACTGTTCCGCGTTCGTACCGTTTTGATGTGCGAGGTGCTTATTTGGTGCAATCAGTAGCATCCACGCCTAGTGTATATGTCGAAATCGATGCTGCTCGTCGACTCTTCAATGCTCGCAATCAGGTAACAGGAATTGATCTTAAACTGACGAATAGCGAAGATGCTGAGCAGATTAAAGAAAAGCTTGAAACAACATTAGGGGCAGAATTCAAAATTTCAACTTGGTACGATTTGCAAAAGCCTTTATATGATGTGATGTATCTCGAAAAATGGGGAGCTTACATCATTTTGATGATCATTGTTGTGGTTGCTGTGCTCAATATCATTGGTTCGTTAACGATGATAGTAATTCAAAAACAACGAGATATTGGGATTTTGATTTCGATGGGTTTATCGGCTTCGAAAATTAAATCCATTTTTCGAAAGCAGGGATTACTGATTGGGTTAATTGGTTGTGGAATAGGTGGTTCATTGGGCTTCATCCTTTGCTGGCTGCAGCAAGAATATGGACTTATCAAGTTATCCTCGGCGTTCATTATTGATGCCTATCCGGTAGAAATCAGACCATTAGACATCGCCATAATTTTGGGCGGAAGTTTATTGTTGTGCATAGCCGCCAGTTGGTTTCCATCTAAACGAGCTTCAGCAATTCAGCCGGCAGAAGCAGTGCGCTACGAGTAAGGGCCGATTATTCGCACGCTTCACTTTTCATTATACACATCCGGCAGATCATTTTCGTACAGAATTACGTCTCCTGCTGTAGCTTTCTGTCGGGCAATTTCATTGGCTTCAAATAAACTAGCCACCACAAACACATGCCCGGTATTTTCTTGAACACTCTCAATGCCTTCGCGAATCGGCTTCGATCGTTGTTCTCCCACTAAAATCACCACATCCAAATTCGCTTTTCCAATCGCTTCCCCGAACTTGAAGTTTTCCTCTTCTTCAATTTCTCCAAGTTCTATCATTCCCGGCGTAATGATTATTCTTTTTCGATTCTTGAATTGCCCCAAAATTTCTACCGCATTTTTGGCGCCCACCGGATTAGAATTAAAAGCGTCATCAATCACAAAAAGATCTCCGGCTTTTTTTAGCTCTAAGCGATGTTCTACCGGTTCAATGGTTTGGGCGGCAATAGCCATCGTTTTTGGCCGAATATCAAAATGATAAGCAACACCTATTGCAAGCAACAAGTTTTGCACATTATGCGCGCCTAACAATTTGGTGTTGAACTCATATACCTTTTCATCAAATACTGCTTCGAACCGGGTGCCGTTGGTATCGTAACTGATGTTCTTACCTTGAATCACCCCGCCTTCTAAACCAACAAGTATTCGTTGTATCTCATCGCGGCCTTCTCCCATAATGGAAACTCTTGGGTCGTCTGCATTTAAAATAGCTACGCCACCTTTGCCCAAATTATCAACGATAGTTCCTTTTTCACGGGCGATTACATCTTGAGATCCAAAAGTTTCTAAATGTGCAAAACCAACATTACTAACTACCGAAACATCAGGAGTTGCAATATCACATAGTTCCTGAATATTTCCTTCATATCGCGCCCCCATTTCAAGAATCAATATCTGGTGATGTGCTTGAAGATCGTTATTAATCACTTTACAGATTCCCATCGGTGTGTTAAAACTCCCCGGCGTATAGCAAACTGAATAGCGCTCTTTCAACAAGTCTTTAATCATAAACTTGATGGAAGTTTTACCATAACTACCGGTAATGGCAATTACTTTTAAATTTGGCATTGCTGCCAGTTTTTTACGCGCCTGTTTTTTAAATCCGTTTTGAATACGACGCTCAATCGGCTTGGTGATATTACCTGCAACAAGCACCGAAAACGGTATAAGTAATGCGCCAATCACCCATCCAAAAACAAGTAAAACAACATCAAAACTTAATAAGCCCGGATCGTAGGTGGGCGGAATCAACCATAAAAAAGGAATATAACCGGTATACGACCAAATCATGAAAAATACCGGCAGAAACAGATTTAGGATCATCAATGGAACCATCAATCGCTTTACTCTGCTGGTAAATACGAGCGGTTTTTTTACCTGATCAGCTTTGTAGCGTTTTACACTCCCAAACCAGAAAATCCCCCAAATAAAAAGAGCCAAAGTTAATGCAGTATTGGTAATAGCAACTTCTATCCAATCAAAACCAATCACTAAAACGAAGAGGAGAATGTTGTATAACGCTAAATCGCCGGGAATCACTTTCTGTTCCCAATGGCTGCGCAACCACTGCCAATATTCGTTGTGTTTATACCCTACTTGCTGGTATACATGAATGAAGAATCGTAATCTTGTCCAGCAATATCTGGCCAGAATAAATGAAAATAATACCGATAGTGCGTCTAAAAAGAGATAATACAATGGCTCGATATATTATGTGTTTGTGAAGAATGGTGACAAGTGCAGCGACCGTTCGACTTTCTTTTTTGTGGGTAGTATATTCTGCACCACTAAATATCAGCTTTATACAGATTGAAATAAATATATGAAATTAATTATCCCAATGGCGGGAAGGGGAACCCGTGTTCGGCCACATTCGCATACTGTTCCAAAACCATTGCTTCCAGTTGCAGGTACCATGATTATCGAACGATTAGTTGAAACCTTCATCCGAACCTTAGATCGTGAATTAAGCGAAATAGTGTACATTTTAGGTCCTGATTTTGGCCGACAAATCAAGAAAGACTTAATCGCAATGAGCGAGCGACACAATGTGAAAGCCACCTTTCGGGTACAGGAAGTGGCGTTGGGAACTGCTCATGCGGTTGATTGTGCCCGAGAAGATTTAGAAGGGGAAGTAATTGTAGCGTTTGCTGATACCTTGTTCGATAGTAAAGAAAAATTCAATATCGACGATGCGGATAGCGTAATCTGGTTGAAAAAAGTAGAAGATCCGTCCCGATTTGGCGTTG
This sequence comes from bacterium, assembly GCA_024742815.1. Taxonomy (GTDB): domain Bacteria; phylum Bacteroidota; class Rhodothermia; order Balneolales; family Balneolaceae; genus HXMU1420-13. The sequence continues at coordinate 101,255 of JANSXX010000007.1, forward strand.
CGGTTTATGAAGGTGATCGAATTACCGGTTTTGTTGAAAAACCTGAAGAATTCATTTCAGATTTAGCCATTATTGGAGTTTACTACTTTAAAGATGGGGAAGGTTTAAAAACCGAGTTGAAGCGTATAATGGACGAAGACATCAAAGGTCCCGGTGGCGAATATTTCCTTACAGAGGCTCTTGATAACATGATCAACAACGGCAAAGTGTTTAAAACTGCCACCGTTGATGAATGGCTGGATTGTGGAACGCTACCCGCGTGGCTCGAAACTACGGGAGAAATTCTGGCAAAGGAAAATCATAGTTTTGAGGCTGAAAAGTATCCCAATACAACGATTATCCCACCGGTTTTTATTGGAGAGGGCGTTACTATCGAAGGAAGTACTATTGGCCCAAAAGTGAGTATCGAGGCGGGAACAAGTATCAAGAATTCAACAGTAGAAAACTCCATCATTCGAGAAAGCGCTGTAATTGAAGATACCGAAACATCAGGCTCAACCATTGGAGCAAACACTCAGGTAAAAAATGTAAGCGGAACGATTGATATTGGAGACCACTCTTCGGTTCAAATAAAAAAATAGCGACTCGGCTAATTTTCCGGGAACAACGCCTTAAAATCACTATATAAACACGTTACTCAAATGATTTTTATATTCCTGATGCGGCGTTACCTCCGGAATACTTATGCGTTGTAAACTTCTCTTATTCTTATTAGTTGCGTTAGGCACACATTCGTTGGCAGCTCAAAACAGTGATTTTCGAGCGTACCGGGATAGTGTACGCCAAGCTCAAAAAGCATTTGAAGAGCAATATACTTCGGCGGATGGAGCTGAAGAAGCGAATAATTTCCAAATTCAGTTTTCTGCTGAGTTTGAAGCTTTCAAAACTGAAATGGAACAGCGCTGGGGTGATTTTAAGTATCGCTCAAAGACCGAATGGGTGGAATATCTTGATGAAGGAAATGCTCGGGTTCATGTTGATTTTGAGCAGAATCAGGTACTGCTCGAAGTGTTAGTTGATAGAACGCAAAGTGCCGAGCAACGTGTAGCAACCTTACCGGTTGTACTTGTAGAAACGATCGAAAGTAAAGGAAGTCAAACGGGCATTGAAGCCAGTTCAGACAATTATACTCCGGTGCTAAACCGACCGGTTCTATTCAATCAGCTTACAAAGCGAGTTGGTGAAACCAATGCCGATTTTGCACTTCGTGTTATCAACAACAATCAACCCACCGTTCGGCAAACTACCGGTGACGATGGCGTAGAACGCGCGGTACTTACTCTAAATTTTGATTTAGCTCCCGATGCCATTCGTGAGCGTGCCAAGCGAGTTCAAGGCTTTGTTTACAAATATGCTGAGCAGTACGGACTCTATCCATCGCTCGTTTTTGCCATCATCCATACCGAATCATATTTCAATCCAATGGCACAGTCGAGTGCTAATGCGCTTGGCTTGATGCAGCTCGTTCCCGAAGGTGGCGGCGCTGACGCCTTCCAAAAAGTATATGGACGTTCAGAAATTCCTAGTGCGGAGTTTCTCTTTGATCCTGAAAATAATATTCAGCTTGGATGTGCTTACTTAGATATTATTCTGAATACGCACCTCAATAACATCGGCAACGTACTCACTAAGCAATATTTAGCCATTGCTGCCTACAATACCGGGGCGTCTAATGTATTCAAAGCATACGATCGAAGTGGCTCTAAACCTCGTGCTATTCGTAAAATCGACGCGATGACTCCACAACAGAACTACGAATATCTGATCCAAAATCTACCCTACGAAGAAACGCGAAGCTATCTGCAAAAGGTTGTGGAAAGATCTCAGTTGTACGAATCCTGGGGCGAATAATTAATAACAACTTTACTTATCAAAAATGATTGCACTTGTAACAGGCGCATACCGTGGACTTGGACTCGAAACCGTTAAGCAACTAGCTGAAAAATCGTATACCGTGATTCTTACCGGGCGAAATGATGAAAAAGGAGAATCAGCAGCAAAAGCCCTACGTGAACAAGGCAATGAAGTGTTTTACCGGAATTTAGATGTGAACAATCTTGAGCAAATTCAAAAACTACACGATTACATTGCTGAAAAATTCGGCCATTTAGATGTATTGGTGAACAATGCCGGCATCCATTACGATAGCGGACATGATGTGACTAATCCTGATTGGAGCATCGTTCAAGAAGCTACAGAAACAAATTTTATTGGTGCCTGGAAACTAAGTGCAGGATTATTACCGCTTCTCAAAAAAAGTGATGCAGGGAAAATAGTAAACGTTTCGAGTGGAGCCGGATCATTACAGGATATGAGTCCTGGAACCCCTGCTTATTCGGCCTCAAAAGCTGCTATGAATGTATTAACCATCCAATTGGCCGATGCATTGAAGGGCGATAACATCAAAGTAAATGCAGTTTGTCCTGGCTGGGTTCGAACAGATATGGGCGGAGATGCTGCGCCCCGTTCGGTAGAAGAAGGCGCTAACGGTATTGTGTGGGCAGCTACTTTGGATGAAAACGGACCTACCGGTGGGTTTTATCGCGATGGAAAACCAATTAATTGGTAATTATTTAACAACAGATATTACGCCGTCGAAATTGGCGATTATGTAGTTGCTTACTCCACCGGGCTTATCGTCGTTGATGTCCCATTTAAAATCGGCACCACCAATTAAAATGTGATCGCATTCTAATTCCTTCGCGGTTTGCGCAATAGTGAAACCGGGCTCGCCAATTTTTACTAATAATTTGGGATTAACTTTATTGTCGGCTTCTTCTTCAAATAAATATTTAGCCATTTCAACAATACCCAGCGCTACATCTTCGGTGTCTTCAGTATTTGCCACTACTAAAATCGTAACCAAAGGTTTTTTCTTAAGTTCAGCTGCCAGTCTGCCGGCATATTCTACGGCTGCACTTGCGTATTTTGTACCATTTGTAGCTATCAACCATTTAGAGGGAAAGTTCATAAGCGGGAAATAAATGTTTATCAATTTGCAGAAAGTACGAAATCCTAAACAACACAATGAAACCGATTGTATTCATTCCTATCTTTTAGGGATATGAATTTTGCACACGAAATACCAAAACAACATCTCCGGATTTTTGAAATCATTCGCGATGCCGGTCGCCAACTCAACCAACCGGTATATGTTGTTGGTGGATATGTACGCGATTACTATTTGGATCGCTTGAAAGAAGAACCTGACATCGATTTTGTTACACTCGGCTCGGGAATTTCTCTGGCAAAAAAAGTACACGCACAGTTGCCCGGTTCCAATTTGTCGGTTTTTAAACAATTTGGTACTGCGCAGGTTAAAATTAATGATCTGGAATTGGAGTTCGTAGGCGCACGAAAAGAAAGTTATCGGCGGGATTCCCGAAAACCCATTGTTGAAGATGGTACGCTTAAAGATGACCAAGAACGACGCGATCTGACCATCAATGCCATGTCGTGGTCGCTAAATACAGACGATTTTGGGCTTTTAAATGATCCTTTCGGTGGGTTAGCGGATCTCAAAAAACAATGTGTACGAACTCCCATCGATCCCGACAAAACATTCGATGATGACCCTTTGCGAATGCTGCGTGCAGTGCGCTTTGCGAGTCAACTTGGTTTCGAAATTGCAGACGAGACGTTTAGTTCTATCCAAAAAATGGCTCCTCGTCTTGAAATTATTTCAAAAGAGCGCATTCTCGATGAACTGAACAAGATTATTCTTTCTGCAAAACCGTCGGTTGGTTTTGGATTACTCTTTAAAACCGGATTACTGAAACAGTTTTTCCCGGAAATGCATCAGCTACATGGCGTTCAGGAGATTGAGGGACATCGCCATAAAGACAATTTTTGGCACACGCTGGAAGTGCTCGACAATGTTGCCGCAGTAAGTGAAGATCTTTGGCTACGATGGGCGGCAATCATGCACGACATTGCCAAACCACCCACTCAACGTTTTGAGCCGGGTATTGGCTGGACCTTTCACGGTCACGATGCATTAGGCGCTAAATGGGTGAAACGAATTTTTCGGCGGATGGGACTACCACTCGACGAACGCATGAAATATGTTCAAAAACTCGTTCGCCTTCACCTTCGTCCTATTGCTTTAGTGTCGGATATTGTAAGCGACAGTGCTATTCGCCGTTTGATTTACGAAGCCGGTGATGATATCGACGATTTAATGACGCTGTGCCGCGCCGACATCACCAGTAAGAATGAATTCAAAGTAAAACGCTACCAAAACAACTTTTCGAAGGTTGAACAAAAGATTGTGGAGGTTGAAGAAAAAGACAAGTTGCGTAAATGGAAAAATCCGCTTTCTGGCGAAGAGATTATGAGCGCTCTTGGCATTAAACCCAGCAAAACTGTGGGCGATGTTAAAGACGCTGTAAAAGAAGCGATTTTAAATGGAGATATACCCAACGAACACGATGCAGCTTTTAAATTTATGATGGACAGAAAAAAGGAGTTTATCGATGAATGAATTATGGGTTTCTAATTCGTATGCAAAAATTAATCTAGGCTTGCATGTACTGGAACGGCTTCCCAATGGCTATCATACTATTGAAACCGGTTTTGTTTTTATAGAATGGAGCGACCGCTTCGAAGTACGCCCATCCGGAAATATGCAATTAATAATGAGCGACGAGAAAATTCCGGTGGATGACTCAAACCTCATAGTAAAGGCGATTAAATTGCTTCAAAAAGAAGCCGGTTTACGTGATAATTTTCAAATAAATGTAGACAAACGAATTCCTGCAGGCGCAGGCTTAGGTGGTGGCAGCAGCAACGCAGCAACTACATTGCGCATGTTAAACAAAATTGCTGGCTTGGGATTATCGATTGATGATATGGCCCAACTAGGCAAACAACTTGGTGCAGACGTTCCTGTTTTTGTGCATGGTAAACCCGGCTTCGGTACCGGTTTGGGGGATGACATCGAGTTCTTAGACATCCAGCCCGATGCGTACATCGTAACCGCATTCCCTAATGTTTTCAGCTCTACCCCCGAAGCCTATCAACATTGCCTACCAAATCCGGAACCTGATTTTTCACTTCGAAATTTATTACTTGAGGGAGCCATAGAGGAGTGGAATTATCTACTACAAAACGATTTAGAAACTGCAGTATTCCCGCGCATTAACCTAGTGGGAAACTTCAAAGATCAATTTTATGATTACGGAGCCAGCTATGCCAGTATGAGTGGTAGCGGTTCCAGCGTATTTGGGATTTTTTTGCAGGATTTTGTTGCTATTGACGCCTACGAGTCGTTTCATAGATTGAATTTCCCTGTGAATTTGACGCGGCCTGGCTTTAACCCAGATCTTGGAGTGTACTTAAAAGAAAATTAATACTTTACACTCGTATTGAACCGATGTTAAAACTTCATCAATTGAATTTTATTTTAAAATAATGGCTAAAAAAACAAAGCAACCCGAAGTGGAGGTTCGCTCGGGTTTAAATAAAGAATCACTCAGAGAAGACATTAAATTACATCTGCGCCACACCCTGGCTAAAGACGAGTATTCGAGAACTCCTTGGGACGAATATCGCAGTGTAGTACTAACCCTTATGGATCGCCTGCACGACAAGTGGATTACCACCCAGCAGCATTATCATCATTCAGGCGTAAAGAGAGTTTATTACTTATCGATGGAATACTTAATCGGTCGTCTACTCGATAATATGGTTGTAAACCTTGATGTACAACAAGAGGTAGCCGATGCCTGCGCCGATCTTGGCTTAGATTATGATGAAATCCGTGAAGCAGAATGGGATGCCGGCTTAGGAAATGGTGGCCTTGGTAGACTTGCTGCCTGTTTCCTCGATTCCATGGCAACACTTGGTGTGCCTGCAACCGGATATGGATTACGATATGACTATGGAATTTTTTATCAAACCATCGAAAATGGATACCAAATTGAAAAGCCGGATTTATGGTTACGCTATGGAAATCCTTGGGATGTAGTTCGCCCAAAAATTCAATATCCGGTTGAGTTTTACGGTCACCAACATATGGCACCAAAAGCAGGTGGTGGCATCAATTATGCGTGGGAAAACACCGATAAAGTACTCGCAGTAGCGTACGACACTCCAATTCCGGGCTTTGATAATAATATTGTTAACAATTTACGCCTGTGGAAGGCGGAGTCGGATACGGCGTTAGATTTGCATAGCTTTAATCAAGGGCAGTACATCGATGCTGTTCGTGATAATCAGCTTGAGCAAAATATAACTCGCGTTCTCTATCCTAACGACAAGGTGTTTGTTGGGCAGGAATTACGTTTGAAGCAGGAATATTTCCTTGTTTCGGCTTCGATGCAGGATATCATCCGAAGGTTCAAAAATCAAACCGACGATTGGACGAAGTTCCCGGAGAAAGTAGCTATCCAATGTAACGACACGCATCCAAACCTAGCTGTGCCAGAACTGATGCGTATTTTGCTTGATGAAGTGGATATGCCTTGGGAAAAAGCTTGGGATATCACCACCAATACGCTGGCTTATACTAATCATACTTTGCTTCCCGAAGCGCTGGAAAAATGGCCGGTTTCGTTGATGAAAAACCTTCTTCCTCGTCATATGAACATCATTTATGAGATCAATCGACGATTTATGGATACCATTTCTGCAAAGTTTGGTGATGATAAACATCGTCAAGCTAGGATGAGTATTGTAAGTGAGGGAGAGCATCCGGTGGTGCATATGGCACATCTTGGAATCGTAGGCTCACACAAAGTAAACGGAGTGGCAGCATTGCACTCGCGTTTATTGGTAGAAAGCATGTTCAAAGACTTTGTGGAAGTTTATCCCGATAAATTCACCAACAAAACCAATGGTATTACACCACGACGCTGGTTAAAGCAGTGTAATGTGGACCTTGCCGCTTTGATTACCAAGCATATTGGTGATGATTGGGTTACCGATCTTGATAAACTCCAAGACTTAACTCCTTTTTCTGAAGACAAGAAATTCCGAAAAGAGTTTGCCAAAATTAAGCTTGAAAACAAGAAGCGCTTAGCTAAATATATTCTTGAGCATGAGGGAATTGAGATTGATCCGAATACTCTGTTCGATATTCAGATTAAGCGAATTCACGAATATAAGCGTCAGTTAATGGCAGCTCTACATGTGATTACCTTATACAATCGCATTAAAGAAAATCCGGATCTGGATGTAGTACCGCGAACCGTGATTTTTGGTGGAAAAGCCGCTCCCGGTTATGCAATGGCAAAAATGCATATCAAATTGATTAATGCAATTGCTGAAGTGGTAAATAATGATCCGGAAGTAAATCAAAAGCTTAAATGCGTATTCCCTCAAAATTATCGAGTAACTTTGGCTGAAATCATGATTCCTGCAGCCGATTTATCAGAGCAGATTTCTACAGCGGGAATGGAAGCTTCAGGTACAGGAAACATGAAGTTTGCCCTTAACGGAGCGCTTACCATTGGAACGCTTGATGGCGCAAATGTAGAAATTCTAGAAGAAGTGGGTGACGATAATATTTTCATCTTCGGCTTAACGGTAGAAGAACTACAAGAATTGCGCCGTACTGGTTACGACAGCAACACGTATTATCACGCCAATGCTGAGCTGAAAAGAGCTATTGATCAGATCAAAAATGGATTCTTCTCTCCGGAAGACAAACACTTGTTCGATCCGATCATCAATGCTTTGTTGCACGAGAACGACTACTTTATGGTACTTGCCGATTACGAAGCATATGTAAAAGAGCAGGAAAAAGTAGAGAAGTTGTATCGCAATCAGGATGAATGGATGCGTAAAGCTATCATTAATGTGGCAAAAGTTGGAAAATTCTCCAGCGATCGTACCATTAGAGATTACAACGACGAAATCTGGAAATCAGAGTACGTTAAACTTAAAAAGTAAATCTGATCGTACTTTTTAAACTATTTAAAGCCGGAATGGAGAATGCTCTGTTTCGGCTTTTTTTGTTTATACTCTTAGCCCAAAGCAATCAACATTTATGAAGCAGTTTTTTCAAACACCCACACCACCCGATTCTCTTGTTGCAACACCTGATTCTAACATCATCAGTACCGACTCTGTGATGAATATCCCAAATCCCACGGATTACTCACTGGGCGAGATTTTCGATTATGTAGGAGATTTTTTGCAAGTAACCTTATTCAAAATTCAGGGTACGCCGGTTACTTTTATGTCGATTATCATTTTTATTCTGTTTCTGGTGGGCTTTACGTATTTAGCTTCCTTCATCAAGCGGTTTTTGAAGGATAAGGTTCTACCAAAATTTATCCATGACAGCGGACTTCGGTATACACTTGCTCGTATGTCGCAATATGTTATTGTGATAATCGGGGTGTTTGTTTCCTTTCAGTTTTTGGGGATTGACCTTACCGGATTAGCCGTAATATTTGGTTTCCTTTCCGTTGGTATTGGTTTTGGTTTACAGAACATCACTTCCAATTTTATTTCAGGATTGATTGTACTCTTCGAGCGACCGATTAGTGTGGGCGATCGAGTTGAAGTAAATGGTATTGAAGGCGATGTTGAAGAGATTAATATCCGATCTACCAAAGTGAAAACCCTTCAAAATATCTCCATTATTGTACCAAACAGTGAATTTGTGAGTAAGGATGTCATCAATTATTCGCATGGCGACCCTTCGTATTTGTTAATTGTGGATGTAGGCGTTGCTTATGGTTCTGATTTAGATTTGGTGATAAAAGCACTAAACGAAGTGGCCGAAGAAAATGAGCATGTATTGAAGCATCCTGAGCACCGTATTCATTTGCGTAGTTTTGGTGATTCTGCCTGGAATATGAAACTTCTGGCTATGATTCCCGATGTAAAAAAGCGTTATGGCGTACTAAATGAAATCAATCAAGAAATTGTGCGCAAATTCCGTGAATACGATATCGAAATTCCATTTCCTCAGCGCGATATCAATTTCCGAAATCCTATGCCATCCGAAGCTTCAGATGAAGAAACCTCAAAAAAAGGCCAACAGGAGAAAAATACCTCGGCAAAAGATGGCGAAAAAGACTCCAATCAAAACAAAAAAAAGAAGGAAAAGAAAGAACTGGAATCGGATTCATATTCGGATGTGGAGCGAAACCCAGATAAATACACCAAAAAGAATCCAAGCAATACTGATGGGAATGAGGCTGATTCTGACGATACCGGCCTAAAAGACGATTCTGCAAAACAATGAGTTTGATGCGATTTGGCTATTTAGCTGCTCTCCTCTTTTGTTTGAGTATTGCAACTGCGAAAGCACAAAGTGACTCCTCGATTGTTTGGCAGCTTGTTACGTTTAATATTTTACCCGGCGAGTACAATAACGTTATCGATTTATATCAACAGCAAGCAGTTCCGCTTTATGCAGAAAACGAAGAAATGCTACGTTTTCGCGGTTTTCGAGAGGTTGAAAGTCCTGTTCCATTCGGATTAATGGTTCTTACCGAAATGAATGGGTTGGGAGGCATGGATGCTTCAAATAACCGATTAAGAGCTATTGCAGCAGAACAAAATATTAGTGTTGGTAACTTGTATGGAAGGATTTCAGATCTAACAGCAGGGCATACCGATGAATTTGTACAATTGATCCCCGAGTGGAAAATAGAAGATCCGTTTACATCGAAATATCAAGTTTTCATTAGTTATGATATCGTGGCGGGAAAATCGACCGACTTTCGCCGCTTTGTGCATGAACAACTCATTCCGGCAGAAAAGGAACTAGGTTTACCGTTGAGTGGAGGAGAATACCTCATTTCGGATGGGTGGGAATACCTGCGTGTATTTGGCATAGAATCGATAAAAGAATTTGGCGACTACATAGAGTTGCTACATTCTAACGGCCTGGATAAAGCATTAGATCCGTTTATTGACAAGAAAAAGATTGTTATAAAAGGAGTGTTGCCTAATTTATCTGTGCGTTAACTTGCGTCAACTACTTCATTTTTGCTTCCATCAAATTTACCAAATGTTGATTTCCCATTTGTTGGGCAAACTGGTAGGCAGAGAAAACTTGTTCATCCTCGTTATAAAATTCTGCCCCTTTGTTAATGAGCATTTCTGCAAATTCGGTATTCGAATACATAATAGCCCAAAGTAACGGCGAACCACCGTTTATCACATCTTTCTGATTGATGTTGGCTCCGGCTTCGATTAACAATCTTCCAATAGTTGTATTTCCACCAATAGCAGCGCCAATAAGTGGAGTTAGTTTATATCGCTCACCCGCTAAATTTACATCCGCATCCCATTCTATGAGAAGCTCAACAATCTCTGTATGGGCGAACCGAGCAGCAAATGCAAGTGGTGATTGCCCGGCGCGATTTAACCGATTTACATCTGCGCCGTTTAATATAAAATTTGCTGCGATTTGGATATTTCCATTGGCCGCTGCAATCTGTAAAAGTGGATTATTTAGCCCATCCCCGGAATTTGGATCCGTACCTTCGGCAAGTAAATCTAGTACTTGCGGTACATCCTCTTTGATAACTGCCTCAAGTAATAATTCATTTTGCCGGGTTAGGTCGTCCATTAGCTCTGTTTCTCTAAAAACCTGTAACACAGAATCTGCATGCCACAAACGAACTGTTACATCCACTGCATTGCCATGTATACTATTTATAGAAAGATCTGCCCCGCTGTTAATAAGTAACTCAAGTTGTTGAACATGACCATAATAAGCAGCCCAATTAAGTGCGGGATCTTCATTTAAATCAAGAATATTTACATCGGCATTTTGCGCAATTAAAAGTTCAGAAAATTTGGTGGATGGTTTAGAAACCGCATACATCAACGGCGTACTTTCAAGTCCGCCCACCCTCTGTTGATTTACGTTAGCTCCGGCATTAATCAGCTGCTCAAAAGCTTCAATGTTATCTGCAATTATTGCTTTGTGTAGTGCCGAAAAGCCAGTTTCGTCGTTAATATTTGGGTTAACATCCAGAGTGAGTAAATGAGCCAGTATTTTATTCGAACCTGAAGCAATACTTTGGTGCAAATAGAGGTCTGCTTGCTCACTATCAAATTGTGTAATGAAAGTGGTGAGATTATCTTCCAAAAATGTTTCCTGGCTTATTTCTTCTTGCGCTGCTAAAGAAGTGGATACGCTTAAAATTAGAAATGCAGTTATGGTAACTCGAGCTTTAAAAAAACCCATTGATGAAAACTCCCCGTTTATTTTGGTTTAATAGTTAGTGCAACGCCTGCTTTTTTGAAATCTTGCCTTGATCGGAAATCAACTTTACATAAAAAAAGCCACTCCCAAATTGAATTGGAAGTGGCTACAAAATAGTGTGTAATCAACCTTATCGATTAATAGGTACGGAAGGATTCTCAATTTCCTCGATTACCTGTTCGTACTCGCCGTTCCAGATTGCCTGGAGTTTTTCTAGCTGAACATCCACTTTTGCCGCTAAATCTTCAAACACTGCATACTGTTGAGCGGTTGGGCGCCCATAACCGGTTGCAACTGTGCTTTTTAAAGCCGCTAATTTGTTGTTGAGCTTGATTGGGAAGTTTAACACATCCTGAATTGCTTCCGCTTTAGTTTGTACTAATTCTTGCTCAATCTCGCTAATTGCTTGCGTCAATTCTTTAACACGTTCGCTAAGTGCTTCATTGCCTTTTATTTCTGCCATCATACTATTGATTTCGCTGGTAACAGATCGTATTTCGTTGATCGCTTTGTGCGTTGTATCTAGCTTGGCATTTATGGTTTGAATCAATTCAAATTGTGCAATCAAGTCTTCTTGCGATACATCAACCAATCGTGGATCCTTTTTCACTTCGAACTGCTGCTCGCCAACCATTTCATCTCCAATATGCATGCGCACCGTATAAGTTCCTGGCACCGCCATTGGGCCGGAAGTATTTCCTGCCCACAGAATTTGGCGACCATCAAGATTTGTTACACCCGGATAGCGAAGGTTCCAAACAAATTTATTTAACCCTGCTTTATTTGGAACAACACTTGGTCGGGTTCGCCCCTCTTCCTCATAAAACAACGGCGATTCCTTAACCGCTCTTCCTCTGGTGTCTTCCATACTAGAGTAGGTTTGAATGGTATTGCCACGCATATCTAGAAACTCGAGTTTAATTTCGGATTCCTGCTCTTTATCGAGTTTAAAGAATACTACGGCTCCATTATCCGGATTTTTTCCTGAGGTTGGAGATGGACCTCCCCAGCTTGAGCCACCGTATAAATAAGTATCCTCCGGATCGAATAAGTGACGATCTGCTTTAGCAATCTCGTCCGTCATTTGATGCAGTACCGGTAAGCCATCTAAAATCCAGAAAGAACGCCCTTGCGTAGCTACAATCAGATCTTTATCCCGCTTATGAACGGCTAAATCTGTAATTGGTGTAGCCGGCAAATTCATTTGAAGTGGCTGCCAATCATCACCTGCATTGAAAGAAACGTACACTCCGGTCTCTGTACCTGCATAAAGCAAACCTGCTTTGTTTGGATCTTCACGTACAACCCGTGTAAAATCCATTTCCGGAATTCCATCCGTTATTTTGTCCCAACTTCTACCGTAGTTTGTAGTTCGGTAAATCATAGGCTGGAAATCACCAAATTTGTACCGAGTTGCTGCAAAATATGCTGTTCCGGGATCGTGTTGCGAGGCATCTAAAATACTAATCATAGATTCCGGTAAACCTCGTGGCGTTACGTTATCCCAGGTTTCGCCATTATCACGGCTAATATGAATCAATCCGTCGTCTGATCCAGCCCAAAGTAAACCGGGTTCAATTTCCGATTCCACAAAAGTGAAAATGGTATTGTAGTATTCTACCGAGGTATCATCTTTGGTGATCGGCCCACCGGATTCGCCTTGCTTAGATTTATCATTTCTGGTTAAATCCGGACTGATATCTTCCCAGCTCATTCCCTCATCGGTAGAGCGATGTACGTACTGCGAGGTTGCATACAGCACATCAGGATTATGTGGAGAGATAATAATCGGGAAGGTCCACTGAAAACGGTATTTCAGCTGATCGGCTCCCGAACCCATCGGATTATCCGGCCAGATATCAATACGATCGTTTAACCGAAGATTTGCATCATAACGGGAAAGTGAACCTCCGTAACAACCACCATAAGTTACATCGTGATTTTCTGGATCAACAGCGATGTAGCCAGATTCACAACCTGCTACCGGCCACCAATCGTCCTCATCAATACCCGATGAATTGGTACGGCTCATTATGGCAAAGGTAGAGTTATCCTGCTGTGCGCCATAAATCATGTATGGAAATTGATTGTCTACCGCCACTTGGTAAATCTGTGCTGTGGCAGAAGTATGATAAGATGTCCAAGTTTTTCCTCCGTTGTACGTAACCTGTCCACCGCCGTCATCACCAATTACCATTCGATTTGGGTTATTGCTGGCAATCCATAAATCATGATGATCGGCATGCGGAGTTCGAATTCTGCTAAAAGTTTTTCCGCCGTCGATAGATTTCCAGAAACCAACATTCAGCACATAAACTACATCTTCGTTTTGTGTATCGGCAATTACTTTTGAGTAGTACCATGCACGCTGCCTTAGGTTTCTGTCTGCACTAACTCGGGTCCAAGTTGCGCCTGCATCTTCACTTCTAAATAACCCACCACCACGTGCATTTTCAACAATTGCGAACACACGATCGGAGTTTACCGGAGATACCGAAACTCCAATTTTTCCTACCATTCCTTTTGGCAGACCTGGGTTACGAGTAATTTCTGTCCAGCTTTCGCCACCATCGGTGCTTTTAAATAAACCGCTGCCCTCACCACCACTACTCATTTCGTATTCATTTCGGTAGGCTTCCCACATGGCTGCATACAAAATTCGTGGGTTATTTGGATCTACAGCGATATCTACCGCGCCGGTTTTATTATCTCTAAATAGAACTTTATTCCAGGTTTTGCCGCCATCAGTGGTTTTGTATACACCTCGATCGGCACTCTCAACGTTTCCAAATAATTTACCCATTGCTGCAATCCAAACAACATCTGGGTTGGTTGGGTGAATTTCGATGTCGCCAATAAACTGCGTGTTGCCCAAGCCTAAATATTGCCAGGTTTTTCCTGCATCGGTTGAGCGGTACATTCCATCGCCGGCACTCATATTACCACGAATGTCCGTTTCGCCCATTCCGGCATAAATTACATTCGGATCAGAATTTGCCACATCTATTGCTCCAACCGATCCCGTTTTGAAATATCCATCGGTAATATTTTCCCAGGTATTTCCTCCGTCTATGGTTTTGTATACTCCACCACCGGTATAGCCTACATAGTAGATATAGGGCTGATCATCATGCCCGGCTACAGCTACTGATCGACCTCCTCTAAATGGACCAATTTCCCGATATTCCAAATCCTGAAATAACGAAGATTCAAATTGGGGTGAATTGGTTTCGGCACCATGACCAAAAACCTGAGCTTGTGAAGTTTCTGCCATACACAGAGCAAGCACAAAGCAGATTGCAAGACTTAAAAATCGCTTCATAAGTATCCCGTTTATTTTAAATGATTAGCGCGAAGAGCGGTTTAGAATTACCGAAGGTAGGTATTCAGAATCAAGATGTCGGTAAAAAATTGTGAAGGGGAGACAGAAGCGTTAATTAAACACAAAGCGAAAGGTAATCGAACCCCATTGTACGGTTTGCGGTACGCCACCCGGTAAACGAGAAAAACGCCATGTTCTAAGCGTGCTCATTACCTCGCGTTCTAGCTCGGGGCTCATCTTTTTGATCGGAATAATTCTTCCAACTGTTCCATTGGGACGTACTTCGAAGCGAACAGTTATGACTGCTTCGGTATTTGCAGTATTGGTTGGAAGCGGCTGAACCATAGGTGCGCGCTCGATATCACCTTCCCACTTCAGCTCATACGGTGCGGTTTTATCATCATCATTACCTAGCCCTTGATCGGAGTCGGTTTCGCCGGTAGCGCCTTCAACGTCACCACTTTCTTCAGCTCCTTCTTGCGTGTCGATATCTTCTTTGGCAACCGGAGCTATTTCAATTTCTTCTTCGGTATTTTCTTCCGCAGTTTGGGTAGGATCTATTTCCTCGGT
Source organism: bacterium (assembly GCA_024742815.1). Taxonomy (GTDB): domain Bacteria; phylum Bacteroidota; class Rhodothermia; order Balneolales; family Balneolaceae; genus HXMU1420-13. Next base: position 116,323 of record JANSXX010000007.1, read on the forward strand.
TACCGGCGTTTCGATGGCTTCCTCAATTACATCCTCAACTTCATCAGGTAAATCAACCGGCTTGGTATCTTCCTGCGCGGTAGTTTCGGGGATATCTTCCGGTTCCGGGGTTTCTTCGGTGGGTTCTTCCGTTTCTACTTCTGATGGATTTGGACGAGTTGCCACTTGTTCATCTTCTACTTCCGAAAACTCGGTTAATCGCCCAGTCTGAAATTCGCCAAACTCAACTTCTATAAAAGACGGGCGAATGTTCCTGCCCATATCGATGGTAAACCAAAGAGAGAATGCAATAAGAACACTGGCAACACCGATGGTTGCAAATAATGCGCGTGTATCGTCTTTTGTGAATTGAGGATCCATATACTTTAAAGTGAACCTTGTTCGGTGGCCATTACCAATCGCAAATTCAATGCCTTTCCAATGTTCAACACACGAACGGCATCATCAACAGTTGCGTCTTTGTCTGCCCTTAGTACGATGGTGCCTTCAGGTTTAGTATTTCGTGCTTCGCGGATGGCGCCGGCAAGCGAGCCTCGTGCAGTCAGTTCTCCCTCCACATAAAATTCGCCATCATTAGTGATGGCGACCGAAATATATTCTGCTTGTGTTACCGCGCCACTTTCTGCTTTCGGAATATTCACTTGAATACCAAAGTTGGTAACAAACGATGAAGTGAGCAAAAAGAAGATCAGTAAGAGCAGTACAATATCCGTTAACGACGACTGTGAAAACAGCGACAATGGAGTTAATCGTTTATCACCTCTTCTGAAATCGCGTGCCATATCAGCTCTGTTTTTTTGGTGCAGGTGATTGAAGAAGGTCTATAAAATCAGCCGAGGCATTTTCGAGTTCAAATATCGAACGATTGATTTTACCCAGCAGGAAGTTGTAAAAGCCGAACGCGATCAAACCAACAATTAAACCCGCAGCGGTTGTAATCAATGCTTCCCAAATACCACCCGCAAGTGCACTAGGGTTTACATTACCCTGCAGCGATTGAATATCCATAAAGGCTTCGATCATACCGGTTACCGTTCCTGTAAACCCGATTAATGGCGCTACACCGGCAATAGTAGCTAGCCAGTTCATGCGTTTTTCAAGAAAAAAGATTTCCTTTTTGCCTGCATTGTCAATCGCGTCTTCGATATCGCGAATGGGTCGACCTAAACGCTTAATTCCTGCTTTGATAATTCTGGCGAGCGGCTTATCAAAGTCCTCGCAATAAGCAATAGCATCACTTTGGCGCCCGGTTTTCAGCATTCCTTCGATGGTGCCCAAAAAGCGTTGAGTATCGGTATGGGAGCGAGTAAGTGCGCTCCATCGTTCAAAAATCACATAAAAAGAAATCAAAAAGAGGATAAAGATGGGGATCATCAGGATGCCACCTTCTACCATTAAATCGAAAAATGTGATGGTTTCTCCCTCCAACGACGTTGCCAGAGAATCGACCGAGGCAACGGATTCCTGAATAAGAAATGCGTAATTCATGTAGATGATTAGTTAATTTTTTTAATGAAGTAGTTATCAGGTAATAGCGTTTCAATTTCTTCGGCAGCAACGGCAGCGTCGAATAACGAAGCAAACTGCCCTAAACTTACTCTCCAGAGTGTGCCGTATCGCTCGCTTTCGATTGGAGCCACAATAGCACGATAACCGTTGTTCTGTAATTTTTGTTGTTCAGAAAGTGCGTTTTGTTGATTGCTGAGCGAATACATCACAATCGTATAGCCATCCATTCCATCTGCCGAAAGTGAACCGGTAAGGCCATATTTCTCGGCATCATTACTGGTTTGATTTTGCACCGGCTGTGTATTTTCAACTATTGGAGGCGCAGCTTGTTCCTGATTTGTTACCGGTTCTTCTGTTTGGGAAGTCTCCGTTGGTGATTCAGAAACCGGATCATTGACAGGGGCTGGGGTAGTTTCAACCACCGGAGGTGGCGTTGCCGGTTGAGATGTTGTAGCAACGGTAGAAGTGCTCGGCGAAATAAATGGAATGTTTAAGATATTGAAATAGCCTAAGCCAACTACACCGCCACCAAGTACAACTACAATTAGAACCACCCATAACCAAGCAGGGGCTGCTTCGGAATTTTTACTGGCCTTAACCGGCTTTTCTTTCTTTTTGGTTTTCGTTTCTTTTTCTTCCGGCTCTTTGGTTGTCTCAGCTTTTTGATCGGTATCAGTAGGATCGTCGGTTGTTATGTTTTTTATAACCGGTACGATTTCGGTGTCATCGAATTCTTCCATTCTAAGCACACTTTCATCCACCTGATCATCTTCTAGGTTCATGAATGGATCTTCAAAATCTAAATCGACTTCTTTTTCCAGTTCCAGATCGTTTTCAGAGTTGTCTTCCGGTTCAGGCTCCTCTTCTTCAGGCTCTTCCTTTTCTGCTTCATTCTCTGCGCTAATGGAGTTTAAATCTGCGGCAATATAATCATCTTCACCATCTTCTTGTGGAACTTCAGCGTAGTCAATCACAGCGTCAGAATCGTCTAAACCGAGCGTTTCTTCGGTCATGTCATCATTCAACAACCCATCCGATTCCATTTCGGCAAATACATCATCTAATAACTCGTCGGTATCTTTCTCGTCATTTTGCTCAGAATCGGAATCCCCACCCATAAACGCTGCAACTTCTGCGCCGAGGTCGTTGCTGTTTGCTTCTTCTTGATCTGCATCTGCAAAAACGTCGTCGAAACCGTCAAATTCGTCCTCATCAGAGGTATCTATACCTTCGTCTTCTTCGATCGGCTTTTCGTAATCCTCTCCCATCAAACTGGCAAACAGTCGATCGGCACTTTCATCTTCTTTATGGGCTTCAACTCCCCACATTTCAGGACCGGGATCTTCGGCCGGTTCTAAATCCGGATCGTTAATATCATCATCAATCAGTCCTGCAAAGCGAGTACCTAAATCTTTGCCAACCGGTTTATTTGCCTCCAGATCTATCTCTTCGGCACTGCTTTCATCATCAAGTCCTTCAAATGGATCATCAAAACTTGGAGTCGGTTCGTCTAGCTCGATGGGCTCCATTCCAACATATTTGAAATTGATTTCTGTCTCTAGTTCTTTCGAAGGGATAAACATAATGCGATTTCCCAAGCTACTAAAGATCCCAAATCCTTCGATTTCGTAGGCTTCGTCGTCACTTAACGATTGCTTAATGTCGGCGATCAATTCGTTAAGTTGTTTTTCGGTAGTTTCGGCATCCAATCCGGAGGCTTCTGCAAGTAAATCAAGTAGTTGCTGATGATCGATATGCATGCTTTACCTCTCTAGTTCCGCTACAAATTCGATGGTATCACGTGGAGGCATCATTACGGTTTTACCGTCAATTCTTTTTTCCTGATGTTGACTGTGATGCACAGCTTTAAATGTACCTAGGCCCGAAATCTCTACGGAGTTCTTCATTATAATTTGATCGCGAACTACTACACTAAATGCTTCTAAAAACTCTTTTTTCATACTTACAATTTTATGATTATCCCTCCGAAGAGCTGAAATGGGCGCTCCTGATAGCCGTCCCACACTTCGTATTTTTGCCCCAAAATATTCAATACTTTGGCATAAACACCAAACCGATCGCTAAATTCGTATTCGGCTTTTACATTTACAAGGCCGATGGTACCTAATTCGCGGTTATTGGTAGGAGATTGCCGCTTGCCAATCACATCCAACCAGGTGCTTAGCAACAACGATTTTTCTAATTGGTAATTAAGTGATGCTGTTACCCCAAAACGTTCTTCATAGGGGATGTCAGCTCCGCTATCTAGTTTAGGTCGCCGAGCGTAAATTTTGGCATCAAACCAGAATTGCTCGGGATTAAGCTGTTGAGTAATCCCGCCGAATAACTCGAACATACTCGATTTTTCGTAATTGATGGTATAGAAAAGTGAATAATCCTGCCCGATTCTATTTTCTGATACCCGTTGATAATATGCTCTGTTTCTTGTGATTAGATAAGACAGCCCGCCATACACTCGATTGCCTTCAAATAACTGAAGTCCAATTTCGCCAAATGCTTTGGATTGATAACTATGGCGCAAGGTTGTAGCTGTATTTAAAAAGCGATTGATTTGATAATGCTCCTGAAGGCTTGTTAAAAACGGCCCCGCTTTAATTCCCCCTTTCACCAACAAAGCATCTTTTAAATTGTAGGAAAGTTCTGCTTCCGGTGCGATGTAGAATTTACTCTCTAGTCCATCGCTCACGTACGCAATATTAAATGCACCTGTAGCGTGCATGTTGAAATTGATTAACTTTTTGTACTCGGCACCAAGTGTACCTAAAAATATATTCTGAGAAGCACTATTGGCCGCATCATATCGTCCGGTTGTTAATTGTGCATTAATACCTAAGGTTTCGTAAAGGCGAGAGCCGGGCCAGTATTTGTTGGCTTCTATATTCACATATTGCTCGCTGCTGTTACCGGAAATTAAATTTCCATTATTTCGCGTAGCATTAGCGCCTGCATCTAAGTCTGCTTCAAAGTGCGAAACTGTTAGTTCAGTGGTTAATCCTTCTAAGGCATTTTTTGTTTGATGAAGCGCTGCATTCCAACTCAAACCCAGATAATCTTTTCTTGGCGTTTCACCAATTACATCCTGATAAAGCGGATCCAGATTATATAAGCGATTGAAATCACTTAGAAAGCTGATGGAGCTTTCAACCGCCAAATCCTTTTTTACTTTCGAATAAAAGCGAACATCGCCATCCATAAATCGAAAACCGGAAGCCTGATCATCGAGGTGGCCATCCGACGTTAGCAACGAAAAATTACCTGTTAAAGTAGATTTACTTCCCAATCCCTGATAAAAATAGGCGTCAGCTTCCGGAGTGATAAAAGATCCAAAGCCACCTTTTAGATACACATTAGTGCGGCTTGGAGTTGGTAATACCGATCGGGCAGGAGGTTCCGGCCGATCTAATTGAGTAATAGCAATACTGGCAACCGCTTGCTCTCGCGATTCCATAAACGGCATTCTATTGGGGTCGATCTGAAATACCCGCGGTTTAGGATTAAAACCAAGAATGGGTTGGCGACGAAGACCGGGGAACCGTGCTCTGAATTCACTTCTAATCTCAATGTCCTGAGGGTTAATCTCGGGTAACAATGTATTCTGCGGATTGGTGCCTCCCGATTGGGCAAGCGCTGCTGCAGAAGTAATTACTATGAGTGCAAATAGAAGTGATGGTCTGAAAATCATACAGAAAAGCTTTCTAGAATGTACAAATTTTTTGATTGAAGGATGAATCTACCTTCACATGATTAAAGATACCTCATCACACATTTCATGTTCCGTTATTGACTACGTAAAAAAGAAAAAACCGATTGGTTAAACGCTAGTTTAAATGTTACCGGCGCTCTTCATTCTATCGAAGTAATCTCTTGCTGCGGCCATTACTTTTGGTGATAAGAGTATGGCTACCGTCATAGTTGGGATGCTCATCAACGCAAACATGCCGTCGGTAAAATTGAGCACCGCATTAATGGTTGCTACCGAACCAAAAATGATGGCTACAGCATAAAAGTAGTTGAAATACTTTTGTTTGTCAGCGCCAATTAAAAAACCAAGACATTTAGTGGAGTAGTATGAGTAGGTAAATAATGAGCTGAAGCCGAAGATCAATACACAGAAAATCAACAAATAAACACCAAACGGTCCAATTGCTTCCTGAAATGCTGAGGCAGTTAAGGTGATCCCGTTCAACTCGCCGGATTGCCACACATCGGTTACTAAAATAGCTAAGGCAGTCATCGTACAAACAATAAGTGTATCAATAAACGGTCCCATCATAGCCACTAACCCTTCGCGAACGGGTTCTTTGGTTTTTGCAGCGCCATGAGCGAGTGTAGCAGTACCGATACCGGCTTCGTTGGAGAATGCCGCTCGTTTTGTTCCGTGTACAATCAAGCTTCCTAAAACGCCACCAAAAGCCGCATCACCATTAAAATAGGCACCTTGAAATGCATCGGTTACAATCAGCAATAAATAATGCCCAAGTACATCAATATGAATGCCTAAAATGATAAGTACACAGCTAACATAGATTACTACCATAGCCGGAACCATTTTCGAAGCTACTTTACCAACGCGCTTAATTCCACCAAAAATTACAATCGAAACGATAGCTAGAATTACAAGTCCGCTTACTAAATCGCTGGCAAATGTATTGGCAGGATCTGTAATGCCGTTTGGTACAAGTACGAAATCGCGTACAATTTGTGTTACCTGATTGGCCTGAAAAATCGGGAGTGGCCCAAATAAACCAGCAAGGGCAAACAGCACAGCTAATGGTTTCCACTTCTTACCTAAACCCTCTACAATCATGTACATGGTACCGCCCTGAATGTCGCCATTTGAATCTTTACCGCGATACATAATGGAAAGGGTACAGGTGAAAAACTTTGTGGCCATACCAACTACAGCACTCACCCACATCCAAAATACAGCGCCGGGTCCACCAATTGCGATGGCAACAGCCACACCACTAATGTTGCCAAGACCAACGGTTGCTGCTAATGCCGAGGAAAGTGCCTCGAAGTGACTAATATCTCCGGGATCGTCTGGATCGTCGTATTTACCTCGTAAAATATCTATCGCGTGAAAGAAGTAACGGTAGGGAGTAAAACGGGAGTAAATGAGAAAATATAATCCACCACCTACCAATAAAAGAACGAGTGGGGTTCCCCACATAAATGACGAAAATGCGGCTAATGCGCGATCTATAGTTTCCAGAGCAATAGTATTTAGTGATGATTTAGACTACAAACAGCGCAAAACTACTAAAAGTTGCCCTTAGTGGGTAATGATCTTAGAAAATAGATGTAATCGGTTGCCGGGGCTTCGTAACCGTTTTTACTTAACAAATACAGAATCTGTGCGCGGTGATGTTGCCCGTGAATGATGATGTGCTCAAAAATATCATCGGCCATAGTTGTAAAATGATTTCCTTTCAAATCCTGATAATCAATTGTTTCTCCGCTTTTTTGAGCAATTCGATGTAGCATATCGCCGCTATCATTCAACAGGCTTTTGCACTCTTCGATGGTATAATTTCCCCAGATCTCGGTGGTTTCTTCAATTTCATGAATACGATTAAACCAAATAATTTGTGCTTTAAAGAGATGCGCAAATAATCGGGTGAGTTCGGCTCGAAGGGTATCCTCCCGAACTTTTTCTATCGCATCGATTACAAGTTTGTTTGCCCACCGATCGTAGTCAATTTTTTTGTTATCCATGACTTGGTATTAAGCGTTAAATCCAAAAAATCCCGCGATTCCATTAATTACAAATTGTACACCAATAGCTAGAGCGATGAAGCCCATCATTCTTGTAATTACAATCATGCCGCTTTTGCCAATTACTTTATTTAGCCATGGAGCAACACGCAAAATTCCCCAAGCTAAAAAAGCTGTTAAAAATACCGCTACAGTGTTTAAGATGTAGTCGCTGGTTCCCGTTGCCTGCGAGCCAAAACCAATCACAACGGCAATACTGCCCGGACCCGACAAAAGTGGCATCGCAATTGGACTGAACGACACATCTTCTTTATCCATAGCAGCTTCGGTATCTTTTTTGGATAATTTTCGACCTCCGGTTTCTGGGTTCATCATCGAAAAACCTGCTCGCATAATTACGATTCCGCCGGCAATGCGAATACCTGAAATGCTAATGCCAAAAAAGGACAGAATGTAGGTTCCTAAAAACAAAAATGTTACCAATACGATGAACATGTAAATAGCCGATTTACGTGCTGTTCGTACTTGCTCGTCGAGTGTATGATCTCCCATCAACGATAGGAAAACCGGCATTGCAGCCAGCGGGTTAACTACAGAAAATAGCGAGGTAAAGCTTGCCAGTAAAAGTGCGCCTGCCCCCATAAAATCTGTGGAAAAGGGAATAAAATCGCTTAAAAAATCCATGCTTATAAGATACAGAGATTTTGCCGAAAAGAAGGGAGAGATTCAGAATTTCCAAAGCTTAACTTTTCTAGTTCACTAATTCTTATATTTTGCGCTCACTTTAACTACAAGAGATTTATGTCCAGCACTCAAACTATCAGCTTACTCGATAAACTAATTATTCACACTAAAGAAATTCTGGAGCGTCCTGTTACCCGAAATGAAAAACTGTTCGCAGTATGCGAACTACTCGCCGATGAAGTACCCACCTTCGATTGGGTTGGATTTTATTTGGTAGCCGATGACGCCGAAAATGAGCTTGTACTTGGGCCATTTGTTGGAGAAGCCACCGATCATACACGCATTCCATTTGGAACCGGAATTTGCGGACAAGTAGCGTTATCGCATCAAACTTTCGTTTCTCAGGATGTGCATGCAGAAGACAATTATCTTGCTTGTAGTATTCATGTACAATCAGAAATTGTGGTACCAATTATGGCGGATGGCGAGTTTGTAGCACAACTTGATATTGATTCTAATACAAAAAACTCTATCACAGAGGAACAAACGGAAGCACTTGAGAAAATCTGCAAAATGCTGAGTGCCGAATTTAAATAATCAAAAACCGGGGTATTATGAGCACCTATTCCTTAACCGACGAAACTTCGATTGATGTACTGATTTTTTGGATCGAGAGTGCTGATGGCAGCATCTCTTTTGCCGAACAATCTGCTGTAAAGCGAGTACTCGAAAACATGAAGTACGATTTGAGTACGTATCATAAAACGCTGAGCCATCTTGGAAGTATGAGCACGGAAAATTTACATACTATTGTGGATGAGGCATTAGCTCATATCAAATCCAATTTCTCTGACGAAGGAAAACAATTGGTGTATAGCCTATTGGATTCAATCGCTCATTGCGATGCCAAAATATCGGATACTGAACAAAAGAAGCTCAATCGTATAAAATCTGAACTGGGCGTTTAATTCACTGTCAGCTTAGAAAATAGATAGGTGATTTCGTCATCGGCAACGTCTTTTCTGCGGTCTATAAATATGCTGATTGGCATTCCTGTATTGGTGTCCCAATCAAATTCTGCCTCGTGCGAAACGGGAATTTCTACCAACCATCGGTCGTAAAACACTGAAATTGTATTAAATAGCGATGGAAAAAGCTCAAGAATCGGCACTTCTTCATCACCTTGTTCTACCGTGTAGGGTTCACGGGTTTCTATATCTAACACCTGAGCAACGGTATCACTTTGTACTACAACAATCATTGCATCGGTGAACGCACAAAAACACAGTGCCTGATAGGTATATTCGTAATCAGAGCGATCTGTGCTCAACCATTTTGCCTTGCCTTCTTTAACTTCATCGATAAGGTTATTAGTATTGTTGTTTATATCACAACTAACAATTAAACACAATAATGATACGGCGAACAATGTGTGGAGAGCTTTCATTTTTTCGTTAAATCTATGGGATAAATACAGGAGTATAAACCTACATAATGATGCGAGTTATTGAGTAACGCAAGCGGTATCGCTTACAACACGAACTTCACTTACTTCATTAGGAGTAATGATTTTTGTAAAACCGGTGGTTCTTCGGTTCGAGTACCATTCATCCCGCAAAACACCCGATACTTTTACCTGAAACAACAGCTGATCTTGTTGCTGGGTAACCGTAGGCATTCCTTTTTCGGTCATTAATTCGGTTAAATTAGCATCAAATCGCCAGCGCTCATTAACACCACACGGCATAAACTCAGAACCTCTTAAACCGTTAGTTACGCCGGCATAGGTATTGTAATTAATGGGTGGAACAAAATTATTGGCGATTAAACGTAATTGAGCAGCAACTGATAGCACATCAAGCGCTTCGGAAGCTCCATAGTAAAGGTCTGGGTTTTCGTGGCTGAACGTTCTGAAATACATTCCTTTTCGAACTTGAAACACCATTCCCCATAGCTCTGCTGAACCTGGTTCGGAATCTCTGCTTTCAAATGCTGAGCCATCGGGCATGGTCCATATATTGCGTTGGATAAGATTGTTATAAGTGTTTCCCCAATTGTTATTACTATTAAATTTTGGAAGGCAGTATTCGTATGGGCCCACTCGTTCAAACTCTTCGCAAATCGTACTCAGGTATTCGCGCATGTTTTCTTCGGGTACCGCGCTATCCGAACTCCCGTCATACGGCCAGAACAGAACCGAGCCACCGGGATTCTTTTTACTGTTTGATATTCTAAATAAATGGAAAGGTTTACGATCTGAATAGATTGCAATTTGAAATTCTTCATCAACGTCATCTACCGCAGCGCTGGAAAGATTACGCCACCCAACGGCTTCAACTACCGGAGCCGGAAATACGTTTATTCGTTGGCCATCTGTACCGTCAGTTAAATCTATATGTTCAACCGTAGTGATGGGGTGTATAGAACCACACCCTATCACAATAATGCAAACGTAGATAAACCGCGGGAATTTGACCATATAAGTTAGATTAGTTACAAGCCAAGGTAATCTTTTGCCTCTTCTAACGACATTTCCATTTCTTCGCGAATAATATCGATGGCGCCTTTTGTTTGGCCAAGATCCAATAAAATCTGTGCGCGATTTTTTGGTGACACATCAATGCCTAGACCAGTAATTGATTTTACATCACCTACCAATTCTTCTACGTTATAGTCGCTGCTTAGCATATATGAATCAGAGAGGCTTAATTCTCCCTTTTTTGTGAGAATTTTAACCAGCATTTCTTTCATGTTTTCATCCGAACGATCAATTTTAACTTCTTCAATATCGTAGAATGGAATAGTGCCTTTCTTTGCTCTAAAGTACTTTCTTTTATGCCAGCGCAATTCACTTTTTTCGTTGTCAAAAACAAAATGCGAGCTTTCGTAGATAATAATTCCGGCAATTCCCAGAACTACTCCGGCCAGTACCAATCCTATAATTTGAATAGAGAAAATATTCAGTCCTTCGATAACCCAGAAATAAAGGATTCCACCAAAGCAACATATTGCCCCAAATAATGCCAGATACGACATTAATGTAAATGAGATTTCGACCTCAATATTTCCGTTTTCGTGCCTCTCAATGTTCATAACACATTTATTTATTCTGTACGCATACCAATGTCTTCAACATGAAGGTTTACGGCATGATTTACTCTCAAACCAAAAACGCCATCGGTATCTAATTCAATGTCATTTGCATTTATCGTCGCAACTTCTTCACTATTAATAAAAAATTTCATGGTATCTCCATTCACCTCAACGGCTAAGCGGTTTAGTACCGATGATGCTTCCGGATTGTCATAAATTTTAATTGCATTCGATGCTGTCCACCCTTGAATGGTTTCCGTAGCTTCTCCTTTGCGTTGCTTTATGAGAAAGTCTCCCGTATTTCTTATCAAAAAATACAGATACTCATACCCTTCGGCCTGCATATTTTTGCCTCCAAAAAATAATCCAAATCCTTCTCTGTTACGCCCGTTTGGGTTAAACAAATGCAAATCGGCGTGGATGGTATATGAACCTTGTGCAGCATACGATGGATGCCAAAAAATAGCTCTTGGTCCAGTAGTCAGATGCCAGCCCGGCGTCATATTCACAAAATAAATGTCCTCTGTTTCCGGGTCTGCGCTTAGTGTTATGGAATCATCCGGTTTATCAAGTCGAAATTCCCATCCTTCTGGCACATCCAGATTTTGCCCTTGCGGAACTCCGGGGTCGGGAATATTCTGAGCCTGTGTTAAGCTTATGCTCATCATCAGGATTAAAAGAGTGGGAATAACTTTTTTCATGATCTTATTGTGTTACACATTACAAATTTCAACGCCTTGTTTTAGAGAGGCAAATACATCCTCTGCTTTAGGAATAAATTCCTGCGCAACAAATCCATCAAAACCGGTTTCTGCGATTGCTTGCATGATGGCTTTGTAGTTCAATTCCTGACTTTCGTCAATTTCGTTTCTGCCGGGAACCCCTCCGGTGTGATAGTGAGTAATGTAAGGATGATATTCCCGAATTGTAGCAATGATATCACCTTCCATTATCTGCATGTGATAAATATCATACAGAAGCTTGAAATTATCTGCTCCAAGTTTTTCACATAAAGCTACACCCCATTTAGTATGGTCGCATTGATAATCAGCGTGGTCCACTTTCGAGTTTAGCAATTCCATGCACAAAGTTAATCCGTATTCTGAAGCTTTTTTTACAACAGGCTGCAAACCAACCGCACAGTTTTCAATGCCTTGTTCATCCGAAATACCGTTTCTGTTGCCCGAAAAACAAATCACCTTTTCAAAGCCTGCATCCGCAACTTTTGGGAATAATTCGAAATACTCTTTTTGAAGCTTTTCGTGCAAGGCTGGATTGTTAAACCCGTCCGTTAAACTTAATGGTACACTGTTCGCCATTGCGCAAGTGAGTCCGTAGCGCTTTACCGTTTCGTACTCGTTGGGATTTATCAGTTCGATCGATTCTATACCGATATCAACAGCAGCTTCGCATAGTTCTTCTAAGGTTTTTCCCGAATACGGCCACCTACACACAGAATGCTTAAATCGCGCCTGTGACTTAATTTCTGAACCAGAATTCGCTGAAACAGACACTGGAAGTGCCCCCGCAACAGCTACACTTGCAATCCCTTTTAGTGCATCACGTCGAGATACCATCATAAATTTACAACTCGCTTTTTTTAAATTTGGAAGCGTTTCGATATACTCTCCAGAATAATATACTTTCTTCATTTTTGCACTAACGATTTATCATCACTCAACATGAGATTAAACCTCAAATCAAAACAGGAAAACACCTACGACGCCATTGTTGTAGGCAGCGGAATTAGCGGTGGGTGGGCCGCAAAAGAACTCACCGAAAAAGGCTTAAAAACATTGATGTTAGAACGGGGACGGCAGGTTCGTCATATCGTGGATTATCCAACGGCAACCAGCGATCCCTGGGAATTTCCCAGAAATAATCGCCTTACTCCCGAAGAGCTTAAGGATTACGAGAAACAAAATCGCACCGGTTACGCAATCCGACATTCCATAAAGCATTGGTGGGTGAAGGATACCGAGCATCCCTACACCGAAATTCAGCGCTTTGATTGGATGCGTGGCTACCACGTGGGTGGACGATCGTTAATGTGGGGAAGACAATCGTATCGTTTGAGTCCGATGGATTTTGAGGCGAATGAGAAAGAAGGCATTGCCATCCCTTGGCCGGTGACTTACGATGAAATCGCTCCATGGTATGATAAGGTCGAGCGTTTTGCCGGAATCAATGGAAAGAAAGAAGGACTTCCACAGTTACCGGATGGTGAATTTTTGCCACCTATGGAAATGAACTGCGTGGAAAAAGAAGTGAAAAAGCGCATTGAAGAAAAGTTTAACGACCGGATGATGACCATTGGTCGCTCGGCGAATCTAACCCGTGCACACAATGGGCGTGCATCCTGCCAATATCGAAACATGTGTATCCAAGGTTGTCCGTTTGGGGCTTACTTCAGTACCCAATCTTCTACCTTGCCGGCAGCGGTTGCCACAGGAAATCTTACGCTGCGTCCCGATTCCATAGTAACCGAAATTCTGTACGATCCGGAAACACAAAAAGCCACAGGAGTTCGGATTCTCGACGCCGAAACGATGGAGTACAAAGAATACTACAGCAAAATTGTGTTTTTATGTGCATCAGCAATTGCTTCTGCTTACATCCTGATGAATTCTACCGAGCATTTTGCGGATGGAATGGGGAACGCCTCCGGAGAATTAGGCCGAAACATCATGGATCACCACTTAAATTTAGGCGCTTACGGTACCGTAGAAGGTTTCGAAGACATGTATTACTACGGTCGTCGCCCGAATGGAATTTACATTCCTAGATTCAGAAACATTAACGACAAACACCCCGATTTTATCCGCGGTTACGGGTATCAGGGTGGAGCTAGTCGTACCGGTTGGAAAAAGAACATCGCCGAAATTAGTATTGGCGCAAAAATGAAAGAAGAAGTAAATGAACCCGGACCATGGCAATTTGGAATCATGGGCTTTGGGGAATGGCTTCCTTATCACGAGAATAAAATGTATCTGACTACCGATGTAACCGACAAATTCGGATTGCCAACGGTGGTATTTGATGCAGGTCCCGGCGATAATGAAATGAAGATGCGGGAAGACATCAAAATAGCTGCTGCAGAAATGCTGGAAGCGGCCGGACTCAAAAATGTGGGCACTTACGACGATGGCATCGCACTTGGGAAAGGAATCCACGAAATGGGAACTGCTCGAATGGGTGATGATCCTAAAAAGTCGGTGGTAAATCGTTGGAATCAGGTACATGAAGTAAAAAATGTATTTGTAACTGATGGTTCATTTATGACTTCAGGTGGTTGCCAAAACCCATCGCTAACCTACATGGCTTTTACGGCAAGAGCCGCCGATTTCGCAGTAAAAGAATTAAATAAAGGAAATTTGTAATACGATGAGCGACATCACAAAAAATCCAATCAATCGAAGAGAAGCGTTACGCCGAACTGCACTATTGTTGGGCGGAGCGGTAAGTGCACCCACCATTCTTGGTTTTATGGGTGGATGTTCTGCCAATGCAAAAGCAGAGGGTTTTCAACTACTGAATGCAGAACAGGCCAAGCTGGTAACTACCGTTTCTGATATTATTATTCCAACCACTGATACTCCCGGAGCGGCAGCAGTTGGTGTGCCTACTTACATCGACGATATGGTGATGAACATGTGGGATGAGGAGGGAAGAACGCTGTTTTTAACTAATCTGGAAGATTTTGATAATCGAGCAAAGCAAGAACTTGGAACTGATTTTAACGATGCCTCGCTCGAACAACAAACAGCCTTTGTTAACGCCGAACATGATCGTGTGTTTGGTGGCGATGTAAATTGGGATGCTCCGCGACCGTTTATCTGGCAAATGAAAGAACTTACCATAAGTGGATACTTCTCAACCGAAGTAGGAATGACTCAAGTGCTCCAATACATTCAGGTTCCGGGTCGATTTGATGCCTGCCTTCCTTTCGAGGAAGCCGGCGGAAAAGTTTGGGCGTTTAATATGTAGAACGACATTATCGGTTCAAGAGCCATTAATACTATGTTGTGTCTTCAAATAGCCAACCCATCCCTGTCCCTTCCCTTCGTTGTGGGAAGTGGACTCACAGTTATCGTTTCGAGATAATTGATTTCATTTATATAGATTTGAAATGCCTCTGTAGCATTTCAACTATTCGAAAATGTATCTCTTTTGCTTTATCAGTTCTTCATAATTATTTGGTAGTAGTTGGTATCTACTTTATGTAACCAACAAGTTGCACAAGCAACAGGAGGTTGTTATGGCAAAACGAGTTAGCCAAATGATTGAAGAACAAGTTCACGTATGGCGAATGAGCCATAAATCGGAACAACAACGCCCACCGAAAGGCACTACCTTGCCTGTAATCACTATCTCCAGATCTTTCGGTGCACGCGGTGCCGAAATTGCTACACTCTTAGAACTTCGACTTGGTTTTAAGGTATGGGATAAGGAAATCCTGAATGTGATTAGCGAACGGCTGGGGAGTTCGGTTGAGTTTTTAGAATCTCTGGATGAACATGCTCAGAATTTGGTTGAAGATACCATTTTTGGGTTCCTGAATAGAAAAAGCACCAATCTGAACTATTTACTGTATCTGGCCCGAGCGGTACAGGCAATCGAAAAATTCGGAAGCGCAATTATCGTTGGTCGAGGTGCGAACCACATTGTAAAAAACAAACAGGCACTTCATATTCGAGTAGTGGCCCCGATGAGCGAAAGAGTGAAATGGTTAACGGAAAGTCGCAATATCAGTAAAGAGGAAGCAAAAAATCTGATACTGGAATACGATAAAGACCGAGCTGAATTTACGCGCGTCAGCTTTAACAAAGATATAAATGAGGCTTCAAATTACGATATAACTCTGAACGTAGGCACCATGAGTTTACAACAAGCCGCCGATATTATTGCAGAGGTGTATGAAATGAAAACAGGAATAAAAATACCAGAGCTGACACACAGTTAAAACATATTGCACATGATTATGATGACACTCGGAGCGGTGTGATGAGTCTGCACTTTCCGAATAGGATTGGAGCAATATTTAGTAGAGGTTTCACTCGTTCCCAACGTCTACGTTGGGTAACGCAGTCCAGAAGCTCCAGCTTCACTTTAATATTTATGACATAATTGATTAATTCTACCCCACGTATTTAATTAGAACAGAATTTGCAGATCCTTCAGTCGTCGCAAGCTCCTCGTTCAGGATGACATATTAAAAGAGATACATTCTAGAATTAAACCATACTCCTCATTTAGTCATCGAAGCTTTAGCGCAGACGACCCTCAAACCTCACCCCTCACAACTAATCTAAAGCCAATCAACAATATCGTCTTTGTGTTCCACTTCTACGTATTTCTCGAAGATTTCGTGGAGACTGGAGTCTTTTTGAAGTTCGCGTCGGCTGATTTCATCCAGATAGGCAATGATCAATCCATCGTGCAAAATGGCAATGTCATCACACAGGTTTTCTACCACTTCCAGAATGTGGCTGGTTACGATGATGGTTACGCCTTTTGCCTTTAACCGACGGAGAACTGTTTTCATCCGTTCGATGGAAATTACATCTACCGCTTCGAAAGGCTCATCTAAAAACATCACTTTCGGCTCTACTAACACCGCAGTAACAAAAGCGAGCTTTTTACGGCTCCCCGACGAAAGCTTGTTTACTTTAATCTTTGCAAAGTCTTTAATCTCGAAGAAGTCCATCAACGAATACGCCTTTTCGATGAGGCCATCTTTGCTGATTTCATAAATCTCGCACACGTATTCGATAAACTCAAGACTGGTGAATTGCTCAAAAAGTAGCGGCGGTTGAAGAACTGAAGAAATTTGCCGCTTTATTTCCAGTTCATTTTCTGAGCTTAGTTCAAGACCGGAAATTTCGATATCGCCACCTTCGTAGCTTAACAATCCCGTTAGCACTCCAATCAACGTACTTTTACCGGCTCCATTCGGCCCAATAAGTCCAAAGATTGAGCCCTCGGGCACCTCCAGGCTTAAATCTTTAAGTACTACTTTATCTTCGTATCGCTTTTCCAGTTCGTTAATGCTTACGGCTTTGGCCATGCTATTTTTGCTTTCGGTAATAATTGATGGCGTATCCGATGGTAAATAACCCGTATGCCAACAGCACTAGCTGCAAGTTCGACATGTTGGCAACATTTACCAGTTCGCGATCACCACGAATAAATTCGAGGCTGAATCGAAGTAGGGCATATCCGCCGGTGTGGATGAAGAAAATGAGTGGCGATTTCTTGTCGCTATCCCAAATTTTATTGAACACCCAAAGTACAATTCCAAGAAGTACAAAATCGCCAAACATCTCGTACAATTGTGTAGGATGGAGAGCCGCTGATACCGTACTCGCCTGATCTACCAATCCATTTTGGTACGACCATTGCCAGGCTGAGCTTGAAATACCGTACTCGGTTTCAAAACCGGGGATCATGGTTCCATACCGTGGAAATTCCATCCCAAAAATAGAGTTCGTTGCTGTCCCGTGGGCATCACCATTCAAAAAGCACCCGATCCGCCCTACCGCTTGTCCCACTAAAATCCCGGGTGAGAGCAGTGAAAAGTATTCGAAGTAGTTGATTTTTTTTCTGCGAACAAACAACAATCCGCCAACCATCCCACCAACTAATCCACCGGTTATACTATTCCCTGCGCCTGAAAGGCTAAACAAAATGGCTGGGTTTGATAAAAACAGATCCAGATTCCAGAATAAAAAATGTGATAGGCGAGCACCGATAAGCGCCCCTACGATCGACCAAGTGATGAGCCCGTCGAACAACTCCATCTTACCCCCATATTTTTTTACGCGTACATAGGCGATGTACACTCCAATCACTATAGAAATGAGAAAATAAATGCCTTCGTAAAAGTAAATGGTATTAAAGCCGAGATCGAGATGTATTGGGAGCATAAATCTGTATTATCAAAAAATTCGCTGAAAGGTATGAATTATAGTTCACTCCAAATACGCATGAGTATTCTTTTTTTGAAAAGATTAACAAGTACCTCCATGTGTCCCCACAAGTAAATACCAATAATTACAATAACTACACTCATAATGGTGATGCGATACCATTCCAGGCCATTCAGCGGTACAAATACTAAATATCCTACCGTAAAAATGGTAAATGATATCGCAAAGGTTACTTTTTGGGAAATGATTGGGTGTTTATAACTGAACGAGGAGTAGATCGCTTTTTGATATTGATAGTAAGAACTCCAGATAAATAAGAGCATAAAACACAGAAACATAAAGGTGTTGCCAACGAAAATGCTCAGCGGTTTCCCAATCTGCGGAATAAAGAGAATCTCCATAATAGTGATGATATAAAACACCAATAGCGGTAGAATGATCACCCCAAGAAACCGTTCTTTGAGCTGCTGTTCGAGCTTTACCGGAAACTGAAGATGAATAAGCAATTCACGGTTTTCATAGCCATACATATTAGCCATGCCCATGGCCAGCAAAGCCACCGGAATACCGGCAAGAATGGTTGGAATGGCAATGGTCTGGGCGATCTCGTAATTCACATTTAGTAACAGCGGAACATACACAATCGGTATAATGGCCAGCGTAAGAAGCTGTAGCTTATTATAGGGATGGATCATTACGTAGTAATAGTACTTTCCCGCGTTTTTGCCGAGAATGCGCTGCAAAACTTTCCAAAGCTGACTGGAGACTTCTTCCACTTTTTTAAGCGCCGGTCGATGGAGTCCGTCGCAAGTTTTGTTGAAGTGGTCGACGATAATCAATCCAATAAAAATCACCATTAAGGTTGTATAGATGGATGCGTTAAGAAAGCCGTAATCGAGGTTTGCTGCTTTGGTGAGTAAGCCTCCCGGCATCCAGCCCAAAAAGGCATTGATCGTTTCTATGCGCGGAATGATCTGATATAAAATCCGTGCATTTTCAGTAGAGACAATTTGCACCAGCTGAAACAAGCTAAATACCAAAATCACGAATCCTACTACTACGGCAATAAAACGTCGTTCTATGATTTGCAGAAAGCGATGCTTGATCGAGTAAATGAGCACATAATTCAATATTACCCCTAATACTGCCACCGGAATTTGATACCACACATCAATCTGAATCATTAAAAATACAAGCCAGGTGAAATTATAAATGATGTTCACCGGGTGGCAAAAACTGATGATAATCATGTAGCGGGCCAAGCGCTTGAGCGGGAAACCAAAGCCAAGCAACTTTCGGTTTTCTTCGATATTCAGCAGGCGAAGATTTGTAAATGAGAAATGCATAACCCAATAGGTATTCGCAAAAACGAGCAGAATGAAACTATACACCTTGGGTGTGAGCCACGGCAATTGTGTCGACATCCATGGGTCGGTATCCATCAAAACCACCACAATGGCTGTACCAATTAGATTTACCAGCATCACGCCTAAAAACATGATATAGCCGATCATCATCATCAGTTGGAACCGATTGAGATTAGATAAAAATATTCGCCAGTTAAGAGTTAGTAGTCTTGAAAACATCCTTCAAAATAATTGCTTCGCCAGTGCTATGAGTTTAGAATGCCTTAATAATTACAGAATAAATTGTAACAATTTAGCTTGCCAAAACTTTTAGTACGAAAGCAATCACCGGGAAGTATCATTCCGAATAAAACGTACAAAATAACTAACTATGAAAAACCGTACACAATATCTGCTGCTGGTATTTTTACCGCTCGTGTTACTTTATTTTCTGGGGATGTATGTGTCGTCTACCCTGGCATTATGTTTACTAGCTATCTACACCTTTGTGTATCACAGCTTTTTGGATAATAAACGTTTGTATGAGTTGGGAGAAATCTCTGACGATGAATTCTTCAAATGGTGGATACCCTTTTATAAGTCATGGTGGTATCCCATTACGCATTTCAAAAAATTATACCTTGGTTAAGCGATATTTTGCTTACCGACAATTCTATTCAAAAAAAAAAAGAGCGACGCATTGCCGCTCTTTTTTTATTTACGATGTGTTGATAGTTAATTAAAACTTAATACCTAGTGTTACACTAAATGCTCCGTTTTTAGCATCACTCTCGAAACTGGCATCTTCTACTTTGGTAACACCTGCAGTATATCTCACGCCAAATTGTGCATGCTCGGTGTCAAACCCAAGTCCTACAACCGCGCCAAGATCGGTGGGCTCAGTTTCATCTTCCAGATTGATAGCAATATTGTCGTTTTTCACTTCCGAGCCGGTATTAAACGAAAGATACGGCCCAAAATAAATATTTGGGGTAGTAGCCGATTCGGACACAAAATCTACTTTAAATAGTACGGGAAACTGAACGTAATCGGCTTCAAAATATGCGTCAGAATCTTCAATATTAGAACCATACTGAGCGAAAAGCACCTCTGGCTGAATAGAAATTGGTGAGTTTTCAATCGGTAAATCAAGAAAAGCACCTGCAACTAAACCCGGACGATATTCAACGTCATCCACATCATTAAAAGTAGCAAAATTAATTCCACCTTTTATTCCGATTTGAGGTCGTTCCTGAGCTGTCGCAGTTTGTGCGAACGCAAAGGTAAAAATGAAAAGAAATAGGCTGTAAGTAAGTTTTTTGAAAGATTTCATACTGTGTTTGGTTGTTTTTGTTTTGATGCTTTAAACCAAGCACAATGATTTATGTTCCAATATTTACTATAACTTACTGATTCACATAATCTTTCAAAAACTTACCGGTGTAGCTTTCTTCTACTTTCATGATGTCTTCTGGGGTGCCGGTGGCTACGATTTGTCCGCCCCCAAAACCTCCTTCCGGACCTACATCAATAATCCAATCGGCGCACTTGATTACATCCAAATTATGCTCGATGATAATTACCGAATGACCGGAATTTACCAGCTCGTTAAAAGCATCCAGCAGTTTGGCAATGTCTTCGAAATGGAGTCCTGTAGTAGGTTCATCAAAGAAATAAAGCGTATGCTCCGTAGTGTTTTTACTTAAAAATCGAGCAAGTTTTACACGCTGGGCTTCCCCACCGGATAGCGTGGTGGCAGATTGTCCCAATTTCAAATATCCCAACCCAACATCTTCAAGAGGTTGCAGTTTATTGGTAATGGAATTTTCATCTACAAAAAACTCGATGGCTTCAGAAATAGGCATTTCCAACACATCGTGGATGTTCTTGCCTCGATATTTCACGTTCAGCACATCTTTCCGAAATCGGGTACCATTACACACTTCGCAGGTAAGTTCGATATCGGCCATAAACTGCATCTCGATTTTTTGCACCCCTTCGCCCTGACAAGTTTCACATCGTCCACCCGGCACGTTAAACGAAAAATGTCCGGCTGTGTAACCCATAATCATTGCTTGTCGGGTAGATGAAAACACATCACGAACACCATCAAAGGCTTTCGTGTAAGTGGCAGGATTGGAACGGGTAGATCTACCGATCGGACTTTGATCCACCATTTCTACATTATGGACGGCGCTCAATCCGAATAAATCGCTAAATCGCCCCACTTTCTGATTATAAGAGCCAATATGCTTTTTAATGCCACCATACAGCGTATCGTGCACCAAGGTTGATTTTCCCGATCCTGAAACTCCTGTAACTACTACCATTTTCCAAAGCGGAAATTCTACATCCACATTCTTGAGGTTATGCTCGCAAGCTCCTTCTAACGTGATGCTTTTCCCATTCCCTTTTCGTCTCTTTTTGGGGATTGGAATCTCTTTTCGCCCACTCAAAAACTTACCCGTTAATGAGTCGGCTTTTAGAATCTCCTCGTAAGGACCTTCAAATACAATTTCTCCGCCATGCACGCCAGCAAATGGTCCAATATCCAGAATGTTATCAGCAGCTTTCATCATTTCCGGATCGTGCTCCACCACCAATACAGTGTTTCCGATATCCCGCAGTGATTCCAGAATTTTTATCAATCGATCGTTATCGCGCGGATGCAATCCAATAGTTGGCTCATCCAGCACATACATACTTCCAATTAAGGAGCTGCCCAAAGCATTTGCGAGATTGATTCGCTGCGACTCACCACCACTAAGCGTATTTGCCAAGCGATCGAGCGTGAGATAATCGAGGCCGACTTCATCCAGAAAACGCAACCTCTTTTGGATTTCGTAAAGAATTTGTCCGGCAACTTCTTGCTCATACTCGGTCAATTTCAGATTATCAAAATACTCGCGTGCATGACCAATGGTGAGTTCAGAAACTTCTCCCGCATGCATATCGCCAACACGAACATACTGCGCATCTTTTCTAATTCGATATCCCTCGCACTCAGGGCAGCGGCTGTATCCACGGTATCGCGAATACAATACACGCATGTGCACTTTATAATTCTGAGCTTTTACCTCGTCGAAGAAATTCCAGATGCCGATGTATTCATCTTTTCCCTTCCAGATGATGCGCTTCACTTCTTTATCTAACTCGCGATAGGGAACATCAATCGGAAATTTTTCTCTGGCAGCTACTTTAATTAAATCCTTCAGATTACTGCTGAACTTCGGAGAATTGAAAGGCGCAATGGCATTATTTCGAATACTGAGATCGTGATTCGGGATCACTAAATCCTCATCAATTCCGGTTACTTTGCCAAATCCTTCGCATTTCGGGCATGCTCCAAAAGGGTTGTTAAAAGAAAACATTTGAGGAGTTGGCTCCACAAATTCCATCCCATCCAACTCAAAACGCTCACTAAAAGGTAGCTCTTCACCGCCGCGAATTTTTATGGCACATCGACCTGAACCTTCTCGAAATGCCGTCTCCAAAGAGTCGGCAATTCTTGATACTACGGCTTCATCATCTTTAAGTACCAAGCGATCTATCAGAACGCGAAATTTATCCGCTTTAAACTTTTTCAGGTCTACTTCTTCTTCCGTCAACTCAATAATCGATTCATCCTCGATGTTCAATAACCGACTAAGCCCTTTTTCTTTTAATACCTTCAGTTCATCGCCAATTTTTTTCTTTTGGTGATGGGGAATCGGATACACCACATAAAATCGGGTGCCTTCTTCGAAATTTTCTGTAAGCTCTTTGATGGCTGTTCGTGGAGAATCTTTCTTTACCGGTTTCCCCGATTTTGGCGAATATGTTGTCCCTACCCGTGCAAACAAAAGCCGCAGGTAATCATAAATTTCGGTGGTTGTTCCAACTGTAGATCGCGGATTAGTCGTGGTCGTTTTTTGCTGAATGGCCATTGCCGGCGAGATGCCCTGCATGTAATCCACATCCGGTTTATCCATGCGCTCGAGGAATTGCCGTGCATAGCTTGAAAGGCTTTCAACATAGCGTCGTTGTCCTTCGGCATAAATGGTATCAAACGCTAAGCTCGATTTCCCGGAGCCGGATACACCGGTAACAACGGTGAGTTTATTTCGGGGGATTTCAACGTCAACATTTTTAAGATTGTGCGTCCGCGCCCCTTTGATGATAATCGGACGTTCTTCGGTTGCTTTTTGTGTGGATGAATCAGCGATTTTAGTATCAGACATGAAGGTTTCCGGAAATTTCAGAACCTGAAATATACAGTTTTGCGGGCAGGTTCCCGACTTCGATTCACTAAAAATTTTTGAAGGGGATTAGTTCCAATCAATCTTCCGGATTCTCTTGCCATCCGATTTCAGAATAACGGCTTTATCGCGACTGGTAAAAAGCAGTGAATCGGAAAACTGAGCAATTCTTAGAACGGCCTCGGCATGAGGATGTCTAAATTTATTTTGATCTGCTAACGAGGTGATCGCTATTTCAGGTGTTGTAGCGGCCATAAACGCCAACCCACTGCTGGTTTTGCTTCCATGATGACCCACTTTCAAAATATCGGTGTTTAGTATCGTGCCGTAGTTTTCCAGAATTCGCTCTTCCTGATCTTCAACCGCATCACCGGTAAACAGAAATTCAGTATCTCCATACACGATTTCCAACACCACCGAATGCTGATTAGGGTCGGAATTATATCGTCCGCCTTCCGGTGCTAAAACTAGCGCTAAGATGGATGGATCAACAAACAGACGATCACCCGCAGTCACCGCTTTCACCGGGATGGATAACTCAGAAGCTCGTTGCAAATAATTATGATATAGATTGGATTCGTACTCAAAACCGGAATTATAAATGGTATCAATGGCGATGGTTTCCATGATGTCGAGTATTCCGCCAATATGATCTGCGTGGGGATGGCTTAATACCACTGCATCAAGTTTTGTAATTCCCTCCGCTTGCAGATGCGGAATGATTAACGATTTGCCACTATTAAATCCCGGCGACCAAACACCTGCATCAATCAAAATCGTTTTGCCGTTTGGCGTTTGGATGAGTGCGGCATCACCTTGCCCAACATCAAAGTAGGTAACGGTTAATTCACCTTTTGTAGTTGTTGAAAAAAACATGGATAACTGCACCATGCATCCAAGAGAAAGTGTAATAACTGCAAGTTTCCATTTTAACTCGGGGATTCTCCAGCTAGCAAAGGTGAAGATAAAAACTACCCAAAACGGGAAAATTAAAAGAGTAGCAAGCTGGGTTTCATACCAAGCCCATTCTTGTGCAGAAACGAACAAAACAAATTGATGCATACCGGAAAGAAAAGCATCAAAAGGAATGCTCAGCCAATACCCAAGCACATCAACGAAACCAGATAATAGCAATCCCAATATGGCAAATGGTACTAAAGCACCTAACCAAGGAACAAACAGTGCATTTGCAATCGGGCTAATGATTGAGACTTCCCCAAAATAGTAAACCTGGAGCGGATAAAGCCCAATTTGAACCACGATGGATACAATCACCACCATCAAAGGTTTTGCATACCATTTGATTCGCAACCAGTTTGGCAACCAAAACTGGAGCACAGGCAAAACTAATAAAATGATAAACACCGCGGAAAATGAGAGCTGAAATCCGATTGAAAATAATTCGGTGGGATCGTAAACAAGAATGAATACAGCAGCTGCAGCCGTAAGATTTATGGATCTTGAAGATTTATTGTAGAGTTTACCAATCGTCAAAAAAACAGCGGTAACCGAAGCTCTTAACACCGAAACAGTGAAGCCGGTGATTCCGGCGTACAAAAACAGCATCGTTCCAAGTAAAAAAACACCCAGAAGTTTCCCGTACTTCCATTGCCGAATGGTTGGAATCAAAAACCAGAGTGGTGCTACAATAAAACCTACATGTAGACCGGAAACCGCCATAATGTGCGATAATCCAGCCCGTGCAAAAGCCTGACGTGTATCCCGTTCTAAATCTTGTTTAAAACCCAACAGCAATGCCTTAGCTAATGGCGCTGTATGTTGAGCATAAAAAGTATCAATTTTTTCTCCGGCCTTATTTTGCCACCATGCCCAGTTGAGCTTCGAAGTTAATGGCGAAACAGAATAAATCTGCTCAACTTTTAATTGTATATGGATGTCCCGATTATTCAGATACGATTTATAGTCGAATTGGTGGGGATTTCGCTTCTCTGAGATAGGAATTATCGTAGCTTCGACATGAATCGTATCACCGTTTGCGAAACGGGTAGGCTCATCGAACAAAATCCGAGCATTATAATTTTCTTCGGAGACTAGAGAATCTTTACTAGTAACTATGATTTTGGCATCACTACGAGTTTTTCCCTGCGAATTGAAAGATGAATTTATGATTACTGCAGTAGCTTCGATCGTCTCCCATTCATAGGTGTTTAACCAATCTTCAGTTATGCTTTGCTTGCTGTTTTCTGCTATTGAGATTCTAAACCAGCCAAAAAGTACAATCAGCAATAAATACAGAAGGGTTGAAAAACGGGTTAATGTAACATTTAAAGAAAGAACGTTAACTTTCTTTATCCCCCATAATGTTACACAACCCGATAAAAATAAAACCAGCGGTAAGAAAAATCCCCCCGAGAAAGCCTCCCCTAAAAGAACCCCCGCAATTAGTAAGACTGCTATTCGAACCGCCGGATATCTTGAGAAGGGAAATTGATATGATCCCTTGCCAAACATATAGGTATGATCACTTTCAGAAGAACTCCTTACAAAAAATCTTTCATAAAGAGATTTTTTTATACTTTTGCTATATCAACTATCAGTAATCGTGGATTTTAAAGCAGCAGCCTGTATGAGCACCATTGCCCTTAAAGAAGTTACCAACAAGAAAAACTTGCGGGCATTTATCGACTTCCCTTTTACGCTTTTTGCTGATTCTCCACATTGGGTTCCTCCATTAATTCGAGATGAGCTAGACACCTTTGATCGTACAAAAAATCCCGCTTTCGAATATGCAGACGCTCGGCTTTGGCTTGCTTATAAGAACGAAAAAGTGGTTGGCAGAATAGCTGCAATCAAACATGGTCCTGAACTGGAAAAAGAACAAAAATTACGCTTTGGTTGGATTGATTTTGTTGATGACATCGAAGTTTCGAAAGCCTTGCTAAGCAAGGTTGAAGAATGGGCTGCAGAACTTGGCGCCACGCAAATTCATGGCCCGCTTGGTTTTAACGATATGGACTTTGAGGGCATGCTCATTGATGGTTTTGATGAACCCACTACCATTGCCACCATTTACAATTATCCATATTACCCGGCTCATTTGGAGGAATTAGGTTTTCAAAAAGCAGCGGACTGGCGCGAACTACGAGGAGAATTTGTAGCAGATATACCACAAAAACTCACCAGAACCGCGGAAGTTGTAAAAGATCGATTTAATCTTCACACGGTTAAATTAACTTCTTCCAAAGACATTAAGCGTTACGGGGAAAAGCTTTTCAAAACACTCAATCATTCTTACGGTGATTTATATGGATTTTATCGGTTAACTCCGGTTGAAGCGCGTTATGTTGTGAAAAAGTATTTGGGCTTTTTATCACCGAAGTATATCTCACTGGTTGCCGATGAACACGATAACGTGGTAGCATTTGGAGTAGCCATGCCATCGTTAACCAGCGCCTTTAAAAAAGCCAACGGGAGACTTTTACCATTTGGGTTTATCCACATCGCTAAAGCTATGCTGTTCAATAAAAATCTTGATCTATATCTAATCGGGATTAACCCGGAATATCAAAACTCAGGCGTTGTAACTATAATATTTAATGAGTTATGGGAGCGTTTCAGAAAACTTGGTATTAAAAGCTTACATGCTAATCCCCTGCTTGAAAGTAATGAGCGCATGTTTAACTTATGGAAGACCTTAGGCGGTGGGGATAAAGTGATTAAACAACGAAGATGCTACATAAAAAAAATTGGGGAACCTATGGATGATTGATTTATCGAATTTTCAGGAAATCCTGAACACCATCCCACACAGGGAGCCCTTTAGGTTTATTGATAGCATAACCGAGCTTTCAAACGAGCATTGTATTGGTACCTATCACTTTAAAAAAGATGAGTTTTTTTATTCAGGGCATTTCCCTCAATTACCAATTACACCAAGTGTGATTTTAATTGAATGTATGGCTCAAATTGGGCTTATACCGCTTGGCATGAAAAATTTGGCATCACTAGATCCAATGGTCGATTTCGATGCCATAAAGCCGATATTTACTAATTCTGATATCAAAGTTGGCGCTCCTGTATATCCTGAAACCACAGTTACAGTTGAGTCTAAAAATATCTATTTTCGTTTAAATCGACTCAAAACCAAAGTAAAAATGCGCAACGACCGTGGCGAAGTTTGTTGTTCAGGCACACTTTCGGGCATATTTTTACCTAACGAGAGTATCACATTTTGAATAACCGAGTAGTAATCACCGGTCTTGGTGTAGTTTCACCAAATGGAACCGGAATTAAAGAGTTTCAAACATCTATCAGAACGGGGAAATCGGGGGTTAAACACGACGCTTCGTTACAGGAATTAAATTTTCAATGCCAGGTTTCTGCGAAACCAACTTACGATGATGCTAAGCTGAAAGAGATACTGCCAGCCGGTTTATACATCAAGCTTGAAAACGAAGCAATGAAATATGCCTGCCTTGCCGGTCATGAGGCTTGGCTGGATTCCGGGCTACCATTCACCCCAAAAGATGACAACCCTGATTGGGATACCGGCATTATTTTTGGCGTTGGTGCCTTAGCAATGGATGAGTTTATAGGCGGTAAATTTGAGATCCTTCAGTCAGGGAATCCACGAAAAATAGGATCACGCGTTGTGGAGCAAACCATGAATAGCGGTGCCGTTACTTACTTGAATAAGATGATTGGGTTCGGGAATATCGCAACGGCTAATTCATCGGCATGTGCTACCGGAACCGAAGCTGTTATTTTAGGATACGAGCGTATCAAAAATGGAAAAGCAAAACGAATGCTCTGTGGTAGCACTGAAAGCCAAGGTGTGTTTATTTGGAGTGGATTTGAGGCGCTTCGTATTATTTGTTCCGACTCTAACGATGCCCCCGAAAAAGCTTCTCGGCCATTAGCAGCAAATCCTGCCGGATTTGTACCCGGAACCGGATCCGGTGCGCTCGTTTTGGAATCCTTGGATAGCGCTCTAGAACGTGGGGCAAAAATTTACGGTGAAATTATAGCTGGCGATATTGTAAATGGCGGCCAACGTAATGGCGGTTCTATCACGGCAAACAGTCCGGCAGCCACCCAACGAGTTATGAAAACAACCATGGCAGAAGCTGGGATTACCGGTGAAGATGTTGATCTGATTTGTGGGCATCTGACATCAACAATTGGAGATGTTCGAGAAATAGAGGCCTGGACAGCTGCGCTTGAACGTTCTGGATCAGACTTTCCACGAATAAATGCATTAAAATCAATGATTGGACATTGTCTAGGGGCATCGGGTTCTATAGAAATGGTTGCGGCAGCCTTACAATTACACCATCAGTTTGCACATCCGAACATAAATATTGATAACTTACACCCAGACATTGTATCTAAGGTTGATGCAACAAGCATTAGTTTTACAAATCTGGAAATGCCTATCAACTACTTAATGAAGGCAAGCCTTGGATTTGGCGATGTAAACAGCTGTATCGTTTTAAAAAAGTGGGATGCTAATGAGTAGCGACATTGTTGAGAAGTTAAAAACAATTATTGAGCCTTATTTAGACGAAGATGAAGTGGATATAGATGCTCTAACTCCCGATTCTCATTTGATTCAGGATTTAGGACTCGATTCCTTTTATGTAATTGATGTGGTGATCGATATCGAAAATGAATTTGATATCGCTATCGAAAACGATCAGATTAGTCAGTTCGAAACCGTAGGACAGGTGGTGAGTGTAATTCAGGAAAAACTGGATAAAAAGTGATCCTTAGCATCGCATGGGTTGTTTTTATTACGTATGCGCTCTTAGGGGTATTCATCATTTCAGGATTGTTTCGCATCCCAAAAACCAAAGCCGTTTCTGAGCCTCTACCCACTGTTTCTTTACTAATTTCCTGCCGAAATGAAGAAGAAGACATTGACGACTGTCTTCGCTCGCTAGCACAGCTTACCTACCCAAAAGAAAAACTTCAAATCATCTTAGTGGATGATTATTCTACCGATGCCACACCCGCCAAGTTGAAAGCATTTGCAGATCAACATGCGCATGCAGCATTTTACTCTGGCGAGGAGTTTCCAGAAACGCACTTAGAAGCCAAAGGCAGAGGAATTGCACGAGCGGCCTCAAAAGCATCCGGCGATTGGCTATTTATCACAGATGCAGATGCCGTTGTTCCTCCACATTGGATTGAGCATATGTTATATGGCACCCACGACGATTCCGGTTTGATTGTAGGTACGACTGAGACTATCAATAAAACATTTCTCGCAACGCTCGAAAAGATTGCGGGAATTTATACCATCCCGGTTGGATGGGGGCTGGCAGGATGGGGCATTCCGATAAATGGCTTAGGACCCAATATGGCAATAAGAAGAAGGTTTTATGAACAATATGGTGGATTGGAAGCTGCCAATTTTAGAATTGCCGAGGATCATGCACTTTTCAATATGATCAAAAAAAATGGTCACGATATCCACCATCAAATGGATGAAAACATCCAAATCAAACTGAAACCGGTGAAAACATACGCACAAATTGTCAGCCAACAACGTCGCTGGATTAAAGGCGGATTTGAAGGAAGTATGTTGGAACGTGTGTTAATTGCCTCACTGCTTTTTTTCGCAATGATCTTTTCCTTGTTCTTTCTGTACGTACTGATTGCATTCCCAAAATATGGCCTGATTTTCGGCTCGATTAAGTTCATAACGGATAGTATTGCTTATGGGGTTTTAAGTGCAAAAACCCGCAGTAATGGATTAATATGGCTTATCCCATTAACCTTTATTTATACTATCGTGTCGTTTATCTGGTTGCCTTTAAGCTTTTTGTTTAAACGCGACATTGCCTGGATGGGTGATGGCTACGAAGTAACTTATAAATAGTGAAACCGGTTATTTATTTCGAATAGCTATTGAACACTTTATCTAATAAAGTTCTGAGTTGCCGATATTCTACTTCATTCAGATTTTCCCAGCCAAGCTCACGGGATGCATACACATGTTCTCGAGCTTTATTTGTTTCAGCACTTCCAGCTTCGGTTAAACTAATTAAATATCGACGGCCATCTTCCGGATCGTGAGTACGTTTAACAAAGCCTTTCTTTTGAAGCAGATCGATAATTCTGGAAACGGTGTGCTTGTCTTTAAAACTTTCGCTAGCTAAATCTGCCTGACTCATTGTTGCCGTTTCTAATTTTGATAGAATCACCCATTGTTCCGGGGTAATGTCGATATTTGCTACTTTAAACCTGTTGATAAGATCTTGCCGAACTACTTTGTAGGTCCGGTCGATGTATATGCCTATTTCTTTTTTCATGCACTCATCTTTTTCATCTTCGGCAACCCAATGCGTTCTCTTACCAATTGATATCTTGGGTCGTCGATCAGTCGGCGGAACGGGATCATACTATCAAAGAAAATCATAGCTCCAAGTTGTTTATCGATGCCTTCGTTGATGTATTTGAAAGCAGTATCGGCGTCTCCCATCCCAGCAAATACACAAGCTAAATCGAGCGATAAGTTAAGGTGGGGGTTTTCTTCGGCTCGTAGATTTATTTTTTCGATGTTTTCTAATGCCAACTCCATATTTCCCTGAAGTGCAGCAATGTACCCCAAAAAGGCGCCACCTGAGTTCGGTTCTTTTACCAATTTCAGATACTTTCGCGCATATTTATGTGCATTGTCTAAATCGCCTTTCTCTAGATAAATCATCGAAATACCTTCAAATGCAGATCTGAATAACGGATCGAGTTCGATAATTTCTTCGAATATATCTAATGCTTTTTCAAAATCGCCAAATAGCATGTAAGCGCGTGCCAGTTCTTGTTTTGCAGGAAGCGATAGAGGGTCTAGCGTACATGCGGCTTTATTATGATGAATCATTCGATCAAATTCGCACGTGGCCCGGTATAAATATCCTAAGCCGATGCGTGCGTCTAAATAATCCGGTTCCAGCGTAATGGCTTTTCTGAAGTTTGCTTCAGCTACATCGAACTTCCACTTCGAAAACAGGTTTACAAAACCCAGAGCAGTGTAAGATTCGGCCCGTGTACTATTTAGTTCAACCGATTTATTGGCGTATTCTTCGGAAAGCGCATAGGCTTTTTCTGCCGGTAAATGCCCAATGGTGCCCAACATGGTGTAGCAATTTGCCAGCGCTGAATAAGCATTTGTGTAGGTTTTGCATTTATTTATCGCTTTCTCAAAAATAGTGATCGCTTTATTTACAGATTCCGGCGTTCTCTTATTCCAATGATATAGACCTTCGAGATAATGGTTATAAGCAACAACACTATCCGTGGAAGCCTCATAAAGCTTGCCAGTAGTTTCGAAGAATGAATCAGCTTCTAGTTTTTCGGCAATTTTCTGAGCGATTTCATCCTGCACACTGAAAATATCTTTCATTTCGCCATCAAAATTCTCCGACCATATATGAAATCCGTCGTCCGTTTTTATAAGCTGTGCAGTTACTCTGATCCGATCACCGGCTTTACGCACACTTCCTTCCAATACCGTTGCTACGTTTAATTCCTTTCCGATTTGACGTATATCCTTTGATGTATTTTTGTACGCAAAAACGGACGTTCTTGAAGCCACAGATAAGTCGGTAACTTTTACTAATGCGTTGATGATTTCTTCTGTAATACCATCACTAAAATATTCGTCGGATGGATCGCCTGAGAAGTTTACAAAAGGCAACACTGCAACACTGTTTTGGTAAGAGCCGGTGAGTTCTTGAATATGCTTCTGAGCCGGTACCTGAATGCCATTATCAGCTAGGGCAAAAATGCTTGTAGTTTGGAATACATTCTTCAATTCATGTTGGCCAAATGCTTCAACACGAATTCCGGGATGATTTTTTATTTCCTCAAATACTTTTCCCGAAAGCATAACCGAACCAGGAATACCTAAACCTTGAACGCGAGCTGCTAAGTTTACGGCATCCCCAAAAATGCCTTCATCATCATAAACCACATCTCCTAAATGGATACCAATTCTCAATGGAACCTGAGGCTCATTAAGAAGCTCAAGTTGAATATCTCGGGCTGCATTTACAGCATCAATTGCGCTACCAAACATGCTTAAAGTTCCATCGCCGTAGTATTGCATCACTTGGCCCCGATACTCCATGATGTAATTATCTACTACTTTGCGCTGTCGATCTCTTAACCGTTTCGCTTCACCTTCATTTTGCTGCATCAGTTTGGTATAACCAACCATATCAGCAAACATAATTGCTGCCAAAAGTCGAATATTTTTAGTCTCGGGCATGGGAGGCTATATAGCTGGTTAAGTGTAAGAATTATCGATCGTAATATACTCAATAATCGTGCCGACTGTATCTAAAAGAAGAATCCTGCCTTAATTTCAAAGCTGTTTTCATCACCCGAAGTACCGTAGGTAGCGCTAATCAACAGTTGATCGAACAAATTGAACCAAATTCCACCACCATATCCTTGATGCCAGGTATCTGATTGTTCTCCGTCTGTCCAAACCCGACCGCCATCTGTAAAGGCAAGAATTCCTCCTTTACCACCTAACAGATATCTATAAAAATCAAACAGTTCTATTCTGGCTTCTGCGTTGGTATAAACCGATGTTCTACCTGTAAAGCGTTGATTGTTAAACCCTCGTAAATTGCGACTGGCTCCCAATGAGTTAGCCTCATAAAAAGGAAAACTTCCAATGATGTGTTCACTGCCAAAACGTCCTGCAAAGGTGCGTTGCCGCTTACTTGAACCGGTAAAGTAAAAAGCTGATTCTCCCGACAAGCGTAGGTGAGACTTACTCGCAGTATTCAATCCTACATTTGCTAAACCGGATATTCCGAGCTTAAAACCATGTTTAGGATTTACAGAATTATCTATATCATCGAGAGAAACGCCGGTAGTAAATTGCCCATAATATTGATTGGAAAATATATTTGGGTTAATTCCTAAGCTTGGGTCGTTTAAAATGCTTGGCTCGCCTTCTACATCATCTAGTTTTGTGTATTGGATGCCAGCGCCAATGTGATAGCGTAGTAAATTTTCAATTTCTATGCTTGCTTTCCCCAGCACTTGATATTGCTCGAGCCTAGCACGGTAAAATTCGGAGGATAATTGGTCTTCGCGCCTGGTGTCGTTCCCTAAACCGAAGAAATATCGGTAACTCTCCGGGAGTAACGCTTTTCCATCGATATTTGCATTCCAATCTTTCGTGAAATTGAACCAAGCTCCATTATATCGAATGTTTGCAGCTCCGGTGATGGGAGCATAATTGGCACGAACATAGTGTTTTTGTGCCGGTGATTTTCTAAAGCCATGTTTTTCGAAACGCGGACCTCCACCAATGAATAAGCCGTCGTCGTCATTAAAGGCAAAGAAGAATCCTACTTGAGTAGAATTCCACTGATAATCGGTTTTGTAGTAATAATGATTGATGGATGGATCGGGCGACAGGTTTATGTCTGCCTTGCTGTTAACGGTAGATTCGTTGGAGATATCGGTATCGTAATAATGCAGGTTTCTTTTAACTCCCACAGCCTCATCAATAAGAAGATCATTTCCTGATCCACCAATTAATCGCAGTTTCATGCTCGATCTGGCTTCTCCCTGTATTATGAATTCGTCATCATCACCCATTGCATACATCCGAATTTCATCGGTTTGATTGGAAGTAAATGTGCGCTGAAAATACTTTTCTTTGAGTTTTCCTTTACCGGAAAGCTTATAAACCTCAACGTTTATGGAGTCTTTATCGAAAATGTTTATCACAAAACGTTCTCTTTTATGGCTGCCCGGAATGCTCACCACTTTGTTAATTAAGCGCGCATATTCTAGTGCAATTTCGGGCAAAAGGTCGCGACGTACTTTTAGTATTTCGATGGTTTCTTCGCCAAATTCTTCATAAATCGGCGTTGGGTATGCTCGAACGGCTTTCTCGATGGCTTCATCGGTTAAGCTTTGTTTAATTTCGAAAGCAAGTTCTACCCATTCGTTTTCATCCACTTGATTGGAAAATCTACGTGTTAGCCCAAGTGAATTCTGATTAAGCCCTTTTAGATTTCCATAATTTTTATCAAAATTTTGGTATTGAACAAAGGGACCTAATTTTGCCAAGGTTGGAATCAATCCGTTCAACTTCATGAGAGCTACATCGCGATCGCGTGGAATAGGTCTGTAGATTTTTCCTTTCTCATCTTCGGGCTCAAAAGCGCCCCATCGCCATTGATCAGCATGCCGATCCCAGTCTGCAATCAGCATATCAAAAAGGCGTGAGCGTGCAAACAATGTTTGGTCAACCCGATGATCTAAATCGCCATCAACTTCGCGCATAAAATCAAGATGTGAGAGCACATCTTCCGGTCGCCCAACTGATTCCAAATCGCTCATATCATTGTCGGGCTTGCGTTCAAAAAGTGCCAGTGATCCTCCCATCAAATCGCCATATCCCCCTAGTAATGGATCATCCGGAACTACATAATATTTGGGATTAGTGTGATACACCCCGGTATGTTTTGCCAATTCAGCAACAACTAAAGCGGCGTAAGGATTTAACATCGAGAATTGATCTTGAGCAACTTCTAAGGCAAACGATTGTTTTAGGGCATCATCCCATACCTTACCGGCTTGTTTGTTCACCGATCGTAGTACATATTCTTTGTCTTCCTCACCATCCAGATGAAGCGTGTTCGATTGTCCACGCCCCCCGAACCGAACCGGTGTTAATCCACCTTCTACTTTTGTTACATCAAATACCGGAAACTCCACCTCCACCGACCATTTTTCCCGTTGATTTTCCCCCAAAAGCGATCGGTACAAAAAACCGCCACGATCATATTTCTCATGTGCCGCTAACTTGGTTGGTGTTTCAGCTAGTATTGCTTCTCGATCCTCGTTTTCCACGGGATCTTCGATGGTTGCACTAGGACCTTGAACCTG
Organism: bacterium; assembly: GCA_024742815.1. GTDB lineage: Bacteria > Bacteroidota > Rhodothermia > Balneolales > Balneolaceae > HXMU1420-13. The sequence continues at coordinate 151,744 of JANSXX010000007.1, forward strand.
AGTGCGATAAATCAGTTCGCCATCAGTATTATTATTATCGGGTGTCCATGCTTCCATCCAAACAGAGCCATCGGTTAAAAACTGCAATCGAATAAAACCGTTACCACCATATGCAAAATCAGCGCCTTTTCCTTTAGCCACATAATCGGTTTTTGAGCCTGAGCCGCTTACGAGGTAATGCGTATTGTAGCGCTTACTTTTGGTTTTTTTGTGATATTGAAGCGTGTGTGCATGCCCTGATACATAGATCAATTCTTCTTTTTCACTGAATGTATTTTTTAATGCTTCTGCCATTGCGGAGTAGCGGTGGTGCGGGATATCCTGTTTATAGCCGAATAATTTTCGATATAGTACATACAACGATCCAAAAACAGGCGGGGCAAAATGGGTGCTCAGTGGAAAATATCCGCCGTGCGATTCGTTCGAGTAAAGAGGATGGTGTGCCGCTACAATTAAATAATCGTTTTTTCTATCACGGATAATATCCTGCATCTCATTAATTACATCACCGGCATCATTCACATAAAAATCGCCATTGTCGCCATAAGGTTTTTCATGATCGTGCAACCACCAGTGGGTATCTAATGCAACCAACCTGATGTCGTGACGCAATGCGGGGTGCTCATCGTCGTCCATCAGCTCAATTTCGTAAGGTCCGGGAAACCCATTATCGGGCAAAAATGTATTCCCTCTATCTAAATAGGTTTCGATGTATTCTTCTTGTCGTTTAACTGCTTCCAGTCCACCTTCAAGCCCATTATTCCAATCGTGATTTCCGGGAACAAAAACTACACGACCTTTAAAATTGGCAACGGTATTTAGTTGAGCATTCATTCGTTGTTCATAAAAATCCCGACGAGGATGAGTGGAATCAGGAAGACCGAAATTGTAAATGTTATCACCAAGAAAAATAGCAGCGCTTTTTTCATCTGCGTTATCCAAAAACTTAGTGAATAACTGTAGCGTGGGGTCGTCCTCTAGATTTGGAGAACCTGCATCACCGATTAAATACACGGTGTAAATGGTATCTTCATTTTCCGGTGGCGGGTTGTTTTTCCAATCTCTTGAATCTTGATCAATGTATAACCCGGTGGTGCCACAAGCTGAAACAAAAGCACAGAATAAAACAATGGAAATAAGACGCATGAGGGAGAGTGAAATGAGCCGTTGAGGTGAGCGTAGATTAGTATAAAAAAACGGCAGATACAACAAAGGCCGGTTGTTTGCCGACCTTGATTTTTGAATAACTATCCATAATATACGGGCAGAAGTGCCTCTCGACCAAATCAAATTTGTTTTATATAAGTAATGATAACTGATAATAATTTAAAGTATATTCACACTCCATTAAAACAAAATATAGAACTATAAATATTGCTATAGAATGCCACGAAAGATTGGAGAATTAACGCTGTATTCCGTTGATGATCTGCATGAAATGCTAGGTGTTTCGAAACTGACTCTTAGAACGTATATCAGAAATGGAAAAATTAAAGGGCGAAAACTAGGTGTGAGTTGGTATGTAACCGAGGATGCCATTCGCAATTATTTTGAAGAACCACAAGAAACTGAATCGACGACTTCATCAGGCAAAAAAGAAGCACCCAAATATATTGTACAAGGCGTAAACGATTTGGTAAGCGAAACTGAAGAATGCGAAACGGTTGATGAAGTATTGACGCTGTTAAACGAACAGCCTATCATTAGTTTGTTTCAGGTACAGATTGTAGACCGAGCCACCAACGAAATTAAAGAAATAATTAAAGCACGAGATTTTATTGAACAATATGCGAACCGTTAAAGACACCTCACTTGAAACGTTCCAATTTGGGGATAAACCCGAGGATAAATACTATCTCCTCATCGATTTAACTAAAAACGAAAATGGGATTGATCTGCAAAAGTTAACAAATGCAGATCCGCGGAATTTCGACACAGTACTAAATAATATGGGCTGCGTTCTTATGCTGAGTGGGGATGAAGTGGTCGAACTTATTCGAAGAGGTGATATCGATGAAAACGATATACATACTACTCTATTTGCACTGGCAAAAAACGAAGGTTTGGTATAGTTCTATTCTTGAGCTTGCATCCAATTCCAAACTCGCTGTAAGCAAACAATTGATTTCCCATCGGTTATTTCTCCGGTTTCGATCATTTGCACAGCTTCTGTAAACGGAATTCGTAAAAGGGTTACAAACTCATCATCGTCTGGGTTTTGGTGTTCCACTTTTAGGTTTTTAGCAGCATAGATGTGAATCACTTCATCCGAATAGCCAATGGCAGGGTAAAAGTGGCCGATATAATGTAGGTCTTTGGCTACAATTCCTGTTTCCTCTTTCAACTCGCGCTCAGCAGTTTTATCCGGGCTTTCATTCTTATCAATTTTTCCGGCCGGAACCTCAATAAATACTTGATTACAGCAGTAACGAAATTGTTCAATCAGCAGGATGTCACCATTATCGAATATTGGAACCACCGCACACGCACCCGGGTGTTTTATCCAATCTCGGGTACTTGAAGAGCCATCAGGAAGCTCCACCTCATCCACATACACCTTTAGTAATTTGCCATCATACACCTGATCAGACGACCGCTTTTTTTCAATCAGTTTACTCGTGTGTTTCATAGTGGCTTTATCTAAATAATGGCTTTAACTTTCAGCAACTAATATCGGAAATAATCCAACGCATTGGGTATCACAGAAAACATCGACGGCAAAAAAGTATCGGTATCCGGAAAGGTATTTACCGTATCGAATTTAATTTCGTTTAGCCGAGTATTTATCGCGTTTCCGATTATGTATATCCATTACAGAAACAATTTGATGTACAACACCGAGATCATTGTTTTGTTGGTGTATGGGGTGATTTCTGATTATTTGGATGGATTGGTTGCCCGAAAAACCAATACCATCTCAGAAGTGGGCAAAATGATTGATCCCATTTCGGACAAGTTATGCGCAGGGGCGCTCTTCATCTATACCGTGTGGCTCGGCTGGGTTCCTACCTGGTTTTTGATATTCTTTGTTGTTCGCGATGTACTCATCATTATAGGCTCGTCGTTCATCAAAGTAAAGTATGGGAAAGTGGCTATGAGCACAATGAGTGGCAAAATCTCTGTAAATATTATTTCTGCCTATTGGTTGTCTGTATTTTTTCTCAGAAATATGGAATCGGTTCACCAATTTTTGCTGGGGTTATCTGTTTTGATAATGACCATCTCCTTTCTGGATTATTTTAATCGCTATCGCCGTATTATGAAAGGCGCACAATTTAATTAGCACTATGGGATTATTTGAAAAATTAGGCTTCAAGAAAAAAGAAACGCTCGACAAAGGTGTAGAAAAAAGTCGTACCGGTTTGCTCGACAAACTTGGCAAAGCACTTGCAGGAAAAGATACGGTAGATGATACCACGCTCGATGAGCTCGAAGATATTTTGATTACCTCTGATGTAGGCGTAAAAACCACCATCGAGATTATTCGCAGAATTGAAAAACGGGTTGCTCGCGATAAGTTTGTTACCCAGGCCGAACTGCAATCGATGTTGCGCGAAGAAATCATTGCTCTACTACAAGAAAATGCCGCCGACAAACCCGCCGAATTTGATGCCGAGTTGCCTAATAAACCCCATGTAGTTTTAATTGTTGGCGTAAATGGTGTTGGCAAAACTACTACAATCGGAAAGCTGAGTTATATGTATAAATCGGCTGGAAAAAATGTATTGCTAGGCGCAGCTGATACCTTCAGGGCTGCAGCGGTTGATCAATTGAAAATATGGAGTGAACGAGCTGATGTGCCTATCATCGAACAAGGTCAAAATGCGGATCCTGCTGCGGTAGCTTATGACACTGTTTCTGCAGCGAAAGCACGAGGCGCCGACATTACACTCATCGATACTGCCGGCCGGCTGCATAACAAAAAAGCTTTGATGGACGAGCTAGGAAAGATAAAACGCGTTATGAGCAAAGTAGTGGAAGATGCTCCTCATGAGGTGATATTAGTGCTAGATGCTTCTACGGGCCAGAATGCGATGCAGCAAGCAAAAGCTTTTACCGAAACTGTGGATATAACCGGTTTAGCGCTTACTAAATTAGATGGTACGGCTAAAGGTGGAATTGTGATTGGAATATCACATGAACTAAATGTACCAGTAAAATATATTGGGCTGGGAGAGAAGATCGAAGACTTGCAAGTATTTGATAAGGCCGCATTTGTAAACGCACTTTTTGGGGAATAAAAAAGCCTGCTTTCCAGCAGGCTTTACAAGTTAGGGAGTTGTCTCTTCATCGTCTGTGTTTGGTGGCTTTGGTGGTTTAGGATCGTCACCGCCACCTCCATCGGGATACATACTGGCGAACGTATTCTTTTTCATTTCGACCTTGCGTTTGTTTTGATTTTGGCGTTAAAAAAATAAACGTGATATTATCACCAAAGGCAATGAAATTAGATGTGTATCAAAAATAAATCCCTCATTTTTGTTCTGATATTACTTGGTGCAACTTCTGTACAAGCTATTGCTCAGAATGATCAAGAACGCTTCGACAAACTCTATGGCGCAGGGGATGAGCTATATGATGCATACGAATATGAGAAAGCCGCTGAGCTATTTGAGCAATCATTTGATATTGCTATTGAAGCTGACCTACCGTTTAGCTTTGTATATGATGCACTTTACGCTGTTTCTCTTAGCTATAAAAATGCACTTAAGTTTGATGAGGCCATTGAAAGTATCCAATATACAATCAATACCTATTCTTTTGAACTAACAGACCTCCAATTCGGCGAACAATATTATCTACTTGGTAGTACCTATATAAACAGCGATCAATTTGAAAAAGCGTTTGGAGCCTATGAGCAGTCCATTCATTTTTATCAAAACATAGAGATGTATGAACGAGTAGCCAAAGCTTATGCTGCTCGTGGAATTGCGTATATAGAAACCGATGAATACGACCTTGCACTGGCTGATTTACAACAGGCTGAGGCACTTGTTCCCGATGAAAACGAGGCCGATAAGTCGTTTATTTACATGACATTTTACAGCCTTCATTTATACATGGAAACGCCTACTCTAGGAGTAGCTTATTTAGAGAAGGCCTATGAACTTGCTAAAAAAACGGGTAACAAAGAAAATCAACTTAATACCGCTACTTACCTGGCTGATCACTACGTTTCAGAAAACAAGTATAGCGAGGGACTCGCATTTGCAAATGAAGCTCTATTTTTAGCGAAAGAAACCAACGATCTCCTTCAATTATCTACCATCTACGATATTATTGGTCGCATCTATTATGGTTTATCCGAGTTTGAAAAATCGATTTTTCATTTTAACGAAGCCATCGCCATTCTCCAACAACTGGGCCTTGAACGTAAGGTAGCAGAAGTGCAACTTTTTGTGGGTCAAGTTGCGCTATCTCAAGGCGAATTGGATGCAGCAAAGACTATTTTTTCTGGCATTAATAGCCAGTTATTGCATGTTCGTTATCAAATCAAGCTTTTGCATGAACAGGCAGAGCTATATATGGAGCTAGAAGATTTTACTAAGGCTGAAAGTTTTCTTAATCAATCAATGGCTTTAATTAGCGATGACTTGGAAGTTTTAAAACCTCAGATCTATTTCATGTATCTGAAGTTACCGGATGACATTATATCACCAGAAAAAAAATTAGAGTATGCCAAATATATTTACCGCCTCTCCGGCACTAAGTCGTTAAAGAGTAGAATGGCGGCTGAATTTACTTTGGCTAAATATTTTGAACCTTTTAATGCAGATAGTGCTTTTTATTACGCCTATACTGCGCTCGAAAAATTAGAAAATCGTCGATTAAGTACCTACTCAAGTGCACTTAAAAACTCACTGAATACCAAATGGCAGCATGTTTATTATTTATTAGCGCGTTGGGAAGTGGAGCACAAAAACGACTACAATAAGGCATTTGTGCTTCATGAACAAGCCAAATCCAGAGCACTTTTCGACCAAATATACGAGCAACGCTTTCTCTCTTTAGTTGATGCCGAAAATCCTTCTTCAATTCAATTACTGGAGCTACAAAAAAAAATCGACCTTTTATATCACCTTGAAGACAACCCAACATTGGGTTCCAGTAATTCTACAGCTATTGAAATTGCTGAGCTTGAGCTTCAATACCAAAGTTTACAGGATGAGTTGGTGCGCGCTAACCCAGCGATGCAAGACTTAACGTACCCAACACTTACTACACTTGAGGAAGCTCAAAAATTACTGGATAGAAGAACTGCACTTATAAACTATGGGGTGATGCACGACCAGCTATTTATCTTTCTGGTTAAAGACGGTGGCTTTCGGTTCATCCCCATACTCGATAAACCAAACCTACGAGATGACTTGACGGAATATATTGAAGCATTCAGAGATGCAATCATTTCGAAAGAAGAAAATGAACTGTTATCGATTGCTTCAAAAAAATTAACGCAGTTCTTAATCGAACCAATTTCTAGTGAGCTTGAAGATGTTGAACACCTGATTATTATTCCGGATGGTCCGCTTCATTTACTTCCGTTTGAAGCTTTAATGCATAAAAACAGATATTTAATCGAGCACTTTGCCATAAAATACATTCCTTCCGTCTCGGTATTTAACATTATTGATGAACGGCAACCTGTAGATTTTGAACGATCTTTAGTGGGGCTTGCCAGTACCGGGTTTGAATCGGGCGATGATTTAACGGTGGCAAGTTCGCAGGCTGCATTTTCTACCTTGCCGTATACATTGGCAGAAATCGATTCGATTACAACTAGCTTTTTGGAACCAATGGTATTGAAAAATGAGCAAGTAACGGAAGCGGCATTTAAAGCACTCGATTTATCTGAGTACCGATTTATGCACTTTGCCGCCCATGGTAATATTAATGAATCTGCTCCTGAACAAAGTGGACTTATCCTATCCAAAAAAACAGAAACAGAAACACTTTTTGGGGAAGATGGTTACTTAAATGCTCGCGAAATTTCACAACTCGATATCAATGCAAATCTAGTAGTTTTAAGTGCCTGTAATACTGGCGTTGGGCGTATTATAAATGGCGAAGGAGTAATGGGTTTACAACGATCTTTTCTTGCAGCCGGAGCTTCATCGGTTATGGTGAGTTTGTGGAGCATATTTGATAGAAGCACGCCAATTTTCATGAACAAGTTTTACAAAAACCTACTCGAAATCGAAGAAGAAGAACTATCATTTATCGATAAAGCATTGATGTACGCAAACCTGTATTCAAGCGATATCGTTGATTTCAAAACGCTTGCTCTGCAACAAACCAAAAAGCAAATGATCGAACATCCTTATTATAATCATCCGGTACATTGGGCACCTTTTGTTTTAACCGGCAAATAATCTGGTTGATCGATTCGATTCTATTCTATTCTCTAATCTATTTAGTTTTGCTTTGTCCGTTCTATAAACTGCTGATTATCTACCAAGGGGCGACCGGCATCATTTGCCAATAAAGCGGTTGTCATAAAAATCAATTTTGTTCGCTTTTGAAGCGCCTCAAAATCGATTTTATCTATTTCATCCGATGGGCGGTGATAATCTTCATGCGTGCCGTTAAAGAAAAAGATGAATGGTACTCCCAATCGCCCGAAATTCCAATGGTCGCTTCGGCGATAAAACTGGTTGGGGTCGTTTAAGTCGTTGTAACGATCGCTGAGTTCCAAGTTTACACTCATTTGATTGGCCTGCTCTAGGGTCGCTTGCAATCCGCCGGAAATGATTTTACCCCCGATCACATAAATATAATTCGGATTGTCGGTGTATCGATCATCTCTTCTGCCAATCATATCCGAATTCAAATTAGCAACGGTATTTTCGATGGAAAAAATGGGATGATCGGAATAATAGCGAGAGCCTAACAATCCTCGTTCCTCTCCGGAAACATGTAATATTAAAACACTTCGTTTAATTTCGGCACCAGCTTGCTTTGCAGAAGCTAAGGCTTGAGCAACGTGCAACAGACCTACGGTTCCACTTCCATCATCATCGGCACCGTTATATATCGCATCGCCTGTAGAATCTGGAGTACTAATTCCCACATGATCGTAATGCGAACTCAAAACAATTACTTCGTCTTTTAATTCTGGATCAGTTCCTTCTATTAAAGCGACGATATTTTTCGTTTCAACCACATCCTTCTTAACCTGCGCTTGATGATACAGCGTATAAGGAAGTTCATAGCCTTCAAAAGCTTCAGGAGAGTCTTTAATTTCTGTTTCAAGTGCTGCTAATTCTTCTAGCGAATTTAATCCAAAAAGTGTAGCTGCTAAACTGGGTCGAATTCTGTTAAATGGTGCTTCGGCTTGGTCTTCGGATAAATACTCAAGGGCAAGTCCGGATGATTCTCCAAATTCTTCCTGCATTTGCATTGCTTGATCCTCGAAATCCTGCTCATCGGTACCAATAATGAGAATTGCACCCTTTGCACCGCTGTTTTCTATGGCATCTTGAATAGCAGAAAAATCAGTTATTGAGCGGTCGTAAAACAGAAGTATCCATTTTCGGTCGAGGTTTCCTTCAAAATGATTAATTCCATTAGCTTCATCTTTAATGCCATATCCGGCAAAAAATAATTCTCCGCTAACAGTGCCACCGCCACCCAGTAATGTATTAAAGCTTCCAATTTGATTGGCGCTGTGAACGGACTCATCAATTGGCTCGCCATTGGAATTATACACTGCGTAGTTTATACTCTCAAACACATTGCTCGACAGATTAAAGTACTGGAAATACGAATCATCATCCCCAACCGGAATAAGACCAAGTTCCTCGTAGCGACCGGCAAGATAGTCGGCCGCTTTTTTTAGGCCTTCGCTGCCGGTATCTCGTCCTTCCATTTCATCACTTGCAATAACGGTTAAGTCGAGCAGTAAACCCTCTTCCGTAATAGTGTTTTGAAAGTCGGTTACATCAGGAACAGGAAGTTCAACAGCTTGTTTAGAACTACTACATGCAACAAGCAGTGTAATAGCTAGGAGTATAAGAGAGCGAGAGGTACGTGACATTTTTCTACGATATATTTGCGGAGATAATTTCATCAACGGGCTTAAGGTCCAGATAAAAATCAGTGGGATCTTCGCCCAGGTATAAATTAATTTGTTGTTCTTTAATCATTTCAAGAACGGCTAAAAAGGTAACTACTACGATAACACGGCTGTGGATGTTTTGGCATAATTCTCTGAAGTTTTGCCTCCCACGATTTTGTAGAGTCAACAACACGAACTCGCTTTGTTGCTCAATAGTAGCTTTTACTTTTTCTACTTTATGTACAATGTTTTTCCGTTCGATGTCGCTTAACACTTTTCGAAAAGCTCCAATAAGGTCAAACATCGTTACATCTTTCAGTGCTTCGCCGGTGGCTCGTTTATCCACTTGGTCGGCATCATAAAAACCGCGAGTATATTTTTTGCGCGTTTCTTCATCGATATCGGCCATTTTCTCGGCCATCTCTTTGTAGCGCTTATATTCGAGTAACCGCTGAACAAGCTCATACCTTGGGTCGGTTTCGTCAATTTCTTCGGCGTCTTCGCCTTCTTCGCGGGGCAGCATCATTTTAGCCTTAATCGACATTAGCATGCTCGCCATTAGCACAAATTCGCTGGCAACATCTAAATCGAGTTCTTCCATTAATTGGATGAATTCCAGAAACTGCTCGGTAATGTAGGAGATCGGAATGTCGTAGATATCCAGTTCGTCGCGTTTGATGAAAAAGAGGAGGAGGTCGAGGGGACCTTCGAAGTTATTTAATTGAACTCGATACATACTCTAAATTACAGGCTAAATATCTTAAATTCATCGTTTTCTTTAATTACCTGAATGTTATTTTATTGCGGCTTAACCCCGTAGCAATTTATGGATTATTCAAAATTTGTTTATGCTATTCAAAGTGATGATGAACCCGTTATCAACGAAATGGTTCCCATCATAATGAGTGTGTTGATAAAGTTTCTGAAAGTGAGGCAGGGAGCCGACCATCACGATGCCGAAGATTGCGCACAAAATACGCTCATACAAGCCACAGAAAAGATCAAAACAGATCAAATTGAGAACCCAAATTCGGTGATTTACTACTTGTTTACCACGGCAAAGAACGAGTATTTCAAACTTCTTAAGAAGGATCGAGAAAGTAACTACGAAGAAATCCCCGAGTCGTATGCTACTGAGGGAGATCAGCTGTTAAACTTGTTAGAAGCCGAAAAACAGCGAGTTCTAAGCCTGTGTATGAAGTTGTTAAAACCAGACTTAAAAGAATATATCCAACATTGGTTTAATAATCCACGGGATGAAGCTGCTGTGGTTGCCGATCATTTTGGAATTTCTGTAAACAATGCGTGGACCAAAAAACATCGCGTTTTAAAACTGTTGAAAGAATGTTGCCAAAAAAAATTAGATCAATAGTGTAAGGAGTTCCTCTGAAAACGATCTTACATAACAGAATGTGAGTAAAACGACACATTCTGAATACGAGAAAAATTATGAGTGACTACAGAGAAATACAGAAAAAGATAGATGCCTACGTAAAAGGCACGCTTAAGGAAAAAGAGATTGAGGAGCTTTGGGTAGAATTTGCGAAGCAACCAGATTTATTGGATCAACTAGAGCTTGAAGTAGGTGTAAAATCTATAATCGAGCAGGAGATGGCCGAAGGAAGCACGCCAAAAGCGACCATCACTAAACTACCTACGTGGACATGGCACGCCGCAGCGGCTGCTGTGCTTTTGATTGTAGCTTCCATTCAAATACTTCAGATACCTAGTAAAAGTAACTTAAATCAATTTGTGGTGAATAAAATTGGTGCAGATCAACTTGAAAGCTCCGATGGTGTTCGCGCCAAAGACATGCAAATATCGGCTGCTGATTCTATGCTTAACCTTGGTTTTAGTGAGTTTGTTTCGGGTAATAATGAACGCGCATTGTATCTATTCAACGAAGTGATTAGCGAGTTCGATTATGAGCCCTATGGATCGAAAGCCTATTTGAATAAAGGAATAGTGTATTACAATCAGTCGGATTACGATTCCGCCATTGTTGCTTTCCGTTTTGCTTTAGATCGGGTAGATGACAGCAGAATGATCGAGGAAAAAAGTTATTGGTACCTGGGAAATGCACTGGTAAATACCAATCTACTTGAAGATGCACGCATAGCAATAATGCAAGCTTACAGTCTTGACGGCGTGTTCCGCAAACCTGCGTTCTTGTTGCTGCAAAAGCTGAATTATGATCTAGGTTATATTCAGGCAGAAGAAGTAGGGCAGTGATAAAGTAGCGTGCAAGCGTTCAGCGTGCGAAACCGCTGGCGGAGCAGGGTGAGTCTTATTGTCGAAGGTCCCCTTGGTAAATCACTTTTTATGATTTGAATTTACTGGATTTCGAGCTTTACTTTTTTTCCTAATGCTTTTGCATATTTGGCAAGCGTAGACAGTTTGATATCCTCAGCATGATTTTCCATTCTGGAAATCACTGATTTTGTGGTATTCAACTTCTCAGCAACATCAGCCTGGGTTGCTCCCATATTTTCGCGGGCCTGACGAAGAATTACTCCAATCTTGAAATTGAGATATCCTTCCTCAAAATTCTCTGCAAACTCCGGGCTTTCCGCTTTCTTTTTATCGATAAAAATTTCTAAATCATCTTTACTCATTGTTCTTTCCTCCGGCAATAATCGCGTTTACGTTCTTCGGCAGTTTCTATTTCTTGTTTTGGGACTTTATTCGTTTTCTTGGCAAAACCACTGGTTAAGACGATTAGTTTTGGTCCGTCAAAGAACCCCAATAACCGAAACGTGTTATTTCCAAGCGTTGCCCGAATTTCCCAAATATCATCTGTGCTTTTGAGTTTCTTCAAATACTGAGTGGGAACTTGTTCTAAATCACGAACAATACGGAGTGTCCACGCAACCTTTTTTGATTGTTTTTCAGGAAGAGTTTGCAAGAAATCTTCCACAGGACAATTCCCGGTTTTAGTTCGGTAAAACTTGATAATTCGCACATAGAAAAGTTAGCATATTTGCGAACATAATCAATTATATTTTATAGCGAAAAGAGGGGTGAGCGGCTTATGATAGATCCCTAAGGGAAAACGCATATTAGTTTACATTCTAAATTTCGTTCGATATACTCATTTCAACAAACGCCGACCTAATCTTAAGGTGATATCGATCATAATAATCACCATCTATATTCAGATTACTTTCAGTCTGTCTAATAATTGATTCAGCTTTATTTCTTTCCCATTGAATCATTGGTAACCAAATATCAACATTAAATACTATTTCAGCTTTTGATGTATTATTTACAAAATCTTTTGAAGCTTCGTAAGAATCCCAAATTTCAACATTAGTTCTTGTAGTAAGACCAGAATAAATTCCACTTTCAATTGATTCTTCAAGTTCACTTTTGTCTTTACTATCAAATAGTGAATAATCATCAAAAATATGATTCATTGTAAATGAAAGTGAAGAAATGATTAGGAATAGGATGATAAGTTCCGATGGCTTATGAATTGAATAATTTAGTTGCAAGTCAGTTGAAAAAACTTGATCAGTATTAGATGGAGCAAATTCAATTGAAGTATTTGTTGCTCTATCATGAATCATTTTTTCAGTTTTGATTGCTAGATAAGCAGAGTAAATAATGACAGAATATTGAAATGCAAATAGTAATATTCCTATTCCACCATAGAAGTCAAAGCCAAGCAGCCGACTAGGCAATTCTTGAAGCTCAATAGGCCAGATTAATGCAAGGATTAATATCCTGATATTGAATTTCTTGTAACTAAATACTTTGGTGTCTTCATCGTATTTAACTCTGAGTTTTAATACTGCTTTACCAAAACTGAAGTCTCTTTTTTTAATGCTTGAAAGCACTAAGAAATAGAAATAAAATGTAATAAGAGGTGTTAAGTATTCAAGCCAATCGGGAATTGGAATCGGGTTTATATTTCTTACAATCGCTGTGAGAATGGTGATAAAAAGAAGATCTATTAAAAATGCTCCTAATCTATACTTCCAAATTCCAAGATTCTGTTCAGTCATTGATTATTAATTCAGAGATGCAAACTAACGACACCACGTTTAAATGTGGCAGGTCTTTGTTTTAAAATAGATCTCATTTGGCAATCGGTATAGGCTCCACGCTGTCTGCCATATGGTTCATCAGCACTTTGTGAGTAGCAACTTTTCGTTCGCCCTTTTTCTTTTCTACCCGTTGATAGCTTCCATCGGTGTTTAGTACCCATCGCTGCTGATTATCTTTCAGATAGATGCTCAGTAAAAACTGCAGGTACTTTTTTAATTCCGCTTTCTCAACTTTAAGCACTGCTTCCACTCGGTTATCCAAATTGCGGTGCATCCAATCAGCCGAGCCAAGCGCGTAAATATGTTCGCCGGCGTGATGGAAGTAAAAGATTCGTGAGTGCTCTAAAAATCGCCCAATCACAGAGTACACACGTATATTTTCGCTTAGATTTTCTTTACCGGGAATCAATCTGCAAACACCCCGAACGATTAAATCGATTTCTACCCCTGCTTGCGAAGCTTCGTATAATTTCTGGATGATGCGAGGATCTTCCAAGCTATTCATTTTAGCAATGATTCGGCTTGGCCGACCAGCTTTTGCTTCATTGGTCTCAAAATCAACCATAGCTTCCATTTGTGGACGCATGTGCTTTGGCGCTACAATCAGCTTTTCGAAAGTTTGTCCAGGCGCATAGCCCGTAAGTAAATTAAATACGTCGGTTACATCCGAAGCCAGCACTTCGTCGCAAGTGAACACACCTAAATCTTCGTACAATTGCGCCGTTCCGGGGTGATAATTGCCTGTACCAATGTGGCAATAAGTTTTTAGGCCGTCTTCTTCCTCACGAACCACCATGGTAAGTTTGGTGTGAATTTTAAGGCCCGGAATTCCGTACGCAACATGAACCCCGTAATTATCGAGTTGTTGTGCCCATTGAATATTTTGCTCTTCATCGAATCGAGCTTTTATTTCCACTAAAACGGCAACCTGTTTCCCACTTTCTGCCGCACGCATTAAAGCATGCATTAGTGGGGAATCTTTCGATGTTCGATACAAAGTTTGCTTGATGGCAAGTACTTTCGGATCAGAAGCGGCTTCCTCGATAAAGCGCTGAGTTGATAACTCAAAACTATGATATGGATGATGTACCATAAACTCGTGCTTTTTGATCACATCAAACATACTCGGCGGATCCTCGTCGAGAGGATGCGATAGTGCGGGATGTAGCACCGGAGACCAATTTTTGATTTTGTAACTCGAAAATCCTGAAATGCTGGCAATTTCAAAAGAGCTTACCAGTCCTATCATCCCCTCCATTTCGTACACATCCTTTTTGGTCACATTCAGATTTTTGTACAAATATTTTTTGATGTGTTCAGGCATGGATTTTTCCAGCTCAAGGCGCACAATCGAAGCAAATTTACGTTCCCGTAGTTCATCTTCAATTACTTCCAGCAAATCATCGGCCTCTTCCTCATTCCGTTCTAAAGAAGCATTACGGGTTACCCGAAATAAATGCGCTGATAGAATTTCCATCCCCGGAAAAAAGGACTCCATTTTCTGCCGGATGATATCCTCAATTGGTACAAGCACTACTTTACTACCGCGACGAAATACCTGAACAAATCGCTTTCGGTTGGACGGGATTTTAATTCGAGCGAAAGAATTTTCTTTGGTTTGTGGGTTTCGAAGCTCAACGGCAAACGATAGGCTGTGATTTGAGATAAACGGAAAAGGATGTGATTCGTCTACCGCCAGAGGCGTTACAATGGGATAGATATCCTTTAGAAAAAACTTATCCGCAATGCTTTTTTGGTGATCGGTGAGTTCATCATAATTCTGAATACAGATCCCGATTTTTTCTAGTTCGGGCTTCAAATCATCAAAAAAACAGGTTCGGTAATCTTCGATCATCTTTTTTACCACCTGCCGAACTGCTTCGAGTTGGTCATGTGCCGTCATCCCATCCACACTCAAAGATTTCACTCCAGCATGAATCTGACGCTTTAATCCTCCTACTCGTTTCTGGAAATATTCGTCAAGGTTCGAGCATACTATTCCAATAAACTTTACGCGCTCAAGTATTTTATTCTTCTCGTTTTGAGCCTCAGCAAGAACCCGTTCGTTAAATTTAAGCCAGCTTAACTCATAATTGAAGAAATATTCATTCCCGAAAATTTTCAACGCACTCATTCGCTTATCTTTATACAAACCTTTCTCCTTTAAGATCTCGTTTTTTTTCTGATTTGATAGTTTGTCGCCCCGACGCTTCTTTTGTTCTTCGATTGGGTCGTAGGGGAGGTCGTCGGGCGAGAATGATGGTTTTTCCATGATGAACGTTTAACTTACACAGGCAATTCGTGGCAAATCTAAGTATAATCGTTTAAAGTAAAAGTAAACACCGAAATCCACAGTTTTTGTGCAAAATCCATTACTTAATCCTCTGCAAAAAGAAGACGCATTTGAACAATCGGTTCGCCCGGCCAGCCTGAACGAGTTTATTGGCCAGCAAAAAGCGATTAACAATTTAGGCGTGTTTATAAAAGCGGCAAAGCAACGCGGGGATGCGCTCGATCATGTGATTCTATCCGGACCTCCAGGCTTGGGGAAAACCACGCTTTCTTACATTATTGCACAAGAAATGGGGAGTAATATCCGCCCAACTACCGGACCGGTACTCGAGAAACCGGGAGATCTTGCCGGAATGCTTACCAATCTAGAAGAAGGTGATGTGTTGTTTATTGATGAAATACATCGCTTAAATCCGGTGATCGAAGAGTATTTGTATTCGGCGATGGAGGATTTCAAACTCGATATTGTGATTGATTCCGGCCCGAATGCACGAAGTATTCAAATTGATTTGAATCACTTTACTCTGGTTGGTGCAACTACTCGAAAAGGAATGCTAACGGCTCCACTTCGGGCTCGTTTCGGTATCGATATTCGCTTGGATTATTACGATGTGGAATTGCTTCAACGTATTGCGCTTCGGTCGGCTCATATCATGAATTTTGGGATTGATGAAGCCGGAGCGCATGAAATTGCAAGCCGAAGCCGGGGAACACCACGTATCGTAAACAAGCTCCTGCGACGAACCCGCGATTTTGCGCAGGTGGATGGGCTCACGGCCATCAACCAACAAGTAGCCGATAAAGCTCTAAATGCCTTGGATGTGGATTCCAATGGTCTGGATGAGATGGATGTGCGTATGCTTCGCGCCATCATCGAAAATTACAGTGGCGGTCCTGTTGGTTTAAATACTTTAGGCGTTGCCGTTGGCGAAGACAAAGGCACGATTGAGGAAGTTTATGAGCCGTATTTGATTAAAGAAGGATTTCTCCAACGCACTCCGAAAGGACGAGTAGCTACGGCGAAAGCCTATCAATATTTGGGAGTGAACAAAGGCGGGAAAGAAGGCGATTTGTTTGGCAGTTAATCAATAAACAATATCCAACAAGAAGTGAACAAGAAACAAATGGATTCTGTACCCGAATTTGATCACTGAAAATTGATAACTGCTAACTGCTATCTGAATATTTCATTTTAGCACTTAATCGACGAATTTATTTAATTGATGCTATGAAAGAGATTATAGACCTTAAAAAACTCGACACTTCCCAAAAATTAGAGTTGATTGATCAATTGTGGGATGAGATAAGTAGTTCTGAAGAGTTTACTCCCCCAAACTGGCATTTGGATATCTTAAAGGAAAGAGAGACAAAATACTTAGCCGGTGATGAAAAGCTTATCGATTGGAAGACCTTTAAAAAGTCGATGATTAAGTGAACATTCTCCTTCTTGAGTCCGCTTCTAGAGAAAGATTGTATATGAGAGAGTTTTACTTTTTAACCAAACTTGATCACTGCTAACTGCTAACTGAATATTGATTACTGAAATAAAAATCCCCATTCGGTGATCAATCAAATTTCTTCGTACCTTTTGCGCTTTCCTAACCGAAAGTACCTAACCAGAGATTTTTATATAGAATGAAGAAATTATTTACCTCAGAATCTGTTTCAGAAGGCCATCCGGATAAAGTAGCCGATCAGATATCCGATGCACTGTTAGATGCCATGCTGGCAAAAGATTCTAAATCAAGAGTAGCCGTTGAAACCCTTGTAACAACCGGACTTGCCGTAGTTTCAGGAGAAGTAACCACCGATGCTTATGTAGATGTACAGGAAGTCGTTCGTGAAGTGATTAAGGATATTGGCTACACCAAAGCCTCGTACCGCTTCGATTCTGAAAGTTGTGGAGTACTTTCTACCATCCACACACAAAGCGAAGATATTGCTCAAGGAGTGGATCGCGATGGCGCCGGTGATCAAGGAATGATGTTTGGGTATGCCACCAAAAACACGCCCGAATTTATGCCGATGCCGCTTCAGCTTTCGCATAATTTGTTGAAGAAACTGGCAGAAATCCGCAAAGCAAAAAAAGAAATGACCTATCTGGGACCGGATTCTAAATCTCAGGTTACTATTGAGTACAACGAAGACGGTTCTCCAAAACGCATTCATACTATTGTACTTTCTACCCAACATGATGAGGGTGTTTCACAAGATCAAATTCATGCCGACATCAAAAAAACCTTGATCCCGCAAGTATTACCAATGGATTTGGTGGATGACGAAACCTTGTATCACATCAACCCAACAGGAAAGTTTGTGATTGGTGGTCCGCATGGTGATACGGGTTTAACCGGTCGTAAAATTATCGTGGATACCTACGGTGGATTTGGCGCCCACGGTGGTGGAGCGTTTTCCGGGAAAGATCCGTCAAAAGTTGATCGAAGTGCAGCCTATGCGGCCCGACATATAGCCAAGAATCTGGTAGCCGCCGAATTGGCGGATGAATGCTTGGTACAGTTGGCTTATGCTATTGGTGTGGTAGAGCCCGTTTCGATTTCTGTTAATACTTATGGCACCGGAAAAAAAACGGATACCGAACTTGCCGCTTTGGTAGCTAAAGAGTTCGATTGTACGCCAAAAGGCATCATTAATCGCTTTGATTTACTCCGCCCGATTTACCGCCCAACAGCAGCTTACGGACATTTTGGTCGGGAAGAATTCCCATGGGAAAAACTGGATTTTGTAGATAAGTTGACGTGATAACCCGTTAAAATCGCGCTACAAAATTATTGTCGTTCTTGCTAAATCAAGCAGTCTAGAGCTACTTAAGAGCGGGTATGTGCATGTAGGACAAAACCACTACATTCTTGACTTTCTCCAAAAATTAACGCTTGTTATACTTTGACTTAAGTTTATTTAGTTTCATAATCCCTTTGAATTTTTAAAGAAACAAATTTAGAGCGAGCTTTAGAATCCAGAGGTATATTTTCTTTCTTAGTCCATTCTACTAATTCGTCCAAATCTATCTCAATTTTATTGACTTTAGTCCCAAGGATACTAAAATTAATAAGAGCCTTTTCTGCTGCCTTTTTCCAATCGTGATACGTGTCATCAAAAGCATGGCTATCAGAACTAATCTGTTTAGCCTTTTCCCATTGCTGAGGCCTCCACCAAAGGATTCCTGTAACTTGTGTTTCTTCCATTACAGATTGAAATTTTAATTAGAAGTATAACGACCCGGCGTTTAAGCGAGTTTGGAGTTTAAAATTAAAGAAATGACCATCATTTACCACTTTTTTTAACGACGGATACGCCGTACTGGAAGAGGTACATCCATGAAACACGAAAACCACTCTATTCTTGACTTTCTCCTAAGAGTAACGCTTGTGAGCCAACCGTTAATGAGGTTTTTGAGGTAAAGATTGACGCACATGCCAGATTGTAAGCATTTCAATGCGGTTAGATTTAAGCTCATACACCAATCGATAACTCCCATGAATTAATTCCTTTATTTCTGCTCGGTTAAATTCAGGAACCATTCTTCCACTTTCCGGTTGAGCACTTTATTGCTCGCAATGCTTAAAAACACCCTCAGCCCATTTTATAGCCATCGGAACATCGTCTAAAGCAATGTAATCTGCACACTCTTCAACACGAGTCAGAAAACGATCGGTAAAAATTACTTCCATTTAGAAAGATGCTTTTCAACTCGATCTTTCGCTTCTTGCATTGTAAATGTTTTGCCTTGCTCTACTTGTTGTTTAGCCTCAAGCAGATCTTCTAACATTTCCATTTTCTTTGAAATGCGTTCAAACTCAGTAACATCCATCAGGACGGCAGCACTTTTTCCGTGTTGTGTTAAAACGATAGGCTGTTTTTCTTTTTTTAAACGCTTTACAAATTCAGCTGACTTTTTGCGAAACTCGGAAAGTGGTTCAATATCTTTAGAGATAGAGATATTCATATAAGTACATATAAAGTTTTTTAAAGCATTATTAAAGTACTCAAAGAGATTATAGGAACCAATTAAGGTTAGGTTGGCTAACAACTCGGCGTTTAAGCGGCGAGTCTGGGGATTAAAATTAAAGACCCGAATCGCGTTCGAGTCCGCTTTATATCTGAGATGGTTGCGAGCACTGAACTCGTAACAATGCTGAAATACATTCAGCATAAGCCCGCAAAGGTGTTTGTGCCTTAGGCATTCCTATGGAAGCTGCCACAGCTAGTCGCGTAGATAGCAGGGTAGCCGGAAAGGATGAGCGTAAGCAACGAACGTAGAAACGAACAAGCACAATCAATAAAAGCTCAAACAGAGCAAGGGAAAAAACTATCTACTTGATTCTGTCCTTATAAAAGGTGTTAGTGGGCATTTTACTATAGTATTGTTTTTCCGTTTCTGATTTTTACTTCGACACTATCTATATCGTTTACCCAAGTTTTCAAGTTAGGATCAATCCATTCAAAAATATTCAATATGGATTCATGAATAAACTCACAATGTGAAAAATCAATATTATTTGCGTCAAAACAGATTGGTTCATTATGATTTATTCTGTTTCTGAAAAGCCGTATCTCCTCGAAAACATTATGGACTTCTTTCCTGCCAAAGCCAGTAGGTAAGTTGATAAACATTTTTATAGGTGAACCCTTTAGTAATTTATAGTGATGTACCTCAAAAAGACTTGTCCAGAATCCTAAACTTTGTTCAGCTATAACTTTACCACTTGTGACTACAGCACCTGTTTTCCTAATTCTTCTTTCAGCCTTTTCGACTGAACTTTTCAAATAGGTATTCTTTTTTCTTCTGCCAGTCCTTTTATGAGTATAAGTGAGTGAAGGATCATTCATAAATCCTGCTTTTTCATTTATAATCCAATCTGGATCAGCAAATAAGGCTGAAAGTTGGTTATTTATGCCATTTCGGATTACAACTTCCAGAACTCCAAGTAAAGGATGATATGCTTGGGCAATTCTTAGATTAGTTTTATAAAGACGAACAGCCTTAGGTTTGCTTTGACCTACAGCGTCATGGTACCGATTTAGCCTTGGAGCTGAGAGGTGTTTACGAATGTCTTTATATTTCATTATTGAAATAAGGAAGTTATTTAGCTATATTAATTACGTGATGCTTGGTCAAGCCTCTTACTTTTCGGAGTAACGTAACCAAGTCCAAGAACTTAAGGTCTTTGTCTTAATCGGCAAAGGCCTTTTTTATGCCCACTAACAACTCGGCGTTTAAGCGGCGAGTCTGGGGATTAAAATTAAAGACCCGAATAGCGTTCGAGTCCGCTTTATATCTGAGATGGTTGCGAGCACTGAACTCGTAACAATGCTGAAATACATTCAGCATAAGCCCGCAAAGGTGTTTGTGCCTTAGGCATTCCTATGGAAGCTGCCACAGGTAGTCGCATAGATAGCAGGGTAGCCGGAAAGGATGAGCGTAAGCAACGAACGTAGAAACGAACAAGCACAATCAATAAAAGCTCAAACAGAGCAAGGGAAAAAACTATCTACTTGATTCTGTCCTTATAAAAGGTGTTATACTGCTGAGTGCTCATTTTATTAACTGGGATTGTATCTCAACTGCTTTCTGTTTGCATTCTTCAAGTAAGACATTTGGATCATGACCTTGCCTTGTAACTAGCCTTCCAAATGAATCAGAACCTGTGACTTGATATCCACCATTACAAATTTCTTTAACTTCAAAATACCAGCCATAACGCTTCTCCAATTCTGATGTGTCCATCTGATTTTTGTTTGAGATAAGCTTTTCTGAGTCTTTATTCATAGGCAGTATAACGACCCCGCGTTTAAGCGGCGCAGGTTTTCGGTTTTTGTTGAAGTAACAGATTTATTTTATTGCTCACAAGCTTTCCACCTAACCCTGCCTGCGTCCGACTTGAAACGCTTGTTATAGGTTCGGAGAAGTTAATTACCATTCTCATTTCTTTTCTTTCTTAGCGCACTAACCCATTCTTCTGTCTCTTTGATTAGCGCATTTTTTGCCTTATTAGACCTTAATGATACAGGAAAGTTTTCATGATTTAGCATCCTTGTACCCAAACAAGAAGATGCCCAATAGTAAATTTTCTTTTCAATATTTACTGACTTTAAATAGAATAAATAAACACCTTCCTGGTTTGGAAAAAAAGGACAAATGGAAGAATCAGGTTGCGCTAATTGTATTAATTCTTCTCCTTTTACATCTCCTAATAAAGCTTCTGAAATCAGAATTTGATTTAGCGAACCAATTTTCTTCAACTTTCCAATAACTATTGCTTCACTCCATTCAAAACTAGCTTCATCAAGTGCTCTTAAACTTTGGAATTCTGGACATTCGCAAGAATAAACAGCAACAGAAGAGAAAAGAATAATGAAGAGTGTAGAAAGAACTAATTTCATATCAGCCTTTTTGGTAGAACCTATAACGACCCGGCGTTTAAGCGGCGAGTCTGGATTTTTAAATTAAAGTTCGGGACTCCGTCGAAGTCCGCTTGTAACGCTTGTTATGTGTTAAGGACATGATGGTCTTCCTTCACAAAATATTAATAGCAGAAGATAATTCAATGTAGGCAATAGCAAACCGCTTGCAGCTATAGCTGTAAACGTAGTCATCAAATTCTCTTTCTTTTTCCATGAAGCAATCAAGAATGCTATAACTCCACCGATTATCAATAAAGGACAAAGAAAGAAAAGAAATGTGAAAGAATGACCAAGAATGTGATATGAATCGCCGTGATAAAAGTTACTTACCACAACTCTGGGTGCAAGCCATAGCCAACCACCTAAGCTTAATAGCAGCAATATATTTATTTGAATTTGGCGCTGTTTCTTGAACATGCTTTTTAACACATAACATAGTATTGATGAACATTAAGCTCATCAATAATGGTTTATTTTACACGATAATATAGTATTAACTTCAAATAAATCAATAGTACTTTATGTGAATAAAGTTCAATAAACCAGTTCAAATAAAACGGGGAATAAAAA
>JANSXX010000046.1:0-3121 GCA_024742815.1 bacterium
GCCAGTGCTTGTAAGCCAGTGCTTGGGCGCAGCCAGTGTTTATAAGCCAGTGTTTGGGTGCAGCAGATGTTTGCAGCCAGTGCTTGTAAGCCAGTGCTTGGGCGCAGCCAGTGTTTATAAGCCAGTGTTTAAGCGCAGCCAGTGTTTGTAGGCCAGTGCTTGAGTGCAGCCAGTGTCTGTAAGCCAGCGCAAGAGTGCAGCCAGTTGGCACCGCAGGACCAGCCCAGGCCAGAGCCAGGCGGACAGCCAGGCATAAGCAGAGCATGGTCGGATGAGTTCCAGACCCCCCCAGCCAAGCGGAGGGCGGTAGAAAGCCCAAGCAGCCAGCAGCTAGTAGCAGCAAGCCCTACAGAGGAAGAAGAGGAGGCTGCAGATAGCAAAACGAAGCGAGCGCTCCAAGCCCTCAGCAGCAAGCTCAAGCCAGGCAGCCCCCCAGTGTTCTACAGACTGGACTACTTGTTTGGCCGCAGCCCACAAGCAGTGGCAACCCCCAGCCAGACAACACCTAGCCCGAAGCAGCAGCAAGCCCTAGCCAGGCTGGAGCAGGAGGCAGAGCAGGCGGTGAAAGACTGCGGCCTCGACTTGGTTGCAGCTAGCCGCAGCCAGAAGGGGAGAGGGAAGAGAGGCAGGCCGCCAGGCAGCTTCAAGACAGGAGCCGCAGTGGCAGGAGTGAGGAAGAGCAGGGCAGACGCCACAGCAGCCGGCAAGCTCAGGCTAGTGCGAGAGCTGAAAGCCTTGAAAGACAGCCCCGCCTACAGCAAGACCACAGCCAGGAGAGAGCTGCAGAACAGGTACGCCCTGAGCGAGACAGCCGTGAGGAACCTGGAGAAGGAAGGTGTGGAGACAAGACTGGCAGAGTTCTTGAGCCACAGGCAGGTAGGGCTGACAGCTCGCAGGCGGGCAGGCAGCCACTTGGCACTGTTCAAGCTAGGCAGCAGGAGCGAAGGAAAGAGGATAGCCAAAGCAGGCCAGGCTTGGGCAGGAAGGACTTGTGCCGCCCAGTGTGGCTGCAGACAGCAGTGTGGGCACAGCTTGAGGAGGCTAACGGACAGTTCCTCAGTGCCGGAGACCTCCTGAGGGACTTTCAGGAGAGACTGCAGTCAGCAATAGCAGCCTACGAGAAAAGGGAAGACAGCTTGAGCCAGGAGGAGCAGAAGAAGTTGGCAGCCTGGAGGCAGAAGCAGGACAGCTTGCAGAACAAGCCCAAGCAGAGAAGGAAATACCAAGTCTTGCTGGCAGTGAAGGCAGGCTTGAGAGAAAGGACCTGCCAGACAATCCGCAACTTGAGCCAGTCCGAGGTGGCAGGCAGAGTGCGGACCGCGTGGCGCCTGTACGACCAGAACTTGTACGCTGCCGCGCAGCCAGATGTGCAGCCAGAGCTGCCGGTCCACGACCGAGAGAGCTGGGTCACTCACCGCAGAGAGACGGGTTTGACGTTCAGCGACCAGATCCCGGTCTGGCTGCTGCCGCCGCCCAGCAAGCTGCTGACAAGCGTGCGGAGGCTGCAGACAGCAGCAGAACAGCGAAAGGTGAGACAGGAGCAGAGGAAGAACAAGGAGCCAGTGACAGTGGAGCCGCAGACGAAGACAGCGAGAGAGAGCCCCGGAAAGCCGCCCAGATGGCGGGTTTCCCTCGTGGCCCGCCAGGCAGTCAGTGACTACTTTGCCCCAGAGGAGACGCCTCGCGGACACATACTCCCGACGATACTGGTAGTGTTCGGGAGCCACGCCAGACTCGAGAATATAGGTCTCGACGGTCGATGGATCGAGACAGAGGAGTTCGTCGTGGGAGAGAAGGTGATCCGCAGAGAGGCAGGAGAGAAGGTGGGAGGCAGACTGATGTGCACCTGGCGGAAGCTCAGACAGGAGAGGCCAGAGCTGCTGCACCCAGATGAGCTCCGAGTGTGGTCGCAGCCATCCGCAATGATGGACAGCGTCACGTACAGGTGGCAGGCAGACCTGGAGAGACAGGAGTTCAGACAGGCGGTGGACTGCATAGACCAGTTCGCTGGCGCGTGGTCGCAGGAGAGCCAGGAGGCAGCGTACCTCAGCCAGAGGCTGCGCACCGGTGTGGCAGCTGGATGCACTGCCCAGACCCAGGTGACTGATGCTGGGCTGGGGCAGCCAGCAAAGGCAGCCCTTGCTCGCTTCCACCAGGACCTGCGAGAGAGGCAGAGAGCCAAGGCCAAGCAGGAGGGAGTGCAGCCAAGTTATGTCTGTGCCTCAGCAGACATAGCGGAGGCAGCGCTGATGATGCACCGCGCCATGACCAAGCTGAACGAAGAGAGGCAGGTAGTCCTGCGGACAGCGAGGCAGTGCGGATGGCTGCACTGGCGTCCAGACGCCGAAGGCAAGCTGCAGCTAGCCAGCGAGCAAGAGTGGGCCCGTCCCTTCCCGGAAGGCAGCGCCAAGCTGGGAGACGAGTGCTTGAAAGACAGAGGCGCCTGGGTGGTGGACGGCGTGCCTGCTCCCTTCACTGAGGAGGAGCTCAGCGAGAAAGGCGAAGCAGCCCGGGCTTTGGAGTTGGAAGGCAGCTACCTGGTCAGCCAGAACACCGGCGAGGAGGTGGGCTTCTTCTTTGACCTGCAGGCGGACTTGTGCGCCACGCAAGAAGAGGTGGAAGAGATCCAGAGCCTCCTGCTTCACCCGAGGCAGAGAAGTGAGGCCTGGGCCTCTGCGGTGGCCAAGACCACGAGCCAGGTGCGCAAGCTGCGCAAGCACAAGTCGAAAGGCAGGCAGGTGCGCAAGAAGCGTCTGGAGCAGTGGAGAGCAGCTCACCAGAATCAGACAGCTGAGAAAGCGCTGAAGAGCGTTGTGCCAGTAGTCAAGAAGAAGAAGAAAGCCTCCCTCAAGAACAAGGCAAGCGCCAAGCACAAGCCCAGCCTGAAGCAGAAAGCCAGCGCAAAGGAGAAGAAGAAGAAGTCGGCCAAGAAGCAGGCAGCCAAGAACGCAGCCGCAGCGGAGGTGGTAGAGAGCGAGAAAACCGGCCCGCTCTGCGGCAAGTCAGTGGCCGTGGTGGGGGAGGCAGCGCCGGCCCACCTCAGTGGTCGCACCGTGGTGGTGCAGGCAGAGAGAGAGCTCGAGGTGCTGGTAGAGTGGCAGGGCCAGCAGGCCTGGGTGCA
>JANSXX010000037.1:0-4069 GCA_024742815.1 bacterium
AAGCTCCACACGCTCATGGTGGCCTATTTAATGGCGGGCGCCGCGGCGGCGCAAGGGCAGCCCGGACGTCCAGTTGGAGAAGACGCTGGGGGCGAACTAAACCCAGTTCGTCCAGGTCCGGCTGGACGTGGCTATGCAGTACTACTACCGCGCAAAGCGGACGGCGGGGGCCCTGCCGCCTGCTCGGCGCCTACAATGGCTGCAGGCTAAGGATGTTGACGAGCGGTCTGAGTGGGTAACTTCCCAACGAATCCGTCAAGACAGTTAGAGAGTCCCACGGTAAAAATTAACTTTCACGGCAATTCCCATTTCGCGGCAATTAGTGACTTCTTAATTGACTTGCAAAATAAACTTTTCACGGCAACGGCAACGGCAACGGCAAAAAAACGCGGCAACACAAACGGCAACGGCAACGGCAACGGCAACGGCAATTGTTCAGTTCAAGCACGACTTGGCCTCATTTGCTTTTGCTGGCTTGCGTCCGTTTGGCGGCTCTGAAACTGCGCGCTTCCGGGGAGTTTTGCGTTTGCTCAAGTTGTTTCGACCCTGATTTTCCCTGCCCGCCATGGCCGCGCTTCTCAACAAGCGGGCGCGCACGACAGTGCAGGAGGTCAGCGTGGATGAGATCATGCAGTGCTTTCAAGCCTTCCTCGCGGCGAAGAAAGACCGCGACCTCACTGCTCTCTTAGAACGGGCGCTGCAAGTCAGCTGGAAGTCGGCGCCATCCACAGCCCTTCCCGCCTTTGTGGAAGGCCGCTTGTGCGACACATCTCAGCCGCTCTCGGCCTTGCATTTTGTTTTTGCGTCGTGCTTTCTTTTGCTCTCTACCTTTCCCAGCCGCAGGCTACGAGCTCTTCGCCAACGTCTTGCAGCGGTGCGGGCCTGTGCTCAGCAACCAGAAGACCCTGCTGGCCTTGGTCTCCTTGCACGACGACAAGCCCTGCAACTTCACCCGCCAGCCCATGCGGGCATGGGCAGACCTGGTGAGCGCCAGCGTCCGCGCCTGCCTGGCCAAGCTCCGCGAGTGCGCCTACGACCCCACCTTGCAAGAAAGGACGCTGCGGAAGGCCACAGTGCAGCAGGCGTCTGCCTTGCAGGGCCTGGCCGCCATGGTTCGCCGCTGGGATGACAAAGGGCCGACCTCGTCGGCCTTGCCGCTCGCCCTGGCGGCGCAGGTGCTCGCGCCAGCGGCGGGCGCAGATGCCGCAACTGCCTTGGGCGACGACGGCTGGCCGGACTTCATGGCCATGCTTGGGCGGCCATCAGCTAAGCCGCGGAGCGCCAGCAAGGCTTTGCAGGCGCTCAGCATTTTCTTTTTGCTTTTCTTTGCGCATGACCTCGGCACGCATCTCTGCTCGCTCTGCGCAGGCCGCGCTGTCGGTGGAGCCTGTCACCTATGAGCAGAAGCTGCAAGGCAAGGACGCCGACGACCGCGAGCCCGCCAGCCCGGACAAGGACGCCCAGGCCAGGACACAGCCGCCGCCCCAGACATCGAGGCCGGCAAAGAAGCCAGCCGCGAAACAGCAGGCGGCCACTTCAAGTGCTCCTGGAAAGAAGCAGCTGAAGATGACGGGCAAGTGCATCGCCAGCCGGGCCTACGCCAAGGCTCTCAAAACTGGCGGCAAAGAGGCGGCACGGGCAGCGCACGCCCAAGCCCTGGAAGAGTGCAGGGCGAAGGGCATTCCTTTTGATTAGTTCAGGCGGCCCACGCAGCAGTGCTTGATCGAACGCGGAAAACACGCATGTTCGACATTGCTGCGTGTCCCTTTTGCTTTTTGCTTTACTCGCTGCTTGAGCGCCGCAGCTGCCATGTCCTCAGACTCGCAAGCCACGTTGCCCCTGCCTGGCGCCAGCCGCGGTGACATGGATGTTGTCGACAGCCCAGAGCTTTCCGACAGCCCGGAGCTGACAGGCAGCCAGCCCGACGGCCGCTGCGCGCGCTGCGAAGATTCAGAAGCTTTGCTCGCCTTTGGTGTGGAAGTCATGGGCCGCACCACAGACGAGAAGGTTTGCGCCAGTTGCGCGGCTCGCATCTTCTGCGGCCTGAACTACGGATGCCTTCTCGCAGGAGAGCGCGCGAGGCGTTTGCCCGCGCCTGTGGCGCCGGCCGGCCCTGAGCCGGAGGAAGAGCCGCGCCCCTTGAAGCGCCTGCGGGGTAGTTCGCAGCTGGATCACTTGTGTGAAGCGTGCAGCGAATTCCAGTGCCACGCCCGTCTGCACTTGCAGTCGCGGAGCCGCAGTCTTTGCCAGTTTTGCACGGCGATCTGCCTGCTGCAGATTCATACGAAGCAGGAGGCCTTTCCGGCTGATTGCTCGCAGCCTGTAGTGTTTCTGTGATGGTATTCTGGGCCTGCGTTGGTGAGAAAGCAACGCAGATTGCATGCGCTCGCTTTGGTTGTCAGCGTGTTGCTTTTGCAGATTGCTTTTGCGGATTGCTTTTGCAGATTGCTTTTGCAGATTGCTTTTTTCTTTGTGTCGCGTTGCGGCCACGCAGTTGCATTTGCATTTGCAGGCTCCTTCGCTTTTGCGTTTGCCACGCTTGGTCGTTGCACAGTGTTGCACATGTACATGCATGAGCGCAGCCGCTTTACGGCTCGTAAGCTCCGCCGGCTTTAGGCGCGCTAGCCGTGACGCTCGCCATGGCCGCGTCCTACAGGGACCATGGCGCCTGGGTTGGCGGTCTCCCTTCGGAGATCTCCAGCTCCGAGGTCTGGTGGTGGCTGGGCGCGCGCCGCTGGCCGGAGGCAGCCGCTCCGCACCACTTCTCGGTGCGCAGGGCGACGACCGGCCCGGGCGCCTGCCTGGTGTTCTTCGACACCGCGCAGGCGCGAGACGCCGCCGTCCAGTGGCTGCGCGCGGCCGGCTATGACGCGCGCGTCATGTCGGGCCGCGCGCCGGTGGCAGCCCCCCCTCCTGGCGCTCCGCCGGCCGCCCCCGCCGAGCCCGGCGCACTGCCAGCCACGTGGCCTGCCGGGGACTGCCAGCGCTGCCGCTTGCTGGAGGCCGCGCTGCACCAGTCGCGGAAGCGGGTGCTGGATGTCTTCACCGACTTGGCGGAGTTCGGCGTGTTGCCCACCCCGGGCGGCGCCAGCGCAGGCCGCATGTGGGTCTGCGCTTGTCCAATTTGCTTTTGCGTTTGCACCGTCATGACCAACTTTTGCTTTTGCGTTTGCAACATCATTACCAACTTTTGCTTTTTGCGTTTGCAGCAGGCAGCAGTGCCAACTTTTGCTTTTGCGTTTGCAACATCATTACCAACATTTGCTTTTGCGTTTGCAGCAGCAGTACCAACTTTTGTTTTTGCTGCGTGCGTTCGCAGCTTCATTTCCCGGAAGGTGAGCTGGAGGCAGCGCGGCAGCGCCAGCGGCTCGCTCGGGCCGCAGCAGGAACCGCCGCCCCGTCAGCCTTGGCGCCAGCCACCCCGGCGCCAGCCAAGGCAGCCAAGGCGCTGGCTGCGGCGCCAGCCAAGGCAGCCGAGGCGCCAGCCAAGGCGCCCGGTTGCGGCACCAGCCAAGGCAGCCGAGGCGCCAAAAGCGCCTCAGCCCCAGCCGCCCCAGCAGCACCGGCAGCCGAGGCAGCCAAGGCGCCAGCTGCGGCGCCAGCCGAGGCACCAGCCAAGGCGCCAGCCGAGGCACCAGCCAAGGCACCAGCCGAGGCACCAACAGCGCCAGCGCCGGCGCCAGCCCCAGCCCCAGCCCCAGCCCCAGCAGCCCCAGCAGCTTCGGCACCAGCTGCAGCACCAGCCCCGGCCCCAGCGCCAAGCCCGGCCGCAGCCTCGGCGCCAGCCTCGCCGGCCAAGGCTTTTGCCGCAGAGGCCGACCGCTCCGCGGAGGGCTCTGGGGCGCGCAGCCGTGGCAGCTGGGGCTGTCTTCCGCTCGCTGCAGCCCGGCCCTGGCCACCGCCTTCTGCGCGCTTGCATTTGCTTTTGCGATGCAGCCCATTTGCTTGTGTGTGTGTGTGTGTATTTTCCGTTTTTGCGCAGGACCTGCGCGCCAGTGGTCCGAGGAGGAGTGGGCTGCCTGGCGCGCTCGCCACACCTGGGGAGGCCACGCGTGCGCCGCCTTCGCGC
>JANSXX010000085.1:0-1667 GCA_024742815.1 bacterium
ATACAATGGCTAGCATACACACGACCAGACATCAGCTATGGAGCAAAAGAGCTAGCAAGGTCATTACAAGCACCAACACAGTTTGACAACAAGAAGCTCAAGCGCATGATCAGGTACCTCAAGGGCACAAGGTACATGCGACACAACTTGCGACCAAAGATACAAACACAGGACAAGCGAATACCACTCAACATTGACACATACACAGATGCCAATTGGGCATCATGTGAAACAACGAGAAAGAGCACAACAGGAGTTGTACTGTACTTCTTTGGAGCAGCAGTACATTATGGCAGCAGAACACAAGCCACAATAGCACTTTCATCAGCAGAATCAGAACTGTACGCAATTGGTACAGCAGCACCGGAAAGCCTCTACATCGGCAACTTCATAAAAGAAGCATTTGAGGTACGCATCAACATAAGGATACACACAGACAGCAGTGCAGCAAAATCAATATCAATGAGAGAAGGCACATCAAAGAAAGCAAAACACATCGAGCTACGGCACCTCTTCATACAACAACTTGTCAAAAGCAAAATCATTTCAATGCACAAAGTGAGGTCTGAAGACAACCCATCAGACCTGCTGACAAAGTTTGTCAGCTGCGACACACTCAACAAGCACCTGTGCAACGTTGGCCTGTGAGGCCACACAACACCAGTTTCACACAGTTGCACAGTATGTTAAACAACAGTTGCACAGTTGACACACGTGTATGTTTCACAACTAAACAGCCGGCACACATGTTTTAGCTTTAGGTTAGGTACAGCCATGGACCTGCCCTGGAGACAGTACAACCTTTCTGGTTTAGATACACAACTTTGGGTTCATCTTTGTCTTGACGACTTTGACCACCTCTTTTACATCCCCAGGTACATTTTTTACTGCATGAGGTTCCATACATGTTTCAGACAGTGTCTTTGATGTCTGTCGCAGCCATTCTACATTTGGTGAGAACCTTCCCTGTACATTGAAGGTACAACATGGCCATGACAGGACTCACAAGGATTGCCGAGTACAGCCCGGCCACAGAGATCACAGTGGCAAGGACATGGGACGCGGTGAGTCTCACATCCTTGGGCTACATCGAGGAGAACATCACCGGCAAACAGCCCCTGCGCACATTGGATGGAATCCACATGGACACCATCCAACACAAATCCAACATGATGTACATCGCCATGAAACTAGAGGAGTTTATAGCATGGACCACAAATGGAGAGCTGAGACACATTCACGGCTGGGCCAAAAGCCCAGAGGTTGACTACATTGTGTTGAACAGCTCCTCGTTTGAGGCGGTTGCAACACTGTTGAACTACATCTCTGTAGGGACATGCCGCACACAGCACTTGGACACATTCATCGTGGCTACAGTGCAGTGCAGTTGGATGCAAGGCGCATCGCTGAATGAGCATCCCGCGGTTACATCAACTTTTTCAATCGTGGCTACAGCGCAGTCCACATGCAGATCCACATGAACAAGACATGGGTTCAGACGCAGGATGAGCTGTTGAAGCATCAGGTCTTCAAGTACACGGGCAACAATGGATTGCTCGGAATCTACATGAAGTACAACTGGAGCACAGGGTACATGTGGTCTTACAACGCTTGTGTGAATCTTGAACAACTTGCCACAGATGAGGACACAAGTCGCAGGCGCGCTA
>JANSXX010000028.1:0-6543 GCA_024742815.1 bacterium
CTTTATACTTTCATTGTCAGGATTATCCTTGAGAATTCTGATTATCTCATCTTTCTCAGAATATAAGTCTTTTTCAATTAGTGAGTCAAAGTATTCCTCGTAGTCCATTATTATTTCTTTTTAATAAATAGCAGCCAACGGGTTGTGCAGCCGCAGTACGGAGCGCAGCGGAGTATTGTCGGCTGCACATTGTTGCCTGCAGGCTTTTATTTTTCAAGATAATCGATATATGACAATGAATCTCTAAAAAGATAGTTGACCGTATTCACTTGAAACGGATAATAATCCTGGAAAATTTGGTTTATCTCTCTTTTTAAATACTCTAAATCATATTGTCCTTTCTCTAGACTAAAAATACTTTCCAAAGCTCTTTGTGCAGATTCTTCATTTTCTATTTCCAAAGGTCTTGATTCCATCATTTTATCTACGAATTCTGTTCTCACTTGGCCATATTTTGATGTATCTCCAAGTGAAAACCGTTTTCTGTATTTTTTGGATCTTTTGTCATTCTTAATCCTTTCAATTAAATCATATCTAACCTTTGATCTTATTTTAAGATTACTCAAGTATTCAATTGCATCTTCCTTATTAAACCCTAACCTGTTTAGAAGAAAATAAAATGGATAATATGCAGTATTCTTTTGACAAATAAATTTTAACAAGTCTTGACTACTCCCCTTTTCTTCATTCAGTAAAAATGCATTGTATATATCTTCCTCGTAAAAGTTAACATGAGTTTTTACAACCCTAGCTAATTCAGGTATTTCTCCGATAATTTTCAATGCTGGTTCACCGTCTCCTTTTATTGAGTATTTATCTATAACTTTTATTTGATCTAATAAACTTTCATCAAGGATGAAGGTGTTTTTGTCACTTTTAATTTCTCCAGTTAAACTATTCAATACATGCGTGTTTTCGATTCCAACCTCTCCTATATTTTTCAATAAGTTCATCCATTTATCTGATTCGCTTTTCTTTATCTCTTGAATCATGTTAACCATTTCCCCGGCTTTGATTTTAGTAGATTTTGCCCCATATCGGTAATAAATATCTGAACTTGAGGTCTTAGAGCTGTCCTTGATACAAATTACCGGTCTATTTTTATGATTATAGGCATATAATATTCCTATTTTTATTTCTCCAACCTCAAATAGCTTCCTTTCAAAGAATATTGCAGGCTGAAATAACTCATTGATATAATTAGTAATATCAGCGTCGTCAACATCTTCAAAATTATCGATCCCTACCAATTTATGAGGATTGTTTTCTACTCCGAAAAAAATCGCTCCTCCTTTATTATTTGAAAATGCAGCCAAAGTTTTACAGTAATTAGATTTTGACTTTTCATTACCCCAATCAAATTTACTTTTAAACTCAATACAATGAGACTCTCTTCTTTTTAAGATGCCTTCTTCATCTCTGTAGCCAAAAAACTCCTCTAGCCAATTGTCATCAAGTATCTCTGTCATTCGTTTTTATTTATGCTTGCAGGCAACGGTTTGGCTATGCGCCGTGCGACGTTAGGAGCATGGACGTCATAGCCTTTGTTATGGGCTGGGTTTCCCTTATTACAAATAAACATTATGAAAGCCTATTGCTAATAAAACCAAAAATGTAAATCCATAGAATGGTAATAGAGTACTCGAAAACATAACCTTTCCAATTCCTTCAACTTCATTTTCAAATCGAGTATAATTCAATGAGTAAAGATGCTCATTTGAATCTTTCCTATTTTCAATAACCCAATCATATAATTTCCTGTAACATTTTTCTTTGTGCAGAAAAAACGCATCTAAATACCAAAATACTAGGACAGGTAAGCATAATATAAAACTTAAATAAGTTACGTCGTCAGTTAATAGGGTGTCTTTGGATAATGCAAGTATTACGGCTACTAACGAAATCAGCCACCCTTTTAATAAGAAAGAGTTATTCGCCATTCGAGTAATCACTGCTTGGATTAGATCTATTTCCTTGTGAAGTATTTCCTGTTTCATCGTTATGTGATTTTGGATTAAGCGGGTACCGATTGGAACAACTTATCTTTATGATCTTGTATTTTATTAGAAAGATTTTCCTCAATTTGGAACCTCATTTCTTTTAGCTGTTTAATGCTAAAGGATTCAGTAAATGGAAGATGGATTTTATCTTTTTGTAAAACCTCTTGATGCCAATCCTCATATTCTTCTTCAACAAATTGTTTTTTGACCAGTTCATCATGTGACCGTTCAGCAAGGATATATAAGCGCAGTTCTGGCGCAATTGATTGAATTGCATACTTATATTCCAAATGACAATAGTTACACTTGTCAGGCCTTGAATTGAAAATAACGTTTTGTATTAATTGGATAAAGGCAAATGAAGCACAGCAATTTTCTTCAAGTTTCTTTTCTACTATCGTGTTATCTCCTTCATGTGATGGATAGTAAAAACCTTTAAGTTTTTCACATAATAATCTATTGATTGCCCTGGCTAATAGATTTATGTTTTTTTGCTCTGCATCAGCTAACTCTCTCTTCCAATCCCTCGGCATTAAAACATACTTTATGAAATGCTGATAATTCAGATGAACTATATTTAATTCCACTGGGTTTACTTTTCGACTCGTAAAGGATAGGAAATAATCATTGCCACAATTATCAAGAATAGAAAGTATTTCTTCAAAATATTCTATTTGTCTTTCATTCCAATTTGGAACTAATGTTTCATATATTAATTTGTAAGCTAAATCAAACCCTAACTCATCATTATCTTTTCTTTTATTCAGAAGATATAATGATTCACTAACTTGTACACTTGGCTTCTCTGATTCCAACTGCTCAATCTTCTTTTTGGTTGCTGATATAATTTGTCTCCGTTCATTAAACCAACCTTTATTTCCATATTCTTCACATAACTTTGTATGCTCTTCACTGTCGCTAACCTCATTATACTTATGGGCAGCATAAATCTCAATTAATCTATTTGTTATTCCGTCTTGCATGATCATGTTCAATTATTTAGGCTCATTTTCATCCAATCGCCTCTTCAATCTTCTAATCTCTGCTTTAAGATTTTCAGTTTCTTCTTTCTCTCCATTCTCTTTTTTTTCTCTTATTTCGCTAACTTGAATAAGCCTATACAGTTCTAATAATTCACTGTTCTGTTTTGAACTTAATGCTGACTTTGACGCTAACTGATTGATTCTTTTCTCAATACTTGCTTCTTTTTTAGTCGATAATTTTGTCAGGTAAGACAAATATGTTTCATCGTTATCGACATCTTCAATTTCAAAAACCTCGTCATAGATTTCTTGAATTTCTTTCC
The DNA here is from genome assembly GCA_024742815.1 of bacterium. GTDB lineage: Bacteria > Bacteroidota > Rhodothermia > Balneolales > Balneolaceae > HXMU1420-13. The sequence continues at coordinate 3,307 of JANSXX010000028.1, forward strand.
CAATGAAATTATTCTCAAATTGAGTAAGTGTAAATTTATGTGCACCTTTACGCTTGTTTAAAACCGCGACTTCTCTTTCCAGGCATCCAGATACAACTAACGGACTGTGTGCAGTCAGCAGAAATTGAATATTTGGAAAACTATTTCTTAAAATTCCAACGATTTTTTGTTGCCATATTGGGTGTAAGTGAGCATCCACTTCATCAATGAGGACTATTCCTTTTTGGGATAAAAGTTTCTTTTCCTTTATTTCGGGATAAAGAGACTTTAGGTAGTAATAGATCAAAATAATTATTGAAATAACGGACAGTGTTCCTTGAGATACCTTTTGTAAAAGTATTGGCTCATTATTACCTTCTGTAGAAACTTCAATGTCTATACTTGATTGACCGAAATATTCTTTAACATTTTTGATTTCAAAAGTGTTATTCGTCAATTCTCCGATCGTATCAGTGATAAGCTTAACAAGAGGCGAATCATTAATAGCAGACTCAATACTCTTTTTCCTCCTGCTAAATTTCAAAATATCATTTCCAAATACAAAAAGTTTATCCTGCAATAACTTGTCAAAAGGATATTCTTGAATGAAATATGAAGCACCAATCTCACATAGTTCTCCGCTTAATTCATCTTTAATAGGGGAAATAGCTCTTGTGGGGTGAATATTCCTTATGGCTGGTATCGCAAGCATCGGTACTATTCCAATTGTTTCAATAAATTGGCACTCGTTGTAATGGGTAAGTTTAATTTCTTCATTTTGATGAACCGATAGTTTTAAAACAGAGTAATTATATAGCTTGTAATCTATATCCATTATTTTTTTCTCATTTCTTAACAAGCAGGGAATGAGTCTTAATAAGTGAGTTTTTCCATATCCATTTCGACCGAGTAATAGATTAATATTTGGTTGTAAATCCCATCTTATTTCATCAAATATCGAAACGCCTTCAATGAGTAACTCATCAATGATTATAGGGTTTTTGACATTGAAGTAGAACTTTAGCTTATTCCTTTTCTCAGTTAACTCTTTGACTTTATCTTGCTTATTTATCCTACTATAGCAATCAACCAATGCTTCAAGTATTTCAATTTCATTAGTTGCCTCAGACGCATTTTCCAATTGCTTTTCAAGAATGTTAATCTGATTTCTTGTGTCCTTTGAAGCCTGAAACCTATGGTCAACAATACTTTTAATGTGTGAAACTACATTTAGATATGCTTCATCTTTATTTTTGAATTTACTTATGGGTTTAGCGTCCTTTGGCAGGAACTGTAAGTTTGCAAAAGGAGTATTCCTCCAATCACACTCTTTAATTAAAATTGGAATCACTCTTAAGTCTCCCTTTTGGTGTTTTTCCAAGGCTTCATACATTTCATCAGAATAGCAATATTCAGAAGCTATAAAGTCAGGACTGACTAATTGTAAAATAATATCCGAATTTTCAAGATTTCTTTTTATTTCCTCTTCCCATTCTAATCCAGGAACAATTTCTGAATCATACCACACCTCAATTGTTTTCTGTCTTTTTAATGGCATAAGATGAATATCTAATTCATCTCTAAAAGTTTTATCTTTATGAGAATACGAAATAAAAACATTTAAACCCTCGTCGCTTTCTGAACTATTTTCTTCTGTTGCTTGAATTTCGTCTAACAGCACAAGTAAAGTATTTGTGATTCGATTTCTTTCAATCAAAATTTCCTTCTGACCAACTACTCCCAGTCTTTCATTCCTTTCTATTTGGTTCAATCTCGATTTTAGAACAATCACCTCTTCCTTAGCAGATTTTGTACTCCTATACTTTTCGAAGTAATCTAACAAAGCGTCAATAGCTTTACTTACCGCCCCACTCGTAATTAACGATATGATTGTTTCTGTTATCATTGTCTGTTTTTGTTTTTTACTCCTTGCCCATAACGGCCCGGCTAGCCGCAGTACGCAGCGCAGCGGAGTATTGTCGGCTAGCCTTTGTTGGGTGCCGTATTCACTTTTAACCCGTTTTCTTCAATAAGTCTTGAAGACTGTATTTATCGTAATCTTCTTTTTTATCTTTTGTTTCCCCGATCAGTTCATTCTTACTTTCGAGATGTAACCAAATTTCGGGATTCATCTTGAAAATCTTACCTAATTTAATTGCAATATCTGTATTTATTTTCCTTCGTCCTTTTAATAATGCGCTCAGATTTGATTCTTCATAATTTATGTATCTAGCAAAGTCTTTCTTTTTGATCTTAATAACTTTTAAATATTTTTCAATAAACTCTCCTGCAAGTATTATTTTATCAGTGGCTGAATTCAAATAAGATTCCATTTGAAATCTTATAGACAGAAATTCGTTTTTCATTCTTTCTTCCTCATTTTGATCTGCGGAAAGTTCTTTTATCATCGATTCCAATTCCTTAAAGTCTTTTGCATTCGTATTTATAAGTCCCTCTCCAAGACCATTAATCCCGCCAATATTCACTTCTTTACCCTTTGCCATTTTTTCCTTATTTATCAAGTTCGATCAATAAATATTTCCTCATTAATTCTTTCCCTGCTTGGGGGCTAAAAAACATCTTTTGCCCCATAGCATAAGTTGCACCATATTTTTCTTGATACAATTCAATAAGCTGGGTTTTGCTATCAAATGATAAAAAACCTAAATAGTTTTCCTTTCCTAGTTCAAAGCTCTTGTAGCATCCAAAAGCTAGTAGGGATCCAGCAACATTTTCAAACTTTCCGTTCGATCCATAATTGTGTGGCGCCACTTCAATATTGTTCATATAAGGGATTTCTCCATTTATCAAAGTCAGCATTAGAATTCCTTCAACTATTTCAGGCTTGTCAACCGTAGTAAGCTTATAGAATTGTGCCCCCTCTATTTTTGATAGTTTTCTCCAATTGAATTGCCATCCGTCTTTTTTCAGAGGCATATCTCCATTATCAGCTTTTTCAATTATTGCTTCTACTAATTCATCCTGTTCGACATTTTGTAGATATACCTTCATTTACAGATTCTCCGTTTCTGTAAAATTATCCTTTTTTGATAACGATTCCAACTAATTATCGCTTATTGATGTGTTAAAGTTTGAGGTGAATTTTATATGGCACCCAACGGCCCGGCTACGCGCAGGCTGGGATTCTAAAATTAATCTTTTCGTTCGATTTCACCAATACTAGCGCAGGCAGCAAAAGACCAAATTGGCGAAGCCTGGCTTTTGCTGACTGCAGCGGACTTTATTTCCTCGTTTTTC
>JANSXX010000078.1:0-1782 GCA_024742815.1 bacterium
ATGACCACGTCCACCGGGCAAGTATGTTGGGGGGCCTCGCGGGTGACACTGCGCTCGCCCCGTTGCTCCCCTTCGCCCGCCTCTTCTACGCGGAGCACAGCACGTACCTCTGGTATGACTGGCGACCTGCGGCCCGGTCATGAAAGTAGGCTGTAGGTTTGCCCCAGTCAGGAACCGGAATCCGGGGTAGGAGCCGGAATCCGGGGTAGGCACCGGAATCCGGGGTAGGAACCGGAATCCGGGGTAGGAACCGGAATCCGGGGTAGGAGCCGGAATCCGGGGGAAGCCGGAATCCGGGGTAGGAACCGAAATCCGGGGTAAGCGCCGGAATCCGGGGTAGGCACCGGAATCCGGGGCAGGAACCGGAATCCGGGGTGGGAGCCGGAATCCGGGGTAGGGACCGGAATCCGGGGTAGGCACCGGAATCCGGGGTGGGAACCGGAATCCGGGGTAGGCACTTCCGGGGTATAGGCACCGGAATCCGGGGCAGGAACCGGAATCCGGGGTAGGAACCGGAATCCGGGGTAGGAGCCGGCATCCGGGGTAGGAGCCGGAATCCGGGGTAGGAACCGGAATCTGGGGTGGGAACCTGAATCCGGGGATTCCATGGTAAGTAGGCACCGGCATTCGGGGTAAGCCGGTAGGAACCGGTAGGAACCGGAATCCGGGGAAAGAATCGGATTCCGGCGTAAGAGCCGGCGGGATGAACCGGAACCAATGAAAGAACTCAAAATCCAGCAAGGGGACTAGCGGGAACCAGAATCCGCAACAACGGAGCCCAACAAAGGAACCAACACCCAGCCAAGAAATCAGAACCCAGAAAAAGACAAAGGGCTCCGGAGAAGACACACAAGGAACCGAAGCCGACCAAAACCGGCCGAAACCCAGACTAGGAACCGGAATGCGGGTAGGACGAGATCCAGAAAAGACACTGGAATGCAGGAAGGGAACCGGAGCCCGGGGGCGGGGCAAGTAATTATACGTTCCTTTTTTGCGAAAAGGGCAACAATCCTGGGAACCGGCCGGATGGGACTCCGGTCATGCACTCACGGCACACGTCACGCTGGCCAAGCTACCATTGTGCTCAATGTGTGACTTTGCAGGCAATATGTGAGAATCGAAAGTCACTTTTCCATGAAAACGGCCTTTCGCGCCAATCGGGGCAAACTGGCTAACATCACACTTGCATCATTTTCGCAACAGTTCAGTACCTAGCACGTCAAGTACACTTCCGCAGCTCCGGCTCGAAAATCGCGACTTTGTAGTACAAGTCAGCACGCAGTACGCAAAGTACACTTCAGCAGCTCCAGCTTGAAAATCGCAACTGTGTAGTACTGAAGGGCGCAAGCTGTAGAAAGCTGTTGGGGTGCAAAGGGTCATTTTTCACTTCACATCACCTTTCGAGGGTCTCAAGGGCCATTTTGCTCTGCACCCTTTGAACACGGTCGTCACAAATATGGCTTGAAATTGATGACAGGAAAACCTTTACTTCGTGCTCTTGGAAAGCAATTCCAAGTTTGGATTGAATCGCTTGTGCCTAGTGGGATTAGGCACTTCAGGCAGCACCTCCGGCACAAAGGAAGGTTCAGGACAGTCAAGGAAGCCGTCCATTCATGCCCGCAGTTTTTGGGGCAAATCCAGCTGAATCGCTTACGCCCAGTGGGCTTAAGCAATTCAGGCCGTCTGGCAGCAATTCTACCCACGCCCAGCCTGTTTGGAATCGCTGCAGTCGAGCCTGAATCGCTTACGCCCACTAGGCTTAAGCAATTCAGCGAAAACACG
>JANSXX010000077.1:0-1790 GCA_024742815.1 bacterium
CTCTTGATCCTCCACAGATTCACCTCCTTGGTTTTCTCGAACCAGCAAGCCCATGTGCCCTCGTCATCTTCCATCTCCCAGTTGATCGCGCCCATGGTTTCGTCCCGGTGGTTCGCCCAGTTCTTGGGTGACGTCGTAAGGCCGTACACGGATCCCAAGGCTCTCCCGGCTCAGTGATCTGGCACTCCTGAAAGATGGTGGGAGGGTTGACCACTACAATGTCCTTGGACCTGCCCGGCGGCACTTGCAAGAACGCCGTCTTCACATCGACCCCCGCAAGAGTCCATCCCCGCTGCGCTCCAGCCGCCACCATCGCCCTCACTTGAGACGCGTCAATGCCTCCAGCGTAGGTGTCCGCCGCAGGCCTTTCCGACATGAAGTTTCCACAGGCGACCCCACGGCATTTCCGTCGTCCTGTAGCAGCTTTCCTCGTGAACACCGCTTTCCCCGGAACCCGGTCGTACGGTATGCCCTTCTCCAGCGCCTCCTTCTTGAGCGCCTCGGCTTCCCGCTGATTGATGGCCCGGATCACGCCCGAGTTCAGCAAAGCCGCCCTCTCTTCGACCATAGAAGGCCTCCACTTCTCCACTTCTTTCCTCACATCTGCCAAGGCGTAGGTCTTGGTCTGAAGAAAGACCTCTTCTTCTGTTGCCTTTCTCGCACAGGTCTCCTCAGAGTCAAGATCCTCAGCCTTCTGCATTGCCGCCAACCATGCCCCCACTCGAGCGTCCTCCTCCGCCAGCATCCCGACGGTCTTCTTCACCATGTCGTGGTCCGCGCCTTGTTCCTCTTCTAGACGCCATTCCTCCTCCATCATGTGCCTCCCCCGGGCCTGACATTCCATCACCAGTGTCCTCAGGTCCGGCTCCCATTCTCGATCTTCCAACGCAGGCGGCCTCTTGGATGTAATCCTCCTCCGGGGACCACCTCCTCCTGGCCGTCCATCTTCTGCTCCAGCACCACCAGCAAGTGGCCCTTCCTCTTCAGGAGGTTCCTCCGTCTCAATCACATCCGTGGTGTGGAAGAAGTTCCCATCCTCCCCCTGGACGAAGTACCCTCCCGAAGACGCCGACATAGTGACATCCGGCCCCAAGATGGTCACCTCCTCCCTGGTGGCTTCCCAATCCTTGGACCGGTGATTCCATGCCTTGGTCTTCGCCATTGCCACACTCCCGAACGCCCTCAACGGCTTGACCGGATAGTTCATGGCCTCCAGCTGCGACCTCCATCTTCGTTCCCCCGCATGCCGTGCCGCCAACGGCCATAGATTCTCCTCCACGCCCGAGCCCTTGATCAGCGTCTTGGTCAGCCTCTTGATGAACCCCACCTCCGCCTCGGCCCGCCCATTCATCTTCCATGAGCTGCCGTCAGTGAACGTCCGCATGATGAGGCGTTCCATGGCCCATTTCTTGGCCCTCTTGGACGTGAACTCGCCTGCTCTATCACTGTGAAGGCGCCGGACAGGTAGTCCATGATAGCGTAGCTTTGTGGTCATCTTGGCCACGGCCTCCAGAGCTTCTCCTCTCGTCTTCACGATCTCCACCAGCGTGAGCTGCCGGACCTCAAAGTCCTCTTCTTTCTCTATCTTCTTCAGCCACTCTTCCCCGTCATCTGGAGATGGCTCCTCTTCCTCCTCAACTGCTTCATCATCTCCCGCAGGGTCAAGCTCCATGTCCTCCTCCCCACGCGGTCCCTCCAAGTCCTTTTCCTCCTCCTGGTAGTAGAGCACCGTGAAGAGGTTTCGCTGCTTGTCGATCTCCGTCTGCATCGCCTTCTGATCTTCTCCGACC
>JANSXX010000015.1:0-82364 GCA_024742815.1 bacterium
CCTAGCTTACCAGACTCTACTTCTCGGACCACTTGCTTGCGTAAGGTAGGGCAAAACGTGCGGCGTTGCTTTAAATACTTCTTCGACATATGTTCACCATTTTAATGATAATTTATGTCAACCTATTCTAGGCACCTACACATCTTGCCAAATAACCAATAACCATTAACAATGAAAGAAATCACTCAATCAGCATTCGCTTCCTGCAATTGTACTAACCGAGCTTGAAACCACTGGTCATCGGGGTAGACGCCTAAGTATTGATTCGTAAGTTGTATCGCCTGATCGAATTTATCTTGTTCTTCCAAGGCAACTACCTGATAATACCCCATCAATGCTTTATGGAAATCGGAGATAGCTTTGGTTGAGAAATATTCTGCCAAAATAAAAAGCTCATCGAACTGTTCGTTTTCTCTCATTTCGCCAAACATAGGCTGTAGCAAGTCTAGATCGGTGTGATATTGATCAGATAATTCAGAATCTATTATGCTTTCATAAGCTTCTCGAACTCCCTCAGTACCTGCTTCACTAAATGCGATAGCCAACGTGTCTGCAAGCACTTTTTTAGGCTCCGAAACCGAAACAATTTCATAGCGATCATACACCAAAGTAGCGTAAGGAGGGATATCCTCGCCGGCACCATCCTCACCATAAGCAATGTCGTAAGGAAGGGTAGCTACCACATTATCCCCTTCTCGCATCAAAAATGCCATTTCTTCGAAGCCATCAATTACACCCGAAACCCCGGCAATAAAGGTAAATAACGAATCTTCAGCCTCATAAGATGTCCAGATCAGCTCATCTTCAACCAACAGACTTAATTTTGTAGACACTATCGAACCTTTCTCGATCATTCGCCCATCACCCTTTTTTAGGTAATAATATTGCAATCCACTTTCGGTAGTGATGGTGTTCTCGGGGCCTATACCGTCTTTGTTACTTGAAGTGCAGCTAATTAAAAGAGCGATTGAAAATAGTAATAGGAAGCGCATATAATGGATTGTTTTACAAGAAGATATAATATTTTAGTTAGTCGTTAGTCGTTAGTCGTTAGTCGTTAGTCGTTAGTGGTTAGTCGTTAGTCGTTAGTCGTTAGTCGCTCAACTTCTCGCCCTAAAAAACTCCATCACTTCTGCTGCCGATTTCGTATTCAGTACCCGCTCTTTTTCGTATTTGCCTTTTCGAGCGATGCGAACGCCGTACTGAATATCGTCGATGCCTTCGATACTGTGGGCATCGGGATTGATACTCGTCATCAAGCCAACTTCTTTCGCTTTATTTCCATAACTCCAATCCAAGTCCAATCGCCACGGCGAAGCATTGATTTCTATGGCAGTGTTGTGTTCAGCGGCCAACGCCACCAATTCGTTTAAGTCGATGTCGCTTCCTCCACGCTTTAGCAGCAAACGCCCGGTGGGGTGACCTAAAATTCGGGTGTAAGGATTCTTGATGGCGTTTCTAAATCGCTCCATCATTTTATCTCGTGGCATATCTAAAGTTTGATGCACGCTTGCAATCACAAAATCAAAACCTTCTAAAATCTCATCAGGGTAATCTAGGCTCCCATCAGCAAGAATATCACTCTCAATACCTTTTAGAACTTTGAAGTCAATTCCATTTTCTTTGAAGGCTTCATTTAATTGATCTATTTCCTCCCATTGCGCTTTAACCTGATCGATGGAAAGTCCGCCCGCATAAGCAGCTGTTTTTGAGTGATCGGTAATTCCAAGATATTCATATCCACGTTCGATACAAGCTTCGGCCATTTCCTTAATAGAAAATTTACCGTCGCTCCAGGTACTGTGGGCATGAATTACACCGCGGACATCGCTTACTTCAACTAGAGGCAATGATTCCTGCTGATCATAAATCTCAAATTCACCCCGATCTTCGCGAAGTTCAGGTGGAACCCAATTGAGCCCCAATTTCTCATAAATATCATGCTCCGTTTCGAAAGGAACAGCATCATCGAAATTAGTTTCTCCTGAATCACTGAGTTTATATAAACCATATTCATTCAGGCTCATACCACGCTCGCGTGCACGTGAGCGCATGACCACATTATGCTCTTTGCTCCCTGTAAAATACATCAGCGCTGCCGCAAAATGCTGTGGCTTAACAATGCGCAAATCTACTTGTCGGCCTTCTGTTGTTCGTACCGAACTCTTGGTTTCGCCTTTCCCCAAAATTTCTGTAACCCGCTCGTGAGTTGTAAATACCTCAAATAAATTGGGAATGTGTTCTTCATCTGCGGCAATTAAAATATCGATATCGCCAATGGTTTCTTTTGCGCGTCGAAGTGAGCCTGCTACTTCAATTTGTTGAACACCTTCCAGATCTTTCAAGCTTTCATAAATATCTTCGGCTATGGAAGTCGCCTCATCTAATCGGCAGCGTTCGTCGAATTGTTCCATCCATTCAATGGATTTTTTGATCTTCTCTGCTGATTTGCCCCCCAGTCCGGATAGTTTGGCAAGTTCACCCGATTCTATCAATCCTTTCAACTCATCGATTTCTGTAATACCGAATTCCTTATGAATTTTGAGGATGTTTTTTGGTCCCAATCCCGAAATATCCAGCCACTTGATCAATCCAACGGGTACTTTTTCTTTAAAAGCTTCGAGCACGGGCATTTCGCCGGTTTCTGCATAAGCGTAGATATCTTCAGCAATTGATTTTCCAATCCCTTTTATATCGGTAAGGTTTTTGTTTTCGATGTATACGTTGATGTCGTCACTCAGACCTTTTACCGTTTGCGAAGCTTTATCAAAAGCAATGGCTTTAAAGCGGTTTTCACCGGCAAGCTGCATCAATTGAAATACGAGATTCAGTTTTTCGGCTACATCGAGATTGCTGGGCATAGAAATAATTTTAAAAGTTATGTTCAGATTGGTGGATTCACAAAAGAACTCTTACTATAACCGAGAATTTAAAATGAAAGATTCAAAATTGTTGGATTAGATCATCCTTTCTGACATGAGTCTTCAACTAATGTAGAACAACAATTATGAGAAAAATAGCTAACTGGACTTTTCTACTGATACTCATCCTTTCGGGTGCGGTGAGCGCTCAGGTGCAATCACCTGCCGAGTTTTTAGGATACGAATTAGGCGATCAATGGACACCTCATTATAAAGTGTATAACTATTTCCAACATGTAGCAGAAAATTCTGATATGGTGGCAATGGAAGATTATGGATTAACCTACGAAGGTCGTGAACTTACCCATGTGGTGGTAACCTCACGCCAAAATCACGCAAATCTGGAGGAAATCAGGACCAATAATTTAAAACTAGTTGGCTTAGAATCCGGGGAACCCACCGAAAATACCAAAGCCATTGTTTGGATGAGTTACAATGTGCATGGCAATGAAACCTCTTCCAGCGAAGCGGCCATGCATACGATTTATGAGTTAGTTACAGAAAAAACTGCCTGGCTTAACGACGTAGTAGTAATTATCGATCCGATGGTAAATCCCGATGGACGGGATCAGTATGTAAACTGGAACCGAACTGTAACCGGTGCTTTTATCGACGCCGATCCCATTTCCCGCGAGCACATGGAACCTTGGCCGGGTGGACGTACCAATCATTACCATTTTGATTTAAATCGCGATTGGGCGTGGCAAACTCAGGTGGAGTCACAACAGCGTAAAGATGTGTATTTCGATTGGATGCCTCACGTGCATGTAGATTTCCACGAACAAGGATACAATTCGCCCTATTATTTTGCTCCGGCCGCAAAGCCGTTTCATAAAGCCATCACAGATTGGCAAAAAGAATATCAAACGATGATTGGCCGCAATAATGCGAAGTATTTCGACGAAGAAGGCTGGATGTACTTCACCAAAGAGCGCTTCGATTTATTTTACCCAAGTTATGGCGATACCTGGCCAACCTTTAACGGTGCTATCGGAATGACCTACGAACAAGCCGGGCATAGTCGGGCCGGATTAGCTATCGAAACTGCCGAAGGAGACACGCTAACATTGCGAGATCGTCTAATCCATCACAGTACATCAGGACTTTCTACCGTGGAGATTACGGCCATGAATGCAGATCGAGTAGTAGACGAGTTTGGAAAATTCTTTGATGATGTTCGCAACAATGGTAGCGGCGAATACAAGACGTATATAGTAAAAAAGAGCTCCAATCCGGATAAAGTAGCCATGATGATGCGCTACTTGATCGATCAGAACATTCAGGTTCAAGCAGCTGCTTCAGACAGCCGTGCAAATGGCTTCGATTATGCAACTGGACAAACAGGACGTGTAAATATTGAAGAAGGTGATTTCGTGATTTCCACCAAGCAACCAATGGGTAATTTGGTGCGTGTATTATTCGAACCTTCGCCGGAATTGGAAGATTCGGTTACTTACGATATCACAGCGTGGGAAATGCATTATGCGTACGGTGTAGATGGGTATGCGCTTACCGACGATATTACCACCAAAGCCGTGGAAATGGAAAATATGCCAATAGATACAGAAATGATCGAGCGCCCGTATGCCTACATTGCAAAGTGGAACTCATTGGATGACCTGAAGTTTTTAGCCTCTCTATTAAAAGAAGGTGTTCGTCCACGTTATACAATGAATCCTTTTTCTATTGATGGAAAAGACTATGCTGCCGGTACCTTAGTAATTACCAGAAATGGAAATCATACCATGGGCGCACGATTTGATGACATCGTAAAAACATTGGCGGACGCCCATAATCGGGAAATACACGCCGTAACTACCGGTTTTGTGGATTCCGGAAATGATTTTGGTTCATCATCAGTACAATTAATTGATCCTCCAAAAATTGTTTTGGTATCAGGTGAAGGCACCAGCAGTAACATGGTGGGACATATCTGGCATTTCTTCGATCAGCAGATTTCATATCCTATTTCTTTGGTGAATATGGATGATCTGGCTTATATGGATTGGAGCAAAGTAGATGTGCTGATAATGCCTTCCGGTTCGTACGGACGAACATTTGGCGAAAGCGGACTAAATGATCTAAAAGAATGGATTCGCGGTGGAGGAAGATTGATTGCCGTTGAAGGTGCCAATAGATTTCTTGCCGGTCAGGATGGATTTGCACTCCAAAGAAAATCTGGTGGAGATGAGAGCAACGATGATCCCGAAGCAAATCTGCGTATCTATGGAAATTCAGAACGCGATTTCATCACCAATTTTAACGCCGGATCGGTGTACGAGCTCGATTTAGATACCACCAATCCGTTGGTGTTTGGTTATGGTGATAAATATATGTCGCTGAAATTAGGTTCTACGGCATACGAATATCTCGATAACGGATGGAATGCTGCAGTGGCTAAATCAGGTACACCACGAAGTGGATTTGTTGGAGCAGCAGCACAAAAAAACCTTGAACATTCACTTAGTTTTGGATTCCAGAATATGGGAAGCGGTCAGGTTATATATATGATTGATAATCCATTTTACCGAGGCTTCTGGCACAACGGTAAACTGTTGATTGGAAATGCGGTGTTCTTTTCCGGCAACTGATATTGTATAAATGATTAAGTCTAAGAGTATAAATGCACTGTTAGCTGTGGTTTTCAGTGCATTTTTATTTAATTGTACCCCTAAATATAATCCGGCTAAAATCTATCCGGATTTCAAACAGCAATATCGATCGTTTGAATCAGTAAAATCTGTAACAGATGTATTGATATTCGAAAATCGAGATGGGCGACCGCTTGACTACGATCGACAAGTGTCGGTTGCAAAAGCATTTTCGGAAGAATTTCGAGAACTTATGGTTAGCCGTGATTTAGTGATTGATACAACCTCCTATTTAAGTTCGGGGTTATTTCTTGCCGATGGTTCCAATGCACTTATTATTGATTCCATTCAGGATTCGGTTGTAGTAGATAGTGGTGTAGTTATGTATGCACCATTTTATTTAAGTGATGCACTACAAAACGAGCCCTTATTTAAAGAAGAAATACTGATGGCTGCAGTTGATACTCTTTTATGGGATAAGCCATCGGAGCCAAATTATATACCAACTGATGCTTTATTTGTATTTGCGATTGATGGCATCAATACGACCATAGGAAAACAGTTTGGGCAAGCAATGCTTACTGGAGCGCTTACTTTAGGCAATGCGTATGGGTATCAAACTTCTCATTTACATGGCGAGCTGTATGTGTTCGATTCCCATACCGGAAAATTACTTTGGAAAGATATTCAATACTTACGGGTGAATCTAGCGAATGAGAATACTGCCCGTCAATTCGCAAGATTATTCGCAAATAGGCTTCATAGAATCAATGAGTATCGCCCTTAATTGCGTTCACCACCCCTGTAAAATCTCTGGTGAGATTTTACGCCCCTCCGGTGGAGGACAATAAGTAAGTTATCATCCAAACGGGTTGCCTTTTTTTGTGGTTTTACGTTGTATACTAATCACTCTAGTAATTCGTAAAAGTCTCATGAGTCCGAGTTCTCGTTTTCTTTTCGCATCCTTTATTTTGATTGCAATGGCGTGCAGTAAAACGCCGTCTTCCTGCGATCGATGCGATCGTGAGGTCACAACTACACGCTGTTACGATAACCATCGCCAGTTCGAGCAGGGTGTTATTTTTAATCTGGACTCAGAAGCCGTCGAATTTATTCCATTGCCTCAGATGGATATTTTTATGGAAGTTTTTTTGATGGAGGTAGACTTAATCGCTGTTTCTGAAAGAGTAGTGTTGGTATCGTCGGAGCATGGAAATTATTTGGTGGATGTTTTTGGTGCGGTAGTTGTTCCTTTAGATGACGCAGAAGCACCGGTGGTAGCAAAGTATGGCGATCGTCGATTTTTTGGCATTCAAGAGAAAACCGGAGAATTCAGCATAAACGATGAGTTTGCTTTGTCGAATGTTCAGCTGTCTGCGCAGGTGTTGGAATTACCTATTTCGGGAGGCGAGCCAGCAGAAATTATGAGTGTAGAAACTTATGTGTCTGGTGAAGACTCGTTAATAACCGGACGAATTTTTTTCCCTCACTTATCTACTGATAACACTATAGATTTTCTAAAAATAGAGGAAGTGCGATCGTTTTATACCAACGAAACTACCGGTCAGGTTCGCACTAATGATGAATATATGCGACGAAGATGGGAGCGACTGAACTTGACATCGAAAGAATCTATCGCGCTCTCAAACTGGGAAACTGTAACTCAACTAAGAAAACCCGAGCGTTACAGTATTTCTGATGATCAATCATTGAGAGCTTATCAGCCGGTAAGAAACAAGGTGCTTGTAAGCGAAACGGATAATGAAGCGAATACAATACTTCAATTAGACGAGGCTCGTTCGCCTCAAATATCCCCGAATGGTGCATTCATTTCTTATTCAGATTTTAATCTGGTTGAAGTGCTAGATCGGCTGAGCGGAAAAGTTTATACCATTACTGATGAAAGCGACTATACCTATTACAATCCAACGGGTTTTCTAAGAGATGGTAGCGGTGTATTATTATCTGAAAGAAGAACAGCATCCAGCGATTTACGAGATATGGGAATACGCAAAATCGAATTTGATGAAAACGGAATCACTTCTAATTCCACGAAATTTCGACTAATCGAACATCTTAAAGTAGATTCGCTCGATTTTTTGGTCTCACGTGCCAGTCAACCGGTAGATTTAGGCAACAATAATGTGTTCTTTTTACTATTTCAGCATCAATTGAGTCTTTGTGACAATTGAGGTGAATTTAGAATAGGAGATTATAGAATTACGAAATACGATTTTCGAATAGATTCAATCCTCCAGATTCGCCAATTCAACCTCACTTGCTATAAAACCAAACGAGGCCCAGTTTCCGGCATCGTACACGTTTCGCCAAATAGTTTGCGCACGATCTTTTCGACCATTGATATCATGCCAAAAACCTAAGCCGTATCCAACAGTTGCATTCGAGAGCGCATCCGATTCATTGTCTAGCAACATTTCAGGATCAAATTCTCCCTTAAACACCAATAGCAATTTCAGGTAGCTATCATTTTCGATAATGTTCATTTCCGCTGAAATTAGATCAAGGAGCTTTCCTGCCTCAACATCTTTGCCTTGCTTTCGAAGTGCCATGTATTGCCAATATAAAGCAGCTACGCGCATATCATCATTTGTGCTTAAATCGTAGCAGTTTTGGTACGAATCTACCGCCATTTGATATTCACCTTTCAGATAATGTGCCAACCCCATATGATACCAAATATTGGTTTGCAGCGTAGATAATGGCCTGTTTTGGGCATTTGGAAGTCCATCTTCTTCAACCCGATCTTTAGTGCCCGCTACAAGATTTGCAGCAATCGAAAAGTCTGTAATAGCGTAATTAAACTCTCGTAACGTGATGTATCTATGCCCACGATGGCGAAGAACACGAGCTTTTTCTTCGCTCGAAAACCCAGAACGTACTCTGTTGCTCAGCATTTCAATGGTTGTGCGATAATTTCCGTGATAGGCTTCTTTTCGAGCTTCCCAGATCAGTGCTGAAGCGACATCATCAAGAATAGTTTTAGCGTTTATCATAGAATCTATTCGAGTTTCAAGTGGCTCAGGTAAACCATTTGAAGTAGAACGAAGAGTGTCTCCCAGTAACGAAATAGCCTGAACATCTTCTGGAAGATCAACGAAATGTGGGGTTGGACTCGAACAATAAATAGTTGCACATCCCAAAAACAGCAAAGAAGAAAGTAATTTAACGCGCATCAGCAAGAGATTTTCGGTAAAGTTCAAAGGTTAGCATCCAATTAAGCGATGACGTGAAAGTATAATCATTGAGTTCGTAAAAAGACGAAAGTATGTGTGCTACTTTATTTGTGTCATACACATCTGAGTTTTGTACTGCTTTTGAAGAAAACAGATCCCGAATTTCAGTTTGATGTTTATGTAACAGTTTAGGCAACATTGTGTTTGTGTATGGCCGCCCAAACCGAGTTTGAATCTTGTTCCAGATTGTGGCAGAAATATCTTTCATCCAATAAGGATACTGGTGATCACCTTTAACCAGCGGAATTTGAGTAAGAATCGGTTGGTGTTTTTTTATGAGTGATCGGAATAGTTTGGCATTTTCTCGCTCATCTTCGGGCAGGGAAAGTATGCCGGTTAAAAAGTCGTTTTGTGCAAATGGCATGATATGAAAATGCGTGTCATCCACCCATTCCTGAGTTAATCCTGCAATGTTCGAAATGCGTGTTCTTATTGAAAATAAATCAAGCCAGTTCCCTAAACCCATTTGATTCACATCTGGCATATTTTTGCAAGCCGATTCCAGGTCGTTTTTAAGGCCGTTATGCATTCGTTGGTTTATTTCATTGTTGAAGAAATCAGCTTTTGGGGCATAAAAAAATGGGATTAGATGCTCATAATTTTGTTCATAAATAAACTTTTTTCCTCTCAGCTCAAGATTTTTCAAGTATCGCCGTCTTCCAATTTCACCTACACCACCATCGATGCTGGCTAAACCTTGCAACCCAAGTTGTTGATATAATGCATTGGTTAACTGATCGAAAATTGAATTGTTTAATGAAGATCGTAAAGTCAAAGCCGAAAGCTGTTCAAGGCTAAAATCAGAGGAATCATAGTTTATACTCTGATGCTCAACGCCGATTTTTTCGACCAATTCATGAACGACAGATTCATCAGGATGGCCAATTCCACCAAAGGTATAAGTAGAAATGGGTGGATTTTGATTAGCGAATAATGCGAGTAGAACCCGCGAGTCGAGTCCACCGGATAAACCAAGCGAGAGCTGACCTTTTTTCTCATAAATACCGACTGCCAATTTAGAGAGAAATCCTTCTATATGAACAGATTGTTGGCCCGGAAGCCATTCTTTCTGGCTTAATACAAGTTTTGAAGTAGACATAGAATAACTAGCATTACCTCGGAGTCGAGTAATGCCTTTAACAAAACTTTGTCCTGAAAAAGGATTAGCAGCGAGCCAATAAGGCCCAAAAAGTGACCAGTCGATCGCTTGATCTGAAAAGGGAATCAACCAGTCGATTCGGGTGGAGATAAGTTCTGTTTTACCTATCGTACATAGATAAAGGCTTCGTAAACCAACGGCATCAGTAAAAAGATTAATTTCTGAGTTTGAGTAGAAAAGTCCGGCAAAATGTCCGTTTAACTGTTCAAATCTTGAGATTTTAGTTGTGAGTACTCGGTTCCAATCCTCTGTAGTTAGTAGATTTAGATCAGGATAGGGATGTAACCCAATTCCTGAAACAATCCAGCCTTGCGAGTTAGGATTCTCATCCACATAAAAAAGCCGATCGTTTGGCGGATCGGCTAGTAAAGTAAAAGTAGATTTGTTAGTGAGTGAACGTGTTAAGCCACTCACATTTTTTGCTTTTTCAATGAGTTCACTTGTGCCATTAATGATTGCAAAGAAAGAACTCATAAATGGAGATTACAGTTGTAATTCTAACGTCATCTCTTCTCCATCACGTAAAATTGTAATGGTTGTAAGCTGTCCTTTTTCCAAGGTATTTAAGGCGCCCATATATCCATAAATATCTTCAAGCACCACGCCGCCAAGACCAATAATTACGTCTCCGTTTTGCAAGCCTGCATTTGCTGCCGGTTGGCCGGGATTGGTTCCTGTAATTTTCATGCCTTTTCCATCGTAACCATAATCAGGTAACACTCCAAGAGTGGGACCTTCTAAGCGCATGCTTTGGCGTTGCTCGCCCGGTGCTTCAATAAATGCCATCTGCTCTTTGTTAATAGTATCAAGGTATTCAATCACTCGCGAAAGATGGCTCATGGACAGTGCAATTCCCTCGTAATTGATGTATTCTACATCATCGGATGGGCGATGGTAATCTGAGTGGGTATCAGTGAAGTAATGCAATACCGGAATATTTTTGTAGTAAAAGCTCGTGTGATCACTCGCGCCGGTGCCGTCTTCAACCAAATCCAAATTAAGTGAATCGGTATTTGCAACCAGTAGGATGTCTTCCCAGTCGGCGGTGGTTCCAATACCAAATATGATCAGCTTGCTTTCTTCCATTCGACCAATCATATCCAGATTGATCATCGCGATAGCGTTATCAAGATCAACCGTGGGTTCTTCTACATAATGTGCAGATCCGAGTAAACCCATTTCCTCTCCCGAAAAAGCGAGAAATAGAACATCGGTTTCAGGGCGATTTTTACTAAGATATTCAGCCAATTCAATTAAGCCTGCGGTACCGGAAGCGTTATCATCAGCACCGTTGTGAATACGCGGAGTTTCTCCTCGATATAAGGATCCAAACTCTCCATATCCAAGATGATCATAGTGTGCACCTACAATGATGATTTCATCCGAATCGCCGGTTCCTCTAAGTAAGCCGGCTACGTTTTTTGAGAGTCGTTTTTCGCCCGTTGTATCTGTAGAATGCGGATTATTAAGTATGGAAGTGTTGATGGTGAATTCCTGGAAAAATGTCCGATCATCACCTGCCGGTTCTAATCCATAATCACGGAAAAGATCAGCAATGTAGTTAGCAGCTACGGCTTCATCGGCGGTACCGGCTTCTCTACCATTAAGTTCGTCGGCTGCCAAAAAAGTGACATGCTTCTCGATGTCAGCAGATAAAATATCGGGTGAGGTACCCATCTCGTTGGTCGCAGTGTTGCATGCGATAAGTAGCAACGTAACAGGAAGTATTATTCGAATAGTTTTAAACATAGGGAAATCAGATTTTTTATTTCCCTTAAGGTAAGACTGTTCACAGAAAATTGTAGGGGAACAGAAAGATTTACTTTCCATTCCCCCATCCCCTAAAGCCAGCTAGTTTAGCTGCATCGATCAGGTCATCCCCCTGTTAGCATTGGTTCAGGCTGAACCTAAAAGTTTATGTAGATATTGCTGGTCTCTTTCATGTTGCAATTGTTTCTGTTCGTGCATCAAATGCTTGTATTCCTTGTAACAGCCATTGCAAGTAGCTTGACTCGAGCCAAGTATTATTCTTTGCTGAATGTGTGTAAACTCAAAGTGCTTAATGGAAAAATGGCCATCAACCGAACTACACATAAAACAATTTGAAGTAGGAATTTTGCTCCTGTCAACCCAACGTATTCTCATCTGATACCATCACTATTTGATTTAACTGCAGAAAATTATACTGAATCCTATAGCAATTAGAGTTATACTATTCTGTCAATTAGTTTAATTATTCTCTCATTTTGAAACGGGTAATTGGGTGTATCTTATTTATATTTTTGGGGATGGGTTCGGAGTTTGCAAAATCCTATCAGGGAGAAATAGCGAATTTTGATTGGGAAAAGTTACCGGGAGCGCACTCAGTTCGCAATTTTACCGTAAAAGATGGCTTGCCAATAAACTCGGTGAATTATATCAGCGGTTCGCACTCAGGGTATTTGTTTATGGCAACCAACGATGGGCTTGCCCGATTCGATGGGGTAAATTTTACGGTTTACAATACATTTAATTCGCCCACATTACGAAGCAACAGAATTGCATGGGTAGGCGAATTCGGAGATGAACTTTGGCTTACCGACGATCAACGTAATGTATATCGGTATAGAAACGGTGAACTGTTATGCATGCAAGATCTGGAAGGATTAGAAGAAATCGAAGGGTATAAAATTGCGAAGTTCGATACTCAGACCGTGTTAATTACTACGAGTGCAGGATTTTTTAAAGCAAAAAATGGTGTTTTTGAGTTTGAGCGATTTGATGACCCTAGTACGTATGTGCATTTTAACAACAGTTTTTCATTTGGTCGCGATAGTGTCTATTTCATTGATGAGAATGGGCTAAACAGAATTAAAAATGATCGAGTGTTTTTAGTGCACTCTACAATGGAGTTTAAAATTGGGGTTGAATCGGTATTCAATTTAGTGCCAACTCAAGATGGTGTTCTTTGGTTGCTAAGCGATAACGGGTATCTCACCAAAGTGTCTTCTGGAAATCAGCCGGAATCCTTTTTTCTTGCCCCTGGAATAGAATTCAGAGATGCAATCGAAATTGAAAACGATCAACTTCTTTTGAGTACAAACAAAGGGTATTTCCGATTCGATAAAAGAGAAAATAGATTTAGTAACACAGAGCAGATTTCAGATTCGGAATCCTATTTCGAGGACAATGCATGGAATAGTGGGCTGGATGAAGTAATCACCATATTTAATAATTCTGTGTTTATCAATGGGCAGACGGTTTTAAATCCTACTCGATCTATTTCTTATCTGATGCGTGCAAATGACGAGTCGATATGGGTGGCAACAAATGGCGGGGGAGTATATCAAATAAGAAAAAACGAACTAATTACGATTGGTGCTGAAAGTCATCCCGGCTTCGAAAACACCTATGGATTAAATGAACACAAAGGAGAAATTTGGGTTTCGGCGTTCAATAACTATGTATTTACTGTTAGCAATTCTGCGATTACACATTTAAATGATACAAGCACGGGATTTACCCAGCCTTTTTTTCGCACCGTAGAAATCACAGAAAATGGAGATATTTACGCCGGTAACTTTGATGTTTGGAAAAAACGATATGGAACTGATTCCTGGGAGATGTTGGATTTTTCACGCCAAAGTGGACTTGTCAATGTTTTGTACGAAGATGAGAAACGTCGACTTTGGATAGGCACAGACTACGGTTTGTTTGTTCAAGAAAATAATTCCATTACCCGTTTCAGGGATGCTGATTCAACTCAACTTGGCTCGGTACAAGCAATTACCGAATTAGAAAACGGAACGCTTTTATTTGCCACAAAGAATCAGGGAGTTGCTGTTTTAACAACCTCTGGGATTGTGAGTTTTATTGATGCACAAAATGGGTTGTCAAGCAATATTGTGCGTGATGTAGCCATGTTCAGTGCCGATACTTTATGGATTGCTACCGAAGATAAAGGACTGAATCGAGTGATTATAGATGATGCTTTTAATGCTGTGAGTATTAGCTCGCTTACTACCAACGATGGACTAAAAGACAATTCGCTTCATCGGATAATAAAAGATGATTACGGATATCTGTGGTTGAATTCCAATCGGGGAATTATGAGAATCTCTTATCGGAATATTAATGCCTACTTAGCCGGAAAAGAAAATCTGCTGGTGCAGCACTTTTCGGAAGAAGATGGATTGGTAAATATTGAAGGCAATGGAGGTACTCAAAAAGCAGGATTTATCACCACCGATGGCAAGCTTTTATTCCCCAATCAAGCCGGATTAGTATACACGCGACCGGAATGGCATTTAGAGGATGGCAACAGTCAGCCAGAAACGATCATCGTAGAAAATATTCAATCTGCAGATTCAGCATTAACACTTAGCTCGAACAATGTTATTGAATTGCCGGAACGGGTTCGAGAACTGAGTATCGATTTTACTTTGCCCACATTCACTTCTCAGAATAAGTTACAATTCGAATATAAGCTGGAAGGTGTAAATACTGATTGGGTGAATATTGGGAACGAACGGAGTGCAAATTTCTCGAACTTACCTAGCGGAACACATACTCTTCGTATTCGCGGTGGGATAGATGGAGAAGCATTGAAAGCTGAAAAGATGATGACAGTTTTTGTGCCGGCGCGTTTTTACGAGACAGCGAGTTTTATTTTTCTGATGATTCTTGGAGTTATTGGCGCCTTCTTCGGCTTTCTGAAACTGGCTATGAATCAAGCTAAAAAGAGAGAAGAAACGCTTAATGAGATTGTTACCGAGCGTACACTTGAGGTGGTTCAGGAAAAGGAAAAAACGGAACAAGCGATGAGGCAATTGGAAGAGTTGTCGGAATCGAAATCGCGATTCTTTACCAATTTTACCCACGAGCTTAGAACTCCGCTTACGTTGATCCTGAATCCGTTAGAAGACATCATCCAAAAAAGGACAGGAAAAACGGCAGAAAATGATCAGTCGCTGTTATTGGTGCAAAGAAACGCGCAACGCTTAAAAAAGCTGGTAAATACACTGCTCGATATTTCGAAACTCAATGCCAATGAGCTGAATATCATTTTCAGGCCCATAAATATTCTAGAAATTACTACCCGAATAGCGTCGCAGTTCGAACATGAATTGGCTAAGAAAAACATTTCGTTTTCCATCCAAATAGACGAGCCAAACACTATGCTTTATCTGGATATCAATGCATGGGATCATATTTGTACCAACCTGATCAGCAATGCCATTAAGTTTACTGAGGCAGGAGGAGTGATTTCCATTCGGATAACTCAATCGTATAAGCAGGCGACCATTGTTTTTGAAGATTCCGGAATTGGAATACCGGAGTCGGAGCTCGCACATATTTTTGATATTTATTATCAAGGCGATTCATTGATTACCAGATCGGGAGGGACAGGAATCGGGCTTACTTTGGTAAAAGGTTTTGTTGAAAGATTGAAAGGGCAACTATCGGTAACATCAACTGTTGGGGAGGGAACATGGTTCGAAATCTCATTTCCTTTAGGCAAACAGCATTTAGAGGAATCAGAAATAGTTGAAGATCAATTTGCTGAACAGGCTTTGGAGCTTCCCCAACCCGTTCCGTTCAACGAAACCATGATTGACTTAAAAGAAGGAATGCCCAAAAAACGAAGAGTAGTTCTTGTTGAGGACAATGAAGATATGCGGGCATACATCGCTCAGGTTATTTCGAGCGAATATGAAGTTAGAGTTGCATCAAATGGGAAAGAGGGACTCAAAATTATCAAAGAGTTTTCGCCGGAGCTTATTGTTTCCGACATCATGATGCCGGAAATGGACGGAATAGAAATGATGAATACCATACGAAGCATTAACGCTTATAAGCACATTCCATTTGTGTTTTTAACGGCAAAAGACAGCGCAGCCGATATTCAAAAAGGATTGAATTTGGGGGCAGATGTGTATTTAACCAAACCTATCGAGAACAATGTGCTGCTGCTGCAAATAAAAGTATTATTACGTCGGGAGCAGAAGGTTACCAAATCGGAAATTGCTGAATCAGAACATCCTTTAATTGGACAAGTAACTTCGATTATTGCACGGCATTTAGGGAATCCCGATTTAAGCATAGAACTGTTGGCAGAAGCTTTGGCAATGAGTGAATCTACTTTGTATCGCAAATGGCGGAAAGTAAGCGAAGTAACCATCAACAAAACCATTGCAAGATTACGTTTTGAAGAAGCCATGAAATTGATTCAGGAAGAAAAGCTATCCATTTCGGAAGCGGCATTTGCAGTGGGATTTCGGCATTTATCGTATTTCTCGTCGGCCTTCAAAAAAGAATATGGCGTTTCCCCACAGGAGTATTTCAAATAAAATGCACAACCCATAAATCTTGTTGATGTGCTCTGAAAATAGTGCGTATATTTGAGCATCGGTTAGGGGTGTCTCGCCTTGGTGAGACTGAGATCATACCCTGATTACCTGATCCGGATAATACCGGCGGAGGGAAACCAGATTGCCATTCATGCATTCGTTTGCCTCCTCCATT
Source organism: bacterium (assembly GCA_024742815.1). Lineage (GTDB taxonomy): Bacteria > Bacteroidota > Rhodothermia > Balneolales > Balneolaceae > HXMU1420-13. Next base: position 16,430 of record JANSXX010000015.1, read on the forward strand.
AATTTAACATCATTAAATGGAGGATTATGTTAACACACATATCCCGACTGTTTACAGTCGTACTTTTTTTATTTCTATTCAATTCTTCAACAGCGGCGCAAACCATCAAAGGAATAGTGCTGGACGCTGAAAACGGCGAGCCACTTGCCGGCGCAAATGTGGTATTAGTTTCAACAATGAGCGGTACCGCAACCGGTTTCGACGGTAGTTTTGAACTGGAAGCACGCCAGGGACAAGAACTACAAATCAGTTTTGTGGGCTATCAAACTCAGCTGATTTCAGCCGAAAATAACCTGCGCGTGTTGCTGGTACCAACATTAAGTTTGGAGCAACTCATTATCGAGGCGGTTAGAGCCGAAGACATCGACCCGGTTACACAAAGCACCATTTCCAGAAAAGAAATTGAGCGCGAGTATCAGGGCGAACAACCCATTTTTTACCTTGCAACCTTAACTCCTTCAATCACTTCGTACAGTGAATCGGGAACGCGATTGTTTAATGGAGGACAAATGCGCCTGAGGGGAATCAGTCAGGAGCGGATAAACATCACCTTAAATGGTGTTCCGTTAAATGATATGATCGATCACGGTGTATTCTTTTCAAACTTTACTGATATCAGCGGAAGTTTTGAGTCGGTTCAGGTTCAACGCGGGGTTGGAACCAGCACCAACGGGGTTGCATCTTACGCAGGTTCTATCAACTTCGAAAGCGTAAATCTCGAAAACAGTGAGCAGGGTGGAAGCATTCAAACAGGAATCGGTTCGTTTGCTACATCTCGATTAAATGCCAGTGCTCGTTCAGGGTTAGTCGATGATAAATGGGCATTTTATACCAACTTTAGTAAAATTCAGTCGGATGGATACCGTGATAATACTTCCACCGATTCCTATTCTTTCTTTTTCTCGGGGGGATATTTTGGGGAAAAAGATCTGATTAAGATCAATGCATTTGATGCACGGTCAAAAAATGGCTTAGGGTATTTAGCCGTGGCAGAATCAGATCTTGCTGTTGATGAAACCATCAACTACTTAAACGAAAACGATAAAGATGATTTCGGGCAACGATTTGTTCAAATCCAGCACACTCGCTTGTTTTCAGAGGACTTCACAACAACTAGTTCACTGTATTATGGGGGAGCATCCGGGGATTATTTCTATACCTACCCGGACGGTAACGGAGGATTTGATCAGATAAATTATCCACTTCGCAACGATCACTATGGGTTGATGGTGAATGCCAATTATGGACTGGATGAGATAGACTTGACCGGAGGAATCCATATTTATCGTTTCGATCGAACGAATGAAGAGTCCGTAACTCCTGATTTCGAAAATCCTTATTACTTGGAAACATCTACCAAAGATGAAGTGAGCGCATTTGCACGAGCCGATTGGGCGACGGATAAGTTGTTGGTTACGGCTGATCTTCAAGTTCGAAGCATGGAGCTCAGCATTCAGCCGGATTATTCATTTTTGGGAATAGCTCCTGAAGGCGACATTGTAAAAAACTGGAGTTTTGTGAATCCACGATTTGGAGCAACTTATAAACTTTCAGATGCAACATCAGTGTATGCATCGATTGGCAGAACAGGCCGTGAACCTACAAAAATCGATATTTTTGGTGGGTTTAGTTTAACAAACGATAATTACGCAGAAGCTCGATCAGATGATTTTGGTCCGGAATATGTAACCGATATCGAAGCCGGTTTAAAGGCTAATTTTCAGCGACTGGCAGTAGCTGCGAACTTTTTCTATATGGATTTCAAGGATGAAATTGCCCCAATTGGCGAAGTATTGGCGTTTGGAGTTCAGAAAAGAGAAAACATCGAAAGCAGTTATCGTGCTGGCATCGAGTTGGAATGGGCGTATGCACCTATGAAAGAACTTACTTTTACAGGTAACGCCACAGTGATGCAGGCTGAAATCGAAACTTTTACAGATGCAAATGGTGTTGAGTTTCGAAATATCACCCCCATCTTCACGCCATCACTGCAAATCAACGAATCGGTGGAGTATATAATTGGAAATGGGTTCACTATAGGGCTTACAGCTACCTATCTAAGTGAGCAGTATTTGACACTTGAAAATAATGCTAACGATGTTGTGCCAACCTCTTTTGTAACCGATAGTTTTTTAGCATTTGCATATAAAAATGCGGAGTTGAAGCTACAGATAAATAACCTGCTTGATGAAACTTATTACACCAGCGGAGCTATGGTTGATGTGGACTTCGACGGAGTGAATGACGAACCCGGTTACTTCGTAAATGCCGGTCGTAATTTCTTTTTAAACCTGACCCTTAACTTCTAGTCGGGTAAACGATGGGGTGACTTAACAGTAGTATTCCGTTAGTCATCCCATATTTGTATTTATTTAATTAGACTCATTGTTTTGGATAACGACAGACCGGATTTAGTTTCCAGTCTGTAGATATAAATACCCGAAGCAAGTTGAGAGGCATTAAAACGAAGAGTGTGAGTGCCGCTAGCGTAAAACCCGCTAGCTAAAGTGAGAACTAAAGCACCGTTTATCGCATACACTTTTAGCGTAATTTCATCCGCTCGGTTTAACGTAAAAGAGAGCTCAGTGCTGGGATTAAATGGGTTTGGGTAATTCTGATGAAGAATAAATCCTTGTGGATCTTCAACCGAGATGTCATCAATTGAAGTTTCTCCGTTGTTTGAAGCGCCCGGTGTTGGAGCATCAAAAAATACAAAGCCACTAGCGCCGTCTTCTTCTCTTCCATACGAAATGTCGGTTTGCTGTTCGCCATATGTAAATGCGTCAACAGCAATGATTTCATCTCCGTTTTTATGATATAAGCCCAAATCCTCACCCGATTTACTTAGCTTAAACGAAGCATGCATTGGGCCGTCTTCTTCGTCATCGTCAACCCAAATTAAGAGAAAATCCTTTGGCTGAATGACCGTATCAGGAAAAGCCCATTTGGTTTGATTAGCAAGATCATCGGTTAAGTAATAGCCCGATAGTGAGATTGCACTTTCCGTTGGATTATAGAGTTCTACCCAATCCGGAAAAGCACCCGATTCATCGGCAATGGTTGACGAATTAGAAGCCATAAATTCATTGATCAACAATCCTGTATTGGATCCGGCAAGTTCAATATCTATGGTATTTGAGGGATTAAAAGGGTAGCGTTCAGTTTGATTTTGTAGGTCTTCAGCCTCAACAAATACGGAAAATTCTTTTTGTACGGATGAAAGTGGAACAAGCGCAGTATAAAAACCATCTTCGGATACTTCATCACCTTGTTCGCCACTATCATGTAAAGGAAATGTTCCGTCGAGGTCGCCCGAAAAAGTGGCCGTAATTGTTGGAGTGTCGTCATCCATAACCTGAGCAATAATTTTTAAAACCGGCCCACTACCTGATTGTGTGATTTCCCAATCAAAGTTCTGAATTACTGGATGAATGTTAGTTAACTGAAGTTGCTGTTTCGCAGAGTTATATCGATTTGTGATGTATTCATTTAAGCCACTTTTAACATGCGCTCCTAAGGCTTCTGTGTAGGAATTATTGAAGTCTTCGATGGAATATCCGTAATCGCGAGTGCGATACATATCCTCTTCGGCTGCTGTTTGTATCATTGTTTTGAGGCGATCAATCTCAGGAAATAAAGTCAACTCATTAAAATGTGTATCCAACAAGATGTTGATGTAGTAATGCAATCTGTTTTTAAACTTAGGAATCGCAAAAAGCCGATCGGTGAGTGGGCGGTATTCATTGCTTCCCCAATTGTTGATATCCCGAGTACTCCAATCAATATTAAACCAGTCGATTCCAAAGGTGTTATCATAATCAAAAGGGATAAACTCGAAGACTTCGCTATTTGGGTTATGGTATAGATAGAAGTTGTTTTTATTGAACATGTAATCGTCCCACATTCCTGTAAGCATGTCCACAGCCATTACACGTAGTACGCCATCAACGTTTATGTATTCTCGAATTTGATTTTCAAAGTCTTCATCGGAAGATTGAGAAAGAAACTTGATAAAATTAGCTAGGTCGGTGTAATCATCGATTTCTTCATTGGTTTTGAGTTCATAAATTCGCCGCCCATGAAGCTCTTTCTTATAATCATCAGGATTTTCACCTAAGTATGTCAAATCAGAAGGATATAATGATTTATACAAATTACCGGCATCCGACCCGAAACGATCCTCAACAAACTCATTGTCGATATGCTCTACATTCATGTAAAGTCCGTAGTACTCTTGATTGATGTACAGCTTCACATGATTTGAGCGTGGTGCTTTTACACCCAAGGCTGCGAAAGTGTCCCAGCTTAATTTCGATCGGATGATAGACGGATCGTTATGTTCTCCGTTGATATTCATCTTATCTAATCCCAAATATTCTCGCCCATCCACAAAGGTATCAAATGACACTTTGAAGGACTTTTTTTGGGAAGCTCGGGAGGTATTTCCACGAATGCGAAATCCGATGTTTGATACCGTATCAGAAACGGCACCACGTGTAAGCACAAACTCGGCGGGGTACTCCACATCGCTATAATTGTTGATGAAAATGGAATCGAGATGCTCGGGATTTATGGAGATGTGAATAGTGGGTAAGCTAGAGTCGTCAAATAACCAATCAGAATTCGATTGAGCAAAACTGTGATGAGTTTGAATAAGGATGAAAGTGGTGAGTAGAGCGAGTTTTTTCATCCCGTAAAGGTAAAAAAAAAGGACGGATGAACCGCCCTTTTTCTGATAAACTAAATTAGTCGATCGTAATCGGGACCGCGGTTTTAGTGGTTCCCCAATGTAAGTTAAGATGAGTTTTTGTATCCGTTAACTCATCAAAATAAATGGCAAAACGCTCCATAAATGGTGCATCATTAACAGTTACCGCAGCAGGCACCCGCACTTGATCTTGTGATTCGTCGTAGCCATACGCTCCCCAAGCAGGACGTCCGTCATCTCTGGTTAGGACGTTATTTAAGATGAACGTCCAGTTTTCACCGGGAATGGTGTACAATGTGTAAGTGCCCGCAGGAACCGGCTCACCACCAAAGTTTACATCAGTAGAAAAGGTAATGGTCGAAGCTTCGTTTGCTCCGGTTCTCCACACTTCACCTGCTGGAGTAAGCGAAGAAAGTTCTCGACCTTTCAAACCGGGACGTCCATAAGTAACCGTAATGGTTGAACTGTTAAATATGGTTTGGCTAACCATTGCATCAGGGCTCAATCCATTTGAACCGCCACGTTCCTGAGCGACGGAAGTATCGCCGGTCACGATCAAAGTTAGTACCGCTAAAGCAGCAATTTTTAAGAGAGATTTCATAGTAGTGTTTTTTGTTTAGTCGTTGGGAAAAAGAGATTTATCAATGCCCGGTATAATTTTCAAAGCATTTTTGTAATACACCTTCTTAAGTACTTCATCAGGTAAATTCATTCCATACATTTTCCAAAAAGCGTGGCGTTTACGGAAATAATCGAAATATTCATCGTCGCTCTCTAATACTCGGAAATAAGTATGAAACTCAACCGGTCGGTAAGTGTCTTTACCGAATAGAATTCGATCCTGATATTTGATAAAAAATTCCTGAGCAAATCGGGGTTGCCGACCTAATTCTGCGATAATAGCCGCCGTTTCGGTATACACATTCGGAAACTCATCGAGGTGTTCTCCTAAGCGTTGCAAATCGTTAGCCATCCAACCAAAATGTGCATTGATGAAGGTTGTTTCCGGGTGTTTTCGAAATACATTCCATTGTTCCTGCATTACCACTTCCCAGCTCGGGTATTTAGTAGAGTCGCCTCTGTGACGGCTTGGAAATTGCTTCATTTCCAGCCAGCGCTCATTCTTTTCGTCGATGGGTTCCCAGAAAACGGCCGGTTCTCCGGTATGGATGAGAACAGGAATTCCTAATTCGCCACATTTCGCCCAAACCGGGTCGATACGTGGGTCATCAGTTTGAATCCGATTTCCTTGGGAGTCGGTAGCAGTAAGTCCCAGGTTTTTGAAAATCTTTAGACCTCGTGCTCCATTATCGTAATCTTCTTGAAGTTGAGCGACTGTTCTTTCGGTCCAATCAGGATCGTCGATTCCATCAAAATTGATATTCGCAAAAATGATGAATCGGTTTGGGGCAGTTTTTTGTACGGCATCAGCCATTGCTGCAAGTTGCTCACCGGAACGACCACTAAGGTTTACAAGCACTTGCAAATTCAAGCTGTCCATCTCAGCTACAGTCTGATTCAAATCCATGGTTGCCATTCGCCACAAATGGCTGTGAACATCCACATACGGATACTTGGCACGTACAACTTCTTCGCCCGGAATGATAAGAGTGGAAGTGGGTTCGTACTCTTCAAAACTCATGGTCACTTCAGAATGATCATGATCTTGGGCTAATACCGGAGCAGAGAGCAGTAAAAAAGTAAAGCCGAAAAGGAAAGTTATGTGCTTCATTAGAATGCCTTGTTAACTATTGGAATTTTGTTGATAAAGCGCTGAACTCCAGGATAAAAATACACTTCCAAGCCACCGAGTAGCATGTCAAAATCGTCAATTTGATCCCCTTCGATCATCATTCTTTTTCGATAATCAGCAAACACTTTTATACCTCTGAACGGCTCAACCTCAAACTTAAACCGGAATGTATTCCATCGGTGGATGTCGCCTGAAAATAAAAGAACAGTATCTTCACCGCTAGTTTGGCGCCCTTCAAATAGATCGCCACCAACATCTTGTAATAAAAAACCATTTGAATCAACTATGTTGTAGCCCTTTTTAGCATTGGCTAAAGAAAATTCAAAAAAGGATCGCCAGGGTAGCCACTGTCTTATTGAAATAAAATACTGTCTTGAATTTGGCCCAATACTGGGGCCAAGTGGTGAATCGAAGTCTGAGTAAGTGTTTAGATAGAATTTATGAGTATAAAAATATGGGTCAATTTGAGAGAACTCAGCATTTAAAATAGTTGATGTAGGCAAAGTTAAATTCATCCCAAATTGATAACTAACTACAGATACATCCCTATCGCGTTTATTTGTGGGTACAAAAATATCACTAAACGACCAGAGATCGTCAATTCCTATAGTTGAATACAATTCTAAGTTACGAAGAGGCCTTATCGTCCCGTCAAAGAACCAGATAGGATTATCTTTGTCATTTGTTTCAAATTCACCAAGCCGTAAGGGAAAAAGGGGGTTTAAATAAGTTAATTCAATTGGTCGATTGGAATACGTAAGTGATTCTGTAAATGCCATTGAGATCCATGGGGCTGGAGTAAGCTGGATTCTACGTAATGCAAACCATTTTTGGGGAGATACCCTGCTAATTACGCCAGGAAAACCCTCTAATGTTACTTGTGTAGGTTCTGTACTTAGTGCTCCATGCAAGAAAGTGTATTGGAAATACTTAGAATCAAAGTTTACACGTAACCAATCGAAATTCCCCGCTTCTTGCCTTAGAATAGGCGCTTCATTACCTCTATTTCCTATAATGAGATCTCCGTTTCCAATATGAACACCTAATTGTTTATAACTAAAAGTTGCGAAAGCTTCTGCGTAAATAGTAGAGAGTTTTCCACGCTGTCTTCCATCAAATGTTTGACCCCATTCTGGATGGTAACGAAATTGACCGGCAGTAAATGAATATGGATTAGAAATTTCTGCATGCGCGCCAAGTGTATTGTAAATAGTGCCGTAAGTGCGAAGTGTTTTGTAGGTGATGTCGGCTGCTTGGGCGTAATTATTAAGGGGGTCGTCAATAATAAGTGTTCCACCACCAAAAGAATAATCAACCACCCAATGAATGCTATCAGAAAAGAACACGAATAAATGCGGTTCTTTATCGGAGAACAGGAATTCTAGTTTACTTTTTGCTGAGGATAAAATATCATCTTCCCACCCCTGTAAATATGTCTCTTTAGAATCAATCTCTAGCTGTTCTACAGAAAACTCTTGTTTATACCACTTTAAGAGCCTTGCATCGATTCCATTTAGTTTTCCTGAATTTTCAACCTGTTGTAAGAAACCGTTTATTTGTTTTCGAGTAAGAGGCAGGGCTTCGTAGCTGTAATTGGTAATATTACCCTTAACACGTTGAAGATGTAACCACTCGTACACTTGATGACTAGCAGGTACTAACGACACTTGTGATTTTAATCCCGTAGAAAAAATTATACTAACTACGAATACTAAGAGTAATCTCATTGCAAACACTTTAATTAAAAGTGAGTAAAAATACCCATTCTACAGTTCTTTAAAACAAAAAAGTCCGTTGTTTAAACGGACTTTCAAAAAGGCTAAAAAGCCGGGTTATCTTTTAGAAGATAATCGAACTCTTTTTTGAATTTCTTCACTTTAGGTGCAATCACAAATGAGCAATACCCGGCATTAGGATTATTCTCAAAGTAGTTTTGGTGATAATTCTCCGCCACGTAATAATTGGTAAGTGGCTCAATGGTCGTAACAATCGGATCATCCCAAAGATCGGAAGCATCTGTTTTCTTTAATGATTGTTCAGCGATGGCTTTTTGCTCATCGTTGTGATAAAAAATCACTGAACGATACATTGGACCAACGTCATTGCCCTGGCGATTTAAGGTGGTTGGATCGTGGGTGTGCCATAAAACTTCGAGAAGCTCCTCATAAGTAATTACCGAAGGGTCAAAATGTATTCGGGCAACTTCAACATGACCGGTTCGCCCGGAAGTAACCTGCCGATACGAAGGGTTTTCTATATGTCCGCCGGAATAACCGGATTCCACGTGAACCACCCCTTCAACGAGTTCATAAATTGCTTCCACACACCAGAAGCAACCGGCGCCAAAGGTGGCTTTTTCAATATTTTGAGTTTTTTCCATTTCCTGAGCTTGTAAAGTCTGTATTCCAAATAAAGGGAATAAGAGTATGAATAAATATTTTTTCATGAGTTCAATTTTCTAATGAAACTGTTCACAATCAAAATAACATTCCATGTTGCCCAATGTTGTAACGAAAGTATTACAAATAAAGCTCGCTTCTGTTAAGAAACGAGCTTTAATAAGTGCTCACGAATGGAGTCGAACCATCACGGGATTTCTCCCACACGCCCCTCAAGCGTGCGCGTCTACCAATTCCGCCACGTGAGCATAAAAAAAGTCAATAAATCAAAACCGTCGAACGGCGCTCACGAAGCTATGTTGGATTCTCCCATCCCGACGGTGAGTCGGGAAGCGTTTACCAATTCCCATGTTCCACGAAGTACTAAACGCAGTGGAAGCCACGTGAGCTTAATTGCAAGACTTCAAAGATAGAACTTTTCCACTCCAAAATTCAACGAAAATAAAAAACCCGACTTGGTTAAAGCCGGGTTAACGCTCACTTATTTCCTTTATCGGAATAAGTTCTCAGGCGTTGGCGAATATCATATTGAATGGCTTCTTTTTCCTCCAGATATACTGCATATTGGTCTTTGGTTAGTATTTTATGCAGTGCCTGTTGGTGCTCATTCCGAAGATCGCGCATCTCAACCATTCGGCGTTGTCTATTGATGGATGCTTCTCGAAGCTCTTTGCCTCGTTCGGCAAAATCCTTATCAATTGTTTGGATTTGTTCTTTTTGAGTATCAGAAAGTTTTAGATACTCGTCAAAAACAGCAATGTGGGCTTCCGAACGTACTTCAGCCGGAATATCCAACATCCGTTGATTAGCTTGTTGCCCTCTGTTTCCCCTGCCGGGCTGTGCAATAGCTGTTGCAGAGAATAGGGCAGTCAATACAAAAATTGATAGTGTAGATATTGTTCGTTTCATGATGGTTAAATTGAAGGGTTAGCGACCAAGCTTTTACAACTCTTCAATATGACGATCTGTCCCCGAAAATAGTTGAGTGATTTATTCTTCGTCTAGTTGACGGCGAGCATACTCATTATCAGGATCAATTTTTAGCGCTTGCTCGTAATAAGTTCGCGCTTTATCGTCCTGTCCACCACGTTTAATCATGTCGCCCATTAGAATCCAGTTTTCAGGATCGTGTGGATCTGCTTTGATGCGACCAATTAGATAAGGTACAGCTTCCTGTCCGCGTCCGGTCATAAGCATCAACATCACTTTATTTCGATGGGCGCCTGGTAAATCCCCTTTTTCGATCGCGGAATCAAAATCTTTTTCTGCTTCTTCCAGCTTTTCCTGCTGCATAAATAAGTTACCGCGCAGATTGAGATAGGCTGCATTGTCATCGCCAAGTTCAATGGCTTTATTGATGGCTTTTTCACTTAATTCGAACTGATTAAGTTGTTGAAAAATCAACGCCTCCAAATAGAAAGGTTCGTGTGCCTCCGGTTGTTCTTTTTGTAGTTCTCTTGCAGTATCTAAACTATGATCAATGTCTTTATCTCTAAAAAGTTCGAACCCTTTATTAAGCTTTTCCTCGAAATTCATGAATTTATTTTGTGTTGTCGGATAAGTCTTCAAATTCGGCATCTTCGATCTGATCCAGATTTCTGCGTCCGGATCGTGATCTTGGCCGAGGCGGAGTAAAATGTTGTTTGCGCCCGTTGGAAGGTAAGAACAATCGACGTATATATCTTCTTATCAACCAGAAAAGCAGTAAAAAGAAAAGAAGTTTTAACATAACTAAGGGGCTATGTGAATATGAGTGTTTGAGTGGATGGGCCGCTCAAAAATTTGCTCCTCGATGTACGTTAAGTGCTCCGGATTGTTAACAAAATCAATTTCAGTTGCATTGATGAAAATAACCGGTGTGCGATTATAGTGATAAAAAAAGTGATTATATGCGTTGTTCAAATCTCTTAAATAATCCGGTGTAATGTGCTGTTCGTAATCACGGCCTCGTTGGTCGATGTTTTTCATCAGGCGATCCACAGACGATTGAATGAAAACAACAAGATTTGGTTGTGCAGCAATCCCGGTCATTATATTAAAGATGCTGTCGTAAAGTGCGAGTTCGTCCTGATCTAAATTAAGTCGGGCAAAAATACGGTCTTTATCAAAAATGTAATCCGAAATAGTAAGCTGGTGAAACAAATCACCACTCATCATATTTTGTTGTTGCTTAAAACGGCTTGCCAGAAAAGCGAGTTGTGTTTGAAAAGCATAGCGTTCTCGGTCTTCATAAAACTTCGGCAGAAAAGGATTATCCTCAAATTCTTCCAGCACTAAACGTGCACCACGGCGTTCGGCTAATAAGTTTGCGAGCGAGGTTTTACCGGCTCCGATTACCCCTTCTATTGCTATAAAATCGAGTGGATTCGACATATTACCAGTTCAGCGAGGTTTTTCGGATGGCCATTTTTGGTGCTTTTTTGAGCAGTGTTTCTATTGGGGTATGATCTTTCGGGTCAACCCAATTTGGTTCGATTTCCTGAATGGGCAATAATACGAATAATCGGGAACTGTATTCAGGATGAGGTATCTGTAAATTTGGCAAATCAATGATTTCCTCGCAGAAAGCAATAATGTCCAAATCAAGCGGGCGGGCCGTCCATTTGGGGTAACGTGATGGCCTGCCTTGCGCATGTTCTTGCTTTTTGCACTCCTCAAAAAGTTCAACAGCACTAAGTGTAGATTCTATCGAGATTGCGGCGTTCAGAAAATCAAACTCAGAAGGACCAATGGGTTCCGATAAATAAATGGAAGATTTTTTTATCGGAGCTTCAGATAGGTTGCTAAGAAACTCAGCGGCTTTTTTTAGTTGTGTGTGTGGATTATCGAGATTAGAGCCTAACGCAATTATAGTCCGGGCCATGACAATGTTACTTCAGAATACTCGCAAGTATGTTCGATAGGGGGATTTAGTTTGCGTACGGTCACTTCAAAATGGTTAAGGGATGGAAATCGCACTGAAATCTTTTCCCCAATTTGAAATGCAAGATGTTCTATCAAGTTTTTGGAAGGTCCAAGCATCACTTCTTTGGCGCAATCGTGTAGCTGAGCGTAATCTATGGTATCACTTAAATTATCGGAATAAGCAGAAGTTCGTAGCGAGGTTCGGATTAGAATATCTACCTCAAAATTATTTCCATTCTGCTTTTCATGCTCAAATACACCGTGCATGCCTCGAAACTTGAGGCCTTTTAACCTCAATGTGTCCATTAAAGGCTGGCTACTTCTATGCGTTGATGTAATTCCTCAAGAATACGTTTGTGCTTCGGGCTGGTCATCATGCGTTCTTCAACAGTAGAGATAGCATGGATTACCGTAGAGTGATCGCGTCCACCAAAATGTAATCCGATTGTTTTTAAGCTCGATTTAGTAAACCGCTTAGAGAGATACATCGCAATTTGGCGTGCTTCTACAATTTCCTGCTTTCGGGTTTTTTCACGCACTTTATTGGTATCAATTCCAAAATAATCACACACGTAATTTTGAATGGATTCGATGGAGATCTGCGTGTGCGATTCTTTCACCATGTCTTTAAGTACGCGCTTTGCCATCGCAAGATCTATGTCGTCGATGTTTTGCAGCGATGCATGTGCCAATAACTTTATGATAGCTCCTTCTAAATCACGTACATTCGATTTGAAATTATGAGCGATGAACTCAATAATTTCCGGCTCAATTTCAATGCCATTGTCATTGGCTTTACGCTCTAAAATAGCATAACGAGTTTCGTATTCCGGCATTTGCAAATCTGCACTCAATCCCCAGCTAAAACGAGAAATTAGCCGTTCTTCGATATCAGGCACATCTTTCGGAGCACGATCGCTACTTAAAACGATTTGTTTTCCTTCTTGATGAAGGGCATTAAAAATGTGGAAGAACTCTTCCTGTGTTTTTTCTTTACCACTAAAAAACTGAATGTCATCTACAATCAATACATCAATGTTGCGGTAGAACATCGAAAACTCACTGGCACGGTTGTTTCGGATGGCGTGTACAAACTCATTCGTAAATGCTTCAGAAGAGATGTACAACACCGATTTTTCGTCGCCAAACTTTTGCTTTACACGATTACCGATACTTTGAATTAAATGGGTTTTTCCTAAACCGGTAGGGCCATAAATGAAAAAAGGATTAAATGAATTGCTTCCGGGGTTATCAGCAATAGCCATAGCGGCTGAGCGAGCTAAACGATTACAATCTCCTTCTATATATCGCTCAAATACGTACGAACTGTTTAAGTTTGAATCGATCTTAGTTTTTTTGATGCCGGGAATTACAAAAGGGTTCTCAATTACTTCCGGCGAATATTCGGGATAACCATTGATGTTTTGCGGTTGAACCGGTGGCATAGGGCGCTGGGGCAGACGCACTGCACGATTGTTTTCGAATTGCTCCGATTTTTCCATCAAAATTGAATATTCAAGCTTTCCCTCCGGTCCTAGCACTTTTGCCAGGGTAGAGCGTAGCATATTATAATAGTGCTCTTCCAGCCATTCGTACCAAAATTGGCTGGGTACCTGAATAGTTAAGGTGTTATCGGATAGACTAACCGGCTTAATTGGTTCAAACCACGACTTAAATTTTTGATAGCTAATGTTATCCTTAATAATATCCAGACAGTTGTCCCACGCTGTCTCTGCTGAAACCTTTTGCAATGTTTCTTTTTCCTCCAGTACTAAGTTGATCGATTCGATGAGTGGATCAGTTATCCACAGCAGAATTAGACCCCAAGTGCGTCAATTCGATTTGAAAATGATGAATTATTCCTCACTTGTCAAACGGAGAGTTGGCAATTACTTGAAAGTTATCCACATTGATGCAATGCTTGTAAACCACTGCAAGACAGTGTTTTATTTTGTTTATGGCAGTTTTGTGAAATTTATATGAAGGGCGCATAATATTGGCGTAACATACTATTCAAAAGGGGGTAGGCGAAAATTTTAAAACCGCTAATTTTTTTCCACAAGTTTTCCACATTTTATTCAGTGGTGTAAAAGGAAAAAAATCAAATTAAAAATCACTTTTTTTTCCGTGAAATATGCCCCTTATGTAGCGGTGCTTACCTGCATAATCAACTATTAGTTCTGCGTCCCAAAACGGAGGTTTAAAAAGTGAGAGTACCTCATCGCCAAAGCGTTCATTAATCTCTAGGTAAATCTTCCCGTTGACAGCGAGAATTTGCTCCGCTAAGTTTTTTAAGGCTGAGTAAATCTTATGGGTGCTTTCGCAGAATAGAGCGAGTTCGGGTTCAAAGTCTTTTACCTCAATATCGAGCGAGGCTTTTTCCTCGTTCAAAATATAAGGTGGGTTAGAAATTAACACATCAACAGTTAGCCCTGTAACTTCTGTTGAAGGATTAAATAGATCATTCAGAATGAAATTTACCTCCGCCTGAAGAACCTCTGCATTTTTCTTAGCGATTGCTAATGCATCTCCCGAAATATCGGTAGCGGTTACTGCCCAATCAGAGCGTTCTTTTTTTAAGGTGATTGGAATGCATCCCGAACCCGTGCCAATATCAATAACAGTAAGTTCGGTGGTATTTTTATGCTCTCCAAGAACAAGTTCCACTAATTGTTCAGTTTCAGGGCGGGGAATTAATACACCGGGTGCAACCTTAAAAGGGTATCCAAAAAAATCAGTTTCCCCAATTATGTATTGTAAAGGCTCATGCAGTGCTCTTCGCTTTACAAAAGGGCGTAGAGTTTCCAGTTCTTCTGCCGATAATGGGCGGTCGTACATCAAGTACAAATCTAATCGTTTTACCTTTAGTACATAGGCTAACAGCCATTCGATACTAAATCTGGCATTGCCGATTGCTTTGCTTTCGAAGAAGCTGGTTGCCCATTCCAGCATTTTTAATACCGTCCAGTCGGAGCGGGATTCGGCCATAAACTATTCTTCTTCTTTGGTGTCAGATACGGTCTCTTCCTGAACCGTTAACCCATAACGTTTCGCAAAATCAAAGATAAAATCCATTACGCTTTCTTCAATTTTTTGCTGTTCTGTGAGCGAACTTCCCCGAAATCCCATGCGTCCGCCGGTTTTTTTCAGGATGATTTTGTTGTGCTGAGGAGTAGTTTCAAAGATGCATGTGAGTGTAATACTAGAGTTGATTTGCTTTTCGTACTCTTCGTAAACTGCAACATCCATGTTCGTTTGTAAGCTCTCGAAGTTTCTGGAATGCAGGAACTTAGGTGGGTATTCAGTAAACATTTTGGTTGACATGCGCTTGAGAGTTGCGGAGGGGCCAAATACTAAATACGTTGTGTGTGAATTCATTCCAGTAATAAACGAGTTTGTTGCTTTTTAATAACGAAAATTTGCTGTGCTGAAAATAACAGGTTATGCATTTAAGACAATAAGAAAATGGAGAAAATTTCGTTGTAACTTTGTTTATTCGAAATGAACGTAAAGTTTTAGACTAACCTACATGAAATTACGACCCACCATTATCACGTTTTTTGTATTGATAGCAGCGCTCGCCACTCCGGTATCTGCACAATATGGAGAACCGGAAATTCAAGAGATAATCCAACCGAAAAATTTATATGACGAGGGCTACAAAAGGGGATTTGGATTCAATTTTAGCTTAAATGATTTCGGTTTTGGAGTTGGCGCGCAATACCGATTGGGGCTTAGTCCATATACCGAGGCTCTAATAAATCTGAAAATTGCAGGCTTGCGCGACCCAAGTGAGCAAACACACATCGATATTTATTTCGGCAATCGAACAATAGCGAGTAAGTATCAACGAGTGATTACCTTTCCAACCACTATCGGATTGAAGCGACGCCTATTTGCGAGTCAAATTTCCGATAATTTTCGAGTGCATACTTCAATGAGTGCCGGCCCCAGCTTTGCTGTTACACTTCCATACTTCAAAGACCTGAACGAAAATGGATATCGTGAAGATGATATTTTTAGATACGGTACTTTTGGGGTTGAGCCCATTAACGATATTTTCCAAGGATGGAGCGATGCAAATTGGGAACTTGGCTGGACTGGAGAATTAGTACTCGGAATAGATTTTGGCGATAACTTTGCCCGATTACAAACTCTGCAGTTTGGTTACACCTTTTACTACTTCGACCAAGGATTACAGATTATGGAGCCCAATGCGCCTATTATCAACAGTAGAGGTGGAATAATTGACGAAAATGGTGACGGCTTCCCAGACTTTCCTGAAGGATTTCGACCTGCCAACGACCCTGTAAAATACTTCGGTTCTGCTCAGATAACTTTCATTATTGGATGGATGTTTGATTAATCGTCTTACCGATTAAAGCATTAAACCAAACTTCAGGCTCTTTCAGCGAGTCTATAATTAAATCGGGACGATAAGAAGCCAATTTATCGCGGGAATACGAACCTGTTGTAACCGCAACTACTCGCATTCTCGCACTTTGTGCACACAATATATCGCGAGGGGTATCACCGATTACAACAAATTTTCGTGGATCTGCTTCTATATCGAACAACTGCTCAAATTTATTCAAAGCAATCTGCGGCAACATATTTCGGTCTTTATGAAGATCCCCATAAGCTCCAATCTTGATTTCCAATTGAATATTTGCTGCCTTCAATTTTGTTTGAGCAGCTTTTGGGAAATTTCCGGTGAGTAACCCAATTTCGAACGATGAATCAGAGAAAAAGCTAATGGCATCGTCCACAAACTCATGTTTTAACACATGCTGAGGAGCAAGCTCTTTGGCTAAACGTTCTAAATAGCCGCTTTTTAATAATTGATATTGGGATGCAGCCTGCTCATTGTGCTCCAAAAAGGAAGAAAGAATATCATGATCTGTTCTGCCTGAAAAAGAATCGGTTTCTACGCCTTGGTAGTTAATATTTAATTCAGAAACGATGTCGCGTAAAAGTGGTCGAATGAAAGCAGAATCAACAGTTAATAAAGTACCGTCGATATCAAAAAGTATAACCCAAGGGTGTTTCATAAATAATTGTTCGATGAATAGGTGATTGTTTCTAATATAAACACTAATTACAGATTCAAATTAACCTGTCTGTCAAATCAGACCTATAAAGCATACCATGCGCATGCTTAAATGTCTTCTGGTTGTGTCAATAATTCTGATTGCCTGCAAAGACAATACCATAAACACATTTATCGAAAAAGAGTTCACTATTCGAACGTTGGTTAATGCAGATGTCGGCGGCTCTTATACCGGAACTCACGTTTTTAAAAACGATGTAGAGTATGAGAATTTCTACGGCCCGGTTACCAATGGTTTCTTATTTGGAAATGAAATGATTGTTGTTGCTTACAAAGGGAGGCAATCTGTAGGAGGGCATAGATATGAAATTGTACAAGTGCTCGAAAAAGAAAATGAAATCGAAGTTCATATCGAGTTTGAAGCTTGCAAACTAACTTGTCCCACTTTAGTCACTAACCCATATCACATGATTGCCACAGATTTCAGTTCAAAAAAAGTTATCTTTTGCGAATCAGAATTTTAACAGCGGTTCACACTAAATTCATCACACACACTTAATTTATGGCCGCTTTAGGTACCGGATTATTCCTTGTACCTTTATACACTTACTTATTGAACAAAAAATGGAGAAAAAATGAGCTTTATTGAAGATATCACTGCACGACAAATAATCGACTCGCGCGGTAACCCAACCGTAGAAGTAGATGTAATACTTGACAGTGGTGCTTTTGGGCGCGCTGCCGTTCCTTCCGGAGCTTCCACCGGAGAATTCGAAGCTGTTGAGCTTCGCGATGGCGATAAAGAGGTATACCTTGGAAAAGGGGTAACGAAAGCTGTAGAGAATGTAAATGAAGTAATAGCTAACGAATTTTTAGGGTTACCGGTTTTCAATCAAACAGAACTGGATGCGTTATTATTAGAATTAGACGGCACTGCAAACAAAAGCAAATTAGGTGCAAACGCTATGCTGGGCGTATCGCTTGCTATTGCTAAAGCTGCCGCAGCTGATTTAGGAATGCCGCTATGGCGTTATGTAGGTGGTGTAAACGCAAAAGTGCTGCCATTACCTATGATGAATATTATTAACGGTGGTTCGCACGCTGATAATAGCGTTGACTTGCAAGAATTTATGATTATGCCTGCCGGTGCAGAATCATTTAGCCATGCACTACAAATGGGTGCAGAAATCTTCCATACTCTCAAAAAAGTATTGGCCGGTAAAGGGTACAGCACTGCTGTTGGTGATGAAGGTGGATTCGCGCCGAACCTAAAATCAAACGAAGAAGCACTGGAAGTAATCATGCAAGCCATCGAGAAAGCAGGATACACTCCAAAAGATGACGTGCTTATTGCCTTGGATCCTGCAAGTTCCGAGTTCTACAACACCGAAACAGGATTGTATGAGTTTAAATGGAGCGACGGTTCTAAAAAAGATACCGATGCGATGGTTGAGTACTGGAGTAACTGGGTAGATAAATATCCAATTATTTCTATCGAAGATGGAATGTACGAAGACGATTGGGATGCTTGGAAAAAACTAACCGACGCTATCGGCGATAAAGTACAGTTAGTGGGCGATGATTTATTTGTGACTAACACTGAGCGTTTAGCAAAAGGTATAGGTCTAGGTGTTGCAAACTCAATTTTGATTAAAGTAAATCAAATCGGAACCCTTACAGAAACTTTAGATGCTATCGAAATGGCGCATAAAAACAGCTACACTTCGGTAATTTCTCACCGTTCAGGAGAAACTGAAGATGTAACTATTGCCGATCTATCGGTGGCAACCAATGCCGGACAAATTAAAACTGGTAGCATGAGCCGTACTGATCGTATTGCGAAATACAATCAGCTTCTAAGAATCGAAGAAGAGCTTGGCGATGCCGCTATTTTCTTAGGCCGTGATGCGTTCGGACTTTAAGTAGTTCCTTTCATTTTAAAGAGCCCGGATTATCCGTAAATCCGGGCTTTTTTTATGCATTAGAGAATTTTTCTTATCTACTAATTGAATTCAAGATCAGCTAACTTGAATCCATTCCATTTAGAGAGTTTTTTGTGCATATGATGATCAGGCAGTTATTGAAAAAATGTTGGGCTACCATTTTATTGATTTTCATCATCGGTGGACAAACTTCAGCCCAGCTCGTGATTAATGAGATTAGCGCGAGCAATTCGAATGTGATTTTTGATGAAGACGGTGACTCTCCCGATTGGATAGAAATTCAAAATATCTCTGAAACCGCTGTTCAACTTAGCAATTTTTCTATCAGCGACGACCCTGAAGAACTAGATAAATTTGCTCTGCCCGAATATTTGCTTCAACCCGGCGAGTTTTTACTCTTATTTGCTTCCGATAAAAATCGAACCGGTGGTGTGGTTTATTGGGAAACCATGATCAGAGAAAATGACGAAACTAAATACCTTGTACCTCAATCGGCGGTAAGTACTCAATGGACACTTCCCAACTTCATAGACAACTCCTGGCAAAGCGGCACATTTGGGATTGGTTACGGAGATGAAGATGATGTAACACAAATTTCGGCCGGAAGTATGTCGGTGTTTACCCGAACAATGTTTACGTTTGATGACACTTCGAGCATTAATGATCTGAAGTTCCATATCGATTACGATGACGCGTACATAGCGTTTCTAAATGGAGAAGAGATAAGCAGAGCCAACATCACCGGAGCAAATCCAATCCCTTTTGATCAAGGAGCGGATAATTTTACCGAGCCTCGCCTTGTTTTCGGTGATGAATTGCCCACCATCAATCTCAAGAACAAACGTGAGCTCCTTTTAGAAGGTGAAAACGTACTTGCGATCCAAGTTCATAATTTTAATCAAAGCAGTTCCGATTTAACACTCATACCTTTTCTAAGTGTAGGCTACAATCAGCAACCGCAAAACGCACGAGGAGCCGCAGATCCAACCGGTTTACAGGATATTCAAATCGATTTTCCTCACACGAATTTTAAACTCAGCGCACAAGGCGAAACGGTTATTTTGAGTAATTCAGATGGAACCATCATCGACGAAATCACCTACCCCAAATTGTTTGCGGATGAGTCTTTTGGCCGCTCTTTGGATGGTTCACAATTATTCATTTTTACCGAACCAACTCCCGGTTCTGCCAATGAATCGGAGGGATATGTCAGCCGTTCTGATACACCTGAACTAAACGTTACAGGTGGTTTTTATGAGCAGCCTGTTCAGTTGGATATAGTAAGTTCTGATAACGCTTCACAAACGTACTACACCTTAGATGGAAGTGTGCCTACGGAATCATCTCCTCATTTTGGTGATGGAGCAGTAGAAATTAGCTCAACAACTACGGTAAAAGTCAGAACTATCGAATCCGGAAAAGTGCCCGGCGATGTAGTGGTAGAAAGTTTTTTCATAAATGAATCACACAATTTACCGGTTGTCACGGTGTCTACTCATCCCGATAATTTATGGAGCGATGAGAGTGGTATTTATGTGGTAGGAACAAATGGAATTCCTGCCTGGGGAATGTACGATAATGGTGGAGCTAATTGGAATCAAGATTGGGAAATACCTATTCACATAGAGCTATTCGAAACGGACGGAAGTAAAGCATTTGGCGTTGGTGCTGGCGCAAAAATCGGCGGAGCATGGAGTAGAAATAATCCGGCCAAATCACTTAAAATCTATTTTAGAAGTGAATATGGTGCAAATGCCCTTGAGTATAAAATGTTTGAAAATAAAGAGATTGATAGCTTTCAAAGCATCGTACTTAGAAACTCCGGCAATGATTTTACCTCTCAGGGTCATTCGATGTTTAGAGACGGATTGATGACCTCACTTGTTCAGAATACACAAAATGATATTCAAGCTTTTCGCCCAGCGGTACTTTACCTGAATGGTGAATATTGGGGGATTCATAATATCCGGGAAAAGATCAATGAGCACTTCATAGAATCAAATAGCACTGCAAATGCCGATAATATTGATTTATTGCAAGGTGGTGGCGAAAGAGATTTCCCGAATAGCTTTGGCGCAACGCATGGAAGCGTAGAGGATTATGATAAGATGATATCATTTGTTGTTTCATCAGATTTAAATGATCCGGAGCTTTTTATGCAAGTTGAAGAACTGATAGACATGGATAACTACATCGATTATATGGTTGCCCAGACTTATTATGCCAATACCGACTGGCCCGGAAACAATGTGAAAATTTGGCGAAGCCGTGAGGAAGGAGGCAAGTGGCGCTGGATTCTTTACGATACCGATTTTGGATTTAATCTTTCATACGGCGGGCAGGCTTGGCATAACACCATCGACTTTGCCCTTGAACCCAACGGACCCGGCTGGCCTAATCCACCTTGGTCTACCGTGCTTTTTCGAGAATTGGTTGAAAGCGAGAAGTTCAGGGAAATGTTTGTTAATCGTCTTGCCGATATGTTGAACTCGAACTTCAAACCCACTTATGTTGAGCAGGTGATTGATTCATTGGCGGGGTTAATCGCTACCGAAATTCCGCGACATATGGCCAATCAAACCCGAAGTGGAAATTGGGGAGGAACGGTTTCAGGATGGAACGATCAAATCCGAATTTTGAAAGAATTTGCCAATCAACGTCCGGATTATGTGGAAGGATTTATGAGACAACCTCGAAGTAGTGGAGGCAAATTTGGAGTGGGTGCGTTAACTCCACTCACCGTCTCGGTTTCCGATTTAGATCATGGATATGTTCAGGTGAATCGATTAAAAATTGACCGAAAAAACTGGACAGGCAACTATTTCGCAGGTACAAAAATACCAGTAACTGCGGTAGCTCGTCCGGGTTACCGTTTTATAGGTTGGACAGGAGATATTCAATCCCAATCAAACACCATCGAAGTAGGTGCAGGTGTAGAATTAGAAGCTAATTTTGAGGTCTCGGAAGCTGGGCAAGAACTGGTCATCAATGAAATAATGTATCACAGCGATGAAGCCGATGATTCAGAGGACTGGATCGAGATTTATAATCCCGGAGATAATATGATTGATGTAAGTGGATTTGTAGTAAAAGATGACGATGATACTCATTCATTTTCCATTCCTGAAGGCACTCAATTACAACCCAATGGATATTTAGTAATTACGAAAGAACTATCGAAATTTGAAGTCGTCTATCCTTCTATTAAAAATGTAATCGGAGATTTGGGATTCGGACTTTCAGGAAACAGCGATCAGGTTCGTTTGTATAATGCAGACGGCTTATTACTGGATTCACTGACTTATGATGATGAAGCACCATGGCCGGTTACTGCGGATGGCGAAGGATTCAGTTTAGAGCTTATCAGCTATGAAAGCGATAACAGTTTAGCCGAAAGTTGGAGGGCATCAACATACCAACAAGGAAGTCCTGGAATGGAAAATGGATTACAAGTTTCCACTGAATCTCGAAACGATATTCCTCAGCAAGTAACCTTATTTCAGAATTACCCGAATCCATTTAATCCTTCAACTAACATCACTTTCGAGCTTCCTTCGCTGCAAGAGGTTTCTTTAGAAGTGTTTAGCATATCAGGACAAAAAGTGGCCACACTTGCACATTCAATGTACTCAGCCGGCACTTATTCCATAACATGGAATGCATCGAATAATGCTAGTGGAGTTTATTTTTATGTGCTTAACGTGGGCGAGCAATCCTTTTCGAAAAAAATGACTCTTATCAAGTAATACTCTTAAAGTGTCAGTATTTTAAAAGGCTGTCACAAAAAAGTTATAAGAGTTTTATCTAGATGTTTAAAAAATCGATTCTGTACTTCAACACCCTTTTAATTGCCATATTTCTAGGGGTTTTCTCACCAACCTTTGCTCAAAATGACCTGATAGAGCCATCACTTACAGGCACAGAATTGATTGATTATCTACAGGATAATTTCACACCAACAAGCCCCAAAAGTTATAACAGTGCCCGAGATGCCATGTATGGCTCCATCGACAATAAAAACGGACAAATAATTGGCGTGTACACCGGTTTCACGATCACCGCAAATACTCGGGGCGATGCGTTCAATAAAGGGATTAATACCGAGCACACGTGGCCACAAGGCTTATTTGATAAAGATGAACCTATGCGAGGCGATATTCATCATCTCTATCCTACCAGAATTGAAGCTAACTCTGCACGCAGTAATTATCCTTTCGATGAAATTCCGGATAATCTCACCGATAAATGGTTTTATTTAGATGGTGATCAATCATCTATACCCTCATCAAACATTGATTTATACAGTGAATTGGATAACGGAAGTCGCTTCGAACCTCGGGAAGATCACAAAGGAAATGTGGCGCGAGCTATTTTCTATTTCTGGACCATTTACCAAGACCGAAGTAATGTAGCAGATGATGCCTCTTTCTTTAATGGCATGAAGGATGTGCTGCTAACCTGGCACGATTTAGATCCCGTTGATAACGCAGAAGTTACTCGAAGTAACGCTGTGGAAGGCGTGCAAGGGAATAAAAACCCATTTATCCACGACACTACTTTAGTACGACGTGCATATTTCGGTGGAGGAACTGTTGAGCCTGATCCGGTGCCAAATCCCGTTACTGGTACAATAATCGATATCGAAAACAGTAGTTTTGTTCTTAATTATAATGACGAAGGTGCAAACCGAAGCACGATGTTTAGTTATAATGCCGGAACTCAAATTCAGGATACTGCGGGTAGTGCAATAACCCTTACTGATTACTCACGCATCGAAGAAGCAGAAGTTCGGTGGACTCAGGGAAATAGTGATGATGAATACATCGCCGATGAAATTCTGGTAATTATGATCGAAGAAGAAGGTGATACCGTAATTACAGGACCTACTGCTCGACCACAATCATTGATTCTTACCGGAATTTTCGATGCTACTTTATCGGGTGGAACTCCAAAAGGAGTAGAACTTTTTGCATTAACAGACATCCCCGATTTAGGAATGTTTGGGATAGGTTCGGCAAGTAATGGTGGCGGCACTGATGGTGTTGAATTTACCTTAAGCGGATCTGTAGCCAAAAATGAATTCATTTATGTAGCCACAGAAAGTTCGAATTTTAATGCCTGGTTTGGTTTCGATCCCGACTTCAACGACACTTTTGGAGTAGCCGTAAACGGAGATGATGCTGTTGAGCTATTTTTTGATTCAACCAAAGCATTTACAGGCAGTGAAATTGTAATTGACACTTTTGGAGAAATTGATGTAGACGGAACGGGTACCAGCTGGGAGTATACCGATGGCTGGGCATATCGCAAAAGTTTTACAGAGGCAGATAGTTCAATTTTTAATAGCAATAACTGGACCTTTTCGGGGCCTGATGCTTTAGAAAACGAAAGCTCAAACAGCACAGCCACCAATCCGGTGCCCATTAGAACATTTGAACCAAAAATGGTGACTTCAAACGAGAATTTGGTTCAAAAACCATCGTCTATTCGTTTACTGCAGAATTATCCCAATCCGTTTAATCCTCAAACCATCATACCTTTTGAAGTAAATAAGCCGACGCATGTACGTTTGGAAATATATAATGTATTAGGTAAGCGAGTTGCAATGCTTATCAACCAGCCATTTTCTGAGGGTGCTTATTCGCATACTTTCGATGCAAGCATTTTACCGGGTGGTGTATATTATTACCGATTGACGGCGGGTGAGTTCTCAGAAACTAAAGCGATGATTTTAATTAAATAAATTTCTTAACCCATTTTATAAATTCTGCTAATTATTGTAAGTTCTCGAAAATAGTTAGCAAATAGGGTTCAGGAATGCAAGGTATAGAAAGAGGTGTAGGTCTACGGACTAAGCCGCAAGTTAAAAAGGGTACTTGGGAAGTTATTATCACTGATCCAAGTCTCAATAAATTTACGTTTGGTCCGTCACTAATTAGCAGATATGTTATGACGGATGTCATATCACCGCACGGGCAAAAATCCATTTTATACAACACCATACCGGCATCCACTAACGAAGAATTAGTAATTAAACTGAACTTCGAAAGTGTGGATGATTGCAATATTTCTGATATCAAAATCCGTTCATCCAGATCCTTATTTCAAAAGTGGAAAGTAGCACTCATCGACAATAGAACCGGTGAAAAGATTCCACTTACTGCTGATGAAGACATTGCCATAGAGCCACCCATACAATACAATAAGCTTTTTGCAATGGGCTTTATATCAGAGAATCAAAAAAAGGGTGATCACTTTTTTGAACTTCGGTTAAAGCAAAAAAACAACTAAACCTGATTTAAGAAAACGCCTAAGTTCTCACTTTTAGGTAGGTCTAGTTTTTTTCTAAGTCGATATCGGCTTTGATCCACACTTTTTGGGCTGATATTCAGAATCCCTGAAATCTCTTTCGAGCTTAAATTTAACCGCAACAGCGCGGCTAACCTCCGGTCCTGATTGGTCAGGTTTGGGTATTGTTGCTCCAAAGATTTGAAAAAGCCATCGCACGCCTGCTCTACCTGAATTTCAAATTCCTCACGGTCTTTATTGATCATCAAGTTTTGATAGATTTTTGATCCTAGC
Source organism: bacterium (assembly GCA_024742815.1). Taxonomy (GTDB): domain Bacteria; phylum Bacteroidota; class Rhodothermia; order Balneolales; family Balneolaceae; genus HXMU1420-13. The sequence goes on from JANSXX010000015.1 coordinate 41,769, forward strand.
TTATTGATTTGCTTCAATACGCCTGAATTTTTTATTTCAGTTCGAATCTCATTCATCTCTGATTTCACCTCTTCAAGAAAATCGTTTTTCTCTACAATATGCAGGGCGTAATTAGTTAGTTCTTTTTGAAGATTTTCTTCCCGAAGGCGAGCGTTGGCTAACTCTTCTTCTGCAATTCGCTTTTTCGAGTCTGCTATTATCCGATCTTTTTCCAGCAGTTCAATCTCTTTTCTCTTTTTGTTGATAAAGAATAGAGCAGTAATCAATACCACCAGCAACACAGAGCCTAAACCCGAAGAAATGGAAATTAATCGGGCTGACTGTAATTCTTGCTCTTTCTCTAATAGCTCAATTTCGCGTTGTTGTTCAACGGTTTCATATTCTGCGCGAAGTTCTGCCAATTTATTTGCGGATTGCTGGTTAATCAAGCTGTCATTAAACACTTTGTGTTGCACGTAATGCTCATAAGCATTTTTGTAGTCGCCTAAATCTTCATAAATCCTGGATAAATTCAGATAGGAATCTTTCTGCTCGTAGGGTATTTCCAGTTCGTTGGCAATTTCAAGGCTTCGTTGGTAGTAATTTAAAGCCGACTGATAATCTTTATTTTGATAGGATACCGAGCCAAGAATTCGAACAGCATAGGATTCCATAATCAGGGCATTTTGTTCTTTTGCTGTATTTAGCGCCAAAGTTGCGAAATAAACGGTGCGGTCTCTACGCTGCAAACGATCATACAAAAGAGCTAAATTAACCTGTGTAGAAGCCATGCTCATCACACTTTCATTATTAGTATGCAGGTCTAATGCTTTAAGGTAGAATTCTTCAGCCAGCTCAAAGTTTTCCAATTCCAGATGAGCACTTGCAATATTATCATACAAAGAGCCCATTCTCAGTGTATCGTTTAACTCCTCATAAATTGCCGATGCATCCGCATAATACTCCAGAGAAAGCTCCTGCTGAAATTGAATGAAGTAGATATTCCCAATGCCTCGAACCACTTCCGCTCGGAAACTTAGATGATCCGGATTGTTTAATGCATCGATGCGAACTAATAAATCATTGAACTGAGCTAATGCAGGAGTGTAATCTCCCGAACGAATCATTCCGCGCCCGATAAGTAATCCCGACTCAATAATTAATTGATCATCCCCAAGTTGTTCTGCCATTGTATAGGCTTCTTGCGCAATGCTAATGAGCGTGTCCGGATTGGTTTGTTGAAATGAACTGCCGATTTCCAGTTTCCATCGTATGATTTGCGCTTCATCAGAACTTTGAGAAATTCGCTGATTCAACGAATCGACCAACGTACTTTGAGTTTGCGCTGTAGATATTTGAATACTGCAAAAAACAGCAATAAATAAAATGGATGAACATTTCCTAACCATAGATTCCCCTTTTGTATAGATGTGACGCAAGAATCTACATGAAATAAAAGTGAGATAATCTTCAAAATTTCTCGACAAAATCTCTACAACATCATGCAAATGAATAGTTAAAACGCATATTTGGAGCAAGCTGAAAAGCTGGGTGAGAGCAAAAAGTAGATATAGAGAATACGGAACTCATAATCGAACAAAAATTTTGGAAAATTATTGAATGAACAATCTCTACAATCTATCTACACCTGCTTTAAATAAAATCCCTGCTTTTTAGATTGGCAAAAAATGGAGATGAGTATGCAATCAAACGTAGTTAAGAAAGTCTCTGCAAAAAATGCAGAACACTTGATCTGGGAAATTGAGGTTTCTGATTTAGGGAACAGTAAACCTTTTCTCGGTTTTTCACTTACCGGGCAGTATTTATTGGTAAGTCTTACCAGTCCCGATCAACAGAATAAGGTAGACATACAATCGATACCCGAGCAGCAAGATCAGCCTTTAATAATCCCAATACGTTTAAATGCGATTGATTTTCCACAAAAAGGTAGGCTACACTTCAAAGGAATTCGCAGTTTATTAGAGAACTGGCAGTTAACATTGGTAGAGCGTCAATCTGGGTTCTCCTTCACATTAAGAAATGACACCATATTTTCGTTGGCAAAGATTCAAGAAGCTGTGTTTGATTCAAACCACGGGGCTTTCTTTCAAGAAAAAGTAGTTCTGGAACTACAACTCACACCCAAGAAATAAGATTAAATGCCCGCAAGCAATTACTGTCACACAAAGATTAACGACCCTGCGAATAGAGTAATCGACAGTAACCTTGCGGGCTTATTTTCTACAAAAGGTGTATGATTTTGCGTACCATTGCGTATGCAAATTAAATCGCTCACACTCCAAAATTTTCGCAATCATGAGTCCACAACCGTGGATTGGCTTCCTCATTTGAATGTGATTACCGGACCAAACGGCGCCGGAAAAACCAGTTTGATTGATGCAATTCATTACTTGTGTATGTCACGGAGTTTTGTTTCCAATTCCGATCAATATGTGATTTTGCAAGGTGAAAGCTATTTTATGCTGAAAGGTGATTTCTCGGGTGCCATGCGGAGTGCCTTTGAAGTAGCATGCAGTTATTCGCGTGGTGAGGGAAAGAAGATTTTTGTAAATGACGGCCCCTTAGATCGGCTAAGTGATTTGATTGGGATGGTGCCGGTGGTAGTGCTAAGTCCGGACGATAAACGCCTAACCCGAGAAGGACCCATTGAGCGAAGAAGCTTTCTGGATTCATTTATCAGTCAGATTTCGAATCAATATTTGCGCGACTTGCTCGATTATCGGCGCATCAGAAGGCAGCGGAACAGTTTGTTGCAGCAATACGCCACAGCACCACAGATGCTGGTAATGTATTTGGAGCCATGGAATAAACAATTGGTAGAAACCGGCGCCGCAATTGTTGACGCTCGCTACAAAGTTCTGGAAAAGTTTAAACGATATTTAGCCGAAGATTACGCGATGATTTCGGGGATGAATCTTACCACAAATCTGGAGTACAAAACCTTTTGCAATGCTTCGGAAGGGTTGGAGGCGATTAAAAAACAGTATTACGAAAAACTAGCAGAAGCCGCTGATAAAGAAATTGAGCGCGAACAAACGTTGATTGGTCCACATCGGGATGAAATAGTGTTTTATTTGGGGGATCGAGAACTGAGGCAATACGGCTCACAAGGTCAGCATCGGTTATTTGCGCTATCGTTAAAGTTGGCCCAACTCCATTATTATTCCGACGAGCTGGACGACTTACCCATTTTTATGCTGGATGATGTTTTTGGGGATTTGGATCCACAAAAAACCCGTATTTTATTAGAAGCACTCAAAAATCATCCCGGACAGATTTTCATTACATCCGCCAATCCTGTTCCTTTCGAAGATGTAATTGAGTTCGATGGAGAACGAAATCAGCTTTTACGAATCGAACAGGCAGAAATAGTTGGGATAGAGTAAATTGAGCATGATTTTTACATCAAAAAAGAACCCAAATGAGATTCGATAAGCCCAAAAAACTTGGATCAGAATTACAGAATTTTCTGGATCGGTTTCCTAATAAAAAGAAACTGAAACAAGGAATGGTTCTTTCTATCTGGGCCGAGGTAGTGGGGGAGCGAATCGCCAAACACACCGAAGACCTGCACTTCGAAGGCGATAAACTAGCCTGCAAAGTGTCTAATCAGGTATGGCGGCACGAAATTCACGCCAATCGTTTTAACATTGCAAAGCGCTTAAATGAGCGAATGCAAGGGCAAGTGGTGGCAGATATAATCGTGCGTAGTTAGTTGTTTATGCTTCAACACGCTTCTATATTGAAAAGCTGATGGCGGACGACAAAAAAAATATCATCTTAGAGCGACTAAAAAGCTTACTGAATGCGAATCGAATTGCCCCGAATACCGATTTGGATTCGCGTGCTGCACGTCGTGAGCGCATTGCTGTGTATATCGTAGCTTTTTTGATGGCGCTTAGCCTTTGGTTTATCGTAAATCTGAATAATGATTATCGAATCACAATCAATATCCCTGTTGAAACCGGAGAGATTCCCGAAGAAATGGCACTGGTTGATGGATTGCCGGAGTTTTTACAAGTAGAAGTAAGTGGCGATGGCTGGAAATTGGTGAGTTTATATAACAATCCACCGGAAATTCCCATTGATGTAGTGGAAGGGGAAGTTAATTTATTCGATCAGGTTCGGCAGCGATTTAATGTTGAACAAGATGTAAACGTGATCAAAGTTCAGCCACTAATTATCGACATTGCCTTGGAGCCAAAAATCTCGAAGAAAATACCGATCCGGTTAGCAACCGATCTAAGTTTTGTAGATCGATATGGATTGGTTTCCGAGCCGGCATTCAAGCCTGATAGCCTGACCATCACCGGAGCAGCGTCTCAGATTGAAGAAATCAATGAATGGATCATTGAAGACACCTTATTTCTCGAAAATGTGAGAGAAGATGTAGACCAATTAGTATCGGTTAGTTCGACGGATCCGCTTCTGGAAGTAGATGTTGATGAAATCAGATTTTCGGCCAATGTGAGTGAATTTACCGAAGGTGAAGTGAGTGTTTATATCCGAACGCGAGGCTTACCACGAGGTAGTATTATCAATTACAATCCAAGTATTGTCACCATTCGCTTTGATGTGCCTATCGAACAATATGCGGAGGTACAACGCCAGCGACCGTACGAAGTGTACGTTCCTTATCAAGAGATTTTAGAAGATTCTACCGGATTCGTTACCCCTGATATTGAGCTCGTTGCAACCCAGTACAATATCAAATTACGATCCTTCCAGCCGAAAGCAGTGGCTTATTTCTCCGTTCTTGATGATTGACGAAAAGGGAAGTAGAAGTGAAAAGTGAAAAGTGAATAATTTTTGCCTTTTCACTTTTCACTTTTCCCGTCTCACACCCCAACAAATGGCGCAATCACTTCATCTACTTCTTTAGCTTCATCAAAATAAGAAAGCAGCTTTAGCATCACTTCATCCACCAAAACATCGGGACAGGAAGCTCCGGATGTAATCGCCACCCTAAGCGGACGCTTGCTTGGCAACCAATCTTTTGTAATCAATACTTCCTTTTTCCATTGGTTAAAGTGATGGATTTCGGTCTCTGATTTAAATTCGGAAGCATCACGCACATGATAGGTTGGGAAAGAATGTTCGAGTATCTCCACCAAATGCATGGTATTGGAAGAATTGTATCCACCAACCACAAGCGCAATATCAGCGGGCTGTTTGGCTAATTCTAACGTGGCCGATTGATTCTCATTCGTGGCGTAACAAAGTGTATCAGAAGTGTCTGCAAAGTGATCAAGAATATCGGCTTCGCCAAAACGCTCGATGGTGGCCACTTTCAGAATGTCCATTACTTCCTGTGTTTCGGTAGCCAACATGGTGGTTTGATTGATCACTCCAAATCGTTTTAAATCCTCTAGTGGATTAAACCCGGGAGTAGCTTTATGCCCGAAAAATTCTTCAAAATCGGATAGAGGTCGTTCTTCCGTCATGATTTCAGCCAAAACGTTTGCCTCTTCGGGATTTAGAACTACTACTACCGCCGAGTGATCGGCACTGTGTGAGAAAGTTGCACGGGTTTCTTCATGTTCGTGCTTGCCATGCACCACTAAAGCGTAGTCTTTTTTACCAAGCTGCTTGCCACGTTTCCAAACTTTCTCAACAAAAGGGCAAGTGGTATTAAACTGATACGGATCGATGCCGATGTTTTTTAACTCTGCCTCAATTTGCAAGGTAGTTCCAAAAGCCGGTACAATTACAATATCCTCCGATGAGAGTGAGCTGAAAGGAACCAACTGATTACCTGCCGTATCTTGCAAAAATCGTACACCACGACCTAGTAAATCCTCATTTACCGTAGGATTGTGAATCATTTCGCTGAGCAGATAAATGTTCTTATCCGGATGCTCTTCTACAGCCCGATAAGCAATATCGATGGCGTTTTCTACTCCATAACAAAAGCCGAAATGACGGGGTACAAAAAACTGAACCGGACCAAAATCTAACAGCGTCGGCGTGAGATCCTTTTTCATGGGATCGGTTATTTTTGTCGCTTCCTTCACCAATCGAATAATTGGCGACTTGTACATATCCGGTATTTGAAATTCCTTACGAGGCATCAGATTGGTTTTTTCCAATTATACTTTCAAAATCATATATATTTAGCATGTATCTAGTTTTAAGACTCTTTATAAATGCTTCAAATCCCTTAAATAAGGTTTCTCGATTAACATTCATTTTCGCAAGTTCGTTTAATGCTTTTAATCGGAATTCGAAAGGAATAATAAATTTAATAAACATTTGTTCAGAGGGAATGTTTACAAAAGAAAGAGTCTTTTTTAATGCATCTTCGAATGTGTCATCTAATTGAGAATTCATTAAATACACACTTTGTTGGATATTAGATCTATCGTGATGAAAATCATGGTAAACTGGTAAAACATAGTTTTTCCAACGATTTGGTTTAGATATAATTCTATCAAGAATCTCAGAATATTCAAGTCGAATACTATCTTTGATCTTTATTTTTAGTTCATCTTCAAGAATTATTCTAAGAAGCTTATCAATATTTGAAATATTCAAAGCATATAGCGCTGAATCAGACCCAGTATTTTCTAGTGCAAAAAATAATGCTACATATGGTGAGTACGAAAAGTCCAATAATCTAGTTGGTGCTCCATAGTGTTGCAAGAAAAATAGTTGCTCTATTTTAGTCTCAGGGTATTTCTTTAATGGGTATTGGTAAATATTTGTTCTCAAGACGCGAAAGAACGAGTTTTCAATAAGAGCTCGTTCATATCTATTATCTAAAGTAGATTCATTTAGACGTTCTAATGTTGTAGATAAGCCCCATTTACAGTCTTCTTGTCCTCTAAAAACCCAAGTTCGTGGAAGTGAACTTAATTCATCAACTAGATTCTTCCATGAATCTATCCTTATTTCTTTATAGGTATCCATATTAACTGCGATTTATTTTAACTACGCCGCGTCCCCAATATCATCCATCTTAACCCCAACAAGGCGGCTCACCCCGGTTTCGGGCATGGTAACTCCGTACATCATTTCGGCTTTACTCATCGTCTTTTTGTTGTGCGTGATGATGATGAATTGCGTATCGTCGCTGAAGTTTTTGATCATCTTCGCGAAGCGTTCGATGTTGGCATCATCCAATGGAGCATCAACCTCATCTAACACACAGAATGGAGAAGGTTTTACAAGATAGATGGCAAAAAGTAGCGCGATGGCGGTTAGTGTTTTCTCGCCACCCGAAAGTTGCGAAATCCCGCTCGGACGTTTACCCCGTGGCTGCGCCTTAATTTCGATGCGGGCTTCCAGCGGATCTTCCACATCTTCTTCGATCAGTAAATCGCAGTAATCATCCTCGAAAAAGAGGGTTTTAAATACTTTCTGGAAGTTCTCTCTTACTTTTTCAAAAGTTTCGTTAAATCGTTTGGTGGCCGTCTCGTTAATTTCATCGATGGTGGCAAGTAGTTGTTCCTCGGCCTTGTTTAGGTCTGCAATTTGTTCTTCGTAAAAATCGAGGCGCTCTTTTTCTTCCTTGTACTGCTCAATGGCAAGCGGATTCACATCCCCAATGGAATTCAGTTTTTGTCGAAGCCAGCCAATGCGTTGTTTTACTTCTTCCGGCGTTTTGTCTTCCGGCATCTCCACGCCTTCAATCTGCTTCATCAGGATGCCGTAAGTCTCCCAGATGTGATCAGAAAGTCCCTGAATCTGCATCTCCATTTTCTCTTTGGCCATCGAAAGGTGATGCACGAGTTCCACATTTACATCTTTCTGATTACGAATTTCTTTGAGATTTTTCTCCAGTTCGTTAATCAAGCCGCGTTGTTTTGCGGCATCTTCTTCGGCTTTTTTCAGGGCTGCATCGGCATCGGCTTTTTTCTCTCTGTTTGTTGCCAATTCTGCTTCCAGTTCTTCGATATGTATCGAATATTCCTGAATATTCTTTTTTGACTGTCCCGTGAGTTTGTTCCGATTCTCGATGCGAGCTTGAACACTGTCGATGCCCGTTTCGGCACGACGTACATCCCGCTCGTGATTATCTACCTTGTTGCGTAAATCCTGATGGGTGAGCTGGGCGTCGTTGTATCGACTTTGAGCCAACGAGCGTTGTTCTTCGAGTTCTTCCAGCAACGTTTTTTTAGCCTGCTGTTTCTCGTCTAATTCGGCTTTCTTTTTTTCTAATTCCTTTTGCTTTGGCAGGATGTCTTCCAACTCTTCCTGAGCGCTGCCTTCATTGTTCTTCAGGTTATCTTTGCGATTCACCAACTCGCTGATGTTCTTCTGATACACCTGCACCTTGGAACTCAAGCTGTGCTGCTGTTGCTCCAAACGTCGAACTTCCTGCTCTTTTTGCTTCAACTGAGCATTCATCGCTCCAACATCGATAGCCTTATGCTTTTCGATAATCTGATTCAGATACTCCGTGAGCTTATCAATTTCTTTAAGCGTAGCCGCTTTTTCTTTTTCAAGTCTGGTGATTTTATCCTTTAAACCAACCCGCATCCCTACATTCTTATTCTTACTACCGCTTTTAAAAAATCGGGTTTTGGTGATTACTTCCCCATCATAAGTAACCCCCATGGCGCTGCTTTTTCGTAATCCTTGGTAGGCTTCTTCTACCGTATCAAACACCAATACATTCCCAAGCAACAATTGCTTTAGCGCCGAATATTGGGGTTTCGATTTCACAAAATGAAACAGCGATCCATCTTTCACTTCATACTTCGCAGAAAGTTTATCTAAGGGGATAAAGGTCGCTTTCCCTTTTCGATGTTTCTTTAATATTTCCGCGGCCCGCTTTCCTTCTTCCAACGTGGGCACAATGATATTATTTAGCGCGCCTCCAAGCAGCGATTCCAACGCAACGGCATGTTTTTCGTCGGTATCAAAAACCTCAGAAACGGTGAACATTTCTTTAAACTCGAAGCGGTGATTCTCCAGCAAGTACTTCACCGAACTTGGAAAAGCTTCGTTCGAATTAGCCAGATCGTTCATTAACCGAATTTCATTCAGTAAACTCGAATGCTGACTGTGAAGCGTTCGAAGCTCGTCTTTAATTTCGTTTTGTTTGGCAGCGAACCCTTCTTTTTTGTCGCGGGCTTCATCCAATTCCTGTTCCAACTCATCACGTTCGCCCACCTGTTTTTCAAGTGTCTTTTCGGTGGATTTCTGTTCCTGATTCAGATTGTCAATCTCATTGTTCAAATCAACAATCTCGTTGTTGATGCGCTCCAGATCGCCCTCGGTATTCTCCAGTCGCGATTCAATTTTAATCTGCTTGGTTTGTAGCTGAGTGAGTTCATTATTGGCTTCCGAGAACTTTACTTCAATGTCATACAGCTCGTTCCGCTCTTTATTATACTGCTGCTGAATCTGCGTGTATTTCTTTTTTGATTCCTCTAAGATGCGTTCTGAGCGATCAAGTTCGTTATCAAAGCCTTCCAGATTTTTGCGACTTGTACTCAATAAATCCATCAACTCTTTCAGGTCTTTTTCACCCTGGGTGATATCTTTTGAGTACTCGCCAATCACCTTTTTCTCGTTTTCGATCTTCTCTTTGGTGATACGGATATTCGTCTCGGCCTCTCGTATGGCATTATGTAACTGACTCACCAAACGTTGAGCATCTGCCTGATTTCTTTCCTTCTGAATCAGCTGACTTCGTGCCTTTTCGTCCTCGGCTTCCAGCTTTTCGGAGGTAACCGCAATCTCTTTCTTCTCTTTCTCCGCGTTTTTGATGCGTTCGCTTAGCGGAATCAATTCCTCTTCAATCTTATTCAGATCATGAAGGGTAAGTGCTTTGTCGAGTGTTTCGAGTTCGTCTTTGTACTTTTTCGCTTTCTCTGCTTTTTCAGCCTGAATTTCCAGCGATCGTGCTTTTTTGCGAAGCTCAATCAATAAATCGTCTACTCGCTGTAAATCTTTACGAGTCTCATCCAGTTTTCGAAGAGTTTTCTTTCGCTGATCTTTATAACGGGTTACTCCGGCGGCTTCCTCAAACAAACGGCGGCGATCGTTATTCTTATCATTCAGAATTTCCTCCACCATTTTCAGCTCGATCACCGAATAGGCATCCGAGCCCATTCCGGTATCCATAAACAGCTCCATGATGTCTTTTAATCGACACGGAGTATTGTTGATGAGATATTCCGAATCCCCCGAACGAAATAATCTACGAGTGATGGTAACCTCGCTGTATTCGATAGGCAAAATGCCTTTATCGTTTACAAAGGTCAGCGACACTTCCGCCATCCCCAAAGCTTTCTTCTTTGCCGTACCGTTAAAGATTACATTGCTCATCGCCGAAGAACGCAACAATGAAGGACGCTGCTCACCAAGAACCCAACGCAAAGCATCTACAATATTTGATTTACCACAGCCATTTGGACCTACGATGGATGTAATTCCACTATCGAAAGAAACTTTCGTTTTGTGGGCAAAACTTTTAAACCCGTGTAGATTTAGCTCAGATATATACAAGGAGGCTTTGTGTAAATTTCAAATTCCAGTGATCAGTTTTCAAACAAAGACCAAGTTTCAAAAATCAATACATGATCATTTCTGATTGAATATGTATGAACCTTAGAATTTGAAAACTGGAATTTAATCAGACCGTCATTATTTCATCTTCTTTATGAGCGAGAAGATCATCTACGGTTTTGGTATGAGTATTTGTTACTTCCTGCACATTTTCTTCCGCTTCGTACTTAGAATCCTCGGGAAGTGAATGTTCGTCTACGGCTTTTTTGATTTGATCGTTGGCATCACGTCGTGCATTCCGGATTCCGATGCGAGCTTGTTCAGCTTTATCGCGTGCAACTTTTACCAGTTCTTTACGGCGCTCTTCGGTAAGAATTGGAAGTGGAATTCGAATAAAATCTCCATCATTCATAGGGTTTAATCCTAATCCGGCTGCCATAATTGCTTTTTCGATGTCCTGTAAGCTTGACTTATCGTACGGTGAAACCATCAACATTCGAGGTTCCGGAACTGAAATATTGGCTAGCTGCTGTAACGGAGTTTGCGATCCGTAGTATTCAACTTTAACGCCGTCGATTAAAGCAGGACTTGCTTTACCGGTTCGGATGTGTGAAAATTCTTTTTTCAGAAACTGGATGGAGTCGTCCATCTTCATGTCTGCTTCGTCGATAATTTCTTGTAATTCTTCGCCAATCATGGGTACTCGGTTTGATTAAAAGATCAGTATTCGCCTTTTTTGCAATGGCGTGAAGTTACTAAAAGTGCGCATTAATTCTTAATGAAATAGCCCCTTCCAATCTTGCTAAATCATTTGCTCAACACAATATAATTCACCTTTCTCCGGTTTTGGGTTGAGTATTTCAGCCAAGGCTGATAGCTTGATCAAAAATTAACAATCGCTCATGCATACATTCTCGAACAGCACGCTATTTCTGTGTTTCTTTTCAATACTAATCATTGGTTGCCAATCAAATAATTCGAACAATCTCGAACCCTCCGGAATAACCGACATCACGGATGTAATTTTTACCAAAACTACCTCCGATTGCACCGAATATGCCGATAAGTATGCATCACTAGTTACGGATATCCAAAGAAATGCACGCTTTCAGGGTTCAGTTACCATTGTGACTTTTCTTGAAGATTGCACGATTTCTGTTAATGGCATTCCAAATCACGATTTTAACGACGAGAGCGCAAATTTTGCGAATCAGGTGGATGATATAAATCGAACGTTTACTATTACTCGAACTCCGGAAATTGCGACTGAGCCAACTGCGCTAAGTCAGCAATATTTTGATGCGGTCATGTTGAACGGAGTGGTAGTGGATATGCTTTCAGCAGGATGTTATCGACCTGATGGTGTGCAAGCAGATAAAGACGGGAACGTTCCCATTGGTTGTACTCCTAACGATCCCTGGCTGGTGGATCCGTTGGGCAGTGATTCCAAATTCGGTGCCGATGCAAATAACGCCCACACTCAACCCGATGGCACGTATCATTATCATGGAAATCCTATGGCTATGTTTGATGATGAGCCCGGACCAAATGGTTCGCCGGTAATTGGTTTTGCTGCTGATGGATTCCCGATTTACGGCAGTTATTTTCTTGATCCACAAACCAACGAAGTTCGGAAAGCTATTTCGGGATACACGTTAAAAGAAGGAAATCGACCGGGACCAGACGACAATAATCCCGGTGGAAGCTACAACGGTTTATATGTGGATGATTACGAATTCACAAATGCCGGAGATTTAGATGCTTGCAACGGAATGACGGTAAACGGCCAATATGGATATTATGTAACCGATTCCTATCCTTGGGTTATCGGCTGCCACTCAGGTACGCCGGACCCATCCTTCCAAAAAGGGCAAGGGAAGTTTAAGGAAGTGGAAGCGTGGCATCATGCACATTAGGAATTAGGAATAAGCGAATAGTGAATTACGAATTAGGGGAGGAGTGGAACATCGAACAGTTGAACATTGAACAATCGAACTTTGAATTGAGATTGAGATAGAATTTTGACATTTCGAGTGAAACGAGAAATCTAGAGATGATTTGAAATATTATAAATGATAACATTTATATGGGCAGACACTACATACCACGTGAATATTTAAGAGGCTTTCAAATTCCAAATGAAAGCAAAGTATACGCTTATGATAAGACCGGGAATAGCTTTCCTGTTTCCATTGAAAAGATAGCACAAGAAACTAGTATGTATTCTGATGAAACTGAGGAGTTTTTAAATAATGACATTGAACAACCTGCAAATAAGCTTCTTAAAAGACTTAGATGTTCAAGAATATTAGATACCGATGAAAAATATATATTTTCGAAATACATGTATAACCTTCATGTTAGAACACCTGATAGTTATCAAGAATTTATAGATTCAACACCAGAATTCATTGAAAAAATAAGATCTGAAAACTTAACTCTTATAGACTCAATGATTGAAAATTCTAAGTCAAAGAGTGAGGTGCTAAAAAACCGTAGATCTGAAATTAATTCGATTCTTGACAGTTTTAAGAAGAACCCACCAAAAATTGCTTGGGAAAATTCGTTAGATCCTGAAATCTCTAACAAGAGCGCAAAAGCTATGAGTCAAATGACATGGGTATTATTCTATGAAAATTATGATTGTTTTTTAACCTGTGATAAACCACTTTTTTATTTTAAGGGCCTTGGAATAGCAAATAATTACTCCGAGTTTTCATTTCCAATTTCTTCACGAATAGTACTTTGGGGTAGTTGGAGAACTGATTTCAATGACACAATTATTAGAGCAAATAATAAAGTTGTCAGAAACCTAAATAATCGTACTCTATCAAATGTTTATCGACATGCTTTTATGGCCAATCAAAAACCTTGGGTTACTAAAGTAATAAGGAAGGAGAAAATTGATTTACAAATGATTAGGTAAATAATTGACCTAGAGGATAGGTGTCTAATTTTGAATAATATCGAAACGGAAAGGTAGTAATTAGTTTCTTGAGATTTATGCTCTGCGTTGGATTGGATTTTACTTAGGATTGGAATCAGCGCCATAAAAAAGGCTCCGACGGAGACCATCGGAGCCAGTGTAATTGTGGTTTTAATTATTCCTAATTAACCTATTCCTAATTCCTAATTCCTAATTATCCTCGCTCCAAACCACCGTAGTCCCCAAATCTTCCCCATCACAAACTACCTTCTTAAGAGCGCCTTTATCATTCATGTTGAACACAATGATGGGCGTTTCGTTTTCGCGACAGAGTGTAAAGGCGGTTAAATCCATCACAGAAAGTCGGCGCTTGAGTACTTCGTCGCCGGTGATTACATCAAACTTAGTGGCATCAGGATTTTTTTCGGGATCGGCATCGTAGATACCATCCACTCGGGTTCCTTTAAGGATTACATCAGCTTCTACTTCAATTGCGCGAAGAGCTCCTGCAGTATCTGTGGTGAAATAAGGGTTTCCGGTACCGGCGCCAAAAATCACCACTCGGCCTTTTTCCAGGTGACGAACTGCACGTCTACGAATATATGGTTCCGCAATGGCTTCCATCCGAATGGCTGAAAGGAGGCGGGTTTTTACATCCTGACGTTCGAGCGCATCCTGCAATGCCATTGCATTAATCATGGTGGCCAGCATTCCCATGTAATCGCCTTGTACACGATCCATGCCTTCGGTAGCGCCTTTAACGCCACGAAAGATATTTCCACCACCAATCACGATAGAAACCTCAACGCCCTCACGTTGTACTGCTTTAATTTCATCGGCATACCGGGTAAGAATATCCCCGTCGATGCCATGTCCTTGCTCGCCCAAAAGAGCTTCGCCACTTAATTTTAGAAGAATGCGTTTGTATTTGTTTGCCACGATGTTTGTTGATTCAGAAAATTATAGATCAAAAAAAAGGCTGTCCCGAAATTCGAGACAGCCTAAGGTAATCAAAAATGATTTAAGCCTCTTCACCTAATTGAATTCGGTGGAAGGCCGTTGCAAGAGGAGTGTTGTTTTGCTCTAAGTATTGCTTAACGCTTACTCCATTGTCTTTTACAAATTTCTGATTTAACAGAACGCGCTCTTCGTAGAAACGGCGAAGTTTACCTTTAGCTGCTTTCTCAGCGATTTCAGCAGGCTTTCCTTCGTTGATTAATTGCTCTTTCGCAATCTCTAGTTCTTTTTCTACAATAGAAGCGTCAACTTCGTCTTGAGTAACAGCGATTGGCTTCATAGCTGCTACTTGCATAGCAACGTCTTTAGCTACTTCGTCGTTATCAACAGTACCGTCAAATTCAACCAATACTGCTAACTGATTGCCGGGGTGGATGTAATCAACCAGAGATCCTTCAGTTTTAGCTAAAACAACTTTGCTAATCTGGATTTTCTCACCAATAGTACCGGTCATGTTTTGAAGATGAGTAGCGATAGTTTCGCCATCAACTTCAACATCCATTAAAGCTTCCGCACTTTCGATATCGTTATCGTAAGCAGCGTTTAAAAATTTATCCGCTTGTGCCTGGAAGTCATCGTTACGAGCTACGAAATCGGTTTCGCAGTTGATCTCGATGGCAACAGCTTTTTTAGCGTCGTCGCTGATGCGGGTTAGTACCAATCCTTCTTTTGCTTCACGGTCGGCACGTTTGTCAGCTACTTTTTGACCTTTTTTACGAAGGATTTCAACAGCTTTATCAAAATCACCTTCAGCTTCGGCGAGGGCTTTTTTACAGTCCATCATACCGGCGCCGGTCATGTCTCTTAATTTCTTTACGTCAGCAGCAGAAATGCTCATGTCTTTCTGATTTTAGTCGTTTATAATTTATTCTTCTTCGTCAGATTTGTTGTCTTCGGTAGCTACATCAGCAGGATCTAATTCAGGCTCCGCTTGTTTTTTTCGGCGCGAGCGTAATTTAGTTTTTGCTTCTGCTACTTCTTCGTCAGTAACGTCTTTAGCTTCAATAGCTGCAGCTTCCATTACTTCTTCTTCAGCGTGAGCTTCACGTTCTGCAGCACCTTCAATAATTGCATCTGCAACTTGAGATGCCACTAATTGAATAGTTCTAGCTGAATCATCGTTACAAGGAATGATGAAATCCGGCACATCAGGATCACTGTTGGTGTCAACCATTGCGATAATTGGGATGTGAAGCTTAATAGCTTCGCTAACTGCCAGGTGTTCTTTAATGATGTCTACTACAAAAATTGCACCGGGTAGGCGAGTCATGTTAGCAATACCACCTAAGGTGTCTTCCAGCTTTTGCTGCTCCCGGGTAAGCATTAACCCTTCTTTTTTAGTCAGCTCGGCCATGGTGCCGTCGGTTTTCATGCGCTCGATCTCTTCCATACGAGAGATGCTTTTACGAACGGTAGAAAAGTTCGTTAACATACCACCTAACCAACGGTGTGTTACAAAAGGCATTCCTGCGCGAACGGCTTCTGTTTTGATGATTTCGGTAGATTGCTTTTTAGTACCAACAAAAAGAATTGTTTTACCGGCACGTGAAAGATCCTGAATTTGATCAAGAGCTTCCTGTAGATAATTCTGAGTTTTCTTTAAGTCGATGATGTGAATCCCGTTGCGCTGCATGAAGATAAATTCCTTCATTTTTGGATTCCAACGGCGGGTTAGGTGGCCAAAATGCGCACCCGATTTTAATAGTTCTTCTATTGAAGCTGCTTTAGGCATATTAGATATGTGTTAGGTTTGTCCTCTATGTGGGTCAGCCTCATCATCCAATCCCGACCTTAATATCGGGACACCAGGCGATGAGTCGCCACATATGTGTGTTATTAAATTGTTTCGGTAGCGTAAATATTAACGCTTGCTGAACTGGAACTTCTTACGAGCCTTAGGCTGACCTGGCTTCTTACGCTCAACCATACGGTCGTCACGAGTTAGAAGTCCGTGTTCTTTAAGAATACTGTGTGCATCAGTTTCTTCGCCATCAATAGCGCGAGCAAGAGCGTGTTGTACAGCGCCTGCCTGACCTGATTTTCCACCACCACGCACGGTAACTTTAATATCGTACTTACCTTCAGTTTCTGTTACTGAAAGCGGAAGTGAAGCGATGTTTTGAATCGCTTTAATTGGGAAGTATTCTTCAAACGGAGTGTTGTTGATAAGAATGTTACCAGAACCCGGCTTAATGTATAAGCGCGCAGTTGAGGTTTTTCTTCGTCCGATGTAATTAGCTTGTGCCATGTATAAAATCGATTAAAGCTCGATGATTTCTGGGTTCTGAGCAGTTTGTTGATGAACCGGACCTGCGTAAACGCGCAAGTTGGTTAGCAATTTGCGTCCAAGTCTGTTTTTTGGAAGCATACCTTTAACGGCTTTCATTACTAAAGAAGTTGGGTCTTTTGCCAACATATCTTCAGCACTGGTAAAGCGCTCACCACCTGGGTAAAAGGTGTGACGGAAGTACATTTTATCCGTCATTTTCTTACCGGTTAATTTTACTTTTTCTGCATTGATAACAATTACGTTATCGCCGGTATCCATGTGTGGAGTAAAAGTGGGCTTGGTTTTGCCTCTCAGGATAGATGCTACAACAGTACTCAAACGCCCTAAAGGAACGTCCTCGGCGTCAACTAGTACCCATTTTTTCTCAATGTCGCTGGGCTTAGCTGAGTATGTTTTAAAACTTAATGTATCCACTGTATTGTGTGTTTTTGCTTTTTGGGAAAGACCTAAAAATTACGGCAAATAATCGTAGTTATCAACATTAGAAATTAAAAAAGAATCCGATGATCAATAATTCTCGCTGTTGGATGAAAATTGTAAAATTGCCTTAAATATTTCTCAATATTGAAAGCACTAATCTACGCTACTCCTACATTCTATGCCGATAAACCTGACAGTCAAGTTAGTTAGTTACATTGGCTAAAGTTGTCCATATATAATTTATATTTTCACCAAAATCAGCACATGTCTTCGTTCAAATTAACATCTACCCTCACTTTTTGCTTGTTCCTTTTATTGTTACTGAGCGGATCGACATATGCACAAAATGTGAGTATTACTCCTGAATCCGGTTTCTATGCCGATTCGGTGGAAGTTGTAGTTTCGGGATTTAACCCATCGGATCAGGTTTTCTATTCATTGGATGGAAGCAATCCACTTGTAAATAGGATAGCGCTTTCCGGTAGAATCTCCATCACACAAACCACAGCTTTGAGAGTTGCAGTACTTACAGCGCAGAATGATACTCTTCATTTCTTTAAAAGTTATCTGATTGATGAGCCCACCGAATTGCCTGTGTTATCTATAACCACTGATCCTGCAGGTTTTTTCTCTGATTCTGCCGGCATATATGTAGAGGGCACTAATGGTATACCGGGCTATTGCAGAAGTTCACCTAAAAACTGGAATCAAGATTGGGAGCGATCTGTGAATCTCACTTTATTTGAAAAAGATCGAAGCGTTGGATTTTCTGAGAACGCCGGGGTGAAAATTGGTGGCGGATGCACGCGTTTGTATGATCAGAAATCACTCGATATTTATTTTCGCAGTGAATATGGGGCGTCGAAATTGGAATACCCATTATTCCCTGATAAGCCATACGATAGTTTTGATCGGTTATCTCTGAGAAACGGTGGGCAGGATTGGTACCGCTCGATGGTGAGAAATGCAGCGGTTCAAAGTTTTGTGAAAGATCGTATGGATTTGGGATTTCAAGCGTTTAAGCCGGTAGTGGTTTTTCTGAATGGGGAATATTGGGGCATTCACATCCTCCGGGAAAAGCAAAACGAAGATTTCATTGAGTCGATGTACGGTTATGATGAAAACGCAGTGGATGTGCTTACAGGAAATGCATCGGTAAGCGAAGGAAGCGCAACGCATTACGAAACGCTGATCGAATATGTGAGCACCAACGATATGAGTTTGCCCGAAAATTATGCCTGGGTGAAAACACAAATGGATGTTGAGCAATACATGGATTATATGATGACGGAAATCTATGTGGCAAATGGAGATTGGCCGGCGAATAATATCAAATACTGGCGACCTCAAACCGAGGATGGTAAATGGCGCTGGATTCTTTACGATGCTGATATGACGATGGGTAGCCATTCAAGAGGTATAATTTCCACAAACATGTTCCAAAAGCTTCATCAAACCACGAATACCGATTACGAGCATCCGGCATGGTCAACCTTACTATTTCGAAAGTTGCTCGAAAACGATGATTTCAAGACCACCTTCATACAGCGGTACAGTGTGCATTTGCAACATACATTTGAACGAAGCCGCCTGCGTGCGATATTGGATTCAACAAAGGCTTTGGTTGAGTCGGAAGTGCCTCGACATATGGAGCGCTGGCAAAAATCGTTTCGATTAGGTTGGAATATGGATTGGGAAAAGCATGTGGAAGTGGTAGAGGATTTTATCCACAACAGAAACACGGTAGCAAGGCAGAATTTGTACAGCTTTTTCGATTTGATACGATTGAATAGTTTGGAAACCATCAGCGAGCCAAGTGATGGAGGCATTGTGCGTGTGGAAGGCCTGCGAACCGATACCACCCATTATGCATTGGTCTATAATTCACTTCCTGTTACGATTACCGCCGAAGCACGTCCCGGTTATACATTTACCGGGTGGAGTGGAGTTGCTGAAGGCGCTGCATTAGAAAAAGAGATTATTCTTACTGAAAACAGCATAGTAACTGCACATTTTAAGCGTAATGCTATTGATCAAGGCAGTGATGTGGTAATCAACGAGATCAATTATAATTCTTCGGATGAATTTGATCCAAAAGATTGGGTAGAACTTTACAATAACACTTCTTCACCCATCGATATGTCGGGCTGGTACTTTTCCGATTCGGATGACACGCATCAATTCATTTTTGCCGATGGATACACCTTGCCGGCTTCCGGGTACGTGGTTATAAGTAGAGATTTGGCAGCATTTCAAGCGCAATTTCCAGCTGTTAACAATGTAGTTGGCGATATGGATTTTGGTTTTTCAGGAAGTGGGGAATTGCTTCGGGTGTTTAATGCTCAGGATGAATTGATCGATCAGGTTACGTATTCGGATGATGCTCCCTGGCCAACCGAAGCTGATGGAAATGGAGCTACACTTTCACTTACTCATCCCGGACTTGATAACACACTGGCCGAAAACTGGGCGGCGTCTTCCGGGAACGGGACTCCCGGCGCAGAAAATTCGGATGTGTTGGTGAATAATGAAATCGATTTTGTTGATGAACAACCGGCCGGGATTTCATTAAGTCAGAATTACCCGAATCCATTTAATCCGGAAACGAATATTCAATACACGCTAAATGTACCGGGAAATGTGCGGTTATCGGTGTATGATGTAACCGGACGATTAGTTTCTGAATTGGTAAATGAGTTTAAAGTACCCGGCACATATTCAACTAGATGGGATGCAGCGCGACAATCATTAGCAAGCGGAGTGTACGTGTATCGGTTAGAACTCGGCGATCAGATACTGACGAGGAAAATGTTGTTGGTGAAGTAGGTTGCTCCAATTCAAGATCATATTTGGAATCGCTCCAAATTAGATTCCCTGCCGATCTCCAAGAAAATTCGTTGTTAATTTTGTATTTTCCCGACCCTTAAAAATCCTAAAATAATAGAGTTCATGAGCGAAGCATTCAAAAAAACACGCACAGCCTTTGAAACAGGTTCCGGTTCGGCCTATTTATATAGTCTCGAGAAATTGAAAGAAATGGGATATGGAAACATTGATAAACTTCCATTTTCTATAAAGATTTTGTTAGAAGCCGTACTACGGGAATTTGATGGATATGCAATTACCGAAACGGATATCGAAGCCTTAGCTAATTACGATGCTAAAAGCCCGCAAGGCGAAATCCCATTCAAACCTTCGCGTGTGGTGCTTCAGGATTTTACGGGTGTTCCGGCTGTTGTAGATTTGGCCGCGCTTCGATCTGCGATGAAAAGAATGGGTGGTAGTCCAACCGACATCAACCCACAAGTACCCGTTGATTTGGTGATTGACCACTCGGTACAAGTGGATGCTTTCGGACAGGATTATGCCTTCATGTTCAACGTAGAAAAAGAAATGGAGCGTAACCGCGAGCGTTACGAGTTTTTGAAATGGGGAAAAGAGGCATTCGATAATTTCCGTGTGGTGCCTCCCGGACGTGGAATCGTTCATCAGGTGAACTTAGAATATCTTGCTTGTGGTGTATTTAAGCGTACCGAAGAAGATGGTTCAGAAACCGCTTATCCTGATACCTTAGTGGGAACCGATTCGCACACCACGATGATTAACGGTTTAGGAATTTTAGGATGGGGCGTTGGTGGAATTGAAGCAGAAGCAGCTATGCTTGGCCAGCCAATTTCGATGTTAGTGCCTGAAGTTGTGGGAATGAAACTCACCGGAGCACTTCGTGAAGGAGTAACCGCGACCGACTTAACATTAACAGTAACTCAAATGCTTCGTCAGCATGGCGTAGTAGGTAAGTTCGTAGAATTTTATGGCGATGGTATCAGCAACATGAGCTTGCCTGATCGCGCTACTATCGCGAATATGGCTCCTGAATACGGCGCAACGATGGGATTCTTCCCGATCGATTCAGAATCGTTACGCTACATGAGTCGAACCGGTCGTAAGGCTGAACTAGTGGATCTGGTAGAAAACTATACCAAAGCTCAAGGCTTGTTCCGCACCGATGATACCCCGGATCCGGAATTTACCTCTACCTTAGAATTAGATTTAAGCACGGTTGAAACTTCGTTAGCAGGACCGAAGCTTCCACACGATCGTATTGTGTTGAAGAATATGAAAGAGACGTTCAAAGCGTCGCTAACAAGTGATGATCCTACGATGGGATTCAACCTCGCCCAGGAAAAATTAGCCAATAAAGGTTTGTACAAAAACGGGCAGGAAATCGAAATGAAGCATGGTGATGTTGTTATCGCAGCCATCACATCTTGTACCAATACTTCGAATCCTAGTGTAATGTTAGGAGCCGGAATCGTTGCTAAGAAAGCAGTTGAAAAAGGATTAACGGTTCCTGCATATGTGAAAACATCGCTAGCACCGGGTTCTCGAGTAGTAACCGAATATTTGAAAGAAGCCGGTTTAACCGAATACATGGATAAACTTGGGTTCAATCTTGTTGGCTACGGCTGTACAACTTGTATCGGTAACTCCGGTCCACTACCTGAGCCGGTAGAAACAGCCATCAAAAACGGAGATTTAATTGCTGCAGGTGTTCTTTCAGGTAACAGAAACTTTGAAGGTCGAATACATCCATGGGTGAAAGCGAACTTCTTGGCATCACCACCGTTGGTTGTTGCTTACGCACTCGCCGGAACAGTTGACATCGACTTATCCAGCGAACCATTAGGCAAAGATACCGATGGTAACGATGTATACTTAAAAGACATCTGGCCAACAACCGAAGAGATTGCTGCTGAATTAGACAACGCGATTCGCCCGGATCTCTTCGACGAGATGTACAGCGATATTTTTGATTCACCAACCTGGGAAGAAATTCCTGTTACCGGTGGCGATTTGTTTGAGTGGGATGATAAATCAACTTATATACAAGAGCCGCCATTCTTTGTTGGAATGGGTGAAGAACCCGGAACCATTAAGCCGATTAAAGGCGCAAGAACGCTGGTAAAAGTAGGAGATTCCATCACAACTGATCACATTTCACCGGCAGGAAATATTAAAGAAGATGCTCCGGCTGGCGAATATCTGAAATCGAAAGGCGTGGCTAAAGAAGACTTTAACAGTTATGGATCTCGCCGTGGAAACGACCGTGTGATGACGCGCGGTACATTCGCAAACGTTCGATTCAAAAATCAACTGGCACCGGGTACCGAAGGTGGCTTTACCAAATATCATCCAACCGGTGAAATCACTACTATTTTTGATGCTTCTCTGAAATACAAAGAAAATGATACGCCACTTGTTGCCTTAGCCGGTAAACAATATGGAACCGGATCATCGCGCGATTGGGCCGCTAAAGGAACCAATTTGTTAGGCGTGAAATGTGTGATCGCAGTTTCTTACGAGCGTATTCACCGTTCGAACCTCATTCAGATGGGCGTGCTTCCACTTCAGTTTAAAGACGGTGATTCTGCCGATTCTTTAGGCATTGATGGCTCTGAGACCTTCGATATTCACGTGGATGATAGAGTAAAAGCCAGAGATGAAATTAAGGTAACGGCTACTAAAGAAGATGGTAGTACCATTGAGTTCATGACCAACTGCCGAATAGATACACCGGTTGAGGTTGACTATTACCGCAATGGTGGAATTCTCCATACCGTACTTCGAGATTACTTGAAAAAGAGTAAATCCTAAAATTTGAAAATCCCCGTCGTTTTCGGCGGGGATTTTTTGTTTTTAAGTAACAGTTCAGCATTTTAGCTCTCATTCGATAACCCTTATGAGAGCCTTTTTTTATGGCAGAGAATTTTAAACATATGCAGCTCCTATTACATGCAATTGAAGGAATTAACCGCACCATGGAGCTTAAATCTTTACTCCTGAAATGCATGAACTCGGCAAGTCAGGTTATGGAGGCCGAAGCAAGTTCGCTCATGCTTTTGGACGCTTTATCCGGCGAGCTGCATGTGAGCATTCCTACCGGACCGATTAAAGACAAAATTACCGGTATGAGTATTCCCAAAGACAAAGGAGTTGCCGGTTGGGTGCTAAAAAACAAAAAGCCATATGTATCTAATTCACCCAAAGACGATGATATTTTTTGGGAAGAGCTGAGTTCAGAATTTCAGACTCGAAATATCATTTGTGTGCCGCTTATCAATTCTAAAGGCGAAGCCATTGGCGTAATTCAGGTATTGAATAAAAAAGATGGCAAAGATTTTCAGGATACAGAAATACCGGTGTTCGAATCGCTGGCGGGACATATTGCTCTATCCATCGAAAAAGTACGCGAAGTGGATGAGCTCAAGAAAAGAGTCAAAGAAAAAGAAGATCGCTTAAAAGAAGTGCATCAAAGCATGAAAGGGAATCTTGCAGCGATTAATGCACTTATTCAGCTTGAAGTACCGAACATCGATAACGAAGCGGCGCAGTTTATCCTAAAGGCAACGGGTTCAAGAATCGAAACCATCGCCAATGCCCATCATATTCTGTACAATCAGGACGAATTCGAATATTTGGATCTGGGCATTTATTTAGGTCGGTTGACATCCATCGTTTCCGAAATTTTTGAGGATGAAGATGGGAAAGAAATCAGTTTGCTGGTGGATATGGATAAGATCTCGCTAAAAGCCAGTGTGGCACTTACTGTAGGATTGATTGTGAACGAAGTGTTGGTGCACATGTATCGCGATGCCTTCCAACAAGCCGAGTTTGGTAAAATTAGTCTGGCCGTTAAAAAAGACGAAAGCAATTGTGTACTCATCAATATCTCTGATGATGGCCAAGGCTTAAACGATCTGCTTGATGGAAGCGTGGAAGATTCTTTAGGATCTGTGATCATAAAAACGTTGGCCCAAAAGTTAGGAGCCACTCTCACTCAACGCGAAAATGATAAAGGCGGAACTACCTTTTCGATTTTATTTTATACCTAGATCACTTTTTTATTAGTCGGCAGTAAAGCCTGCCGATTTATGCGCTCCATCACAAAAAGGTTTATTTGCGGATGCTCCACAACGGCAAAAACTCATTTTTTTTGTGGTTGATACTTCTTGGCCATCGCCGGTTAGGGTGTAAGCTCCTTCAACAAAAAGAGAAGAATTCGGTCGAATCTTAATTGAAAGCTCACCACCGGTGTCATCGGTTTCTTCTAATAGAAGCCGCTCGGGATTAAAGGAAGTACCAGCTTTAAATTCGGCTTTGATGTGCGAATTATCGCAATAAGGTTTATTGCTCGACAAGCCACATCGACACAAAGCCACTCTTTTTTCTTGGGTGATTAGTTCGCCATCGGCATTCTTTAGTTTGATGTCGCCTGCAACATAAAGCGGACCATCTTCTGCAATTGTTAGCGTATTCTGTTTTGGAGCCGTTTCAGCGACACCGCCATCTTTACGCTGAAATTGTAATGCTCCGGTTGGGCATTTCATAACCACTTCAGCCACTTTATCAGCTGTTTCTTTGCCGGGTTGAATCCATGGTTTTTCATCAATATTAAAAACGCCGGGCAAACCATGAACGCACTCTTTAGCATGAATGCATTTGAATTTATCCCAGGTTACCGTGATTTCATCAGATTCGTAGGTGTAGATCTTTTCGGGCATAGCAGTGTGGTTAGATGAATAGCTTGGTTCAATAAATCACTAAATCCACCAACTCTCAAGTCCGCGCATGGTAAAAAATTCGGCCATTTTATTTTGAAGCGGTGATTTGAGTAAAGATTTCACAAACTGATGTTTGAGGGAAGGGAAATTGGTTGATCGCCCAAGTTTCATATTTAACTCGGCACGTTTGGCTACTTTTTTCGCCATAGGTTTTTGCTTGGTTTCGTACACAAACATATCGGCAATGGGTAAGTCTTTAGAGATTCCGCGACAAAAACTCATCACATTTGCCAAATGCCACGCATCAATCCAACCGAGATTCATTCCTTGTCCGCCAATCGGACTTACTACATGGGCCGCATCGCCGGCAAGTAATACCCGATCCACAATAAACCGATCGGCAATAAAATGCTGAACACCAAAGCTGCTGTGCATGGTGCATGTATTATGATCGATGGAGGCAGATATTCTATTTGAAATAAAATCTGCGATCAGTTCGGGCGTTGGGTTTTCTACATAAGCATCCGTTTTCACCACCCAACGGCGCTTGTTCTCAGGCAAAGGAAAGCATTCGATTAATCCTTCTTTGGGAAGATAAACAACGGCATCCTGTCCAAATGCGGTGGATTCTGCAAAATCTCCCATAATGTAAGTGTCGGGATATTTTTCACCCCGAAAAGGAATGCCTAGAGCATCCCTAACGAAACTATTCTTACCGTCGCAGCCGATTACATAACCGGTTTCTGCTGAATGGGTTTTGCCGTCCATCAGAATGTCGAGTTTCACAAAATCATCCTGTTGATCAAGGGCTGTTACTTCCGCGTTTTCGATCACCGAATCAGGTGCGATTTCAATAATACGCTCTTTCAGAAGACGTTCGGTTTCACTCTGTGCAAGTAATAAGATAAAGTTGAATGGTTGTTGGCAGTCAGTAAAATTGATGGTACCCAGCAACTTTTCGCCGGAGTGTGCGTGCCCGCGTTCTACCTTAAGTCCGGCGCTTAAAAACTGATCCGAAATGCCTAATTCAGCAAATAGTTCAAGAGAAACGGGATGAATTCCCAGCGATCGACTTCCGCTAATAATCTCATTTCTTTTCTCGATGATTGTAAATGGGATACCACGATGATGCAAGCAAAGCCCCATAAATAAACCAACAGGACCGCCACCAACAATAACTACATCTTCGATCTTCATGTTTTATCCAGAGTTAGTAAGATTCGGAATAAGGGCATTTGGTCGATATTCCATAGTTTAGGAACTAGTTGCTCTAGTTCTTCTGCTTTGAAACTACGTTTTATAGAGATCAATCCATCCTTCGAAACAAAAGAATTCCGGAACAAAAGTGGAGTAATGCTAGCGAAAAGCCCGTAGCCAAGCACACTCCGTTCAATGTCGTTGAAAATCACAGCTTTTTTGGAGAGTTGTTTGGCTTCATCAAGTAAAACCGGTATTTGCTCATCTTGTAAGTGATGTAACACATGATTACTGAGTACAAAATCGAAAGTTTTGCCTTCTTCAATTAATGTTCGCGTGTGCTTTTTTTCGAAGGTGATGGAATCAGACACGTCTAGCGTTTTTGCGAAGTCGAGTGCCCGATCATCCAATTCAATAGCCAGGATATTGATTTTAAATCCATCTTTTTTTGACCATTGTTCGAGGGCTATGGGAATATCTGCACCTCCAAATCCAATATCGAGAAAGGTGTTAATTTTATTTCGTTCGAGCTTGGGACGAATTCGGGTTTTGTAAACGCGTTTCCAGCCGGAAAGGAAGCGATTCACGGTTCTAAAATGTCGGTAAGTTTGGTGAAGTTGCTTCAGATCGCAATCAGCCTTTTCCATCCATTCAACAAGTTCGGGCTGCCGATGTGAAAGAAATCCCGGCATTAAGCTTCGATGTAAGTAAATATCCCAGTTTCGATGGTAAGTCCCGGACCAAAAGCGATGGGCAAAATCTTGGCGTTATTTTTGGCAAATCCATTTCGCATTTCATCCAACACAAACAGAATGGTAGCACTGCTCATATTGCCAAAGTTCGCAAGTACATTTCGAGATGGGATTACTTTTTCCGGCGCAACGCCCATGCCTTGTTCCACTTTATCGATAATGGCTCGCCCACCGGGATGCACTGCCCACATATCAATATCTTCTTTGTTGATGTGTAGTGAATTGAACATGGGTTGCATGATGGCATCAATATTCGATTCAATGATAGAGGGAATATAACTGGAAAGCACCATTTTAAATCCCGTATCGCTTATGGTCCACGCCATATCCTTTTCCCCTTCGTAAGCGAGTGCCGAGGAGAATTCATCAAGTCGATACCCCGCTTTGTTTGGTTCTCGAGTAGAAACAATCACTCCCGAGGCTCCATCAGCAAATACAGAAGCTGCTAAAATCTGATCAATATCGTTGTCGATTTGAAGATGGAGCGAGCATAATTCGCAGGTGATAACTAAGACCACGGCATCGGGGTTTGCCTCACAAAACGATTGCGCCATTTTGAGTGCCGGAAAAGCAGCGTAACAACCCATAAACCCTATATGAAAACGTTGGGTGGATGGAGATAATCCAAGATTACGAACCACTTCAAAATCAGGACCGGGTGCGTAAAAACCGGTACAGGAAACGGTGATTACATGCGTAATTTCTTCCTTTTTAAATTCAGGATTACGTTCCAAAAGTTGTTTCCCAACGCTGGTAAACAAGGCTTTAGATTCGTGTTCGTAAATAGCATTACGCTCACCGGTTGATGGAGGTTTTTCATTTTTGAACACACGCTGGAAAAAGCCATCGTCCTCACCTGACTGTAAATCATAATTGGTAGCATGTCGCTTTTCGATGCCTGATTGGGTGTAAATTCGATGAATGATGGAACGTGTTTTCCGATCACCGGGTACACTTTCTTTCATAATTTCACGCACCGTTTGTTGGTCGCCAAAGGTGGTGGGTACTGCGGTGGCAATGTCGTTGATGTATACAGGCATAGAATGAGAATACAGCTTTATTATATGCTTCGAAAACCCTTATTTAACCTGCAATAGTTCATCGTTGTACCTGTTTTTTTGGATGATTGAAACATCTTGGAAAAGAACACGTGATTGGGGAACACAAACTATGACTAATATTTAATGCAATGTATTCAAATCAGTTTTTCAAAGATGGATTTCTCACACTCAAATCCGAATTAGATGCAACACTCGAGCAGGTAAGCGACGATCAGTTTTTGCAGTTGCCCACCAATGGTGGCTGGTGTATTGGGGAAGTAATCAGTCATATCAATAAAACAACCGATCAATATCTGGGGCAGATGGAAGAACCGTTTAATCAAGATTTGGATCGATTACCAAAAGGCTCCGACAATTATTCCTTGCCATGGACGATGAGAAAATTCGTAAGTGTGGTAAGCCCTGATTTCAAAACAAAAGTGAAAACCTTTCCCGTGTTTTTTCCGGATAAAAAAGCTGATCTGAATCGGGAAGAAGTAGTGAATCATTATTACCGAAATATGGATCGGTTTTTAGCCATTGTTGATAAAGCAGAGTCTCATAATTTGGATTTGGATAAAATTAAAGTTCGCAACCCGGTAGTTAAATTTTTGAAAATGAGTATTAGTGCATGTTTGGCCATTCATGAGGCGCATACTCGGCGGCATTTGGGGCAGATTGAGCGATTGATTGGACAGGATTAATTTTCAAATTCCAGTTGATCAAATTTCAAACAAGCTCCAAAAATCCAAGTGATAAACTTTTAGTTTTTTTTGAGATTGAGATACATTTTGCTCTTTGCAATTAAACTCTTTCTAAGTTAATGAATCATCAACTGCCTGGTATTGTACTCAGAAATTAAATTTAATCTTGATAATCGAAAGATGGGTTGTTGTATTCTCTTATCGCTTGTTGAGTTAAATCTTTTTTGCCAAAATAAGGTATCCATGCACTGCCGGCAAAAACACCTAAGCCAATTATCGCCCCAGTTGGGTCTAATTCTTCTGAATCGGCTTGGCTTGTAACTGAAGCAATACCTATCGCAATTCCGGCAATTCCACCTATCACTTGAACAGCAGTAAGCCCGTCTCGTTTTTTTAGATATTCCATGCTGCGAGGGTTATCACTTAACTCTCTTTTTAGATTTATTGCGTTTGCCCTCATCAATGGTCCATCATTTTTTGAGAAAAATTCGACCTGAGAAGATCTAGATACTTCTCCAACATACATTGATCCGCCTCCGGCTGTTGGCATCGTATAACCTCCGCTAGTATGTTGAACGGTTCTTGTGAATAAATCAATATTACCTTCTTCAATTCGTTTAGCCCATGTTTCGCCATACCCTTGATGCATTCGTACAAAATAACCCTCTGAAGTTTGAAATTTTTCAACGTCTTCAAGAAATATTTCAGTGGTATCGTTAACGATGAGTTTTGTTTTACGTAAGAATTTTTCCTCTTTTTCGACTTTTCCTTCTATAATAGTACCGTTTTTTAACTCTACGAATTGTGAATTCTGACTGTAAATACTCGGGGAAATAATTAAGCTGGCAAAAAGAAGGATAGTTAATCGCATGGACACTAATTTTAATTGGTTTAAGAGCAAATTATATGCACTACAGTTGCTAATTACAATTAGTAAAATTAGCATTTAAGAATAGAATGCTAACTGGGTTTTGTAAGCAAATGGAATCGTGTGTTGTGGAGAACAGCCGCAACGGTGAGTCCGGAAATTAATCCTATCCAAAGGCCGCCGGGCCCGATGTCTTTTACGATGCCGAGATAATATCCGATTGAGAACCCAATCAACCAATAAGAAATAAAATTAAACACCATGGGCATTCGGGTGTCTTTTAAACCGCGAAGTGCTCCGAATCCTCCCACTTGCAAACCGTCGGAAATCTGGAATAATCCGGCGTAAAAAATAAGCGCAACGGCAAGAGCCATCACTTCAGGATCGTTGGAGTAAATGCTGACAATCAATTCAGGAAAGGTGAATATCAGAAAGGCAGTGATTATCATGATTGCTGTACAAACACCGGTTCCCAGAAAACCTCGGAATCGTGCCTCTTCTATAGAGCCTTGCCCAACCGCTCGGCCAACCCGCTGAGAAATAGCCATCGAAATCCCGAATGGGATCATAAAAACCGTAGCAGCAATATTTAAAGCTACCTGATGCGCTGCCGATGCGGTTACAGATAACGTGCCCATCAACACACTTACGGCCGCAAAAAGTAACACTTCGAGCGTTGAACTGATGCCATTAGGTACTCCAATTCGTACGATTTCTTTGATGTAGAACCAATCGGGACCTTTCGTGCGCTTAAAAACATGAAATCGTTTAAACGGTTGAAAAGTGGCGGTAAAAATAATCATGGCTAAGCCACCACAAGTTTGAACAATAGTGGTAGCATACCCTGTTCCTCGGGCGCCCATTTCTTCGAACCCAAATTTGCCATACATCAAAATGTAATCGGCAGGAATATTGATGATTAGCATCAGTAAGGCAATGTACATGGCCGGTTTGGTGATGGCGAGTCCTTCACTGAAATATCGGAGTCCGGCAAAAGTAAGCAGCCCGGGAATACCCCAAGCAACGGCATCCATGTAACCCGCAGCTTTTGGAATGATCTCCGGATCAACACCAATCCAATGCATTAAAATGTCCAGATTTTTAATAATCAAGATGGAGGGCAACGTCAGAAAAGCCACCATCCAAAGCGTTTGGCGCGCTGATTTACCGATCTCATCGAACTTGCGTGCACCCAAATACTGCGAAACAATTGGATTTATCGCTACAAGTACAGCCATCCCAAATAACGAAATCGGAAAATAAAGTGCATTTCCAACCGCCACACCTGCGAGATCTGCAGCCGATAAATTCCCCGCCATAATGGTGTCGGTGACGTTAAGCCCCATGCCCAGCAATTGTGTTCCTACAATGGGTAAGCCAATTTTTAAAAGCGTAGAGCTTTCTTTTTTTATTTCGTTGATTCCGTGATTCATAGCCAAAAATAAAGAGGGCTAATGATACAACAGTTCACAGTAAGAAAGGGGAAGGAATCAATTACTTTTAAGCGGAAAATCGAGGGTAAAACAGGTGCCCTGCCCCAACGTGCTTTGAAAAGTGATAGCACCTTTGTGTTCTTCTACAATTTTTTTGGTGATTGCTAACCCCAAACCGGTACCCGAAGTCTTAGTGGAAAAATTGGGCATAAAAATGTTTTCAGCGGTTTCGCTGTCAATACCTTTACCGGTATCGGTAATGGTTACTAAGATGCGTTGTTTATCGGCCGTAACGTGGCTTTCGATGGTAACCTGTCCCTCTTCGTCGATGGCTTCCTGTGCATTTTTGATCAAGTTGACGAACACTCGCCTTAACTCTTCCTGAATTCCTGAGATGGTGAGTTCATCGCTCGAGAGTAAGGTTATTAGTTTGATGTCGCCCTCGGTATAAAGTTCGGAAACTGATTGTATGAGCTGATTAATCTTTACATCTCTGAATTCTTGTTTGGATGGTCGGGCAAATTTTGAAAAATCGGAGGCAATTTTGCTAAGTGCATCAATTTGTTCAATCATACTTTTGGTGATGGCAACCACTCGAGGCTTGTTCTCTTGTAACTCTTCCCCGGTTTGTTGAAGCTGTCGTTCCAAATGTTGAAGATTCAACTTCATAGGCGTGAGTGGATTTTTAATTTCATGTGCAACCTGTTGTGCCATTTGCTGCCACGCTGCTTGTCGTTCACGATCGGCCAGTTCTTCTTGCAAAGTTTTTAGTTTGGTAACCATCGTATTGTAGGCTTTGGTTAGTAAACCAATTTCGTCCACCGCACTAACTGGTAAACGAGTATTTAAATCACCTTGTGAAATTTTTGCTAACCCTCGTTCTAATTCTTCGAGTGGTGCAGTAATTCGGGCAGAAATAATCCCAATGATTACAATCAAAATCCCAAAAATAAGTGTGTATAAAGCAAGTAAATAACTGGTAGTAGTTAATAGTTGTTCATAAAACCGAGGAGTTTTTAAGAAGGTAGGAATGGCGGCAATTCCCATTATTTGTTGATTCTGATCGAGCCAGGGTTGGTATCCAATCATCAGTTCTAAATCATCCAACTCAATTACATTAATTTCTTGTTCAAAACCTCCATAAACGATGCTGGAGTACACATTCCAAGGGATGATTTCAGAAACTAAGTGTTTAGAATAAATTTGAGGTGTAGTAGAGTTTATGAGACTTCCATCCATAAAAAGGGTCGCGTCGATGCCAATTACATCGGTTAGATTTTCGAGATAAGTTTCAGAAAAAATGTCGTCCTCATTGGCAGTTTCTATGCTTGTAACCAATGTTTTTAGCTTGGTGCGTAACTCTTCCTGCATCTGCAGTTTGTTTTGCTGCTCCAGTACTTCGTAGGTCACGGCTACTAATAGAATAAGGCAAAGTAAACTTGCCATTATTAGCCGATCAAGCAGACGATCACGAATACGTCGAGTTTCTGTTTTCTGTGTGAAAAGCTGATATCCTAGCACGCATAACATCCAACATATAAACGGAATGGTGATGGTAAAATAGATTCGGAGAAAAGTGTAAAGTAACTGAGTGTTAGAAATATTACGATAGGCCGCACGGATAACTCTATTCTCATCGGTTTGCATAAAAAACTCATTTACATTTACCGATTGGATAGTATTTCGCTCCGTAAAACCGGAGTCGGTTTGTAATTTATTGACTACTGATTGTGGGAGAATTCCGTAATCGGGTACAGAGTTGAGGGTTCCAACAACAGAACTTCGAATAGGTTTGCCATCATTAAATTCGGTGAGTGAAAAAGCAGTTTCATCAAAAGATTTAATGGTGGCATTAACAAAGCTTCGGAAAGGTCGATTGATTTCTGGTATTTCGCGATAGACAGAGGCTAAGATCCAGCCGGTAATATCTTCAGAGTTGGCATTTCGATAAACCGGAACCCAACCACGGCTGAAAAAAGAATATTGAGCATTAACCGTATTTATGGGTTTATCGCGAAGAACAGGACGTAAATTTTCTCTGCGGATGCGCTCATCTTCATAAGGAATAATTAATTCTTCTACCCTAAAGTTAGTTGACCACTGCGGTGCAGATAAGTTGGTATTGTATTCTGCTAGTGGGCTTCCATTTTTGTCGATCAATTGAACTGAAAATGAGTACTTAAGCCATTCGTCTTCGATTATTTGGGAGACGATCTGCTCAAAATTTGAAACATTATATAACGAGATAGTGGGCACTTGTTGATGCGCTCTCATCAAAAGGCTAGTTGTTACTGCCTGAATACGATCTTCATTATCGATGACAAAATTCTGTGCCTCGTTGTGTAACCTTAATTGTAGACTCTGTTGATAAGACAGATATAAAACAGCAGTAAAGCCGGTTGCGGCAATCAGGTTGATCAATAGGTACAGTCTAAGTAAGGAAGAGCGATACTTTTTTACTTTAAACTTCCATTGAATAAGCGTGATGGAGTGAATGCCCAGGCATAGCAGAATTACCAAAATGGGAGTCCATGCATCTAGCGTAAATGCAGAACTAAAAATCCACGTGATGAAAAAAACGAGTACAGAACCTGCTACCGAAAATGCCAGCCAACTCCATGGAACATCCGAATGTACTTTCCAGATTCTATACATACTTCGATTGCTAACCGTTAGAATAAGCGATGAGGCTCCACCCTTACAAAACAACCAAAAAGTAGTGCTAAATGAACTTGTAAGTGTCTGATTGAACAAATTTACTTGGGTAGAAGAGAGTACATCACTCGCAAGATCAAAGGTAAAGGTTAAGCAAGCTGCCACCGACAAACCATGCAGAAAACTAAGTATAAAGTGTTCTCTATGGTCGTTAAGCTCACCGTCGCCAAGCCGAGTTTTTATTACTAAATGAAGAGCGAGATAAGCGAGAACAAGTGGAATGAGAAGTGCAAACCAATAAAGATTGTACTCTCCAAAAAAAGGTAAGTCGCTAAAAACTTTAGTTATAAGTTGTGTACTCAGTAACCAATATATTGCGAGTGCAGAAAGTAGGTGTACCGCAAATCGAGTGTATGGATGAGCTTTTCTTGAAGTCCATATCAACAATAAAAGGAATGTAAATACGAATGATCCAACAAAGAAGCTACGGATCCTCGTGATTTGATTATTCTTGGCTTCGATGAAGGCCGGGATATCATTTCGAGTAGTATAGATAGTTGCGAGTTCATCTCCCGAAATAGAAGTAAATGTGTGAGCAGTAAGTAAGGAATCGTTGTTTAGTGACGAAAAACTAAACTGAACCGGAAAATCTGAAGTCCCTTTAAAAAACTCAGACGCAACCAATTGACTTTCGGTGCCAATATCGGATGAGTTAATTTGCTGTATTCTCGTTCGCGTTAGAGCATGATACATGGTGGTATCAGTGGTGCCATCAAGCTGAAATGGAATAAGCGACTCGATGTATCGCACATTGCCTTGCCGTTGTAAATTGACCTGAATATCACTCAGCGAACTTAACGCATAAAACTCAACATCAGTGGTAGAAAATCCATCCCAGAAAAGAGTTTCATTAGCCCGAAATACCGTGTAGCCCCAAAATCCATAGCTATCAAGAGAAAAGGTTTCGGCATCCAATTCATTGCCGGCGCTGATGTTTGACTTTATGTCATCTACAAAATCAGCCGTGGAAGTGGTAAAATTAAATACGTATTCGCTAAAGTTGGAATAAGCTTGATTGGTAGCTAAGTCGGCTTCTTTTTGAATAGTGTCTTCATCTATGCTTTGATTTAGCTGTATCCACTCGAACACAAAAAAGGAAACAGCCAGAATGGCCATTACCCCAAATAATAAGCTGGTAATCGATGTGAGCTTTTTTAGCATAATTCCTCTGTTACGAGGTAGTTAAGTTACGATACAGAAACCAGATTTGGGATATTCTGTTCCGATTCGCCTTGTAAAACCTGTACAATAGCTTTTGCGGCAAGCATACCAATAGCTTCTCGAGTTTCGAAGGTGGCGCTGGCAATATGGGGCAACATTGTACAATTCGGCGCGGATAATAGCTCTGGATGCACCTTGGGTTCTTCTTCAAATACATCTAAGCCTGCCGCATAAATAGTTCGGCTATGCAAAGCTTTTGCAAGTGCTGCTTCATCAACAACCGGGCCTCTCGAAATATTAATTAGCACGGCATGATTAGGCATCAAATTCAAAAGCCGCTCATCTACCAAGTGATGAGTTTGTGGTGTTAACGGACAATTCAAGCTCAACACATCCGCTTTTTGTACCATCGCCTCTAAATCATCGAAATAAGATGCTTCAAGCTCTTTCTCAAGTTCGGGCTCAATATTCGATCGATTATGGTAGATAATTTCCATCCCAAAAGCTTTCGCCCGTCGTGCGAAAGCCTGACCGATGCGCCCCATTCCTACAATACCCAAAGTTCTGCCACGCAACTCCGGTCCAAGAAATCCCATGGGTTCCCAGCCGTTAAACTTTCCATCTCTCAAGTATTTTTCTGCGGCGTAGAAATGTCGTGTAGTGGCAAGAAGTAATCCCATAGCAAAGTCACCGCAGGCTTCTGTTAAAACATCAGGAGTGTTGGCAACTTTTATTGACAGTTTTTGAGCAGTTTCAACATCGATGTTATTGTAGCCTACAGCAAAATTAGCCACTACTTTTAATTTAGAGCCGGCTTTCAAAACTTGTTCATTCACAGGATTCGACAGCATGCAGAGTAGCGCATCGAATTTGGGGATGTCTGCAATAAGCTGATCTACATGTTGGTATTGTCCGGCTTCTCCAACTGTAACATTTCCAAATCCCTTAAGATAGCTGAGTACTTCTTCAGGGATTGGTTCGGTTACCAATATATTAGGTTTGTAATCACTCATTCTCTATGTGAGTGACGCGGGCATCGTTCCAAACTCGTTCAATGCTGTAATATTCTCTCTTTTCTCTGCTCATTACATGAACTACAATGTTGATAAAATCTAGGATAATCCAGTTTCTTGCTTGGATTCCTTCCTTTTTCCATGGTTTTTCACCTGTTTGATTGCGTAGAGCTTCTTCTACAGAATCTGCAATCGCTTTTATTTGTGTGTCGGATGTACCGCTACAGATCACAAAAAAATCGGTTAATGTAGTTAAGTCAGACACATCCATTACGGTTATGTCGATCGCTTTTTTTTCTTTCATGCCTTCGATCACAACTTCAACTAAACTTTTCGAATCGGGTTTAGCTTGAAATTGATCGTTAGCGGGTTCTTTAATATTTACCATTACTCAGTATTAAGCTTTTCAAAATCGTGGCCAATAACCACGGTTACATCTAGATAAAAATCCGGAGATTCTTCTCTTAAAATATTTTTTTCATCGATACCCAATGCTGCTGCAACATTTCGGGCGTTTTCCATAATTCCACTTCTTGAAATTACGATGGTTTCTTCCAGGTTAAAATGATCGAAGTTACCTGTTTCTACAACATCAAAGCCATTTTTACGCAATACACCGGTAAAACGGTTTGCGATTCCGGCTTCGCCACATCCATTTAACACTTCCAGTTGAATTACACTACTAATTAGCTGCGAATTATTTTCGGCCCGTGTATTCAAAATTCGAGGGTAGATGATTCGAGTGGACAAAGCAATAAGAAGTGCTATAAGTAAAACACTTAAAAAGCCGATGGCAGCATTCAGAAATAAAGGATTAACCGAAGGTGGTTTAGATTCAGAAGAGTTATCCGTCATTCAAATCGTTTTAGTACCAAAAGCTGTTGCTTCTAAATCGGTCGTATCTACTGTATCCAAATGGATTATACCCATAAGGGCTGTATCCATACCCAAATCCCCTTGGCAATTGCTGATATTGAATCTGAATAAATGCTTTGTCGCTTATTTTATAATTCAGCTCTGCATTTCGAATAAGTACCTGATTCTGGAAATTATTCATTCCATTTATGCTTTGCGAGCCACCGAAAGGCGAATGCAAAAACGAAACATCAACTCTGGCATTCATGCGCGGGCTTATATCAAACAATAACGTATTGGTATAAGCATTCACATTTTGATAGCTGCCACCAAATGAATTAAACGACATACTATATGAATGCTTCATCTCAACTTTACTAAAAAATCGATCAAGTCCGTTTTGTACAGTCGGAGCTCGTTCGTTAATTAGCGGTCCGGTGTAGTCGTAATATCCGGGTAAATCTGATCTGAATTGACCAAAAGCAGTTGCACTTACGAATGTGAAGATGAATAAGAGTGAAAAAGAAGTTTTCATTTTGATAATAATTTCCAATC
Organism: bacterium; assembly: GCA_024742815.1. Taxonomy (GTDB): domain Bacteria; phylum Bacteroidota; class Rhodothermia; order Balneolales; family Balneolaceae; genus HXMU1420-13. The sequence goes on from JANSXX010000015.1 coordinate 78,735, forward strand.
CAACGATTGCTCTAAACGCTTAGTATAATCAATTGGCGATATGAAGTAAAATACTGTACATACCTTTTAACATTGAAAAGCGATATAAAAAAGCATATATTTGCGCTCTTTTGAAAGTTTTTAAGATAAATCTCAAATTAACCAAATACGAGAGATGAAACTCACCGATTTTAGATACGAAATTGAAGGTCTAAACATTCCCGATACTCCACTGGAACAGCGAGATGAAGCACGATTAATGGTGCTAAACCGAGCTGAGCAAACAATAGAACACCGAAAGTTCTCTGATATACACGAGTATTTGAATGAAGGTGATGTTGTGATTTACAACAATACTAAAGTGTTTCCGGCGCGTCTGAATGGAAAGAAAGAAAAAACCGAAGCGGATATCGAAGTATTCTTACTGCGCGAGCTTCAGCCGGAAAATATGCTTTGGGATGTGCTTGTAGAGCCAGCGCGAAAAATTCGTATCGGTAATAAACTATACTTCGGTGAAGGTGAAAACGAATTAATGGCCGAGGTAGTGGATAACACCACTTCGCGCGGTAGAACTATTCGTTTTCTTTATGATGGCCCAAACGAAGATCTATACAGTAAGCTCGATATTTTAGGTAAAATGCCGCTGCCACCATACATCGAGCGTGAGCCAAGAGATAAAGACAAGGAGCAATATCAAACAGTTTTTGCTACCGAGCGTGGAGCGGTAGCAGCGCCAACAGCTGGTTTGCACTTCACCGACGAATTGATCGAAAAGGTGAAAGAAAAAGGAGTAGAATTTCTTCCGGTTACTCTACACATCGGTTGGGGAACATTTAGAAACGTTGAGGTAGAGGATCTGACTAAACATCGTATGGATTCTGAGAATTACTTCATCTCAAAAGACACTTCCGACAAAATCAATACAACGCTTAAGAAAAAGAAGAATAAGGTTGTAGCTGTTGGAACTAGTGTGGTGCGAGCTATTGAGACTTCCGTAATGGCTAGTGGTATGTCGAAAATGGGTACCGGTTGGACCGATAAATTCATTTATCCACCATATCAGTTTAAAATCACTGAGGCGCTTATTACGAATTTCCACCGCCCTGAGTCAACGCTTCTAATGTTGGGCGCTGCATTTGCCGGCTACGACTTTTTGATGAAGGCTTACGAAGAAGCAAAAGAGCAAAACTATCGTCTGTTTTCCTTCGGCGATGCAATGCTGATTATCTAAGCTAGTGGCAAATTTTGCGGTAATTATCCCTGCGGCGGGTTCCGGTAGCAGAATGCAATCGGAACTGCCAAAGCCATTTTTGCCGCTTGGAGATCACACCATTCTTTGGCACACAATCCATGCTTTTTTGAAAGCCGAAGGATTAGTGCAGGTCATTATTCCTACTTCTAAGGAGTATTTCGATCGGGTACACGAAATTATTCAAACACTTCCCGAAAATCCGGTTCAATTTAATGTTGTGGAGGGCGGTTCAGAACGCCAGTTTTCGATTTCAAACGGATTAAATCTGTTGTTGGATTCAGTTGAAATTGTTGCCGTTCATGATGCCGTTAGACCGTTCATAAACCTGAAGCTAATTAATCAATGTAGTCGTGAAGCATTAGATTGTGGTGGGGCTATAATTGCTGTTCCTGCAAAAGATACGATCAAGAAAATAGGCCTTGATGGTCGAATTGTTGAAACTCCGGATCGCAGTATTTTATGGCAGGCACAAACTCCTCAAATCTTCAAAAAGGAAATACTATGCCGTGCCTATGAAGAAGCTATTTTGGGCGGATTTGTGGGTACAGATGATGCGTCTTTAGTGGAGCGCTTGGGCGAGATGGTTAAAGTGGTTGAAGGTGATCGGGAGAATTTAAAAATTACCTATCCGGTTGATTTAGAAATTGCGGAATTAATATTGAAGCAAAAACAACAGTCATGAGAATAGGTTACGGTTTCGATACGCACAAATTGGTTGAAGGAAGAAAATTAATACTAGGCGGAGTGGAAATTCCATTCGAAAAAGGATTGCTTGGTCATTCTGATGCGGATGTTTTATTACACGCAATCACAGATGCGCTGCTTGGTGCGGTAGCATTGGGAGATATTGGGCAGCATTTCCCTGATACCGATCCTGAGTTTGAAGGGGCAGACAGTAGAGAGTTGCTCAAACATTGTTATCAATTGATACTAGACGAAGGGTATAAGCTTGGGAATATTGATGCTACTGTTGTAGCGCAGCGACCCAAGCTAATGCCTCACATTCCTGAAATCAGAAAAACTATCGCTGCAGATCTTGAGGTGGAAATGAATCAGGTTTCCGTGAAAGCAACTACCTCCGAAAAAATGGGGTTTGTTGGGCGCGAAGAAGGTATAACCGTTAGTGCAGTCGCATTACTCGTTCCGAAAGCCTGATGGTAGATGAGCTAATACAACAAGTAGTTGATTGGGTGTCGCTTGCAGGGCCACTCGGAGTTTATTTAATCTTCACACTCATAGCATATTTAGAAAATGTTGTACCACCATTACCAGGCGATGTACTCGTTGCTTTTAGTGGCTATTTAGCTGCAGAAGGATTGATAGGTTTGTTTCCTATATGGGGATTAACGGTGTTAGCTTCTGTCTTCGGCTTCATGAACATGTATTGGATTGGAAATAAGCTGGAATCACAAATTACAGCAAATAGACACGACCATATTCTGCTTCGATTTATTAATTACGATTACATTAGAATTGGTCAGCGCTGGATGAATAAATATGGGCAATGGGTGGTTGTTGCGAATCGCTTTTTGGCAGGCACGCGCTCAGTAATTTCACTCACTGCCGGCATGGCGCACTTGAATCTGTGGAAAACGGTGGTCAATTCACTAATAAGTTCGATGCTCTGGAACGGCATTTTGATTGGTGCAGGATGGGTGATCAAAGAGAACTGGCAAGTGATTGGAAGTTACCTTTCAACCTATGGGAAGGTGATATTGATAGGTATCAGTATATTTATTGGTGTTGTATATTTCGTTAGATTTAAGTCCAAAATTAAGCGAGCGAAAAAAAATTCATCAGAGTGAAATTTTTGTTGCAGAAAATGTTGACAATTTTTCGATCTATGGGTATTTTTTGAGTCTTTCGCAAAAAGCCAGTGTAGCTCAGTTGGTAGAGCAACGGTTTTGTAAACCGTCGGTCATCGGTTCGAATCCGGTCACTGGCTCAGATTTTGTGGAATGGGGAGATACCAAAGTGGCCAACTGGGGCAGACTGTAAATCTGTTGTCTTTCGACTTCGTAGGTTCGAATCCTGCTCTCCCCACAAACTTACTGAACACCAGCGAGCGTAACTCAATTGGTAGAGTGTCAGCCTTCCAAGCTGAATGTTGCCGGTTCGATCCCGGTCGCTCGCTCAGCCAAGCCGATATAGCTCAGCGGTAGAGCACTTCCATGGTAAGGAAGGGGTCGTCGGTTCAAGTCCGACTATCGGCTCACTGGTATCGGAAGATTTTTAACTTTACTTAACACAACATTTAAACAATGGCAAAAGAGACCTTTCAACGCACCAAACCCCACGTGAATGTGGGTACCATTGGTCACGTAGATCACGGTAAGACTACATTAACGGCAGCGATCACCACTGTTATGGCGAAGACCTGGGGTGGAGAGGCGCAAGCG
>JANSXX010000081.1:0-1746 GCA_024742815.1 bacterium
AATGACCACAGCACCAATTATCAACGGTACCTACAAGAGGACAGACATAAACTGCGCCTCAACATTGCAGCAGCAACACAACAACAGAAACGAGGAAAACTTGACAACAACATCACTCACTACATTATGTACTCCAACTTCAAGTCATACCACCACCTGCTGATCGACCCAGGAGCATCTACGCATGTTTGCCCAAAGGACTACGCGCCAGATCGACCACTACAACCTTGCGGAGAACCAGTTCCACAACTACGGTTACCAACAAGAAGATCCCTGCCTACAGCATCAAGTATGTTCCCTACAAGCAGGACAACTTCAGGATCATGATACCCTACTACGTCTGTGATGCGAAGTACCCCATCCTCAGTGCATCAAGACTACTTGATAGAGGATATGGACTGGGCTTCAACCCGAGACACTGCACTATCTCACATGGACAACAACAAGCACAGCTTATTCGACACTCAGGACTTTTCTACCTACGAGCAGAAAAGATCAACATACCTACAGGACACGACATCTACCCAATGACTACAGACAATGGAAAATCCATTGCTGTAATCCAGCCTACGCATGAGACAAAACAACAACAACGACAAGAACAAATTGCACCACTAACTCACACAGACCAAGGACTAAGACGAATCCTTGGTGGAAACACTGACTACTGGAAACTCGATGGTGACTACGCCATCCGAGTCCACAAACGACCACGCAAAGCACTGTTCACACCACACAACAACGGATGCCCAATACCAGAAGAACAACTAGATGATTGGCGACTAGCCATCATCAATAGACAAGGGCAAGAACAAGAGCAACTACAAGAGAACACCAAACAACTTTCCAAGCAGGAACTACAAAGAAGACTTGAAGGTGATGACTGGGCTGGAGAAACCAGATTCCGAAGAAAAGTCACATCTACACATAGGCTGACTACAAAGACAACACCACCACGACAAAGCTCAGCACCACAACCTACAACAGAGACACCTACGACAAAACCAAAACTACAACTACGAACTCCACCAAAGGTATGGAGACCCAAAGCAGCTCCATCCATAGAATTGGACACTACGCAAGCAAAACCAACGATACATCGACCACCAACGGCACAAGAAGACAACCAAGACTACTGGGAAAGACAAGGTGCACACTGGATAAGACATCACGTCACACTACGAACCACATTGTTCACACCTACAGATGGACCAGGACACCCATCAATCAACACTCTCGAACCCTTCCGAACTACAATCTCAAACAACAGCTTCGGCGAAGTCTCACAACGCAAAGATGACTGGACAGTCACGGGCAATGCCGCACTACCATTCCAATGGAAAGGCACAACAAGGTTCACCATCAAGAAAGACTACGAATACCTCCAAGAGGACTACGGCGAAGAGCAATACCACGAACATCACGAAGCACACAAAGCAAGAGGACTCCGACAACCTCAACAACCAACTCCACAACAAATAGCAGAGCACAACTTGACACACCTACCATACAGAAATTGGTGTCCAATTTGCGTGCAAGGCAAGGGACGCCAAGACAACTACAAGAAACAACAATCACGACAACCCGTCATTCAAGTAGACTTTGCCTACATCAAATCACAACAAGACCCAAAGACCATACCAGTACTGACAGCAGTTGATGTTACTACACAACCCGTGTATGGCAGTAATGGTCCCGGACAAACCGTCAAAGATGGACTACATGATCAACAAACTACAAGCATTC
>JANSXX010000089.1:0-1623 GCA_024742815.1 bacterium
AAAGCAATAGTCAGAGAAGACGATGTGCTGATGTTCCGCTTCATCCTGATCTATCTCCTGGCAGACATCACTGCAAAGGCGAGAGAGAATGAAGGGGGTGGTGTGAAGTTCTTCATGGAGCAGCCGGCGGAGCCTAAGGGAGAACCGAGATGTGCTTCGTGGTGGAGAACACCGGAGTGGAAGACCCTTGAGAAGCTCCACAACCTGAAAGAGGTCACCTTCATGCAGGGAGACTGGGGTGGACGTGCGGTAAAGCCTACGACAGTGGGCACAACGATGGACTTCCAAGGGCCGGAGAAGGGTGTCTGTGGGCTACATCTGGGAGAAGCTCTACGTCATGATCGGGGGGTTGAGAAGCCGAGGTGGGAGATGACGGATGAGGAGAAGCTCAGCTCGTCGAAAGCGTTGGCAAGATGGGCCCCGGGCATGATGAGAGAGCTGGCAAGATGCCTTCGGAAGGAAGTGGATGGCCAGTCGAAAGTGAAGGTGAAGTCTCTTTCGTGGGAGGAGCATGTGAAGCTGGGCCACCTGCCCTTTCGGCGGGACTGCCGGGTTTGCCAGGAGGCTTCGGCACGAGACCGCCCACATAGGCGTGTGCGACACCCGGCTGGGAACGTGTTGTCGGTGGACCTCAGTGGCCCGTTCATTATGGGCACCGATGTGGACGGGGTTCAGGACAAGAGGTACTTGTTGGTGGCAGCATATACATGGCCACAGATCGACACATCAGAAGGGGAAGAGCTTCCTGGTGATGAGGGAGGTGAAGAAGAAGGTGGCGGGCTTGAAGAAGGTCTACTACCGGAGGAGGATCCCGGAGAGGAGGCGGCGGAAGAGGGCTTCAAGGTTGGAGGAGCAGCTGAGGAGCAAGAGCAGCCGATCCTTCCGGAACCCCAGAAGGAGCCTCACCCGTTGAAGACGCTCTACATGACGATCCCGCTCAGATCCAAGGATCGGAAGGAGGTTTTGGCGGCGATACAGGAGGTCTACATCAGATTGAGGAGGGAAGGCTTCTTGGTGCTGAGATTGCACTCGGACAAGGGGGGTGAGTTCATGGAGCTGGCGAGCTGGTGCCGGCTGAGAGACATCAGGAAGTCCACCAGGACTCCTGATCAAATGCAGGAGAACGGTAGAGCTGAAGCAGCGGTGGGAGTGGTGAAGTCGATGATGAGGCGGGTGCTCATCGCGACGAAGTGGGATCCCGTTTGGTGGCCTTGTATTGCCCGCTACGTGTTGGAGGTGCGCTTCGGCTACGATCTGAAGGGCCACAAGCCGAGGTATCAGTTCGGTGAGGAGGTGGTGGTCCCTAAGAGGGCTTGGAAGCAGAAATCCTTCGAGGCCAAGAACCAGAGGGGCAAATATCTCGTGCCGCTCTACGACATCACGCATGGACATGCGGTGCTGTTGAATGCAGACCAGAAGGTGGTTGCGGTGTCGAAGGTGCTCTCCGGATTGCGAGAAGGGGATGGTCCGGACGCACCCGGAGCAGATGTGAATGAAGAAGAGGAGAACCGGGAAGGGGATGCTCTCTTTGACGAGGCCCTTCGGGTGAGAAGGAGAATGAGGGTGAAGACGAGCGACCCAGCTCGAATGGACGATGGTGGAGGTGACAAGGTGGCGGAAAGG
>JANSXX010000001.1:0-690190 GCA_024742815.1 bacterium
CCCCGTCTTTGCCCGTGATCGGTTTGCCTTGCAATAATTGCTGCGACATCTGAGCAACCAAGGCATCTAATGGGGTTTCTTTACTTTTTTTCTTAGTCATGTGTCTATAGTAATTATGACACACTTAAATAAACAGTCTCGTTTTTTTCATATAACTATATAATTTTCAACACTCAACACTCAACACTCAACACTCAACACTCAACACTCAACACTCAACACTCAACACTCAACACTCAACACTCAACACTCAAAATATAGCCCACTCTTCCATTTCATCAATTCGTTCCTGATAACGTGCCCTCAGGTTTAGTTCAGAAAGCGAATCAATCCATTGCTTGCCAAGCTGTTCTTGCTGATAATATACGAGCATATACACCAATCTTTCCTGTGTATCAAACCATGTGGGATCTGGTGTTTCATCAACAAGAAGTTGTGCATATCGGATGATTGCTTCTTGATCATAATTTCGAAGTGCCCGATCAACCAATAACCATTGTAACGGCTTACTGTAATTTTGAAATAACTCCGGTTCAGATAGCTCACTAATATAGCGGGCGTTGTAAAAAGCTTTCCAACTTAGGGAATCAGAACGTACTTCAAGCGATTGTTTCAGCATAAGATCTTCATCGGGAAAGTGACGTTCACTCATTCGGTTTAAGTAAGAAGTTGATGCTTGAAAGCCGCTGGTTTGAAATATTGCATCCGCTTTTAGCAAATGAAAAGACGGAATGGTGTCCGATTCAGAAAATGCCTCCAGCAATAATGAGGGAGTTCCAACCTCGAGTTGTTTACGTGCCCAAAGTTGCCGGATGGCGATCAACTCTGAATAGTTTTTATAGAGTTCATTAATTACTTCGAGGGATTCAAAAGGCTCTTGATTGGCTTCATGAAACTGGTAGCGATCTAGACCCTGTAAAACAGGATGCGTTTTACGCGGGCAGCTAACTTGAAAAAGTGATTGCTGAGAAAATACGAATTGAGAAACTTGCTGATCCACCGAATCTACTTCATTTACCGGCAGCTGATTTTTCCAACGAGCTACGAGTGTATCAAATGGTACCGAATAGCTTGTTTCGAAATCAGAAGTAGGATATGCGGCTTTAAACTGATCAATCGGGTAATTATCTAATAAATAGCTTACAAATGAACCGGTTGTGGTATAACTGATGGCGGATGCGCTGCCATAAAACCCAAATATAGAAAGCGCCGATCGCATTTGATCGGCGGTAGGTAAAGGTTGTTCGGCGGCAATAATTTGATCGAGGGTGGAAACATCGGAGGCATCACGAGCGATAGCTTCTGCAACGCCTTCAATCAACCCAATGCTCCAGCTTGCGTTTAATAAATCGTTGCCAAATTGCTTAGCAATTACATGCACCAACTCGTGCTTTAGTACACCTTCCAAATGCTCTTTGGCAATGTGTAACTGATCTTGTTCTAACCAAACCGGAACATAACTGGTGAATTTTGCGCCAACCAATTCTTTTTTGTGCCAGGCATGATTGTACAAGTAAGATTCAATTTTACGACCTGCAGGCCAATCGATTTGAAGCTGTTCCACAATTTGATAAAAATGGAATTCGTGCCGTAGGGCCCAATATTGAATTTCGTCCTCGGAGTAGAATTCCGGATCGTAATACAAATTGAAATGACTCGTTTGTTTTACCCCGTTTAATTGAAGTTGTAGTTCTGATCGAGGTGTGGAAATGCCAAGCGTTGGATGAAAAAAGATGATCAGTAAAACCGCAGTTGCTGAAGTGAGCGAAAGAACTTTATGCAAAGTGGACTTAGTGAATGATGGCAACACCCAAAGAAGTAACACCCACAACATAGTGGAAGCTCTAAACCAAAATAATGCAGCTGTTACTTTGATTTCTTCATCATAAATAGGTCCGGGCCAATATCCCCAAACATGATTGAAATAATACACCTGAGGTAGTTGAAAAAATTCAATCAGCCAAACACCGAGTGCAATAAAAAATAGGGTGGAAATGGTCAAAAACAGCTTTGCGGGCATTTTTAAGATTCGGTAAAATCGACCAATCGCAATTCCAAAAAAGAGAGAGGGAATAGGCAATAACGCCCAAATCATAAGACCATCTAGCGTGAGGCAATCATTGATTAATCCATGAATAAGAAGTGGAAGAACAATCAACAAAAGATATACGAAACCCCGGCGAAGAAGCTTTAGATCTTTATTTCGCGTAAGTCGGGCACTTTTCCATCCACCCCAAAAAGTAATGAGTATGGAAACAAGAAAGGCGGATTCGAGGTGCACGTCACGCAATAAGGGAAACAGCAAAAGGAGTACTCCAAATGCTAAGGGAAGTAAATAAGAGAAAACCCATTTTTTCTTACGCACAGAAACAAGATTTGCGACTACACCGGTATATATAACAATTCAGGCTAACTATAAACCAAGATCAGCTGCCATAAACACCCAATACATTAGCCAAAATTGTAGCGGTAAACGTAAGAATAAGAGTAAAGTTAGGATAGGGCGTTTCTTACTTCTATAAGTTTTTACAAACATCTCTATGTTTGCGGGAAAAACAGCGAGGAGTAAAGCAAGAAGTCCCCAACCTGAGATTGTTTGCAAGGCTGGAATCATAATTCCTACACCACCTGCCACCTCAGCAATTCCACTCCAAAAAACCATAGCAGCATGATTTGGAATGTAATCGGGCATCACTTTGATATACTTATCCGGATAGATGAAGTGCAAAACTCCGGCGAGAATAAAAATTGGGCCGATAACAAAAACATGGTTCGATATATCGGCAAAAAACTCCAATCTATTTCTTAAACATCGTACTTAATACGAACCAGATATTTTCTTTGCGCTCCATGAGTCGGCGGCTAAAGTAGGGGAACCAGTCTGTTCCAAAAGGCACATATACACGTGTGAGATAACCAAGTTTGGTAAGGTCTACCATGGTTTCTTCTCGTAATCCATACAGCATTTGAAACTCGAACCGATCTTTGGCAATATTTTCAGCCGCGGTGTATTCGCGTAGCCAATTAACCAACTCATCGTCGTGCGTGCCAAAACGGGGGCGTTCAGTTTTTGCAAGTAACACTTTTGCATATTCTTTATAAGCTTCTCGAATAGCAGGCATGTTTTGTAGCGCTATATCAGCAGGCTCGCCATAAGCGCCTTTTACCAATCGAATATTAGCGCCCATCTCGGCAAGTTCATCAATATCATCTTTAGTACGATGTAGCATAGCCTGAATTACCGTTCCAACGGTTTGGCCATAGCTTGCAAACGCCTCTTTAAAAATATCGATAGTTACCTGTGTGTAATCGCTGCCCTCCATATCGATATTTACAAACTGATCGTGCTTTTGAGCAACTTCAAGCAGTTTAAATAAATTATCTACACAATACTGCTTGTCGATATCCAAGCCCATCATGGTAAGCTTGATGGAAATACTACTGACTAAACCATGTTCTCGGATGCCGTTTAATAAATCGATGTAGGCCTGAACGGTGGCGTCACAAGTTTCCCTATCGCTCACATTCTCGCCTAATAGATCGAGCGTTAGCTTTAGGTTTTGATGATTCAGATATTTTGCTTTCGGGATGGACTCTTCAAAAGTCTCGCCGGCTACAAAGCGTTTCGCAAGTACAAATGGAAGTTTCATTCAGTGTGATAAAAATTGTTGCCAAAGGTAGTAATTCCGCTAATTATCGACACTATATAAAATTAGGTAACCTTTTGCAGTTGGTGCCGTGTAAATACAGAACGTGAGAATCCAAACCATTTATGAAATGCTAACCGTTTCAAAATAAAAAAGGGAAAACCATGAATAGAAGAATTTCACAAATCGCCGCAGGAATAGGAATGTGTATGATGGCCGTTATCTTAAGTACCGGCCTACTTTATGCTCAAGAGCCCTACATGGAGCAAAGCTTTTCGGTAAACGATAACGCTCGCTTAGAAGTAGAAACCTCTGGCGGTAGCATTGATGTACAAGGTTCAAATACCGATGCAGTTCGCGTTGAGATGTACGTAAAACGCCGCGGAAAACATGTTGATCCTGGCGAAGCAGATCTGGATAACTGGGATATAACCGTAGAAAAAAACGGTAACACCGTGTATGCCAAAGCAAAACGAAGAGGCCGGGGAGGTTGGGGAAATAACAGCTATAATGTTTCTTTTGTTGTATATACGCCCGTAAGCACCACTACCGATCTTCGTACGTCGGGTGGAAGTATTTCATTAGAAAACCTGACGGGCAATCAAGATGCTAAGACAAGTGGCGGGAGAATTACCGCTCGCCAAATAGGTGGCGACTTGGAAGTAAACACTTCTGGTGGCTCCATCACTATCGAAGAAATTGAAGGTTACGTAGATGCAAAAACTTCGGGCGGTAGAATATCTGCAGCCAACGTAACCGGTGGCATTACCGCTAGAACAAGCGGCGGCAGTATTAATCTGGATAATATTTCAGGAAATGTAGAGGCTAAAACCTCAGGCGGATCGATTGATGCCGAAGTTATTGAGCCCATGGATTACATCGAATTACGAACCTCCGGAGGAAGTATTTCGATCACTGTTCCAAAAGATGCAGGCTACGATCTTGATCTGGACGGAAACAGAGTGCGTGCCGACTTAGTAGACTTTAGAGGGGACTACGATAAAGATGAAATGCAAGGCACGATGAATGGCGGTGGAACCCGAGTGAAAGCAAAAACCTCAGGCGGATCTGTGACTTTACGCTATATGTAGCCCCAAGATTTTATAACAAACCCTTCAAAAGGCTTGGGAGGAATCCCCGGCCTTTTTTTTGTTTGGGATGATTTCGAATAAACGCTCCAGACGGTTCCCAAACTCATCCACTAATACAAGTCGGTGCCGGCCACTGCTTGGGGAAAGTGCTAATTGGTGGATGTGGGTAGTTTCGCCAACAAATTCGTCGTTCAAATGCCAAAATATTTTTGCATCAGAAATACGATGAGCTACTTCAAACACGGTTTTGCCCGTACTTCCGTCCAACTCAACCGGCACATAAATATCTGCTTCTGTGGATGGATAAATCAGCTGAATTGGGCCACTCAAATCCTCACCGCAATTTTTTGCCATAGGTGGAAGCGAAGTGTAAGAGGCATTTCTTTGCTGATAATACCACTCCTGATCAGCGGGCAACACAAAACGGGGCTCACTAATTATGGTGTTAATATCCGCACATTTTGAAGTGACTTGTTGCGTTTTACGTTCGTTCAAGTGCACCAGTTTATGATATGGGCAAACCTGCGTTTTTAATCCTGCTTTGGGCACCCATTCCCGAGTAGTTTTTTCGCAAAAAGCACCCGCTCGATGACCACTTTTTGAGCATACTTCAATTTCATCCAGTTCAAACCAAGGGGTGGCAAACCATTCAGTAGTTGGGAGTGCGTTAAACACGTCGAACAATATTGGTCCGGCAGTTTTTACACCGGATAATTCGGGTCGGCCTTCCCCATCAGCATTTCCCACCCAAACTCCCACCACGTAATCCGGAGTGACGCCAATGGCCCAGCCGTCTCGGTTTCCAAAGCTGGTTCCGGTTTTCCATGCAACTTTTCGGGCACCATCAAATCGCCGCCAAAACACTTCGTCTTCCGGGCGTTGTACATCTGTCATCGCTTCGAAGGTGGCCCAAATTGAGCCGGCGCTTAATGATATGTTCGAGGCAACTCTTATCGAATTTGGGTTCAACAAATGTGGGTTAAAATCTTTCGAGTGATCCGAGCGACCATCATACGTATTTAGGTGATTCGCCAGTGAAGCATAGACCGCAGAAATTTCCCATAATGTAGTTTCTGCACCGCCTAGAACCAACGTTAGCCCGTAGTGGTCGGGTGCATTGGTGATGGTTGAAATACCCATTTCGTTTAGATAATGATGGAATTTCGGAACACCATATTGTTGAAGCATGCGAACAGACGGAACGTTTAACGAACGAGCAATAACTTGCGATGCGTGCACAGCTCCATCATAACTTCTGGAAAAATTCTTGGGAGAATATTCCGAAAAGGTAGAAGGCACATCAGGAACCAACGTGTTTGGAAGTATCTGACCTTCGTTCAACATCATCAGGTAGAGCAAGGGCTTTAGAATACTTCCCGAGCTTCGGGGAGCGTCGATAATGTTTACAAATTGATCGTGATTTACTCCTGCCTTTGTATTTCCAACGTAACTCAACACTTCTTGGCTTTTAACGTCAATCACCACAATGGCAGCGTTTTCGATTCCATTTGCTGATAATTGCTGATGATGATAACCCAGGATTTCGTTCACTTTTTTCTGAATCGGCTGTTGAATGGTGCTTTTTATCCGGGTTCCTTTTTGGGATGTTAGTACTTGCTTCGCTAAATAATGGGGAGCATCTTGAGGGAGCGGCAGGGGTTTATCTGGCAAATCTTCCATCAGAGATAAATGGTAAGTAAGAGAATCAAGCAAACCATTTTCAAGCAATCGTTTAAGCAGTCGGTCTCGTTTTGCCTTTAATTGAGAGCGATTTTTAGCCGGATGGATAAGAGCCGGACTATTTGGTAAAACAGCTAATGTTGCAGATTCAGCCCACGAAAGTTGAGAAGCTTCTCTGCCAAAATAACGCCAGGCAGCGGTTTCCAGGCCCACAACATTTCCCCCAAAAGGCGCATGGGCTGCATATAAGGCTAAAATTTCATCTTTGGATGCAGAAAACTCCAATCGAGTGGCAAGTACCATTTCTTTGAGCTTTTGAAGCACGGTTCTTTCCGGGTTTTCTTGCGCTAAGCGAATTACTTGCATAGTTAGCGTGCTGGCACCACTTACAATTCGCCCAGATTCGTAGTTTTGCTTTGCTGCACGAATGATGGCTCTAGCATCCACTCCTGGATGATCATAAAAGCGCCGATCTTCAAATTCGATAATGGCCGTTTTGAATTTATCGGGAATCGAGTGTGATATTGGAAAACGCCACTGACTATCATCGGCAACTTTAGCACCTAATAATTCTCCATTGGCCGACTCAAGTACGGTTGAGTAGGGGGTATTAAAAAGAGGATCAGGTAAAGAATACCAGTAAGCATATCCCATCAAACCAAAGATTAGTGCTCCTATCATAAACCTTGGTTTCAGATTAATTAGAGAATTCCATCGATGGGTCTGCTCGGGTTGATATGTGGTTTTCTTACTCAAATTAGTTTCCTGGAGCTTCAATAGTTATCCATTGTCCGGGCGTACGAGCGTTAATGGTTTCATCGTACATGGCGCTGGTTGAAACCGCCGGCAAATAGAATCGACCTTGATAGCTTGCATTCAGTTGGAAGCGAAAAACCTTGGTGGAGTTAGCCGATAAATCAAAATAAGTGTACACGCGATCGTCTCGGATATCCTGATAATCGAAATTTGAAACCGGTTCTTGAAAAGCCTCACTATCCATTCGTGTGTTTCGAAGCTCCCATCCCGATGGAAAAACCGTGGTTAAGGCCATTTCCTGATAATTACCGCGAAGCCCTGGATTCTGAACAGCAATTTCCATTACAATGTCGGTGCCCTGCTCAATGGAAGCGGGATTCACAGACTCCCCGTTAAGCGATAAATAGCGAACACGCTGTACAAGATTCGAGGAAGTTGAAATATTATCACCGATAAGTGGGGTGCCTTCTAAAATGATGCGAGCAAATAGAGTTCCGGAGCTTTTATTGGACACAGAAATGGTGTTTTCAGCCTGCTCGTCAATGTTTAAAGGAAGTTGACGCACAAATGCATTGGTAGAGATACTGCCGCTAGCACCGGTGTTTAACGAATAAGAAGCATTAATTTCGCCGGCAACATCGTAACTATTCAGATACTTCGAAATGGCGATGAGGCTGTAAGCGGTAGTTTGGGAGCTGTACCAATTGTTGGTGCTTAATGAGGTAGCAATGGTTCGCATTAAGTCAGTGGCTTCATCTTGCCGATCAAGTAAAGCAAGAGTTTCCAAAATCATCGCCTGATCGCGAAGTGAAGAGCCAAAACTACCGGATAATTCTTGATATTCTTCTACAGTGGTTGATGCACCGTTTACGATGTCATTTGCTGCTTCAGGCTGGCCAATAAGTGCATATGTGGCGGCAATTCTCCAACGAGCTTGAGCACTCAGATTTGTACGTTCCCGAAAGCGGTTCATAGCCCCGAGCTCGGGGGTTCCCGCCAAGGCAAGTGTATATAAACGATAAGCTTGTTGTAAATCGGACCGGCGATATTCGGTGGTGGTCCAACGGCGAGCAATTCTATTTTGATACGCATTTATTGAATTCAACAGAGTTGAAGGGACGTAGTATCCACGTTTTTGTGCTTCGAGCAAAAAGTGATACGCATAGGTGGTACCCCATGAGTGTGCATCTTCAGAACCCGGCCAATAGCTCAGCCCACCACCCGGCGCCAAAAATTTACTAATGCGATCGATGCCTTCCTCTACATTAAGCTGAATCGTTTTTTTCTGTTCAGCATCGAGTTCAACAACATCTGAAGCAAGCATCTGTGCAAAAACTGCCGAGGTTGTTTGCTCAATACACCCGTGTGGATATCGAATTAAATATTTCAATCGTTTACTTACGTTGATCGGCGGGATGCGCGAAAGCTCCAGTGTAGCAGAATTGGTACCGGTCATGCCCTGCAGTTCCAGGGGTAGTTGCCAGGTAGTTCCGGCATCTAAATTTTTTGCGAGTACCTGCGTAAAGGGTCGATTTGGATTACGAATGGCAATTTCGATTTCATGATAAGCGGTTTCTTTGCCACTACGCGCCTCAACCCGAACTTTGCCGATACCAATGGCGGCTTTTGTTTTCAGTGAAAAAGTCACCACTTCATCGCCGGGCTCCTTAAAACGAAAGGTAGTTTCCGTTTGATCCGTTTCTTCAAACAACTCGTTGGTTTCGATGTTGATTTCTACTTTGTTTATAGATTCCTGCATTGCAAACACACTAATGGGTAACTCAACATTTTCAGCAGGACCCAACACTCGAGGCAAGGTAGCAAGTACCATTACCGGTTTTCGTACAGGGGTAGTTTTTTGAGCGGATCCATAGCTTCCATCTCGCCCGGCAACTATCATAGTTCGCACTGAGCCTACATAATTTGGAATAGAAATTTTGTGAGTATGAGTATCTCCCGCCTCCAAATGAAAAGGTCCTTCGAAGCGAACCATTGGCTTAAACCGATTGGCCTCATTAAGGGGATCAGCGGCAAGTGCCTCACCATCACCACCCACCGAAAGTACACGCGAAACAGAACCGGAGAATCCACTGGTTACAAAGTCATACAAATCCCAGGTTTTTATTCCCAGCGCTTCACGCGCATAAAAATTTGGGTGTGGATCTGAGGTAGTAAAGTTTGTGAGATCAAGTAAACCATCATCCACAATGGCAAGCGTGTAACTCATTGGTTTACCGCCGGCTTCGGTAACTTGAATTGTGGTTGTATTTTCGGGTTTTAATTCATCCGGCATTGCAATCTGCGGCTCCAACATCGTTTCGGGGTTAAAAACGTTAATTGGAATCACGCCGTACATCCGCATCGGTAAATCGTTATCGGTTTGGCCATGAGGTTGAATGTGCATCACATGAGCATACACATTTGGGCTCATTCTCTCGTCGGTAGTAAACGAATAGGTGGTTTCGCCGGCGTTGCCATCCAGCCAAACAGTTTCCAAGATTTTAGAACCCGTTTCTAAGCTGAGTAACAATCTGGAATCAGCACTACTTGGAATGGTAAGTGTGACCTGTTCTCCCGTTTCATATTCTTCTTTATCGGATGAAAAACTGAGTTGAGCCGGACTTACGGCGTTGGAGCGACCACTCCCCCAACTAAAATATACAATGGTACTGGCTGAGTGATTTCCGCGCGGATCTTTTACACGGATTAGATATCTGCCACCATCTGCGCTGTTAGGTAATTTAAATTCTAAAGTGTTTTTCCCATCCGATTGAGTTTGCAAGTTACCGGATGCTACTTTTCGCACATTTTCGCGTTCGAAGTAATTGCTTAAATCTTCCCGGGCACGTTCCCACCACCAACGCCAGCGGATGTGATAAACTTCATACTCTAAATTTCGGCCACCAACAGGTGTTCCTTCTGCATCAATAGTGGCGATTTCGAAAATGTGAGTTTCGGATCTGTTTAACCAGTTTCCATACCTGCGAGCATTTCCTTCCGGCGCTTTAATGCCCACCAGTGTTCGGTATGGATATACAAATGTAGAAGCTCGCCCAATAGAAAAGCTGCCTGAAGGTTCGAAAACACGCAAACTGAAATCGGCACGTAATCTTGGGGGCGCTTTCTCAACGGCTGGGAAAGTGTGGGTTACATACACGGTGCCATCAGCACCAAGTGAGTCATCAAATATGAACTCGGGTTTAGCATCAAAGGAAATGGTTTCATCAGTAAAACTATAACCTCGAAAGTTGTCGAAAACAGGAGATGAAGGCTTCAACATCATTTCTACATCGGCCTTTAGATTACGAGCAGTTGCGCCATGCAACCATTGCGATGAAAGAGTAGCATTCAAGGTACGGTCGTTTGCAAAAACGGCATCTTCATCAAAACCCAAATCCACTTTCAAACGGTTAGGTTTTACCGTTTCGATTTTGAGAGTTTTAGAAAAAGTCTGACCACCAACCATAGCAGAAAGTCTCCAATTGCCGGTTGGCGCTTGCTTATCGGTAAAGCCTCTGTAGACAAAAAAACCGGATGGGTTATTTAACCGAGTCTCTCGATCAATAATTTGTCCGGACGGATCACGGAATTCAAAAATGATGGGGTGATCGTCGGGAAGTACCTTGTTTTTATCTTCCAGCAATAGAGTAACAAACAGCGAATCGCCCGGCCGCCAAACTCCTCGCTCGCCATACATAAATCCTTTAATGCCTTTTTGAACCCGAGCGCCACTTACATCAAAATTACTAAGTGATAATGAGGTGCCGTCGTCGGTTCGCAGATATCCTTTTTGATCTCCTTGCTCAGCAACAATGTAGTATGCACTTTGATCTGCATCCAAAATCACTTTTCCTTGCACATCGGAAACTCCGTTGGCTATGGGTTGCTGCTGATAGTTAAATAATTGAACATTTACCCCAGAAAGAGGTTCTGTAGTTCTTAGGTCAGTTACAAAAACAGTGCTAACGTTTTGAGCATCGGTTTTTGCAATAAGACCTAAATCGGATGCAAACACATTTTTGCGAATTCGCCGATTGCTGGAGTAATAGCTGGATGTGCATGGATTATCCCGATCTCTCCAATTGTAATTTTGAGGTCGATAATAATCGCCAAAACTATTCCAATACCGAGTTTCTAAATCGGTATCGAGTTCCCAACGTTGATCCGTATTACCGGATGATGATTGTGTATTTTCGCCGCAAGGATACAGTGCCTGATGCTGCCGAAATCCTATTTCTACTTGATAAATCGCGCCCGGCTCAGGTTCAATAAAATTGGATAAATCAAGTGCATAATTATTCCATTCACCGGCATCTACATTTCCAAGTGAAGAAAGAGGCACCACGCCTTGGAAAACCGGCCGGGCAACCCTGCGCAAATTCCATGTGTTTGTCCCATCCAGCTGTTGATCCTGCAAAAACTGGCCTACATTATTTTCAAAGATTCGCGAAATCTGAACGTCTACCGCACCCAGACTAACTGCTTTAAAAGGCACAAATAAATCATTGGAACGAGGTAGTATCGTTCCTTTTCCAAGAAATTGTACTGATGGTTTAGGTTGAAAAAAATTAACAGTACGCCGAGTGATTACCCCCAAAGATTTATTGGTGCTGCTTTTTAACGCACTATCAATGATGAGCGTTTGAGCCCCATTTACTCGCCGGCGCGGATACACCGTTACTTTGTTATTAGTTGCGATCACATTTACAGGATTTCCATCGCCGAGAGCTATCAAGCCCGTAAAATTTTGGGTGCTTTTTACATTATCCGAAAAAATGAGCTCGATACGCGGGTTTTCATCTCTAAAAACAGTGGACTCTATTAACTCGAAGGCACCTTTGGGTGGTACATTCACAGTTGCCATGCCGGTAGCTGTTGCTCCGATAGGTTTGCCACTCCATAGTACTTTCAGTGAGGATGCTTGGTTGCCTCGAGCAATATCTTTCAGTAAAAAACGGTGTGTTTTTTGTAAGCCATCACTTAACCAAACAAGTTCTAAAGATTGCCCGTCTAGATTTGCCCGAATACTTTTCTTGATGGCATTAAGCTCGGCTAGGTCGGCTGTAAATACCGAGCCTTCGAGCTGTAGCATATCTCGGTTTTGTGGAGATGGCGTAATAGCTCCTAAAGAAACCTCTAGATCTTGTGTGATGGTTGTTACTGAGAATCGGTAAGTATTGGTTGGTGCTGCTTCAGGAAATAGTTGGGCCAGATCTAAGGAGGCACTGTATGAAGTTCCGTTTTTAAGCGGTCGATTAGGAGTAAAAACTATGGTTCGATCGTTTACCCATTCGATGCTTCCTCCCACAGAAGGCGAAAAACTCAACAGTCCACTTCGTAATTGCTTCTCGGGAGCTACCGGTTTTGCCAAAGTAATACCAATTTCCCCATGGGCACTGATTTCGCCCGAGGTAATCGCCGAAATATAGCTATTGGTTTGTGAATTAGAGGAGAGTTCAAGTTCAGGAGATTGAGAACAGGATAATAGTACTGTGAGGCAAAACAGGAGAGCAACCCTAAAGTAAAAGTGGAGCATTCGTGAAGCAGATTAAAAGTGATATGTAATTGGTATATACCCGAACTTCAATTTTCCGAAAAAGTTCTGAACAGAATAAACTTACAATAAAATTAATAGTTTAAATTTACCGATTTTTGATATCCCAATTCAGTTTTGTTGAATTGAGCCATTATAACTTTAGCCCAGAAACCCGTAAATTTCCAAGCTATTTAAATCAAAGTATTACTACCGGCACACATTCTAATGGAAGAAAAGGAACGGCTTAGCTTCGAAGATGCTTTAAAACAACTGGAATCTATTGTGGAACAACTGGAAAGCCCAGAGATTACACTGGAGGATTCTGTGAAGTTGTACGAAAAAGGCATGGAGCTATCAAAACAGTGCAATCAAGTACTTCATCAGGCAGAGTTAAAAATACAGCAGGTAAATAGCCAGCAAGATCAAGATTAGGTATCACTATGGAAATCAGCGAATACATCCCAAAAGCAGGTCCGCTTCTATCAAAAATAGATTCCCCCGCCGATTTGAAGAAATTATCTCCCACGCAATTGCAAGATGTATGCGATGAACTAAGAGATTTTATCGTGGATGTAGTTTCGGTGCATGGTGGCCACTTTGGTGCCTCTCTCGGAGTTGTCGAACTTACAACGGCACTCCATTATGTGTATGATTCGCCTAACGATCGCATTATTTGGGATGTAGGACATCAAGCTTATGGGCACAAAATCTTAACCGGTCGACGCGATAATTTTCACACCAATCGTAAGTATGGCGGAATTTCCGGCTTCCCGAAACGAAGCGAGAATATCCACGATGCTTTTGGCGTAGGTCACTCTTCCACTTCTATCTCTGCAGCACTTGGAATGGCCGTTGCCAACGACCTCGACAAGAAAGAAGATAAAGTAGTAGCTATAATTGGTGATGGTGCCATGACGGGCGGACAAGCTTTTGAAGCCTTGAACAACGCCGGAGCCATGAACAGTGATGTGTTGGTTGTATTGAATGATAACAACATGTCGATCGACCCAAATGTGGGAGCACTTAAAGAATATTTAGCTGAAGTAACAACGAGTCGCCGTTTTAACAAAATGCGTGATGAAGTCTATGATTTGTTAGGTCACTTCAAATCGGCCGGAACTAAAATGCGCAAAGTGGCTTCGCGATTAGAATCCGCGATGATGGCCGCACTAACGCCCGGTTCATTATTCCGCTCATTTGGCTTTAAATACTACGGACCGATTGACGGTCATGATGTAAACCTTCTTAGAAAAACCTTGGAAGACCTTCGCGAGGCAAAAGGTCCGAAATTGCTTCACATTGTTACGGTGAAAGGGAAAGGCTTTGCTCCGGCAGAAAAAGAACAAACGAAATGGCATGCGCAAAGCAGTCCTTTTGATAAGATTACCGGCGCTTCGTTGAAGCCGAAATCAACCAAGAAATCTGCTCCGAAATACCAAGATGTATTTGGTGATGCCTTGGTCGAGCTGGCTGCAGAAAATGAAAACATCGTAAGTATGACGCCCGCTATGCCAAGTGGTTCAAGTTTATGGCCGATGATGAACACGTTCCCTGATCGTGCATTTGATGTGGGTATTGCCGAGCAACATGCGGTTACCTTTGCAGCTGGATTAGCTGCTCAGGGGAAAAAGGCATTTTGTGCCATTTATTCTACCTTTTTACAGCGCGGTTTTGATCAGTTTGTACATGATGTAGCCATTCAGAAATTACCGGTCGTTTTCTGTATAGATAGAGCGGGCGTTGTTGGTGCTGATGGTCCGACGCATCACGGAGCCTATGATATTTCATATATGCGCTCGATTCCAAATGTGATTATATCATCGCCGCTGAACGAGCAGGATTTACGAGATATGATGTACACAGCTAGCAAATACGATGGAGCAAGCTGGGCAATTCGCTATCCACGTGGGGCATCCACCGGAATGGAAGTGAGAGAACATTTCGAGGCAATGGAAATCGGGAAAGGAATCTGCATTCAGGAAGGCGAAGATGTAGCGGTATTAAGTTTTGGTCCGATTGGTAAATATGTTACGGAAGCATCCCCCGAACTTGAACAGGAAGATATCCATGTTGGTCATTACGATATGCGTTTTGCCAAGCCGTTGGATACTGATCTAATTGATGAAATTTGCCAAAAATACCAGCACATCATCACCCTCGAAGATGGTGCAAAATTAGGTGGGTTTGGAAGTGCGGTAGCAGAGTACATCGCCGAAAAAGCAGACAAGCCAACCCTTACCATTATGGGCTTACCCGATAGAATTATCGAGCATGGTACGCAGGAAGAACTTCATGCAGAAGTTGGTATTGATGCGAAGGCATTGGTGGAAAAAGTGAAGCAACAATTAGTGAAGGCTTAAAATCTTTGAGGGGCGAACTTCATTCTCTCCCATTTCAATTACCGTTACTGCAAAAAATAGTCTTTTTAGCACACCCGCAATTGTGTAATTGTACGCCCTACCATTGGTCTAATCTGAAAACTTGTTAAGTCTCTATTGCCCCATATAATAGTAGTAAAATTTTGCCCAAGGAGACGCGAACGGTTGAGTTGATCAATAAATCATTATTATTTAGGAACAAGAACAATAACATTGCAATTAGTAAGTTATGGCTTAAATTAAAATAACATAAATAGGTACTTGTAATTGGTGCCACATATGAAGGGTGAACATAAATGGGTAGAATTATATTTAGATCAGCGCTGGTAATCGGAATGCTATTTCCACTGTTAAATTGCAGCAGTACAAATAAAATGGAAAGCAGATTTTCGAACGAATATGATCGATCGCAGCTGGATGAAATAACACTGGTTTATACGGCGATAGAAAACGATAAACGGTTCTTTTTGAGTAAGGAGGAGATGAGAGCTCGACAGGCAAAGATTTCAGAACTGGCCATAGAATTGCCGCTTCATCTAGTGAGCGAAATTGGAGAAGAGGTAAAGATTAAATCCATCAGTGAAACCTTTTATACCCCGGAAAGCTCTGAAATAATGCAAAGTGAAATTAAGCGAATCGACCAATATCTGAATGATATAAATACCCTAGGTGCGAGTGCGTTGGATTATACTTCTAATTTAGACTATACACGTATTAGTGATGAAGTTAACACCCCGTTTGTTTTAGTTGTAAACATTGAGCCCGATGCCGATGAAATTAATTACGATTGGGGCACCGAATACGTAGAGTATTCTGCAGTTTTTGCCTATCTCATAGATACAAAAACCGGAAAATTAGTGTGGGTTCTGGATCATTTTGAAAAAGTAAATATAAATGATTTAAATGCGGAAGATTTCGCTCAAACTATCGCGAATTCTTTGTTATATGATCGTAAAACCAGTTTAAAAGCCTCTGCCGTTGCAAAGAGATAAATCTATCTCACAATGTTGTTGTAAAGCTTAATATCTTTGAGGGATGAACTACACCCTCTCCGATTTCGATTATCATCTTCCCGAAGAACTCATTGCTCAATCACCGGCGCATCCCCGCGATCATGCCAAATTACTGATTTATAATCGGGAAACCGGTGAAATTACCGACGATGTGTTCTATAACTTGGGCAAGTATCTGCCAGAAGAAACTAAGTTGGTGGTAAATAATAGTAAGGTGGAAAAATGCCGCTTGATGTTCGAGGGTGGAAAGCGCGAACTGTTCGTGACTTCAGCTCGTAATAACAACACCATCGAAGCACTGGTACGGCCGGGCCGAAAGTTTAAACTGGGTAAAACCGTTGAATTGATTGAAGGCATCACTGCCGAAGTAACTCATGTTGCCGAAGACGGTTTGCGAACCATGATTCTGAGTTGTGATTTGGACGATCCAAGACTCGAGTCCTATAAATACACTCCTTTTCCGCCATACATCGAGCAAAACGAAACGCTGGCCAGTGAATATCAAACGGTGTATGCCAAAGATCTGGGGAGTAAAGCTGCACCAACGGCGGGACTTCATTTTACGGATGAATTACTCGAATCGCTGAAAAAGCAAGGCATCCAAAAAGAAGAAGTAACCCTGCATGTTGGATTAGGAACCTTCGCTCCGGTTAAGGTAGAAAACATTCTGGAGCACGACATCCACAGCGAATGGTATCACATCAACGACGAAACGGCTGCAAGTCTTAATCAAACTAAACACGTTACTGCGGTGGGAACAACTTCGGTTCGGGTGCTGGAATCGGTAGCGGATGATCAAGGAATTCTTTCACCCGGATTGGGCGAAACCGATATCTACATAACTCCCGGTTACCGCTACAAAAGAGTGGACGCACTCATCACAAATTTCCATTTACCGAAAAGTACACTGCTCATGCTGGTGGCTGCTTTTATGGGTTTTAACGAAATGAAACGACTTTATGAGCATGCTATAGAAAAAAACTATCGCTTTTACTCCTTTGGCGATGCCATGCTCATTTTGTGATTGATGTCGGTAAGAAACTCATACCGTTGAACTTATCCACATCGCTGTGGAAAACGTTGTAAGCGCTTTTCTGATTTGTACAATTTTTCATTTTTAAATGAAAGGATAGAGTTCCAAATCACTTGTTTTTTTTAGTATCTTTGTGGCCTTGAAAGTTTCTGATTCATTGCTATCGGGATATTAAGAAATCATGCAGATTCCCGATAAAACTCCAAATTGAAATATTCTTACATGTCAGAAGTAATTAAAATCAAACGCGGTGTTGATATTAAGTTGGTAGGGGAAGCCGACAAAGAGTTTGCACCTGTTACATCCGTAGAAACAGTAGCTATTAAACCCGACGATTTTCACGGTGCTCGCTTTAAACTTGTTGTTAAGGAAGGCGACGAAGTGAAAGCCGGAAGCACACTGATGTACAACAAAGACGATGAAGCAGTTAAACTAACAGCTCCTGTTAGTGGCGAAATCGCTCAGGTTGTGCGTGGTGCAAAAAGAAGAATACTCGAAATCAGAATCCTTGCTGACAAAGAAGTTGTGTACGAAGATTTCGGGAAAGCAGATCCTGTAAGCCTTGATCGTGATGCTATTGTAGAAAAGATGGCAACCTCAGGATGCTTTGCATTCTTCAAGCAACGCCCATATAACGTAGTTGCACAAACTTCTAAAACGCCGAAAGCGATATTTATTTCAGGGTTTGATTCTGCGCCATTGGCTCCGGATATGTCGCTGCTTCTGGATGGCAATGAGAAAGAATTCCAGGCAGGAATTGATGCGCTTGCACAACTCACCGATGGCAAAGTTCATCTTGGTTTAAATGCAGATGCGCCATCAGGTCGGGTGCTTTCCAGCGTAAAGGGTGTGCAAATAAATAAGTATTCCGGTCCACACCCGGCGGGATTAGTTGGCGTACAAATCGCACAAATCGACCCAATCAACAAAGGAGAAACCGTTTGGACGATCACTCCCGAGCATGTGGTAATTATTGGGCGATTATTTTTAACCGGTACGTTTGATGCACGCATCAACATTGCAGTTACCGGAGCAGAAGTATTAGACAGAAAATATCATTCAACGATAATTGGCGCAGCTGTAAAGCCATTTATTAAAGAGAATGTATCAGATAAGAAAAACCGCATCATCACTGGAAATGTGCTGACCGGTACAAAAATTGAAGAAGACGGGTACCTGAGTTTCTACGAACGACAAGTTACTGTGATTGAAGAGGGAATAGAACCTGAAATGTTTGGTTGGTTAATTCCAAAGCCCGACAAGTTCAGCATCTCTCGCGCTCTTCCTTCATTTTTCCAGCGTCAGGTTGCAAATCTAACAAATCAGGAAGTGGTTTACGAGTTGGATACCAATCAGCATGGAGAAGAACGAGCATTTGTTGTAAGTGGACAGTATGAAGAAGTTTTCCCATTCGATATTTATCCGGTACAGCTTATTAAAGCGATTATGACCAACGATATCGAGCTGATGGAAAATTTAGGTATCTACGAAGTAGTAGAGGAAGATTTCGCGCTGTGCGAAGTTGTATGTACATCAAAAATTGAAGTTCAGAAACATGTTCGTCAAGGTCTCGACTTGATGAAACAAGAACTAGGGTAAGAAATCAACACTGTTTATTAAGTTAGATGAAAGCTATACACGATTTTCTTGAAGCAAACATAAAGCCGAATTTCGAAAAAGGAGCGAAATACGAAAAGCTGTGGCCAGTATTTGATGGGTTTTACACTTTTCTGTTTGTGCCCGGCCACACTACCCCGGCCAAAGGAGCACACATTCGCGATGGAATCGATTTGAAGCGCACGATGAACACAGTAATCATGGCTCTTGTACCGTGCTTATTGTTTGGTATGTGGAATGTGGGATATCACCACTACAATGCACTTGGTATTGATGCGTCTTTTGTAGACCAATTTATTTTTGGTGCTATCAAAGTAATTCCAATGGTAATTGTTTCCTACGGTGTAGGACTTGGTCTTGAATTCCTTTTCTGTGTGATAAAAGGACACCAAATTGAGGAAGGCTATTTGGTTAGCGGAATGTTGATTCCTTTGATCATGCCTGTTGATATTCCCCTTTGGATGGTAGCAATTTCTGTAGCATTTGCTGTAGTAATTGGTAAAGAAGTATTCGGCGGAACCGGAATGAATATTTTCAATCCGGCGCTGTTAGCCCGTGCTTTTGCCTTCTTTGCATACCCAACCTACATGTCGGGCGACAAAGTTTGGATTAACACTTCGGTACAAGAAGGTCAGGCTGTAGTTGATGGCTGGTCTGGTGCAACCGTACTTGGTGAGCTGGCAACTACAGGAACCACTCAGTATTCAGCGTTTGATGCCTTTTTAGGATTGATTCCCGGCTCGATTGGAGAGACTTCAACGTTACTGATTTTATTAGGTGCCGGATTGTTGATTTTCACTGGAATTGGAAGCTGGAGAATCATGCTAAGCGCAGTAATTGGTGGCGCGGTAATGGGCTTGATTTTCAACGCATTTGCAGGTTACGCAATCAGCCCGGAGCAACAAGCGTTTATGGCGGTTCCATTCTGGCAACAACTTATTTTTGGTGGGTTTGCCTTTGGTGTAGTATTTATGGCCACCGATCCTGTTTCCGGTTCACAAACCGAAATGGGTAAATATTATTACGGATTCTTTATCGGATTCTTCGCCATCATGATTCGTGTATTTAACCCGGCGTATCCGGAAGGAATCATGCTTGCCATCTTATTTATGAACACAATGGCACCTTTGATTGATCATTACGTAATTCAGGCGAACATCAAAAAACGCCAAAAACGACTAGCCCTTAAAACTGCCGGAGCATAATAATGAATGTAAATAGTAACGGTTATACGTTTGGATTTGCAGCAATTATGGTAGTAGTGGTAGCAGCCTCGCTTTCAGCGGTAGCTACTTCACTAAAGCCAATGCAAGACAAAAATGTTGAGCTCGAAAAAATGCAGAATATTTTGAGCTCGATTCAAATTGAAGTGACTCGCGATGAAGCTGCAGAAGTGTATCAGGATTATATCCTCGAAGAACTTGTAGTGAGCGAAGGTTCCTTAGTACAAGGTGTGGATGCCTTTAACGTTGATATGGCAAAGGAAATCAGACTAGAAAATGACGAGCGAAATGCACCTCTTTATGTAGCAGAAAAAGATGGAGAAACCTTTTACGTGATTCCACTTCGTGGTGCCGGACTTTGGGGCCCGATTTGGGGATACATTTCTCTGGAAGAAGATTTAAACACCGTTTATGGTGCCGTTTTTGATCATAAAGCGGAAACGCCGGGACTTGGTGCAGAAATCAAGTATCCAATTTTTACCGATCAGTTTAGAGGAAAGAAGATTCTTGATGATCAAGGCAATTTCCTAGGAATTGATGTTCGTAAAGGAGGATCCTCTACCGATTATGAAGTAGATGGAATTAGTGGTGGAACCATCACCTCAGATGGTGTGGAATTAATGATTTTGGATTGCTTGAAATCATATTTCCCATTCTTGAAAGAATATGCCGGAACTACGGCAACAGCTCAACTCAATAACTAATCGCCAGCATTAACACACAATACAATGGCAGAAGTTTTAGAAAAAGAAGTAGTTGAAAAGAAGCCGGTTGCAAAGCCGAAAGAGCCTCTTTTCAGTAAAAAGAATAAGAAATTATTAACCGATCCATTCGACGACAATAACCCGATTACCGTACAGGTTTTGGGAATTTGTTCGGCACTAGCGATCACGGTTAAACTCCAACCTGCTATCGTATTAGCGCTTTCGGTTGTATTCGTGATGGCGGCTGGAAACGTAATCGTTTCATTGATGCGTAATTTGGTGCCAAATCGAATTCGTATCATCGTGCAACTTGTAGTAGTAGCATCGTTGGTAGTACTGGTTGATCAGGTACTTAAAGCATTTGTATACGATGTAAGTAAAGAACTTGCAGTATTCGTAGGGCTGATTATCACCAACTGTATCATCATGGGGCGCCTCGAAGCATTTGCTTTGGGTAACAAACCTTGGAAATCGTTGCTTGATGGAATCGGTAACGCTGCCGGTTACGGAATTATCCTGATCATCGTAGCATTCTTCCGTGAGCTTTTAGGTTCAGGCCAGTTAATGGGTGCGCAAATTATTCCGGAATCTTGGTACTTAGCAAATGGTGGCTTCTACAGCAACAATGGTTTCATGCTGTTACCTCCTATGGCGTTAATTACCGTAGGTATTTTGATTTGGGTACAGCGCGCACGTAATACTAAACTGATTGAGGACTAATCCATGCAAGAGTTAGTAAACATTTTTGTTAAATCGATATTTGTTGATAATATGGTATTTGCCTACTTCTTAGGCATGTGTTCATATTTGGCAGTATCCAAAAAAGTATCAACCGCTGTTGGTCTTGGTATTGCAGTTATCTTTGTACTATCGGTAACGGTACCTGCAAACTACCTGCTTCAAAACTATGTGTTGGCAGAAGGCGCATTATCATGGATGGGCGAAAGCTTCGCTACCGTTGATTTAAGCTTCCTTTCTTTCATTTTGTTCATTGCCATCATCGCTTCCATGGTACAATTGGTTGAGATGTTAGTAGAAAAGTTTTCTCCTGCATTGTATGGCGCACTTGGAATCTTCTTACCACTGATTGCGGTTAACTGTGCAATCCTTGGTGGTTCGTTGTTCATGCAAGAAAGAAATTACGCAAACATTACCGAAGCAACGGTGTTTGGTTTTGGTAGTGGTATCGGATGGTTTTTAGCAATTGTAGCAATTGCCGCTATCCGCGAAAAAATTCAATATTCAAATGTGCCTGCACCGCTCAAAGGTTTGGGAATTACATTTATCGTAACCGGCTTGATGGGCATTGGCTTCATGTCGTTTATGGGAATCAAATTATAATCATCAAGAAGATATAACTATGATTTTTGGAGCAACAACGCTTGTAATAGTTGGTATCAGTATCCTGATTTTCTTCGCCGTAATTATTCTACTGGTGTCGATTTTGTTAGGAGCTAAAGCCGCACTTACCCCTTCAGGTCCGGTTAAAATTACCATCAATGGTGAGAAGGTAATTGAAGTAGAATCCGGTGGAACTCTATTGAGTACCTTAGGTGACAACAAGATTTTCTTACCATCAGCATGTGGTGGTGGTGGAACTTGTGTTCAGTGCGAATGTCAGGTTCATAGTGGCGGTGGCGAAATTCTACCAACCGAAACACCTCACTTTACCCGAAAAGAACAGGCTGAAAATTACCGTTTGGGCTGTCAGGTAAAAGTGAAAGAAGACATGGAAATCACGATTCCTGAGGAAGTATTCGGAATCAAAA
Organism: bacterium; assembly: GCA_024742815.1. Taxonomy (GTDB): domain Bacteria; phylum Bacteroidota; class Rhodothermia; order Balneolales; family Balneolaceae; genus HXMU1420-13. Next base: position 22,448 of record JANSXX010000001.1, read on the forward strand.
AATGGGAAGCTAAAGTTGTGTCAAATTACAACGTAGCCTCTTTCATTAAAGAATTTATTGTTGAGATTCCGGAAGATATGGATTACAAAGCCGGTGGTTACATCCAGATCGAAATTCCTGAATGTACAGTAGATTACAAAGACATCGACATCACTGCGCATCCCGAAGAACATGATGAGCCGGATAAATTCCAACTTGAGTGGGATAAGTTTGGCCTCTGGGATCTTAAAATGAAAAACGATGACGTAATCGAACGTGCTTACTCGATGGCTAGCTATCCGGCCGAAGGTCGACGCATTATGTTAAATGTTCGTATCGCAACTCCACCATGGGATCGCGCTAAGAACACTTGGATGGATGTAAATCCTGGTATTGCTTCGTCATACATTTTTGCACGAAAACCAGGCGATACCGTAACGATTTCAGGTCCGTATGGCGAATTCTTTATCAATGAAGAGTCTGATTCTGAGATGCTTTACATTGGTGGTGGTGCCGGAATGGCGCCAATGCGTTCGCATTTGTACCACTTGTTTAAAACTCTGGAAACCGGACGTAAAGTTACTTACTGGTACGGTGGTCGATCTAAGCGAGAATTGTTCTACTTAGATCACTTTAAGCAGTTAGAAGACAAATTCGACAACTTTAAGTTTTACGTTGTTCTTTCTGAGCCTTTGGAAGAAGACAATTGGAAAGAGAAGAAAGACATCAACGACGAAGAAGGTGATGGTTTCTTAGGATTTGTTCACCAGGCTGTAATCGATCAGTACTTGACAAATCACCCTGAACCGGAAGAAATTGAATTCTACTTCTGTGGACCTCCATTAATGAACCAAGCCGTACTTAAAATGTGCGACGAATGGGGCGTACCGGAAGAGAATGTAGCCTTTGATGATTTCGGTGGATAATCATTCAACTTTTAAGTTAATCCCGCGCAGTTATGTGCGGGATTTTTTTTGCCTGATATTATGAGAATAACTACGCTATTTATACTACTTACACTCCTTTCATGTTCGAGTAAAACTCCACAATTAGTGGAAAACACCGGAAATGCTCAGGGATCTACCTATCAGATAAAATACATTGCCACAGAAAATGTAGATTATTCCAATGATTTCGAGCAAATCTTCGAAGATATTGATAACTCTATGAGTACTTGGGTGCCTACATCATTGATTTCTCAAGTAAATGAGACAGGTGATTGGGTAGAGGTAGATGACTACTTTTTAGAAGTACTAAAACGATCTTTAGAAATCGCCGAAGAAAGTAATGGAGATTTTGATCCCACGGTAGGACCCTTAGTTCAATTGTGGGGGTTTTGGTTTAATGAGATTCGTGGACAAGTTACCGACGAACAAGTGAATAAGACACTAAATCTGATCGGATACAATAAAGTTGAACTAGAGGGAAATAAAGTTCGAATTCCTGAAAACAGTACCATAGATTTCAACGCCATTGCACAGGGCTATACGGTTGATGTACTCGCTGAATTCTTAGAAGAAAAAGGAATCAGTAGTTATATGGTTGAAGTTGGAGGCGAGATTCGCACCCGTGGTGAGAACTTAAAAAATGAAACGTGGGTGATTGGGGTTGATAAACCACAGGAAAATATTGATGTAGCAGATCGCTTTCAGTTTATACTAAAACTGGAAAATGCCGCTTTGGCAACGTCCGGAAATTATCGGAAGTTTTGGGTTGATGAACAGACGGGATTGAAATACTCACACACTATCAATCCGAAAACCGGTTATCCAGCTAAAAATAATCTGCTAAGTGCGTCAATTATTGCACCAACCGCTATGGACGCCGATGCTTACGCCACACTTTGCATGGTAATAGGATTGGAAGAGTGCAAAAACTTTCTTGAATCAAAAAACGAGCTCGAAGGCTATTTAATCTATGCTGACGAAGGCGGCAACTGGCAAGAATACATAACCGAAGGCTTCCAGAGTTTTATTTTAGAATAAATCTACACCCAACATAGTCATTCCTGCGAAGGCAGGAATCTTGTATTAAAGTAAATGCACAGATTTGTTTTGCTTGTATAATTAAGGACTATCCAAGAAGTAAAGCCTATTAAGCCACAAACGGACTAAACTCCTTTTCATCCCTCTTCGGCTGATCATCACTTTTACATTTCTCACTTGGAAGGGCGCCACACATGCTGCAGGCCTCTCCCTCTTTATTTAGAAAAGGACTCTGACTGGCACACGTACCAGAAAACTCTCCATTTTTCTTAAGAAGAATTTTAACAGCAATACCGGCAAATCCAATGCCTATAAAAACAACTGCAAGTCCAAGTGTGAGTAAAAAAGTATTCATAGTATCATCTCTTGTTAGCCTGTAAAGATCGGGATTTAATACTGTAACCTCAATAAATGCCGTAGAATTTCCTATGCGATGAAGTGCAAATGTACGTATATTTGCCATCCTTTAAACAAAAGGAATATTTGCGTCCGTAATTATTTATACTAAAAATTGCTGGGCGGATTACTTACTGAAATTGTAACAATGCTTATCAGGAAAAGAAGTAAGATTTCGGCTCCTGTATCAAAGCATTTTAGCAAAAAATGCGCCCGTAGCTCAACTGGATAGAGTACCAGATTTCGGCTCTGGGGGTTGGGGGTTCGAACCCTCCCGGGCGTACATTTAGAAACCAGCTGTGTTCACATGGCTGGTTTTTTGTTTCTGACCACTTCACAAAAATTGATAAATTACCCCGTAGCTAAATCCCAATGAATCGGGAATTTCCAGATTTCGGCTCTTGGGATTGGGGGCAATTCGCCAGCCGGCGGACGCACATTTAATTTTGCCACTTCAATTTTTTGTGTGGCTTATTAGTCTAACCAACTGCTGATCCATCAACGATAAATACCATGGTATGTACATCGTTTGATTTAGCAAAGTTTGAGTTCTCAAAGAATTTTAGTTAGTTCGTTGCTGATCGAATATCATTGATCAATACGAAAAACTGTTTGATATTCGATGCGGTTATTTCGTTAACAACTATATCAAATATGATAGCAATGGACGTTTCATCTTCTATATTTACACTTCTGTTTGTCTCTTTATTGTTCATACCGGCAGCATTATTCGCCCAAATAGATCGCGAAGCAGGCAGCATGATTCAAACCCGTTCGGAAGTAATTGGTCAGCGCGGAATGGTGGCTACCAGTCAGCCGCTGGCTACTCAGGTTGGGTTGCAAATTCTTAAAAATGGTGGGAATGCCATTGATGCAGCTATCGGAGCAAATGCAGCTATGGGACTGATGGAGCCGACGGGAAATGGAATCGGTGGCGATCTTTTTGCAATCATCTATCATGCAGAAAGTGGACAAGTGTATGCTTTGAACGCTAGCGGTAGATCACCACTTGGACTTTCCTACGATGAATTAATGGAGATTTTGGAAGAACAAGGGGATGATTCGATTCCGGCGTTGGATTTGCTTTCAGTATCCGTTCCTGGAGCTATTGATGGGTGGTTCGAAATGCATGATCGTTTTGGTTCGGTATCAATGGCCGAAATTTTGAATGAACCTATTTGGTATGCCGAAAATGGGTTTCCGGTGAGTGAAGCGATCTCGGCAAGCTGGAAAAGAAGTGCTCCGCGCTTAAGCCAACAAGTCGGTGCGTTTAAAGAGACGTTCACCTTTGATGGTCGTGGACCGGAAAAAGGGGAAATCTTTAAGAATCCTGATTTAGGAAAAACGTTTCGATTATTGGCAAGTGAAGGACGTGATGCTTTCTATCGTGGTGAAATCACCAGAAAAATAGATCGCTGGATGAAAGAAAATGGAGGTTATTTACGATTTGAGGATTTCGACAAGCATACTTCCACATGGGTAGAGCCTCAAACGGTGAATTATCGCGGATATGATGTGTATCAAGTAGGTGGGAACGTGCAAGGAACTGCAGTTCTGCAAATGCTGAACATTCTGGAAGGTTACGATTTGAGTAAAACGGGTTTTGCGACAGCAGAGACTTTTCACCTGATGATCGAAGCAAAAAAACTAGCCTTCGAAGATCGCGCAAAGCATTATGTAGATGAAGACTTTTATGACATTCCGTACGAAACATTACTATCGAAAGAATATGCCGAAGAGCGTAGAGCTTTGATCACAAGTGAGGCAAGTGATGATTTAACAACGGGAGTAGAAGTTCTCGAAGACGGTGATACCATCTACTTAACTACCGCCGACAAAGACGGTAATATGGTTTCGTTGATTCAAAGTAATTTTCGTGGAATGGGATCTGGGTTTGTGGTGCCCGGAACTGGTTTTAGTTTTCAAAATAGAGGGGAATTGTTCTCTCTCGATCCCGATCACCCCAACGTGTATGAGCCTGGAAAACGTCCATTTCATACAATAATTCCCGGCTTCGTGATGAAAGATGGCGAGCCATTTATGACTTTAGGAAATATGGGAGGAGCTTATCAGCCTATGGGACATGTAAGTTTGATTACAAATGTGATTGATTTTGGGATGAACATGCAGCAGGCCGGCGATGCTTTACGCTGGAATCACCGAGGTTCAACACAACCGACTGATGGTTTAGATGATACATTAACTAATGTTGGATTGGTGAGTATCGAGACTTCAATTCCTCCACAAGTAGTTCGTGATCTCCGTGCATTGGGACACCGCGTGCAGGTTGGAAATAGTTTCTTTGGTCGGTTTCAAGCTATTATGCGTGATCTGGAAAATGGAGTGTATTACGGAGCTTCAGAAGCAAGAGTAGATGGACAAGCGGCAGGTTACTAGCTAATTAAAATAGGTATTCCTTTTTAGATAAAATTTTATTGAACGTGGGGAATGGTATACGCAGGTAAATAGTTTAATGTTGAACTATTTCAAACTTATAATTATTTATTACTATGGAAACCGCCGTAAAAACTATTTGGAAAGTTGATCCTACTCATTCAGAAATTACTTTTAAAGTAAAGCACCTAGTTATCTCTACAGTAACCGGAAAATTCAAGTCGTTCGATGCAACTCTTGAGACCGAAAACGAAACTTTTGAAGGTGCACAAATTACTTTTAAAGCCGATATCGACAGTATTGATACCGGAGTAGCTGATCGTGACGGGCACTTAAAGTCCGATGATTTTTTTAATGCAGAGAAATATCCTGAAATGACCTTCACATCTACTGAATTTACTAAAACAGGGGAAGGAATATTTGCACTAAAAGGCAACCTTACCATTCGCGATATTACCAAAGAGATCACTTTAGATGTTGATCATGGTGGAACAGTTGTGGATCCTTATGGTCAGAAAAAAGCTGGTTTTGAAATATCAGGAGCGATAAACCGAAAAGAATTTGGTTTACAATGGAGCGCAATCACAGAAGCAGGTAGCGTTGTAGTAGCTGACACTGTTAAACTTGATCTCAATGTTCAAGTTGTTCAACAATAAGAGTAGAATCTTTAAAAAATGATAAAAGGTGCTTCCGGCACCTTTTTTTGTGTACTTTATTGAAATAGGGGAAACTAAAAAGGTACATATGAAAAACTATCTAACTCTTTTATTGATCCTTCTTATCGGAGGATTTGTTCAAGAAACGAACGCTCAAGAAACAAAGAAATGGGCCATAGCTCTGCACGGTGGGGCTGGTTATTATCCTAAAGATTCACCTTCTGAGCGTACTCAAGCATATATGGAATCGCTCGAGGAAGCGCTGGCTGTTGGGACAGAAATATTAGAAAGTGGGGGTTCAGCTTTAGATGCCGTAGAAGCAACTATTCAATATCTGGAGAATAACGAATTATATAATGCTGGAAGAGGCGCTGTTTTTACCGCTGAAGGTAAGAATGAATTGGATGCTGCATTTATGCACGGTAACACTTTAAACGCCGGAGCAATTACCGGAGTGACTACCGTTAAAAATCCAATATCACTTGCAAGAAAAGTAATGGAAGAATCCAATCATGTTTTTTTTGCTACTGATGGAGCGGAAACCTTCGCCGATCAAACGGATGTTGAACGAGTGGATCCATTATATTTTAGAGTGGAAGAAAAATACGAACGCTGGAAACGAAGAAATGCCGGGCAAGGATATAACCATGATGATACAAGTAGTGAGAATTCATGGAAAATGGGAACGGTAGGTTGTGTAGCGGTAGATAGCGATGGAAATATCGTTGCCGGTACATCTACAGGAGGAATGACAAACAAGCAATTTGGAAGAGTAGGGGATGTTCCAATTATTGGCTCCGGAACGTATGCGAACGATCTGGTTGCGGTATCAGCAACGGGTTGGGGTGAACGGATTATGTTAAACGTTTCTGCGCATGCACTAGCCATGCACATGAAATTCACGGAATCTACGCTTGAAGAATCTATGAGTTATTTAGTTGATGATTTGCTGAATCCAAAAGAAGCTGGTTTTATCGCTGTTGATAAATATGGCAACATATCAATGCGCACCAATACCGGTTCGATGTTTAGAGCTGCAGCAGATTCAGAAGGAATGAAAGAAATTGGAATCTGGGAGGATTAATTAATCCAATCGATTATAGAATCGATCTCTCAATTCCTGAACGTAAACGCCCACATCGTTACGGAGCTCGAAAATACGCTCGTGGAAGTCGCCATAATCAGAAGCGTTAAAATATTCCTCAGAACGTTGGGCTTGCAATAGTGCTAAGGCCAAATTGGAGCATTTAAGTGCTTTTTTGGTATAAGCTATGTTTGCCCCAATGTATTCCGGCTCGAAACCAAAAGAGTAACCGCCGGCTAACTTTGCACCAATTTTTAAGGTTTCTCCAACAAATTCCTGAAAGGATTTGGTCTGATATTTTTCATCTACCGATTCAGCCCATTTTAAAACGTCAACGGCTAATTCTCTGGAGCGATTAAAAATGAGAAGGTTATCTAACGATCCGTAATCGGAACTGGCAAAATCTTCACTTAATGCTTTCCATTCCTCACCGGAATCAAAATCATCCATTTCCTCGAGTTCATCAAATTCATCCTGAGCTCCGAAAAGAAAATCTTCATCATCGTAATCATCTTCATCGTCCCATTCGTCTTCTTCCTCGGGGAAGTACGCTTCGTCGAGTAAAAGCTCTTCTTCCACGTATGCCTCAAAGGCATCATCTTCGTCCTGACTTTCTTGTAGCAAAGTGATCCAGCGCGGAATGTTGCCTTTCGGATCAGAGGAGATGAAACGGCGGAGTTGATCGCTTTTTCGTTCTACTTCATCAAGATGAGCTTCCCACTTGTGTTCGTCCCAAAGCTCGTCGTCGAATCCATCAAAATTCATATATGCAGATACCTACTATCGATGGTTGTTAGTTTACCATAGAAAAACAATTCTACGGTAGATTGCAATACTACGTGGAAAAATAACGCTTTTTGTGGAAAAATAGTCTTAGAATTCAATCATAATCGTTTTAGTACACCAATAATAACCTGAGTCATTTTTGGTTCTGCCATTCCGGCCGCTTCTAGAACGTCATCCAAACTTACCGGTTCAAGCGCATCGGGGAAACATTCGTCGGTAATAACAGAAATACCAAGAACTTCGAGGCCCATGTGCACCGCACTTATAACTTCCGGTACCGTACTCATGCCTACAACATCTGCACCAAGTTGACGCATGTATCTATATTCGGCTTTCGTTTCAAGCATTGGGCCGGAGATTGCCAAATAAATACCTTCGTGCATTTTTATGGAAAGGTCGAGCGCTACATTTTCTGCAGTTTCGATCAGTCGCTCGGTATAAGGTTCGCTCATATCAGGAAAACGAGGACCTAGTTCGTCATCATTTGGACCGATCAGGGGATTATCACCCAAAAAATTAATATGGTCGTTGATGAGCATAATGTCGCCACGCTGGAAGTTTGGATTCAAACCTCCACAAGCGTTACTAACTATTAAGGTTTGCACACCTAAATTCCGAGCTACACGAACCGGAAATACAATTTCCTGCATGGTATATCCTTCGTAATAATGAAAACGACCTTGCATGGCAACCACAGGCTTGCCGCCTAAGTGACCAAATAGTAAACGTCCGTGATGACTTTCTACAGTGGAAACAGGAAAATGGGGAATCTGATCATACTCAATAGCCTTAAGCACATCTATTTCTTCGGCGAGTTGACCTAAACCTGTCCCCAAAATGAGTAAGTATTCAGGTTTAAAATCTCCAATTTCATGCGTTAAATAATGAACGGCTTCATCGCGTTTTTTTCTAAACTCTGCTACAGTATCCAATGGCTAATTCGTTTTAATCGATTTCGTCTAAAATATCATCTAAGCGCTCTGATCCCGGAGGATAGGAGTCGTCGTCTGAATTCATGAAACTAGTATCAATATCCGAAGATGTCTGGTCGGCTTCATCGTCAAAGGTAAAGCGCGAGTTGGTAGAATTTTCTTCTGCTTTGATTTTATCTGTTTCAATCACGTCAACATTCTTATCGGCGCTTTTTTGAATAGGTTCTTCTTCTTTTTCATTAAATGAGAAGATCTTCATTTCATCATCCTTAAACTTAGAGATGGTAGAAGACGCATTTTCGAGATAGGATGAGATTCCTACAATAATTTCTTCTCTTTTATCTAATAATCGCAGAATACTTTGGCGGATATGTGCTTTTTCATGATGGGCTTCCTTCACAATAGTTTCTGCTTCCAAATGGGCTTTATCAACAAGATTTTTTGCTTCTAAACGAGCATTATCCATTTTTTGAGCAACCGACTCTTTGGTAGTTTGTAATGTTTCATGAAGCGCTTCTTCAACACGTTCATAGTGTTTAACACGATCAGTCAATTTCTCAATTTGATCTTCAAGCTCCTGATTTTTGGTAATCAGGTTTTCATATTCGTTAGAAACTAGCGTTAAAAAAGATTGTACCTCGGCAACATCAAAGCCACGTAAAGATTTTTCAAACTGTTGCTGTTTAATCTCAATCGGTGTGATCTTCATATTCTGTAGATTATTTGATGAACGAAAAGCGCTTTAAAGTACTATTTATTCATTTAACATGTTCCGCAGATTACTGTCGCCCGATTTTTTTACTTCTTCTCGTTGCTCCTCATCTTCAATCTCAATATCCCCTGTAGTCTCGCTTTCTTCGGGGATCAAAATACGCTCTTCTTCCAGATCGCTAATTATTGCTTCAACATTATTTAATCGACGTTCAGTAGTCTTTTTGAAATCAGCCAGGGCTCTAAAAAACTGAGGATTAAGATCACTGCTCGATGGATTTTTACGTTCAATAGCCGCTCTTATTAAACTGAAAATATTGTACATGATAAAAGCGGCAAAACCGGTACCAAATACTATGGCTACAACAGATATAATTAATTCTTCTTCCGACATGTGTTAACCTCTCACTCGGGATGAGTTCTTGTTGTCATCATCAAGATCATTTTTAATCTCTATATCGTCAAGGGTAATTTCTGGTTGTTTTTCTTCTAAATCTGTAACAATAGTTTCCAGATGTTCTACCCGAGATTTTAGGTTGAAAATCATCTTACGCAGTTCTTGTGCTTCTTTAGAACTGGTAAGCCGTTTTTCTTCCAATTTCATTTCCTTTTCTCTGATTGAAGTGTACATGCCACCAGCAATAGCTACGATTGCGATAATGGCCCACCATGGAAGTCCGAATAACATAATGCCCTTGATTTAGATTTTTGAAATAAAGTGGTAACGGCTACGCAAATAATCAACCTTAGTTTCGTGATCCAAATATGGCACTTCCAATGCGAACCATGGTAGAGCCTTCTTCTATGGCAACTTCAAAATCGTTGCTCATTCCCATCGATAATTCGGTAAGATCGATGTTGCCTCCGTTTAAATGTTGATGCGCATCAAAAGCAGACTTCAGCAGTTTAAACTCATCGCGTACCTCTTCAGGGTCATCTACAAAGTGTGCCATCCCCATAAGCCCTTTTACAGTGATATTTGGGTAATTTTTGGCTTTACTTAAAATTGCCTCGAGATCCGTTATGTCACAGCCACTTTTTTGATCTTCATCACTAATATTAACCTGAATGAGCACATTTACGTGATGATTGTTCTGATTAGCGCGCTTATCAATTTCTTTCAGATATTTTGCTTTACCCACCGAATGAATCCAGTTTACTCGATGTGTAATGTATTTGATTTTATTCGATTGCATAGTGCCGATCATATGCCATTGAGCCTCTGAATGATCAATTTCATCCATTTTTGATTGGAGTTCTTGCATACGGTTTTCCCCAAAGTGAAGCTGTCCGGCATTTAAAGCTTTTAGAATAGCCTCATTTGGTTTGGTTTTGCTTACTGCAATTAATGTAATCTCTTTGGGGTCTCGTCCTGATCGTTCAGCTGCAGCTGTAATTCGGTTTCTAATTTCCTCTAAGTTCGTTTTAATATCGTCAGTTACCATCTGTAAAAAGTTTGGAGATTGGTTTATTTATTCAACCATAAGTTAGCCTTTTAAAATTCGCGTTTTAATCGTATTTTTTGTGGTTCAAAAGAATGTGTAATTATTCTAGATTTTTTGGTACAAATTAATCACTCCAACATAGGCCGTTTGTCGGGCCGCTTTTCTAAACATAAAACATCAGAGGATAGATAAAGTGGCAACCCAAATCCGACATATATCTACCTTTTTGAATCAGTGGGCACCGCCCAAAATAAAGATGGATTACGATAATGTCGGGCTATTGGTAGGAGACCCAAACACAGAAGTACACGCCATCCTCACTTGCCTTGATGTTACAAACGCTGTTGTAGAAGAAGCCATATCTAAAAAAGTACAACTCATTGTAGCACATCATCCATTAATCTTTAGCAAAATTGGATCGATTACCCCAACAAACGAACAAGGGAAAATCATCTATAAGTTGATAAAGAATGATATTGGACTATTAGTTGCTCATACAAATTTAGATGCTGCTCTTGATGGCGTATCATTTGTTTTAGCTAATATTCTTGGACTAGATAACCTCAGGTTTTTAGATAAAAGTTATCGCATCAGTCGCAAAATCAGGCTGGTAACTGCACACGATGATGCTGAAGCCGTGTTAAAATTGCTGAATTATTACTCAGCCGAAGAAGCGCATTATTTTACGGTAGAAAATCGTGAACATGGCTTGAAATGTTTTGAGGCAATCATCGATCAACACCATGTTGCTGAATTGCGTGCAGGCTTAGAAAAAGAAGGTTTGTTGAAAGCCGGCTCATTTCAAGTAACAGAATTGTCGTCGCCCTCACAGAATTTTGGTTTGGGAGTTATTGGTGAATATCCTGAAGAAGGTGTGGGTAAAAATGAATTCCTACACCTGATATCCAAAGCGTTAAACTTACGCGCCGTACGCTTTTCCGGTGATGTTGACCGAATTAAAAAAGTAGCGGTATGCGGAGGCTCCGGTATCTCGCTAAAAAATAAAGCGCTCAAGTCAGGTGCTCAGGCATTTATCACAGCAGACATTAAGTACCACGATTTTTTTACGGAGTCTGATAATTTCTTATTGGTTGATGTGGGGCATTACGAGAGTGAGTTTCCGATTGTTGAAGAGTTAAAAAATGAACTATCGGATGCATTCGATGACTTGAAAGTGTTTGCCACGAAGACGGTTACCAATCCTATGAATATTTACGTTTCTGATATTGAACCACAATCCATTCATCAAAGCTGATTAACAATTATACATGAAAGAAGTACTGCAACAACTCGCGAATCTTCAATACATAGATAGTAGAATCGATGAGATCAAGCAACTAAGAGGCGATCTTCCGGAAGAAATACTGGATATCGAAACCGATATTGCACGAGGAGAGTCGAAGCTGAATAAGCTTAAAGAAGAGGAAAAAAATCTGATGGTTGAGTATGATAACCTTAAACTGGAAGTCACATCTTCTGAGGAAAAGGTTAAAAAATACGAAGACCAACAACTAACAGTTCGCAATAACCGCGAATACGATGCGCTTACCAAAGAAATTGAAGTGCAGAAGCAAATCATCGAAAATAATAAAGCACGTTTAATAGAGATTGAAAAACGCCAGGAGTCAATCGGCCCGGAAATTGAGGTAGCCGAAAAAAATCTTGCTGAAATAAAGACCCTATACAATGCCAAGCAAAACAGCCTTGAGCAAGTGATGAAGTCTACACAGGAAGAAGAAGATGTGCTGGAAGCGAAACGCGATGAAGTTGAGAAAGAAATTGATCAACGATATATCCGTAATTATAAGCGTTTACGAAATGGTCTAAATAACGGTATTGCAGTTGTTGCCATGGATAGAGGTGCTGCTTTAGGTATGGCACTACCCCCACAAACGCAGGTAGAAGTTCGTCGAATGAATAAGATTATCACCGACGAAAATAGTGGCCGTATTGTAGTAGATCAGTCATTTTTTGATAATGCAAAGAAGAATCTGTCGCTCTAAGCGATAGTGATCAGCATAGTGGTTGAAAGGGAGGCAGTATTGCTTCCCTTTTTTATTTGTATCTTTATTGCCGGAAAAGCTGGGCAATCACTTCGAATTTTAATTCGGGGAGGAAAGTCCGGACACCAACAAGCACCACGCTCAGCGATCCTTAGGGCGTAGCTGAGGCGCTTATTTGGCGACGAATATGCGACAGATAGTGCAACAGAAAAGAAACAGCCCCAGCGCAGAGCGCTGGAAAATTCCAAATTCCAAAAAATCAATTAACAAACAATGTTTAAACTATTTAAGGTTTAAAAATTGAAGTTTGTTTGAATTTTGGAATTTAACAATTGGAATTTCCAACGCTCTGCGTTGGTGGTGATGGTGAAAAGGTGAGGTAAGAGCTCACCGTGTGTTACCGTGAGGTACACAGCTAGGTAAACCTCGTGGGGTGCAAGTTCACGTAGGGCAGTATTCGCCGCTTGTCGAGACGCTGTCGGGTAGAATGCACCAGATAAATGATTGCCGAATCCGCTAGCTGGCGGAGGAACAGAATTCGGCTTATAGGCTTTTCCGCAGAATATCAAAACCCCGACTGAATAAGTTGGGGTTTTGTTGTTTTTATTAATACGTTAGATGAAATGCGGGTCTAGCAGAGATAAGATGAAGTTTCTCATAATTGTCATTTCCCTTTTATTACTAACTACAGCTCAAGCACAAGTTGTATCAGAAGTGATTACTTCTAAAAGCGAGTACGAATATGGGGAGCCCATTGAAATTACTTACAGGTTATCCAACAAATCGAGCACATTTCATGCATATCAGGGAACAAGTACATACGCAGTATACTTCGAAGATTTTTCCGGGATCTCTTTATTTCCAAATTATACAACGTTAGATGATTACAGAGATACACTGTGGCCCGGAGAATATCTTGAATATACCTGGAGCTTAGATCCAAAATTAATTGGTTTACCTCCAATATCAGGTGAGCAAACAGTTTCTATTTCGGGTTTGGGGATTCGTGATTCTGTGAGTTTTCAAGCGCCTCAATATCGGGGAGGTCCGATGAGTGTGTACTTTAATGAGGAGTTAGTTGATTCTGCTTCAGCAGATTCAATTTTAGCACACTATAACATTGAAATTATGAGAGCCGATTATCCTTCATTCAAATTGGAAGTTAACGGTTACCCCATCGACAGCTTGAGCCAAGCGTGGCAGGATAAAAACTATATACTTGAAGCCCATTTTAGTCAAAGAGATATGATTGAATATATTGACGTGATTAGAACTAATACTGAACAATTAGACTCAAGGCAAGTTTTTAGATTAGATCAAAATTATCCCAATCCATTTAATCCAACAACGAATATACCTTTAAGTCTTGACAGACCAAGTCAAACCAATATCTCTGTTTACAAGATCACCGGTGAATTTGTGTACGAAATTTATGACGGATGGCTAGGTGCCGGACAGCATTATTTTTCTTTTACTGCGCCTGATTTGGCTTCAGGTACTTATATATATAAAGTCAGAGTTGGAGATCAGGAAATGGTAAAAACTATGACACTTATAAAATAAGTTAGATACTCACTTTACCACGTTTAATCGCGCGATCGATATCTCGTTTTGTATCAGAAGCTTTGATACTATCTCTTTTATCAAATCGCTTTTTACCTTTGGCTAAACCGATCTGAACTTTCACAAAGCCATTTTTGAAAAAGATTTTTAGCGGAACAATCGTATTTCCTTTCTGCTGTGTACCCTTTTCAAGTTCACGAATCTCTTTTTTGTTAAGCAGGAGTTTTCGTTCTCGTCGTGGATCATGATTATTGTAAGAACCATGCTCGAACGGCTTGATATAAAACTCTTTTAGCCAAACTTCTCCATCTCTGATAAAAGCATAAGAATCAGTAAAACTAGCATTTCCTTGCCGGATAGATTTCACCTCGGTGCCCTGTAAAGCAATCCCAGCATCGAAGGTTTCTTCAATGGAATAGTCGTGAAAAGCTTTTCTGTTTTTGATAGTTGGGCTACTCATGGTGATTATGAATGACGGATGACGGGCGACGAACGACGAAGGATTCAGTAGGTCGGTCGTCTACCGTCGTTAGTCGTCCGTCGTTGGTCATTAAATATTAAAGCCTAATTCTTTTAGCTCGGCCATTACATCTTCGTCGGGCGAACGATCAGGGAAAGTGGAATAAATCCCCAAAATTTGCTCAATCTCGGTGATGGCTTTTTCATTATCGGGATTAATCCGTAGCACTTTCACATACTGGCGTAGTGCATTGTTCATCTTATCCCGCATATTTGTCACATTAGAATCGCGGTATTCAAGAAAAAGACCGTAATTGAGATAAGTTTTCTCTTTTAATCGCAACACCTCTTCACTTTCTGTTTCCGCATCCAGCAATTCAAGCGCTGTGGTGTATTGATCGGCATCAATAAGTGCGTTGATTCTGGTTTCGAGATCGGCGCTTTCAACTACAGTAGTTTGAGCTTCATTTTTATTATTTGAGCAGGCTGAAATAAGTAATAGCGTAGATAGAATGAATAGTTTTTTCATAAAAATGTTATCTGAATGACAATGGATTGAAACTTATACAGAGTACAAATATAAGCATACTTAACCATCCTAACACTTTTCTGGTGGGAGTTAATTCGCGCTCGATAATTACGGGTGGATGTTCAACACGAACAAAAAACGTGATAAAGAATATCCAGAAGAGCCAAATCAAAGACGATTCCATACCGTCATCACTGGCAAAAAATGTGCTGTAACCGAAGGAAAGAATCAACGAAGAAGCCAAACCACCGGCTACCCAAGGCTGATTTCTTCGAAATGCACGCTGAAACATCAAAAATAGAAACCCGGCCCAGATCGTCCAGGAAAGCAGAAATATGGAACTATCGAAATCGCTCACAAAACTATTGATGATGGGAATGGCTTCGAAACTGGCAAAGATGGTGATCAGAATAAAGAACAAGCGGGCTACGAGGCGGTGTTTTTCAAAACCGATGAGCGAATATAAAATGTGTCCACCATCTAGTTGTCCAACGGGCATTAAGTTTAGCGCGGTAAAAAATAATCCGAACCAACCAGCTAAGAGAAAAGGATAATGCATGATTTCCCACAAAGGCGGTGCATTTTCGAATAAGCCTGAAAGCGCATTATAGAGTGGGGTTCCACCAAAATAAAAGGCAATTTGCCCTTCAGTCAATTTTGGAGCTTCGGGATATTCCCCATTTTCCTGATAGTATTCGATCACGTAGTTATGATCGCCAAACTCGTTTAAAAAAGTGACATCAGGCAACGTAAAAAATCCGATAAACAAGATTATTATTGATACGATGAAACCAGCAATTGGTCCTGCTGCGCCCACATCAAAAAGTTTATTGGTCTCATGAATCTGTTCCCGTATTCGAATTACAGCGCCAAGTGTGCCTATGCCCAATGGAATTGGAATGTAGTAAGGCAAGGAAACGGCAATTTTGTGATAAACAGCTGCGAAGTAATGTCCGAACTCATGAGCTGTTAAAAAAGAAAGCAATAAAGTTGCAAAAAGCACGCCGCGAAGCAGATCCGCTTGGCCGGGATAAGGAACCATCACGCCCCAAAGTGTAGCTATTTGTAACTCTTTACCTACTAAAAAGGTGCTAACTAAGGACACCGATATAAAGGTGAGAACAAACAATAGTAAATGCTTAAGAAGTGTTTTAGCATCCGGTTTGTTCTTACCGGAAAGAGGAAGAAAATCCCTTAGTTTTTTTGGCTTTCGCTCGTCTTCAATTTGAATCTGTATCGGGCTTTGTTGGTTTTCCAATCAATCAGTGGTTTATCAATTCTCTTGAAATAGGCATGGTCATACAGCGTGCGCCACCACGACCGCGGCAAAGCTCATGACCTTGAAAACTAATCGCGATTTTTAATTCATCGTTCAAAGGTAATGGAGCATTTCCGTATTCCTCAACAAACTCGAATTGGTTCATAAATGCATAGCCATGATCAACCAAGGTATTGAATGTTCGTGTGTTTCTTTCGTAGCCAACTGCAACGCCCGGAGCTAGGGCAAACATGTTCGCACCATCGGTCCATTGTTCCCTAAACTGACTGGTTAAATCTTCACCACCGCACTTTATAAAGGTGTAATCAACCCCGGAAAACTCGTTGAGTGCGCTTTGTAAACTCGAGCGTTGTTCTGCTACAATTTTATCTCCATTCTTTTGAAGGGCTACGACATTATCTTTTTGATCAAGAATTGCCGGGGGGAAGGCCACACATTCATTCTTTGAAATAAAGGTGAAAACGGTATCCAAATGCATGCTTGCCCGTTGTTTGGGAATATCAACAGCGAGCACCGTTTCAACGCCGTGATTGAGTAACCCTTCGGCGGCTTTCATTAATCCGGTAAAGGAAGTCCGTTCACTCATCCCTATCAAGACCAGCTTATCTGATTGAACCAAAACATCACCACCTTCAATACTTTGGTGACCAGAAATTCGGATCGCATTATTTTTTACTTCGTTGAAGAGTGGGTGATGCTGAACCACCGTTTCCATAATCAAAGATTCACGAAGTCGGGCTTTTGTAGCCGCTCGGGATAACAAAATACTATCTCCGCAAACAGCGGCAAGATCGCGGGTAAACAATAAATTCGGGGAAGGCAACATGTTGAAATCCTTGGAACCATGTAACACGCCTTGCACACTAAATTTTAATAAATCATCGGGATCAAGTGACCTTAACTCATCCTCAATAACCTGTAAATTTTCCTCCGGATATTCTTTAATCAGCTGCTCGATGAAATAGGCGGCGGCATCTTCGTTCTGTATGGTTTCCAGAAAAATATCTGCTATTTCAATCACCTTTCCCTCAGGATTCATCGCGGCTTTAAACACTTCCAGCATATCGAGGTGTTCACCACGGGCGTCATCCTCAAAAATGATGTCATCGAAAAGTAATTGCTCGGCAATTTCTGGGTTAACAAGAGAAACTTCGTGTCCCGGAGTGTGAACGATTACCCCGTTTAGATGTCCAATTTCGGAAGAAACGTTGATTTTCATATGGTGGTTTTTGACTCTGTTTGAATGGAATATAGGAACTCAGGCAACCATTTTTTGAGATATTGTACATATGATTAGCTATTTTGAAAGGCCTTAGAAGAAAGCATGACTACCAAATCTGAAATAGAGTCTTTATTACTGTTAATGGATGATCCCGATCCATTTATTCAGGAGAGTGTGCAAAACCGATTTAAACAGCTTGGTGAGAATGCTGTTCCGTTGTTAGACGAGTTTCGAATTGAAACTGACAATAAAGACGACAAAAAGCGTGTAAGCCAGATTATTCATAACATCACGTTTCCGGTGTTAAAGGCTGATTTTCAGGAGCTACTTGATCGGGGTGTTCGAAATAGAAAAGACCTTGAGTACGCGGTTCTCACCTTATCCCGGTTTGGGAATCCCACGTTGCGGATCGAAGAGTATCAAAAGAAACTCGATCATTTCGCGGAAATGGTAGAGCCAACTATTCGCTACAGATTAGATGAGCGGAGAAAGATGAAACAGCTCATCAAGTTTGTGTTTGAAGATCTGAATTTTAAAGGGGACACTGAAGACTATCACAATCCTGATAATTGCTTTATTGATCAGGTTATTCGTCGTAGGCGAGGATTGCCCATCACCTTAAGCATGGTGGTTATGTTTTTGGCACGTCGACTTGAGATGCCTTTCTTTGGCGTGAATATGCCTATTCACTTTATGTTGAATTATGTAAGTGACAAAGAAGAAGTGCTCATCGATCCCTACGATAACGGCGCTATCGTTTCTTACGATCAGTGCTATTTTTTCCTAAAAAAGAATAATATCGAACCCAAACCGGATCACTTCAAAATTGCATCCGACATTGAAGTGCTCATTCGTTGCATCAGAAATTTGATCCACAGCTATGAACGGTTAGAGCAGCCTCGAAGGGTGGAAGATTTAAAAGAATTACTTGGGTTGATCGAATTATATGAGTAAGTAATCCGAGTATGGATTAACTATTGGATAAACGTTCTTCGATTTTAGTGGGTTATAGCGTCAGATATTGATTGAAAGAAGATTCAATTGATGCTCATAGATTCTAATCAGGGTTGGGCTTATCAGCATACAAAGAAAATATCACCTCGGATTAACCGGCTGGAGTGTATCGGATTGGGTAGGATCGTTTTATAAGCAAGGGACAAAGCCGGATCAGTTCTTGGCTCAATATTCGACCGTTTTTAACACGATTGAGGGTAACACCACTTTCTATAATACGCCAAGCGCGGAAACACTTGCCAAGTGGAATGATCAAACGCCGGATAATTTCAAGTTTTGCTTTAAGTTACCTCGGCAAATCACACATATAAATCGGCTTGCGAATATAGGTAATGAGGTAGAACGCTTTTTATCGCTGTTCGAAAATATGCGAACAAAGTTGGGACCATTCATGATTCAGCTTCCGGAATCATTTAGCCCGAAAGATTTATACAAGCTTGAAAAGCTCTTCGAAAGTTTACCTAAAATCTATGCGTATGGAATTGAAGTGAGACATCCTGATTTTTATAATCGTAGCAAAGAAGAGCATAATTTTGTGAGCTTGATTGAAAGTTATGGCATCGAGCGCATCATTTTTGACACACGCAAGCTACATGCTATGCAATCAAGAGAAGCATCCATTGTAGAAGCACAACGAAAAAAACCTAAAAATCCGGTTCGATTCAATATGGAAGGAAATCGCCCGATGGTTCGCTATGTTGGCAGCAATGATATATTGAATAACGAAGCGTATTTAAAAGAATGGGCGATAGTTGTAGCTGATTGGATTCGGGAGGGCAAACATCCGTATGTGTTCATTCACACACCGGATATTATTTCGCAGCCAGTAGTTGCTACGCACTTTCATAAGTTGTTGTCAGAATTGATTGAAGTCCCTCCACTGCCGGCATGGCCGGCAAATCGCATACAACAACTTGGGCTATTTTAGCTTAATTGGTTTCATTAACCGATAACTGTTCTTTAGAATCCGGCTCTAAATTACCTTGCTTCGATTCAAAAGCATGCATGGTATACGGAATGGCTTCTAACCGTTCTTTCTGAATTTGCTTTCCTGTTACAAGGCAGATTCCATAATTCCCGGTTTCGATACGGTCGAGGGCCATCGCGATCTTCCCTAACTTATCTTTTTGTTTTTCGATGAGCGTGTAATTCGTTTGCCGTAGCTCTTCATTCGAACCAACATTGCCTTGGTGATGAGCTGCCGATGAACTTGTGTCGTTCATTTTGTTTTCGATCTGATTGATAGAAGTTTGTAGAATGGATATTTCCTTTTCGGCTGATTTTTTTTCTTCTATCAGTAAATTTTTAAAATGATCGAGTTCCTCGTCGGATAAATAGGTGTTGTTAATAATTGCTTGATTACTCATAGTTTTGAACACTTAAGTATTTAATATTATTATTTCTAATATTAACTAAATACTGATGGATATGTTCCAAAATCGATTAAGTAAATGCCAAGCAATGCTTTGCGTCTGTACTAATCTTCGATAATTCCAATCAATGCGGTGTATTGAACAAAAGGAAGCTGTTCTACTTTAAGCATTTGTTCATTTTCAGAGCCGGGTTCTACCAGAATGTTAACTGTTCGAGGGAAATCGGAGATAATTTCATAGGCTACCGATCGGTAGTTTGCCATAAAAGCTTTTACGGCACTTTCATTCATCGAATATTGAAAACGAATAAAAAGCCGCTCAATTCTTTGTGATTCTAAAACCCGTTTGAAAGCAGCATCAGTTTCTTCTTTCGATAATCCTTGAGCATCTACTAATTCCCGAAAATAAGCACTATCCACTAAGTCCGGTTGATACACAAACTCCAATATCTCGGGTTGTGAAGTCAATTTGTCAATCACCTCAGATTCAGGCCGATTCACAATAGCAATGGTGAAAGGCTGAATGTCGATATAACCAAGGTCAAAGCCCAATGCTTCTAATTGAGTAATCGCATAATCGGGTGAAACAGTATCCGCAAGATAGGCGATAAACTCTCCCTCAACGGTGGTTGATTGACCCCGCTGTAATTTTTGCAACGCCTCATCGCCGATTATTTGGGCATAGACGCCTGATGGTAGCCAAAACAAAGTGATTAGCAGAATATGTTTCAAATGAATGTTCAAAATGTTCTGGTTAATCGTTATTCGTTAATCGATGTGCTTAAAATAACAATTAACAATTAACGAACATCAGATAACAATTCTGAATTAACGAATAACCAAAAATCATCGTATTTTGCACAGCTTTCAAATCAATTAATTCATCACTCCATGTCGCAGGCGGCTACCGCAAATAAAGAAATTTTAGAAGAAGCGAAGAAGAGACGCACCTTTGCCATTATCTCTCACCCCGATGCCGGTAAAACCACGCTTACCGAAAAGTTGTTACTCTACGGTGGAGCTATTCACGAGGCAGGATCGGTACGAGCAAGAAAAGCCGCTCATCATGCGGCATCCGATTGGATGGCCATCGAGAAAGAACGTGGAATTTCGGTGACTTCTTCCGTGATGCGCTTCGAAAAAGAAGGCATCAAATACAATTTGCTGGATACTCCGGGTCACAAGGATTTCTCCGAAGATACCCTTCGAACCTTGGTTGCAGCCGACTCGGGCTTGATGGTAATTGACGTTGCCAAAGGCGTAGAGGAACAAACCGAAAAATTATTCGAAGTCTGTAAGCTTCGCGAAGTGCCGGTAATCACCTTTGTTAATAAGTGCGATCGCCCCGGTATGGATCCTCTGGAAGTTTTGAGTAATGTTGAAAGCAAGCTTGGAATTGAAGCATTGCCTGCAAGCTGGCCGTTGGGTTATGGACAAAAATTTCAAGGCATTTACGATGTACTTTCTAAAAAAGTGCACGTCTATGAAAAAGCTGATCACGGTGCGAAAAAAGCAGTAACCGAGATTTTAGAGGTGGATGATGCCCTTGAGCAAAGCAACTTATCCGATGCTGAAAAAGAGGCGTTTCTGGAAGAGTTAATGTTGATCGAAGACATGTACCCGAACATGGACAAAGACCTGTACAATTCAGGTAAAGTTACGCCGGTGTTCTTTGGATCGGCGTTGAACAACTTTGGTTTGGATGTATTTTTGAACTATTTCCATCAACTTGCACCACCACCACAAGGCTACGAGCATTCTGAGGGAAATGAGCGTGATTTAGGAGATTCATTTTCGGGCTTCATCTTTAAGATGCAGGCGAATATGAATCCGGGTCACCGCGATTGTGCAGCATTTATTCGAGTAGCTTCGGGGAAATTCCAGCGCGGACAGCAAGTGGTGGTTTCGCATACCGGAAAGAAGCTGAAATTGGCAACTCCACATACATTAATGGGCGATGAACGCCAGCTAATGGAAGAAGCTTTTCCCGGTGATATCGTATCGATCTTTAATCCGGGCGACTTCCGAATTGGTACTACGATTTACGAGAAGAATAAAGTTCGCTTTGATGTTATTCCGTTGTTTACGCCCGAGCACTTCCAGAAAGTAGCCACCAAAGATCCATTTAAACGAAAGCAACTTCGTGAAGGTTTGAAGCAGCTTTCGGAAGAAGGAGTAGTTCACGTATTTGAAGTGCCAAATGGCGTTGGAAATGAATTGCTACTTGGCACCGTTGGCGTGCTTCAGTTTGAGGTGGTGCACCATCGAATGAAAGAAGAATACGGCGTTGAATTAGTGATTACGCCGGTTGCCTATTACACAGCACGTTGGTTACCAAATAATAACGATGCAGTAATTGCCAAGCTCGAATCGAGTTATTCAACCCACGTAACCAAAGATTTGGACGAAAACCCAATCGTGCTCTTCGATTCGATGTACGCCCTCAATCAAGCCGAAGAAAAAGTAGGAGCTGAGCACTTATTCAAGTTCAAGCAAGGCTAGGCAATATTTTTAATCTACGGAGTCAGGGACGTAGTAGATCAACAAGCAATAACCAACATTCAAGTTGCTAGTTTGGTTATTTGCCGCCGTTGGCTTGTAGGTCTTGGATGCAGGCTTGATCAAGACCCGGCGCTGAGCTGCCTAGTAAATTGCCCATAAATCCTGCCGATTGTACTGCGAAATACATTAAACAAGCATCGTTGGTGCAATGTGCTCCGTTTTCTTCATCATGATGATTGGATGTTGCCGGTGTACCATTAGCTACTAAGCCAAGCAAATGTCCGATTTCGTGATTCATAACCGCGGTTTCTACCACAGAGGTTGATGGCTCTCCAAAACCACCCGAAATCTGTCGGATTCGCTCTTCAAGAATGGCAACCGATGTGTTGTAGTACGCAAATCCCAATACATTCTCTCTTTCAAAGATTCCATCAAGAATAATCATATAAACTCCCAGATCTGAACCACTTGTGAAAGTTGAACGGTACTGATTTTCCATTGCCACAACATCCTGAACGGTAAGAGTGTCTTTCCCGGATGAAGGAATAGGCTCATCCAAATTAATGGTGATTCCATCAGGTTTGTTCAGATAGGTTTCCAGAAAGTTTTGCAAAGCTGAAATTGCTTGAGAAGTGGGTTTAAAGCCTTCAACATAATCTACTTCCAAAGTGAGAGAGGTAAACTCTGAGTCGGATAAAAAATCAACAGCTGCGCTACCAGTTCGTTGGGTATGAGAATAAGCGTCTGGGTCCGGATTATTTGGATTGCCGTTATCGGGATTTGATGAGGTTGGTGAGTTATCCGAACATTGGACCAAAACTAAAATAGTTAGAAGAGCAATACATCGAGTAAATTTCATCTTTTTGGGTATGTATAGGCTTTTTTTATCATGATTGTTCCCCATAGCGCTTTAGCTAAAGAGCGGTATTAACTATTAGTTTATATTTAATGCTGATGTTAAGTAAATAATATTATTACACAATGTTGGCGATAAAGGAACAATTCGCCTTTAGGATGGTTTAAATAAAGGCTATTTTTTTAGCGCTGAATTTTAAACCAAAAACCAACTCAAGTGAGTATCACTAAAAGCGTCGCCAACGACGTAAAAATAATTAAAGCAGATCTAGAAAATCCTAAACACGCCGCCGACATTGTAAATATTGTGGATCTCTTTTCCCGCGATCCGATGGGACAAGATGAGCCTCTGGGCGAAGAAATCCGCGTAGATATGATTGCGGAAATGAAGAAGATTCCAACTACCATGACTTACATCGCGTACGCTGGCGAAAAAGCGCTTGGGATTGTAACTTGCTTTATCGGCTTTTCGACCTTCACGGCAAGCAAAACGTTTAAAATTCATGATGTAGCCGTTCACCCCGATGCACGAGGGATGGGAATTGGCACCAAAATGCTGGAAACGGTTAAAGAAGAAGCCGAAGAAATGGGCTGCTCCAAAATCACACTCGAAGTACGGGAAGACAATCCCGCCAAAAAACTCTACGAACGCGAAGGCTTCGAATTCGGTGAGCCCAAATGGTACTTTATGTCGCACGAGCTAAATTAATAGCTCGTAGCGAAGCATGAAAATTAAGGGGCTGAGTTTGTTACCGACTTAGCATCATCAGCTAACGCCAAGACAGCACCCACATACAGCGAGCTTGGATTGTAGCGTAAAACGGCTGTTTCCAAGCTGCCCGTTTTGTTTTTAAAGTGCGCCAGATAATTGGCCACCGAATTTATGTTGTCCGGCATATGGTATAACTGATCGCCTACCCACCAGCGGTTGAGCGAATAAGGAATAAACTGCGCGTAACTCATCGCTCCGGCATAGCTAGATTTCATTGAAAGCACGTCCATGTCTTTCTTTTCTACGAACTCGAGCAACTCCTCAAGTTGAGCGAGTGCCCATTCTGCGCGGTGATCTTCCACGTACATGCTCACATATACATTAAAAGGATTGTACCGACCTTTATTCTTCCCGAAATCAGACTCAACCGCAATAATCCCGATTATTACTTCTTTGGGGATTCCATACTCCTTTTCAGCGGCTTGAAGTTCGGCGCTGTATTGAGCATAAAAGGTATCGATGGCTCGTTTTTTGGCATCGTAGCCGATCACTTTTTTGTAATCATCGAGATTTTCGATTCTGCGTTCGGCCGAACGCGTAAACTTTTTGGTGATTCGTTCTACCAACTCAAACCGCTCATCATCAAGCAAAGGTTTGATATCCACTCCTTTGGCATCAAAATGCTTAACAAGCTGTTGAATGCGTTCGTCATCTGTGGTGTTGACGGGTTGATCCGAAGTGATGGTCTCCGGGATTAAAAATAGCGATAGTAATAACAGCAGGATTTTCATAGCCAAACGATCTCTTGTGATGATTTATCAACTCGTAAGAACGATTATTTTTTGATATCGATCAAGATGTGAGAAGAATATTAATTTGAGTTTCATTCTTTGAATTTGGTAATTACAGACATGAAGCAAGATTTAAAAAGAATATTGAAGCCGTTAATTGCCAATGAAAAATTGGATGTTATTGAGTATTTGACGGCTAGTTTGCGCGTAAAGGATGTTCCATTAACGGAAGAACAAAGACAAATTGTTCAAGAGCGAGAAGAACTTTACAAGACCTGCGGCACTGAATTACATTCCTGGGAGGATGTAAAAAAATCTATCCATTGAGCGCCTGGAAGTAGCTAATTTCACAGATCACTCTTCTAATTCAACGATGGTTTCAATGAGCTCCCCGTTTTCGTAAAGCTCTTGTTTAATGATGTTGCCTTGTTCATCATATTGGGTTTGTAACCCATGCAAAATATCATCACCGGCGAAGTAATTTGAATTTCCATTATTTTTAGCAGTCGCATCACTTCTTAGAGTACCATTATAATAGTAGGATTTCATTGTATATAGTTCCTCATCTCTATACGATTGAAACATTGGTAATCCATTTCTAAACATTGCAATCTCATTGATTGTGTTTGTTAAATTCTTCGTTTCTAATGAGTTAAAAGTGTTGCCTTCAGAGTCTGTACCATTACTTAGATAGTACACTATCGACCCTTCCTGATAGGTCCATTCTTTGCTGGTACTTTCTAATATGCCATGTTTATAATATCGAATGTAAGTGGTATCACTATTATCGTAGGTCGTAATTTTTTTAAGAAATTCGCTTCCATCACCGTTAAAACGTGTAGCATTAATGATCACACCATCTTGAATTTCAAGGGTTTGATCCAGGTCACCAGAGGCTTCATAAAACCAATTTTGTTTTCCTGTAAACAAGGTGCCGTTATCTGTATATAATTTTTTCCTGTAGGTATCGATCTCGTTTTTTCTCACATAAAGCGTTGTGTCAGCAAACACAGGATTTGGACCTGAAGCAAAGTAGTTTTTTGATTCGATTAACTCCGAATCGGTATTGACAATATTATCAGAATTATCGACTAGCTGATCAATAAGTTTCAATTCAGAATCTGCACAAAACATCAATGTGAGTATCGAAAAGACTGGAATTACGAAAAGTGCTTTTGGGAGCATCCTGGTTTTAGAAGCTTTTTTCGAAAGCATGTTCAAACGCTTTTTGGTGACTGAAAAATCTAGACGAGAAGTAAACTGCTTCATTTTATTTTCTCCACGAGTTCCCCGTTTTCGTAGAGTTCTTGTTCAAGGATGGTGCCGTCTTCATCATACATGGTCATTAAGCCTTCAAATCCGGTATCTGTGCTCCCCATTTTAAATTTTAGTAACCCATTTGAATGATATTCCTTGAAGATACGAACGTTGTTGTCATCAATGTAGGCGTGTACTAACGTATCCAAATCGGCGGCAAGTTCAAGTCGACCCCGATACTGCAGATTTTCCCAGAAAAATTGAGCAGTTTTAACTAGCTCATCCAAGCCATTGTATTCGAAGTACTCCACCATTCTAGTGGGGTGATCATCATTATATACTCGATGCAGTGATTTTATCAGCGTGCCGGCTCTATCGTAATTACGTTCAATAATTTTAGTGGAAGGTTCATAATCAAATTCAATCCGATAGAGATCATTTTCGGTAATAGGATTTAGTAAAACCCCTTGGGTAGGCCAGCCATCTTCGAATGTGATTTCAGATACAGTCAAATTATCGTCAAGATTTAACGTCCGCTGAACGCCTGTAAAAGGTTTGCCTTTTCGAATGTATGCTCGATAACCATCGTAGGAATGCCGCTCCATCCGCTCAGAAAAACTACCATCGGCTTGTTGAAAAAGTAAAACCGGTTCGATGGCTGTTTTTACCCCGTTATCAATCACAATTTGGCGGTTGGCTTTGTTGAAGAACAGGAAGGTAGAGATCGCTAAGACAGGAATAACGACAATAACCTTAGGTAATATCCTCATTGTTGTGGCTTTCTTCGAAAGCATAAGCAATCGTTTCTTAGTAACCGAAAAATCTAGGCTAGAGGTAAACTGCTTCATTTATCACTCTCCTTTAACAGATTCTGCGGTTCTTTGTTTTAGCAACTCCTGAGGTGAGGGAACCAGCTTTGGGAAGTTACTTGAAGAAAATTGAATAAAAGGATCTTCCGTTAAATGATTTTGTAAAGCGCTAATAAAAGAATAGGAACCCCACAGGCCGGCATATTCATATTCTAAGTCTTGTAAACTAGGAGGATTTCCTGATAGCGCCGATTCGATATAAGCGACCATTTTGTCATTGAATTCGGAATTTAGTTTCGATAATACAAGCTTATATCTTAGCCGATCTGAACGTTCGGTACTATCTGTTTTCATGTTTAATCGAGA
The DNA here is from genome assembly GCA_024742815.1 of bacterium. Classification (GTDB taxonomy): domain Bacteria; phylum Bacteroidota; class Rhodothermia; order Balneolales; family Balneolaceae; genus HXMU1420-13. Next base: position 49,549 of record JANSXX010000001.1, read on the forward strand.
ATCCATTCTGATGATGGCGCTTTTTAAACTGTCCAAAGCACTTTTCTCTGGTTCTGTTATATCAGTCTTTTTGTAATCGATTTGGGCAACTAGCTCACTCGTTAGATGGTGAATGTTGGCCTCTTCACTTTGATCATAATTAGAACATGCAGGGATGATTATTAATGCTACAAAAAGGACGATCAAAGTTTTTAAGCTCGATTTAAAAGAATTAACCTTTCTAGATAGCATTAAAATTCTTCGTTTGGTATTAGCTTGGTTAAATCTATGTTGTAAAACGGGTGCTTTTTCGGAGGAGGAAAACTGAAGTAGCAGATCATGATATTTTGATCGGTCAGCTACTTGACTTACTACGTGTTGATCCGCCAAAAACTCGTGATTTAACATGATGGAGTGCTTAAATCCATATAAAAATGGATTAAACCAAAAGAACACTTTTAAGAACTCGATAAGTAAATTATCGAACGAATGAAATTGCCGAACATGCGTTAGCTCATGTTCTAAAATCTCTGAGCCAATACTGCCTGTTTCGTAATCATGCTTGTTGATAAAAATAAACTGCAAAAAGGATTGGGGAGTGATTTTTTGATCAACGAGAATAAGTCGAGCAGTTTTGTAGTCGATGATTTCTCCTTTTTTTATCGTTTTTCGAATTTGAAATAATCCAATCATAAATCGAATGAGTAAAAGCACAGAAATCAGTATGTAAAGGCCGATAATGATCTGTTTCATCGAAAAACTGAATCCCGCTGATTCCTCGGGTGCTGATCTGCTAATTTCAGTTGAAGGTGGCGCAGAAAGTATTGGTTCAATTGTTCTTGAAACGGCCCTTGCCGGGGTGTTAACCGTTTGTTCAAGTGCATCAATGTTAATGCCGGCTACTTCGGTATTTGGTTGTATATCGAAGGTGATTAAAGGCGCTGTAAAGCTTACTACCAAAGCAATCAATAAATACCCCCGATTAAATCGGTGCATTTTTTCGTTTTCGAGAAACAGCTTGTACAATCCCCAAAGCAGCCCTAGTAAAACCGTCGATTTTAAAATATATACGATCATGATTCTTTCCTCTCAATTTCCTTATCGATGATGGCGCGAAGTTCCTTTAATTCATTTTCCGATAAATCCGTCTCTTTGGTAAAAAAGGAAGCAAACTGCGCTGAACTGTTATTAAAAAACTTCTTGATCAGCCCCCGAACATGCGATCCAAAATAGTCGGTTTTAGCCACCAACGGGTAATACTGGCGAGAACGCCCATGTTGATTGTAACTCACAAAACCTTTTTCCTGCATGCGTTTAAGTAGGGTTGCGAGTGTAGTGGGTGCCGGTGCAGGATTGGGATATTGCTCCAGCAAATCACTCATATAGGCTTTCTCAAGCTTCCATAAGTGTTCCATCAGTTCTTCTTCGGTGGGAGATAATTGCATGTTCTACGAGTTTAGAGTTGTTTCTACAAATGTAGAAAATTAAATGGTAACTTCAACCTATCGTTAAAAATATTTTTTTAGATGCCTTTACTTTCCCTTTTCTGTCACTCGAACTTCTAATGTAAAACCCGTACCTTAAGCCGCCTTGAACGTGCAGCTTCTTTCCTGTTTGAAGCAGGCACTCCCGAAATGCTAAAACGCATGTGAATGAAAAGAGGTTACTATTCGTGTTTTGGTGATTTTATGGCAACAAGACAATCAAAAACTATTATCAAAAGGAAATCATGGCAAAAGAATTTGATGTATGCGTAATTGGCTCAGGACCTGGTGGCTACGTGGCTGCAATCCGGGCATCGCAACTGGGTTTTAAAACAGCAATTGTAGAGAAAAGACACTTAGGTGGCGTTTGTTTGAATATTGGCTGTATCCCAACCAAAGCATTATTGCGTTCGGCAGAAGTATTAGAATCTATTCAACATGCCGATGATTACGGGATTTCAGTTAGTGACGTAAAAGCTGATTTCGAAGGCATGGTAAAACGTAGCCGTGGTGTTGCCAACAAAATGAGCAAGGGTGTTCAGTTCCTGATGAAAGCCAACAAGATTGAGGTGTTCATGGGAGCGGGTAAGTTCAAATCGAAAAGCGAGCTTGCTGTGAACGATGAAAACGGCAAAGAGAAAGAAAGTATCAAAGCGAAGCACTTTATCATCGCAACGGGTGCACGTCCGCGTGAGCTTCCAAGCTTGAAGATTGATGGCGAAATGATCATCGATTCGGAAAAGGCGATGACCATGGAAAAGCAGCCTAAGAAAATGGTGATTGTGGGTGCCGGCGCTATTGGTGTTGAGTTCGCTTATTTCTATAACACCATCGGTACTGAAGTAACTCTGGTTGAGCTACAAAAGACCTTAGTTCCTGTTGAAGACAAAGATGTTGGACGTGAACTTGGTAAAATCTACAAGAAGAAAGGCATCAACGTACTTACCGAAAGCACCGTTGAGAATGTGAAGAAAAAAGGGAAAGGCGTTGAAGTAACCGTTAAGACCAAAAAAGGCGAAGAGAAAATCGAAGCTGATGTAGTTCTTTCTGCAGTTGGTGTAACCGGAAACGTTGAAAACCTTGGGTTGGAAGACATCGGCGTGAAAGTTGAGCGTGGCGCCATCGTTGCGGATAAATCGGATTACTCTACCGGAGTAGATGGCATTTACGCTATTGGTGATATCATCGGAGCTCCTTGGTTGGCGCATAAAGCATCGCACGAAGCGGTTGTGCTTGCTGAGCAATTAGCCGGAATGAGCCCAAAACCGATCAATTACGAAAACATCCCGGGATGTACGTACTGCGAACCGCAAATTGCATCGGTTGGATTAACTGAAGAAGCGGCCAAAGAAGAAGGCTACGAAATCAAAGTTGGGAAATTCCCGCTTTCAGCCTCCGGAAAAGCGACAGCGCTTGGTCATGAAGAGGGCTTTGTGAAAGTAGTATTTGATGCAAAATACGGCGAGTGGTTAGGTTGCCACATGATCGGATTCGGTGTTACCGAAATGATTGCAGAAGCAGTTGTTGCCCGTGATCTGGAAACAACCGGACATGAAATCATCAGCGCAGTTCACCCACACCCGACCTTATCAGAGGCGGTGATGGAAGCTGTGGCTGAAGCCTATAACGAAGGTGTTCACTTAGGAACTCCTGTTAAGAAATAACTCGATTTGTCATTTCGACCATAGGGAGAAATCTAATAATTGGCATAAAAGCATCCGGCTTAGATTTCTCGCTTTCGCTTGAAATGACAATAGTATTGGATTAATAAAACGTAAGGACGTATCGAGATACGTCCTTACGTGTATATAGCAATTATATTTTTGTGTTTCGAAACGCCCATAGGTGTTTACATAAATGAAATCAAAACAAACGATCAACCTCTACGATTTAGGAAACGGATCCTACCAGCCGGTTTGGGAACTGCAGCGATCAATTCAGGAAAAGCTGATCGAAGAAAAACGTGCAGAATCGAAGGGAGAGTTTGAGGGTGATCGGAAAAACGATGCGTTATTGTTTGTAGAGCACCCACATGTATATACCCTGGGAAAATCCGGTGCCGAAGAAAACATGCTTCGATCCATGATGGAGCTGCAAAAACTGGAAGCCGAATTCGTAAAAATCGATCGCGGTGGAGACATCACCTATCACGGTCCGGGACAGATTGTAGGCTACCCGATAATGGATTTAGATCGGCATTTCACTGATATTCATAAATACCTGCGCTTTCTGGAAGAAGTGATCACTCGCGTTTGTGGAGATTATGGTCTGGAAGCAGGGCGAATCGACGGTCTAACAGGCGTGTGGATTGGCGAAGAGAAAATTGCCGCTTTAGGAATTCGATCATCACGTTGGGTGACCATGCACGGTTTTGCTTTCAATGTAAATAGCGATCTTAGCTACTTTGGACACATTGTACCCTGCGGAATTACCGATAAAGCTGTAACGAGTTTGCAGGCACAATTAGGGCGAGAAGTTGAGTTATCAGAAGTTAAAAAAAGGATCGTTTCTCACTTCGAAGATGTTTTTAATGTTCGTGTTTCTGCATCCGGTGGATGGCAGGAACTAGAGCAATATTTTTTGTAATTTTATCTAGTAATTCTGAGTCCCGCTTGTCGGGGCGAAGAATCTGCACAACGCTAGTACCTATACCATTAATTTGCAGATCCTTCTCCGTCGGATGGCGAATCAGGATGACATCAAATAAAGAAATTATTCCATGATTAAAGAACTACAGATAGTAGAAAAGAAATCGAAGCAGCGCCGACCGGATTGGTTGCGTGTTAAGCTTCCATCAGGAGAGAAATTCAAGGAAGTGCTGGACACCATTAATGAGCACAAATTGAATACCGTTTGTTCTGAAGCACGCTGCCCGAATATGGGAGAATGCTGGGGCGCTGGAACGGCAACCTTTATGTTGTTAGGCGATGTATGTACGCGTTCTTGCTCGTTCTGTGCAGTAAAAACAGGCCGACCACCCAAAGATTTGGATTGGGATGAACCTCGTCGTGTTGCTGATGCAGCTGCTAAAATGAATCTAAAACACGTGGTATTAACCTCCATCAACAGAGACGACCGTAAAGATGGTGGAGCTCCGATTTTTGCAGCAACGCATACAGCCTTGCGTGAAGCTATTCCCGGTGTAACCATCGAGTCATTGATTCCGGATTTTAAGGGCGATTGGGAAACATTGCAGATTGTATTAGATACTCCGCCGGAAGTATTAAGTCATAACTTAGAAACCGTGCCCAATAAATACCGAAGAGTTCGTCCGCAGGCTCGTTATGAGCGTTCGTTAGAGTTGTTATTGAGAACCAAAAAAGCCGGAGTTAAATCGAAAACCGGTATCATGGTTGGATTAGGGGAAACCCGCGAAGAGGTAATTGAATTGATGCAGGATTGTGTGGATCACGAAGTGGATGTGTTGACGATTGGGCAGTACATGCAGCCCACGAAAATGCATCATCCGGTGTTGGAATGGGTACATCCCGATCAGTTCGCTGAATACAAGGAAATTGGAGAAAAACTAGGAATAGGTCATGTAGAAAGTGGCCCGTTGGTGCGTTCTTCCTATCATGCTGAACGTCACGTTTAAGCTCTGCTAAACGTTAACTTAACTTACAAACATGCTATCTACGCTTACCGTACTATTGATCAGTTACGTACTGGGATCGATACCTTCTGCCATTTGGGTTGGAAAGGTATACAAAGGAGTTGATGTACGAGAGCATGGAAGCGGAAATGCAGGAACAACCAACACATTCCGAGTTCTGGGTGTACCTGCGGGAATAACGGTATTTGCGATGGACTTTATGAAGGGCTTTGTACCTTCATTTTGGTTAAGCGCCATCGCGTTTGATTTATTTGCAGGTCCTCTTGCACCACCTAATTGGGATGTAGAAGCCTTCTTGAAAATCGCCTGTGGGTTGTTTGCTGTAATCGGGCACATGTTTCCTTTGTTTGCGCGCTTCAAAGGTGGAAAAGGTGCAGCAACTGCGTGCGGAATGCTGTTTGGCGTAGAACCGATTTCGATCGCAATTTCTTTTGTGATGTTCGGTCTCATCATTTTTATCACAAAATATGTGTCGCTGGCCTCAATAACTGCCACCTTACTTTACCCGATTAATTTATTGGTGATGCGCTACGGTTTAGACATTGATATTGATGGTAGCATCATCGTTTTTGCAATAATTGTAGCCACAGGAATTATATACAAGCACAAATCAAACATACAACGGTTGATCGACGGCACTGAAAATCGAGTAGGTAAAAGTAAACCGAAGGAAACTGAGGCAGAAGTTCAAACAGAGAAGGTGCCATCATGAGAAATGTAACCGTTGTTGGTGCCGGTAGTTTTGGAACGGCTCTAGCTAAAGTACTGGATACTGCCGGAAATAAAGTTCAAATCTGGGCCCGCGAAAAAGATGTGGTGGAATCGATTAATTCCACACATAAAAATTCATCATACTTAAGCGATTTAGAATTACCGGAGTCAATTGTTGCGTATAACGACATCGAGCACTGTTTGCGATCACAGGATATGGTGGTGTTTGCGACACCATCACACACACTTCGCGAAATAGCGGCCAAAATTAAGCCCTGTTTAGATGGCCATGAAATCTTGGTGACGGTTTCGAAAGGGATAGAAAACGACACCTTCAAAACGATGTCGCAGATTCTGATTGAAGTGATGGATGGTGTTACCTACGAAGATAATATTGGCGTACTCTACGGCCCATCTCACGCCGAAGAAGTGGCACGACTCCGACCTACTACAGTGGTAGCTGCAGCTTATTCCAGCCGAACTGCGAGGGTGATTCAGGAAACATTTATGACCACCATGTTTCGAGTGTATGCAAACAACGATGTAATTGGTGTAGAGATTGGTGGATCGGTAAAAAATATTATGGCGATCGCTGCCGGTGTGATTGATGGTGCAGAATTAGGCGACAATGCGAAAGCCGCTCTTATCACCCGAGGCTTACACGAAATGAAGCGAATGGGGCAAATGATGGGCGCTCATACCGATACTTTTTCCGGATTAACGGGGATGGGCGATTTAATTGTTACTTGTACATCTGCGCATAGTCGAAATCGTTACGTTGGGCAACAAATTGGGAAAGGTTTCAAGTTGGATGAAATTATCAAGAGTATGAATATGGTTGCAGAGGGTATAAAGACTACAAAATCGGTGCACGATTGGGCCAAAAAGAACAAGGTGGAAATGCCAATAACCGAAGCAGTATACCATGTGTTGTTTGATGGCGTTGACCCAAAAGATGCATTGAACAGATTGATGAACAGAGATCCCAAAGACGAAAAAATCATCTAAACAGGATCGGTCGATGGAGGAGAATCATGGACGACGAAATGAATTTTTATTTGCAGCATACCGGCAATATGCCGCTGAGTACGATGTCTCGCCAAGATCTGAAAAACCTGATTGCAACCGGTGAAAGCTCCTTTCTCGAATTCAAACACAAAGTAGCATCACCCGAAAAAATTGCTCGCGAAATAGCCGCATTCGCAAACACCACAGGTGGCACTATTTTAATTGGGGTAAGTGATAACGGCGAATTAGTTGGCACTGAAAGTTATATGGAAGAGGAATTCTGGCTGGATGAAGCAGCAAAACTTTGCGTGCCCGAAATCGACATTCACATGGAACTGTTGAATATCGGTAATAAAGATATAATCATCGTAAATGTACCTGAAGCAGAAAAAAAGCCGATTTATTTAAAAGGAAAGAAACGACGAAAAGTATATGTTCGTCAGGCAGATGAGAGCGTTCTTGCAAACGAAGAACTTATTGAAGTAATGAAATTGGGAAGCCAAGAAGAAGGAATTACCTTCGAGTTTGGAGAAAACGAACAGCTTCTATTTCGTTTCCTTAATGAATACAGCGAGATTACCGTTGAACGATTCAGTACCATAATCAACACTACAACCTACACGGCGGCTAAAATATTGGTAAATCTGGTAAGTGTAGGCGTGTTAGATTTGTTCGAAAAGGACGGAGTAGCGCATTATACATTTTCGCGGAAAAGTGCTTAATTTATGAATTCAGATTAGTAATTGATCTGTAATGGGTCATTCAGAGTGAAGCGATGAATCTTCACAATTATTAAATTGGCAAATTATAGTTGTGTAGATCCTTCGGCAATTGCCTCTGGATGACTAAATTGAAAAGAAGAGAAAATGAACCAAGACGAACAATTAGACGATGTAATAGCTTCACTGCTAGACGACTTTGATGAAGAAGAGTCTACTGCGGAAAATGAGCAGGTGTTAACCGGTGAACCGGTGCGTATTACCGAGAGAGCAGCCAAACAAGTGGCCAAGATAAAAGCGCAACAAAGCGACCACGAAAACCTGTACCTAAGAGTAGCGGTTGAAGGTGGCGGATGTTCGGGATTGAGTTATAAACTTGGGTTAGATAATCGTACTGAAGAAGATGTAGTGTTTGAAAATTTCGGTATCGAGTTAATCGTGGATTCAAAACACTTGATGTACTTGGAAGGCATTGAAATTGATTACCCGGATGGCCTAGATGCCCGCGGTTTTACCTTCGATAATCCAAATGCGGTAGATAACTGCGGATGCGGAACAAGCTTTGCTATTTGAATTTCTATTTTAATCCGTCAAGGGTTTTAAAAACTTGACTGGTTAAGGGAAATGTTCATTACTCGCGATTCTCTTTATGAGCAATTAATCGCACGCCACGTTTAAACGTGATGTAGTGCCAAATCCACTCACCGAATACTCTAAAACGGTTTCGGAAGCCAATCAAAAAGAAGATGTGGATTACACCCCAAATCAGCCATGCAAAAAAGCCGGTAAGTTTAAACCCACGGATATCAGCAACAGCTTTTGCGCGCCCAATGGTGGCCATCGTACCTTTATCGAGATATTTAAAAGGCTTTCGGGCTGAATTAGATAAGGCACTTTTTAGCAGATTACCTACATATTTTCCTTGTTGCATAGCTACAGGAGCAACGCCCGGTAATGGATTCCCTTTCTCATCCTCAAAATAGGCCGCATCTCCAATAACAAAAATATTGGGATGATCCGGAATGGATAAATCCTCATTCACCTTAACACGACCAATGCGATCCGTTTCCTCTCCCATATTGTTGGTTAAATCGGTTCCGGCAACTCCGGCAGCCCACATTATATTCGGTGTTTCAATAAACTGATTTTTTAATTTTACTCCGTTGTCCCGAATTTCCTCAACCGGAGTATTAAGCAGAACGCGAACCCCCATTTCAGTAAGTGTATCAAGTGCGTTATCCGAAAGACTTTCTGAAAAACCATTTAAAATACCACCCGCTGCTTCCACCAAATACACCGTGGTTTCATTACGGTGAAAATTTCGATAATCGCGCATCATGTTTCGTTTTGCGATTTCAGCAATAGAACCGGCCATTTCCACTCCGGTTGGTCCGCCGCCAATTACCACAAACGTGAGATAAGGTTTACGATCTTCGAGTTCGGGCGTTTTCTCAGCTTTCTCAAGCGAAACCAAAATGCGCTCCCGAATTTTGAGGGCATCATCGAGCGATTTTAACCCCGGCGCATGTTTCTTCCAATCCTCGTTTCCGAAATAATTGTATTCTGCACCGGTTGCAATCACTAAATAATCGAACGGGATGAGATCACCTTCAGCAAGCTGAACCACCTGATCCGTTTTGCTCACTTCCACAACTTCGCCCAAAACCACTTTCACATTCGCTTGTTTGGTAAAAACAGACCGAATTGGTGTAGCAATATCTCCGGGCGAAAGGGCAGCAGTTGCTACTTGATACAGCAAAGGCTGGAACAAGTGGTGATTTGCTTTATCAATAATAGTGATGTCGTAGTTGGTGTTGGAAAGTGTTTTGGCCACATTCATTCCGCCAAAGCCACCGCCAATTATTACCACCTTTTTATTTGGCATAATTGCGCCTATGATTTAATCTTTTCTTCCGGCCGGATTTCTATTTCTTCCTGATCGTTTAAAACCTCATCAAAATCTTCCATTTCTATTTCCGGCTTGGGTTCCTCTTTAAAGCGTCCTGCGCGGAATCTGCGTTCCATTATTTGCTGAATTGTTTCAACTAACTCTTTGAGCTTCCGCTTCTTCTTTAGCTTTCGGGATCGAATAAATCTGGCAAAACCCATACTCCCCAGAATGAATAAGCTTCCAAAAATAAACATTGGCTCAGTGTCATTTCCCGCAATGTCATACATCAAAGCAGCCAGCATCATAAATCCACCAAAACCAAAGCCCATCGCCGGTAAAAATAATTTATTGTAGGTTTTTAGATTCTGTCTCAAGGTGAGTTTTATCCTGCCGGTAGCTTCTTCTTTTATCTCTAGTTCGGGGCTGCGGGTTGTTGCAAAAAGTTTGGCGGGAAAAGCAGGTTTTGCATTCCAATAAATGTTTCCCTTTCGGCGCGAAACTGCACCTACGGTATTAAAATGATACTCAAGTTGAGCCCGAATTTCGTTGAGCAGAGCGCCATCCATTGGCCCGTTTGCATAACCTTGTATTTCGGCTTCAGTAAACGAATGGGTGTCGACAATAACAGGCTCATCGATGGGAATACCTTCATATTCCAGCAAAGCCTGTTTAATGAAATGTCGTTTTATATCAAGATTATGCCCGATTTCAAAAACCGGTTCAATATCTTCGGGCTCCGGAACTTGGCTGCCGGAAAGTGATTGTTCGTGATAGCGTTGCAGGATGGAGGCTCTTTTGATGATTTGTTTCAGTTCGTCGTTGGTGAGCCTGCCCATATTTGTACCCGTTGTTTAATTAAGTTTTGCCTGCGCCTCGCTGATAAGTTTGGCGATATCCTCTTTCGAGATTTCCTCGCGATTGTTGCAGTAATGGCACACAATTTCCTGCGATTCGCCTTCCATTTCTTTCAAATCATTTATGTTCAACATCGATAAGGCATCCAGAAAACGCTCGCGTGAACATCGGCAAAAGAAATCAACTGGTTGGCGATTTAGTTCTTTCACTTCGATCGGTGAAACCGACTTCTTCATGATTTCATCGATATACTGACCATCTGCTAACAATTGATCGATGGGAGGAAAAGAAGCAAGGCGTTCTTGCAGCATATCAATCTGACCTTCGGGCGCATCCGGCAGGCGTTGGAGTAGAAGTCCACCGGCCTGGGTGATGATGCCTTCTTCGTCAATGCCCACATCCAATAAAACCGCAGACGGGATTTGCTCTGATTGCGCCAGATATCGGGCTACATCGGTGGTAACATCACCATTCACAATCTCGATGGCCGAAGTGCGCGGCTCGGCTTCGTTGTACAATACTTTTGTAAGTGATAAGACACCTAATCCGATTCCATCGCCCAAACTTACGCCTTTTGAGGTATAATCAAGCTCAGCGGTTGGATCTGCAACATATCCACGAACTTCTCCCAAACTATTTGCTTCTGCAATCACCGATTTTAACGGACCGTTTCCATCCATCCGAAGCTGAATGCGCTCTTCTTTTTTTAATTCGCTGGCGAGCAACATAGTTGCAGTCATAGCTTTACCCAAAACCACTTTTGCCAATAACGATAATTGATGTCGTTCGGCCGCTTCGCGTACCACATCGGTCGTTTTTACAACCGCGATTTTAAAATGGCCGTCGCTGGTAATTCCCTTGATTATTCGGTCTTTAAATTGAAACTCTTCGATATTCATGTTTGAAATTCTGATTGGCGTAATGGGCAAAAAAAATCCCGCTCAGTTAACTGAACGGGATCCAAAGATAAGGATTAAATTGCTTAATTAGCGATTGTCAAGGCGATACATCTCGCCTAATCTTCCGGAGATTTTGCTTTGTGAGGTATACATGCTTTTAAGTTTACTCACTTCGGCAATGCGCTTTTCAGCTAATTCATTAGATGCTTTATGCGTGGGAATACCATGCTCTTCTGAATAGTTCAACACATTGAGTGTAGTGTCGTAAATACGCTCGGTCTGATTCATCGCTTGCTGTCGATTATATCCTTCCAACTCGCTAGAAATATTGATGATGCCACCGGCATTAATCACGTAATCTGGAGCGTACAGAATGCCTTTATCGAGCAAAATTTGTCCATGCACATCCTCATTATCCAGAATGTTATTCGCACCACCCGCAATAATATCACACTTAAATTGATCCATGGTTTGATCATTTACAACCCCACCTAGTGCGCATGGCGTGAAAATATCAACATCCAAGCCATAAATTTCGTCTGGCTCAACCAAGGTTCCGCCAACTTTGTTAGCTAATGTTTGCGCCTTTTCGGTGTAAATATCAGTAACAAAAAGTTTTGCGCCTTCTTTAGCGGCGTAATCTGCAAAGGTTGAGGCTACATTTCCGGCGCCTTGTAAAGCAATGCGTTTTCCGGCTAATGAATCGGAGCCATAAGCCTTTTTTGCGGCAGCTTTAGCACCCATGTAAACTCCAAATGCAGTTACAGGAGAAGGATTTCCACTTCCACCTAATGTTTCGGGAATACCGGTTACGAATTTAGTTTCCGAGTAAATCCATTCCATATCCTGTACACTCATCCCAACATCTTCAGCAGTGATGTACCGGCCACCGAGTGAATCCACGAAACGACCAAAAGATCGGAATAACGCTTCGTTTTTATCGGTGTGTGGATCTCCAATGATCACGGCTTTTCCACCGCCTAAATTTAGCCCGGAGATTGCAGCTTTGTACGTCATACCACGACTTAAGCGTAATACATCTTTTAGAGCTTCTTGATCATTTTTATACATCCACATTCGGGTTCCGCCTAAGGCAGGGCCAAGTGTAGTGTTATGTATGGCAATGATTGCCTTTAGATTTGTGTCAGGATTTGAGCAAACAACAACTTGTTCGTGCCCCATGTTTTGCAAGGCATTAAAGATGCTCAATTCGGTGTCTGCTTGTTTGGTTATTTCTTTTTCTGCAGATGGAGTATCAATCATGTTAAAGGATATTTTTATTGGTTGGAACCGCTTCCAAAAATCTCGTTTTTCTGTTTCAAATACTAGTAAAAAGTTCCCTCTCAGTATTTATGCACAGATTCCAAAATTACGGAATTCATTTGTACATAATGAGCTTAATTGCACAAAAAACTTAGAGTGAGGCCTCAAAAGGGAATGATGAAAGTTATTAGCAAAAGTGTATTTTAAAGACTAGAAATTGCCGAAAGGCATGGTGTGTAGGTTTGGTCGCCGGCTCGCCTCTTATGTATAAAAGTAAAAATAAAGGTAAAGTAAACAATGTCATTCCGCTGGGTATATCCGCAGCCGGAACGAGAGGAGAGCGTGTCCGAAATAAAGCAGGCTCTTGGCGTACCGGACATTATAGCCCAATTGTTGGCTATTCGTGGCATAAAAACATATGATGATGCAAAATCTTTTTTCCGCCCAACTATAGATCTGTTGTACGACCCATTCCTGATGAAGGATATGGATGAAGGTGCTGAGCGCCTCGCGTTGGCTATACGTAAAAGCGAAAAAGTTGTGGTTTACGGCGACTACGACGTAGACGGTACCACTGCTACGGCTTGTGTGTACACGTTTTTAAAAGAATTTGGTGTAGACGCCGACTACTATATTCCGCATCGTTTTAAAGAAGGATATGGAATTAATCCCGAGGGCATACAATATGCTCACGATATAGGAGCTCATCTGATTGTATCCGTCGATTGTGGGATTACAGCCATCGAAGAAGCCAAAGAGATAAAAGCAAAAGGAATGGAATTGATCATTTGTGATCATCATACGGTAGGAGATGGAATTCCTGACGCCGTTGCCGTGCTCGATCCAAAGCGCCCGGATTGCAACTATCCTTTTGATGGATTATCAGGTGCAGGTGTGGGATTTAAACTGGTACAAGCAACGCTGAAAAAGCTTGGTTTACCGGATTCGATTGCCTACAAATTTTTAGATCTCATAGCTATTTCTATCGCTTCTGATATTGTACCGATTATCAGTGAAAACAGAATACTGATGCGAGCCGGGCTACAAATGTTGCAAAATAACCCGCGTGTTGGAATCAAAACGTTGATGGATTTAATTCGGATGCCGGTCAGTGACATCACAACCAGCAAAATTGTGTTTTCGATTGGACCACGAATTAATGCAGCAGGTCGGATGGGGGATGCATCAACCGCTGTTAAGTTGATGATTGCTGAATCAGCGGGGGAGGCAAAATCGTTGGCCAAAGAATTAGAGTCGATCAATTTACGTCGTCGCGACAAAGACAGTAAAACAATGGAAGAGGCTCTGGCTCAGATCGATGACGAGCTCGACATCGACGACGTGAGTACCTTGGTGCTATACAAACCCGACTGGCATTTGGGTGTGATTGGAATTGTGGCCTCTCGACTGGTTGATATGTTTCATCGCCCGGCCATTATGTTGAGCAATGTGGAAGGCAAAATCAAAGGATCGGCGCGTAGCATTCGTGGCTTTAATATTTACGATGCCATGAAAGAATGCGAAGATTTACTGGAGCAATTTGGTGGACATGAATTCGCTGCCGGGTTAACTTTGGAGGAAAAAAATCTGACTGAATTCCGTCGGCGAATAAATCAAATTGCTTATAACGGACTAGCTAATTCCAGTTTTGAACCTGAATTGATGGTAGATGCCAAGCTAGAACTCGCAGAAATCGACATGAAATTCTGGAAGTTACTGGCACAGTTTAAACCCTTTGGTCCGGCCAACCTTCGCCCTATTTTTGTGAGCGAAGGAGTACAAGTAGTTGGCATTCCAACGGTAGTAGGAAATGGCCATTTAAAAATGAAGATAAAGCAAGGTAATTCGGGTGTGTTTGATGCGATTGGATTCAATATGCATGAGTTTTTGCCTATGGTAAGAAATGGGGAATCGTTCAGTATTGCTTATGTATTGGAAGAGAATAACTGGAACGGCAGGCGGACGTTACAAATGCGATTGAAGGACATTCATTTAGCAGAAGTTGCATAAATTTGAAATCGGTTATTGTATCTGGGTAGATAACCCGCTATCTTTGCCGTCCTCTTAAACAAGGGACTGTAGCTCAGTTGGTAGAGCAACGGACTGAAAATCCGTGTGTCGGCGGTTCAATTCCGCCCGGTCCCACGTTTTAAACCCCGATCGGATTTCTGGTTGGGGTTTTTTTGTGGATTTTAGTTTCCATTGGATCAGTGTATCGTTTCGTAACAGGGCTCTAGAACAAGGATAAAAGGTTGAAAGCTATAAGGTATTTCATATCTGGAAAGTGCATTTTCCCTTATTCCTTATTCCTAATTCCTAATTCCTAATTCCTCAAATACCAACTTCCCATCCATAATGGTACCAAGAACTCGACCATTCCATAGCGAATCTGGGTTATGTTGGCCCACGTTTAGTACATCAATGTTTAAAATGGTGAGATCAGCACGTTTTCCCACTTCAATAGTGCCGAGTACTTCTTCCTGAAATGCCGCGTAAGCCGACCAGTTCGTATATGCTCTCAGCGCTTCTTCGGGAGTGAGGGCTTGCTCGGGATACCAGCCACCTTCGGGTTGGCGATCTTTGTTTTTGCGGGTGATGGCGGCATAAAATCCATAAAAGAAATTGTGATCGCTGCCGGTTAAGTCAGAATTGAAAGTAAGTGGAACTCCATATTCTCGAAAAGTTCGCCAGGCATAAGCTCCCTTTATTCGTTCACTACCAACGCGGTCCTCCGCCCAACCCATATCTTCAGCCATGTGCGGTGGTTCCATTGAAGCAATGAGCTCCAGATCAGCAAAACGTGAAAAATCATCGGCATGAACAACCTGAGCGTGTTCAATACGGTGACGATAGGCTTTTACTTCCGGGTTCGTATCAAAAATACGTTCGTAAAAGTTCAACATATCCCGATTTCCGGCATCACCGATGGCATGAATTCCTACCTGAAAACCGGCGCTCATCATGTCTTCAACAAGTGCTTCGTTGAAGCCATAATCTTCGCCACTTACTCCACGGTGACCGGGTTTATCGGAGTAATCCTCAATCAATTTTGCCCCACGAATTCCCAAGGAACCATCATAATACGCTTTTACTGCTCTCACGGTGAGCATTTCTCCGGTTGCAGTCTCGGGACCTTTTTGCATCCACTCATTAAGTAACTCTTCGTCGGTGGCCTGTAACATGGCATAAACACGAACGGGAGCGCTGCCTTCATCTTCATGAAACTGATAAGCGGCTAAATATTCGGCATTCGTTCCGGCATCATGAAAAGCGGTGTAGCCTGATTCTGCCATCACATTCATACCATGCAGCACAATATCTCTATAATCACTTTCGGTTTTCGGTGGAAGGGACTCTTCAATCAGTTCAGCAGCGTTGTTGGTGAAAATACCTAACAATTCACCGTCTTCATTTTTCAGGATGTCGCCGCCAACCGGCACGGGCGTTTGTGCGGTAATTCCAGCACGCTTCATCGCTTCATGATTGGCAACCGAAGTGAAACCATGTGTTCCTATTATGAATACCGGTCTGTCCGGGAAAGCTTCCGAAAGCATATCTGCAGTGGGTAGTTTTTCGGTGGCCATACTTCCCTCATCGTATCCAAAACCAAGAACCCAATCTTCCGCCACCGTTGATTCTTTTTGATGATCCACGAGATATTGCACAATCGATTCGGCATCACTTAACCCGGTTAACTCAATTTTCCCTAAATCCTCGCCAAAGTAAAATGGGTGAGCATGGCTATCAACAAGTCCCGGTATGACAGTCCCGCCCTTTGCATCGAGTAGCATAGTTGATTCATTTTGAAAAGATAGTGCGGTTTCTTCATCACCAACAAAAATAATGTGTTCACCCTCAATTACGATAGCTGAAGCATCGGGAATCCATCGGCCATTATTGTATGGAGCATCTGGATGAGGGCTTCCATCAAGTCCGGGATCAGACCAACTTAGTGTATATACTTTTGCGTTGGTGATGATGGTTCGATTTGGATCATTTGTTGAACATGCATTTAACAGGAAAGCGTTAAGTAGGATTATCAGCGTGGTTGTTGAGGGAATTTTCATACTCTGGGAATAAAGCCGGCAAAGGTTGGTTTTGATTGGATGAAGCCAAGTATCGGAGTAAAGAAGTAGTTTAGCAACCAAGAGAAGGTTAGTGATTAGAAAGTGAATGATTTAATCGAATAACGGCCATTAACCCGTTCGCATGCAGAACGTTGCGCGTTGGACGAGTGTTTATTCAGCGTAACATCAACATAAAAATAGGTTATGGAATATAGATTTTTAGGAAAATCAGGATTAAAAGTATCGGCATTATCTTTTGGATCGTGGGTAACATTTGGGGAGCAGGTTGATACCGATCTGGCGTACAATCAAATGAAAACAGCGTATGACGCCGGAGTTAATTTTTTCGATAATGCAGAAGCGTATGAAGCGGGTAAATCGGAAGAGATAATGGGAACCGTTATTCAAAAAGCCGGTTGGAAGCGCTCAGATTTGGTATTGTCTACCAAGATTTTCTGGGGTGGCGATGGCCCTAATGATAAAGGGTTGTCGTTTAAGCACATCAAAGAAGGTACCGAAGCAGCGCTGAAAAGAATGCAAACGGAGTATGTGGATCTGATTTTTTGCCATCGCCCTGATTTGTATACACCAATTAGTGAAACGGTTTGGGCTATGAATCAAATGATTAATGAAGGAAAAGCGCTGTATTGGGGAACGAGTGAGTGGAGCGCCGAACAAATCAGAATTGCTTACGATTTTGCTGTGCAGAATCATCTTCGTCCGCCACTTATGGAACAACCGGAATACAATATGTTTAACCGGCATAAAGTGGAAAAAGAATATAGATTGCTTTATCGGGATATTGGGTTGGGAACTACAATATGGAGTCCGCTGGCTTCGGGGTTACTTACCGGAAAATATAACGATGGAGTTCCGGAAGGATCACGATTGGATCTCGAGAAATACAGCTGGCTTAAAAAGCGCCTGTTAGAAACGGAAGAAGGTCGTGCAAAGCTGGAAAAGGTAAAAAAACTAGCGCCAATAGCCGCCGACCTGGGAATTTCGATGCCACAATTGGCACTCGCTTGGTGCTTGAATAACAAAGATGTGAGTACCGTAATCACCGGCGCTTCGAACGTAGAACAAGTGCAGCAAAACATGAAAACTATGGATGTGATCGATAAAGTAGACGAGCAAGTGATGACAGCAATCGAAGAAATATTACAAAATAAGCCTACGGATGATCAGGATTGGAGAGGGTAGCCTGATCAATTAATCTCCACCGTTTATAATTTCTAACTTTTAAAAGGGAATGCACCATGTTACGATTTATAACCATAGATTCGCCATATAAACCCAAACAGCGACAAATCCTAAACACCATACTTGCCTTGGCAACCGGGGTTTTAACGCTTATCTACCCAGACTTTCTCTATATGTTTGCCGGTGGATATTTGGTTGCCTTAGGGATTTTGTTTTTTGCATTCAAGCTTCCATCCATATTGGCGGCAATTCCATTAGTTAGTGGAGTGCTAATTTTCATATTCCCGGAGCTTATTCCAATTACTTTTGGCGTATTCCTGATCTTGTTTGGTTTGATTTTCTTCTTTTCATTTTCGCTCAGCATTTTAGGTGTTTTAACCTTTGTAATTGGGTTGTTGATATACTTTAACCCCGACTCCATTGCCTACCTGATTGCATCGTTTATGTTGTTATATTCCACAACGAATTTGATACAATTATTCAGATCTAAAGATTGATTGAAATCTCACCTAACTAATTGCGGATGTTAAACACCGGGATAACATTAGAAAGTTGTTCAGAATTATCAGATTCAGCCGATAAGTGATTATCTTTGAAGGTAATTTGTTAGCATAAAAAGGTTGTCGCACACCAATATTCATACTAACCGCTTCCCACCGGCTTTGTCCGGTTTTTTAATTGCTCTGCTGATTTTCGGCCTTGGCATAATTATATCCTATTTCCGTTTTCAGGTGCAAAAACAAAGCGAGCAAAATGAGTTACGCGATGTAATGGAAATCGTGGAACAAAATATTCAACGTACCATTAGTGAAGCCTATAGTGCGGCACTATTTCTTGCCCTAACCGTTCAAGATGATGGTGAGGTTAAAAACTTTGAGTCGTATGCTGAAAATCTGATGAACAATCACGAAGCTGTTGATGCACTTCAGCTCGTTCCTGATGGTGTAATTCAGTTTGTTTACCCATTGGAAGGCAACGAATCCGTGATTGGTTATAACATCATGGACGATCCCAAAGTAAACAGGGAAGTAAGGCGAGCCACCGAATCGAAAACCATATATTTTGCCGGACCGATTGAGTTGAAGCAAGGAGGAATGGCTGTAATCGGGCGGTTGCCGGTATTTATTGAGGGTGAGATGTGGGGCTTATCGGCGGTGATTGTCTACTTGAATTCACTTATAGATCAATCAGGAATTAACGAGTTTTCGAACAGTTACTATTTTCAGCTGGCTAAAACGAATCCCAACACCGGCATCGAAGAGTTCTTTCTACCAGTTGATGAAACGATAGAGTTTGACGACGTTCAATCGGTTGATTTTCCTGAAGGCGAATGGAAGTTGTATGCCGCCTATCGAAATAGTGCCGGCGCTTGGTATTCTTTTTTGCTTATTGGAATCTTTTCGCTGATGGTGTCCATTTTATGTGGCTACTTGTCCTACCGACTGTTCCGTAAGCCATTTGAGTTGGAAGATTTAATCGACGAACAATCGAAGAAACTTCTCGAGAGCAGAGAGCAGTTTAAGCAAAGTTCTGAGCTGTTGACTTCGGTACTAGAAAGCCCACAGAACATCGCCATTTTTTCGTTAGATCGAGATTACAATTACATCTCATTTAATGAGAATTATCGCCGCATGGTGCAAGATTCGTTTGGAGTTCCGGTCAAAAAAGGGATGAATATTTTTGATGTAGTTCCTAAAAAATCCCGCGCATTATTGATGGTAAATTTTAACCGCGCGTTAAATGGTGAGGCTTTCGAGTTTATTCAGGAGAATGTAGATACTGATATGCATGTGCAATATTGGCAAAATTGGTTCTCACCCATTCGCGATCGCCAAAAAAATATTATCGGTCTCACGGTATTTTCCATCGATATTACACAGCGTGTTGAGGCTGAACAAACCATCGAGCGTAACGAACGTCGCCTTAGAACGCTCATTTCAAACTCTCCGTACTGCATTCACGAATTAGATGTAGAAGGCAGGCTCATTTCCATCAATGAAGCCGGGCTAAAGATGTTCAAAATGGAAAGTGCCGAGGAATTTATAGGGCGAAATTATTTTGCCTTGATGAAAAACGGGCATCGGGAAACCTCTGAGTATTTATTTAATCGCACGTTATTGGGAGAGTCTACGGAATTTGGTTTCGATGACGGCGAGAACTATTTCGAGTCGTTGTTTATTCCCATCCGAAACGACGACAATGTGGTAACGCGAGTAATGGGTATCACACAAGATGTCACCGATCGGAAGCAATCTGAGGCCTTTGTTGAAAATTCATTGCGTGAGAAAACAACTTTGCTTGCAGAAATTCACCACCGTGTTAAAAATAATCTCGCCATCGTATCGGGATTATTGGAATTGCAAAAAGGTGAAGTGGATGACGATCGATTGACGGCAATTTTTGATCAGAGTATCAATCGAATTATCAGTATAGCCATGGTGCACGAGTTGATGTACAACACGCAGGATTTGTCATCGATAAATGTGCATGCTTATTTGGAGAAACTGGTGCCTGCAATAAGTGCCACTATGCAAAACCGCCTTCAAAATGTGGATATTGATATAGATATCGAAGAGTACCGATTGAATATCAATCAGGCGATACCGCTTGGCCTGCTGTTAAACGAACTGATTACCAATTCTTTCAAATACGCATTTAAAAACCGGGAAAATAATCGCATCAGTATTCGATTGGTGGTACAAAACGAGACACTTAATGTGGTGTATGCCGATAATGGCCCGGGATTTCCTGAGGATATTGATTTCGAAAAGCCAAAAAATCTCGGATTAAATCTTATTCATGCCCAACTTCAGCAATTGGACGCTACTTACAGAGCAATTACTACCCATAAATTCGAGCTCAACTTTAGTTTTTCGGTGCAGGGGAGAGGAAGCCATTCCAACATTAATTAGCAGTTTATTGCCTAAAATCAAAAAAACAGCGCCGTTGTATTCTGCGTTTTTACTACCTTCTGTGGCAATGTTCGCTTAATCTATGACTGAGACACAAAACACCGGCCGACGAACGTCCATTTTTTCCGGAGCGATTGTTGGGGCAATTATTATAATAATCGGATGCATCATTGGAGTGATGCAATATCGTTCGGTAATACAGAGCGAACAGGTTGAAACCACCGAAGTTTTAGGCCTGATACAGAAAAACTTGCAGTATGCGCTTCGCGAAATCAATTCAGTAGCCTTATTACTTGCTACTACCATCAACGATGATTTTGAAGTGGTAAATTTTGATTCCACTGCAGCGAAATTATTTGAACAATATCCCACGGTAAATGTACTCGAGATTATACAGGATAATATTGTTACCCACATTTATCCGCTCGAAGGTAATGAAAGGGTGGTTGGTTATGATTTAAGTAATAATCCACGCGTTATTGAGGAACTTTTTCTCGCTGAAGAGAGGGGTTCATTGTATTTGTCAGGCCCATTTATGTTGGTTGAGCAAAAGCTGGGAGTTATCGGATTGTTACCCATCAAACAAGAGGGAAATAAAATTTCGGCGGTTGCGGTAATTCTTTATTTCGAATCGTTGCTGGAAGAGGCTCAAATAAATTCCTTTTCCGATCGGTATGATTTTGTGCTCGAAAAGATTAACCCGATCGATCAGTCAACAGAATTGTTTCTTACCGATGATGAAAGTTTTGATGCAACTACATACAGTTCCATCAAAATTGATGAGGGAAATTGGACGCTTTATTCGAAGCAAAAAGACCAAACAACTGCGAATAATGTGCTCATAATAATTTGCGCTTTAAGTGTGGTGATGGGGGTTATTGTAGCAGTTTTGTCGTATAAACTCTTCAAAAAACCTTTTGATCTCGAGCGAAGCCTTCAAAATCGTACCGAAGAACTTTACCAAAGCAAAGAATCGTTTAGGAAATATTCTGAGCTGCTCAATTCAGTGCTTCAAAGTCCTGAGTATGTGTACATTTATTCGATCGATCAGGGTTTTAATTACCTGGCGTTTAATCAAAGTCATAAAAACTATATACAAAAACATTTGGGGATAGAAATAAATGAGGGGACTAATGTTCAACAAGCACTAAATGATGATATAAAAGAGAAACTGTTGCCGCTTTACAAAAAAGCGTTTAAAGGAGCAGAATTTGAGGAGATTGTAAAAACTCAAGAAGACCGTAAAACCATTAAGTATTGGCAGTATTGGTTTTCGCCGATTAAAGATAAAGACGGGAATGTAGAGGGCGTTACGGTATTCTCGGTAGACATTACAAAGCGGGTGATTGCAGAAAAAAGTGTAGAACAATCGTTAAAAGAAAAAACAACGCTGCTTGCTGAAATTCATCATCGGGTGAAGAACAATCTTGCGATTGTTTCAGGGCTGCTTCAGCTGCAAAAGGCTGAGGTAGACGACAAAAAACTAAGCGCCATTTTTGATCAAAGTATCAATCGAATTATAAGTATTGCCATGGTGCACGAGTTAATGTACAACACCAAAGATTTGTCTTCCATTAACGTACATGAATATCTCGATAAATTGATTCCCGCCATTAGCGCTACCATGCAAAGTAAACAGCAGGAAGTAAGATTTGATATTAAAGTGCAGGATTATCGCTTAAACATTAACCAAGCTATTCCATTGGGTCTTCTACTCAACGAATTGATCACAAATTCTTTTAAGTACGCGTTTAATGGGAGTGCTCAAAATCGAATTATTATTGAGCTAACGGTAGAAGGTGATCTGGTGAACGTTTGTTATGCTGATAATGGAAGAGGCTTTCCTGAAACGGTGGATTTCAATACCCCAAAAAACCTGGGTTTAAATTTAATTCATGCGCAGCTTCAACAGCTGGATGCCTGCTTTGAGGTAGATACTCATCAAAAATTCGAATTAAACTTTAGATTCTCTTCTCACGAGGCAGGATCGCACTCGAATATAGAAAGCTGATTTCCGGAAAACCGCTTTTCTACTTCATATAACCTACATAATATCGTAGCATATTGTGCTAAGGCAGCTTGTGCCGCAATCATCAAAAGTGTGGGAGGGAACCATGAACGCTCTGAAATATATCGTAGTAAGTATTATAGTTTGGGGCTTTGCCTGCGAGCCGAAATCCAATCAACAACAACAAGAATCGAACGTAATTGACGACACTAATTACGAAGTAGCAGAAGTGGCTACCGCTCGTGAACATATCGAAACGGTGTGCTACATGTGCCACAGCCCAACGGCAGCTCCAGACGATCGGTTAGCGCCTCCTTTGGAAATTGCAAAACGTAATTATCTGGCAGCTACCTCATCAAAAGAAGAATTCGTAGATAAAATGGTTCAATTCATTATAAATCCAACTGCAGAGCAATCTATGTTGCATAGCGATGTAGAAGAATTTGGAATCATGGATCCGGTGGGATTTTCTAAAGAAGACGTACGAGCTATCGCGGAATACATCTACGAAAACGACTTGGAAAAACCGACTTGGTTAAAAGATGAGTAAATGGTTTATGACGAATTTTGGTTAAGCTTGAGTTGAAGTTTTAACACATAATTCGCTTGTTGTAAATAACCATGTTTAATATTGCCTGGCATCCGGTGTATGTGCATCCGGTTCCTGAGAATCATCGCTTTCCCATGGAGAAATATGAGTTGCTGCCACAGCGACTTATCCGTCTGGGAATAGTGGGTGAACACAACTTTTTTGAACCAAGCGAAGGACATGTCTACGATTTAGGAGTGCATTGTAGCGACTATCTCAAGCGACTGTTTGAAGGTAAGCTTAGCAAAAAAGAAGAACGAGCTAGTGGTTTTAAGCAAAGTAGCACCTTAGTTGAGCGGGAACTGAGAATTACCAATGGAACAGTTGAAGGCGCAAAGCTCGCTCAGCAATATGGGGTTGCTTTCAATATAGCCGGAGGCACGCATCACGCATTCACCAATCGACCCGAAGGATTTTGCTTGCTAAATGATCAGGCAGTGGCGACATCGTATTTGCTTAATAATACTTCCGTAATGAAAGTCCTGATTGTAGATTTGGATGTTCATCAAGGCAATGGGACGGCACAGATTTTTGCGGATGAACCGCGTGTGTTTACCTTTAGCATGCATGGAGCAAAGAACTATCCGGCCAAAAAACCTAAATCCGATCTCGATATCCCTTTAGAAGACGGAACCGGGGACCAAGAATATTTGGAGATTTTGTCAGCGACCTTGGAACAATTGTTTGATGAACAACAACCCGACTTCGTGTTCTTTTTAGCAGGTGTAGATGTACTTAAAGAAGATAAACTAGGCCGATTGGGTTTAAGCTTAGAAGGCTGTAAAAAGCGCGATGAGCTGGTTTTTGAAACCTGCCATCGACATAATGTGCCGGTAATGGTAACGATGGGCGGCGGGTATGCACCAGATATTCGCTTGATACTAGAAGCACATTGTAACACCTTTGCTACCGCCTCTCAGATTTATTCATAGATAATTACTGAATTCTACCAATCCGTATTGCAGCAATTTCCGTATTCAATAAAAGATGGGTGAATTGCGTGAAGGTGACAGGTAGAAAAAATATTAGAAAAAATTTTGATTTGTTAAAATCTTCTAATATCTTTGTATTAAATAATTTTAATAAAAGAGAGCCCCATGAATGCAAGGTCGCAACAAGTAATGATCGTTGAGGATGACTTGCTCTTACTGATGGTTGAAGAAAGGTTGGTAAATAAGCTGGGATATAATGTTATAGCCAAAGCCAGTGAAGGACAACACGCACTAAGACTGTACAGAGAAGTAAATCCGGAATTATTAATCGTAGATATTAATCTTAAGGGAGACTTAACCGGACTCGATATTGTAGAGCAATTAAAGAAAGAAGGCTCTGATACACCCGTAATTTTTCTATCTGGTGAGCAGGAAGCACACATGATCCAAAAAGCCAAAGATTTAGGTTGTGTGGATTACTTGCTAAAACCAATTACCGCAAAAGGATTAAAAGCATCGCTCGAGAAAGCGATGTCGCGCAGAAAATCGGCAGTGCACGCTGCATAATCGTGTAAGATTTTATTGATACCATAACCCTTTAGTGAAGTAGTTTGAAAGCTACTTCACTTTTTTTGTTTATTGAGCATGTTCAATGACCACTCTACCCGTTTGCTTTCCTTGTAAGATCAGATCAATTTCATTGCCTAATTTTGAGAGTGGTACCTTTTTATAATAATTCGATGGAAGTTTGTGAAAAGGAAGTGTTGAGGCCGTTTCCCAAATTTGCTCCCGAATCGTTCGTTTACAGAAAGCCGAGTCGATTCCAAGTAATGAAATTCCGCGAAGTATGAAAGGCAATATATTTGTGCTTACTTCTATTCCCAGAACATTTCCACAGCAAGCCACCGCTCCTTTGGGTTGAACCTGACGAAGAACCGTATCTAATAATTCACCACCAACCGTATCAATACATCCTTGCCACTTTCGGGGCAGTAATGGATGCTTAGCAACTTCGGTTAATGCCTCAGATTCGAGAATAGAATTTGCTCCGATATTTTTCAAAAATTGCGCTTGATCGGTTTTCCTTGTTGCAGCTTCTACTTGATAACCCATGGCTGAAAGTGCGAAAACGGAAAATGAACCAACTCCGCCTGTAGCTCCGGTAACTAGTATTGGACCGCCATCAGGATTTATCCCCTCAATTTTTAGCCTGTGTATGCCATACAAAGCTGTAAATCCGGCTGTGCCAATCATCATGCTTTGCTCGAGTGATAATTCTTTAGGCAGTGCAACAACCCATGAAGCCGGAACACGAATAAATGCTCCAAATCCTCCAAAGGTATTCGTGCCCAGATCATTTCCGGTCACAATCACTTTGTCGCCAGGCGCAAAAGTACCGGATCGATCCTCTACAACGACTCCGGCAGCATCGATCCCCGGTATGTGTGGATAGTTTTTTGTAACTCTATTTAAGCCACGGGCTGATAACGCATCTTTATAGTTTAATGAGGAAAAGTGAACCTGAATGCTTACTTCATGATCTGGTAAAGAGGTGGATTTTACCCCTGTTACTGTTGCGTTATGATTTTCATCAACATAAAAAGCGGTGAATGTTTGTGGTATCATCGGAAGATGGTTTTTAGCCATTTAATTTTGCCATCGTAAGGTGCATATCGAATGGGGATATCTACAAGAAAATTCTTTTTCATTATGCTCTTTTGATGCGAAAAGGAATCAAAACTTGCTTTGCCATGATAAGATCCAAAACCGCTTGCCCCAACACCGCCAAAACTTAGATGGTGATTTCCCAGCTGAGCAATGGTATCATTGATCGCTCCTCCTCCAAATGAAACCTGTTCCAGCACTTTCTTTTCAACGTCATCTTTGGTGGTAAATAAATACAAAGCTAATGGACGTGTAGTACGATGAATTTGCGCGATTGCGTCATCAATATCAGAAAAAGTAAGAAGCGGAAGAATTGGACCGAAAATTTCATCCTGCATGACGGGATCATCCCAAGTTATATTGTCCAAAATCGTGGGGGCTATGTAACGCTCAGACTCATCTGATTGTCCACCAATTAGCACTGATCCATTATTCAATAAAGATGCAAGACGATTAAAATGAGCATCATTTATGATTCTTGTATAATCGTCGGATTTGGATGGATCTTCCCCATACAACTGGTTAACAGCCGATTTTAAATGATTTACAAAATCGTCTTTGATTGAATCTTGAACGAGTAAATAATCGGGGGCAACACATGTTTGTCCGGCATTAACAAATTTACCCCAAACAATTCGCTTTGCCGAAATTTCAAGATCCGCGGATTCATCCACAATGCAAGGAGTTTTGCCACCAAGTTCAAGAGTAACCGGAATGAGACGCTTTGCGGCCGATTGCATAATGATCTTGCCCACACGCGTACTTCCGGTAAAGAATATATAGTTGAAAGGTAATTCCAGTAATTCTGAACTAACATCTACTCCACCCAGTGCAACCGAAACCACATCTGCACTAAAGTATTTATGAATGAGCGTTTGTATTACATCAGAAGTATGTGAAGTGAGTTCAGATGGCTTAATAATCGCTGTATTTCCGGCGGCAAGTGCACCGACTAATGGTAGCAAGCACAATTGAATGGGATAATTCCAAGGTGCAATAATTAATACATTGCCATAGGGTTCTTTGAGGATATAATTTTTAGATGGAAAATTAACCAAAGAACTTGGAACTGATTCAGGCCGAATCCATTTTTCCAGATTTTTTAAGGCAAAATTAATTTCATTGATGATTAAACCTATCTCAGTTCCGAAAGTCTCGAACGGTGGTTTCTTAAAATCTTGGTAAACGGCATCAATCAGTGCTTCTTCGTTTTCCTTTAAAAGGGTTTTAAGGGTGTTGAGTTGTTCAATCCTAAACTCCAACGATTTTGTGTAACCATCCCGAAAGAAACGCTGCTGATTTTTTAGTATAGATTGGAACTCACTCATCTTGTTTTCCTTTAAAAGTGTCCATCGAGGCATAAACTTTAAATACATGCTCGGCTACAAAATCATACCAACTGGAGGGTAAAACGCCGCGTACTAGTGTAGTAAGTTTTACCAGCCAAGGAGCCTTTAAAGTGGTTCTATTAGTCTCAATAGCACGAATTATTTTGTCGGTAATCACTTCGGGATCAAGTAAGGGCATAAGTCGAGGCGGGGTCACACCCGTAAACATTTTTGTACCGATGTAACTCGGCATTACATTGGTAAAGTGAATCGAAGGATGATTTCTAGTTACCTCGAGTCGTAATGATTCCGCCCAACCAACAGCACCCCATTTACTCGAAGCATAAACCACCATTCCGGGATTTGGGGTTAGTCCAACCGCTGAAGAAATGGTTACGATATGTCCATTTTCCTGCTCGAGCATGGCCGGTAAGAAAGCGCGAGTAACATACATGGGCGCCAACTGATTTACACCCACTGTTCGTGCAATATCAGTGGTAGAATGTTCTTGAAATAATTTACCTACAATTACCCCGGCATTGTTGATGAGAATATCAATAGAGTTAAAGGTAGATAATACTTTTTCGGCTTCGGCCAGCACTTGATCCGGATCCGAAACATCAACGGTATGTCCTTTTACGCTGAATCCTTTCTCCGAAAGCTGTTGAACGGCCTGGTCTAGACGCTCCGAATTTATATCCCAGATGATTAAATGTCGGGCACCTTTCTGTAGGGCCTTTAATCCCATTAAATAACCAATTCCATCGGCGCCACCGGTAATAAGCACTACTTTGTTAGTAAATGAACTCATATAGTTTTTAGGATGAAGCTAATCATTTACAACTCATAAACTCAAAGAGCTTTCAGAATCAGAATTCCAACATTAAATTAAGTGCAAATAATCAAATAAAAGCCATGAACACTCAATTAAACCTATTCAAAAGTTTAGCCTTAATTCTACTAGCTACCGGTTTGTCTTGTGATGATGCACACGATGCGTATCTCGGAGCCGAATCCATAAATCAGGAACAGATGATGGAGCATATCGAAGAGCTCTCTTCCGATACATATATGGGGCGCGGTACAGGAACTGAAGGCGAACAAATGTCGGTAGATTATTTGGTGAAAGAGCTTAAAGCAATGGGAGTAAGTTCAGGCGTAGAAGATGGTACGTATGTTCAACCATTTCCGCTGGTGGGGCAGCAATCAAGTAATCACACATTAAACGTTGGAAATAATGAAGCAAGCTATTTTGATGATTTTGTTGCCTGGCCGGCCGGTGAGCAAACCGAAATCGATATCGAAAATGCTGAATTGGCGTATGTTGGATATGGAATCCAAGCACCGGAAGAAAACTGGGACGATTTTAAAGGGCTGGATGTAGAAGGAAAGATTCTGATCATCAAAAACAACGATCCCGGTTATTCGGAAGATCTTTTCGGAGGATCGGCACGGTTGTATTATGGACGTTGGTCGTACAAATTCCAGAAAGCCAAGGAAATGGGCGCGTTGGGTGCTATTATCATCCACACTGATGAAACAGCCGGTTATGGATGGAATGTGGTTTCAAACAGTTGGAGCAGAGAACGTTTTAATGTTAAAAGTACCGATGCGTCAAGCGTAACAGAACTTAGTGCCTGGATAACCTATGAGTTTGCGGATCAGGTTTTTAATGAAGTAGGTTTAAATTTGGATGAACTACTAGCTGCGGCCGATGATCCGGATTTTGAACCGGTTTCGCTCGGAGATGTTCGATTGGATGCTTCACTAAATGCGACGTACCGAACCATAAACGCAAAAAATGTGATTGGGAAAATTGAAGGTTCAGATCCCAAACTAAAAGACGAATATTTAATTCTAACCGCTCATTTCGATCATCTCGGTGTTACAACTCCCCTTGATGGTGATGATATAAATAACGGTGCTGAGGATAACGCTGCAGGAGTAAGTGCTTTGCTTGAAATGATGCGAGCGTTCAAATCTCAGCAGGAAAATTTAAAACGCAGTGTGATCGGGCTCATCGTGTCGGCCGAAGAAGTGGGTTTATTGGGATCGAAGTTTTGGGCAGAAAATCCTACGGTGAACCCGGCGCAGATTTCAGCAAACATCAATCTGGATGGAATGAATGTGTATGGCTACACGAATGATGTAGTGCTAATTGGATATGGCAGAAACACCATTACTGAATTGGTTGAAAAGCATGCACAAAATACAGGAAGAGTAGTTGTTCCCGATCCAAACCCAGAACTAGGACTATTCTACCGATCCGATCATTTTAATATGGCAAAAGTAGGAATACCGGCCATTTTTCCAATTCCGGGAAGTGATTTTGTAGGAAAAGACGAGGCATTTTCTGCGATGATAGATAGCGTATCGGCAGCGAATTATCACACCGTAAACGATGAGATTAACGAATATTGGGATTTATCGGGAGCTGTAAAAGACACTCGGCTTTTTTATAAGGTTGGCGTGGATATTTTGAATGCCTACGATTTGCAGCAATGGTATCCGGGCGATGAATTTGAAGCAACAAGGTTAACATCATTAAACTCTGAACTATGAGACTTTTAGTTATTCTTTTGGTAATTATTACAGCCGCTTGTGGAGCCAAAGAACCGGCAAATATTGGATTTGTAACTCGTCTTGGAACGGATACGGTTGCTGTTGAAACGTTTGAGATTACCGGCAATGGGATTGTAGCCAATGTAGTTGTTAGATCACCGAAAACGGTGCTTTCATCTTCCGAAGTAACACTTGGTGAAGATGGCGGAATTGAAGAAATGACCATCTATCGGTATCCATCAGAATTAGGATTTGAGGGAGAACGCGTGTTATATCGAACAATCACCAAAATGAGTGATAGTTTGGAAATCGTAACCATGATTGATGGTGAAGCTAACAGTGCGAAAGTAGCGTACGAAGAAGGAATTATTCCATTTCTGGAATATACCCATTGGCCTTTCGAAATTGCACTCAGAGCTAATCCATCACAAGCGGGCGAAACCGTAGATTTTCCCATGATCGCCGGCCGAAGATCACTTGGCTTTGAGCTTTCGGAAAGTGAAAATGGGAATACAATTATCCGGCATCCATTCAGAGGAACCATGGAAGTAGTTAGGTCGGTAGATAATGGAATCACAACGCTTGATGCGTCCGGCACAACCAGAAAATTAAAAGTAGAACGTACCGAGAATATTCCCATTCAAGCTATAGCAATGCAGTTTAAAAATGCCGAAGAAAATGGCAAAGTTTTCGGAGCATTATCTGGTGCAGTTGTACAGGAGTTTGATGTAAACGGCGTTGATTTCCGATTGGATTATGGGTCGCCCTTAGCGCGTGGACGTGAATTATTCGGAGGAATCGTGCCCTATGGCGAGCGATGGAGAACTGGGGCAAATCGAGCCACGCATTTTAGAACTTCGGCAGACATTCGGATTGGTGATGTGGAAGTATCTTCCGGCGAATATACTTTGTTTACAATTCCTGAAGAGGATGGAGGAATACTAATTATCAACAAACAAACTGGGCAAAACGGAAGATCTTACGACGAGACTATGGATTTAGGCAGAACTACTATGACACGAGTAGAAAATGCTGATTATATAGAAGAATTCACGATTACCGTTACTGGCTCCGGTTCCGATGCGGCATTAAATTTGCTTTGGGGAAATACCAAATACACCGTACCCATTGAGTTATAAACAATTAATGTGGTTAAGTATACAATTGAACTATCCGATAAATGCAATAAGGAATAAGCATCACGGAAATGGATAATCACGCGCTTTTATTTAAGCGGTTGATGGAAAATACACCAGAGAGTGTGTTCTTTAAAGATTTAAACAGCCGCTTTATAGCCATAAATACTACTTGTGCTGCAAAATTTGGTCTAGAGAACCCGGAAGAAGCCATTGGGAAAACAGATTTTGACTTTTTCGCTATCGAGCATGCTCAGGTAGCTTTGGAAGACGAACACCAAATTATTGCCACCCAGCAACCCATCATCAATAAAGAAGAACGCGAAGTTTTTAACGATGAAAACCGCACTGTGGCATGGGCTTCAACCAGTAAATATCCACTGCTTGATGAAGATGGAACCGTGATAGGAACGTATGGTATAACCCGCAATATCACCGAGAAAAAAGCGCAGTACGAAGAAATACAGCATCTGAAAAATCAAATGGAATCGATTTTAAATGCGGTTCCCAATATGATTTTTGTAAAAGATGAATACGGTAGGTTTGTATTGGCAAACGAAGCGGCTAAAAACTACCTAGGCTCCGAATTTGGTGACATCATCGGGAAAACAGATTATGAATTAGGCGTACCCGAAGAACGGGCAGATCAATACCGTAACATTGAAAAGGAAGTAATTGCTACACAGAAAACGGCATTTCATCCCGAAGAGAAAACCTACCGTCGCGATGGAACCGAATTTTGGCATCAAACCATAAAAGTGCCGTTTACGCTGGGGAATGGAAAGCCGGGCGTGCTTTCAGTTACTACCGATGTTAGCAAACGCATCCAATACGAAGTTGAATTGCTGGATTCATTAAATGTGATTAGCAAGCAAAATGAGCGTCTTTCCAATTTTGCACATATCGTTTCTCATAATTTGAGAAATCATGCCGGTGGAATTTCCATGCTTTCGAGTTTAATACAGGTTTCTGAATCGACAGAAGAAAAAGAGGAGCTTATTGGAATGCTCGAAAGTGCCTCAGAACGTCTTAACGAAACGATCGCCGATCTGAACGAAATTATCGACAAGCAAAGCAAAGCAGAAATTGACCTTAAATTACTTGACTTCCGTGAAGTTCTGGATGGAGTTAAAGAAGTGCTTGCAACCGAAATTAAAACCCATGGCGTAGAATTTATCGAAGAGATCGAGCCGGGTTTATACTTCCGATATAGTCCGGCCTATTTAGACAGTATTTTGCTGAATTTGTGTTCTAATGCCATCAAATATCGCCATCCCGATCGAGCGCCCGAAGTACATATCAAAGTTTGGCGTGAGCAAGAAAAAGTGCACATGCAAATTTCTGATAATGGGCGTGGAATAGACTTGGAAAAACATGCAGCCAGTATATTTGGGATGTATAAAACATTTCATGGAAATGAAAACGCCAAAGGCATTGGCTTGTACATCACCAAAAACCAAATCGAATCGTTAGGCGGCAGCATCCTAATAGAGAGCGAACCTGATTCGGGAACTACTTTTACTATCGATTTCGGAAAACAACATCGCAATAAAATGCTTACACCTGTTTAGTGTGCAGGTAGCGGAAAGCGCAGAATAAACCGAGTGCCTTCTGTTTCAAGTGCTTCAAAGCGACAATTACCCTCTAACTGTTGCGACAGAATTCGGATGAGTGTGAGTCCAAGTGAATCCGCCTGCTCAAATTCAAAATCGTCGGGAATTCCACACCCATTATCCTCTACCTTGATTTGTACCATCGAAGGATTGCGTTTAATGGTGATATTGATGTTGCCTTGATCTTTATCTGCAAACCCATGCTTGATAGCATTTACCACCGCTTCGTTGATAATAAGCGAGCATGGCACGGCATGTTCAATATTTAAAAGCACATCATCTGCAGCCACATTAATGGATAAATTGCCTGAATGTTGAAGTGTATTCTGCAAATTGCTGATAAGCTCCTCAACGTAATCACCAACATTTACTTCGTCGAGCGTATCCACTTGATACAACTTTTGGTGGACAAGAGCGATCGACAAAATTCTGTTTTGGGAGTTTTTAAGGATGTCGACCGTTAACGGATCATCTACTTTTTTGATTTGAAGCTCTAACAACCCCGAGATAATTGCGAGATTATTTTTTACCCGATGATGAATTTCTTTAAGGAGCGTCTCTTTTTCTTTGAGCGATTGCTCGATAATCTCCTGTTGTTTTTTCAGTTCGGTGATATCAAAAATCACTGATTGTATGGCTCGTTTCCCCTGATAAATTATTGGCCGTGAGTGCGCAACTATATGCCGTATTTCGCCCGATTTTGTGATAATTCTGGACTCACCCGGTTCTGGTTGCTCATTATTTTCGAGCTGTTTTTGGCGTTTTTTTAGAAACTCTACTTCATCGTCCGGGATAAATTCATACACCGAGCGCCCAATAAGATCGTCTTTGGAATCTAACTCATAAAAGGGCGGTGCAGCAGAGTTTGTGAATACGAATTTAGCATCAACAAACACCAATACCGGTAAAGGACTTTGCTCCACCAATTCTCGCCATCGGGCTTCCGATTCTGTTTTATCTGTGATGTCTTCGAAAATGCCGTATACCCCGGTAACGGCTCCATCTTCAAACCGAGGAAATTTGTTAACCCGAATGCGTTTTTCAATGCCATCTTTAATAACTACCGAGAGCTCATACTGATTCGAGGTTCCGTTTAAAGCCTGCTTAAAGTACTCATCGGTTTGGGCTAGATCATTGGGATGTACGAAATCTTTGTAACCCAACGTAAGCAGGAGTTCCTCATCAATACCCGTGAATTCTATGAGTTTTTCATTTACATGAATGAAGGTTCCGTTGGTATCAAAACAATAAAATGGAAGCGGATTATGCTTAAATAGTGAGCTTGAGATTTCGGGCGGAGTATCAGTAGTCGGTCCATCAGCACAAATTAAGATACACTCGAAAAGAGGCTCTTTGTCTTCTGATGAAAGGCAATGAAAGTATAAATCAGCTTTGGGCTTTTCAGGTAGATGGGCTAAAAATCCGGGTACCAAGGTGGAGCTTGCCGAGTGCTTTTGCAATGCGTGTTGTAAGTCCTTTTCATCATTCGGACTAAAAAAGTGTGACAAACTCAATGTAGCCGTTTCATCCAAGCCGTTAACGAGCGCATCTAGCTTGGTGGTTCTCTCTTGTATTACTTGCTGTTGATCGATTTTAAAGACGATCGAGTGTGTCATGAAACCCAATTTTTAATCTTTAATCTACTTTTGAATATAGTTAACACAGGCTTGAAAGTATAGGCGCATAAAAACTAACTTAATTCGTGATCAACAATCGGGCAATTTGTACTTTTACTCTATGAATCTGGATTTATTCGAACCCATTGCTTTAACTCAGAAAGAGCGCGTGAATGCGGCCCTTCCCGATGAGATGCCACATGCGCCCGGAGTGTACACCATGTATGATGCCAAAGATCAGGTGCTGTATGTGGGTAAAGCGAAAGATATACAGAAGCGATTGGTTTCGTATCGGTATTCCAAATCGAAGAAAGTGATTCGTATGATTGCGCACCTGCATCGTATTAGAATTGAAGAGTGTAAAAACGAAACCGATGCAATTCTGCTTGAAAATTTATTGATTCGTTCTTTACGTCCGCCCTTTAACGAAGCCAATAAAAAGCCGGAAACCTATTATTACATTTCCACTACCCGTCAGGGAAATAAACGGGAGTTTCGCCTTTCGATGCGACCGCTAAATGATTATCCAAAAACCTACGGCTGTTTTAAAGGGCATTTACGAGTTAGAAAAGGGTTGGGAGCGTTGCTAAAACTCCTGTACGTAACCGACGAAAAAATAGACAGTGCTTGTTACCTGCCCACACAGTTGTTGAAAAGAATTACGCCCATGCGCTATGCCATTCCACTGGATGATCAGCGCGGAGTGCAAGTGCACCAACTACTGAAAGGAACGAGCGCACATTTATTGGAGGAATTCGAGCAAATTGTGGATGAAAACCCATTTCGCGACCGCTTCACAAATAAATATTTTGCCAGTGAAGTAGAACACCTTCGTTTATTCTACGAACTCGGACCTGCCCGCAATCAACTCATGAAACGCGAGTTGAACCTGGATTCAGAAATCATCCCTCAAGACCAACTTGATGATTTGCAGGTGCTGTTGGCTGAACGGTTGAATTGAACCTAGATCAATCCCAATCTAAAATTTAAGCCAAACAACATCAGTCCGAACGCCAGTAAACTGAGGATTCTAAAATATTTGGCGGCGCTCGAAAGATCTCCTTTTTCCGGAGTCGACATCCCCATTTTCTTGCCGATAATCATCCAGGCGAAAAGGGCCACCCACAATACAAGTTTTACTACCACAGAAACAGAAAGGTGTGTTTCAAAACCAAACCACTCACTCATCGGCAAGTAAATCATCGCTAAGCGAAATCCAATCAATAACTGAAGAGTGAGCACAAGATGAGAACCGCGATCGAAGGCTTTGATATAGTTAAAAGCAAATGACGGATTGTCGGTTTTCTTTGCGAACGGGATTACGATGAAAGAAGCCATCCAAACCCCACCGATTATTACGATTGCCAAGAAAACATGTAGTAAAACCAGAAATTGATATTCCATAAGAAAATTGAATTAAGTTGGTTCAAAATAACTGTATTTTTGAGGAGTTTCTACGGGATTTATTTGGAATGACCTCTTCAACAATTACGCAAGCGCAACAGGATCAAAAACTAGCTCTTCGATATGAATTTATCGCCATTTGTGCGGTATTCTTTGTATTGGGATTTAACTTTTCTACTTGGGCAAGTCGTATTCCGGCTATCCGCGATTCAGCGCTTTTAATTCCCGCTACACTCGGTTATGCGTTATTGGCGAGAGGGATCGGTTCTGTGGTTATGATGCCACTTACTGCGTGGTTAATTCAGGTAATGGGAGCGCGTAAAACCGGTATCATATTTGGGTGGATTGTAGCTCTTTCTTTACTGCCCATCGCCTTCTCTCCAAACTGGATTATGCTCGCTGTTTCGATGATAATCATGGGAGCTTCAGGTGGTGGATTTAACCTCGCCATTAACGCGTTGGGTGCGAGCTATGAAAAACGATCCGGCCAGCCACGGATGTCCACAATTCACTCGTGGTTTGGTGTGGGTAACTTAACCGGAGCTGTTCTTGGTACTTTCGCAGCAGGGTTATTGATTTCAGTGCAAATCCACATGTTGGTTATTACGGCCTTGATGATTTTGGTTGTGATCACGGCTTTTCGTTTTATCCCCAAAGATGCAGAATCGACGATTCGTAAACCGGGACTTGAATGGCCTGAGCGGCCTGTGTTATGGCTCGGGGCGATTATTTTTATGGCCGCCTGTACCGAGGCATCCATCATGAATTGGGTGGCTTTGTTTTATTCAGATTATCTGAAAACCGGAGAAGGTTTGGCTGCCATTGGCTACACTACGTATGCCGTTGCCTTGTTAATGATGCGCTTTACCGGCGACCGATTAAGAGCTCGATTTGGCTCCCGAAATCTGATCACATTTGGAACGCTATTCGCCGCAGGTGGAATTATACTCGCAATTTTGGCCGAGCAATTATGGGTATCGAGCGTTGGAATTTTTGCGATGGGATTGGGAGTTGCACTCACCTTTCCGTTTATATTCAGTATTACGGGTAAAATCAGCCCAAACGCCCTAGCCACCGTTATGATTTTAGGCGGAGTTGGTGAGTTAGTATCACAACCAATAATGGGCGTTATTGTACAAAATTTTCAACTAGATGGCGGCTTTTATACCATCGCAGGAATTATTCTGCTGACATCGTTAATGGCTTGGAATTCGCAATTGCTGAGGGAGAATTAGTAGGTAAACTGAATATCAGTTGAGAGATTTGAGGGAAACGGTTCGCCAATAATTCGACCCACCCTTGTTCCCTCCCTATACTAGGGAGGGAGACTTTTTAAGATATACTATACTAATGCGATAATCCGCGACTTTAGGAACGAATGAGATTGTTCAGCTCGAATCGAAAATATGAACTTGAGTCCCCTTCCCAAAGCCAAGGGAAGGGACAGGGATGGGTTTGAATATCGATTTCGAAATGGTGAATAATACCGAACTGAATATCGGCTGAGAGATTTGATAAAAACGATTCGCCAATAATTCGACCCACCCTTGTTCCCTCCCTATACTAGGGAGGGAGACTTTTTAAAAGCTATGTTGTAGTTTCGACAATTCGGGATTTTCCTAATCCAACTCCCAAACAGCTGTGGTCATTGCAGGAGCCATGAAATCTGTTGTAATATCTACCTTACTCCCATCAAAAATATCGGTGGCAGTAGTAAAGTGATCCAAAATCTCGGCAAAAACTTCGCGAGGAATGGTCATTTCTTCTTCGTTTTGATTCATGATCACCATCACATTCTGATCGTCGTGTAAGCGGAAGTACACGTACACTCCATTCTGGGGCACAAAGTGTACCAGCTTGCCTTCATGAACAGCCACGGCATCTTTTCGCCAGTGATTGATGGTTTTGGTGTACTCGAAGATCTCATTTTCTTTATCGGTACGACCTTCTTCGGTGAATACAGAACGCTCGTCACCTGGCCAGCCACCCGGCATATTTGGACGGCGATGTTCATCATCTCCACCTCGATATTCATGCGCCATCATCAACTCGTTACCGTAGTAAATCTGTGGAATACCACGAGTTGTCATCAAAAAATTATACGCCATTTTAAACTTACGCTCGTCTTTGCCTAAACGCTCAAAAATGCGATCCATGTCGTGATTATCCAGAAAGATCACGTTCTTCATGGCATCGGCATACAAGAAATCTTTACCCAATAAATTCCAGATGGCCGATAATCCACTATCCCAGCCGAAGTTATCGTTCAGTGCACGATCAATCGTCATGGTTAATGGGAAATCAGTAACGCTCGGCAAGTTTGATTGGTAACCATCGTCCGTTCCGGGTTCATCGTACTGCCAAAAAGCTTCCGGGGCAGGGAAGTTCAACCATGCTTCGCCAACTATATTAAAGTTTGGGTAAGCGGTTAAGATCTCTTTCGCCCAGCGCGACATATAATCTTTATCCGGGAAAACATAGGTATCCATTCTGATGCCATCGATGCCGGAATATTCGATCCACCAAATGGTGTTTTGAATCAGGTAATCGGCCAATAAAGGCTGATTTTGATTCAAATCAGGCATTTCCTTCACGAACCAGCCTTTTTCGAGTTTATTCATGTCGTACTCGCTGGAGTAAGGATCCGAAACAACCGGACCTCGATAACTGGTCTGACCATATTTCTCCCAACTGTGCACCCAATCTTTAGTAGGTAAATCTTTCATCCACCAATGCTGATCGCCAATGTGATTGTGAATCATGTCCATGATTACTTTCATTCCGTTTTGATGGGAGGCCTCAACTAATTCTTTGTATTCCTCATTGGTTCCAAGTCGGCGATCCACCTGATACATATCGGTTGCGGCGTATCCGTGATATCCACCGTATTCCGGAGTCATATCGTTTTCGAAAATCGGCATCAACCAGATAGCAGTCATTCCCTGTTCTTTGATGTAATCGAGGTGATTCATCACCCCTTCTAAATCGCCCCCTTGTCGGCGCTCGGGATTGGTAACATCGGCCGTTTCAAGCATTCCTTCGATGGAATCGTTATCCGGGTTTCCATTAGCAAAACGATCCGGCATCATTAAATAAATAAGATCGGAGGCGTCAAAACCCATGTGTTTGCCTTCGGTTGATGAGCGTTCTTTGAGCTCAAAATCGACGTTCATTCGATTTCTACGATCCTTTCTGAGTTCAATATTGATGGTTCCTGCTTCAGCCAACTCAGAAACCTCGAGATAGAGGAAAAGATAATTTTTTGAATCAACCGCAATTTGTTTTATGATTTCTACCCCCGGATAATCTATCGAAGCGCGATATTCTCCAAGATTCTCCCCATATAATTGAATCTGAAGTTCTTGTACGGGCATGTTGGTCCACCAAAATGGGGGCTCCATTCTTTCAACTTGTGCAAAGGCAGTGGTGAGCAGAAAAAGAATAGCGGCAAAAGAGAGAAATACTTTTTTCATGAGTGTGTGATTAGGTCGAAACATTAACTGTGGGAAATTACCAAACAGAGGGTACATTTTCTTATGTAAGTGCTTACATGGATTTTTGACTCGGAAGCACTGAATCACAAAAGTGAAATTCTTACAAGGAAAAAATACGGTGTAATTGATTCATAACATTTTTATTGATTCACGTAGTACTATCCCGTTAATTAAAAATAGGGCAATGAAGTACTAAACATTCGGATCTTCAAAATGAGTAACGATCGATTATACACCGAAAAGGAAATCAGTAAGATTTTAAAGCGTGCGGGGGAAATTCAGGCATCTGAGCGCGAAAAAGTGACCGTGGGATTATCGCTGGGAGAGATTCAACAATTGGCAGAAGAAGTTGGGTTGGAGCCGGATATCATCGCAAATGTTGCCGAAACCATTGATATTGATCAGGAAGAAGAAAGCACGGGATTTTTCGATTCACTGCTTATGCCAACAAAATTGAACATCGATCACATCATACAAGGAGAGATAAAAGAAGAAGACTGGCCCGAGATTATCACGTTGATGGAGCAGATTACCGGAAAAGGTGGAGCTTCAAATAAAATGGGGAAGTTGTACGAGTGGATTTGCGAGACCAACAACACCACGCAAAAACTGTCGATGATTCCGGGCGAAGAACAAACTAAAGTAATCTACAACGGGTCGTTTGCAAAACTTGCGATGTCGTGGACCATCCCCATTGTGGTGAATGTCGGGTTTTGGGTGATTTTTCTTGGAATGCTGAATTGGGGCTTAATCGGAATTCCTCTTGGATTAGCCACTGTATTCATCAGTTATCTGGTGATCTTGCGAGGATTCAAAAACTATCTGCGCAAAAAATCGAGATCAGTCAAAAATGCCTTCATTAAAATGAAAAGTTTGGTTTCGGGTAAATCAGCTACTAAAGAGCAATCTGAAAACCGCCCAAAAAACTATATAGAATTTCCGGATGCATTTGATGAGGTGAATACAAACGAAGGTTCGGGCAGGAAGAGAGTTCGATAATTTTGATTAGAAGATGATATGGGCGGTTAGTTTCCACCCAATATTACAATTAGTGGTTTTGTGTTTTAGTGGCAAAACATTTTCTGCGACTTTTTCTACCCGAACGGTGTCTTATGGTTGAATGCGCGCAAAACCATGAAATCCTAAAACAAAGTGTGTTGACGAATACTGAATTCACCCACTTATTGAAGCCGATTTATAACGATGCAGTAAACTATTGCAGAGCGTTATGTGCCGGACAACAGATGGCTGAGGCGGAAGAAATCATACAGCAATCGTTACTGAAAGCGTATGAGAACATCGATAGCCTTAACGATTTGGAGAAATTCAAAAGTTGGTTTTTTCAGATTATCACCCGGACGTTCTACAACGCCGTTCGCCGACCTTTTTGGAAACGGTTTGTGCGCCAATCAGAAGTGAAAGAAATAGATTTTCAAATTTATGAAGATCACTTTTTTCAAGACAATCAGCAGTTGATGGCGGCACTATCAATACTGGAAAGCAATGAACGAGCCGCGCTGTTGTTGTTTGAGCTTGGCGGATTTTCAATCAGGGAAATCACAGCCATTCAAGAAGAGCGAAGTGAATCCACAGTGAAAAGTCGGTTAAGCCGAACACGCACCAAGTTGCGGGAAATCATGGAACAGATGGAAGAATCGGGCTCCGGCTCGACAATTCCGGCATCAACAAAACTAGAAACAAACGATCTGTACCATGAAACTTCTAAACTTATTAACCAATTCAAATCGATGGGGTAGTGTGATGAACGAATCAAATGCATTCAATACATATAAAAAGCATGATCACTCCGAATCGTTGAAAAAGTTAGGACCATGGCTGGATCAGCAATCCCAAAAACCTAACGACATGAGACAATTCTATAAAATCGCCGCTTCATTTATAATCGCAGCCTTAGTACTGGTTGCCTGCACGGTTCCTGTTGAGCAGGAAGAAGAAATCGGATATATGATTCGGGGTTTGATAACCGAACAACCCGATGCCGGTAAAGGAAAAGTAGCAGCACTTTCTGCCATAAATCTACAGGAAATACAGATGATTCCGGTATTACACGAAGAAATTTTACCGGGTGGGGAAACCACGAATGCCCAACAGTTAACGGAAGTAGTTGTGCTATTGCCGGAAGCCAATATCACCGCAGCCGAAGATAAAGCAAACGCACTGAAAGCCGCACTCACTTTTACAGAGATCGATATACTTCCGATCGAAGAAACCGTTGAGCGAACCTTCTTTGAAAGTGCTATGCATAAAACCTTCGATGTTAAAATTGACCCTAAACTAACTCAGGTTCAAATTGCAGCAAAGATTAATGCATTCCTTCACGAAAACTCATCGGTTACCGAAAAAGTAGACGTTGAAGTACATGAAGACGGTTCCAAACATGCAGTATTTCGTATCAAAATTGATGAAAAGAATGCTTTTGAAGTAAAA
This sequence comes from bacterium, assembly GCA_024742815.1. Taxonomy (GTDB): domain Bacteria; phylum Bacteroidota; class Rhodothermia; order Balneolales; family Balneolaceae; genus HXMU1420-13. The sequence goes on from JANSXX010000001.1 coordinate 90,948, forward strand.
CGAAATGTGGAAGGTTTGTACGATGGCTTGACTCCGGAGCGCCACCTTGATACTTCCAAAGAGGAAGTGAAGCAACACATTGTGAAAGAATTGAAGAACAAAGAAAATTAACTACCACTAGGTTTGGTAAGCTATAAAGTGAAGGACCGTCGTTCTTCACTTTTTTTAGTTTGATGAAAAACGAATCAAATTTCCCAGTTCCAACTCTTTGCCGGTTGTGGTTTTTAGTCCGAGTGTAGTAGCTTCAAAGTTTTTAGGCCAATTTCGAATCCCGCGAAGTAATTGTTTCAGATCGGAAAGTGGGAGCTGTGGGGAGTAGGTATTCAAAATTAAAAAACGATGATCTTTTTCCAGAATTTTGAGGATGTTGGAAAGCAGAGGTTCTAAGTCGTCGTTCAATTTCCAGTTTTTTCCTTTGGGTACCATCCCAAAAATCGGTGGATCGAGAATTATTCCGTGATAAGTTTCTCCACGTTTGATGCAACGTTCCACGTATTTTCGAGCATCTTCCACAATCCAGCGGATGGAATCAATTCCATTTATGTCTGCATTTTCACGTGCCCAGCTAACGGCCGTTTTTGAGGAATCAACATGGGTGACTTTTGCCCCGAATTGGTCAGCTACCAATGAAGCTCCACCTGTGTAAGCAAACAAATTGAGCATTCGAGGTTGTTTTGTTGATGTTGAAATTCTTTGGCACTGTTCGGCAATGAACTCCCAATTTTCCGCTTGCTCCGGGAATATCCCAAGATGTTTAAAGGCCGTTTCTTTTAACTGAAAACGAAGGTTTTTCTGTTGAATTTGATAATCGATCTGAAAATCTGGGATGGCTCGGTTCCAATTACCTTTCTGTCCCTTTTGCTCGATAAAGCGATGGGTGGCTTCATCCCACAAATTAGCAGAACCCTTTTTACCCGTTGCCGCCGGTTCCGGCCGATCAACCACAAGTTCTCCAAAGCGTTCGAGTTTTCGCCCCTCGCCAATGTCGATGAGTTCGTATGATTTCCAGGTTGTTGGGTAGAGCATTTAAAGTTAGATGGATTTTCTATTTAGTAATTCTGTTCCTGATTTGTTTGAAGAAGAATCTACAATTCGTAGTTCGTAAATCATTATTCGCCAATTCATAATTCTTCAACGTTCAATGTTCGAGTGTACAATGTTCAACTGTTCTTCCGACCTCTTCACATCATATTAGGGAGAAACATGGAGTTATCAGATTACCTAATTTGGTTTGCGAAAGTGGCTAAAGTGCATATAAATCAAGATTCTGAGTCATAATATAGCTTCAGATTCCTGCCTTCGCAGGAATGACCTATGAGTCTTTCTTAAGGTTAATAATGGGCAACGTAGCTATAACTTATAATTCGTAAATCATCATTCGCTTATTCGCCAATTCGTAATTCTTCGATGTTCGAGTGTTCGAAGTTCAACTGTTCTTCCGACCTCTTCCACCTACGTTCAAAAAAGAACTTCGGTGGACAAGTCTGTCTTCTTCTTCTCAAGGAGAAGGACTCGTTGTAAGGATTTTCGCATAATTATTAAATAACATGCCTTTAGCAATGCATTTGTGAAGTTGTGCTTTATTTTGAATCTACTTCTGAAGGATAATATTTATCGAATAAATAACTGATTACATATCTAATTATAAAGCCAATCATAATGAATCCTACGGCTGACCATATAAGTAAAGAATTAGATATATAGGTATTAATTTCGGTTAAGGTAGAGAATGCAAGCTGAACTACCCCCCAAATGATCAATAATGTTGGAATCTTTAAAAGGATTCTACGAAAATTTTGCGACTCAACTTCTCTAATGAACATGTATTCAATCACCCAAAAAGATATCCGCCAGTTTCCAGTGGAGGTCGTCGAAACCAACGCTTGAGCGGTTAATGGTGTATGCGATGACCATCTGGTGTTCTTTGTTGATCAGAAACATAGTGCTTCCACCTACAGATCCGCCGGAGTGACCGACCCAAGTATTTCCGTTGTGTATCCATGTTCGCCAGCCCATTCCGTAGTTAGTGGATTCTCCATCAGACAAAGTTAAAGGAGTCATCAAGTCTTTATGAACTCGTTCAGGCTGATAATCGAAGTTGAGATACGCTTTTCCAAACTTTATCAAATCTTCGGTGGTACCTACAAAACCTCCACCGGCCCATTTGTATGAATTATCGACATATGGAGCTACACTGTTTCCATCGCCATCCGGCACATAAAAAGTAGTGAGGTTCGGGATTTCCTGATTGGTCCATTCCGGTACGGTGTTATTCATTTCGAGAAGGTCGAAAACATATTGCTTCATATATCCGAGAAAATCTTCTTCCGATGCGCCTTCAATCACTGCTGAAATCAAATTCCAGCCATAGCTTGAGTAGCTATATTGGGTGCCGGGCTCAAAAAGCAAAGGGTCATCTTCAAAAATGGCAAGACCTTCATCTATCGTTTTAAATAACTTAGAGCTCATAAACTCGATGCCTCGATAATGGCGAATACCGGCGGTATGTCCTGCAACCTGACGAACAGTAATTTCATATTCCTTTTTTGGAAAATCCGGTACATAGGTTTGGACAATGGTGTCTGGATCAAGCCTGTCTTTTACCATCAAGTCGCCCATTGCAGCAGCGGTTAGTGTTTTGGATACACTCCCGATTCTGAATTTAGTTAATGATGGATCTACAGGAATTTGGTTTTCGATATCCGCATAACCAAAGCCTTTGCTCCAAATCATAGCGTCTCCCAAATATATGGAAACAGCCATTCCGGGGAGGTTTTTACTTTCAACAAAAGTGTTTACCAGTGTATTAGCTTCATTGATTTTTTCGTCAAAAGTTTGGGCATGTAATGCCGAGTTACCAAGAAGAATGAATAGGAGCAGTAGAATTCGCATAATTTTAAAGTTCATCCATTTGGATTAGGCGGTAAATCAATAAAGCCGCTCGTTGGGTTAATTTTTTGTAAGATGGTAAATGCAAGTACTCATGTGGACTATGCGCACCTCCTCCCATTGCTCCTAAACCATCTAGTCCGTGAACGTAACTTGCTACAAAAGAAATATCGGCAGCTCCACGTCGTCCGGGATCATAAGCTTCAACAGATCCAATTCCCATGTCCTCACTTACGTCACTCAAAACTTCTAAAACTTTCATATTTCCATCGGTGGGGGCCATAGGTGGATATCCGGGATTAAATCGAAAAACGGATTCAGTTTGAGGGAGAGATTCAGAAACAATTGCTTCCATTTTTCTTACCACTCGTTCGCCTTGTTCTTCCGTAAGGTACCTGAGGTCGCCTTGAATAATCGTCTTTTTAGGAACAATATTAGTTTTTCCACTCATACTACCTTTCAGCTGTTCTTCATCGAAGGAAACCTCATTACCGCCAACAATCATGGCCGCGTTGAAAGTCAGATACTCTTCATGTAGTTCTTCATAAAACCGATTCAAGATTCGAGCAGCTTCGTACACCGAGCCCGCACCAACACGTTCGGAAAATACACCCGAAGAATGTGCCTGCACTCCTGTTATCTCAATATTCCATGAATTCGATGACCTACGTGCAACCGTAGCAAAATCCCAACCACTGGCCGTTTCAAACCCGAGTGCAATATCAGATTGTTTGGCTGCTTCAACCAGATGATATCTGGAAATGGAAGTAGGTTTACCCGCTTTTTCTTCATCGCCTGTATACACAACAGTTATGGTAGCGTCTTCAAGTGCTCCGGCTTCGTTCAAGGCTTTCAGAGCATACAAAATCATCACATTTCCGGCTTTCATATCTGCAATTCCAGGGCCTGCAAGGGTCGTGTCAGAAGTCATTTCAGCTTTTTGAAAAGGACTATCTGGTTCAAAAACCGTATCTAAGTGTCCGATAAGTAACAGCTTTAATCCTGAGTTTCCTTTTTTTCTTGCGATGAAGTGACCACCCCGATTTACCTCACTCTGATCAACCCATTCCGTTTCGAATCCAAGATTCGAATACGCCTCGATATATCGCTTTCCAAGTGCTTGAACACCGACAGGATTCATAGATCCGCTATTCATATTCACATTTTCGATCAGAAATTCTAGTGCGTCATCATAACTCGCATCCACCGAATTAAGAATCGACTGTTCGGTATCATTTAGTGATTGTGCAAATGATAATCCCTGAAGGGACAGAAGCAGAATTGAAATAAATAATACTCTCATGTTATTTCCCCGCAGATTTAACAAAGTAATCGATTACTAAGTTACTCATTGCTCGTACACCTAATTTTAAACCGGCTTCATCAATAAAAAAATCGGGAGTATGATGACCGGCCGGAGTGGTTCCGGGAGTCATTCCACCTACAAAGAAATACAATCCCGGCACTTCTTTCTGGAAAAACGAGAAGTCTTCAGCTCCGGTAATCGCATTGATATAGTTTACATTGTCCGCACCAGCTACTTCTTGAAGAGTGGGAACCATGAGTTCTGTTAACTCGGGATCATTATAGGTAATTGGGTAACCTTCGCGGATGTTTAAAATTGCTTCGGCACCATTGCTCTCTGCGGTATTTGTGACGATTGTTTCGAGACGTTCGAATAGTTTTTCGCGCATTCCGGCATCTAAAGTTCGAATAGTTCCTTCCATATATACTTCTTCAGGAATGATATTACTTCTAACTCCACCATGAATTTGCCCAATAGTTACAACCGCTGCTTGTGTGGTTAATGGAAGATTCCGGCTAACAATAGTTTGAATATTGTTGATGATCTGTGAGGCCGTAACAATGGGGTCAACTCCAGTCCAAGGCGCTGATCCATGTGCTTGTTTTCCCTTTACCGTAATTTCGAAACTGTTTACCGCAGCCATAATCCCACGATCTCGATAGTTGATCATACCTACCGGAGTAGCATCATTTATATGCAGACCAAAGATTACATCTACATCAGGATTTTTGAGTACACCTTCTTCGACCATTAATTTAGCTCCACCTTCTTCGCCCTCGGGAGCGCCCTCTTCAGCGGGTTGAAAGATAAACTTTACAGAACCCGCAAGTTCGTCTTTCATTTCGGTGAGTATCTGAGCTACTCCCATCAAAATAGCGATGTGCGTGTCATGACCACAGGCATGCATCACAGGAACTTCTTTTCCCTGATACATACCTTTTGCTACCGATTTAAAGGGGACATCGGTTCGCTCAAGAACGGGTAGCGCATCCATGTCGGCGCGTAGAGCAACTACCGGACCGGGTTTGCCGCCTTCCAAAAGTGCAACTACACCTGTATGTGCAACTTCTGTTTGAACCTCTAACCCTAGCGATTCTAAATGCTCAGCAACTACTTTAGCGGTATTAAATTCACGATTCGACAATTCAGGGTTTTCGTGAAAATATCTCCGCCATTCTATTACCTGGTTTTCCAGTTCATCAGCTCGTTGGTCGATGATGGTTTTTAGGTTTGAACTTTGGGCACTGATATCTGGAGCGATAAACAGCAATAGAAGTGGTAGAGCAAAAAGTAGTTTTTTCATTGAGCAAAAGAGTTTTTGATTCGCCCAAAAATGTAGAGGAAAAGGAGAGGAAAACAAAAGAACAGTAGAACATTGAACTTCGAACTTTGAACAATCGAACTTCGAATGCCTAGTAAAGGGGTGCGGGATCTTAGTTTTTGTCATTTCGAACGGAGAGAGAAATCTAAAGAGTTACGGATAAGCGAATTCTGATTTGCGAGGTACGAAGTGTATATCTGCTTTAGAAAATGACTTCTGAAAAAGATATCAATGTCATTCCTGCGTAGGCAGGAATCTGAAGCTTTCTAAAGAATCAGAACCTTGATTTACAATCTATTTTCCCAAGGTCACTGATCAAACAAAGTAATCCGATAACTCAGAGTTTCTTCTTTTCCGGGCTCAAGGATTCTTAGCTTCTCTTTGCTTAAAAATTCGCCATCGGTGTTTTGGTGATCAGTGATTCCATACCACGGTTCGATGCATACGAACGGTGCTCCCGGTTTTGCCCAGATTCCCAAATAAGGGAAATCATCAAAATCGATACGCAGTATTTCACCAAGTTCATCACCTTTGAGAGTTACTGAATTACTGTTCAAATTCTTGAAAATAAGCGCATCGTTATCAAACAGATGATTGTGGAGTCGTAGTATTTTACTTGAATCAAAAATAGGTTTGGTTGAATCGGTAAGCAAGCCATTGTCATCGATTAACCAAGTTTGAGCGGTTTCATCTACCGGAAACTCGAGAAAATAATCGGAATACTCACCCTGATTATTGATTGGACAGTTAAACGCCGGATGAGCGCCCAGGTTGTAAGGCATTGGTTTTTTATCAGCATTTTGTATGGTATGTGATACATTCAGCTGAGTTCCTTTCAAACTAAACGTGAGGTTAAAAATGAATCGAAATGGGAATTGGCGCAGCGTTTCTTCATCCCAATGAAATTGATAAGTGATGGAATCATCAAGATGATCGGTAACTTTCGCTTTGGTCGAGTGCCGAATAATTCCGTGTTTCGGAATCTGATATGGCTTGCCATCAATTAAAGTAGTGCCATCTTTCAGTGCTCCAATTATTGGGAATAAAACAGGAGCCTGGCCGGTCCAAAAGTTCGAATCTCCCTGCCACAAGTACTCGATACCCGTTTTCATATGTTTGATGGAGCTTAATTCCAGCCCTTTTTGATGAATGGAAACTTCAAGCTCTTCAGATTGAATGGTATGGATCATTTTGCTAACATATGCACTTCTAGTCCTTCATATATCACTTGTTGGGCATCGGAGTTTAACCCATTGATCATAGCCTTGGCTACATCCCGAACATGAATAGGTTTGTATTTTTTGAAGGGTGGAATTTTGGTTGCTAGTTTTAAAAGTGGTTCACCGATTTTCTCTCCAATTCGCATTTCTTTTCGATCACCCAGAAGTAGAGAGGGACGGACAATAACAAGCTTCTCGAACCCCAGTTTTTGCACTTTGTTATCCAATTTGCCCTTCATATTCAGGTAAAAGTTTTTGGTGGATTGAGTAGCGCCTAATGAAGAGCATAATGCATACGATAGAACACCGTTTTTTTGTGCGTATTTGGCAACATCCAGTTGATATTCGTAATCCACTTCATATTGCGCTTCTTTCGATCCGGCTGCTTTTAAAGTGGTTCCTAGTGCTGAAAATAACTCATCACCAATAATTAAATGCTTCCAGATTCTCATTTCATGAAAGTTGATGACATGCTCTTCCAGCTTTTCGTGGGTAACCCCGGTTGATCGTCGATGAAAAACCTTTACCAACGCATACCGATCATCCGACAGAAGTTGTTGAAGAAGCTGAGATCCTACCAATCCGGTAGCGCCAAGAACTATGGCAGTTTTTTGCGTACCGCTCATCGCAAAAGAAATTAGTTAGTTTTGAGTAAGATAAAACAGTTGATTGATTTTACAATTTCAACTGTAAAGATTTGAATACTTACATTACAAAAATCGAGATTATTTATCAAATATATAGCAATATTTATCAAGCACTTAAAATTCAACACTCAACACTCAACACTCAACACTAACCCCTCAATTCTCTATAGCTCCAATTACCCGTTTTACGATTCCTTCCATGGCATCCCGATTGATCCAACGCGCCACAATCACCAGATTGTTTTCAGGATCACAGAACACCATGTTGGTTCCTGCGCCTAAATGCCAAAAGGCAGACTCGGGAGCGCTAGGCATGGCTTTACGATCGGTATTCAAAAAATAGTTCATGTAGCCGTAGCCGGTGTTGGCTTCAGTGGGAGTTTTAGATAACTCTATCCATTCTTTGCTGATGATCTGCTCGCCATTCCAGTTTCCATCATTCAAAGTGAGTAAGCCTAAACGTGCCTGATCTCTGGCAGATATAAACATGCCGCCGCCCCAATGTCCGCCTCCACTTACGCTTTGCATCAATTGCCCGTCGATTACTACCCAGCTGGTTTCGTAACCTTGCCATCGCCAGGTTGGGGAAGCGCCGATCTTGTCCATCATTTGTTCTCTGAGAAACACAGGTAAAGGTTTGCGAAGTACATTCATTGCGGCTAAAGCCAGCAGATTTACCCGAACATCGTTGTATTCCCATTCGGTGCCCGGTTCATGGCGTTCACGGGTAAGCCAAGTTGAACGATCTCTGTCGGGGCGATCGGCCCAATCGGGTTTACCAAAAAGAGTTCCTTCCCAATCGGAAGTCTGCCGAAGCAGATGATCCCAGGTTATTTTAGAATTATGCTCGCCTTTAAAAGGCTCCATCACTTTGGGTGATTTGAAATAGTCGGCTTTAAATTGACTGCCATCAAAATTTCCTGCCATTAATATTGGTGCCATATATGGATCTACCAGGTCATGCACATCGTGAATTAATCCCATATCGTAGGCAATGCCCACAGTGCTGCTCAGAAAAGTTTTGGTTACGGAATGGGTCATATCCACCCGAAAAGGTTCACCCCATTCGGCAATGATGTACCCATCTTTAATGATGATGCCTGTTTGATCTCCCCGGTCTTTGAACGGACCCACTCCATCCCCAAAAGGTTCTCGACCAAAAGTACCGTAATGGTTTTCTTCCATACTCCGCGGATTGGTCGTCTCATTTGCTTTCGCATATTCAATAACCGCTGATATCGAATCGGCATTGAAGCCCATCTCTTCAGGAGTACGTGTTTCCCAATCGCCCCAAGTTCCCGGGAAGTATTGTGCGGTTAGAGTTTGAGTTAGAAAGAGTGTAAAGAATAGAAGAGCGGTACGTTTCATATCAAAAAGTTTTGATCTGAAACTAATCAGAGAAATGTGGTTATCCAATTTCTATGTTATGTGGTGCTGATGAAAGCAGAAGACTTTCTAAATCCCAAGCTGAGCTTTTACGTCCTTTACTCGCCGGCGCGATACACTAAGTTGTTTTCCGGATGTAAGCTTAATTTCATAACTGCCCGAAAACCAAGGAATCAATTCTGAAACATAGGTTACGTTCACCAGAAATGACCGATGTGTTCGAACAAAACGCCCATCAGTAAGGCGCTGTTCCAATTGGTCCAGTGTGCCGTCTATGCGAAATTTAGCCGAATCTGTGTAAGCATAAATCAATTTTTCATTGGCTTCCAGGTACTGAACTTCGTTAATATCCAAAATATGAATAGATCGCCCTTTTTTCCCGGTTAACACGTGCAATGGTTTTTGCTTCTGTTCTTCGATTACTTTCTCGATAGAGGCATTTTGCAATGACTTCTGCTCAGCTACATTTTTCAATCGCTCCAGAGATTTATTGAGCCGTTCTAAGCGCACCGGTTTAGTGAGGTAATCCAGCGCAAAAACGTCAAATGCTTTGATCGCAAATTCATCATAAGCCGTAACAAAAATGATATAAGGTCGAGGTTTTTCGAGCATGGATACCACATCAAAACCATCTAAACCAGGCATTTGAATGTCTAAAAATACCACATCAGGTTTGGAAGCATTTATAAGTTCGATAGCTTCAGATGCTACTCCTGATTCGCCGGTGATTTCTATCGAAACTGTTGAGTGACTAAGAAGCGATTTCATACGCTCTCTTGCCAGATGCTCGTCATCAACCAGAAATGCTTTCATGAGGAGCTATTTTTGAAGGTTCAAAATGGGAGTGCTCTCGAATTTCTGTAAGTGGAAATCGAAACTTTAACGTATTCGTGTGAATTGCAGCATCAACCATATCGCCAAAATGGAGTTGTAGGCGCTTAAAAACATTAGATAATCCTGTGCCTTTATCCAAAAAATAACTGAAGTCATTTCGTGAGAAACCCGGTCCGGTATCCGTAATACTTATTTGAATTAACTGTGCTACTTGTTCAATTTCAACGGTAAGCGAATGGCTACCTTCTTTCTTGCTTACCCCATGTTTAATAGCATTTTCTACCAACGGCTGTAAGGTAAGTACCGGTAATGCAACGTTATGTAATTGTTGAGGCGCATTAATTTGAACGTGTAAACAATCTTTAAATCGAGCCTGTTCTATATTCAAGTACAATCGGATAATTTCGAGTTCATCTTTTAGGCAAACTAACGGTCTGTCTGATGCTCGCAAGGTATATCGGAAAACGTCGGCAAGATCTTCGGTTACGGCTTCCGCTTCCGCCGGCGAAATTCGTATCAACGCGGCGATTGAATTTAACGAGTTGAACAAGAAATGAGGATTGATTTGAGCGCGTAATGCCGATAGCTCAGATTCTACAATTTTCTGCTCTGCCTCGGCCGAGCGTTTAACGTACTCGGTTACATACATTACACCGTTTGTACCTAACATCCCGATAATGCACATCATTGCAATGATGGATAAAGCCATTACCTCTTTTCCTGCCGGAGAGTAAGGCGCATCATTCAATAAAGAATGAATGTAACCGGTAACAATAAATCCAAGCAGAAAGCCAATAAATGAATTACTAATTTGTGCGGCGATATGTATCAGATAATTTCGAGTTCCATTTAAAGGAAATCGGCGATGTAGCGAATACCAGGTAAGGCCAAACATGCCAATCAAGAAAAAAGAATAGAGACTGGTGAACAAAAAGCCGTCTCCCCGCATGTTATCTTCCATCATCACAGAAAAAAACCAATCGGAAAACAAGCCAAACGCCAGAGAGAAAAAAAGCCATAACCCGAGCAACGTTTTAACAAAAAGCGTGGGGGAAATGTAAGATGATTTCAGGATTGCTCGGGACATGGCTTAATGTGTAGAATAAGAATCAAAATTCAAATTTTACACCACTCACAGGAAGTAAGCTAAATTGCGTGGCACGATCTATTTGATTGGTTTGGATATTCCAATAATCGGTTTCCACATTTTGTTGATTGTACGCATTCCAAACCTCTACAAACACAACTAAATTAGTTTTCTTCATAAAAAATCTGCGATCAACACGGGTGAATAACGAATGATATGCCGGGTAGCGAGCTGCATTGAAGCGGCTAAGATCGTACACTTCAGTTGCTGCATTTGCTGATGCAACAGGATCGATGGGCGTATAACGGCGTCCCCCCAGATAACTCCAGCGCACACTTACTTCCCATAAATCATTTGGGCGATAGCCACCTATCACACTCAGCAAATATCGGTTATCATAATTACGATCCTGCCATTTGCCCGTATAATCACGATGGCGAGTTCTGAAATAACTGGCGGAGACCATCCCGTAAAAATCGACGGCTAATTTTTTCTGGATTAAAATTTCTGCCCCACGAGCAAAGGCTCTGCCATTATCTTCCAGCACATCATAAAACTGTTGAAAGGAATCGAGTACATAATTTCGATCACCTACCGAATTTACCGCTGGTAAGATGGGGGTATTTCGGTATTCTTTATCATACAGTTCAAGAGTTAGCTTGGTATCATCCGTTAGCAGATAATCGGCGCTTAGAATATAGTGATCGGAACGCGTGCTTCTGAGTTCTGCGATGTTTGCGTTTTGTGATATTAAATATCGCGGTATAGCCTGATAATGAACTCCAAACGCTGCATTGAAACCAAGTTTAGCCGAAGCTTGAAATCTTGCTTTAAACCTTGGAGCCAGATTAAGATTGTTATTATATGAATTATAGGTTGTACGAGCCCCAAGTGTGGCAGAAAATGCCGGAGTAATAGTAACCGAATAAGAAGCAAAAAATGAACTCAGTGAACCATTTACTTCATCACTGCGATTGAAATCGGCACGTTGTTGTCCGGATTGATTGGTTTCTGCAGCAATAAAATAATCATAGTCGTTTTGTTCAGCTCTAAATTCGGTTCCAAATTCTATATTATTTCGATCATTAATCCGAAGAAATGACACCGATCGGAGCACTATCATCGCTTCTAACGAGTAGAAATCTATGCTTGTAGTTTCAGAAAGTGCATCAGTTAGAATTTGATCATTTTCTCTGAACGAGTAGGAAATAGAGGTATTTGTGTATCCGTTGCCCCAAAGATGTTGCCAGTTTACCCCCATCGTATTTTGATTATTAGTATTGTCGATAGCGTCAGAAACTCCTTCTTCAACAGCTTCAGAAAGATCGCTGGTAAAATTCGACCTACCGTAAATATTCAAGAAAGAGAGTTTATTCCTGCCGTCTAGTTTGGAAGTTACTTTTACTTGTGCATCGGCATATCTCGGGGCTCCGCCGGCATTAATTGCATTGGCAATCAGGTCTAGATAGCTTCGGCGGGCAGATACTAAGTACGAGGTGTTTTCAGAAATGGGACCGTCCAAATTGACGCCAAATCCTGCAAGATTTAATCCAACATCTCCCCGTAGCCGGTTCAGGTTACCATCCCGATAGCTAATGTCGGATACTGAGGATAAATGGTTTCCAAACTTGGCAGTAAATCCACCGGCAGAAAAATCGATACTCGAAATCAGGTCGGTATTTACAATTCCAATTGGACCATTTGATCTTCCACTTTGGTTTTGAAAATGCCGGATATTCGGAAGCGGAATATTATCGATGTAATTGCCATTTTCGATAGGACTGCCTCCTCGAACTAACAAATCCTGGCTTGTATCTCCTTGACTTGCAACACTTGGAAGAGCATTTAATACCCGTCCAAGTTCTTGAGCCGCTCCGGGCGAACGTCTGATTTCTTCCGGCGTAAAACTCACCTTACCAATGCCTTGAGTGCTGCTGGTTTCAGAAAAATATCCACTAGTTACGGTAATTTCGTCGCCCATCACCGTAGACGGATTAAGTTTTATATCTACAATTTGTGAACGGTTTGCACCAACAACGATATCTGGAATACGCTTAGTTTCGTAACCGATGTAACGTACAGTTAGCGTATAAATACCGGGGGTAAGCTTAGATATAATATATTCGCCATTCGCGTTGGTAGCGTTGCCCTCTAACGTCTTTTCAATTATTAGATTAACACCGATTAATGGTTCTAAGGTTTCTGAATCTACAACTGTGCCTGTAATCGATCCTAATATCTGTTCAGATTGCTGAGCGTTGCTAAATCCAAAAAGAGAAAAAAGGAATAGCAAAGTTAACGGAGCATTTTTCATAATAATGAGTGGTTTTGAGTTGAACTGAAATGAATGGAAGCATTCGGTTCAAAATTATTTATCGGTTTGCAGATTGAGAATGGGAGGGTTATCAGCGCTCAGAAATAAAGACAGACGGTTGATGATTTGCGATGAGCGGTATTCCGGATATTACATTTCATTCGCAAATGCTGTGATAAATAAGAATTGTGGTCCTATAACTTCGAAAGTTTCTAAAACTTTTAGTGGTCTTTCCTAGTTCAGGTAAGCGACTTATGCTTCAATAAATCTTGAGCTTAAGTATTTGAAATAAATTATATTAATGTGATCAATCTCTTTAATATTCATTCATGAAAAATTTCAGTTTAGTTGCGGTTCTGTTTCTGATAATAGGCATTTCAGCTTGCTCCGATTCCCCTTCAAATTCCGAACCGGAAGGCAACTCAGTATTACCGGGCTATTTTGCAGGCAAAGCAGGAGTAGACCAAAACTCTCAGCATTATGAGGAGCTGAATGGAAGCGCTCGTTTTACTTTATCGGTAATGGACACAACGTTCAATTTGGCATTTTCCTCGGCAAGTGGGTTATACGATACCACAAACATTGTACTTCGAATTAAATCCACTGATCTGCCCAATGAAGGAACTTATTCCCTAAACAACATTGATGAAATCAATCAGATTTACCGTGAAGGCTATTCCTTATTTTATTACAGTGCATTAACCAGCAGAAGCGAAATCTACTATTCCGAATCGGGTCAACTAACCATCGAAGCAAAAAGCGAAACAGGGATAAAAGGAACCCTCGAAGGTACCGTATTCAAGAAGGCTTACATTGGCAAAGATGAGTACGTGCGTCAGTACAGCACAATTAATCTGGATTTTAACGCCATTCCCGGCAATATGCCCTAAGTTTGTTTAGGAATTAATAATCCAATAATTCCCCGAACGCTGACTTTAAAAACTAGATTTCTGTGATATCTCTACGCTATTTATTTAGTTTATTTAGAGAAATGCTCAGAAATAAGAAATGTGAAGTCGATCAACCATCGTTTATTAGTTTTTTTAGGATGCATGCTTGTTGCTTTGCTTGGCTGTACCGTAAATAATGCACCCCCTGAAAATTCCTGTATTCTAAACGAAATCCAGTTTGCTGAAAACAGTCGTTTGATTTTTACGACCATTTCTGGTGGACAAATTTATCAGCTGCGCCAGGAGTTTTTACGGGAGGACGCAGACCCGCTGGTAGTGGCTTCCTTTCAATTTCAATACTTCGTGGATTCATTGGTAGTGAGAAATCAGCTGGAAACCGAATTACGATTTCCTTACATGACAGTAAGCTTTGAGGATGAGCGCCCAAAACGCGTAGAGAAATATTTCGGAGGCTCCGGTGTTCGATTAATTCACGAAATCGATTACTCGAACAACGATCGAATTTTGATTGATTTGTATCGCGAGGCTAGCGATGGACAAATACTTTACGCCGGATATTCGAACTATTTTACCGATGAAAAAGGGAATATCACACGAAACGAGCGTTTTTTTGCAGATAGAGAAGATCCCAGTGTTTTTAATAAGTTCGAAGACATCACCTTTGAGTACGATGCAGCCGTTAGTCCGCAGCAGAATCTTTTTCTTCCATTTTTCACGGATACAAACTTTCCGGATGCGCGCTTTTTTTCGCCCAATAATGTGTTGTTAGCTCGCAACGAATCCGGTGTGTTTAATTACCAATACAGTTACGATGATTTTGGAAATATGACGTCGATGATTCAACCCGATGGAACACCGGTATATTTTAGATATATCGGTTGTTCGCAATAATTACAGGGCAATGGTCATGCCCTCGTAGGCTACCTTAAATCCCATACGTTCAACCAAAGCTCGTTCGGGTGAGTCGAGAAGTAGCGGGTTAGTATGATTGAAGTGGATAAAGGTGATTTTTTCTTTTTCTGAGGCTGGTAAATCGGCAAATAACTCCATGCTTTCTTCTACAAACGGATGAGGAATATCCGCCATATTTCTTCCGGGAAGTTCATTTGCATCAAAAAAAGTAGCATCAAGAAAGGCGATATCTACTTTTGCAATTTCTTCGATAATATCACGATCCCAAACCTCCCATTTGTTAATGTCGGGGATAAAAAGTACTGCTTTATTTGGGCTAGTGATACGATAGCCAACCGTTTCCGAAAACTCATCGCGATGAGGAACCCGAAATGGAGTTACAGAAATTCCTTCGGTTAATGAAAGGGCAGAATCAGCTCGCAGTTCTTTAAGGCTGATGTTTTCGAAATCTACCAATTGGCTCCATGGTCCATTTGTTGATAAATATTGAGCCATTCTAGGCATAGTAAAAACGGGTATTTGTTTTGCTCCCATCGCTTCATGGCCCAAGTGCATTAACCCGGTATAATGGCCAATATGGGCATGCGTAAGAAATATGCCGGCAAACGTGAGATCATTTTTAATCGTTGTAATTGCCCTAATTTGATGTTTAAAATCCGGAGTGGCTTCAAACATCCAGAATTTATCTGAGTTGGAATCTACTAATGCTAAACTGGTGGCGTGGCGCGCTTCTTCTTTTCCATTCCAGAATAATTGGCATTGCTCTTTTTCGCAGCCGGCCTGTGGATATCCTGCATCTTGGGCGATACCGAGCACGGTGATAAATACATCCGAGCTTTCTTCTGATGTTCGCTCTGGTGAACGATTGGTACACGTAATTATAAAAATGCTAAGTAGTAAAAGCAGGAGGTATTTCATGCGGTAAAGAATGAAAATCGAAACAATAAAAAAAGCAACGCTTTTCTGGCGTTGCTTTAGGATCACTTAAATGTATTAATATGAGGTAGACAAAGTCAGTTGACTATATGAATAATTTGAGATTCCAACCAAACCATAGACGGTTTCACCGGGTTGAATTGTCTTATCCAATAAACTAAACTCAGATAATTCTTTACCAAATGCTGAATTCGCGCCGGAAGCATTTGCGATATTTAAAAGGCTAATAGCTGGCCCAATTACGTATCCGATGTTATAAGTATCAATTTTATCATTTACTTGTACTTGTAATTCCATAGGTGTTAAAAGAAGGTACAGTAAGTAAGCGCCGGCGTTCTGTTTTATTTTGCTAGTAATTTGAGTTGGAGATAACAATCGAACCGGTGCATAATTAGATTGAATTGAAGCATTTTTTCCCAAAGTTATTTCTTCGCTTGAATTATTAATAATTCTAACTGCAACGATCGATATGTCATTCTTACTTTCTTTATTAGCGTATTTCTTATTTCCGGAAGTTGTAAGGACATTTGTTTGATAGCTGAACTCAACTTCATTTGTACCACTATTGCCGGAATAATTGAGTTTGTATGGTTTAATCTGTTTATATGATGTAGCGCAGGAAGTGAGTAGTAATAAAGCCGCCCCGAAAAGAATAATTGATTTTAAATTAGTCATTATTTTTATGTCTATATATGAATGTAAACTCAATGACAATAAATAATTAAGTGTATAGTTGCAACCATTAATTGATATAAAAAAAGCAAAGCCGGTTAGCTTTGCTTATCAGATTTTCTGCAATAATGGTCAACTAACAGATGGCTAGTTACTCATTAAATCATTCTTCCATCCCGCGGGTATCATAATAAAAACGGATATGCTTAATTTTACCGTCTACCCAGGTTTGAACTTCAACTTCTTCCATTTTAATTCTATTACCATCTTTGAAAGTCATGTCCGCCCAAGACTCAACCAGAACTACTCCGGTCTCAGGATTTTCGGCTGCGTTGGTAATTCCACTATCATGCACTTCTTCGATTCCAGCCGCCCATTGCTCATGAAATTTGATATTGGCTTCTAGTCCTTCAGTAACTTCTCCGGTTCCTTCTACTTTTACGGAATCTTTGTGGTAATATTTAGTCAGGGCTTCCATCATTTTGCCCTCGTTGCTCATTTTTACGATATCGTAAGCGCGTTCTAAATTGGTCATAATTGTACTCCAGTTGGGTTTAGTAGGATTTTTAAGGTAATGGTTTTAAGGAGATAACAAACCAGCAATAAAAAACGGGACAAAATTATAATTGGGAAAGGAAAATTTATTACTCGTAGGGGAGAGTTACTCTTAAACTGCCGTATTTACCATTTGCTGTTTTCCAGTAAATCCAAGCTCTAGTATCACCTTCATCATACCATGCTAACTCGCAGTATTTTAGTGCGTAGGTATATCCGGGTTTAACGGACGGCCAATTTGAGTGATCGGATAAATCTATTGAGATTCTAGAGCCATCGTCTTCATCGCCGGCGAAAAAAAAGATGGTTCGGTTAGTGTCGTTATGGATATAAATTAATGGCTCTTTAGCTTCTGCAGTTACCTCACCCTCAAATTGGAAAAAGGTACAATTAACAGAAAGCAAGCTTATAAAAAGCACAAACAGCGCAGACTTACCCATGGATATAAACATTTATTTATCTATAGCTAAGAATTAACAAAACCTATTAGATAAACAAAAGCTTAATTAGTAAGTAATTTGATAAGACAGATTCTAATATCAATCTTTGCACACTGAATATTCAATGTTGCTTATTGAATATTGCTCAACTCCGCTCCAACATTCGCTCTAACGAAAGCACCGCATTTTTTGTGATATCAGCCGGTACTGTGATGTGATTCACCACTTCGCCTTGCTCCAGTTTTTCCAAACTCCATAATAAGTGCGGAAGGTCGATGCGGTTCATCGTCAAACACGGACACATAAACGGATTCAAACTCACGATTTCTTTGTCGAGATGTTCATCTATGATACGATTCACCAAGTTCATTTCAGTGCCAATGGCCCACTTCGAGCCGGCTGGTGCATTTTTGATGGTCTCGATAATGTAATTCGTAGAGCCCGCATAATCAGAAGCCTGAACCACATCGTAGGTACATTCAGGGTGAACAATAATATTGATTTCAGGGTCTTGCTTTCGCAGATTTTGGATGTGCTGTACATTAAATTTCTCGTGCACCGAGCAATGCCCTTTCCACAAAATCACTTTAACATCTTCCCATTTGCCTTCGTACTCAAATTCACCCGTGAGAGGGGCATACACCGCCATTTGTTCAAGCAGAATGCCTAAGTCGAAGGCCGTATTTCTACCCAAATGCTGATCCGGTAAGAATAAAATGCGTTCCTTCTGAGTGAACGCCCATTCCAACATTTTTTTGGCATTTCCTGAGGTTACACATGCACCTCCATTTTTACCTACAAATCCTTTAATGGCAGCGGTCGAATTCACATAAGTGAGAGGAAGAATAGTATCTCCCCAAATTTCCTGCATTTTCTTCCAGCCAATTTCTGTCTGCTCAATATCGGCCATATCAGCCATAGAGCAGCCGGCACGTAAATCCGGCAGAATCACTTTTTGATTCGGATTGGTAAGCATATCGGCCGTCTCTGCCATAAAATGAACGCCGCAAAACACAATAAATTCAGCGTTTGGCTTGGTCTGACAAATCTGGGCAAGTTTTAGTGAATCACCACGGGCATCTGCGAATTGGATCACCTCATCCTTTTGGTAATGATGTCCCGGAATAAATAAACGATCTCCGAATTGCGCTTTTATCTCCAAAACTCTGGCTTCCATTTCTTCCGCCGAAAGGGTAGAGTAGCGTTTAGGAAGGCTTACCTCAGATTCAATTTCTAAAAGTTCTAATACGTCCATATCTATGTTGGTTGTCGCAAAAAATCACGAAACAGGAATGCGTAACGGACATCAAAAATACAAAAAATTGCATTGATACGTTACTTACGAGTTTTGAATTAACTAGTGCTTAAGTTGAAGCTGATATCCAGTGCTTTTACTGAATGAGTGATCCATCCCACAGAAATAATATCGGCCCCACAACCTTTGTAGCTTGCGATATTGGAGGGATTAATGCCACCCGAAATTTCAACAGTTATATGGTCGGGAATGATCTTCACAAACTCCCGAACTTCTTCCGGACTTCGATTATCCAGCATAATTACATCGGCACCTGCTTCTATTGCTTCTAACACTTGTGCTTTATTCTCCGTTTCTACTTCAATAGAAACCATGTGTCCTGCCTTGGCCCGAATTTGCTGTATAGCTTTAGTGATGGAACCGGCTGCTTTTATGTGATTATCTTTGATCATCGCCCCATCATCCAATCGAAACCGATGATTTTTACCACCACCACATGTAACGGCATATTTCTGAAGTCCGCATAAACCGGGGAGTGTTTTTCGGGTATCTACCACAGCAATAGTTGGGTCGTTTAATAATCGAACCAATTCGCGGGTGCTGGTAGCAATGCCGCTCATGTGTTGTAGGATGTTCAAGACAACTCGCTCGCCGCTTAATAACGTTGTTACCGGACCTTCCACCTCGGCAATAATTTGTTGATTGGTTACCAATCCGCCATCGTTTACTGAAAAATCAATGCGTACATCGCTATCAAAAAAAGAGTACACAGTGTTGAGCACTTCTAATCCTGCAATCACGCCGGGTGCTTTTGCTCGAAACGATCCCTTGGCAATCTGGGAGGAATCAAAGATCGAATTAGTGGTGATATCGCCCATCCCGAGATCTTCGAGGAGCGCGTTTTCAACGATTTTTTTGTAGAGATGGTTATGCACGAAAAACGGGTTTAACTGAACGAAAGTAGTTATTTTTGAACCGTTGAAGATACCGGTTTTCATCTATAAGAACGAGTTTAATGATCTATCTTGATTACGCAGCCACTACGCCCATTAACCCACAAGTAATGGAGGTGCTGCAACAGGTTTCTACGCGATACTATGGTAATGCAAGCAGTTTGCATGATATCGGCTCGAATGCCCGGCAAGTGCTGGATGCATCTACTAAAGTAATTGCCCAATCAATAAGTCAAACACCGGGTGATGTAGTGTTTACCTCGGGAGCCACGGAGGCCAATTTTTTGGCTATTCAGGCTTTGTTAGATGGAAGAAACGATGATCGAAGAGAAATTATCAGCTCAAAGATGGAGCATTCTTCGGTGATTAATGTGCTTCGGCGCCTGGAATCGCAAGGCTATGTAATACGATGGGTGGATGTACACGAAAACGGATTATTGAATCTGGAGCATTTTGAGGATCTCATCACTGAGCACACTGCACTAGTGAGTATACAGCATGTTAATTCGGAATTGGGGGTGATTCAGCTACTTGAAAAAATCGGTAAACTAATTGCCGGGAAAGACATCCGATTCCATTCAGATTGTGTGCAAAGTTTTGGAAAGCTTCCATTAAATCCCGAAAACTGGGGATTGGACGCACTCACGGTTTCTGCGCACAAAATTCATGGACCAAAAGGCGTGGGCGCGCTCTGGATGAGAAAGGAAGCAGATTGGAAGCCATTATTTGAGGACCCCGATCAAAGGAAAGCCATTCGCTTTGGTACATCGAACGTGCCAGGAATTGCCGCTTTTGCAACCGCAGCTAAGTTAAACATTCAGCAGATGGAAGATGTGCGTGAACAGGTTGCGCAATTTAGAACAAAGTTGATAGATGGGTTATCAAAATTACCCTATGAAGTTGTGGTAGAGGGGAGCGCAGATTCACAATCGCCCTTTATACTTGGTGCTCGATTTCCGGGAATCGAAGGGCAGTTCCTGATGCTGGAATGCAGCCAACAAGGGCTGGCAATTTCAACCGGAAGTGCTTGTCAGGTTGGTTCCGATCGCCCGAACCGAACAATGAAGGCGCTGGGGAGAAGTGATGAAGAGGCGCGAGAGTTTGTGCGACTTTCCTTTGGCAGGGATGTAAAAGAACATCATATCCCCGAGATAATTGAGAAAATAGACAGTATCTTAGATCGACATTTTAAAAAGGTACATCGACCTAAAGAATTAAACCCAAACTGATCCATGAAGAATTTATTTGTAAGCCTTTTTGCTGTTTTGTTGGTATTTGCAGCGTGCAATAAATCAGAAAACAATGCGCAAACTATGAACAATGCGCCATCAACAACTGCTGCTGAAACACAGACCGAATCGCAAGTTGAAGCTAAGGTAACCATCGTAAAATATAGCGACTATGAGTGCCCCGCTTGTGCATACTATCATTCATTCCTTAAGCAATTAAAACAAGATTTAGGAACTGATGTTAAAGTTGTAGCTAAGCATTTTCCGTTGAGCATTCATCCCTACGCTCAAGTGGCTGCGCGTTCGGCTGAAGCTGCTCGTGTTCAAGGCAAATACGACGAAATGCACGATCTAATTTTTGCGGGACAATCGCAGTGGAGCAAAGGAAATGCCGAGAATATTTTTATTGGGTATGCGCAATCATTGGATTTAGATGTTGAAAAATTCCGAGCAGATATGAACTCGGCTGACATGAATCGAATTGTAATCTCAGACCGACGTGAAGGCATGGAATTAGGCGTGAATTCTACCCCTACTTTTTTCATTGAGGGCGAAAAGCTTGAGAAAAACCCGGGCAGTTATCCGGAATTCAAGGCCATTGTTGAAGGATATATGGATTAATCACAATCCAGCACAAGTTTCCATTTAAGGTTTCGGTTGTTTCAATCGAAACCTTTTTTATTTTCGGGTGATGAGTAATGGCCAAAAAATAATAACCCAAACCTGCTTAAACTGTGGTTCAGAAAAAGTGGAGCATTATTGTGCGGTTTGCGGACAAAAAGCACAGGCCACAAAGCAGCCACTTCGCGTTTTTTTGAGCGATGCGGTAGAAACCTTGTTTAATGTAGACAGCAGATGGTTCATTACCATCAAGCATTTATTTGCCAAGCCCGGTAAGGTAACTACCGAATATCTAGCCGGAAAACGAGCAAGTTATCTTCCACCCATCCGAATTTACATTTCAATAAGTGTATTCTATTTCCTGATGGTGAGCCTAATAGATAGCTCGCAGGTGTTCTTCATCAACTTTAATAACGATGAAGGAAATGCCGGTGATCTTCCTACCATTGTTCAGTACGGACTGTTTTTCTTAGTACCACTTTTTGCATGGCTGATTGGACTCTTTTATCGGAAAAAGAAAGCGTTTTATGTTGAGCATCTGATACTGGCGCTCCATATTCATTCCGTTTGGTTTGTGCTGATGAGTATCGAACTATTTACCATTTGGCTGGAACGAGTTTCGGATGAATTGTGGGTGCAAATTGTGGCGCTCGTAATTAGTGTGCCTGCTCAAATCGCCATTTTTGGTTATTTCATTACCTATCTTAAAAAAACTTTTGGGGAAGGATGGATAAAGACAATTGCTAAGAGTTTCGGTATCATGATACTTTATATAACATCCCTAGCCCTACTCATGGCGGCTTATTTCTTTTCACCAATTAACTAAACTATGATCAGAGAGTTTTTAGGAAAATCACCCGATATCCATTCAACAGCCTTTGTTGTTGACAGTGCAGAAATCATTGGCGATGTAATCATGAAAGAAGAAAGTAGTGCATGGTTTAACGTTACTATTCGCGGCGATGTGAATAAGATCACTATCGGCAAACGGTCGAATGTGCAGGATAACGTGTGCATTCATGTGATGAACCAAACCGGCCCAACCTTTATTGGTGATGAAGTTACTATTGGGCATGGCGCGGTAGTTCATGGCTGCACCATTCATGATCGGGTATTGATTGGAATAAATGCAACCATTTTGGATAAAGCTGTTATTCAATCGGATGTAATAATTGCTGCAGGTACGCTGGTTCCGCCCGGCAAAACTCTGGAGAGCGGGTATTTGTATATGGGTTCTCCGGCGAATGCCGCGCGCAAGCTTAGTAAGGAAGAAATAGCATCCATTCAAAAGTATTCCCAAAATTACGTGAAATACAGCCGAGCCTATTCAGGAAAAGACACATATGAGTCCAATCCATTCTACAACAGTAATCCATGACGCAATTATCAATTAAGAATTATCAATGGTAAATGAATTGATAATTGAACCATTCTTAATTGGAATTTAATCCATGTCCGGACTTTACCTGCATATTCCATTCTGTAAACAAGCCTGTTCTTATTGCGATTTCTATTTTGTAACCCGCCATCATCAGAAACAAGACTTTGTTGATGCGTTAATTAAAGAAATTGAATCGTATCGAAATTCTCGAATAACAAAGGAACCGATCAAATCGGTGTATTTTGGAGGAGGAACACCATCGTTGCTAAATGCGAATCAGTTTGAACAAATATTAGAAGCGATAGCCAAAACATTTAAACTAGCTGTTGAAGAACTTACGGTTGAAATGAATCCCGATGATGTGAAACCGGGTTATCTCGCAGATCTAAAAAGTCTTGGAATCAACCGGGCAAGTATGGGAGTTCAATCGTTTGATGAAAGCTTGCTTGCGTTTATGCATCGTGCGCACAATCGCGCAGAAGCGCTAAAAAGCCTGGAATATTTGTCGACAGCCGGATTTGATAATTTTACGGTTGATTTGATTTATGGCAATCCGGGGCAGTCGCTGGAAGTACTGGAGAGTGATATCGAAACTTTACTCAATTTCAATCCGCCACATGTTTCGGCCTATTCGCTAACAGTGGAACCGCACACCCGATTGGGAAAACAAGTGGAATTAGGTCGAATTATAGCTCCGGAAGACGATCAAGTAGCCACACATTTTGATACCGTTGTTTCTCGATTAGCAGATGCAGGAATCCATCAATATGAGGTTAGCAATTACGCTAAACCCGGTCATGAAGCAGTACACAATTCCGCGTATTGGTCGCACCAGAATTACTTGGGATTGGGGCCGGCAGCACATTCACTTTGGTGGGATGTAGATAGTGCGCAAGCTCAGCGCTGGCGCAACGAATCGGATCTGAAATCATATATAAATGATCCTATGAATCAGAAAGTGGAAATTGAAACTTTGAACTTAACCTCGCTGGCGGAAGAACGGTTAATGCTGGGATTAAGAACCAAACAGGGAGTTAGTTCCAGTGAACTGCAAAGCCGATATCAATATTTATTAAGTGAAAAACAGCGCGATTATTTAAACAAAAGGCAAGTAGATGGCTTTGTTATGCATAATGAAGACCGCATAGCTTTAACTCCCGATGGCTTAAAAATAGCCGATTCCATCATTCTTGATCTGATAACTAGCGCATAGATTCGTACCAAATAGCCGCCTTACGGTATTCTTCAGCTTGCGCCGAGTTACCTGCTTGCTCGTAGGCAACGGCAACATATCGGGCGGCATCAGCCAAACGGCGGTAATCTTCGGAACTTGGATTATCGGTAGTTCCTTCCAATTTTGGGATATTCAAATTCACGTTGGGTAAGATCAAATCCGGATCGTTCGCCGTTGTGTAATTTGCTTGAAAAATCAACGGCCACAAGCGTGTGTTTCCGTATGTTTGTCGGGCAATTTCATAAATCCAAACGCCGGAACTGGTGGTATAAGTTATCTCAAGCACTTCCTGAAGCTCAATCTGTGGTTCGCTTTGTTCGATGGACATCATTTCGCCGGGATTCTCTGATAAGTCCACATCATCAGCAATCATCGGGATCACCTGACTTTCAGATTCTGCTTCAGCTGTTGTCGCTTCCGATTCAGCCGGTGGTTCAAAAGCTAATGGGTCATTAATTGGATCAGCTTGAGTAGCCGTTGGAGTGGATGAATCAGCTGTTTGAGGCTGAGAATCCGTTCGGAAGAAGAAGAACCAAGTTGCTATAATCAATATCAGAAATGCACCTACAACACCAAGAAGAAATGTGGGTGAAACTCCCGCTTTATCACGATTTGGGAGCCCGGGTGTTTTTAAAGCTGAGTTTTTCTCTTCTGTTTCTTTAGAAGCTTCTTCTTCCGTAGCTTCAATCTCCACTTCCTCTTCTTCCAAATCTTCGGTTTCGTCTAATTCAAACGATGGTTCGGGCGTTTTTTCAGTAGAATAATCAGTGCTTAAAGTGCTATCGTCCATTTCGAACGATGATGCGACAGGTGCATCTTCAACATACTCATCATCTTTTTCTACTTCTTTTTCTTCATCACCTTCTTCAGAAAGTCCGAGAATATCGTCGAGTAATTCATCTTCGGATATGGGTGTGGATACAGATTCCGACGCTACTTCTGTATCCGGGATTTCCCGTGGTTCGGGCATTTTAGCCTCGTTGGAATCCTCGTCGTCCTCAAAATTAAAGGGATCATCATCAGGTGACGGTTGCTTACCCGGCGAAGTAGTTAATGTATTGAATAATGCTTCCGCACTGTTCGTTTCTGTCTCTGACTTAGGTTTAGAAGTTTCTTTCTCTGGTTTTTCATCGGCCGAGTTATCCTCTAAAACGCGCGCTTCTAAGTGATCAAATTCATGATTCACCTTTTTCTCAAGGGCCTTGTAAGGCGTAAAAGAAAGGCGCTTATGAGCAGGAATGGTAATTGTTTCGCCGGTTTGTGGATTTACGCCTTTGCGCTCTGCAACATTAACTACGGTAAAGCTTCCAAAATTGGTGATTGCTGCTTTTTCTTTATCCTGAATGTCATCGAGTAGAACATCAGTGAGATGCGAAATAAATTCCTGCGCGGCCGTTTTTGAAATGTAGGTTTCATCGGAAAGCTGCTCAACAATATCGGCTAGTGTTACCTTATCCTTCATTATTTCCCCTCGTTCAGTTCATCTTTAAGTGTGGTACTTTGTGTGAACTGTACCACTTTTTTCTTAGGTAACTGAATCATCCCCTTATAATGCGGATTATATGTTTGATAGCTGTCGCGAATTCGAGAATGAAAACTTCCGATTTTTGGCAAAGTAAAACCTTCATCATTGGCTAAATGGTCCGATAAGATATCTACCAAGCGATTATAAATTCGTTCAGTTTCTTGTTGCGTGAAGCCTGTGCGTTCACTTAATTGCCTGATAGTGTCTATTTTTCCCATGCGAAGTAAGAATTTGAATCAATTACTTATAAAATACCTAAAGAATCAAATAACATAAGCGCCGAAAATACTTAAAAATTAGCATAATCTTTTTTTCATCAATCCAATTCGGATACGTATTATTCAGTACCTATGACTAAATCAGTAGAGCAATTACTAAACGATGCTGTAGATTACGCAGCACTGAAGCCGCCGACAAGCTTACCCTTGCGCGACGCTCTGCGCGAATATACCCGCATAACCAATACCCAAGACAGTTGGATTCTTTCACGATTTGTGATTCCACATTCACAAATTCCTGACCTGGCTCAGTTCGCAGATCGTCGGGACCGGTTACAAGGTCCTCTGAATCTCTGTATTTTTGGCCCAATTGTAGACACACTGCACGAATTCAAAAACACAGTTCTGAATATTGAAAAAGATATTCTTTCGGCGCATTCAGGATTTCCCGGTGAAGTACGTACCAATATCCTTGAATTAACTTTGCCTAAGGTAAGTGTGGACAATTTTAATGCTGAGGAACTGGTAAAAGCCATTGAAGCTGTTGTAACAACTTCTGCTGATTCTAGATTGCTCCCTCACCGTGTATACTTTGAAATACCCGGACATGATATTGAAATCGAATTGGCGAAAAAAATTATCAAAGTGATTGCTGTGCACAATAAATCGGTGCTCAAGCGAAAAATTGATAATTACCTCTTTTCCGGATTAAAAGTGAACTGTACGCCGGCCCCAACACCGGAGTTTTTGGCTGAAGTTATGCTGTACGCACGCGACGCCAACGTTGCATTGAAGTTTGCCGGACACAATATTCATTCCTTTCCAAGTTTCGATTACACCACGAATTCCAAAGTTTTCGGGTTAGTCAATATTTTAATGGCAGGACTTCTAGCCTACACTCAGGATTTGACGGTGGAAGAAACTATTCAAGTATTGGAAGAAAAAAACTCGAGCAACTTCATTTTTAAAGACGGATACATTGCCTGGCGAGAACTTGCTGCACCTATGATGGAAATCAAAATGCTACGTATGCTTTCGATTACTTCGATCAATCTAACTGATTTTGACACATCATTAGCCGGATTAAAAGAGCGAGCTATTTTATAAGCGTCATTGCTTTTGTTTTGATGCCGTCTTCGCTAATCAATTGGTAAAAATAAATGCCTGAAGAAAGTGCTCGTGCATCAAAGAGAATATCATGAAATCCGGCCTCGATAGTGCCACTGTAAACGATTTGAATTTCTCTGCCAATTGAGTCGAATACACGTAAGGTAATATTTTGCGTTCTTGGAATGGTTACCCGAATTTTGGTGCGCGGGTAAAATGGATTCGGATAGTTTTGGGCTAGCTGTATTTCTTCGGCGATAAAGTAGTCGGTAAATCGGAATGCATATCCATTGCTTTCATCTACCGAGCTATTCATCACTACCAAGCCAATTTTATCAATCTCGTTATACAACCAATTGGTTTCTATACTTCCAGATAATCGATCGCGAGAGCCAATTGCGGTTTGTATGCGAGTTGAACCATCTGGCATGTAAGCTATTAAACCGAGATGCACCTCAGGATTTTCTACATAAAAGTCGAACTTCACGTAACCCTCAGAAATCGTATTTAGCTCGTTTTCGAGCGTATAGTAACGAGCCGCGAAAGGTGATAAAAACAATGTATCGGTTAATTGAGATTGTAACTCTGTGTAAGTTGCTGAAATTCTGGGGTTGGGATACAGCAACCGCTCTTCGAATCCAAAATCAGTTCCCGAAAAGTCCGACCCACTTGCATAATGCCACATATACGATTCTAAAACTGCAGCGTCGTAAGAATCGCTCAGACCTACCAACACAGTTCTGATAGCATCTAAAAGAGTAATGCTTGTATTTGCTTCGATCACTTGCCAAACTTCAGTCCAGAAAAAAGGTCCAAAACGTTCGTAGAAATACAGCGCCCAGGTTATATCCTCGTAAGAACCGGCGGTTAAAGAAGTAGCAGGAAAATTGAATAGGTCGGAGGCAAACCCGGTGATGTAGTTGTAGTAATCATTTACATCATCATACACTACTTCTTCCATTAAAGTAGCATCCATTTCGGCCCAACGATCTGTTTCACCCTGCCAGTTATTTTGAGCAAACTGAATGGCATGTTTAAACTCATGTGCCATAGTTACTTTTACAGCTCCAATTACATCTCCCTCTGGATCAGTATTGGGTGGATAGCCCACAAAATCATTCTCAATATAAATACAGGTGCCGGGTGAATTAGAATTGCACGAAAAACTACCGGAAGTACGATTGTTGGTTAATCCATAGGCACCGATATTGGCTAAGTTTTGCACAAACACATCGTATACTTCACCATCTCCAATTGGGTCGGTAAAACCTAAAGTAACTATTTCATGTTGATAAGATGAGTCGGCCGCCTCTGCAATTTCTTCTACATAATCTGGAATTCCATTTGAGTTAAAATCATCGGAGGGAACACGATGAGAGCCACTGGTTTCGTAATGAATTCTAAATTTTCCTCCCGGCGAAATATACTCGGTGGCAGAAAAAGAACGAGGGGTATTCAACGCATTGAATGCAGTTTTTAGAGCAGGTGATACTTCGGATTCTTGATCATTCAATGAAATAATTAACGGTGTAAGACATTTTATGAAGGAATGATCATGCGAATGATGAAGAGATCCTGTTGAATCAAAATGCTGTAAAATTACCAGTTCAGGGTTCTGTACTTCAGCGTTAACTCCCACTATTTGCCCAAGTATTGGGGTGCCTGTCAACAACACTAACAGGCTGGTACAAAGCAGTTTAAATGAGTGTAGATGTGGGTTAGTTGGTGGCGTCTTTTTCAATGAAATTGCTTATTTTTGAGCTTGCTAACGATATAATCGGCAATCTCGTCTTTAACAAAAGAAATACAATGTACGAAGTTATACTTTATTATAATTTTAACCCAATCGAAGAAGTAGAGCGTTTCACAAAGCTGCACAAAAAAAAGTGCCAAGAGCTAGGTTTGAAGGGTAGGATTTATATATCAAGTGAAGGAATTAATGGAACGGCAGCAGGTACAAAAGAACAAGTTGAAGCATATAAACAATATGTTTGGTCGTTACCCGGATTCGAAGACACCGAGTTTAAGCAAGATCAATCAGAGTATATCCCGTTCGCAAAACTGATCTGTAAAATTAGAGAAGAGATTGTTTCACTTCATATGGACGGTGTAGATCCCAAAGATGGAGGAAAACACCTGGCCCCAAGCGAGTGGCGAAAAGTTATGGAGTCGGGAGAAGATTATGTGATGATTGATGTTCGCAATAACTATGAATCGAAAGTAGGGCATTTTAAGGGAGCGTTAACTCCTGATCTGGATAATTTTTACGATTTCCCTCAATGGCTCGATGAAGTAGATATCCCGAAAGACAAAAAAGTACTAATGTATTGCACGGGTGGTATTCGTTGCGAGAAATTTTCGGTATTGATGAAAGACAAAGGCTGGGATGATGTAAACCAACTACATGGTGGGATTCTGAATTATGCCAAAGAAGAAGAAGGCAAGCACTTTGAAGGAAAGTGTTTTGTGTTTGATGATCGCTTGATAGTACCGGTGGATCCAAAGAATCTGGAGCCCATTGCGCAGTGCGAAATCACTGGTAAGCCCGCCGATACCTACGTGAACTGTGCCAATATGGAATGCAATAAGCTATTCGTATGCAGCGAAGAAGGAGCACACATAATGGAAGGCTGTTGTAGTGAAGAATGCAAAGCCAGTGACTATAAACGGCCGTTTGATCCTGAAAATGCCTTTAAGCCGTTTAGAAAATGGTATAATTATTTCGGCGATGACTTCAAACAACGCACGGTTGAATCTGCCTGAAAACAGTGTTTGCCCGGTTCGTATTGTAGCTCCTTATCCAATTACGCACGAATTTAAAGCAACCCAAGAGTTTGTTGGAAAGACGCTCTTGGAGATGATGTGCACAAAATTTCCATTCAGAACCAAAAGCGAATGGAATAAACGAATTGAGGAAGGGCGGGTTTTTCTAGAAAATCGAGATTCTAAGCCCGATACCATTTTAACTAACTTTGATGAAATTAGGCATCATAATCCTGCCGTAATCGAACCAAGCGTTCCAGATACAGTTCGAATTATCGAAGAAACGGACAGTTACTTAGCAGTTTTTAAACCGGCGCCTATGCCCATGCATCCCGGTGGGCGATATTTTAAAAATACCCTTAAATCAATTCTTGAAGAAAAGGGATTCGAGGGATTAAAAATTACCCATCGTTTGGATGCCGTAACCTCCGGAATTGTACTTTTTGCCAAAAACAAAGAGTTTGCAAAACAGGTGATGCAAGCATTTATGACTGGTAATGTGGAAAAAGAGTATCATGCTACGGTTTTCGGAGTACCAACGGAATCTGCAAAAACAATTCAGTCCAAAATAAGGCGTAAACATGGATTTGTGTTTGAAAGTGGTGGGGAGTTAGACTCTGGGCAGGTAGGAATAACACATTTCGAAGTGATTTCCTCATCACCGGAAACCAATACAAGTTTGATACGATGTAATCCTATAACAGGTCGCACTCATCAAATCAGATTGCATCTTGCCGAATGGGGGTATCCAATTATCGACGATCCGATTTACGGCCCAAACGGAGATCGAAGTAGCCGCAAAACACAGAATGTTGGAATTTCATTAATTTCGAAGCAACTCTATATTCCCAGCCTAGGCATAAATGTTAAGTGTTAAATTTTAAATTATTATCTAGGAGTACATTTAAAACTTATCATTTAACCTTTAACATTACCTATTTGGGTTCAAAAAAGGCTCTAGCAATTGCCGCAAACTGTTTCGGTTTGTCTAAAAACGCGTAATGTCCGGCATCCTCGATCACTACTAAGGCACTGTTTTTAAGTCCAGCATCAATGCGCTCTGCCTGATAGATGGGAGTAGCATCATCATTTCTGCCCCAAAGCAATAAGGTTTCATGTTCAATGGTGGGTAATTGGTTTTCCAGATGCTCAGAAATAGATTTAACAAAAGTTTCTCGCATCACCCCTGATAATTTTGAATAATCGCTGGAGCCTAAACTTTTCCAAAGATCCGTACTTCGTAACCAACTCAGCGCTTTTTCACGAAGGGGATTAGGGAGGATCATAAACGGAGCTTTCAGTGTTTTTGCGGTGTATTTTCGAAGATAAAATTTAAACGAGCGTTGTGGTTTCATGCCGGCGCCACCGGTAATTAGCACTTTTTGAATTACCTGCTTCCCTTTGGGTCGATTTAGTAGTTTCAGAATAACTCGCCCACCAAACGAATGCACAAGCACATCTACATGATCATCAGGCAACATCGAAATAAAGGCTTCAATAGCATCGGCATAGTCATCAATACTCCAAGGAGTACTCGGTTCATTTGATTCCCCAAAACCGGGAAAGTCGATCACATAACTTGCTCGGATATCTGCAAGTTGGCTTGCAATGGGCATCATTACGCGTTTGCTGCTTCCCCATCCGTGCAGTACAACCAAAGCTTTTCCGTTGCCAACAACCTCGTATGCAATGCGCTGTTCTTTGTAATTGAAATAATGTGTTTTACTCATGGAAACTGATTTGCGCAAACTTCTCACTTCAGCCAGTTCAAAACAAGTTGACTTCCAAAGAAATCTTTGGCTTATTTATGATGAACTACGGGGTAATTATGAATAAACAACAAATTAAGAGAAGTTTATTTTTTTGGGCCGATCGACTTCAGATCAAAAAGCGTGAACGTTATGCGCTCACAACGCTGGCAATACTTTTCGTGATGCTTGCTTTAATAAATGTATTCTATACCGAAAAGATGGTTCCCGTGCCGGAAAATCACGCGCAAATACTGGCCGATTTCAAACAAAGAAGTGCACTTATCGAACGCGAAATGCTCATCAATCAACAAAAGTATAATGGAATAGAGCAGGCAAATACAGATCAAGAGGAAAGCCCTAATGATATAATTATGGAGACCATTTCCATAAATAGTGCCACTGTAACACAGCTAACAAGTCTACCGGGAATTGGTGCTACCTATGCACAAAGAATAATTGAATATCGGGAAACTAATGGGGATTTTACTTCCGTTGATGAACTCGTAAAGGTGAGAGGAATAGGCGAAAAAACTCTAGAGAAGATTAAACCTTTCATAAAATTGTAAGTGCTAAATGTTAAGTTTTAAATTTGAAAACTTCATTTAGCATTTAAAACTTAACATTGAAAATTATCAAAAATGCCAACAATACTTTGGGCGGATGATGAGATCGATCAGCTGCAATCGCTGATATTATTTTTAGAGAAAAAGGGATTCGAAATTATACCGGTGGCGAATGGTCAAGATGCCGTGGAGGAGATAAAAAACCGATCATTTGATATCGTTTTTCTGGATGAGCAAATGCCGGGCATGGGAGGATTAGAAGCTCTTGATGCCATCAAAGCAGAGCAACCGCTACTTCCCGTGGTAATGATTACCAAAAGCGAGGAAGAATCGATTATGGAAGATGCTATCGGTGCGAAAATCAGCGACTATTTGATAAAGCCGGTGAATCCCAGCCAGATTTTACTTACCACCAAAAAGCTATTGGAAACCAGCCGATTACAAACCGAAAAATCGTCTCAAACTTATTTGCGACAATTTGGTGAGTTATCATCCAGAATTTCCCCACGTACCAGTTGGGAAGAATGGATAGATATATACCGCGAGCTCACTAAATGGCACATCGAGCTAAGTGATGGAGATGAAGCGCTGGTGCAAGTGCTTGAGGATCAGTTTAAAGATGCGAATCATCAATTTGGGAAGTTCATCCAGCAGAATTACGAACAATGGCTGAACGAGGGAAAAGAGGAGGCTCCGTTACTTTCACCGGAGGTTATCAAAAACTACGTATTTCCACATGTTCAGGATGGCAAGAAAACCATGTTCTTTTTGGTGGATTGTATGCGCTACGATCAGTGGCTGGTATTTGAACCTTACCTGGCTAAAATGTTCGATATCAATACCGATTTTTATTACTCCATCCTGCCAACAGCAACTCCATATTCGCGAAATGCTATTTTTGCGGGATTATCACCAATGGAAATTGAACAAATGTATCCAACCCTGTGGCAACAAGGTCAGGATGAATCATCGCTAAATCGGCACGAAGAAGAGTTGCTCGAGAAGCAGTTAAAGAGAGCAGGAATTGACATCAATTTCCGATACGAAAAAATATTAAGTGCAGATGTTGGAAAACAAATAGCGGGCAAAATGAAAAATTTTGCTCAATCCAAACTGGCTGCATTTGTGTTCAATTTTGTGGATACTCTCGTTCATTCTCGTTCAGATTCGGATGTAATTAAAGAACTCGCACCCGACGAAGGCGCGTTCAGGTCCATTACTGAGGCATGGTTTCAGCATTCAACCTTGCTGCAAATGTTTAAAGAGTTGGCCGACGAAGATGTAACTGTAATTGTAACTGCCGATCATGGTTCGGTGCGATCCATGAGGGATACAAAAGTGTATGGCGACCGTGATACGGCTACGAATTTGCGATATAAGTATGGGAAGAATTTGAATACTGTGGATGAGAATGCGAGCATTAAAATCAGCGATGCCAAACGCTTTAAACTGCCGGAAGTATCCAAAGCAAATGAATACATCATAGCGCTAGAAGATTACTATTTTGTGTATCCAACCAATTATCACAAGTTTCAGAATCTTTATCGTGATACCTTTCAACATGGCGGGGCTTCGATGGAAGAAATGATTTTGCCTATCGTAACTATGACTCCAAAAAACTGAGAAACGACGAAGGATGGTTGACGATAGACAAATGAATTATCACAGTTTCGGTAAACTGATTATTGATCAATATTTAAAATCATTCCCGCGAAGGTGGGAATCTTGAATAATTGGTAAGCCATCGAGTTTATTTATTGATTAAGTTACATGTAAACAGAAATTTAAAATCGTAATGTTAAGCAACTCCATCCAAGAGACGATACAAATTGGGAAGCAATTCGCAGAGCGGTTAAAACCCGGCGATGTAGTTTGCCTTGATGGTGATTTAGGTGCCGGCAAAACACATTTTGTAAAAGGGATAGCATTGCATTTTGGAGTTAAAGAGCATGAAGTAAGTTCTCCTACTTTCACATTGATAAATGAATATCAAGGAAACGTTCCGGTGTATCATTTTGATTGTTATAGAATTAAATATGAACAGGAAGCGTTGGAGATTGGCACTGAGGACTACCTCTACGGCGATGGGATTTCCATTGTGGAATGGCCGCAAAAAATCGGAAATTTATTGCCGCCCGAATCCGTTTGGGTTCACATAACCCATGTTGGCGAAAACGAAAGAGAAATACGAATAGAAGACGCATAGAGCATCATGTCCCTTACAGGGAAACGCAGACTCCCATACCGACTCGATTTATTACCGGTAATTTACCCGTACCATCGCCGGGCAAAGAACGACCTGAGTAAAGGCGATTTGGTGTACTATGGACCAAGCCCGGAATATTACGGCATAGGAGAGGTGGTACAAAAAGACGAGAAAGTATGTGTGGTAGATTTTCGAGGAACAGGGCTATTGGGGATACATAAAGACGAGCTTCTTTCCTCTTATCTTATTCCCATTCATAAACTAAATCTCACCAATCTATTAAAGGGTAGGTGAACAAGATTAGTTTGTTATGGCTACCGATTGGGTTTCAAACTCAAAAATATTTCTAGATCGCCCTTCCTGCTTGTAGAAAACACTAAATTTCATAGGTTTTTGTTGATCAGGGGCTGTATTTAATACAAAATACAAAGCTTGAGGAACCGTTGGTTTGGAAGCTATAAACTCGGGATATGAGTATCGTTGGTAGCCGTAGTAATTGCTGAATGTTATAATATCGAAGTATCCTATTAACTCTTCGTAAGCTTCAGTTTTTGCATTAAATGCTAAATTGCTGGAAATAGATAAAGATTGAATAGTTTCTTCAGACGTTGGTATGGTTGGCGAACACGCAAAAAGCAACGAATTAGTCCATCTAGAGGGTGTGTTTTTAGCAACTTTAGAAAAATAATATTCTTTCACCGGTTCCATTAAAATTGAAAATCGTGGAACAGATACGCTATCAGGGTTTAATTCATTTTGTGTAATGTTGATACCTGCTTCAGTATGTATGGTGATGTCGGATATAGTTACTTCAAAATCAGTGGTTTCATAATGAGTGGGGAACGGACCACAAGTATCGGTAGGTGTATTACATGAACTAAATACAAAATTTGAACAAAACAGTATAAATATCAGAAAACAAAATGTTCGGAATAGCATGATGATTAAATCTAATAAGCTATTTGATTAAATGAATTAACGGGATAGAAATTGTGTAGGGTGCAAAGCAACATCGGGAAATTCTGCTAATATTTTTTTATCAAAAGTGATGAGTGGAATTTCTAAATCCATAGCAAGCGCTACAAACTCGCAATCGTATGGTGTGCAATTTGAGTTAAGTGATAGATCAATTACTATTTTTGATTCAACCTCAAATTCATTTCCGGTTAAGTGTTCTTCTGCATATTCCATACTTAATAATGCATCAGAAATGGTAGAAACTTTGTGGTGGATATATTTACAGGCAACATTACGAAACTCACTTTTCCAAAGTAAAGGAGCGTTCCAAGTAGGATCTTTTTTAAAGATTTTCTCTGCAATTTGTGTTTTATCATTCGGTAACCATAAATAGGCAATAAGGTTAGTATCAGATACTATCATCTCTATCTCGATTTATAGCTTGTCGTATTTCTTCTTCAGTGAGACTTCCCTTCATCTTACTACGAAGCTTTCGCGCCTTATACAGCACTTCTTCAACATTTACCTGATTAGCTCTGAATTGAGATTCAATAAGATGAATCACCTCATTATTTATAGATCGGCGATTTCGTTTAGCCCGCTCTTTAAGTTGTTCGTAGACCTCGTCGGGGATGTTTTTTATGGTGATGTTTGCCATGGTTCCAAATTGGTTGCGTTATGGAACCAAAAGTTACAAAATTCCGATCGAACTTTTTCCTACCTTTGCCGCGCACATTAACCCAAAGTACATTGAGCGAATTATTATCCGCATTTATTGAAGGCGTTTATGCAACCTCTACCATCGAATGGATTGCCGTTACCACCGGTGTATTAAGCGTTTTGTTTTCGATGAAAGAGAATATCCTTGTTTACCCATTCGGAATCGTAAGCGTGTTGATTTATGTGTACCTCGCCTTTCAGTATAAACTCTATGCCGATATGGGAGTTAATGGCTATTACTTTGTAATGAGTGTGTACGGTTGGATGTACTGGAAAAATACAGATGGAGTTCGCGATCAAATTCCTGTTACCCTAAATACTGCTCGTGAATGGTTGATTACGGTTGCATTACTTGTTGGCTCATTTGGGATACTGGTTTTCGTATTGATGAACTTCACCGACAGCGATGTCCCTTTTTGGGATGCTACCACCACCTGCTTCGCGATAACCGGAATGTGGCTAATGGCCCGCAAAAAACTCGAAAACTGGATTGCATGGATTATCTGCGATTTGATCTCGATTCCGCTGTACTTCTACAAAGGACTTGTGCTTACCAGTGTTCAATTTCTGCTTTTCACCGGATTGGCATGTGCAGGATATTTGGCTTGGAAAAAATCGTTGGAGAGAGAAAGTGATAGATTTTTAGAAAGAGAGAATTCGTGACTTGTCCCAACAAATCACATCACTTATGCCATCATCAATTTTGAAATAGCCTGCGCGAAGTCTTTCACTGATTTCTGGTAATCGAAACCAATCTCTTCAACAATATCTAACATTTTGATTCCACGAGCGTTTTGGATCAGTGTATTTGCAGTTTCTTCCGAAGCTACGATATCCAAAGAAGAAGAAAGTAGTCCAATATTCTCTCCACCTTGATTTAGAATGGCATTAAACTTAGTTGAGCCAAATGGAGAGGATGAGAATGCTACGGCTAATCGGGTTTGCTCGTTAATCATCAATACCTGATAGTAATTGGGCAGAAATAAATCGGGCTCGGTGCCCTCGAATGAAAAATAACGAGCAGGATTAGTATTCTTGATGTAAAGTGAAATTGCATTATCGACAAGCCACTGCTTCATTTCCGGTTGAGCATGTTGCCCGGTAAATCCTCGTTCTACCCAATACTCAAAAGTGTAATCAAGTTCTTGCAATGGTGAAAACTGATCCGGTATCGAATTTAGGTTTTTGATCTGATCACCTGAAAATTGAAACCAATAATCGTACAAGCCATTGGTCACCAGAAGATAGGGAGCTTTTACTTCAGTATTATATCGTGCAATTTGAAGCGCGGCTTTTTCATCTAATTGAATAGACGGTGCTTTACATTCAACCAGAAGTAGAGGATTAAATTCCTCATCATAACAAATAATATCAGTTCTAGATGCTGATTTATCTCTGGGTAATGAAACCGGACTTTCGAATGAAATACGATTCTTGGAAAATCCTACTTCAAGCAACAAATATTCAACAAACTGAAGCCTAACCTGCTCCTCCGGTCGTATTACATAGGTTTTCTTGAGAATTGGATTCCAAAGGCGTTTTTGATTCTCTTTGAACCTAATCGGAGGAAAATGAAAAAGAGATTTACTAATCATGAAAATGTCATTCGTTAATCGAAAATCGTTATTCGATCTCAATTAACGAATAACGATTAACGAAACTACGCCTTAGCAACCGCAGCTTGGTGTGTAGTTTTATTGATGTACAACTGCTGGAAAATAGACAGCACATTGAAAATCAGATAGTATAAACTCAATCCTGAGGCAAAGTTATTGAACACAAAGAGCAGCATGATCGGTAAGAAATACTGCATGATTTTCATTTGCTGAGCCATCGGGTTATTTGCTCCACCCGCGGAATTTGCCGCCGATATTTTACTCTGAAATACCATCGAAACCGTCATTAGTAATACCAAACCGGCAATCTGATCGCCTAAGAACGGAATACTGAACGGCAGACTAATAATATAATCCGGTGCAGAAAGATCGCTTACCCACAAAAACTCCTCCTGACGAAGTAAGATAGAATTTTGGAAAAATCTCCATAAGGTGATCAGGATCGGGAATTGGAGTAACATCGGTAAACAACCGCCAATCGGGTTAACTTTGTTTTTCCGGTACAGATCCATGGTTGCTTTTTGTTGCTTCTGTGGATCGTTTTTGTACTTCTCCTGAATCTCTTTCATCTGCGGTTGGAGCTCTCGCATGGCGGCCATACTTTTGTAACTGCGTATGGTAAGAGGAGAAAGAACGAGTTTTACAACCACGGCAAAAATAATTACCAGAACTCCGTAATTGGAAATGAACCCACTAAAGAAATTGAAGAAGGGAATTACCGCAAATCGCACAAAAGGATCGGAGAACCAACGTAGCCAGCCATAACTGACTTCTACCATATCGAAAGCATGTTCATCAAAATCTTTGATATCCAGATAGCGCATAGGCCCGATGTACAAATTCATCGAAACCGTGCCATCAGAAGGAATATCTGCCGTTACGGTACTTGTGTAACGGTGGCGGGTAGTTTGTTCATCAACCTCCCCGGTGATTTGTCCGCTTAAGTAAGCACCTTCCGTATCGGTTACCGGCTTAATAATTTGCGAGAAGAATTTCGTTTTAGTAGCAACCCAGTCGATATTCCCGTTAACATTCAACTCCTGATAGCCATCATTTTCTTCGAAGTCGGTTACTTTAAGCTGTTCAAGTTCGCCGCCGGCGTATAAATAAGAAGTAGTTGCTAAGGCTTCCTGCACGCGATCTTTTTCCGTAAATCGTAACCTTGAGTTAAACCCAAAATCAACGGCTCTACCAATAATGTATTCGCGAACACCTACGAATCGAATGTCGAGGTCGATTTCATATTTTCCACCGTAAAGGGTGTAGGTGTAGATCATCTGTCGGCCATCACCTAATTCTAATGCATAAGTAAGTTCCTCAACTTCGCCCTCTTCCAGAAAAATAGAAGATCCTGACGTTAGCTGAGTAAACAGCAATTTATTGGTATCAACATTATAATTTTCGGTGGTTAAGAACCCGGTATTGTAGGCAGATCGTGTGGTGTCGCCAATCATTTGAATTGGTTGACCGGCCCAAGTCTTGTGATCTTTAAGCGTAAATTTCGAAGGTCCTGCCCCGAGATTAGTGAAAACCGCTGTATAACGTGGAGTTTCAACTACAAATTCAGTTTGGATAGAATCTTGGTTAGATGAGAATAACCCAACTTGTTGAGGAGCTTCTTCTTCATCCGGTGTAGTAAACGAAGGCTGACGCGTTTCTTGTGTCTGTTCGGTTACTTCAGGGATTTCCTCAACTTGTTCGAGAGCGTTTAAACTATCCTGAACGGCTTGCTGTCGGCGTTGTTCTGCAATTTCTTCTTCGCTAGGCAAGGTGAAATAAAACCAACCCAGCATGAGCACAAAAATGAGAGAAAAGCCAATTACTGTATTCTTATCCAATGATCTACGTTTTTAAAATTGGGTGTTCGGCAACGCGGTTACGCAGTTTAGTAAGCAGAGTTACTACTTCGTTTTGCATCGTTTGGAAATCGATTTCAGAAGTACGTGCAATTATTCCAACATGGAGAAGCACAGAGGCGCCTTGTACAGGTTCTAATATTTCCTGATTAAGTCGGAATGATTCTCGCATGAGGCGCTTAATTCGATTTCGTTGTACCGCAGAACCTATCTTTTTAGGGGAGATAAATGCGATTTTAAATTCAGGTGAATTGCTTTCGGCAATTCGATATCTGAGAAAAATGGAGGCAGAAGACAGTGATGTTGAGTTCGAAAATAGACTCTTGAAATTTGTTCTGCCTCGCAGAATTCTAGATTTAGGGAGGGTAAATCTGCGAGGAGACGGAGCAGTTAAATTACTTTGCTCCTTTTTTCTCATCGCTTACAGTTAATTTATGGCGGCCTTTCGCACGGCGACCGGCAATTACATTGCGTCCGTTTTTGGTGGACATGCGCTTACGGAATCCGTGCTTGTTCGTGCGCTTCTTATTACTAGGTTGAAATGTACGTTTCATGAATCAGGATGTTTATGTCAATTTCGTAATCCAAAAGACTCCAAATATAAGCAGAATTTCATTCAATTTGCACATTAATTAATCGGAAAAATTAGCTCATCGCAAATCATTTCAATTCAGGGCAATCTGATCGCTACAAAGCTTCGTACTCATAAGTGAAACAAGAATTGAAATTTAAAACTATTAAAAATGAAATCGATTAATAAAAAACTATTCACAATGCTGGTTGCAATGTCTATGGCATTTACTGCTTGCGAGGATAATTCAACCGGTGGAAACATGGAAGAACCTCCAGTAACTACTGAGGTTATGGCAAGCAATCAGGGAACAGTTGGGGGAAATCAAGTAACTATTGAAACCGTAACAGCCGCACAAGATGGCTGGATTGTTATACATCGCTCCAACGCAACCAATGATGGTCCTCAAGTACCCGAAATTATTGGTAAAACAATGGTTGATGCCGGAGAAAACAGTAATGTAATGATTCAACTCGAAGAAGGAGTTTCGAATCAAGAAACGCTATGGGCAATGCTACATATTGATACCGGAACCATCGGTGAATATGAGTTTGACGGCCAGAATGGATTTGACGTTCCTGTAACGGTGAATGAAAACATTGTTATGTCTTCGTTCAGAATTACACAAACCAATCCTGAGATTATGGTTCAAAATCAGGTTAATAAAGGAAACATTTTCACTTTAGATGTAAACGCTGCTGAAGCAGGTTGGATCGTAATACATGCTTCAAACGCAGATAATACAGGTCCGAAGATTCCTGAAATTATTGGAAAAACAGCCATTAATGAGGGAATAAATGAGAATGTAGAAATATCGGTAGAAGGTGAAATTTCTGCAGGTGATATGCTATATCCTATGATGCATTTTGATACCGGAACGATAGGCGAGTATGAGTTTGACGGCCAAAATGGATTCGATGGACCCGTACTTGACGGACAAGAAATTGTTGTAACGTCATTTACGGTTCTCGAAAACAGTTCTACTTTACAAGCGAGCGATCAAATGGTAGTGAATAACTCTATTACTGTAGATGTGGAATCTGATACCGATGGTTGGGTGGTTATTCATCGCTCAAATGCTACTAATGACGGTCCGCAAGTTCCCGAGATCATCGGTAAAGCACCGATTACTGCCGGAATGAACAACGACGTTCAAATCATATTTAATGATGGCGAAATTGTTGAAGACGGCGAAACACTTTGGCCAATGGTTCACTACGATACCGGCGAAAAAGGAACCTACGAGTTTGATGGCGTTGGAATTCATGATCAACCGGTAATTACTGCAAACGGTGTGCTTATGACATCGATTATGGTGATGGGCTCAACAACCTCATCAGTAATGGCAAACGATCAGGCAGCAACTGATAACATGGTAACCATTGCCGAAGCTATGATGGAGGAAGATGGATTTGTGGTATTACACCGCGATAACGGTAACGATGCTCCGGTTGTGCCGGCAAGTATTGGTAAAGCAAAATTATTTCTCGGAAATAATACCAATGTACAGGTAATGTTAGACGACGGCGAAACCCTGCAAGCCGGTGATAAAGTATGGGCAATGCTCCATATTGATAACGGAACTACCGGGATGTATGAATTCGATGGATCTGCAGAATCCAACGATCCACCTGTATTCGACGAGTCAAACAACATCGTTATGATTCAGTTTACTATTCAGTAACAACACTGACTAGTAAATGTCCTAGAACCTGCATCGGAAGATCTCCGGTGTGGGTTTTTTATTTCTTATGGAATGGCATTTTGAAAAGGTCTTTAACTTCTTGCTCTTTTTCAGGTGGATATTCTTCTAGACCGAAACTGAAATTTTTAAAATCGGCGCGTACTCTTAACGTACGAAACAGTCCATCCCAAAATGTGAAAATGGTGCCAAAGTTTGAGTCGGTTTCGGGTTGCCAATTAGAATGATGTACTTTATGTATGGATGGTGTTACGATCACACGCCGAAGTATACGATCTGCTTTTTGGGGGATTTGAATATTTGCATGATGAAACTGAATGATAGCAATAGCGATAAT
The DNA here is from genome assembly GCA_024742815.1 of bacterium. Taxonomy (GTDB): domain Bacteria; phylum Bacteroidota; class Rhodothermia; order Balneolales; family Balneolaceae; genus HXMU1420-13. The sequence continues at coordinate 132,943 of JANSXX010000001.1, forward strand.
TTCATACACTAACAATTCCCACAAATGCATGCCAAGTAGTAATAAAACTACTATTCGAAATGCAGATGAAAGCACAATTTCTCCGATGTGAAATCGAGTAGAAGTAGAAACATCCATAAAAGGATCTGCGTGGTGAACTTTATGAAATCGCCAGAAAAACGGAATTTTGTGATTGATCACATGCCACTGATACATCCACAAATCAAAGAGGAGAAGCACACCTAAAAGTCGAGCCCAGGCCGGAATGTTGGTAGCGAAAGAATCAATCCAGTTAAAGAGCCCGAAATTATGTTCATTGGCCCAAACGGTTGCCCATAGCCACAATCCACTGAATAGTGTTACGATGACAATCGCATTAACTACTCCAAGCACCAGATTACGAGCAAAATGTTTGGTGCGTTTATTCTTTTTCTGTTGATAAAAATCGAGAAATGGATGCAAACTTTCATACACACCCAGTAGGATAAGTCCTGCCAACGAAACGGCCACTTGGGTACCGGATAATAAATCAACTACAGCCTGCATCAGAAAAAAGGTTTTGAATAAGCTAATCAGCTCTGTCTGAATCCTACAACTTGTAATAATAAGTAGTTCCTATATGGATGATTGGGTACATCTAATCGCATTACGGAACAAATTAGGCATCAATCGCCTTTATATAAGTGAAGTTGAATAAAAACAGCAGTTAAAATACATTATGAGTAACGATAAATTAAGAGATTACACTACAGAATTATTTAATTACAATAAACATCTATTAAGTGCGGTACGATCGCAGAAAAGTTCAGATGTTGTAAAGAATACGAAAGCAGTGAGCTTACTAAACGACATCGATATTTCATTAACCAATCAATTAAATACCTTAGAAAGTTTTGATGGCTTATTAAATGAATCCAAGATGGATCAATTTAGAGAGAACGCAGCACGCGTACTCGGAACCATTGCGGGAAGTATCGGAACCATCCGCGAAGATGCAGCCTCCAAAATTATGAGAGATAATTATACAGCATTAAGCATGACAGCAAGCGGATACACGATGCTAAATACGCTAGCCATCGAAAGTAAGCATGATGAATTAGCTAATTTCGCAGCAGACAGTTTAGAACGTATGGCACAACTAATTACAGAAACAAGTAAAGTGTTACCATTTGTAGTAGCAGATGAACTTACAGATGACATGGAAGAAGCAAACCGAATTGGTGAGCAATCAATGAAAGAAACACAACTGGCATGGAAGCCGGAACATCTGTTTGAAGGCGAATAATACTATGACGACCAAATATCAAATTTGGCCACGCCCCGGTTTACGCCGGGGTTTTTTTATGAGTAAACAATCTGTCAGCGCAAGAAAATTGGCTCAATATTTGTCAAAACAATGCAGAACAGTTGAACCACCTATGGTTAAAGGTTAACTTTAAGGCTGTTTGAATAAATAATATCCACTCCAAGCGAGATTATGCTAGATAAAGTAGGAAAGCTGATCACCAAAGTGTTCGGCTCAAAAAGCGAAAAAGACATTAAATCCATCCAGCCGATTGTAGATAAAATAAAAGCTTACGGCCCCGAGATGGAGAAGCTGAGCGATCAAGAGTTAAAAGAAAGAACGGAAGGCTTCAGAAAAAAGATTCAGGATGCTACCGCTGATGTTCGGGCTCAGATTGAAGAGACCAAAAAGCAGCTAGACAATATTGAGGAATCCAATCCTAGCGAAAACAGAAGACTTGCTGAATTATTAGACGAACTTGAACAGCAAGAATTGGACATCATCGAAGATGTACTTAATGACATTTTGCCCGAGGCTTATGCGGTACTTAAAGATACCTGCCGTCGATTTGTCGGGAAGACCTGGAAGGTAGCCGGCGATGAAATTACCTGGAATATGATTCCATACGATGTGCAGCTTATTGGTGCTATTGTACTTCATCAAGGTAAAATCGCAGAGATGAAAACCGGTGAGGGTAAAACGCTGGTAGCTATTTTTCCGGCCTATTTGAACTCGCTTTCGGGTAAAGGTGTGCATGTAATTACGGTAAACAATTATCTGGCGAAACGTGATGCCGAGTGGAACGAGCCGATCTTTAATTTCCACGGAATTGAAGTAGCATGTATCGACAATTATGAGCCTAATACCGAAGCTCGCCGCAAAGCATATCGCGCCGATATAACCTATGGAACCAACAACGAATTTGGCTTCGATTACCTCCGCGATAACATGGTGGTTGGCAAAGAGCAGCTGGTGCAACGCGAGCACAACTACACCATTATTGATGAGGTGGATTCCATCCTGATTGATGAAGCCCGTACTCCGCTCATTATTTCTGGTCCGGTTCCTAATGATAACAAGTCGGATAAATACATCGACATGAAGCCGCGTATTGAGGCCTTGGTGAATGCTCAGAAAAAATTGGTTTCAAATTTAGTTGCCGAAGCTCAAAAACATTTGGATGATGGAAATGAGGAAGAAGCCGGTTTAGCTCTGTTCCGAGTACAACGTGGTTTTCCTAAAAATTCCCGGTTCCGCAAGATGCTGCAGGAGCCGACCATTCAGAAAATGATCCAAAAAACGGAATCGTTTTATTTGGCTGATAACGCCAAGAACATGCCGATTGTGGATGAGTACCTATACTACTCGGTGGATATGAAAATGAACTCCATCGAAATGACGGAGAAAGGTCGCGAGTTCGTAACCAAAAAAGGGGAAGATCCCGATTTCTTCGTAATCCCGGATTTAGGTTCTGAAACAGCAACACTGGAAAAAGAAATCGAGTTGCTGGAGTCGTCTAAAATAGCCGAAATCGAAAATAATTCAGAGTTCAGCGACGATTATAAAGAGAAAAAGATTGCTGAAGCGAAAATGGAAGTTCAGCAGGAAAGAGAACGAAAGTTCAGTGAACTGCATCGCTTATTTGCTGAGCGCGGTGATCGAATTCATACCGTAAATCAGCTGTTAAAAGCCTATACCAACTTTGCGAAAGAAGAAGAATACATCGTACAAGATGGCAAGGTTCAAATTGTGGATGAACACACCGGCCGTGTACTTTCCGGTCGCCGGTATTCCGATGGATTGCATCAGGCGATTGAAGCCAAAGAAAATGTAAAGGTAGAAGCATCTACCCAAACCTATGCCACCATTACGCTGCAGAATTACTTCCGGATGTACAACAAACTTTCGGGTATGACCGGTACTGCGGAAACGGAAGAAGGTGAATTCAACGAAATTTATGAGTTGGATGTAGTAGTTATTCCAACCAATCGCCCCATTCAGCGGGATGATAAAGAAGACTTGGTGTTTAAAACCAAGCGCGAAAAATTCAATGCTGCCATCGATACGATTCGGGAATACCACGAAAAAGGGCAACCTGTTTTGGTGGGTACTACCAGCGTGGATGTTTCGGAAACCATGAGCCGAATGTTGAAGCGGGCCGGAATTCCGCACAACGTGTTGAACGCGAAACAGCACGAACGCGAAAGTGAAATCGTAAAGCAGGCAGGACAGCCCGGCGCCGTTACCGTGGCTACCAACATGGCCGGTCGTGGTACCGATATTAAATTAGCTCCCGGTGTAAAAGAAAAAGGCGGTTTGGCCATTTTAGGTACCGAGCGCCATGAATCCCGCCGAATCGATTTGCAGTTACGTGGTCGCTCGGGCCGACAGGGAGACCCGGGTGAGTCGCAGTTTTATGTGTCGCTGGAAGATAAGCTGATGGCTCTGTTTATGAGTGATCGTGTAGCCGGAGTGATGGACAAACTGAGTTTTGAAGAAGGCGAGGTGATCACCCATCCATGGATTACCAAGTCGCTGGAAAGAGCTCAATCGAAGGTTGAGCAAAATAACTTTAGCATTAGAAAGCGACAGCTGGAATATGATGACGTGTTGAACAATCAGCGTAATGTGATTTATGCCCGACGAAAACACGCCTTGTTGGGAGATCAGCTTCGGACTGATATTCTTGGGATGCTTGAGGAGTTGGTGGAGTCTATTGTTTACGAACATGTGGCTGCCGGCGATTATGAGGGGCTTCATAAAGAAATTCTACGTCAGCTTGCCGTTGATGTAGAATTTGATACTGTAGAATGGCGCAAGAAAGATGAATCAGAACTCACTGAGATGATCATCGATCGTGCATTGGATGTGTACAAACGCAAAGAAGATTTAATGGCGAAGCCGTTGTACGAAGTGATGAGGCGGATTTCAGAAGCCGATCCGGAGCGTCGCCCAAGCAAAGTTCAGATTGTATTTACAGATGGAATTCGCAGAATGCGTGTGGTGGTAGATGTGGAATCTGCACTAGAAAATGAAGGACGTGAAGTAGCTCGTGCCTTAGAACGTGCAGCGGTACTTTCTGTGATCGATGATAAATGGATGCAGCATTTACGCGAATTGGATTCGGTAAAAGAAGGGATTGGCCTTCGTTCTTTTGCACAGAAAAACCCATTGCTGGAGTACAAAAAGGAAGCGTTTGATATGTTCAAGCAGTTGCTGGATATGATCAATCAGGAGGCTATTTCTTTGATCTGGAAATCCTTCCCCGAAGCGCAGGCAAACAATGGTGAATTACAACAGGCGCAGCAGGAAAAATCGAAATACGATACCTCCCGAATGACCGCCACCCAGGCCGATGCAACCGGAATGGGACTTCAGGCCGGTGGAACCGATGCTACCCCAAAACAAAATCCAATGGGACCGAACGTTAAACGCAAGCCGGTGGAAGTAGCCGCCGAGCCCGGTCGTAACGATCAAGTGACCATTCAGAACATGAACACCGGCGAAACCAAGCAGATCAAGTGGAAACACGCCAAGCGCTTGGTAGATCAGGAAGGCTGGGTGCTGGTGGAAAACTGAGGAATTACGAACTACGAATTCCGAGTTTAGAATTACGAATTAAACGTTGAATGAGGTGAGTGCTGAAGAGTGCTCACCTTTTTTGTTGATGGGATAAGTGTGCTGCTTTTAAAAGTGCGACAAGTGATTACCCCTCGTTCCATTACTCGTTACATAGCTCCGCTATGTAACGCTCACAAGAGGCTCTGCCTCAAAATAAATATATTATCCGCTAAATAACGTAATTGGTATCACCGCCTTCAAACCAAGATAATTTCTAGCGGAAGAACACCGCCAATCTCCGGGTTTGTCAATAAAACCGGCTACCACAGGATTATTGTGCATATAAGCTAACTTCTGAACCATAATTTCAGAAGTGAATATCTGTTTAGGATGATACCCTTCTTGCCAAACTTGATAATTACTATCTTTGTGATGGTCGTGTTTCCTCGTTTCTAGTTTCCGCAAATAGTACAGTTGGTTTTTTGCCTTAAGCGTATCGATTATTTTGCGTGCAGTAAAAGACTTAAATCTTCTGATAATATTGGGAACATCATCTGCTTCAATTACTAAGTGTAAATGGTTGTGCATCAGTACATATCCATAAAGTGTTGTAGAATTATTAGATTGAAGATATGATAGAGCGTCTATGCATATGTTAGAGATATCCATATCTGCAAATAATGATATTCCATCAACTATGGATGACGTTAAAAAATAAGGATAGTGGTTTTCGTGAACTTTAAAGCGGCTTCTTCCCATAACTTGTTTTTTTATTTAGTAAGACAAGTTTGTGAGGTACTCCTTACAAATAATTTTAACATTAGAGGCAGAGCCTCTGACGATCATTTCGTAGGGGACCTACGAAACGAGAACAAAGGTGGACTTTTTCCACAACTAGCCGTCGATAAAAATGATGCCAAGCTATTTTCAATTAATCCTATTTCAGAAGATACTTCTGGGATCATTTATTTCGATCTTAATGCCCAATAACAGACATGGAATCTAGATATTAAAGCGAAGCTGGAGCTTCTGGACAGCGTTCCCAACGTGGACGTTGGGAACGAGGTAAACTACAGTTTTTAAATTTGGACCAAGCGGACGCTTGAACCAGTAGCCATTGACATTGAACTTTTATCAAGAGAAGGACTTCAGTCCTTCGAGTTAAATACCAGAAACAAAGCTGCATCCTTATCTCAATCAACTCAAGATTCCTCAAGATTTAACATTGGATATTATTCGGCTTTCCTTATGTTTGAATCCCGTGTTACCAAATTGTTAAGCCATTGGAAGTTCTAGGAATTGTAATTGAGGAAGACAGCGTAAAAGGTGCCATCGTTGATACCAAAAAAGGAGAGATTTTATCCGGTAAAAAATCCATTGATAAAATTGAAGATACGCGTCCGCACAAGCTGATTTCAAAAATGCATAAAGTGGTTAAGAAATTCGATTGGGATGGTCCGGTCGGAGTCGCTTTGCCTGCCGCAGTTCGTAAAGGAAGAATCCTGACAACACACGTATTGAATGAGGCTTGGGTAGATGCCGATGCCGATCATTTATTTTCTGAAATCACCGGCTGCGATGTATATGCTTTGAACGCCTCGGATGCAGCAGGACTCGCAGAAGTAACTTTTGGAGTAGGAAAAGGAATTTCAGGAACCATCGTCATATTAACCGTGGGCGAAATTATCGGATCTTCTGTGTTTGTAGATGAAACGTTGGTTCCAAATACGGAACTTGGTCACATCGAAATTAAGGGAATTACCGTTGAAGAACGGGCATCCAATCGTGCCAGAAAAGAAGAGGGAATTCAAAAGAAGACGTGGGCAAAACGTATTCAGTTTGTGTTAGAGCACTACGAAAAGCTGTTTCATCCTGAAATGTTTATCATCGGTGGGCAGCTTAGTGCTAAAGCGCATAAAACACTCCCATACATAAAACTGAGTACACGTTTTAAACCTGCCGAATTTAAGAACGATGCTGCTATTGTAGGAGCGGCTTACTTCGCCATGAAGCTAGAGAATAAAAAGTCGAAGCGTAAATCTGAAGACACCGATTAATTCAGGGCTGCCAGCGCTTTCTTGGCTTCTTCGTGATCGCGATCAAACTGCAATGCTTGTTGATACGACGCTTTAGCCTCCGCTTCTCGATTCAAGTGTTCGAGAATACTTCCTTTTCGATAATTAGCCCAAGCGAGATTGGTAGCACCAAGTTCGTCCCCAATCGCGATAAATTGCTCCACATAATTAAGACCTGTTTCCAAGTACTTGCCGGATACGGCTGCGAGTCGACCAATTTGGTACCAACTGCCACTAAACTCAGGGTCGATGGCTAAGGCTTTTTCGTAGTTTTCCATGGCTTGATCAAACAACTCGTACCGTTGCTGTGCATTCGCCAGATTGTGATAAATAGCAGCGGTGGTATCGTTCACCTGAAGTTGTTGAATGGCTATATCAGCGGCCTGTTCGTAATTTTGATTGTTAAAATGAAAGGTGTACAAGCGATAATACGACACCATAATTTCAGGATGGTTTTCTATCGCAGATTGATAGTGATAATTCGCAAAATCAACTTCATCGTAATAGGTGTAAATTCGGCCCCAGGCGCGAATTCCGGCTTCGGTATCTAATGTTTCGATTTCAGAAGCTTGCAACTCTGCTTTGTCTCTTCCACCACCTAAAAAGCCCGGCGCTTGCAGGTAATATTCCATCGCACTTTCGCGCGCTTCTACATTTGTTGGATCCAGCTCAATGGCTTTTTCGTAGTTTCTACGACTGTTACGGGCTAATCCGGCCTGACGTAGTTTTGATGCATTTTGAGCTTGTCTCCCAAACGAGTGTCCCATCCACATTCGGTACATTGAATTGTCATCATCCAAATCCGCAGCTTCTTCGAATAAATTTGTGGCTTTTTTGTATTCGTCTTTGTCGAACTCAATTCGGCCCAAATAAAAGTATAGCTGAGGATTTTCGGACTGTGTTTTTTTTAGGGATTCAAAAACCGAAGCAGCTTCCTCGTGATTTCCGGATTCAAAAAGCTCGATACCTTCATCCATTGTTTGCCCAAAAGTAGCGGCACTAAGTACGAGCGCCAGTATCCCAAAACTGATTCCTTTTTTCATAAAGCCTGCATTTAATTCCGAATCAATTACGGTAATTCAATTCGTTTGTTCCGCTATTAATGATTGGAATGTAAAGCAATTCGATTTCCCTCCGAATCCTCAAAAACTGCCATGTGTCCATGTTCGGGAGAAATCTGTCGTTTCGGAATGGTGATCGTACCACCGGCTTGTTCAATACGATCCAATACCGTTTGTAAATCAGGATTTGCATTCAAATATACTAATGGGCCGTGCGTCGAGCTTGGTTTGTACCAGCTATCGTTAAAAACCAGTGCACCCGATACCGATTCCAAATCACTGGGAAAAGTAGCCATTTTAAATTCATCACCCATATCTAGCGAGGCGAGTTTTATATTCAGAATAGTTTCATAAAAAGTGGTAGCGCGTTCGATGTCTGAAACAGGAATTTCAAACCAGCTGATTGCATGTTCCATAGTTTGGTGGATTAGTTAGATTGGATTCCCACATAGTAATTGAGGTAAAGAACATTCCCAAATCAGATTTTAGAGCGCTTTTAGAAGCGGTATTACCCGATTTACCAAAGGATTGCGATGGTTGGTCTTCCAAACGGCAGAAAGCGTAGTTCGCTGGGGAATTTGGGTAAGCTCTATGAATTTGATATTCAAATTGAAGCCCTGTTTTAGACTACTTGGAACAATTCCCATTCCCAGTCCATGCTCCACAAGCCGAAATATCGAGCTTGCATGTACCGACTCATGCGCAACTTGTGGACTAAACCCGGCATCCTCAAAAATGCTCATGATTTTATCAAAATAACCGTGGCTGTACTGACTCGAAAACAGGATGAACGATTCATCTTTTAAGTCCGATACTGATGAAAATGAGTGCTGATCTAACGGATATTGCTCGGGAACAACCAAACAAAAGTTTTCTTCCAGCACATCCAGTTTTTCGATACCTGATGGAAGGCGTAAAGTTCGGATAAAACCTATATCCAGCTGATCGGTTTTTAGCATATCGATTTGTTGCTGATTGGGCAGTTCAGTAAGCACGGTATGAATTCCCGGCGATTCTGTATTGATATGTTTCAATAGCTCGGGAATAACCGATTGCATGGCCGACCCCACAAATCCGATTCTAAGTTCTCCTTGATCTCCATTTTGAATGTGCCGAAGATTGTCTTTAACGAACTCGAGGTGCTCAAATAGTTGATTAGATTCGGCGAGTAAATATTCACCGGCTTTGGTAAGCTGCACACTTCTCTTGGTTCTGAGAAATAATGAAACGCCAAGAATTTCTTCCAACTGCTTGATTTGCCGACTAAGTGCAGGCTGGGTTACAAACAACTGCTCGGCTGCTTTGCCAAAGTGCAGTTCTTTGGCAACTCTTCTAAAATAGCGTAGATGTCGCAACTCTAATTCATTACTCATAATTATAAATATATAAAAACTGGTAATTACAAGTTATCGGATGAGCGACATACATTTAGTCAAATTGGAATGAGATATGAAATTTAAATTCGGTGAAGATCGCCTGACTATTCAGGTGTTGGTTGATTTGGCTGAAGGTCGGCGAAAAGGAGAGCTGACGCCAACAGTTCGGAATAAAATCCGACAAAGCAGTAGCTATGTGGATGAGATTGTGGAGCGTGGAGATGTGGTTTATGGAATAAATACCGGTTTTGGTCCGCTTTGTAACACCACCATTTCCAAAAAAGATACCCGACAGTTGCAGGAAAATATTTTGAGGAGCCACAGTGTGGGGGTGGGTAACGCCATTGATTCAAAGCTCGCCAAAATGATGCTGATTCTAAAGCTGCACAACTTAAGTTTTGGTTACTCAGGCATTCGAGAAGAAACATTGGATCGGATGTTATTTTTTGTGGATCAGGACATGATTCCGGTGGTTCCTGAAAAAGGATCGGTGGGCGCTTCCGGCGATTTGGCACCGCTGGCACATCTGTTTTTACCGCTGATTGGTTTAGGCGAATTTGATTGGAAAGGGGAGCGAGTTTCCTCTGATTTGGCTTACATGCAGCTTGGAATGACACCGCTCAAACTGCAGGCAAAAGAAGGCTTGGCGCTGATAAACGGAACACAATTTATAGCAGCCCACGCAGCCTGGGCTGTGTATCGGATGTATCATTATTTAGATGTGGCCGACATCATCGGGGCGATGAGCTTGGAAGGCGTGCTTGGTTCTGCAAGTCCGTTTGAGAAGCAATTGCATGACATCCGCCCTTTTGATGGATGCAAGTTAGTAGCTCATCGAATGCGGACGTTATTGAATGGTTCGGAGATGTTGCAAAGTCATGCCGAATGCGGACGGGTGCAAGATCCCTATTCCATTCGATGTATTCCTCAGGTGCATGGAACTTCCCGAAATGCCTGGAAGCATGTTAAAGAGTTGGTCGAGATTGAGATCAATTCGGTAACCGACAACCCCATCATTTTATCTGCCGAGGAATCCATCAGCGGAGGAAACTTTCACGGACAACCATTAGCTATTCCATGCGATTACCTGACCGTCGCAGCTCATGAACTGGGAAATATCTCTGATCGACGAATTTATTTATTACTCGAAGGTGGTAATGAAGGACTTCCAAAACTGCTGATGAACGACATCGGTCTGAATTCAGGATTCATGATTCCTCAATACACATCGGCAGCATTGGTTAGTGAGAACAAATCACTGTGTTTTCCGGCATCTGCAGATTCCATACCGACCTCACTTGGGCAGGAAGATCACGTAAGTATGGGCTCGATAAGTGCTCGGAAACTGAATGAAGTGATCGACAACATCAGCAAAATTCTCTCAATTGAGTTAGTCACGGCCGCACAGGCTTTCGATTTCCGTCGTCCCATGAAATCGGGTCCAATTTTGGAAGAATGCCATGCCTTGGTTCGTACTAAAATAGATCACGCAGATCAGGATCGCGTGTTTGGGGTAGATATTGCCAAAGCACAGCAATTGATTACTTCACTCGCATTAAATCAGGTCGCCAATCAAACCGCAAAAAAATTAAATATTTCATTGAACGGAGATTTAGATGAAGCTTTCGGACTTTCTTAATACCTACGCTGCTCATCCCAACTACAAAGCACCAACCGGAGCAACATTAAATACTAAAAGCTGGCAAACCGAGGCTCCACTTCGCATGCTGCTGAATAATCTGGATGCGGAAGTGGCAGAAAACCCCGATGAATTTATCGTGTATGGTGGAAATGGTCAGGCAGTGCGAAACCGCGAAGCTCTGGAAAAGATTATTGAGCAGCTACTAACTCTGGAAAACGATGAAAGTTTGTTGGTGCAATCCGGAAAACCGGTGGGCGTAATTCGATCGCATCCTGAGGCGCCACGAGTGCTCATTGCGAATAGCAATTTAGTACCGGAATGGGCGAATTGGGATCATTTTAATGAGTTGAAATCACGTGGTTTGATGATGTACGGACAAATGACTGCCGGTTCGTGGATTTATATTGGAACTCAGGGAATTCTTCAAGGAACCTACGAGACTTTCGTAGCCTGTGCTGATAAACACTTTAGTGGAGATCTTTCGGGCAAGCTTTTGGTATCCGGTGGAATTGGTGGAATGGGAGGGGCTCAACCTTTAGCAGCTACCATGGCCGGAGCTACTTTTTTGGGTGTGGATATTGATCCGAGTCGCATCGAAAAACGAATCAAAACCAAGTACATCGATCGAATGACGCATTCGTACGAGGAAGCCATTCGATGGGTGATGGATGCCAAACAGAAAAAAGAAAATATCTCGGTGGGATTGGTTGGCGATATCGGGGATGTGCTGGAAAGGTTGATTGAAGATGGAATTACCCCCGATATTCTTACGGATCAAACATCTGCTCATGATCCTTTGAATGGTTATGTGCCTCATGGAATTTCATTCGAAGAAGCCATCGAGTTGAGGACATCCAATCCCAAAGAATACGAACGCAGATCGATTGAAAGTATGGCTCGACATGTTCGCCATATGTTGACACTCAAAGATCGAGGAGCAATCACTTTTGATTACGGGAATAATCTTCGGGCTTATGCAAAACAAGGCGGCGTTGAAAATGCCTTCGATTTTCCGGGATTTGTTCCGGCGTATATTCGTCCGCTTTTTTGCGAAGGAAAAGGCCCCTTTCGTTGGGCAGCATTATCCGGTGATCCTGAAGATATTTATACCACCGACCAAGCGCTGAAAGAAGCATTTCCCGAAAACAAAGCGCTCATCAACTGGTTGGATAAAGCCGGCGAACAAGTAGCTTTTCAAGGATTACCTTGCCGCATTTGCTGGTTAGGAATGGACGAGCGGGAAAAGGCAGGGAAAATCTTCAACGATTTGGTGCGAGATGGCAATGTGAAAGCTCCAATAGTGATTGGTCGGGATCACTTGGATTGTGGCTCGGTGGCATCTCCAAACAGAGAAACCGAAGGCATGAAAGATGGCACCGATGCGGTAAGCGATTGGCCATTACTCAATTTAATGTCGAACGCTAGCGGTGGTGCAACGTGGATTAGTTTCCATCACGGCGGTGGCGTTGGCATGGGATACAGTCAACACGCCGGAATGGTGGTGTTAGCCGATGGAACCGATAGAGCTGAAGATTGCCTGAAGCGAGTTTTACACAACGATCCTGCAATGGGAGTTTTTCGCCATCATGATGCGGGTTATGAACTGGCAACGGAAGTTGGGGAAGAGCACGGGTTGATAATATGATTTTTCGACCTCCTCTGTCTCCTCCTTCTCAAGGAGGAGGACTCGTTGATATAGTTACGAGCCTTTTCCAAAGTCCCCTCTCCTTACCAAGGAGAGGGACAGGGTGAGGTCGGAAATGAATTACAAGTATGCGAATAGGAGATTTGAGAATTAAGATTTGGGGGTATGATTTCATGCTTAGAATAGACAAAAATATTTCACTTATATATTAATTTAATCATGCTTTACGGACCATTTACTCAGTGTTTACCCATGTCGAGATTGCCGCTACATGGAGGGCTTTTGGATGAACAGCTTTCGGTAATTGAAGATGCAGGGATTGTGATCAGGAATGGTCGGGTTGTTGAAATCGGGAGTTTCGAATCGTTGAAAGAAGTGTTTCCCGATGAGCAGCGGATCTCCATTTCAGATAAAAAAGTAGTGGCCTTACCGGCTTTTATGGATTGTCATACTCATTTATGTTGGGGTGGTAATCGTGTACATGATTACGCCCTACGAGTTGCCGGCAAGAGTTATCTGGAAATCGCAGAAGCAGGTGGTGGAATAATGGATTCCGTTCGCTCCACTCGTGCTGCATCGGAGGAGGAATTGGTGACAGTGATTTTAAATCGTGTGCAAGATCACTTAAAACGAGGAATCGCCACTATTGAAATAAAATCGGGATATGGATTATCTGTTGATGATGAACTAAAAATGCTGCGAGCTATTCAAACAGCAAATGAGCAAACTGCGGCGACATTAATTCCAACATTTTTAGGTGCACATCTAAAACCTTCCGACTTCGATGGTTCAAATCGAGATTATTTAGAAATGCTAATTCGCGAAGTGGTACCGGTAATCAAAAAAGAAAAACTTGCAGCAAGAGCCGATATTTTTGTAGAGCAAGGCGCTTTTTCAATTGAAGAAGCCGAATGGTATGCAAAAGAAATGCAGGATTTGGGATTTGAAATGACCATGCATGTCGATCAGTTTTCGAAAGGTGGAGCAGAACTGGCGGTAAGTTTGGGCTGCGTTTCAGCAGATCACCTTGAGCAAACTATGGATGAGGCAGCTGTACGTTTTGGAAACTCGGATACGGTTGCCGTAGCTTTACCCGGCGCATCGCTTGGGTTGGGGATGCAATTCACTCCTGCTCGAACTTTATTGGATAACAACGCTTGTCTAGCCATTGCCACCGATTGGAATCCCGGATCAGCTCCGATGGGCGATTTGGTAACTCAGGCTGCACTTTTAGGCGCATCACAAAAATTAACGATAGCAGAAACATTGGCGGCCATTACGTATCGTGCCGGCTATGCACTTCGACAGGATGTAGGCACCATCGAAAAAGGAAAAGAAGCGAGGGTTAGCATCTTCGAAACCGACGATTACCGCAATATTTTCTATCGCCAAGGACAACTTCGACCACATTGTACCATTATTGGGAGCGATTGCAACATTTATGACTAATAAATTACAACATATCAAGCTGGTGAAAGATGGGATTTGGTCTGGTAGAATTGATTCTACTACTGATGAATCACAATTTCGATTGCATCAGGTGGTGCAATGTAATCCGGAATTCAATCAGCTTAAAAAAGATCACGTTGCGTTAATTGGTTTTGCTAGTGATGAAGGTGTTCGCAGAAATAAAGGCAGAGTTGGAGCATCTGATGGTCCCGATTACTTTCGAAAATCGATAGGATCGTTGTGCTACCACGGAGAAAAAGACAGTTTTTTTGATTTGGGAAATATTGAAGTAGCTGGTCAAAATCTGGAAAAAGCACAATTGAATCTGGCGGAGGCTATAGAGCAATTACTAGCTGCAAAAGCAAAACCCTTTGTGATTGGTGGTGGTCATGAAACTGCATTTGGTCATTTAATGGGGATTTTAAATCACCTGAAAAAAACAGAGGCTGAATTCAGTCTCGGAATTCTAAACATTGATGCCCATTTGGATATGCGAGCCTATGATTCCGGCGCACATTCGGGTTCGTGGGCCTTACAAGTATTCGATTATTGCAATGAGCAAAATTTGAGGCTCGGTTATCATGCTTTTGGATTGAACGAGGATAATAACACCCGTTTTCTCTTGGATAAAGCTCGATCGATGGGTGCGGATTGGACAACTAACTCACACGTGTTAACAAATTTTGAATCATCGTTAAAGCGTGCGAAAGGCTTTATCGAGAAGCATACTCACATTTATTGCACCATTTGTTTGGATGTGTTCGATGCTACTATAGCACCCGGAGTTAGTGCCCCGGCATGGAATGGAATTCGGATACAGGATGCATTGAGCGTTCTAAAAGTGACTCAGGAAAGTGGGAAATTAATCTCGATGGATGTCTGCGAACTAAATCCAATCTTTGATCAAGAAGGGAAAACAGCTAGAGTAGCGGGAAGTTTATTTAATGCCTATTTGAAGGGATCAACCGCGTAATTTTTCTAATAACTGATTCAAGGTTCTAGCCTCTTCAAGGGAAAGTGCATCGAATTTTGCATTGAAAGTATCCATTTCGGCATCAATGGTTGAAAGTAAAGATTCACCTTCGTCGGTTATAAAAACCTGAATTTTACGGCCGTCGTGCGGACAAGGATTTTTGCGCACTAAGTTTTTCGAAATTAAGCGATCAACAATTCGGGAGGCGTCCGACATTTTATCGATCATTCGATCGCTTAAGTCGTTAGTGGAGAGTGGTTCACCTTTTGCGCCACGTAAAATCCTCAGAATATTAAACTGTTGTTGGGTGATATCATACTCATCCAAAAAATCCTTAATCAGATTTTTTAACCATCCATTGGTGATGAGCAAATTGACCCGCAGTTTATGCCATTCGCTCTGAAAACCCTTGCTTTGTTTAATTTCTTCTTGTGCTGTAGTCATGGTTAAAAAATAAGAAAAGGCCGGATCAATTTTGTCCCCGACCTTTAATGAAATGTTATGGTTTAAGCATTTGCTAAAACCTCTTCAAGTGGTTGTGCTTCCGGAAAATCGATGGGTATATTGGTAGTACCGTGAATAAAATTACTGATCATCTTATCACCAATTACCATAACGATATCTATTAATTGAGCCTCGGTGTATCCTGCTTCAAAAAGTAAATCAACAGCTTCCTGCGAAGGCTTTGAACGATTTTCTACGGCACTATTTACAAAATTGGCAAGAGCAGCATATTTGTCATCAAATGTTATATCCGCCTGGCGGATTTCAATGATTTGCTCATCCGAAAAGCCATTCATTTTTCCAATGGCGGTATGAGCTGAAAGGCAATAATAGCATTGGTTGATTTCGCTAACTACCAGATTGATAATTTCGCGTTCTTTAGAAGATAATGTGCTCTTTCTGTTTTGTAGAGTTAAATAATCTGATAACGCAGTATCGTTATAAGCATAGGTTGCATAAAGATTGGGTACAAAGCCCACATTCTTTTTTAGATTTTCAAAAACCGATTGGTTGGTTTCAGATACTTGATTGATGGTTGGTACTTTAAATGTTTTCATAATAATAGTATGTAATGTTGTTATAAATAATAGCGTGACAAATAATAAAGTTTAAACATCAATGTTGCAACATTAAAAATTGTCTATTTTCCGATTGGCTATATAGATTTCAGTGATGAGAGATGCTAATCGTCGTTTATGGGCTCTAATGGCGACTCCGGATGCTTTTTCTTTCGACTGATGAGTGCAATGAGGTTCCCAATCAAAATAAAAAGTGCTCCAAAAATACTGGTGTTTTTCCATTGGTAATCTTCCAAAACGGTGGAGATAATGAGGGCAATGACCGGCGCAATCAAACTTACATACGCGGCTTTACCGGCGCCTATGTTACCAACAAGTGTTAGGTATGCACCAAAGGCAATAATGCTGCCAAAAATGGCAAGATAAAGCAGTGATGAAACGTAGCTCACATTAAGGGCAAAGGAAAACTCAACACCGGAAATGAGTGCGAAAAGCATCATTGCGATCCCACCGTAAGTCATACCAAATGCGTTGGAAGCTAACACGGGCATTCCTCTCATTTGATTACGGGCAGAGGTAATATTCCCGAGCGAAGCCACATAGGTGCCTCCAATCGCTAAAAACATGCCGGTTAGCTTACCGTCGGCAAAGGAAAAAATGCGGAGGTCGTCCCAAAAAATCATGGCTGTACCAAGAATGCCTAACAATCCACCAATTATCACTTTTGGTTCGATGATCTGCTTTAACAGTATACGTGCATTCAAAATGTTGAAGAATACGAGTAAAGAAAAGATTAACCCAACTAAGCCGCTTGTCAGATATAATTCAGACATATAAATCAGCCAGTAGTTAATCCCAAACAGCATCAATCCCTGTAAACCAATAAAGGCATGCTCCTTTATATTAAAGTTGCGCCAGTGAGAAGTAAATCGAAGTCCGCCAAGTAAGAGCAAACCAGCTAGCAGGAAACGATAAGAAACCGAAAGCATTGGGTCGACGTCTCCCACCTGAAATTTTATCACGTACCAGGTAGAGCCCCAGATGAGGGTGGGGACAAGAAAAAGTAGGATGTTTTTCATTAGAGATGATACACCGATATCCTGATTTTAGGAATAATTTTTTATTCACAAATAGTGATAAAAAGGAGAATCAACTATCAGATATCAAAAAGTGTGTTGTAAAAAAAGCGGCCTAAAAAATCTCAATCAATCGCATGTGCTTCAGATATTCCTTTGGATTGTCCTGAATGTTTTGGATCAATTCGTTAAGGTTAAAAGTGAGGCTGTCTAAATTGTTATACAACGACGGGTCGTTCAACATTTTTGCCAAAGTTCCATCTCCGGCATCCATTTTAGATAAAATACTTTCCAATGATTTAGATGATTCATCCAAACTTTCGCTTAGCATATCAAGATCCGCACTAAAAGCTTCTAGATTAGAAAGTAACGCTTGTAGGTCATCAGAGGAAGAATCGCTAATTGAACTCAAATTTTGCATTGTGTTATTAGTTGCAAAAATCATTGAATCAATTTCAGCCTGGCGGTTGGTGATCACTTCTTCTAAAACTTCACTAAATGACTTAAAATTCGAGACAGTAGCTTCAATTTCGGAAGCGGCACCATCCTCTAAATTATTCATGCCGCGTAACAATTCGTTTACCAATTCTAAGGTAACTTGTACAGAATCTGCCATCGAAGCACCTTCGCTGCTGAAAGCATCCAGAACTCCCGATTTTTTACGACCGGGAATAAATCCTTCCCATTCTATTACATTTGAATTCCTTGACTTTATAATCTGAATGGTCGCAGATCCTAAAAAGTCTGGCGAAGCCAATTGTGCATAAGAGCCTTCGGTAACTTGAATGGGTTCTGTAATGCTCATTACCACTAACACACTGTCTTCTTCTGGCAGATATTCCAACTGGCGAACGCTTCCTACCTTAAACCCTTTCATGTAAATACTACTACCTCGAACTAAGCCTTCAACGCTATCGTATTTGGTATTTAGAATGTTTACGCTCGATAGCAATGGCTCATCTCGCATAAAACGGAATCCGAAGAATGCGATAACCGTAGCGGCTAATACGACGATTCCAATTTTTAACTCATTATTTAAATTCATTTGAATTTTGCTCCTTGTATTGCAATAAAATAGCTATATCTGATACTCACTTGCTGTAATAAAATCGACTAATGGTGGATGGTCGCTTTTCTTCATTTCTTCTACACTACCAAACCAACTAAGTTTTTGCCCATCAATAAAAACTACCTTTTCAGCAATTCTGAGTACACTATGCATATCGTGAGTAATTACTACCGACGTGATATCTAAAGTATCAGCCATTTCAAGTATTAAATCATTTATTTCGTCGGATGTTTGAGGATCAAGTCCGGAAGTTGGCTCGTCATATAGTAAGTATCGTGGTTTTAAAATGATGGCTCGGGCTAATCCCACTCGTTTCCTCATACCACCTGATAAAGCAGAAGTAGATTTTTTTCCTGCCGATTCCAAATTCACCATCTTTAGTGCATCATTCACAGTTTCCTGTATTTCTTCTTCACCCATATCGGTAAAATAACGCAGTGGAAACGCGATATTTTCAAAAGTACTAATCGAATCAAACAACGCACCACCTTGAAACAGGATGCCGAAAAGTTGTCGGGTTTTGCGAAGCTCAGAGTAAGAAAGCTCGAATAAGCAATCTCCGTCGATAAGAATGGAGCCGGAATCGGGATAAAGCAACGCATTCATATGTTTAAGCAATACCGACTTTCCACTGCCCGACTTCCCGATAATAGCAGTAGTTTCGCCATCCTCAATGTCGAAGGTGACATCCTCCCATACCAAGTTGTCGCCAAAACTTTTTTTAAGATTTCGTACTTCAATCATGAATTATAATAGTAATGCTGCTAAAATAAAGTCGGCTAATAATATATAAATACAACTTAGTACCGTTGCTTGAGTTGTTGCATTCCCAACACCTTCAGCGCCACCAAATGCGGTATATCCTTTAAAACACGAAATAGAGGTAATTACAAAGCCAAATACAAAGG
Organism: bacterium; assembly: GCA_024742815.1. GTDB lineage: Bacteria > Bacteroidota > Rhodothermia > Balneolales > Balneolaceae > HXMU1420-13. Next base: position 152,064 of record JANSXX010000001.1, read on the forward strand.
ATTTAAGTATCCCAAAAACCACATCTTCCGGAAAAAAGAATTGACGTGCACCCTGCATAAATTGCGCGGGTGGTAAAATGCCATCCACAGCACCTGCTAAGATTCCTCCACCAATTCCCATGGTTGCAGCAGTAATGTATAATACGGGAAACATACAGATTCCTGCGAGTACCCGAGGCACTATCAAAAATGTAACCGAGTTAAAACCCATTGATTCGAGGGCATCAATTTGTTCACTAACCCTCATGGTTCCTAGTTCGGTAGAGATTCTGGCTCCTACTTTGCCTGCTAGTACTAATCCGCCAATAACAGCTGCAAGCTCAATGATAATTGACTGACCAACAATAGAACCAACAATAGTAACCGGATATAAATCGGTGTCTAATTGGTAGGCTGTTTGCAAAGTTAAAACGGCACCGGTAAATACCCCTGTAAGCATAATAATCGGAATAGACTGATAACCGATTTTCACAAACTCCGAAAACAGATTTTTCCGGTAGGTACTAAACTCGGTAACCGAACGTAATGCCTGATAAAGTAATAAAGTGTATTGGCCAAATTGCCTAATTGCTTCCATGCATGAAGGAATTTTCTGTTCGTGCTAAACTACGGATATTTCTTGCTTGCTCAATTCTTATATTACAAAACATTTCATCGAATTGTCATTCTTGCCGGCATCTTTATGAGATTCCAACTTTTAGTACTAATCTGCTTTATTTTGTGTTCCCCACTGCTTTTTGCCCAAAGCAGTAATAGCACTGTATATCGTTTTTTACAAGTTACTCCTGCAGCAGATATGGCCGCGCAAGGTGGGAATCACGTTGGGCTTTTTCACGGTAATTCCGGCACGATGTTTCTTAACCCGGCTTACATAAATGAATCATCCCAACATCATGTAAATGCAACCTTCGTTAATTATCTGGCGGATGCTCGTTACGGTTTCATGAACTATGCAGTACATGTTCCAAAAGTTGGTACGCTAGGTTTTGGAGTCCGATTTGCCGGCTATGGGGATTTATCAGAGTTTGATGTAGACGGGAACGAGCTTGGCGCATTAAATGCAAGCGATTTAGCATTTACCTCTGCTTTGAGCACACAACTTTCACCAAAACTCCACGCTGGTGCTTCGGTCGATTTTGTGTATTCAGCGTACGGCGCATTTAATTCATCTGCTTTGATGAGTTCGGCAGGCATGTATTACCGGGATGTAGAATCTCGTTTTAGTGCCGGTTTTTCTGTTAGGAATCTAGGAGATCAGATCAATTATTTTAATGAAACCCGCGAGGAACTCCCGTTCGATATTTCTGTAGGACTTTCAAAAAAACCGGAGCGCTTTCCGTTTCAATTGAGTGTCACGCTTCAGCAATTAAATAACTGGGAACTTGAGGTTCCCGGTGATGAGAGCGACGCGAGTATTACCGAATATCTATTCAGACATGTTATTCTTGGTGCTGAAGCAGAACTAAGTCGACAATTTTTTCTTCGATTTGGATACAATCGATGGCAGCACGAGTTGGCAAGAATAAACGAAAATTTCGACTTTGCAGGAGCGAGTATCGGAGTGGGAATTCATGTACGAAAAGTGCAGGTTGATATCAGCCGGAATTCACTGAGCGATCTAGGTGGTGTAGTTCAATTAAGTGTTCGCACAAAAACGCATTAAATGTGAGAATTACACATTGATTAAACGCATACTAGAGCGTACTTCACTGTTGGCATTGCAATTATTTCCTCCATAGCTTCTCGAACAGCAAAACTTGATGTAAAGGATATCAGTTTTGCGTGCGAAGAAACGAGCCATTTAATCGCAAAAACAATCAAACTAAATGAGCAACTTTTCGATCGAAGTGTGCGATACATTGGTTCTCTAGGCTGAACTAAAACCATGGGCACTTTTGATTGAAAACTGTGCAATGATTACCGAAGCCTGATTTAAAGGGCAGAACTTTTGAAAAAAATTATTTTATGATCAGATACTTAACTGCAGGCGAATCACACGGCCCGGGATTAACCGGAATTGTAGAAGGTGTGCCTGCCGGTTTATCCATCACTGAAGAATACATCGCCGAACATTTAGCACGCCGCCAAAAAGGGTATGGACGTGGCGGAAGAATGGCGTGGGAAAAAGACCGTGCCATCATAAGTTCCGGTGTTCGCTTTGGCAAAACGATGGGCGGACCAATTGCTATGTTTTTGGAAAACCGCGCGTTTGAGAAAGACAAAGCCAACTGGCCGGTGGTAATGAACAAAGAAACCGAAGCCGAGGGCATCGAAAAAATTACCTTGCCCCGCCCCGGTCATGCGGATTTAGTAGGAGCTCAAAAATATCGCTTCGATGATATTCGTCCGGTTATTGAACGCTCAAGTGCAAGAGAAACCGGAATGCGGGTAGCTTGCTGTTCGGTAGCTCGTGCTTTTTTAAAGCATTTTGGAATCGAAATTGGCGGGCATGTGATCAGGATAGGTTCTGCTAGCTATGAAAGCTGGGAAGACGTTCGTTCAATCACTGATCCAATGTCAACCAATGGTGCAGAATCCATTTACAAAACAGCGGATACTTCAGAAGTTCGTTGCTTGGACGAAAACCTTTCGGAAGCCATGGTAGACGAAATTAAGAAATATCGGAAAGCGGGATCTTCGCTTGGCGGTGTATATGAGATCATCATAACCGGAGTTCCAGTTGGTTTAGGTAGCTATACACATTGGGATCAAAAACTTGATGGTAAAATTGCGCAAGCTATTCTTGGCACTCAAGCCATGAAAGGGGTTGAAATCGGATACGGATTTGAAGCTGCTGCTCGTCCAGGACATGAAGTTCACGACGAAATTACTCACGATGGCACTACATTTGGGCGAGGAACGAATCGTGCAGGAGGTATTGAAGGTGGAATGAGCACCGGGCAACCAATAATCGTTCGTGGTGCAATGAAGCCAATTCCTACCATGTTAAATCCGTTAGGTACCGTTGATATGCATTCGCTAGAATCACAGGATACGCGTTATGAGCGTTCCGATGTATGTGCATTACCACGAGCCGTTGTTGTGGCCGAAAGCGTAATTGCGCCGGTAATTGCAAATGCTTTCTTAGAGAAGTTTGGTGGCGACTCCATGGCCGAAATTGAAGAACGCTATCAGAATTTTGGGAAGTAATGAGCTCAAAAAACATAAAGCCACTTCTGCAACGGGTAAAGCAACATCCTGATGATTTGTTTTCGAAGTTTGCCCTAGCATTAGAACTGATAAAGGTGCAAAAACAGAAAGAAGCAGTGCTTTTGTTTGAGGATATTATCCGTAGAGATCCAGAATATGTTGGTGTTTATTATCATTTAGGAGGGCAGTATCAGCTTCAAAATGAGAACAAAAAGGCAATTTCTACCTATAAACAAGGAATTGAAGTTGCCGAACGTTTGCGCGATGTTCACGCAAAATCAGAACTCGCCACCGCTCTGCTAACTTTACAACTCGAAACCGAATCATAATGATGTATCGATTATTCAGTGTGATATTATTTCTTATACTATTTACTGCATCTGCAACAGCTCAGGAACAAGCAGTGCATACGGTTAAAGCAGGAGAAACACTGTATTCCATTTCCAGAACCTTAGATGTTTCGGTTGCTGAGTTGCGAGCCTGGAATAATCTAAATGATAATGCACTCGCCATCGGACAGGAGCTTGTTTACTACATAGGGGAAGAAGAATTAGCCACTCCCGAACCCATAGAAGAAGGGGAATCACTAATATCTATTTTGCAGCCTCAAGAGAATGCATTCTACATCGTAAAAAGCGGTGACAACCTTACAACCATTGCGCGTGCGCATTCGATGTCGCTATCAGAATTACGTGCTCTTAACGATTTGCAAAGTGATTTGCTTCGAATTGGCCAACGGTTAACCGTTCGAAAAGTGAAAGACAGTGTAGCGCCCTCTGCTCAGGAATACTTTGAGGGAAATACACCTCAGGGTAGTTTTGTGGTGTACACCATTAGTGAAGGAGAAACGGTGTCTCAGCTTCTGGAAAAATTCAAAATGACAGAATATGAACTGCGCTTGTTAAATCCTGAGGTCAATCTAAATGCTTTGAATGCCGATCAGCGGATTACGGTACTATTACCTCCAACAGGAAATTTTGAAAACCCATTTAAGACCGAGGCCAAGCTTCAAAATCTGGGAAGGGTAGAAGCTTCTGCATATCAGGATACAGAGCGTGGAAATTCCACTTCGTCCGGTGAATTGTATAACCCGGAAGCGTTAACAGCAGCCCATTCCAATATTACCATTGGAAGTATCTTGTTTGTTGAAAACAGCAAAACAGGTAAAGGAATTTTCGTTCGAATCAACGACCGTATTACTGAATCAGGATTGAAACTTTCACAAGAGGCTTATCGAATATTAGAGCTCGAGTCGGAGAATGACCCTTTTGTGAATATTTACACCAATCAATAATATGAATACCGTAAAGCAATATTTATCAGATACAAAAACACTGCTTTACAGTTTTCTATTTAGCCTTCCACTTTTTCTTATCTACGAAGGCCTCATCATTATTTCGCAACCATCGGCCGAACAAATTGTACGCATCAGTGTTGATGTTTGGATTAAGACAATATTTACTTCGCTAGGTGTAAATGCGGTTTCTTTCAGCTTATTGGTGGTTCTATTGGCCGGAATTATCATTCTATATAAAGAACGTGAACGCCTTAGAACGCTGAATTTCAAGTATTTTCCGGCGCTTCTTGTTGAATCAACTATTTATGGTGTAATTGTGGCCTTTATCAGTTCTACACTCACTACAGCATTGCTCAATATGTCTGCAACAAATCCCATCGAGGAGCTCACCTATTTACAAAAGCTGGCTCTGTCGTTAGGAGCCGGACTTTATGAAGAATTATTTTTTAGAGTATTTCTTGTTTCAATATTGATACTTCTTTTCAACAAATTATTTAATAACAAAAAGTGGGCATCAATCTCAGCAGCTGTTGTTCTCTCAGCATTTTTATTTTCAGCTGTGCATTATACCGGCTCGATGGGAGATTTATTCACCTTAAATTCCTTTTTATTCCGGTTTATTTTTGGGTTAATTCTCAACGGAATTTATGTTGCCCGGGGATTTGGTGTAGCCGCTTGGACTCACGCCCTTTACGACGTTATGGTAATCACCTTTTATCAATAAGATGTTCCCTTTTATCCCTATCAATTCTATCTATTTACCTTAGTTGTTCAGGTTTAATACATTCAGCTACTAACTATCCATGTTAATTTTTCGCATTCGGTTACATTAGTGATAAAAATTGCCTTAATTAACGGAGAACGAATTTGAGGTATAGATTGAGCAGTACCATTTCTAAAAAGCAAGAAGCATTTAACGACGAGATTATTCCTCATCTGGACTCGTTATATAATTTTGCTCTACGCCTCACTACCGATCATAGCGATGCAGAAGATCTCGTTCAGGATACCATAGTTAAAGCATTTCGTTTTTTTGATAGTTACGAAAAAGGCACCAATGCGAAAGCGTGGTTGTTTAGAATTCTGAAAAACTCATTCATCAACAATTACCGCAAGAGTCAGAAAAAACCTCAAAGCGTTGATTACGATGAAGTTTCATCTTACTACGAGTCGGTACGTGCAGAACGTACCGATACTTCAGATTTAGAGAACATCATCTTCAGAAATCTGATGGATGATAACTTTACCAATGCGTTGGCAAAGTTACCGGAAGATTTCCGAACGGTGGTTTTATTGTGTGATGTAGACGGTTTTACGTACGAAGAAATATCGAACATGCTAGATGTACCCATCGGAACCATTCGTTCTCGATTACACCGGGGTAGAAATCTACTGAAAACCGAGTTGTACGAATACGCGAAAAAGCGTGGTTTTACCGACGATTAATTTTATACCAGCGGAAGCATAATCCGCATAGTTGTTCCTTCTCCTTCCTCGCTTGCCTGTACAAATACTTTCCCTTTGTGGTATTCTTCTATGATTCGTTTGGTTAAGCTCAATCCAAGTCCCCAACCTCTTTTTTTAGTACTATAACCCGGACGAAAAACATGTTTGAAGTTTTTTGATTCGATGCCACATCCATTATCGATGATATCAATAATTACCTGTCCTTCTTTTTCGGATGAGCGAATTTTTATATGTGCCGGTTTATCTTTCGATTTCACCGCATCCATCGCATTTTTAACAAGGTTTTCCACTGCCCATTGAAATAATTCGGGGTTCAAAGCTACGTTTCCGGTAGCTACCAGCTTTTTATCAACCGAGGCTGCTCTACCAAGCTGTGGTAAACGTCGCTCCATATACGCAGTTACTTCGTCCATTACCGGAGCAATCGACATTGGAATTAATTCTGGAGAGGAACCAATTTTACCAAACCGTTCCGCTACTCCCTTCAACCGTTGAACATCGTTCTCTATTTCGGTAATAAGTTTGAGTGCTTCCTCATCCTCTTTATGATCTTCTTTGTACAAAGCAATCCAGCCAAATAAACTTGAAATAGGCGTACCCAATTGATGAGCCGCTTCTTTAGCCATCCCCACCCAAAGGTTCGATTGTTCGGTATACTTTATGCTTCGATAGGTGGTGTAACCAACTCCCAAAAGTAAGGTGAGAATCCCAATCTGTATGTATGGAAAGTATCTTAAAATTTGAACGGTCGGACTTTCACCATAATACACAAATTGCGAAATGCGCCTGTTTTCATCCCCAATAATTATTTCGATGGGGGGATTGGTGGCTTTCAGTTTCTCCACCAACTTTGCTCGTTTCTCAGGAGTATCAATTTTATTTGCCGGTACATTTTTAAACCCATACTCCACCGATATCTCCTGACTCGAAGTAGTATCGTTGCTAAGATAGGCATATTCCAATGGAACATCGTTTTCATCGACCACCACTGCAGGAATTTCAAAATTTCGGGATTCATCCAGGATTAGTTCATCCGTTACAAAATCACGTGAACTGCGAAGTGTTTCAATTTCGATGAGTTGCTGAACAATGCTGTCTGGCACGGTTTCCATTTGCATCAAAGTTCCTGCAAGTTCCAGCAGCTTAGTGCTCGCCTGTTGATGAACCGGCAAAGCGTTGTACTCGATAGCTTTTGCCCAGAGTTCTACACTTACGCGTTCTTGCTTTAGGATTTTCCCAACCAGATAATTGTTATAAACCAACGATCCTGCTCCTAACATCAACAGAAAGGCGATCAGCATTATTTTAATCCAATCGGTGCGCGAAAAGAGATTCATCGGAATTTTTTAGCTGAATATAGGGAAGAAGTGCTTCAGCACTAAATAAAAAACCCCTCACATGAAGCATGCGAGGGGTTAGATTCTTTAACCGGCTGCTTTTTGTTTTTCATACACCGGCGGGGCTTTTTTATCGATGGTATCTTTAGTAATGATACATCGTGCCACATTTTTCATTGAGGGCAGGGTAAACATGATATCAAGCATGGCGGCTTCCATGATCGATCGCAATCCACGTGCACCTGTTTTTCGTGCTTTCGCCTTCTTAACAATCGCATTAAGCGCATCTGTCTCGAACTCCAGATCAACATTTTCCATTTTAAACAGTTTTTTATACTGTTTTGTGATGGCGTTTTTAGGCGTTTGCAAAATATCGAGCATAGCTTCATCCGAAAGTTCATGTAATCCGCAAATTACCGGTAGCCGACCAATCAATTCCGGAATCAAACCAAATCGCTGAAGATCTTCAGGCTCGATGTAAGTGAAAATCTCCGGATCTTCTTTATCGAACTTAACTTGCTCGCGGGTATGAAAACCCATTGAACTGGTTGATAATCGGCGGGAAATGATTTCTTCTAATCCCGCGAAAGCTCCACCACAAATAAACAGAATATTAGCGGTATCAAGCTGAATAAAGCTCTGCTCGGGATGCTTTCTTCCGCCTTTAGGTGGAATATTGGCAACCGTACCTTCAAGAATTTTCAGTAATGCTTGTTGAACACCTTCGCCACTCACATCTCGTGTAATGGATGGATTGTCGCTCTTACGAGCTACTTTATCAACCTCATCAATGTATACAATTCCTCGCTTAGCACGCTCTACATCGTAATCGGCAGCTTGGAGTAAATTGCTTAGAATGCTTTCCACATCTTCGCCTACATATCCGGCTTCCGTAAGTACGGTAGCATCAGCGATGGTGAAGGGAACATCAATAACTTTAGCAAGGGTACGAGCCAGCAAAGTTTTACCGCTACCTGTTGGTCCAAGTAACGCAATATTACTTTTCTCAATCATGGTGTCGTCCATTTCCATGCTGTCACTACTAATTCGTTTGTAGTGATTGTACACAGCAACCGACAGGGTTTTCTTAGCTTGTTCTTGCCCGATCACGTATTCGTCGAGCTTGGCCTTAATTTCGATAGGCTTGAGCATTGGCTTAAAGCTTTTCTCGCGGCGTCGCGCAAGAGAAGCTAAGTCACTTTTAATAATGCTGGAGGCATCTTCCACACAACGATCACAAACGTATACTCCGGGGCCGGCAACCATGCTGTTTACTTCTAGGCTGGATCGCCCACAGAAACTACAATTTACGATGTCGTTATTTTTTTCCTTATCACTCATGCCTTAAATCTACAAAAATAATCTATTTCTTGGCGCCGGCTTTGCTTATCACATTATCAACCAAGCCGTAGTTTTTGGCTTCCTCAGCCGACATCCAATTATTTCGATCCGAATCTTTGATGATTTCTTCGAGGGTTTTACCTGCATGGTCACCAATAATCTGGCTCAGTTCTTTTTTGATGCGGATAATTTCCTGAGCCTCAATTTCGATGTCACTGGCCTGACCTTGCACACCACCCAAAGGCTGATGAATCATTACACGAGAGTGGGGTAGACAGTTTCTTTTTCCTGCAGTTCCGGCTGTAAGTAAAACTGCGCCCATGCTTGCAGCCATGCCCATACAAGTGGTGGCTACATCACATTTAATTAACTGCATGGTATCGTAAATCGCTAAACCGGCAGAAACAACGCCACCCGGGCTATTGATGTAAAGGTTAATGTCTTTTTCAGGATCTTCAGATTCCAAAAACAACATCTGAGCCACAATTGAACTTGCAACCACATCATTAATTCCGCTTCCCAGAATGATGATTCGGTCTTTTAACAGACGCGAATAGATATCGTAAGCACGTTCGCCACGGCTGGTGGTTTCAATCACCATCGGCACTAGGTTGCTTTCTATCTGTTGATTTGTTTCGTAAATGGGTTGCTCAAATAATGGTTGCTTTGTCATTGTGGTAATAGTAATTATTTATCGGCGTTAGACTTCTTTTCCTGTTCCTTTCGGTAAGCGTCTTTGTCCAACTCTTTTATTTTTACCTCATCCTGAAGCTTCTCGAACACCTTGTTTTCTCTAATGCTACTGCGTAGTGATTCGAGCATGCTTGGGTTTTGTGCGTAATAACCTTTCAGTTGATCGGTGGTTGCACCATAGCGCGCTGCTTCTATCGAAAGAAACTCGTCGATATCTTCGGGTTTTATTTCGATATCTTCAAATGTTTCTTGCAATTTCTGGCTGATGAAATACCAACGTGCTTCGCGCACTGCTTGTTCGGTCATTTCATCGCGATAACTGTTTTCATCGAAGGTTTCCGGAAGATTTCCTCCCATTTGTTGCTTCAACTGATTTACATACGAGCTTTTTACTTGCTCAACAAATGCAACCGGCACTTCAAACTCGTGCGCATCAGTTAGCGCTTCAACCACGCCACTGCGGAACATGTCATCGGAAGTTTGATCGTAATACTGTTGCATTTTGCTTTTCAGAAAACTTTTGAACTCATCTTCGTTCGATGCTTCGCCATTGCTATTCTTAGAAATGAATTCTTCATTCAATTCAGCTTTATGAAGCTTCTGCACCGTTTTTACTGTAACCCGGAAATGATCTTTTTCGCCATCTTCTTCGAGTTTCATATCAACCACATCGCCTGCCTTTTTGCCTTTCAGAGCTTTTAAGAACTCTTTGGCAGCATCCTGGCGCATGTCGATGGTTTGATCCTTATCGGCTTCATCTTCTACAACATTACCGTCGTCATCTAAAGAATCTACATCTGCAATAATTTTAGATTCTTTGTCGATTTTGCCATCCACATCTTCCCAGTTACCTTCGCGCTCAAGCGTACGCTCAAGTTCTTCTTCAACTTCTTTATCGCTTACATCGTGAACCATTTTGTTCACTTCAATTTTCGATAAATCGCTTAATTCAACTTCAGGCTTTGCACCGATCTTGAAAATCACTTCAAGCTCGTCATTTTCCCACTGGAAATCTACCATTTCGGCTTCTCCAACCGGGTTGTGTTTTTCAGCAATCTCGTTTTCGAAAACTTCCTGAACGTATTTGTTGATTTCTTCGATTTCGATGTCGTTTCCGAAACGTTTTTTCACCAATCCTAAAGGCACTTTGCCCGGACGGAAACCCGGTAACGAGATTTGCCCTTGATAACGCTTAAAGGCTTTGTCGAATTTTGGTTGAAGATCTTCTCGGTTAGCTTTGATGGTTACTTCTTTATCTACAGAAGTAAGATCTTTTACAGAAATGTTCACGTATTCTCCGCTTTTAATGTGAATTCAATAAGTAAAATAAACAGGATAATTAGAAAGGAGTACGAGAGGGGGGACTCGAACCCCCACGCCGATTAAAGCACTAGATCCTAAATCTAGCGTGTCTACCAATTCCACCACTCTCGCAAAATTTAGAGCTTGCAAAGATAGCAGGATTTGAAACTAAATGCCAAATCGGGCGCCAAATTTTTTCAATATTTCTCGATGTTTAAAACTGAGGATCTTACTCTGATTTTTGCGCATTATTTTTGATTTTATAGCTCACTCAAAAAAGCTCGCACATGTACCATAATCTCCGCATCGTTTATATCACCACCTCCACAAATGAAGAAGCAGAATACATTGGCCGTACTTTAGTTGAAGAAGAACTTGCTGCCTGCGTAAATATCATTGGAGGGATGAAATCAATTTATCGCTGGGAAGGTGAAATAAAAGAGGAGCAGGAAACCGTGCTACTAGTAAAAACGCATTACAGCAAAATGAAGCTGTTAACAAACAGGGTGAATGAACTGCACAGCTACGATTGCCCTTGCGTTGTTTCGCTCACCTTAACCGAGAATGAGGGGAATAAAGATTATATAGCGTGGTTACTGGAAAACTCGAAAGAAACTTTCGCCGGTTGAGAATTCGCTGCTCAATTCCAGTTTTGAAATTTGCCCGCAAACACCCTAGGCGATAGTTTATCGGTGCAAACCACACTCGGTTTTTCCACTGCTGCTCCATCTCCCGGAACGACCATCGCCGGCTACTGTACAGTGTGTACAACCAATTGAAGAGAAACCCAATGGCTCAAGCGGATGCTTAGGCAATCCGAAATAATCGAAATAATCGTCTACCTGAGCTTGTGTCCAATCGATGAGTGGGTAAAATCTAAAAATATCACTTCGTTTTTGGAAAATATCCAATCCCGAGCGAAAGCCATTTTGGTAGCTTAGCAAGCCGGAAATCCAGACATTATGCTCGTTTTTCACTTTTTCGAGAGGCGCAACTTTATTGGTGGCACAGCAAGCATCAGGATCTGATTCCCAAAGCTTCGATACAAGCGTGGCTTCATGCTCCTTTAAAGCAGGACGATGGGTTATTACGTTTAGGTCCAGCAAGCGAGTGAGTTCCTCTTTGTATGCGATGGTTTCCTCAAACAAGTAACCTGTGTCGATGAAATGAATTGGAAAACCGGGACGTACCCGACTCAAAAAATGCAGCAACAATGCCGAAGTAGTACCAAACGAGGTAGTTACTAAAGCTTTATCCTGAAATTTGTTGAGGATATACGCCAATCTCGCATCAATTAAAGATGACGCCAGCGTTTTATTTATTTGTTCGATTTGGAGTGAATGCATCAGAAAAAACTCTCTTATTTAGACAACACAAACAACTAATTTTTGTGCAATTTAATTGCAAACAATACTGAAAGCGCTTTTTTAAAGGTTGGGGCAATCTTATTCACAAAAACTTAACACTGTAGTGACATAAAAAGTCTAACTCAATTAGTGCTTCTACGGCAAGAACCATTGTATTTCAATCTCTTGATTAACCCAAGCTGTGCAGTGTAGGTTTTAACGTCCGGCAACTCGTTTTCTCAACGTCATCTCAGCTTCATATTCGGCGCCTTCTCTAAATAAGCGCAAAACCATGGTGTCGCCTTCTTCGAACTCGCGCATTAATGCCCAGGCATGCATCTCGCTGGTTACGCGCTCCTCTCCAATACGTGTGATGATATCTCCAGGCATGATCCCGCTTTCGTATGCAGGGCCGTCTTTGTTTACACTAGTAACAAATAACCCGGCAACCGGTGGTAAACCGTATTGATACACTAATTGATTGGTCATTTGTGTGAACTCCATGCCGGGATCAAAATCTAACGACACCGTGCCCGAATCTTTTAACTGCCCAATTATCTTTTGCACCCGATCGCTTGGGATGGCGAACCCTAACCCTACAAATCCGCTACTTGTTCCGCCTGTAAATATGAAGGTGTTCACTCCAATAACTTCACCCTCACTGTTAAGTAATGGGCCTCCCGAATTGCCACGATTAATAGCTGCATCGGTTTGAATCATATCCATATAAACGCGAGGTTCTTGTGGATCGGGACGAAAATCACGGTTGGTACCACTAACTACTCCAACGGTTACGGTTGGTTGGCCATCGGCAAAAAGGCCAAATGGATTTCCCATTGCAATCGCCCACTCGCCCACCATCACCTGATCGGAATCTGCAAACTGTATGTATGGAAACCGAACGCTTTCTTCTTTGATTTTGAGCAACGCTAGGTCAGCAAATTCATCGGCGCCCAATAACTCAGCTTCATAGCTTTCGCCATTGGTGAGTGTTACCATGATGGTTTTAGCTCGATTACCTGCAACATGCTCGTTAGTAACGATGAGTCCATCTTCAGAAATGATAAAACCAGATCCCATACTTTGAACTTCGCGGGCAATGGGGCGCTCAAAAAATCGAAAGAAAAAGGAGTCAAAATCACGGGTATAACCACGTTGTAACTCGGTTACCGTGATGCTTACAATGGCAGGCTCCGCTTTAGCAACCGCAGTAGTTATTGCATTGGCCCTGCTGGATGTAATTGCCGACTGATTCGCTTGAATTTGAGCAACATTATCATTGGATTCTGTTTTTGCTTCGCTTAACGTATTTGCTTCTGCAGAAACCGGTATCGGTTTTATGGTTTTCGATTGGAAAGATTCACATCCAACAAGAAAAAATAATGCTGTAAGAAAAATAGTAGCTGTTTTGCTCATGCAATAGAATATTTACTTCAGTTGTTGTTCTCCGATAGCAACCACTTCTTCGATGGCTTTTTCTAGCGGCCCGGTGTGCCAACCAGCCGCCGCTTTTTTATGTCCGCCTCCGTTAATCTGGCGAGCCCACTTGTTTACATCCACGTCGCTTCGTGATCGAAGGCTGATTTTGATGCGATCATCATCTTCGCGAAACAGGATGCAGGCTTTTACTCCAGATATACTTAGCGGGTAGCTCACAAATCCCTCGGTGTCTTCTTTTTGTGTAGCCGTTGCTTCGAACATGGCTTTAGTAACGCAGATACTCGCAATTTGTTGGTTCGCGTGTAAAGTTATGGTGTCAAGCGCTTTACTTAAAAGATGCAGTTGATTGATGGTTTTTGTGGCGTATACTTTTTCTACCACTTCATTTGGTTTGAAGTCGCCACGCTTTAACAACTCGGCCCCGGCATTAAGTGTGTTAGGAGTTACACTATCAAACTGATATGAGCCGGTATCGGTAACGATTCCAACATACATTGCTTTTGCAGCCGGAGTATCAATTTGATTGATGTCGTGTTCGGCGTATAATTCGTAAATCAACTCCGCTGTGGACGAATAATCAGGACGAGAGATTCCCACCTCAAAAATGTCATCCGGTTGGGGATGGTGGTCGATCATATAAATGGGCTTTCCGAGATCGGCTATAGATTCAGCAACTGTTCCAAATCGATGAAGGGCATTCCCATCGAGGATAACAAAGGCCTCAAAGTCTTTCAGCCGATGAACATCGGGTTTTTCGATGGAGTAAAAGTCTTGCAACCAGGCAAGGTTATCGGCCGGGCCGTCTTCATTAAATGCCGTTGCGTTGATTCCATTTTTGAGGCACCACAAACAAAATGCTACTTGTGAGCCCAGGCAATCCCCATCCGGACGGACATGCGAAAACACAGCAATGTTTTTGTGGCAGCTAATTTTTTCGATGAATTCTTTGTACATAAATCTCCTTTGTATCGAAAATAGAGACATAGATGGCTAAAATCATACTTATTGAAAATTTTAGTTGAGTATTTAGAGAAGTTGGGTAACTGACGGATGACGGATGACGGATGACGGATGACGGATGACGAAAGAAACTCAATCTTATTCAGGAATCCATTCGGATTTCGTATTTCATAAATCAAAATTCGTAGTTCAAAAGATTTTACCTTTCTAAGAAAAGAGAAACATGCGCGCACTTATTGTTTGCGGAGGAACTCCTCCAACCAAAAAATTACTGGAATCGGAAATTGAGCAGGCTGACTTAACCATTGGGGCTGATAGTGGCGGATATGTTTTTTTGGGTTTTAAGCATTTACCGGATGTGGTAATCGGCGATTTAGATAGTTTTAAGTATACCAATCATGAAGGCGTAAATGTGATTCACGATCCTGATCAGGATACCAACGATCTGGAAAAAGCATTGAATTATGCACTAGAACAAGGCGCAACCTCAGCGATTGTTTTGGGTACGTTAGGAAAACGCATCGATCACACCATTAAGAATCTTTCGGTACTTCAGCAGTTTTACCCAAAGTTCGATTCCATGATTTTCCGTGATGACTACGGCGATATGTTTTTGGCAGAATCTCCTTTCACCCCTAATCTTGAGCCGGGCACTATCATTTCTTTTTTCCCGATAGGTAAACCGATCACCAATTTTAGTTCGAGCGGTGTAAAATATCCGCTAGAAAATGGCACTTTAGAAATGGGTGTTCAGGATGGAACTTCGAATGAGATCATTTCCAAAGATGCTAAAATCACCTTTGATGAAGGTTTGTTAGGAGTGTTTGTTGGAACCGGTGAAAAAATCAAAAAGCAGAAAAGAGACTGAGAACGATTCAGTAAACAATAATCAGCAAGGAGTTAACAGGGTACAGTTAAGTATTAAAAAAATTGACGATTTTGCTCTTTGTGAACCTTCTTGTTCATAATGTGATTAGGAGACCTTCCAATGCTTGTTTGCTATGGCGAAGGTAAGTTACGGCTTCCATTTTTCTTGGATATAGTTAGGAATCACTCTCGAAATTGGATGTCCATTTTCCTATTCTCCATTGATAATTGTCACATTTTTAATTGATCCCCATGCATCATTTACACCGCGAGAAACTATTCTCATTATTCGACGACAATCAAAGTGGAGCCGTGTACATTCAAGGCGCAGAAACGATGTATCGCTATGGCACGGATTACGAATTTCCTTTCCGGCAAGAGTCGAATTTTTGGTATTTAACCGGAGCTAATGAAGCTGACTGTTCGCTGATTTTAGATCTGAAAACAGAAGAATATCACTTGTTTGTGCCCGAGCGAGATGCCCAATATGCGGTGTGGCATGGATACGTTAAAACAAAAGAGCAATATCAGGAGCAATACAAACCGGATCACCTGCACTATTCAAATGAGATTTTAACGGTGTTGAAGTCGTTAAATCCCGAAACGGTGTATTGCTTGAGTGACGAGCAAGCTGAGTTTATCGAAGATTTGAGTCGCAATTTTACGGTAGATACCGAAACACTGGTGGATGCGCTGACTTATTGCCGAGTGATTAAGACTGAGTGGGAATTGGATCAAATGCGGGAAGCTTGTCGCGTTAACGACGAAGCTTACATCGAAGTGATGAAAGCCATAAAACCGGGCATGCACGAGTATGAAATCAAAGCCAAATTTAATGAGGTTCAGCTTCGTAACGGGCTACTTCAAGATGCTTACAACGGAATTTTCGCGTCTGGAGTGAATGCTTCGATTTTGCATTATGTGGAGAACAAAGATCAGATTCAAGATGGCGATCTATTTTTGATGGATGCCGGATTTGAGTGCAATGGCTATGCCGCAGATTACACTCGTACTTTTCCTGCCAATGGGAAATTCACCGAAATTCAGGCCGGGATTTATCAGTGCGTGTTGAATGCACATACCGAAGTGATAGAGTCCATCCGTCCTGGTGTGAAGATGGAAGATCTTCATTTGATGGCCTCCCGAATTATGATGGGAGGTTTGAAAAAGCTGGGCATTGTTAAAGGCGAAATCGACGATATCATGGAAAACAACATTTTCGCCTTGTTTTTCCCGCACGGTTTAGGTCATTTCCTCGGACTTGATACCCATGATGTAGGAGGTTACCCAAAAGGTGTGGAACGCATTGACCGGCCGGGAATTAAATTTTTACGTGCACGAAGGGAGCTGCTACCTGGCATGGTAATCACCATAGAGCCGGGGATTTATTTTGTACCTGCAGTTCTTGAACCGGCTATGGAAGATCCGGAGAAAGCAAAGTTTTTGAATGTTGAAAAAGTGAAATCATTGCTTGGGTTTGGTGGAATCCGAATTGAGGATGACATCGCCGTTACCGAAGATGGCTTCGAAAACCTCACCAACGTTCCTAAAGAAATAAACGAGATTGAAGCGTTGATGGCTTCAAATTGATAAGAAACTTTTGAGCTTAGATTTAATGGTGTTAACATCTGCACTTTTAATCTGCCCAATCTTTTTTAAAATTAGCTTTTTCTCTATAGTTGCGAACTTCATTCTGGAAATAGTCGGCTTTGGAAGTCCTGCTCCTTTCCAATCTGAAATTAGGTGATCGCCCAGCTTTGGCGCTGTTTTTAAATTACTTGTTAAAAACATGAGCACAATGTCGTGACCTTCATTGTAACTTTCGGGGGATAACACAACTGCCGGACGACGTTTTGAAGTTGTTAAGTCGGTAAATGGGAACGGAATTAATACTATTTCCCACGGCTTAAAGGTCATTGTAAACCTCATCTTCGTCGTTATCCCACTCAGAAAATGAAGACTCGCTCAACTTCATTATTTCTTTCATTTCTTCGTTTTCTTTTAAACGTATAGATGCTTCTGCAACATATTCTTCGATTAGATCACTGACAATATTACTCATCGACTTACCCTCTATCGAGGCTATAGCTTTTAGTTTTTTTCTCTTGTCTTCGGGGATACGAATACTCATTACCGGCATATCATCTCCGTAGTATTGTAGGTTTACCTACAAAATTACACATAATATACTTATTAGCAACATTGAGTAGGCCGACGGGCTAAGCAAAGTAGTTGGCTTCCATTTACTGAACCAACTAAAAAAGATTTCAGTTAGTCAGGTAAATATCTTGAATGATTAGAACTAAACTCGCTTGGAGGTGTTCATTCTCTTCATCACAATAGGAGCAAGTGTTTCCAAGAGAACAAGCAATAGAAAAATGGCAATTCCGATTTCCATGATACTGCTATATGATTAGTTGTTATACCAACAATTATAGAGCCACTGTATAAATTTGATATGAAGAAGGAAAAAAGCTTTTAGATCAATGATTTTTTAGGTTAACTCACCTTTTCCACGTTTGCCAATAATGCTTCGTCGAAATCAATGCCACGAATAGGCACTAACTGTTGCGTTGTATCGTCCCAATCTATTCTTCGTCCTAATTTATACGATAAGCCTGCCATGTGTGAAGTAATGGCTTCTTCAAAGCCGGCTTTTATATCACAACTAGGTGTTCCTCCGTTGCGAATACAACTTAGCCATTCGCGTAAGTGTAAGTGGGTTGAGTCAACGCGTTTTCCATCGCGATAGGTCCATAGAAGGCCTTTATCAGCAAAATACTGGGTGGTTGCAGAGCTCATTCCATCCACTTCTTGTGCTGTAGGATCATAGCTATAGATTTCGCTTCCGGGCTTCATCTTTCCTTGTTCTATTTCCTTTTGGAAGCGTGTTGATCCATGATCAGCAAAAATAGTTAGACTATTTCCAAGCTCCATAGTGGCATCATGGCCCATCAACAAAGTTTTTCGCCCATAATTATTTCCCAAAGTGGCGCTATACACCAAAGTCATTCCCAATTCTTTGCCCGCTTCCTGACTTCCCCCCGTTGAAAATCCGGGAAACTCCATATTTGCCTGAAATACATCGGGCACATTGCGTCCATCTCGATGCGTATAAATTCCGCCTGACGAACTAACCGACGAAGGTATACCCATTTTCAGAACACAATTTATCCGATCATAATCATGGGAAAGTAAATCGCCTGACAAGCCCGAGCCGTACGCCCACCATTTTCTCCATCGGAAAAAATGCTCCAGATTAAACTCAGTGAAAGGTGCATTTCCAATAAATTGCTTCCAATCGATGGTACTCGGATTCGCTTGCGGATGAATTTGATATTGCCAAGCTCCATTATCATCATTTCGATTGGTATTTGCCTGGATGAGCGAAATATGACCTAGAATGTTCTTCTGAATAACATCTTGCGCGGTCAGGAAACTTTGTGTTTGGCGATGTTGATGACCAACAGCAAAAACCGCATTCGATTCGGCCGCAGCATCCTTCAATTGGTAGGTTTCCGCAATATTGTGTGTCATTGGCTTTTCAACATACACGTGCTTGTTGGCCTGCAAAGCTGCAATAGCCATAGGTGCGTGCCAATGATCGGGAGTTGCGATAAGTACGGCATCAACCTCGGGAGCTTCAATTAATTCTTGATAGTTTCTATACCTTTTTATTTTGTTTTCATTGCTGTTAAACGATGCCAAAGCATCCTCTGCATGAGCATCAAAAACATCACAAACCGCAGTTATTTGAACATTCAAATTCTCTTGTTCTAAAAAAGTTTGAAGCTGTTTATTAAGCGGATCGATTTGTGCAGCTTCTGCCTGTTCTTTGATCCAGCTGGTTTGCGCAAAACCAAGTGCGCGACATAATTGTTTTCCTCTGATCCCAAAGCCAATAATACCAATTCGAATGGGATCACCAGACATTGAGCCGGACGGCGGTGGTGCAACTGCTTTTATGTTCAGTGCTTCAAGTAAGTGTTCACCTTCTTTTGCTTTTTGTTTGGTTTTGGTGGATCCACCCCATAAAACGGCTCCAACCAGAGGAGCCCCTGCAATGCCTTTTAAAACTTCGCGTCGAGTCCAGGTTATTTTTCTTTTTTCGCTCATAACTCAACCGTTTTTAAGTTTCTATTTTTCTTTCTAAATACTTCTAATCCAAAAAAACTACTCGATGGAAGTTGGTACAACACCGCAAGAGCTGCCGCTTCAATCAAGTTTTTATTGATGAGCCAATAATTTCCTTCAGCGCCTAGTTGAGGGGAGCTCATAAATGCCGGGTGAGCGGCATAGTACATCAGCAATAAAGCGATGCCAAGCACCACTGCGCTACGTTCGAATATGCCGAGAATTAATGCGGCACCGACAACAATAAGAATAATGATGTTTGCGCTATCAACTATCCCAATCATTGAATCTGTTGAAAGCCACTCATAAAAACCGGTGAACAGCTCGGCAGAAATTAGGTAGCCTTTTGCGGTCCAATTTGGGTTGAACAGTTTTAAAATGCCTTCATAAAGAAAGTGCCAACCAATAAAAATTCTGAGAACTGTTAGCGCCGTTAATGCTTTTGTTGAGACTTGCATTCGTTCCATAATGCCTCTTTTTGGATTACATAAAAGAGGAGACTAACTCCCCATTTGGCTTAAAAAATGGAAGAAATACGTGAATATTTAATGAACTCAGCTGCTGTTTTAATCTAAGCTACGCTGAAATAATGTTTATTCGACAGAATGAAGTTTAACCAGAGAATAAATGGTGAGGGAATTGTAAGAGGATTGTATATGCTCGTTATATCACCCGAAATTATTACGCTAAGTATCCACTTCCGTAGATTTTTCTACCAAAAATATACAGGTAAGAAATCGCAAGAAATCGACATATATCCTAAGCCAGCTGAATCTTGCCATCACACTTTCAATTACTTGCTTTGTGGCGTATATTGTTAGGCTCGTTTATCGAGTGAAGTAGCTCGATAATAGAACGCACAACAATAACTATTTTAAGTACAAGTTAGAGGCTACCTGTTATGGGTGTAATGACGAAATTTCGAGATAATACAGGTATTATCTTATGGATATTAATTGGTTCTTTTGGATTGCTTTGGGTGATCATGGATGTGTACGATCCCAATGTTGCAACTATGGGGCCACGTGATTTAGGCGAAGTGAACGGAGAGCCTATCAGTTTAGATGAGTATAACAGCCGGGTAACTTATTACACCAACGCTTATTCTCAGCAATCCGGTGCTGCAATGACTCCGGAAATTCGTGCTATCTACGAAAATCAAGTTTGGGACGAGTTAGTGAGCGCAAAACTGCTTGAGCAGAAAATGGACGAACTTGGTATCACCGTTACCGATTCTGAGCTTTTAGGAATGGCATACGGAGACAATCCGGATCCACTTATAATGCAATATTTTAGCCGACCAGATGGGACTGTTGACCGATTTGCCATCCAAAACGTACTCACAGATCCAACCTATTCGCAGGAGGCAATGGCTATCGAAGTTCAATTGCGCCAAAAGCGCCGCCAAGAAAAATTGAGCAATTTCATTACTGCTGGTCTTCAGGTTACCGATCAACAGGTGATTGAAGAGTTCAACAAAAGAAATTCATTCGCAAGCATTAGTTATATCCGTTTTCCATACAACGAAGTAACTGATAATGAGATCGAAATTACCGATGCAGATATTCGCGCTTACTACAACGAAAACAAAGAATTGTTTAAGACCGAAGAAAGCTACCGTGCACAATTCGTAACGTTTTCAACTTTGCCAACAGCGCAAGATTCAGCCACTATTCGCGAAGAGCTGGAAGAACTGAGACAAGATTTTGCTGCCGCTGAAAACGATTCTTTATTTCTGGTTCGTAATCAATCAACCACTCGATACAACAATGTGTTTGTTGATAAGGATGAAATCAGAGAAGATTATGCTCCCGTACTAGACGTTGAAGTAGGCGAAGTAACCGGAATAATAAATCTTGGTACAAGCGCAGCGATTATTAAGAATATTGAGGAGAACAATAACGAGATCAAGTTTGCGGTAATGTCGTTGGCGTTTGAAGCACTGCCCGCTACTATCGATGATGCTTTTGAAGCAGCCGACGAGTTCTTATACTTTGCCGAAGAAAGCTCATTCGAAGAAGAAGCCAATCGATCGGGTTTATTAATTCAAGAAGCATTTGCTACTAAAGGAAATACTTTCGTTTCCGGTGTTGGCTCAAGTCAACAGGTGCTCAGCTTTCTTGAAACATCAGACGAAGGCGATATTTCTGATCCAATTGAATTGGCAACACAATTCGTTGTTATTCGCCTAACGGAAGTGAATGAGGCTGGTCATCGCCCAATGGACGAAGTGCGAGCTCAAATCGAAACTCAGGTAAAGAACGAAAAGAGAAAGAGCATCACTGTTGAAAAAGTGCAAAATATGATTGCTGCCAATGGCGATTTGGAGTCTTTGAGTGCAGCTGCAGAAAAAGACATTCAAAATGTGGATGGACTTGCCGCTTCAGCTATGGTATTGACCGGCGCGGGACGCGAACCTAAAGTGATTGGTAGTGTTTTCGCGATGCAAGAAAACGAATTAAGTCCTGCCATTGAAGGAGTAAACGGAGCGTATGTTGTTTTCGTGAATTCTATTACAGAACCGGCACCTAATACACTAGATGATGCCACCGCTTCTTCCATTCGAGCTGAGTTAGAGCAGCAGATCAATCAAAAATATTTGGCTGTTTGGTTAGATCAGTTGAAAAATGAAGCTGATATTGTAGACAACAGAAGCCGATTGCTTCGATAAGTTTATCGCTTTTTGAAAAATTATAGGGCGAGAACGATGTTTTCGCCCTTTTTTGTTGGATAAAATCCTGCATAAAGACAAATCCATATGAAGAACCCTTATCCATCAAATACCAACGAATTTTGGATGTTCGAAGCCCTGGAATTGGCTCGAAAAGGAATGGGATTTGTTTCGCCTAATCCTATGGTAGGCTGTGTTATCGTTGATAAGAATGGAGAGAAAATAGGGGAAGGATATCATCAAAAATTTGGTGAAGCACATGCAGAGGTTAATGCAGTTGAGTCTATTTCAGATAAATCCAAGCTAAAAGACGCCACTGTTTTCGTTACTTTGGAACCTTGTTCGCATCATGGTAAAACTCCTCCTTGTGCCAGCATGTTAGCTGGCTTACCCATCAAAAAAGTTGTGGTAGGCCATCAAGATCCGAATATGAAAGTGAATGGAAAAGGTATTTCACTTTTGCGCGAAAAAGGGATTGAAGTAGAAATTGGAGTTCTCAAAAAGGATTGCGAACAACTTAATGAAGCTTTTATTCATCATCAGTTATTTGGTCGTCCACTAGTAATTTTGAAAATTGCCCAAACCTTAGATGGATATCTTGCAGCGCCCGATGGCGATTCGCAATGGATTTCCGGAAAAAAATCGCGGGAACTGGTACATTGCTGGCGTTCGCAATTAGATGCAGTAATGGTAGGACGAACTACCGCTTTTACCGATAATCCAAGCTTGACGGTTCGGCATGTAAAAGGGAGGCAGCCCAGGCGAATTGTAATTGACGGACCGTATGAATTACCTCGAGATTTAAAACTTTTTTCGGATAGACATGAAGAAAAAACCATCATTCTTACTTGGAATAAGCAGGCATCTGCGACTGATGCCGATCCTATGCTTCGAATGATGCAGCCAAATTACTTTCGTGGCGAAGTGATTCAGGTTGGCAAAAAAGAGGGGCATCTGAACCTGAAAGAAGCTCTGCAAGAACTGGGGAACAGGGGAATTACATCGGTTTTGGTTGAAGCAGGACAACAGTTAACTTCTGCTTTACTTCGGGAAAATTTAGTTGATAAACTTCATGTTTTTGTAGCTCCGAAAATGTTGGGTGGCGGCACCAGATCGGTAATTAATTTGGGAATTAATCACATGCGGGATATCAAACAATTAAAAGACCCACAATGGAAACAAGTGGGCGAAGATTTATTACTAACGGCATATTTATAGCATCATGTTTACAGGAATTGTTCAGGAAACCGGAATCATACGAAAAGCAGAAAGTTTAAATGGCGGCGGAATGCAATTTAGCATTGCATGCAGTTTCGCAGATAGTTGTCATATTGATGAAAGTATTGCGATTAATGGCGCTTGCCATACAGTAACCGAGTTTGATGCAAATACTTTTACTGTGCAAAGTGTAGAGGAAACCTTGCGCAAAACCACTATGGGATTGCTAAAAGAAGGTACAGTTGTAAACCTCGAGCGCTCTATGACTTTACAACAAGGTATTGAAGGGCACCTGGTTCAAGGTCATGTTGATACAACCGGCGAAATTATTTCGATGGAGAAGGAAGAAACCGGTTGGTTAATCGGAGTGCGTTATCCTGATGAGTTTAAAAATATGATTGTTGGTCGTGGTAGTATTACAGTAGAAGGTATTAGCCTTACGATTGCTCGTGAAGAATCGAATGAATTTGTGTTAGCGATTATCCCCTACACCTGGGATCACACTAATCTGAACACAAAAAAAGTGGGTGATCAAGTAAATCTTGAATTCGATATTATTGGGAAATATGTGGTGAAATATCTTGCAGGAATAGGGAGAGACGCGCTCTAAAATCCACTTGGGAAACTGGGAGAACGTCCTGTATTAGGTGATGAGCCGCGTTCCAGGTTACGGAGAACAGGAAGTTTCTGGAATAAACTTTGAATCTGTTGGCTGTTTACACTTAACCTGAAAAAGTAGTACTGATTCTCGCCAAACGGACTAATTTGGAACGATAAATTCCAGCATTCCAGGCTTCGATCCAGATTAAACTGAGAGGGAGTAAGCTCCTTTTCAATAAAATCGTACCCAATTTTTGTGCGGAATTGCCATTTCGGAGTAAGATTAAAAGAGATATTGTTCGCATTAAGAACCGCAGATCTTGTTGGCTTTCGGTTGTGATTATACCTCCACGAGTAATTGAAGCTTAATCCAAAACTCCACGGCGAATTTAAAGGCGCTACCGGTTCGTAGCCGAAGCCGGGATCAATGGTGCTGAAAACTCCTTGATTAAATGGATCGTACGTTCGGCGATAAATGGGTGTGAATGGTTCTATTCCCTTTTTACCGCCTCGAAAAGAAGTACTCGCCGAAACTGTAAATCGCTCAAGTTGTGCCAGTTTTCCCTCTTCCCATAAAAACTGATTATAGAACCGTCCGTTTTCATCGCGTTCATAAAACGAGAAAGTAGCATTGGCTCTTAAATTCAAACCGTCAATCGCACTAGATGATAAACTGGTGGTAAGATTGGCAAGATTCAAGCTATCAGCAGCAAAATTATAGGACGAACTAAGCTGAAAGTTGTCAATAATTTTGATGTTTTTTTCTGATACCTCACCGGTTGAATCACGCTTTACTTGCTTGGTTTCAAATACATTTCGAATGCTAAATGATAATGAGCGGGATTCACCGCGTCCCGGTCCGCTAAATACCTCGTCTTCAAAAATGGAATATGTTTGAGTGTTACCTAGGGTGTCACTTTGTACTGTTCGATAAAAACCCCACTTTGGATCGCTGAAATCCGGGCGATAGCTAAAACCAACCTGTGGCGAAAATGTATGGCGGAATCCTTCAAGATTGCCAATGCGTTTGTTCGAGATACCATACACGGTAGTAGAAAAAGATAAGCCGGTATTGAAATCTCTCCCGGTTACAAAGCCATTAACATTTTCAGTTTCGATGGAATTGGTTTCTTCGTTATAAGTTTTGCGGATTGAGGACGGAAACCAATATTCGTTTAAACTAAAGTTTAGGGAAGTATTCACAAACTGGCTGGGAATAATACGATTCAATCCAAAAGAAGCCGATTGCTGGAATCCCGTTCTAATGTAATCATCATTACCGGTTGCTTCGCGGTATAAACTGCGATCTGTAAGTGCATCCAAAAAAGAGATTTCTGCCGAGTCAGCAGCAATTGGTTCATAATCGAATTCGGTATTCAGTTTGTTACTGTACTGTACATTTAAACTTTCATACCATTTAGGGTTTCCATTGTTATTAGGATTCTGGAAAGGGGTGAGCGCTCTTAAACTAAAGGTAGCTGAAGGTCCCCGTAACAAGGTTTCGTTGTTGAAGAAATCCTGAGTAAGGTTAGCACTCGTCGAAAAATTGAATAAACGCTCGGGATGATTGTACTTATATGCAAAGCGCGATTGTGATGTTGTTTGTGCACGTTGTTCGATATCAAAAGAGTTTTCGGTAAGGAAATCTTCAGTACGTAAATTAATGTTAGCATTAATGTTAGCGTAAGGAGATAGCGTTTGGTTATGTTGTACACTGATCGAGCGGTTTACTTTTCTGCTAAACGATGGATCGGTAGGTTCCAAGCCCTGTGCACGCGAATATCCCAGATTTATCGAACCACTGTAAAGGTCGGAGTTACGGTATTGTGTAGTTGTATTTACATAAAAAGTACCCGAAGTATAAATATCCGATCGAATA
Organism: bacterium; assembly: GCA_024742815.1. Taxonomy (GTDB): domain Bacteria; phylum Bacteroidota; class Rhodothermia; order Balneolales; family Balneolaceae; genus HXMU1420-13. The sequence goes on from JANSXX010000001.1 coordinate 177,766, forward strand.
GAGGAAGTAACGTAATCGTTGATGTACTGAAACCAGCCTACATTATTTAGTCCAATTCCTCGGGTAGATTTTGCATCAAACACATAGGTTGGGGTTAATAAACCCGATTGTTTTTGTTCGATGCCAGAAGGGACATATCCAAAAGGAAAAACCAATGGGTAAGGAATATCCAGAATGTAAAGCCGCGCATTGGCGAAGAAAATCTCATCCTGATCTACCACTTTCATCTTTTCCGCTTTCAAATAGTAGTAGAGGTATTCGGGCGGACAAGTAGAATAAATTCCGTCCTCAATAAAGACTTCTGTTTCACTCACATTTTTAACTTTCGATCCAATAAGTTGTCCCTCCCCAACTTTAATTCGAGCTTCCTCAAACTTTCCTTTTTGGGTTTTATAATTGAACAGTATTCGGCGGGAACGGATTTCATCACTCTCGCGAGTTAGAACAGGCATCGACGTGGTATCTTGTGGATTTGAAGCTGTGGCTTCCACAACATTTGTCTTCAAATCCATATCTATCGTACCAGAGGTAAGAGTCCCGCTCGGGTGGCTTACTTTTGCAGCCCCGTATAAACTGGCAGTTCTTCCATTTTTAAAATCTACAACCAGTGAATCCTGAGATTGAAACTGAACCGCATCCGGAACCGTGGCTCTGGAACTTTGCTGAGATTGTGTAGTTTTTGCTGTGTTTTCAAATCCGGATTGAGGATTGGGTCTGTTGCTTTGATTTACAAGACTGGTATCCTCAGGCGAAGCAATTAAAGCCGGGCGATTAACTTGTGTACTATCGTCCTGTACTTGCGCCAATACACTCGTACTCATGAACAACGCTACGAGATAAATCCCCAAAAACCATTTGCCACTATGTAGATTTATCCCATTCAGAGCTGTGAGCGTAGATTATGCAAATGAATCGAAGGCAAGTCCGGCAGCACCGAGCAGTGCGCTGTCGTTGCCTAAATCTTCAACAAGTAACTCAAAGTCTACCTGGAAGGGTGGCATCATCTGCTTTTTAATTATTTCGTTTGCAGGCTCAGTAATCCACGAACCCGCTTTAGAAACTCCGCCACTCAGTAAATATTTTCGGATATCAAGAATGTGCGTGTAGTTGATGATTGCATAACCAAGCCGTTGCCCTGTTTTCATCAAAATTTCGATGGCAAGATCGTTGCCAAGTTCAGCTTCACGTGTTAAATCAACCGGTTCAAGTTTATCAAAGTTACCCTGAAAACGTTTAAAGAGAACATTGCTTGGATTTTGGCTGATCATATCGGTAGCAAAACGACTCAAAAAGCGCTGGCCAACATAAGCTTCTACAGTACCACGTGTTACGCTATTCGAAAGCGGCCCGTGATAGTCAATAATTACATGGCCAAGTTCGCCAGCCATTCCACGGGTGCCTTTAAACAGTTTTCGCTCATGAATGATCGCACCTCCCACACCGGTTCCAAGTGTAAGCATTACAAAACTGTCGAACTGTTTACCTTTACCAAAGTGTAAACTCCCCAAAGCAGCAACGTTTGCATCGTTCTCAATTCGGCACGGAATATTAGTACGCTTGGTAATTTCTTCAGCGGCTTTCACCTCTTCCCAACCGGGTAAATTTGGTGGATTGTATACCGTGGTTTGGTCTAAACTTACCATGCCCGGTAAACCAAACCCGATACCAATTACGCCTTCTAAATCAGACATGCTGTTTACGGTTGCAGCAATTCTGTCAAGTAAATGTTCCCTTCCCAGTTCAGCGTTAGTTGGAACACTGGTTTGCTCCAGAATTCCTTTCTTTTTGTGAACAACAGCAACTTTTATGTTTGTACCGCCTAAATCAATTCCAATGGCTTTCATGTACTTTTAAGTATGAGTGAGAAAATAGCTAATGAGGGAGCAAAGAAAACAAACCATCACTTTTTGGATTTAATCTTGTACACCGTTTCGCCGGGTTTGCGCATCCCATATTGTTCGCGCGCAATTTTTTCTAAAAGAGCAGGATCATTTTCAAGCGACTCTAACTTCACTTTCAGAACATCTGATTTCACATGTAAATCCTGAGTACGTTCTACCAGTTCTTTTTTACGTTGATTTAATTCCCATCTGGTTTTCAAACTATATACATCAATAAAAGTGAACCAAACCAGAACAAATGCTACCAACAGCGAGAAGAGAACCGATTTTTTCCAACGTAGCGGATTAAGGATTTCCAGTGCCATAGATGATGGGTAGTTTTAACTTTGCAATGTCCGAAAATACAGTAATTTGGTATTTATTGACAATGAAAGCTTTAGGCGGATGCACATTAGATTTTTTGCGGGGGTAATCATCATTTTGGGAATGCAATTCAGCATTCAAGCTCAATCTACCGAGTGGATAAAGGCATACTTTAATATGCCTGCGGTTACTGAAAAAGGTTCACATTTAGATCAATCAATCAACGATGAGTTTGATTTGATTGGCACACTGGAAGCATTAATCGATAGTGCCACTACGAGCATAGATTTATGCATTTATGATTTGGAGCATCCGCGCATTGGCGAAGCATTAGTACGCGCAAAAAAAAGAGGACTGCGAGTTAGGCTGGTAACCGATGATCATAACCGAACTGACTCCAGAGAGCTTGACGCAGAAATGTGGAAGCTTTTAGGAGATGCCGGAATTTTCTCTATTGATGATGACGGAGACATTTATCAACAAAATGCTACCATTGCAGACTTTGACCTTGTAAATAACAGCGCCGATATGCACAACAAGTTTGCAGTAATCGATCGCTTGAGTTCAACTCCAAATGATGATATAGTTTGGACGGGATCCACTAATCTAACGTACACCGGAGCCTATAACACCAACAATGTGCTTATCATTAAAGATGCAGACGTTGCATTACTTTACGAGCAGGAATTTGAACAAATGTGGGGAAGTTCCGGAGAAACCGCTGATCCTATCAATGCACGCTTTCATAAGGATAAGAGCAATCTTACCCCATCGGTTTTTGATGTAGATGGAACCAAAATTGAGATATACTTTGCACCTCAAAATCGAGAGAAAACAAAACCAAGTATCAGCGATCGATTGGTTCAGCTGATACAGCAAGAAGCGCAACACGACATCAAATTTCAGGCTTTTTCATTTACCCCAACCATCCCATTAGCTGAAGCCATTTGGAGTGCTACTTCCGATTCTGCAATTTCCCTTCAAGGAGTGATTGATCCAGGGTTTTTTAGTAGATATCGAAATGCATCTCAGATTTGGGGAAGTAAAGAAGCACAATCCGGCAATAGAATGATTTTACCGGCCAGAGAAACTCGTAAGCTTCATCACAAAATACTATTGATTGACGCCGAGCATCCGGATGAAAATGATCAAGCAATAGTGGTTACGGGCTCTTATAATTTTTCGAACAATGCAGAATTTAATAATGATGAAAACCTTATCGTAATTCATTCTGATGAAATCGCCGCTCAATACTTAGCAGATTTTCATGGAGCTTTCGCTCGTGCAAAAGGAGAACTTGAAGCTCCTGCTCCGCCGATAAATTCAGAAACCTGGTATGAAGTGTATGCAATACGAGATGGGCGTGAATTTGAAATAGAAGTGCTGCCCGGCTTCGGATATCCGGTACGGTTACTCGGAGCACGAGTACCAAGTATTTTTGCAGGAACCGATTCCTCCGACTATTTCGCCGGTCCCGCTGCGGAGTATCTCAGAAATATTCTGGAAGGCAGGAAAGTGAAAATATCAGGACCCGGAAAATCTATGCCGGATGTTAAATATGGAGCGTATTATGCCTATGTTTCTGTTGATTTTGATGGGAGTGAACTCCCTTTGAATAAGACCATGCTAAAGAACGGATATGCCACGTTTTCTGACTTCTTGCCACAACACCCAGATTCTGTAAATCTATTTAAGAAAGTGGCCGAGAATGCCGAAAATAATCGTGAAGGAATTTGGAAACGGCGGGCATTAATTGGTACAAAAGTAGCCCGACAGTCTGAGCTCTCAAAAACGGATGCAGTTGATGTAGTATATCCGATTAACATAAACACAGCAGATCGAGCCACGCTGCAGTTACTCCCCGGAATTGGAGAAACCTACGCGAAACGAATCATAGAGTATCGGGAACAAAATGGAGGATTTGATACTGTAGAAGAGCTGTTGAATATAAAAGGAATCGGTGAACGAAGATTAGAACGGCTTCGCCCGGTTGTAACTCTTTGAAAGATTGATCGTGTAAGGGTTGGGCAAGAAAAAACCCCATCCGAGATCAATCGAACGGGGCTGGTCAAGAGAGAGTCAATATGAACTCTTTAGGGGATATAAAAATGTGAACCGGGTGGGACTCGAACCCACGACCCACGGCTTAAAAGGCAGTTGCTCTACCAACTGAGCTACCGGTTCGTTCAAAGACTTCAAAGATAAGGCTTTTAGTCACTTTTTTTCAACGTAAACATTAAAAAAAAGACCAAAAGTTTATTTTAGTCCCGAATTGTACCGGATTTAATGATTTCAACGAGATCTTTTTCAATGCTCTCAGTTGATTCTTCAACTATCCTTCCAATTTCTTTTTCTGCCGAGAAAATGATAAAAGTTGGGGTATACTGCAAATCATAAACATTATGTCGATCGCCGGGTTCTGATTTCTTTCGACTTACCCCAATTAATTCGAAAGTAATTCTTTCATTTTCTACCATTTCCATCGTTTTTATGAACGCAGGAATTTCTCTTTTACTGTCGTGGCACCACGTTCCGAACAAAATTTTTATATCAATTTTATCTTCTAGATTATTCAGAAACACAACTGCTGCACTGTCGGGTTGGTATCGATTGGTATAAATATCAAAAATGCGGTGGCTATTTCGAATTTCCTCAACGGTTGTGGATCCCAGAATGTCAGATTCTTGAGCGTGGATAGTTTCAACTACCGGAAGAGAAATCAGTAAAAAAAGGACAAAAGATTTTATCATATTCGGATGAGAGAATTTCAAGTGTGCAACGTATCTTCGGAATAAAGTACTAAAGAACGGTAATTATGGCTTCTGTATTCACAAAAATTATTAACGGCGAAATTCCTTGCTACATAATCGCTGAAAATGAACATTATTTTTCGTTTTTGGATATCAATCCTGTTGCCGAAGGTCATACACTCGTGGTTCCAAAAAAAGAAATTGATTATCTCTTCGATCTCGATGACGAAACATTAACCGGCCTACTCACATTTTCAAAAAAAATAGCTAAAGGTATTGATAATGCGTTGAGTACTATTCGAACCGGGGTAATTGTAGAAGGTATGGAAGTGCCGCATGCGCATGTTCACTTAGTTCCGATTCACTTCGAAGGGCAACCAATGAGTTTGGGAAGAACATCGGATATTTCAAAAGAGCGAATGCAAGAAGTGGCAGAACTCATCAGAAATGCGGTGGAGTTATGAAAATTCTAGTATTACATGGGCCAAATTTAAACATGCTCGGTACCAGAAATCCTGAAGTTTACGGCTCTACTTCATTAGAAGACCTGAACGAAAACTTGAAGCAACGTTTTGAACATCACGAGTTCCAATTTTTCCAGAGTAATGTAGAAGGTGAGTTAATCAACAGAATACAATCTGCTATGAGTGACGGCACCGAAGCAATAATCGCTAATTTTGGCGGCTACACACACACTTCGGTCGCGATACGGGACGCACTGGAACCCATCACATTACCCAAAGTAGAAGTGCATATTTCCAACATCCATGCACGGGAAGAATTCCGCGAAACATCCATAACGGGAAAAGTGGTGCATGGAATTATCACCGGGTTTGGCGTGCATAGCTATGCATTGGGCGTACAAGCGGTAGAATTATTGTCCACTGATTTTGAGTAAACTTCGAGAACTCTTTTCTGACACTCTCATTTACGGCATAAGCAGCGTTTTTGCCCGTTTTATAAACTATCTACTCGTTCCTCTTTATACCGGAATCTTCGATCCCGAAGCGTATGGAGTTGTGGGTTTAGTGTATGCAGCCATCGCTTTTTTAAATGTGATTTTTACCATGGGGATGGAATCGGCTTATTTACGCTACGCCAAAGACAGAGATCAAGCATCGAGTTTTTTCAAAACCTTGCAACTCTTCTTACTCGGCAGTTCTGTGTTGCTTGTGGTGACTATGTGGATTATTCAGCCGGTCGTTTCACCACTTTTAGGGATAGAACAATCTTCAGATATTTACCTATTAATGCTGGGAATTCTGCTGTTTGATACTCTTTCGATTGTTCCCTTCGCTGAACTTCGATTTGTTCGAAAAGCCATCACTTTTGCCTCGCTAAAAACCGGAAATGTACTCATTAACATAGGACTGAATTTCTACCTGATTTTAGGATTGGATTACGGAATCGAAGCCGTCTTTATCTCAAATTTTGTTGCCTCGATTGTTACTGCACTAGTGATTTGGCTCATTACCATCCCACAGTTTTCCGGTAAATGGAACTCCGATCACCTACGTACAGCCTTGGTTTTTGGATTACCCTTTGTACCTGCAGGAATAGGGCATGTAATTAACGAAATGCTCGATCGGTTTTTCATCAAGGGGATGTCGCCTGAAGCAATCGAAACCATTTACGGTGCAGGTATTTCAGCAGATTATTTGGTGGGTATTTACAATGCCTGCTACAAATTAGCGGTATTTATGTTGTTGCTCGTTCAAATGTACCGGATGGCTTGGCAACCATTTTTTATGCGACAATCAGACGATGCTGACGCCCCTCATTTATTCGCCAAAGCTTTTTCGTTATTCAATTTTGCAGCTGCTATTATGGTGCTATTTGTAGCACTTTTTGTAGATCACATCGTAGCGATCCGAATACCATTTTTAAACACCACGTTGATAGGTGAAGAATACTGGATTGGTTTATCAATAGTGCCGGTACTACTATTCGCTTATTGGTTTCAGGGTTGGTATGTGAATTTTTCGGCCGGCATCTTCATCAAAAACAAAACAAAAAAACTGGCGCAAATTACCTTGATCGGAGCTTTGATTACGGTAATTGCTAACCTAATTCTGATTCCTTTCTACGGCATTATGGGCTCTGCCACCGCTACATTGCTAAGCTATTTTGTGATGGCTTTACTCATCTATTTTTACGCCAATAGAGCAATGGAAATCCCTTACAAGAAGCTTCAAGCAATTGGTGTGCTTGCAATTACCGCCTTGGCTATATGGGCAAAACCTTTTTTAGTTGACCAAAATTTTTCAGACATTGCCGCTTCACTACTATTATTTATCGCGTCTGTTTTATTGATCAGCGTTTTGAGCCTTAGAAATATTATTGGTCGACGCACGCAGGCCTAATCTTGAATTACTATTATTTATTATGGGACGAATTGGGATTTATGTTGATGCCGTAAACGTAACGATGAACGGTGGATACGGAATGAGATACGACGTGCTGAGAAAATTTGCAAGTCGCTGTGGCGGTGCTGCTTCCCGTCTTAATGTATACCTTTCTTACGATGAAGAACGCCTGCAAAACGATCATGATTACCGCAAGAAAACTCAGCGTTTTTGCGACATGCTTCGGGATTTCGAATACAAAGTGATGGAGAAGCCGCTTATTACCTACAACAATCATGAGACGGGCGAAAAGATTACGAAATCTACCATCGATATGGACATGGCGGTAGATATGATGGTGCACTCTGAACACCTGCACAAAATTGTATTGCTTACCAGCAACGGCAGTTATGTGAGTGTGGTAAATGCTCTACAAAATAAAGGCTGTAAAGTGGAAGTAATTGGCTTTGAGCATGTTTCAATGGCGCTAAAAAAAGCAGCCGATTCGTATGTTTCCGGCTATTTGATTCCTGGATTATTACCTATTGATACACCTTATCCCTGGGGAAAACCGGGATCACGAGTGCGAGGAATTTGTTACGACTTTTCTACCCACGATGGCTATGGTTTCATGCGCTTCCTCACCGATTTCAGTGACCTGCTATGGGTAACCGATTCCCGTGATGAAGATTCCCCGTTTAAAACCGTGTTTGCACACATTTCACAATTTGAGGAAGGCTTGGATATGAATCATCTTCCCAATCGGGACTATATTTTCGAATTCGATATTGTTGAAAATGACAAGGGATTAGTAGCCGAAAATATCGTGTTAGTGAATAGGCATTAATTAATCTTTAAAACCTCACCCATCACCCAATTTGCTCTCGCTGCTGATTTTCCGGTACTGGGGCAGGCACCAACGCCTCGGAGCTCATCTACAATGGATTGAATGAGCGGTTGTTGAACGTGAGGCGGATAAGGGAGATGATATTCCTTTTTCTCTGATTGGGCTTCTACTACAATCGGAGTCTCTCCGTTAAATGTAGCGAAGCTCATTCGTCCGATAGTGCCTTCTATCACTATGCTATCGCAACGTTGATTTTCAGAAACGGTGAAATCCCAGTTTCCTGTGCCGGTCAATCCTGAAGCAAAAGTAAATTTTGCGATCACTCGATCTTGAGCAGGATTATCAATGATGGTAGAATCTGAGGAGCCATTGGCAGACGTGATTTTCCCAAATAAGAAATCCAGCAAATCAAATTGATGCGAGGCTAAATCATGAAAATAACCACCACCTGAAATTTCGGGATTAATTCGCCAGTTTGATTCGGGATCATCATCATTTGGCTTTGGTGATTTATGCAGCGTTAAGGAAATGCCGGTTGGGGTGCCAATAACTCCCGAATCCAATGTCTCTTTTACTTTTAAAAAGTAGGGTAATCGCCGACGGTAGTATGCCACAAAAAGTGGAACGCCGGCCGACTCACAAATTTCGATAATTTCGAGGCATTCGGCATAAGTTCGTGCCATCGGTTTTTCTACATAAATCGGCTTACCGGATTTAGCCGCCAATCGAACATAATCTAAATGATGCTTTGGTGGGGTGGCGATGTAAATCGCATTTACGTTCGGATCGTTGATCAATGCTAAAGCATCGGTATACCAAGTTGGAACACCGTGGCGAGTAGCATAATCTCGAGCTTTTTCTGTATCTCGGCGCATAACGGCAACCAATTCCGAGTGATGCGCTTTTTGGAATCCGGGTCCGCTTTTTACCTCACAAACTGCCCCGCATCCGATAATTCCCCATTTGATGGTGTTCATATACTGAAGTTTAGTTTTATTTGTTTATAAGTATTTTGAATAGGAATTTGAAAATTCAATCTGTACAATTTTTGAATAACATTCAGAATTCATGAGAACATATATTGAAATAGAAGACGAATTGATGGAGCGTATACTCCAGACTGGCGAGTTCAAAACCAAAAAAGAAGCGGTGAATGAAGGTCTAAAATTATTACTGGATCGAATTAATCAGCAGAAAATCAGAGACTTTCGCGGGAAGTTAAATTGGTCAGGTGATTTAGGTGAAATGCGAACTGACGCCGAATGATTGTTGATAGCAGAGCTACCGGTTAGGCTAGTGGCTGAACTACATACAAAAATATGAGAACATTCTTTTTTATATCGCTGTTTTTGTTACAACTGAATTGCCAGAATAAAACCGGCATCAAAGTAGAAGTTCATAATCTGAGTGGTGAAGCAATTACGGAAGTAAACGTCTTTACAAGCGAACCAGAAGGAGGAATGCTAGACATTGGGAAAATTGAATCATCTGAAAAGTATTCCGATTTCCTTGAAATGAGTAATAATTACCAAGATGGTGGTTACATCATTGAATTCAAGAGAGGAGGAAGTACAGTTTAGCGATCCGGTGGTGGGTACTATACCAATGGAGCACCTTTAGACAGTAAGGTCATTTTTATCATAGAACCAGATACTGTAAACATAGTGTTTCGAGGGTATGGGTTATAAATAGCTTTCGCTAAAGCCATTGATTCAATAATGATAATGTCATAAAATAATCCCCCGCATCGAAGATGCGAGGGATTAAAATGCAAGTAGTGAGAACCTTAGTCCTCGTTGTTTACTTATTATTTATTCATTAGCGCCTTGAAGGCATCTAACGTTCCACGAACATGGTTCGCAGAATTGTTTAGAAGTTCTTGCTCATCATCGGTAAGCGCAACTTCAATTACTTTTTTAATTCCACCTTTGCCAAGCATTACAGGAACACCGATATACAAGTCATCGATCCCGAACTCGCCATCAATGTGAGCGCATACCGGGAAAATACGGTTTTGATCCAATAATATTGCTTCCACCATTTGGGCGGCTGCAGTACCGGGTGCATACCAGGCTGAGGTCCCCATCAAACCAACTAATTCACCACCACCTTTTTTAGCTCGCTCAACAATTTCGTTTAAGCGCTCATCAGAAATAAAGTGAGAGATTGGTAGACCGGAAACAGTGGTAAAGCGAGGTAGTGGAACCATCGTATCGCCATGGCCTCCCATTAACATCGCCTGAATATCTTTTGGAGAAGCGCCGATTTCCTCAGCGATAAAAGCACGGAAGCGAGCAGTATCCAAAATTCCTGCCATTCCCATTACTTTTTCGTACGGCAAGCCGGAAGCATCTTTCGCCACTTGTACCATCACATCCAAAGGATTAGAAACAACAATGATGATGGTATCCGGAGAATACTTTACAAGCTCTTTGGTCACGCTCTCAACTATATTCGCATTGATGGAAAGCAGATCGTCGCGACTCATGCCGGGACGACGTGGAACACCAGCTGTAATCACACAAACATCAGAGTTTGCGGTATCTGCATAGTCGGTGGTTCCTTTTACGCGAGTATCAAACAAATCGATAGGTGAAACCTGCCATTGGTCAAGTGCGCGACCTTTTGATGGATAAAACGTTTTGTCACCATCTTTTCGCTCTAAATCGAGAGCAATTACTTCTTTTGCAAAATCTCTTTGTGCTACGCTTAATGCAACGGTTGACCCTACATTACCGCCGGCTCCTACTACTGTTACTTTCATGGAACTAAAATTGAGTTTTAAGTTTGAAATTCGTGTTTAAGCTATTCCGCTTTTGTGTATTAGTGATGAAGATATAGAATACAGAATATAGAATGTAGAATAATTCCAGATTCTACATTCTCTAATTCTTCAATCTTCTAGAATCCTGCCCCCACATGAGTTTTTTGCGGAGGGTATCGAAATAATTTTGATCAGGGAGTTGAATAAGTGGAAAGGCTAGTTTTGATTTTTGAATTTGCACACTAAATGGCAACGCATCTATTTCTTCGACTACACCATCGTACGAAAACAAAATATTGCTCGGTTGTTGATCTACTTTTATTGTGAGCGCTTTGTCTGCACTTACCACCAGCGGACGTGTTGTAAGCGTATGTGGATTAATAGGCGTAAGCAAAATCACTCCGGAACCGGGCGCTACAATCGGTCCACCTGAAGACAAATTATAGGCCGTTGATCCCGTTGGCGATGCAACCAGTAAACCATCCGCCCAATAGGTGTTGATCGGATGCCCATCATATTCCGCCGAAATGTTGATCATCGAGGTTGAATCTGTTCGGGTAAACAGAAATTCATTTAAAGCAAAAAATTCGCTCCCGTTACTAGTTGTAGCCTTTAGAAAATGCCGGCGATCGAGTTTATAATTACCGGTTCTTACAAGTTCCAGCGCTTCTACAAGATCCTCATTTTGGGTGTTGGTCATAAATCCTAATCGACCACTATTTACCCCAAGCACCGGTTTGGGATTGTTTTTGGAGATGCGCGCAGTGTATAGAATAGTACCATCACCACCCATAACTACTAAAATATCGGCTTGCTGAATGGTGTCTTCATCACTTTCCGTTAGAATCAAATTTTGAGATTTTTTGGGCTTCAACAATTCACATATCGATTGCGAAACGTATAGTGTCACTTTTTTTGACTCGGCCCATTTTAACGCCGTTTTGAATACCGACTTCACCTCATACTTTTGAGGATTCGCAATTACCCCGATATTTAATGTGGTGGCGTTCATTTAGTGCCTTTTAACCCTTTTATGCCCGTGGCGGCTTTTTCGCTTAGCAAATTGGTTTCATAACTGCGAATACGACCGTTTTTAGCTTGATGCTTCTTTAATGCAATATCAATGAGCTCGCTCACTAATCCAGCAAAACTAAGATCAGATTTTTCCCATAAGTAAAAAGAAAAAGAACCCGGAATGGTATTTATCTCGTTAAAATAGACTTCTTCCGTTTCAGCATTTACCAGAAAATCGAGTCGGGCAACCCCGGAGGCATCAAAGGTTTTGAAGGTGTGCACAGCCATCGACCGAATTTGATCGGTTAGTTCCGGTGAAATATCTGCCGGAATTACACGATCTGCTGAAGCCATTCCTTTTTCAGCGCCCCCGCCACGTTGATATTTATCTTCGAAAGAAAGTGTCTCCGTGCTGCCAAGTGGACGTTCACACACACTTGCGCGACAAGTTTCTGAAGTTCCTAACACAGAGCAGTTGATTTCCATAAGAGGATTAATGGCAACCTCAACCAACAAATGGGCATCGTAGCGGAAGGCAATTTCTACAGCTTCAATGAGCTCTTCTTTGGTATTTACTTTTTTTACGCCAATACTACTTCCCAGAGAAGAGGGTTTAACTACAAGTGGAAATCCTAGTAAGGCTGCTTCATTAAGAATTGTTTCCTGATGTTGCTCCCAATCACTCTCGTAAAAATCTAAACTTGAGGTAACCGGAATCTGATTCGCTTCGCACAATTGTTTGGCTTTTACTTTATCCATCCCAACCGACGAAGCTAACACTCCACTTCCCGTATAAGGAATATTGTATTGCTCGCAGATTCCCTGAAATGCACCATTTTCACCTTCGCTACCGTGGAAAGCACAAACAACAGCGTAAACTGGAATTGAAATCGGTTTTTTGAATATGCCAAAATTTCCTTGCTCGGTTAAATGTGTAATCCCCATCTCGTTTTTAGAAAAGGAAACGGGATAACACATCGATTCAAGCGTGTGCAGATCTTTGTAATTTTCCAGATTTGAAAGTGCATCACCACCCAGCCAATGTCCTGATTTTGTGATATATAACGGAACTAAATTATAACTGGAATTTTCCAATGCAGAAAAAACCTGCATGGCTGTTAGTACCGATACTTCGTGTTCGGGAGAAACGCCCCCAAAGGCGATAATCAGATTTTTTTGATTCATCTGTAATTTTTACAAAGTTAGAGCGAGCTTAAATATAGGGAGAATGTGATTGCCATTGAATTTAGAGATGGAAAATCACTTGGTTTTATTCGTATTCTTAGCATCCTATCACTTCACTCTCATCTTGTTCCGATAGCGGAGCCAAATTTTTATCAACACACATTTAATTCAAAACACTGAATGAGAAGAGTTATCACGCATTCAGATCAGCTTGATTTTACCTTTGCTGATCTTGAAGATATGCCGGCACCGGGTAAAGTAATGGTGGTGCATCCTAAATACTTTGATGTCAAATATGTAATCAATCCACATATGGAAGGTCATATCGGCGACATCAACAAAGAAGAAGCAACCGCCGAGTGGAATCGGCTTCGGGATGCCTATAAAGAAATGGGATTTTATGTGCATGAAGTTGCCCCACAGCCCGAGTACCCCGACATGGTTTTTTGTGCCAACCAAAGTCTACCAAATATAAAAGCTGATGGTACAAAAGAAGTGATTATGAGTGTTATGCATGCTCCTGAGCGAAAAGGAGAAGTACCGCATATCGAAAAAGTGTACGAAGAAAGTTCATACAACGTAATTCATCTTGATGAAACACAGTTTGCGGATTTTGAAGGGATGGGTGATGCTATTTGGCATTTCAAAAAACGCCTAATTTGGGGCGGTTACGGTTATCGTTCGAGTTCGGAAGTGTATGATCATATTTCTGAAACTTTAGACACTCCGGTTATAGCCCTCGAGTTGGTGAATGAAAAATTCTATCACCTCGATACCTGTTTGTGCATTCTAAATGAAGAAACATGTCTGATATATCCTCCGGCATTTACCGCCGACGGACTTGCAAAAATCCGGGCAATATTTCCAACTGTGATTGAAGCGAATCAGCATGAGGCCGAAGATTTATTCGCCTGCAACGCTACCTGCCCAGACGGTAAAAATGTGTTGATCCAAAAAGGCTGTACCGAGGTAAATGCTAAACTCGAAGAACTCGGCTTTATCGTTCATGAATTTAACACCGAAGAATACTTAAAAAGCGGCGGAAGTGTTTTTTGCATGAAGATGATGCTTTGGTGATAATAATTTTAAATGTTAAGTGATAAATTTTAAATGCATATTCACTTAGCATTGAACACTTAACATTTAGCATTTACACTCGATGCGATTTCTTAAACCATTACTAGCTGCGATTCTACTTGTCGCCTGCCTTTTCACCCTAAACACCAAATTTGGTTCGATCCCCCCGCTGGGGAAGTTTTTCGATCCGGATGCCGGATTTTGGGCTAACGCCGAAACCACGTTGCCGGAAAATGAAACACTACATATTCAAGGACTTCTGGATGAAGTTTCCGTAGTTTTTGATGAACGGCGAGTGCCTCATATTTTTGCTCAAAATGAGCATGACTTGTTTATGGCTCAGGGCTACATCACGGCGCAACAGCGTTTGTTTCAAATGGAAATTCAAACCTATGATGCGGCCGGAAGACTTTCGGAATTGATTGGTGAAAACCCGGGAGTTCAGGATCGGGATTTAACAACCCGGCGATGGGGAATGCCTTGGGCAGCCGAAAAGAAACTGGATGTTGTGATGCAGGACTCCGCCAGCTCTATTATCGTGAATGCGTATGCAAAAGGGGTAAATGCATACATTGAAAGTCTCTCGCCGGACGAATATCCGGTAGAATACAAAGTATTGGATGCTGCACCCGAAGCCTGGACACCACTCAAAACAAGTCTGCTGCACATGAATATGTTGCGAACATTAGCGGGTGGAAGCAGCGATGATCGAACTTCGAGAACTCGCGCATACTTTGGGCAGGAATACATCGAAAAGTTTTTTAATACCGATCCGCAATCCCTGGAGCCAATCATTCAAAACGATAGAGTATGGGATTTTGAATCGGTTGAGCGACCCGATGCCCCCGATTCTGACTTCATCCCCAAAACGGCAGAACGGGTACAATTTTGGGAACCAAATGCGGGTGTTGGTTCCAATAACTGGGCGGTAAATGGATCAAAAACGGCCAGCGGATACCCGATTCTAGCCGGCGATCCACACTTGAGTTTATCGTTGCCTTCCATCTGGATGGAAATGCAGCTACACGCACCGGGCTACAACACCTATGGCGTTACCTTTCAGGGGATTCCCGGAATTTTGATTGGGTTTAATGAACACATTGCCTTTTCCGAAACCAACACAGGCTCGGATGTAATGGACTGGTATCAGATTGAGTTTAAGGATACATCCAAAAACGAATATTGGTACGATGGAGAATGGAAGCCAACATCCAAACGCATCGAAGAAATAAAAGTAAAAGGCGGAGAAACCATTATTGATACGCTGGTTTTTACCCACCACGGTCCGGTAGTACTCGCCAATCCAAACGATACATTAAACGAACCGGATTATCATGCCATGCGATGGATTGGTCATGAAGCCGGAAACAGTCTCAAAACGTTTATTGGGCTAAATAAAGCAAAAAACTACGATGATTATGTAGCAGCTTTGGAAGATTACGTAGCCCCTGCTCAAAACTTTGTGTTTGCCTCAAATGAAGGAGATATCGCTATTTGGGTGAATGGAAAATTCCCGAATAAATGGGATTATCAGGGACAATCAGTTAGTGACGGAACAGATCCTGCTTACGATTGGCAGGGATGGATTCCGCATAAGCATAATCCTCATATAAAAAATCCCACAAGTGGATTTGTGAGTTCTGCGAATCAGGAATCGGTGGGTGATGCATATCCTTATTATTTGTCGGATGAATTTGCTCCTTACGAACGGGGCAAGCGAATTAACGACTTGCTTCGGGAAATGGAGAACATTACACCGCAAGACATGATGGACATGCAGATGGATAATATGAGCCTGCACGCAGAAAGTATTGTGCCCGAAATGTTGGATTGGGTGATTCGCGACAGTTTAAACGTCAAAGAAATCGAGTTTATCACTGCGATGATGGACTGGAATTTCGAGATGAATGCAGATTTGCAACAACCCGGCTTTTTCTACTATTGGTTCAGAGAATTTTATCGCTCCATATTCAGAGATGAGTACGATGCTGCCGGAGTTCGCCTTCGATATCCCGACCGCGATCGGTTGATTGAAGTGTTGAAGTCGGAGCCAGATTTTGCTCTCATAGATAACATAGAAACAGAAGAAGTGGAAACCATTCAGCATTTAGCAACCGCGGCTTACAAATACGCTTACGATGTGATGGCCACTTACTTCGGCAATCGTGGGGAAGATTGGAACTGGGGATATGTGATGAATAACGACATTGATCACGTAGGCCAGATTCCGGGAATGGGAGCTAATGATGTGTATTCCGGCGGATCGTCGGAAGCCATTAACGCCACTCGTTTTGGATATGGTCCAAGCTGGAGAATGGTAGTTGAGCTGGGTCCGGAAGTAAAAGGCTGGGGTGTTTATCCTGGTGGAATATCAGGAAACCCGGGCTCACCAAACTACGATGCCTTTATAGACAATTGGAGACTAGGGCAACATTTCGAGCTCAATTTCTACCGCGAAAAACCGGAAACGGCACTATTTGAACTCACATTAACCGGAAATTAAAAATTATGGATTATGAATTATGGATTTAAACTTTGTTAATCCACAATTCATAATCTTAAATTCATAATTCTTGAATTTATGTTACTAGCATTACTCATTTTAATAACCGCCTTCATCCTAAACCTCTTCCTCCCATGGTGGAGCATAGCTATTCCCGGATTGATAATGGGCTATCTGTATAAAGAAAAAGCTACGGCTTCTTTTTTATGGGGATTTTTGGCCCTGTTTCTACTTTGGGGCGGGCAAGCACTTTACATTCACATTTCTAACGATGGAATAATGTCTGGCCGCATTGCTGATATGCTTGGGGTTGGCTCACCGTTGATTGTAGTTTTGATTACTGCCGTACTAGGTGGCTTTATAAGTGGATTGGCAACGATGACGGGGAGTTTGGTAAATCAGAAGGAAGCTACTAACTAGTCATCCCGCGGCGAATGCCGGGATCTGAAACTTTAAATAGGCAGGAACTTTGATTTACGTTCCAGATTCCCACCTTCGCAGGAATGACATTTAAGAGGGTAAGTGGCTAAAAAAAAACCGTCATCCCGCAGCGAACGCCGGGATCTGAAGCTTTGAACAGGGCAAGAACCTTTATTTACATTCCAGATTCCCGCCTTCGCGGGAATGACTTAAATGAGGACTTGAAGGAGCTAATCAAAAAATGATGGAGTTGTTATATAAAACAACTCAGCCGAAAACTAAAAAACACTCACGATTCAAATTGAATCCCTGCCTGCCCCTTTGTATCTTGCGAAAACCTCAACAAAGCTCACTTGAAAATCCAATTGTTAGCACAGCATAGCTTTGAATCTTTAGCACACCCAGAACCTAAACCGGCGGGTTGCTAATGATATTTTTGGTTTACCACATATTTTTTAAATCCGACGCGTGTTTTCGTAGTCGGATTTTTTTTGATCCACAACTTCCCATTCCAAACCTATAAACATGTCTCTTCAACCTAGAAAAAAAGCAATCCTCGCACTGAGTGACGGCACCATCGCGCACGGATGGGCCATTGGCCACGAAGGCATTACCGGCGGCGAACTCTGCTTCAACACCAGTATGACGGGCTATCAGGAAATATTTACTGATCCAAGTTACTACGGCCAACTCATGATGATGACCTATCCGCATATTGGAAACTATGGAACCATCGCTCGCGATGATGAGCACCGCAAAGTTACCGTTGCCGGAATAATAGTGCGTGCCTTTTCCTGGGAATACAGTAATCCCATGGCCGATAGCAGCTTAAACGAGTATCTGGAAAACCATAAAATTGTTGGAATTTCCGGAGTAGATACCCGGGCCTTGGTTCGTCATATTCGCGAAAAAGGAGTTATGAATGCCGTGATTTCATCCACAGAATTAGACGAAGATAAACTGGTTCAAATGGCGAAAGAATGGGAAGATATGAAAGGTTTGGAGCTTGCCACCAAAGTAACCCGGTCAGAGGCACAAACTTATCAACCGGAAGGTGAAGCAAAGTTTAAGGTTGCAGCATTCGATTACGGAATTAAACAAAACATCATCAATAATCTCGTTACTCGGGGGTGTGCTCTTCGAGTTTTTCCGGCAAAGAGCTCGCTGGACGAAATAAAAGCCTGGGAAGCCGACGGATTTTTCTTTTCAAACGGACCCGGTGATCCCAATCCGACCGGAGATTACGCGTTGGAAGTAGTTGAATACGCCAAATCAACAGGAAAACCATTGTTCGGTATTTGTCTTGGTCACCAGTTGATGGCCATGAGTGAAGGCATCAAAGTAGGGAAAATGTTTGTTGGCCATCGTGGAGCCAATCATCCCGTGAAAAATTTGGAGACCGGATTAGTTGAGATTTCAACGCAGAATCATGGTTTTGGCGTAATTGAAGAAAGTGTAACCGAAGATGTAGCCTCTATCACGCACATCAACCTAAATGATGATACGGTGGAAGGTCTTCGTTTTAAGAACTTCCCGGGTTTTTCGGTGCAGTATCATCCCGAAGCATCTCCCGGCCCGCACGATTCGGCCTATTTATTCGATCAATTCATCAACATGATGAAAAAGTAATAGTAATAATGAATTTCATTCTGTGATGTACCTCGGTGCATCACCACCAAAACATACAAAACCCACCCATGCCAAGACGCGACGACATACACAAAATTCTAATTATCGGATCCGGACCCATCGTAATCGGCCAAGCTTGCGAGTTTGATTATTCCGGTTCACAATCTTGCCGCTCTTTGAAAGAAGAAGGCTACGAAATCGTGCTCATTAATTCGAATCCTGCCACCATCATGACAGACCCGATTATGGCGGATGCGATTTATATGCTACCGATGACCACCGATTCCATCCGAGAAATCGTGGAAAAAGAAAAACCGGATGCTGTGCTACCTACAATGGGCGGACAAACCGGACTGAATCTTTGCCGCGATTTGGAAAAACAAGGATATTGGGAAGAAAATGGCATCAAGATAATTGGTGTGGATATTGCGGCGGTTGAGCTGACGGAAGATCGTCAACTCTTTCGCGATCGAATGGAAGAAATTGGTATCGAACAGTGTAGAAGTCGTCAGGCAGAATCGCTTTTGGACGCGAAAGAAATCAAGGAAGAATTGGGTGGACTTCCGATTGTAATTCGTCCTTCGTTTACTATGGGTGGTGCCGGCGGTGGAATTGTTTGGGAGGAAGAAGACTTCGACCGAATGGTGCTTCGTGGATTGGAAATGAGTCCGGTGCACTCGGTATTGATCGAAGAATCTATTTTTGGATGGAAAGAATACGAGCTAGAGCTACTCCGCGATGCCAACGACAATGTGGTGATCATTTGCGGGATCGAAAATATGGATCCAATGGGCGTTCACACAGGTGATTCGGTAACTGTTGCTCCAACTCAGACCTTGTCAGATAAGCAATATCAAATTCTGCGGGATGCAGCCATTAAAATGATGCGTTCCATCGGAACCTTTGCAGGCGGTTGTAATGTGCAGTTCGCCGTTGAGCCCGGTAGTGATCGTTTTGTGGCGATTGAGATCAACCCTCGAGTAAGTAGATCGTCGGCGTTAGCTTCTAAGGCAACCGGATATCCGATTGCGAAAGTGGCTACGAAATTAGCTGTTGGTTATACCTTGGATGAGCTCAAAAATCAGATTACGGGAACTACTTCTGCCTGCTTTGAGCCAAGTATCGATTATGTGGTGTGTAAAGTGCCGCGCTTTAATTTCGATAAATTCCCCGGTGCTGATGAAGAACTATCAACACAAATGAAAGCAGTTGGCGAAGTAATGAGTATCGGGCGAAATTTCCCGGAAGCACTGAACAAAGCTTGGCAAAGCATGGAAATTGGTCGGTCCGGGCTCGGCGCCGATGGATACGAAGAAATTAATCGAAAAGAAGTAAGCGAACGTTTAATGAAGCCCTATTGGGATCGCTCGCTTCAGGTTCGGAATGCTTTTAAACTTGGTGCATCGGTTGAGGAAATCGCCGACATCACCAAAATTGACCCATGGTTCTTGCAGCAAATTCGATACATGGTATCGCTTGAAAACCGAACTGAAGGTCAATCGCTACACGAAATCACAAAAGAAGAATTCTTCGAGCTGAAACAAGCAGGATTTTCGGATTCTCAGATTGCATGGCTAACAAGTAAAGGCGGCGAAACAGTAACCGACGATGAAGTGCGCGCGCGAAGACTCGATCTTGGATTAAAACCTGCGTTCAAAGTAGTGGATACTTGTGCGGCAGAGTTTCCGGCTCAAACTCCATATTACTATTCAAGTTACGAAGGCGAAAATGAAAGCATCGTAACCGATCGAAAGAAAGTAATTATTCTGGGTTCCGGTCCGAATCGTATTGGACAGGGAATTGAATTCGATTATTCTTGTGTACACGCGGTGCTTGCCACCAAAGAAATGGGTTACGAAGCCATCATGATAAATTGTAATCCAGAGACAGTTTCTACTGACTTCGACATTGCTGATAAGCTGTATTTCGAGCCGGTATATTGGGAGCGCGTGCTGGATATTATTGAGCATGAACAACCCGAAGGTGTGATCATTCAGGTGGGTGGACAAACTGCACTTAAGCTTGGAAAACGTCTGGTGAAAGCGGGAATCAAGATTTTTGGAACCGATTTTGAGAACATCAATTTGGCAGAAGATCGCGGTGAATTCTCTGACCTGTTGATAGAAAATGACATTCCTTTCCCGGCTTATGGTACTGCCACAGAAGTTGAAGGAGCGCTAGAAATTGCCGATCGAATCGGTTATCCGGTATTAATTCGACCTAGCTACGTATTGGGCGGACAAGGAATGAGGATTGCTGTAAAGCGTGCAGAGCTGGAGCGTTATGTGGATCGTATTTTAAAGACACATCCCGAGAACGCCTTTTTGATTGATAAGTACCTCGAGCATGCTATTGAAGTGGATGTAGATTCGGTGTTTGATGGTGATGAACTCCACATTTCGGGAATGATGCAGCATATCGAGCCGGCAGGAGTTCATTCGGGAGATTCAACAGCGGTAATTCCACCGTACTCTTTGAGTGAAGAGGTTCAGGCTACTATCAGAGATTATCAAACAAGAATTGCGAAAGCGCTGAATGTAATTGGCTTCTTGAATGTGCAATATGCCGTAAAAGATGATAAAGTGTATGTGATTGAGGCTAATCCAAGAACAACCCGAACGGTACCATTTTTGGCCAAAGCAAATCAAGTGCCGGAGGCAGGAATTGGCGTAAAAGTAATGCTTGGTGCTAAATTGAAAGAGTTTGATACCACTTCGAAACTCAAATGCTGGGCGATTAAAGAGCCGGTGTTTCCATTCGATAAATTCCCCGGCGTGAAAAAAGAATTAGGTCCTGAAATGAAATCGACAGGAGAAAGCATCTACTTTGCGGAAGACTTCAACGATGAACATTTCCGCAAACCGTTTGAGTTCAAGAGTCTGTACTTGAGTAAATAAACGGTTATTGCTTCTTTGGCATACTGCCATGCTCTAGCATCAATGCCTGCGGAAGAGTTTTTAATTTTTCAATCCAACGCAGAGCATTGGATTGAGAACTAGCTTTCGAAATTAAATCATTACTTAATCAACGAGTCCTTCTCCTTGAGGAGAAGACAGAGGAGGTATTTTTATACCACAAAAGCACAAAAACTCAGAATTATTTAAGTCAGACAGGTGCCTCAATTTACTTTCTAGATTCCCACCTTCGTGGGAATGACAACATATACTAGCTCCGATGCTCTGCGTCGGAGCTTTTTTGCACATCATTAGGAGGCTATAGACTTGTTGAGGTTTTCCATCGATGAAGTGATCTCCCTTTGGTGGCGCCGCTTGATTAATTCCCACCAATCCAATTTTTCACTTAAAATTTAACCCTTAGCATTCAACCCAAGTAAATACCGCTCACCTTCATCCTCAATCAGCATGGCGCGGAAAATATCCTGCATGGTAACTCTCATCTCATCAATCGAAGTTTCGCTGATGGTGTCGTTTTGCTCATGTTTGGCAGCAAATTCCAGCCATTTATTTAGTGCGATTTCAGCAATTTCAAAGGCATATTTATTAATCGGGCGAACCTGATTCTGAAGCCCTAAGCTGATCAATTCATTTTCGATGGCGGCATATCCACCGGCGTAATTGTCGAATGCTCGCGATCCATCTACACTTGAACTAGTAACCGAAATATTTAATAGAAAGGCATCGGTTGTTTTCGCCACTTTGATGATGGCCCCGGATACTTCAGCCGATTGATCTTCAACTAACTTCATAGTGCAGCCAACATGAAGCATCAAAATAAAAGCGGATATTATCGACTTGGTTAAAAAATTACTCTTGTATTTCATAATGGTGTAATGGTAAGATGAACAGACTTTTTTCGGCGGTATTCTTAGCCGAATATTCTCAGTATATTTGATCTGTTATTTTCATCAAAATTAAAATCACGAAAATGCATTCATCAAATTAAAAAGAATGCACACAGAGACTCACTCACTCCATGATTGAACAAGCTAAAAGCATCCTAAAGAACACCTTTGGGTACGACGAATTTCGCCTGCAACAAGAGGCAGCAATCACCCAAGTACTAAACAAAAAAGATGCATTAGTAATTATGCCCACCGGTGGCGGTAAATCGTTGTGTTACCAAATTCCTGCCATGATTTTTGACGGGATGACCATCGTAATTTCACCGCTTATTTCATTGATGAAAGATCAGGTGGAGCAACTTCGGGAATATGATATTCCATCGGTGTATCTGAACTCATCACTTAGACCGGAAGCCTACGAGTACAACGTAAAAAAAATTCTGAATGGCGAAGTTAAGCTACTTTACGTTGCTCCCGAAACACTGATGATGGATCGCACTAAAGAGATTCTGAAAAACATCAAAGTGGATTGTTTTACCATTGATGAAGCCCACTGTATTTCGGAATGGGGGCATGATTTCCGACCGGAATATCGGCAACTGGCAAGCGTTAGAAAAGATTTTCCTGATGCGGTTTGTGTAGCACTTACCGCAACGGCAACGCCACGTGTTCAGCGCGATATCAAACGAACATTGGAATTTGATGAGTCCGAGTCTTTTGTATCGAGCTTTGATCGTCCTAATCTGTTTTTGAAAATCGTAGACAAAAAAGATCCTGAAAATCAGATTCTCGATTTCCTCTACACCCGAAAAAAGCAATCGGGTATTATCTACTGTTTTTCACGTCGGCAAGTTGACGAACTCACCGAACTATTGGTTGAAGAAGGCTACGATGCAAAGCCGTATCACGCCGGATTGATGGCTAGAGAACGAGCGATTAATCAACGGGCCTTTATTCGGGATGATGCCCGCATTATTGTGGCCACCATTGCTTTTGGGATGGGGATCAACAAACCAAACGTTCGCTATGTGGTGCATTACGATATGCCGCAGAATATCGAATCGTATTATCAGCAAATTGGTCGTGCCGGCCGTGATGGATTGCGTGCCGATTGTGTGCTTTTATTCAGTTATGCAGACACGCAGAAGATCAAGTACTTCATCAACCAAAAGAAAGGAACCGAAAAAACGGTAGCAGAGCGCCATCTCGAAAAATTGTTGAAGTTCCTGGAATTTACAGGATGTCGCCGGAAGCCATTGCTCGATTATTTTGGGGAAGATTATACCAAAGACCCGTGCGAAATGTGTGACAATGATCTTTCGGTAGAAGAGGATGTGGAAGATTTGACGCTACAAGCGCAGAAGTTTTTGAACTGTGTACTTGAGTTGGAAGAAGAATACGGAGCAGGACAGGTTATTGACGTACTACGCGGATCGAAAAACCAGAAAGTGCTCGAAAACGAACACGACAAAGTAGAGCACTACGGTTCAGGTTTGGAGTGGTCGAAAAAGCAATGGGAACAATTATATCGCTTACTGATGCGCCAGCGTTTCTTGAAACGAGGAACTTTCGGTGTTTTGGAGGTAGAAGACAAAGCCATGGCCGTGCTCAGCGGCAAAGAAAATGTGTACGGAATTTTAGATCGAACCGATGTACAAACGGCCGAAGATGACGTAGTTCGAACTTCCAGCGAGATCGAAAATCAATATAATGTGGAGCTATTTGAGCTACTCCGCGAGAAACGAAAAGAACTGGCTGATGCCGACGACGTGCCGCCTTATGCGATCTTTCCGGATACTACACTTATTGAAATGGCCTATTACTATCCGCAAAGCAAAGACTCGCTCGATGCCATTTACGGCGTTGGCTCGGTAAAAAAGGGGAAGTTTGGAGATGCGTTTATTGGCATCATTAAAACCTACTCGAAAAACCACGACATTGTAGAACGCCAGAAAACGCTGATCAAAAAAGTTCGCGAAGTTAAAACCGGTGAAAAGCACGAGCAGGTGGGTCATGGATTTAACGAAGGGAAGTCAATCAAACTACTGGCCGAAGAACACGGTGTGAAAGAAGTAAGCATTTTAAGTCACCTAAAGAAGTTTCTGGAAGAAGGCAACGATCTTCGCCTGGAAGGATTACTCCAAGCGTCTAATCTTTCCGATCGCCAACGTGATCAGGTACTCAAAGCCTTCAAAAAACGTGGACATGAAATGCTTCGGTTTGTATATGATGAATGTAAAAAGCAAATCGGCTATGACGAGCTGCGCATTATGCAGTTGTATTATGTGGCTAGTCAGAAGTAGGAAAGGCACTTAGGGACTGAGGCACAAAGTTGCCCATTTCTAGTTCAATCTTCCGCCCCATTACTAGTTCAAGCGTCCGCTTGGACCGACCAGAATATCGCACAAGTGGAGGTATGCGCTAGATTGGGTTCGAGTCAGATCCAGGGTCTTACCCGGAATGACGACAACCTTGCAATTCACAAATAGTCGCTTTTAATCAATATCAATGGCCTTAGCATTCACTATTCTAGGAGCATTTAATAATTTTGTGAGCTCACCGGTTCTGTAATTCCAGAAAAATAACGTTGCGCCGTGACTCATAACCCATGGGTGTGTTTTTGAAACTATTAATGTGTTAGGATCTTCTGTCGTCGAAATGATGCGGAAATTAAGGTTATTCTCGCTTGGTATGTTATCAACATCAATGAGTTCACTATTTCCTGTGTGTAAGTCGAGTAAATATGTATTCCACGGATTTGAACTATATATTGAACTATCACGATGCGAATAAATAAATTGGGAATTCTTTGAACTAAAATGTCTAAAAAGTGAAGCGTTTTCAAAATCAGTTAGTTGAGTTTCATTCGTCCCATCTACATCGATTGAAAATAAATTGTGTTTAGAATTTCGATTAGAGTTATAATAAATTTCATCTCCTGCTTTAGACCAAACCGGCAGAGAGTTATTAAACAGGTTTTTTGTAATTCGAGTCTTTTTTTGATGTTTAATGGAGTAGGTGTAAAGTTGACCTGCAAATTCTCCTTCTATTTTCGCTCGAACTTGGTATACAATTCTTTTACCATCTGGACTCCAATTTGCAAAGCTACCTTTAATTTTTTTACCATCTTCAGTCCTCAAAATTGTGGGGTAACTTCCATCAATGTGAACGGTTTTTAAAATGGGTGAATAGCTCTGATTTTCATTCGTCTCATAGACAATTCGATTTGCCTCATTACTCCAATCAAAAAATCGAACGCCGTATTTTTCATTTGTCACTCTGATAAGAGCTTGGGTTCTAACATTAAAAAGGTACAGTTGGGCTGGTTCGTTTTCAGTGTAGTGGGCTGAAAACAACAAAATAGTATCCGAATCGCTACCAAAAATATTAACGATATCGCAGGAAAAAAGAGTGAGAGCGGCTGTAATGAATAAAAGTACCCGAATCATATACCCAATTTTGTAATTACAGTAGAAGTAACGATATGATTATAATGATATTATTCGGAAAAAATTAGTTTCGTGTGCAGCGTTATCAACTGCCTATATCTAGTTCAATCGTCCGCTTGGACCGATCAGAATATCACACAAGCGGAGGTATGCGTAAGATTGCGAAGAGTCGTATAGTCACATGCCTATAGATCAAAAACGAAATCCAACCTGCAATCCACCCAATAAAATCGCTCCTTCACCTACCGGCTCACCTTCGGTTTTAATATTGATTTCATAACCTAGATTTACCGAGGGTTTCAAAAAGAAAGAACCTGTTAGTGGGATTTGATATGCGAACCCTATCGTTGGCTGTAGCACGGTTACTTTTGTAGCCCCATCAAAGCGATTTTCGAAACAAGGCGGTACAATTGGGCAAACGGTATCGAAATTGGTCCAGTTGATGTCCAGAAACCATAAATCAGTGCGGATAAGCAGCGATAGTTGATCGTAATTTGAATTTGAGAATTCAACGCCGGCGCCAAAACCGTAACCTTGCCCTTCTTCACGATCCTGAACTCCCCAATCTCTTCGATCGGTAACATTCAAACCGGTTCGGGCAAAGGCATGAACCGAAGCTGTGATTGGCACATCTAGTCGGAGCGTATGAATAGATCCGGCAGGGTAGATTTGTGATTCCAGGGAAAGTGAGGATTGAGCAAAAGTGGGAGTACTCAAAAGCACAAATAGGATAAGGTGTAGGCTAGTTTTCATGGAGATTTCAACGGATATGAAATTGAAAAAGTCTGAGATTGTGAAAATAATTCAAACGGTTTTTTGATGTTAAAAAAAGCGCTTTTCCTAAAGATTTGTGAAAGAACGTGATTTTGAACTAATCAGAATTATACGGAACTTTACGCCCCTGTTTATTCGAATAAAAAATGCCGTTGAGGCGCTAAAAAACAAACATTTTTATGGCAAAGGTAGAAGTGGTGATGCCCCAGATGGGAGAGTCGGTAATGGAAGGAACTGTTATCGAATGGAGCAAAAGTGTAGGCGACACCGTTGAGGTTGATGAAACCCTCCTCGAAATTGCAACCGATAAGGTAGATAGCGAGGTGCCTTCCCCCGAAGCAGGAACGCTCGTGGAAATTCTGGTGGAAGAAGGCGATACCATCGAAGTGGGAAAACCCATTGCCATTATTGAAACCGACGCCGATGCTGCAGCTGATGCAGGAAGTAGTGAGTCTGCATCCGAAGAAAAAGAAGAGGAGCCCGAAGCCGAGGAAGAATCAACAGAAACCGAAAGTACAGAAGAAGAAAGCGAGTCTGCCGATGTTGAAGAAGATGAAGACGAAAGTGTTGACGACGGCAAACGTATTGAAGTAGTGATGCCGCAAATGGGCGAATCGGTAGTTGAAGCCACTGTTATTGAGTGGAGCAAGGAAGTGGGCGATTCTGTAGAAGAAGACGAGACGCTGCTTGAGATTTCTACCGACAAAGTGGACAGCGAAGTACCATCACCAGCTAAAGGAACTTTGGTTGAAATAATGGCCCAAGCAGATGAAACCATCGAAGTAGGCCAAACCATTGCCATTATTTCTACCGGAAGTGGTGGATCGAAGAAGAAATCGTCTTCGAAATCTGCTCCCAAAAAAGAAGAAAAGAAGTCAGAGTCTGATTCTGATAAATCTTCGGGAATGACCAAAGAAGACATCGCTCAAATGACTCCCGAGCAATTGATGTCGGGTGGAAGTTCACCAAATGGCGAAGATGGAATCCCAAGAACCAGTTCAGACGGGAAGTTTTTCTCGCCACTTGTCCGATCAATTGCCAAAGAAGAAGGCATTTCGGTGCAGGAATTGGAAAGCATCGAAGGAACAGGGCAAGGCGGGCGCGTTTCTAAAAAGGATATTCTCAATTACGTTGAAAATCGAGCGGAAGAAAAAACGAAATCCACCGGTTCGACTTCAACCATGACGAAACCACAACCGAAATCAGACGCTCCAAAAGACAAAGAAGCGATTTCGGCCGGACAGTTGGATGTGTCAAAAACTCCAACCGGTGATGTTGAGATTGTGAAAATGGATCGCATGCGTAAAATGATTGCGAAGCACATGGTGGAATCGAAGCAGACTTCTGCCCACGTTACTACTTTTGCCGAAGTGGATGTGACCAACATGGTGAACTGGAGAAATGCCAACAAAAATGAATTCCAGAAGAAAACCGGTGTGAAACTTACTTTTACGCCATTATTTGTGGAAGCCATCATCAAAGCGATGCTGGAATATCCAATGATGAACAGCTCTGTAGTTGGTGATGAAATTCACATCAAAAAAGATATCAATTTCGGTATCGCGGTAGCTCTTGGTAGCGGCGGCGAAGGTGGTTTGATTGTTCCCGTGATGAAAAAGGCGCAACAGAAAAACCTTCTTGGTCTTGCCGAATCGGTGAACGAAGTAGCTGCTAAAGCCCGAAGCAAAAAACTAAGCCCGGATGATTTAGTAGGCGGAACCATCACCCTTACCAACTATGGAAGCGTTGGTAATTTGATGGGAACTCCGATTATCAGTCAGCCGCAAGTAGCCATTTTAGGAACCGGCGCGATTGTAAAACGTCCAGTGGTGATGGAAACTCCACAGGGTGATGTAATTGCAATCCGACACATGATGTATTTAAGCATGAGCTACGATCACCGAATTATTGACGGTGCACATGGTGGTGCTTTTGTGAATCGAGTGAAGCAGATTCTGGAAGATTTCGACACTGATCGTTCGGTTTAATGGAAGCTAATCCGGTAACTAACTTTAGCCCAAGCGGACACTTGAACTAGAAAAGCTTGAACTAGACAAAGATTGTATTAAAAGTCGATATCCGAAAAAACTAGCGCCAACGTCCGCTGGTGCAGATAGTCTGGAAAATTGCTTGAACTGATAATAAGCAGAGTAGTTTTAATAATGATTGGAGACGCTAACATCAGCGTCTCTTTTTTTGTGAGTGATGAATATATATAAAACCATATCAGAAATTCGGGGCGCTGTAAAACAACTTCAGCGTGAAGGTAAAAAAGTAGCCTTTGTTCCAACCATGGGCGCTTTGCACAATGGGCATTTATCGCTAATCCGAAGAGCAAAAAAACATGCCGATCACATTGTAGTTTCGATTTATGTAAATCCCGAACAATTCGGCCCGAATGAAGATTTTGGTTCTTACCCCCGGACTTTGGAACGCGATTTAGAGTTTTGCCGACAAGAAGGCGTTGGTACTGTTTTTACTCCGGATGATGAGATTATGTATGGTTCGGGCGAAAAGTTTTTCCGCATCGAAATTGACGTGTTAAATAAATATTTGGACGGTGGTTCTCGTCCGGGCTATTTTCAGGGCATCGCATTGGTGGTGAACAAGCTCTTCAACATTGTACAGCCGGATATTGCCGTTTTCGGACAAAAAGATTACCAACAGTTTCAAATCATTCAACAAATGGTGAACGAGTTTAATCACGATTTGGAGTTGGTGATGGCCCCCATCGAACGGGCAGATGACGGTTTGGCGTTAAGCAGCCGAAATGCCTATTTGAGTGAACAAGAGCGGGCGTTGGCACCATTATTGTTTAAGAAAATGCAGGAATGTGTCGAAGAAATTCAAGCCGGAGAACTGGAGCCAGAATCCTTATTTAAAGCCAAACAAAATGAGCTGGAAGCAAAAGGATTCAAAAATGATTATTTTGGCACGTTCTCTATGAATCGAATGGAGCCGATTGCCACATTAATCAAGGGAGAAACCTATGTGCTGGCAACGGCTGTATATCTGGGAAAAACCAGACTAATTGATAATATTATTTTTGAGTGCTGAGCAATGAAGCTAACCATGTTTAAATCGAAATTGCACCAGATGGTGGTTACTGAAGCTAACCTTAATTACGAGGGAAGCATTACTATTGATCAGGATCTGCTGGATGCCGCACACTTGTTACCTTACGAGAAAGTTCAGGTTCTAAATATCACTAATGGTTCTCGCCTCGAAACGTATACTATTCCCGGCGAGCGTGGAAGTAGAGTTTGTTGCATGAATGGAGCAGCAGCGCGCTTAACACAAGTTGGTGATCGCGTAATCATTATTTCCTACGCAGAAATGACCCCCGAAGAAGCAGCTGAATACAAACCACGTACTGTAGTTGTTGACGAAAACAACGATCCCAAATCAATCATCGACTATTCTCAACCCGAAACTACTTTCGACCTGGCTACAGGACTCGCAGTAAAATAATCAGGGTGTTGTTTATCAGTGCGATTGAATGCAACGCCTTAATCAAGGCAGAATTAATCTATTTACCGTTTGGCTAAGCTGAATTTAAAACAGCAGGTAATATCTGCAAAAGAAGGCGGACTCGGGACTTTTGGTGGCGTATTTACGCCTTCCATTCTCACCATTCTAGGGGTAATCATGTACCTCCGTTTTGGTTGGGTGGTAGCTAATGTCGGCTTGATCGGTACGCTGTTGATAGTCACACTTTCAACCAGCATCACTTTTCTAACCGGACTGTCCATCGCCTCCATTGCCACCGATCAACGTGTTCGTATAGGTGGCGCATATTATATGATAAGTCGTTCCTTGGGAATTGAATCGGGTGGAGCAATTGGTATTCCACTTTATTTTGCTCAAGCTTTATCCGTTGCTTTGTATACCGTTGGTTTTGCTGAAAGTCTGGGACGAGTCTTTCCGGGTGTAAGTGAAAAAATGATTGGGATTGTTACCACAGTATTGGTTTCAATTCTTGCCTTGGCTTCAGCGAAAGCTGCGATACGTGCGCAATACGTGATTATGATCGGGATTGCACTAAGCTTAATTAGCCTCGTTTTTGGTAGCCCATTAGAAACTGCCACTGATAGTTTTTTAGGCATACAAACGGATAATCCCGAAAACTTTTGGGTAGTGTTTGCGGTTTTCTTTCCTGCGGTAACCGGCATCATGGCAGGCGTGAATATGTCGGGCGATTTACAATCCCCCAATAAATCAATCCCAATTGGAACTTTTGCTGCTATTGGAACCGGTTATGTCATCTACATGGTACTTCCATTTATTCTGGCGATGCGGGCCGATACCGATTCATTACTCAACGACCCACTGGTGATGCGCGATATTTCATTTTGGGGAGATGCTATTTTGGTAGGTGTTTGGGGTGCAACCCTCTCCAGTGCAGTGGGAAGTATTTTAGGAGCGCCCCGAGTGCTTCAAGCTTTAGCAAAAGATCAGATTTTGCCATCTTTTTTAAATTGGTTGGGCAAAGGCTCAGGGGAAGATGATACTCCAAGATTGGGGACCGTTTTTACGATGGTTATTGCCTTAATTGCGGTTTGGTTCGGCGATTTAAACCTGATCGCGCCGGTACTTACCATGTTTTTCTTAACCACATACGGAGTGCTGAATGTTGCAGCAGGAATCGAGCGATTTTTGGGTAGTCCGTCTTTCCGCCCCACTTTTCGTGTGCATTGGATTCTTTCGTTATTGGGAGCGTTAGGTTGTATTGCTGTAATGTTTTTGATCAATGCAGTTGCCACCATCATTGCATTTATATTTGTGGGATTGATTTTCTTTTGGTTGAAACGCAGAGAAATGCAGTCGGCCTGGGGCGATATCGGCCGTGGAATTTGGATGGCGGTAATACGTGCCGGTTTGATGCGACTAAGCGAAGATCAGGAACCAAAAAACTGGCGACCAAATCCCTTAGTACTCGCAGGATCGCCAACAAAGCGATGGCATTTAATCGACTTTGCGAATACGATTACTCATAATCGTGGTTTATTAAGCGTGGCTTCCTTAATTCCTGAAGGAACCATGAGCATGGATCAAAAACAGAGTATGACGGCAAACATCCGCGAATTTCTATCAAAAAGAGGAATTCAGGGATTAGTGAAAGTGATTGCAGCAAACGATCGATTTCAGGGAGTTACGAATTTGGTACAATCGTTTGGTTTGGGATCTTTGGAGCCCAACACCATTATTTTAGGAGATAGCGAAGATCCGAAATTCCGCGGCGATTTCTGCCAAATGATTTCAAAATTCCACGAGTTTCAGCGTAATGTGTTAATCGTTCATAAGGTGGATGAAGGAAAAGCGTTTCGGAATCGAAAACGTATCGATGTCTGGTGGGGTGGATTAAAAGGCAACGGTGGTTTGATGATGATTTTGGCGTATTTAATGAACTCAAGTTTAGACTGGCGCAATGCAGAAGTTCACATCAAAATGATGGTACAAGATGAGGATGCCGTAGATCCAACGCGCGAAAATATTTTAGCTTTATTAGAAGAAATCAGAATTCGCGCCGTTGTTGATATTATTCCCGCCAAAGGCAGAAGTTTTGATGAAGTGCTCCAAAAAAACTCCAAGAATGCTGACTTGATATTTCTTGGCCTCGCCGAACCTGACGAACATTTCGAGGAGTACTACGAAAAAGTACAAAAGAGAGTAGAAGGGTTGCCAACCACCATTCTTGCACTTGCTGCGCAAGAAATCTCGTTTGGGGAAGTGCTCATCAAGAAAGATACGATGGAGTAAGCCCTCCTTTTCATTTAATTACATTTGAAGCAACAACTATCTGTTGTTGTAATACGTCTATACCTTGTATTTTTATATTCAAGTACGCTTTAACAATTAATTTTTAATTGATTAAAGATAATGCGTACTCTAAAAGGGAACACGTTTCGTAAAACAATAGGTGCATTCAATGAACAAAAGAAATATTTCGATAGGGGTGATAATTCTTGTAGCTGTAATTGGCTTTTTTGCTATTCGATCTGGGGATACTAGCACAGCAGATCTATTCGTGAAACCATCGGTGGGTGAATTTGTAGTAGATGTGGTTACTACCGGCGAGCTAAGAGCAAAAAATTCTAAAGAAATCATGGGGCCTCAGGGTGTTCGTGAATTTCGGATAAATAACATCACCATCCAACGGCTTATACCGGAAGGCACCATCGTAAAACAAGGTGATTTCATCGCAGAACTGGATCGATCAGAAATCATGGGGAAAATGCAGGATGTGCAGCTCGATTTACAATCCGCACAATCTCAGGTTACTCAGGCACAATTAGACAGCACATTAGAGCTCTCGCAAGCACGAGATAATCTCATAAATCTGGAATTTGCGCTGGAAGAAAGAGAAATCGCCGTTGAACAATCTAAATACGAATCTCCCGCAGTACAGCGTCAAGCAGAAATTGAACTCGACCGTGCGAGACGACAACTTGCACAGGAAACAAAAAATTATCAAACCAAAGTAAAACAGGCTGTTGCAAAGCTAAGCGAAGTTGAGGCAGAGTTATCTAAACGCCAAAACGAACTTGCTAAAATCAGAGGGCTGATGAGTCAGTTCACGATTTTTGCCCCTGATCAAGGGATGTTGATTTATCGAAGAAGTTGGGACGGTACCAAAATTACGGAAGGCGGTCAGATTAGCGCATGGAGCCCGGTCGTGGCAGAGCTGCCAGACTTTTCTGTAATGGAATCGGTAACCTACATTAACGAGGTAGATATTCAGAAAATTGAAGTTGGTCAGCAAGTGAATCTAGGTCTAGATGCTGTAGCCGACAAAAAGCTTACCGGTAAAGTTGTTGATGTGGCGAATATTGGCGAGCAACGAAAAAATTACGATTCCAAAGTGTTTGAAGTAGTTATCGAGGTCAACGAAAGCGACAGCCTCTTACGCCCGGCTATGACAACAAGTAACCGTATTATCATCAATACGTTCGAAGATGTACTGTACGCACCTCTCGAAACAGTGCATACAGTTGATTCACTCAACTTTGTATTCAAAAAAGATGGCGTTTCACCGGTAATGCAACAGGTGGAATTAGGCGCAATGAACGAAAACTCCGTGATTATTCACCGAGGAGTAGCAGAAACTGATGAGCTGTATTTAACAGTTCCGGAAGATACCGTCGGGATAAATCGCATTATGCTCAGCGACTCATTTACCAAACGCTAATCAGGAGTCGCTTTGCTTCAAAAAATACTGTACAACTACGAAATTGCCATCGAGGCAATACAACGCAACAAATTACGCGCATTACTCACTTCACTTGGGATCATATTTGGGGTGGCATCGGTAATCGCAATGTTAGCTATTGGAACTGGGGCACAGCAGGAAATTTTGGCTCAAATGGAATTGCTGGGAACCAATAATGTGATTATTCGCCCGGTGATGGAACAGTTCGAAGCCGAACTCTCGGCTGATGCCTCATCAAACGGTGAGCAAAAAAAGTATTCTCCGGGCCTCAATCTGCAAGACCTTTACAGTATCCGAGATGTAATTCCGGAAATCGAGTATATCAGTCCCGAAATAGTATTTGAAACCACCTTTATTCGAAGTGGGAGAATACGCACAGGAAAAGTAGTGGGCGTAACCGAAGATTATTTCCAGATTAATAATTTTCAATTGCAAAGTGGTTCGGCGTTTACTTCTCATCAGGTAGAGAATTCAGCTTCTGTCTGTATTATTGGATCAGATGTTCGAGCGAAATTTTTTGCGGGTGATGATCCCATCGGCAAGCAAATTAAAGTGGGAAATATCTGGCTTACGGTAGTTGGAGTGCTCGAGAAAAAAGAACTGAGTACTGAAAACATCGAAAGTTTAGGTATCCGTAATTACAATCTTGACATTTTCTCGCCGGCTTCTACCATTTTATTGCGATTTAAAAATCGGGGGTTAATCACCAAAGATGATCTCGATCTTACAGCCGGTAGTGGAATGCGTGTAATCATGTTTGGTGGAGGCGGTGATGAAGAAGAAGCCGCCGACGTAAACTATCACCAGCTCGATAAGCTCATTGTAACGGTTTCGGATACTAAATTCAGCGCCTCCATTGCGGATGTGTTATCTCGAATGCTTACCCGGCGCCACAATGGAGTGGTTGATTTTGAAATCATTGTACCCGAGCAATTATTACAACAAGAACAGCGGACAAAACGCATTTTTAATATTGTGCTGTCTTCCATCGCTTCCATTTCTTTAATAGTTGGCGGCATCGGAATTATGAATATCATGTTGGCTTCGGTAGTTGAACGCTATCGCGAAATTGGGGTACGAATGGCGGTAGGTGCTCAGAAAAAAGATATTGAACTACAATTTTTAACCGAGGCACTAACTATCAGCATTACAGGTGGAATTCTAGGGATTTTTCTGGGGATTGGGTTTGGAATTGCCATCGAGTACACCGCCGATATCAAAACCATTGTAACACCCATGTCTATTCTAATTTCGTTCGGGGTTGCCTCATTAATAGGTATCACATTCGGGTATTTCCCGGCAAAACGAGCTGCACAACAAGATCCGGTACACGCATTACGCCATGAATAAACATCTATCTTTCTTATTACTACTCGGCTTATTTATTGGGGGATTTTCAAGCCAGTCTAAGGCTCAGTCTTCCGTTTTAACACTGGAGTCGAGTAT
Source organism: bacterium (assembly GCA_024742815.1). Classification (GTDB taxonomy): domain Bacteria; phylum Bacteroidota; class Rhodothermia; order Balneolales; family Balneolaceae; genus HXMU1420-13. The sequence goes on from JANSXX010000001.1 coordinate 213,185, forward strand.
AGAGTACGCCAAGCAAAACAGTCCACTTTCGCGAGCTGCTCGCTTTGCAGTGCTTTCAGCCAAATGGAGATATTCATCGTTCCGTGCCGACTTGTACCCAAGCTTAAGCCTGAACGGAGACGCACCGAATTACAATAAATCGATTTTCTCGAATGTGCTGGACGATGGTACGGTTACCTTTTCATCACGTACTCAATCGGAAGCATCGGCAGCGCTTTCCATCGATCAAAACATCATGCCCACGGGCGGGCGTTTATCGCTTTCATCAGGTATAACTCGTCTTGGTATTTTTACCGGAGAAAATACCTATTTGTGGCAAAGTACACCGTTAGTTGCGAGTATTAATCAACCTCTGTTTCAGTTCAACAGTTTAAAGTGGCAAAACAAAACCGAACCATTGCGCTTTAAAATTGCGAAAAAGCAATATGTAGAAGACATGGAGGAATTAGCCACTACCGTAACAGAAAGCTATTTCGATTTGTTATTGGCTCGTATTAATGTAGAAGCCGCCGAATTCAATGTTACGGTGAACGATTCCATTTTTAATATCTCTCAAGGGCGATTTCAAGTGGGGAGTATAGCTGAAAATGAATTGCTGCAAAGTGAACTCGAATTTAGAAATGCACGAGCATCCCTAACTACTGCAAGGTTGGGCTACGAACGAGCAATAGAAAATTTTAAAGCACTGCTTGGGTTAGATGATGATCAGGAAATCGAAATTACCGTACCCGCTGTTGCCGAAGTGTTTGATGTAGATGTTGAAAAAGCGCAGCGCTTGGCAACCGAAAACAATTCTACCAGTTTGTTATTTGATTTGAACCGAATACTGGCAGATCAGGCGTACGATCAGGCGGTAAAAAACACGGGATTTTCAGCCAATTTACGAGCCAGTTATGGATTGAATCAATCATCGCCAGAAATTTCTGAACTTTATGAAGATCCTGAAAACCGGCAATTTTTTACGGTAGGATTTCAAATCCCGATTTTCAATTGGGGTAAAAATCGCGCAGAGATAAAATCTGCCAGAAATCAACAGCAAGAAACAGCCAACACCATTGCCTATCAAAAACTGCAATTTGAACTGAGTGTAAAAAGTACGGTTCGGGAATTTTTGCAACTTCGTGATCAGGTAGAATTAGCACGAATCTCGAACGACATTGCCGCCCGCCGCTATGATGTAGCTAAGAACCGATATTTAATCGGTAAGATCGACATCACTAATTTATTCATTGCGCAAAGTGAAAAAGATGGTGCAACCCGAAATTATATCCAATCGCTTCGAAGGTATTGGCAAGGATACTACAACTTACGTCAACTGACGCTGTATGATTTTGAGGCTGATATGCCTATTGAGTACGAGCAGGAGTTTTAAAAACCGATGATGATTATGATGAAATATAAAAAGTACTTGCTGTTGTTTGTTATTAGTACTGTGCTGCTTACCAGCATATATCATGATCAATATGGAATTATTTTTGGGGTAGTTACGGGTACACTTTCGACGGCAATCTATATCGCAATAGAAACTTCAATTAGACGATTTGTAGAGCGGGACTCAAAGAGAAATCAAATACCAAATGATGAGTGATTAGTAACTGCGTTTAGAGTTTGATTGACGCGTATCAAAAAAGTTGAGAACGATAAGATGCGAGTCGTTAAACCGATAGAATAATGTGTTTTGCTTTGATATCACATATGAATAGATACCCAACTCTTGATGTTCGATTGGGCCTAAATGCGGAAAGAATGCCAGATGATTTAAAATAATATCCGTTTTATCAACAAATGCAATCCTAGTATTATCACTCCATTCCTCCAGCAAATATTGCTGAATAAGTTCAAATTTTTTTGAGGCTCTTTTTGTCCAAATTATTTTACGTTCCACTTTCTAGCACGTTCCATAACAACTGAATGATCAACTAGGTTTTTTGGCGCGAAGCTTTCATCATATGAAATAAGTAGTTCCTCTTTTTCCGAATCATTTAAATTTGACCAGTTTTCCCCTATTACTTTCTCATTTAATGGCTTTAACAAATGAAAATAGGCTTCTAAAACTTGTTCGTCGTCTATACTTTCGATTAGTTCATGCAGTTTTTGCTTTATCGACATGTTGTTACTATTTGCTTTATTCTAACGGTAAGAAAGTGGTAAATAAACGAGAGCTTATCAAATTGATTGATAATATCGCACTCACATATATATGCTGAGTACGAAAATTAAAAGGAATTTCAAATCAAAATCCCTTTTTTTATATCCTTAATTATCAACAAAATCTGGCAATAATTCGAAGAATCTTGCCGAAGTTTTAATGCCCCTGTGAAAATCCTGTATCGAAAACTTTTCATTGGGCGAATGAATAGCATCACTCGTTAAGCCAAAACCCATCAGGATTGATTCTACTCCTAAGATTTTTTTGAAGTCGGCCACAATGGGGATGGAACCACCTTCACGCGAGAACAGCACGTCTTTCTCAAACACATCTTCGAAAGCTTTAGCAGCTGCTTTTAAACCGTAAAAATCGAGATTGGTGATGGATGCATGTCCACCATGATGCTCAGTTACTTTCACTTTTACCGTATCAGGTGCGATAGAATGGAAGTATTCAGTAAACAGTTTAGCAATTTCCTTAGGATCCTGATCCGGAACTAAACGCATACTGATTTTAGCATTCGCTTTTGATGGAAGCACAGTTTTTGCCCCTTCGCCGGTATAACCGCCCCAGATTCCGTTCACATCCAAAGTTGGTCGTGCGGAAGCTCGCTCTAAAGTGGTGAATCCTTTTTCGCCGTGAACGGCATCAATATCGAGTGACTTTTTATACGCTTCTTCATCAAATGGAAGAGCAGCTGAGGCTTCGCGATCGGCATCGGTTAAAGGAATCACTTTATCATAAAATCCCGGAATCTGAATCACGCCATCTTCATCTTTCATTTTGGCAATCATCTCGCACAACACATTCAAAGGGTTTTCTACCGCACCGCCATACACGCCGGAGTGTAAATCACGATTTGGCCCTACTACTTCTACTTCCATGTAAGCAAGTCCACGCAGGCCGTAAGTAATTGAAGGCTGATCTTTTCCAAACATAGCGGTATCTGAAATCAGAACCATATCACAGGTAAGCATATCTTTATGCTGATTGATGAAAGGCACTAAATTTGGAGAACCAATTTCTTCCTCTCCCTCCAGAATAATCTTTATGTTTACCGGAATTTCTTCGCCGGATTGTACAAACGACTCCAGCGCTTTCACATGCGTATACGCCTGACCTTTGTCATCGCTGGCTCCGCGCGCATAGATGTTTCCATCTTTAATAGTCGGCTCGAAAGCGGGAGTGTCCCAAAGATCGTCAGGATCGGAGGGTTGAACATCGTAATGGCCGTAAATTAGAACGGTTGGCTTATCGGCGTGTGGGCAATGCTCACCATACACGATCGGATTCCCTGGAGTTTCAAACAATTCAACCTTATTGAGATTTAACGACTTTAGTTGATCAAGCAGAAAATTTGCTGCTTTTTGGATTTCACCTTTTTTGGTAGAATCGGTGCTTACGCTTGGAATGCGAAGTAATTCAAAAAGTTCATCTAAAAATTTCTGTTGATTGGCGTCGATGTAAGCTTGAGACTTGCTCATGATTGTAAAGTTAGATCGTTAAAGTAATTTAGAACCCGGCTTTTTTATCCATCCGAATTGTCCGTTTCCTAGACGAATGTAATACCATTCTTCGGCATTTTCACTGGTAAAAGCGTCTATGGTAATTGAGTATCCTTCGTAAGCGATACTCACAAGATCAGCATTTTCTGTTGGGTTAGTTCGAACGGGAATTTCTTTGGCAATCACCACCGCTTCTTTGTAACGCTGATCCACATAATCCACATAAAAAGCCAGAATTACGGTCAAAACACTCAGGGTTGTTGCAGTACCAATAATTGTATTCTTTTTGGGAATTTCCACTTTCTTAAACCAGGTCAGAATAATTACTATCACCGAGATTGAAATCATCAGGAAACCTAGAAAGAATATTCGCGTGGCACCCACTTCAACTTTTAAGCGATCTACGGCGCGGTCCCACGGAAGCTTGGGTAAAATGGCAGATTGCCGGCTAAATTGTGAGGACACATACTCGAGCGCTTCCACGGCTTTATCTTCGGTAACGGAAAATCGGGAAGCTTTGATGAAATAATATTTCGCTAAGCCCATAGAGTCGATTTCCATGGCGGCGATTCCCATATTTAAAAATAGTGGTCCGGAAACCTCGCCGATCTCCACAATATTTCGATAAGAATCGAGCGCTCCCATAAAATCATTTTCCTCAAGCAAAGTGTTTGCCTGATCGAACATGATCTGCGCATTTTGTCGAGCCATCGAATCGAAATGAAACCCGCAGATAATTACAAAAAGGAAAACCGTTACTTTTCTCATGCGATTTTCCCCACTTTTTTGATGAGCTCTTTAGCTCGTTGGATGTCGGCGTTTAAGCCTTCTTGGGTCGTATTTGGAGCGTATGAAATGGTTTCGCATTTATCGAGAAGTCGCTTCAATTCTTGTGCAGATTCAGCATCACCTTTAGTTAAAATGGCATCACTTAATTCTTTGATAGACAAACCGGCTTGTGGCAAATCGAGCTTGTCGGTTACGAATTGAATCAGTGCTTTCTCAATAAAATGATATCCTGATTTAATGTCCTCAGCATTTTCAGCCTCAGATAATGTAGCTAGTGCTTTTTCTCGCGCTTTTTGAGAACGGGCAAAGGCGCTGTCGTTATTCATTCGATCGGTATACGTGCGAACAACAAAAGCACCTGCAAGTGAGGCAATGGGTAAAATCAAAAGAAACCAAACCCACGTTTTTTGATGCAAATGATTCTGCGAACTTGATACCCAATTTGCAAGTCCTGTCATGGGAGTAATTTCAAATCGATATTCGTTGGCACTCGAATTTACTAACCTGGGGTCGCGCTTTACATCCAATGTTAGCAAGGGTAAGGTGATATTTCGGTATCGCCGCAATTCGGGATCGTAGTAGGCAAATCGTTGTTCGGGAATTATATATTCCCCCTCGTTTCTTGCAATTACGATGTCGGTAAAGGTTTTGCTTCCGCCAATTTGCTGATTGTTTCTGGTGATGGAGGAGCTTTCCTGAGGATCGTACAATTCCAAAGCTTCGGGATATTCGTATTCCGGTTTCACGATTAAAGGAATATTTCCTTGTCCGGTGATGGAGGTTTTAATTTCAACGCTTTCTCCGACAAAAGCTTCGTTAGGTTCAAGGGTTCTGGAGATTTCAAATTTTCCAACAGCTCCTGAAAAGACAGCATTACCAACATCCGGGAGAGGACGAACATTTACGGTAACCGGTAGTGTACTCAGTTCCATGCGCTCTTGTCCTAAGCCAAAGCTAAAAATGTCGCGGCGACGATTTCGCTTCCGTACTTGTACAACAACTTCGAATGGGCTCAGTGTTAACTCGCCGGATTTAGTTGGGAAAATTGCCTGCTGCAAGAGCACCGCACGTTGATAACGAACGCCATTAATCAAAGTAGAAGTAGTTCGAGCTTGCTGGCGATTTTCAAGATCTTCTTTCCAAAACCCTTCAGCTTTCCAACCTGGTGAGGGTTGATAGGATGATACTTCGACATCACTTTTAAAATAAAGCACCACATTGGCAATTACTTGTTCTCCCACAACTGGATTGTCGGTGCTCGGTTCTAAACGTACGTAAATATCAGGTGATCGGGCAGCATTTCCTTGATCAATGGTTTCCGGATCAAGTACTTTGAAATTGATGGGCTTGGTTTCAAATTGCTCGCCGTTCACTTCAATTTGCAGAGGTGGAAAAGTATAAGAGCCTGGATTTTGCGCTATGAACGAATAACCATAAGTGTAAGAAACAGATGGGCGACCATTGATATAAGAATAATTGGTAGACTGACTGGTACTTCCCGAAAGCCACCGTAAACCGGGAGTATTTGGAATATTAGGTCGATCTATGGAATTCAGCGACTGTCCCGAAATTGTGACATCTAAACGAACCGATTCGCCTGCAAAAATATTTGTTTCGGTTAAGGCCGCACTTACCGAGATATCCTGCGCCTTAACGTTGGGCAAGAATCCTAAAGCAAAAATCAGCAAATAAATAAAACCGATACGTTTACCAGTCTTTATCATGCGTTGCAGATCCTTGTTTTTTTTGCTTCTTAAATTCTTTGAGAAGTTCTTTTTCTTTTTGAGCTAGTGCTTGAAGAATTTTCTGAGCCTCTTCTTTACTTATTTCACGCGCGTCTTTAGGCTGAGCTTGCTGCTCCTCAGGGTTTTGCTCCTGATTTTCTTCATTCTGCTCATTTTCCTGCTGTTCTTGCTCTTCCTGATTTTCTTGTTCCTGATTTTGCTGCTCTTGGTTCTGATTTTGCTGCTCTTGGTTCTGATTTTCCTGATCTTCGTTTTGGTTTTCCTGCTGTTGATTTTGCTGTTGCTGCTGCTGTTGTTGCTCTTGTTCTTCTTCCAGCTTTGCCAATAATTCGTTCAATTTTGGATCATTTGGGAATTGGGATAATCCCTGCTGAACTCTTGCTATCGCAGATTCGATATTCCCATTAATGAATGTTTGAGCTCCATCATGAAAATAATCCTCTGCATTTTGTGCAAAGCTGGTTTGTGTAGTAAGTATCACACCAAGCAGAAGAAAGCTGGATAAAGATTTAAGAATCGATTTCACTTACAGCTCCTATTCGTTGTATAAATTGATTGTAATTTTGAACCGTTTGATCTACTTGTAATGCCTGTTGCATCAACTGGAATGCTTCGCCATAAAGTTGTTGCCGTACCAATTCTTCGGCTCGCTTCTTCATAGCTTTGGCGTACTCGCTGGGAGGTTCCTGCTCTTGATTTTGATCTTGCTGTTGCTGCTGATCTTCTTCCTCTTTTTGGCTTTCGGCCAAAGCACGCTCAAAATTGTGCTTTGTGTCAGAATCAGTGGGATTGTACTTCAGTGCATTTCTAAGATGTTGAACGGCTGGCTTCCACTGCTGGCTTTCAGACAAAACGGTGCCAATATTATATTCTGCCTGCGCTTTTTCTTCGGGAGTAGTTACCATGGCACTGTACTCGAGATACATTTGGATGGCGTCTTCAACTTTGCCTTGTTTTGCCAGTGTGTTTCCCAAATTGAAGTAGATATCGGCGTTTTCTGGATCACCTTCCAGTGCCGATCGATAGAGTTCTTCAGCCAATTCGTATTCTGCGTTTTCGTACGCTTCATTAGCTTTACGTGCATCCTCATTGGTTGCCCCAATAAGTGCAAAAAGTAAAAACAGATATGTAATGCCTTTAAATGTCATAAAATGTACGCAACAATAAGAGATTCCTTATCCAATCGCAGGTAATAAACTCACTATTTGTGAGGTGATTGCGTTGGAAATCCAAAATCCATTTTAAAACTTGAAAATTATGTCCTACACGGCCAATTCATGCTCAGAAGTTGTAACTAAGCTATACATCGATGGCTGAACGATCTAGCTCATTTTTTTCTTCTTTAGATGAACCTTTTAAACACATTATAGTGTGGTAATAGGTTGATAAAGTTAAGTTGATTCTTAGAAGCGCAAATATAAAGAATAGCCGTGATCATCGAAATAATTGAGCCTCAAGCTGGTGTTAAAGGTTGTTTTTAGATGCGCGTGAAACTTAAAGGTTGAGTACCTTTACACAAATAAAAGAGATTATGAATATAGGTATTGTTTGTTATCCCACATTTGGTGGGAGCGGTGTAGTAGCTACCGAATTAGCTAAAGTTTTGGCAACCAAAGGGCATAAAATTCATGTATTAAGCTACAGTAGGCCGGCCCGACTTGATACACTCGATTCAAACATATCCTATCACGAAGTTTCCATCAACTCCTATCCATTATTTGAATATCCGCCTTATGCGTTAGCGTTAGCTTCGCAAATGGTGAATCTAATCGAATACGAAAATTTGGATTTATTACATGTGCATTATGCGCTACCTCACGCAACAAGTGCATATTTAGCTAAGCAGATTATGGCCGAACGCGGTATTTCTGTTCCGGTAGTTACTACACTACACGGCACCGATATTACCTTAGTTGGGCGGGACCCAAGCTATAAACACGTAGTGGAGTTTTCCATTGATAAGAGTGACGGGGTAACCGCCGTTTCCGATTACTTAAAGCGAGAAACGTACGCAAACTTCGATATCAAGCAGGATATAAAAGTAATTCCAAACTTCATCGATTTAGATCGATTTCAAAAATCGAATAAAAGCCATTTCAAGAAAGCCATATGCCCGAATGGCGAAAAAGTGGTGGTTCATGTTTCTAATTTCAGAAAAGTGAAACGTGTTCCTGAGGTGGTTTCTGTATTTGCTAAGATTTTAGAGCACGGTATTGAAGCCAAACTTCTTTTGGTGGGTGATGGACCCGATCGCCAAAAAACAGAGCAGCAATGTCGGGATTTGGGTATTTGCGAACACACTCGTTTTCTTGGAAAACTTGATGAAGTGGAAGAAGTGCTTTCAATTGCAGATTTATTTTTGATTCCTTCCGGCTCAGAAACCTTTGGTTTAGCTGCATTAGAAGCAATGAGTTGTTCGGTTCCGGTGATTTCGTCTAACATCGGTGGGCTGCCCGAAGTAAATATCGAAGGAGAAACGGGCTATCTATGTGATTTAGACGACATCGAATGCATGGCAGAACATGCCAAAAATATTTTAACCGATGATGCGCTTCATAGCCGATTATCAGAAAATGCTCGTCGCAGAGCTGAGCTATTTAATCAGGATAAAGTAGTTGCCGCGTACGAAGAGTTCTATATGCAGGTGAGTGCCGGTTTAGTACGGGTATAAAAAAAAGACGCTAAGTAAAAACTCAGCGCCTTAATAATCTTAGCTGATGCAGAGATTAAGCAAGTACTTTCGAAACTTCTGAGGCGGCTTCTTTCAGCAATACTGCCGAAATCACATTCAAGCCAGAGTTGTCGATAATCTCTTTTGCTTCCTCAGCATTAGTTCCTTGTAGGCGAACAATAATTGGAACATCTGCTACTTTTTCAGCGATTTCCGGATCTTTTACGGCTTCAATAACTCCATTTGCAACACGATCGCAGCGAACAATACCGCCAAAAATATTGATCAGAATTGCTTTTACATTTGGATCGTCGAGGATAATTCGGAAACCGTTTTTTACGGTCTCAACATTGGCTCCACCACCAACATCCAGGAAGTTTGCAGGCTCGCCACCGGATAGTTTGATGATATCCATGGTTGCCATTGCAAGTCCGGCACCGTTTACCATACAACCAACATTACCATCTAATTTGATGTAATTGAGGTTGTATTTAGCTGCTTCTAATTCAAACGGATCTTCTTCCGATTCATCTTTAAGCTCAGCCAAATCAGGATGACGGTATAATGCATTTCCATCAAAAGTAACTTTAGCATCAAGTGCCATCACATCGTTATCTGGAGTAAGAATCAGAGGATTGATTTCGAACATATCAGAATCGGTTTCTACATAGGCATTGTAAATGGCCATGATGAATTTGATTCCTTTTTTAAGTGCTTCGCCTTCTAAACCTAGAGCAAATGCAAGATGACGTGCCTGATTTACCTGTAACGGCATTCCCGGCTCAACCCACTCCTTAATGATTTTCTCTGGTGTTTTCTCTGCAACTTCTTCGATTTCTACACCACCTTCGGTAGAAACCATAATTACATTCTTAGAAACTGCGCGATCAAGTAATATTCCTAAGTAAAATTCTTTAGCAATATCCACACCATCAGTCACATACAAAGTTTGAACTAATTGTCCTTCTTCGCCGGTTTGGATAGTTACTAATACATCGCCCAGCAGTGATTCTGCGGCATCACGTACTTCTTCAACAGATTTACAAAGGATTACACCCTTCGCATTATTCTTTTTAGTGCGACCTTTTCCACGCCCGCCGGCATGAATCTGAGCTTTTACCACAAAAAGTGTGGCTCCGTTAGCTTCCATTTTCTTTGCTGCTTCCACAGCATCTTCAACGGAGGTTGCGGCGATGCCATCGGGAACGGCTACGCCATATTTTTTGAGAATTTCTTTTGCTTGATACTCATGAATTTTCATGGAAAAGTCCTAAAAATACGTTCTGTTATTGGCTTAATTTGGGAGCGCAATAATACCGAGAAAGCAGAAGAAATGAAAGGTAGTTTAAAGCTCAGTACCTGACGCGAGACATAGCTTTATACTCAAAATTAATTTTCATATTAGAAGTATTAGTCTGGAAGTCATCAAGAGTATAAGACTGTAGCATTGCTGCTCTTGGTCGATTGAAACCTTGATAGTAATGACTTAACAATATCAATTTATCGGAGTCAGAATGATGAGGCTGAATAGAAAATGGATTTAGGTAGTAGTTTAATGTTCCCTCTTTAGTAAATGTTGAGCCATCATATAAGTACCTATTCACCAAGCCGTTATCAACGTAAGCCACTAAGGTGCGTTCATTATCAAACCAGATTGAACTATTTGATTGTAAGCTCGGAAGTGTTGTTATTGAATTTACCGTAAATGCGCTTTCCTTTTTTATAGATAATGCCAACCCACTTGAATGTATGAGTAATGAGTCATTTGTGTCGAAATGCAGATTTAAAAGTCTGCCGTAAGAGGTAGAAGAATTGTATGGGTTATAAAAGTTCTCAATACTTGCTGTAGCTACGTTTTCTGATTGTGTAACTCTAATTTTATAAAACCTACGATTGTTAACTGCGATATATAAGCTTGTGTCGATCGATGAGAAGTAAAAGGAATTAGCGTCAACTCCTGAAATACTAAAGTTATTTATAATAGAGGTTTCTTTAGATTCTCTGTTTAATAAGTAAGAGATATTGCCCTTTCCAATTAAAAGATGATCTCCATAAGGAAGTATTTTTTCAGTATAACTATTACCAAAATGATTCGGTTCGTTTACTTGGTCTTGTTCACCGGTTGTTAAATCCAAATAGTAGAGCTCGGAATTAGTGTCAAAGTAATAAATAGTATTTAAGTCAGCATCGAAATAAACATTTAGTAGGTCGTTGTAGATGCTACCATTAATATCAATTTGATGGATACGTTCATTTTCATTCGCACTTGAGAATACTTCTAAATATGATAGCTCATTGGGCTGCGTGGGGTGCTGTGAAATAATAGTTGTAAACGTATCATCATGATGTAGCAATCGAAAATTATGTTCTGCTACTTTGTATATGGAAACATTATCACCTGGTTTCTTCAATACAGGAGTAATAGCACTTAGAAGTTTATAAGTTGAATTTGTTCTGTGTTGAGTAAAAGTTGTATAGTTATATGCTATTTCTGAAGCGCTGGGCTGAGTTTGTAAATGATGTATATTTTCATATTCCGATGTCCGAAATTCTTCAGGATTAACAGTAAGAATTGAAATCGGAGCAAATGAATCATCAAGCCATTGAATGGTAATATTGTCGGAATCCGTGATTGGATTATATCCTCGAATATAATTGTTATATGAATTTTGATATACAGAGTTTTCAAACTCAAGTGTATCATTAGATATCCAATAATTTTCTGATGATAGTTTAAAAGGTAAGTCACCTTTCACAATAAATTGATAGTTTTCGCTACGTTCATTCTTATCGTTAATAAACCATACGGTAAATAATTGGTCATTATTAACGACGGACAAATTCATTTGAAGGTTGTTTAACTCCAATTTAGAAGTGCCGTTTAGGAATAATTCATCTAATTCGTTTCTATTGATTTCCCAACCAAGACCTTCCTCATTAAATATCAAAAGCTTTTTGATTTCCGAACTTGTATCCGGTTGATTCAAATAGAGATCAATATCTAACATTGGCCAGAAAATATCGGTTGAGTAAAAAGGTGTACCAAAAGTGCTATTTAAGTGAGATTCATGTATAAATGAGAGCTGAAAATGTGAAGAATCAATTAAAACTTTAAATCCTTCATTCATTACCAATGGTTCTGATGTTGTGTCCTCAATAATACTGGTACCAGAATCTGTACAAGATGATGAAATGAGGGTTAAAAAAAAGATAGAGAAAAGTGTAAAAGAATTAAGACTCATCAGCCTTCTCGCTTATTATATTAAAATTAGAGTGACCCATTAATTTGACTCTGGTATTGATAAAACCATTAGTAAAACATGTCACACCGAAAAGTATTTATGCGCATAAATGTAGGAAAAACATGAAATAAATGACAATATATTTATCGCTATTCTAGGCTTTAGCCTAACTATGAAACACGTTCTTTAACCATGTATTTGGATGGAAGTTTTGGCTAATTAGCACTTCTTTAAGGGGTCCTCATCACAAATAGTGAATGCCAACAAAATGAAAGGCAGGTATTGCTATGAATTGTAAAGCCTAAATCAGGATTTTAACTATTTATCAGAGTTTAAAATGTGATACTTTCAAAGACATCGAAAATTAGGTAGTTAATGTCGAAGAAAAAGTATCTGTTTGTATTCGGAACTCGCCCCGAAGCCATTAAAATGGCACCGGTAATCCGATTGTTCAAGAATCAACCTCAATTTGACACTAAGGTATGCGTAACCGCTCAACACCGTGAAATGTTGGATCAGGTGTTGGATTTTTTCGGAATTACACCCGATTACGATTTAGATGTGATGAAAAAAGGTCAGGGGTTGGTTTCGTTGTCTTCGGCAATCTTAGATGGATTAAAGAGTGTTTTTGAACAGGCTAAGCCGGATGCCATTTTTGTACAGGGTGATACCACTACATCTACCATTGGAGCATTGGCCGCATTTTATTCAGGAATTAAGGTATACCATATCGAAGCGGGATTAAGAACACTGAATCGGTTCTCACCCTATCCGGAAGAAGTTAACCGCCAGATAACAGCACGATTGGCGGATCTTCACTTCGCTCCTACCATTACTGCAAAGAACAACTTAATGGATGAAGGCATCGAGCCCGATAAAATCTGGGTAACCGGAAACACGGTAATTGATGCCTTATTATCGGGAATTGAATTACTGGAAAATTACAATTCACGGGAAATAGAGCAGCTTACATCGAGATTGAACCCAAGTAAGAAACTTATTTTAGTTACAGGTCATCGCCGTGAGAGTTTTGGAGATGGATTTAAAAAAATTTGCATCGCCCTAAAAAAAATAGCGCAAAGATCGGATGTACAGATCGTTTATCCGGTGCATTTGAACCCCAAAGTGCAAGAGCCGGTGTATTCAATTCTTGGCGATATTGAGAACATCATGTTGAAGGAGCCATTGGGCTATCCAGAGTTTATTTGGCTAATGCAACACTCTTATCTTGTGCTAACCGATAGCGGAGGTATTCAGGAAGAAGCGCCTAGTTTAGGAAAGCCGGTGCTTGTAATGCGCGATCACACTGAGCGAATGGAAGCCATTGAAGCTGGAACCGCAGAATTAGTGGGTACAAATCCGAGCTTAATTACTCAAAGCGTAGAACGATTGCTGAATAATGAAGCGCTTTATCGCGAGAGAAGCGCGAAAAAAAATCCATTTGGGGATGGGAAAGCAGTGCAACATATTTTGAAATCTTTAATGGATAGTGAATGAAAAGTTCAACAGAAGAGCGGTTGAAAAGAGAAAAAGAATTTCATAATCACACTTTTTCTGAAAATACACGCAACGCAGCAAAAAAATATTATACGTCTGCTAATCGCGGTAAAGAGTATTATCGACAACAAATTTTGGAAGGAATTGCAGGTAAACGAGCTTTAGAATATGGATGTGGTCCTGGTTCTTCCGCTTTTGATCTGGCAAAATCAGGTGCAAATGTAACCGCAATCGATATTTCCGATGTGGCAATAAATCAAGCATTAGAAATTGCACATTCAGAAGGTTTAGAGTTAGCGGCGAAAGTTATGGATGCTGAAAATCTAACATTTGAAGACGCTTCTTTCGACCTGATTTGTGGAAGTGGGATCCTCCACCATTTAGACTTGAAGCGTTCTTACTCAGAGATTAGAAGGGTATTAAATGCTGACGGGAGAGCGATTTTCTTTGAGCCGCTCGGGCATAATCCCATCATAAATTTATATCGTAATTTGACTCCCAAGATGAGAACAGAAGACGAGCATCCTTTATTGATGGAAGACCTAGAACTGGCTAAAGAATACTTCAACAATGTAGAGGTTAAATACTTCAACTTGACGGCAACTTTGGCTTCATTTATTCCGCCACTAAATAAACCGCTACACTCAATCGATACATTTCTATTCGATAATGTACCCTTTTTAAGAAAACACGCTTGGATTGTAGTTTTAGAATTTTCTGCACCTAAATAAATCCTGAAAACTCGTATATTTGGTAAAATTTAGCATCAAAACGACCTGCAGGCTTGGATAAAGTTCAAATCATGAACGCCGAAGAACTCGATCGCACTTTTATGCGATTCGCCCATCAATTTTTGGAGTCGTACGATGATCCATCTCGGCTGGCAATCATTGGGATGCAGACTCGTGGCGTGTATTTAGGCAAGCGAATTGTAGCACACATCAAAAAAGAGTTTGGAATAGAAATTGATTTCGGTGTACTCGACGTTACTTTTTATCGAGATGATTTTCGAACCAAATTGAAAATGCCGGAAGTGAAGGTTACCGAAATTCCATTCGATTTATACGATCGTGATGTGATTCTGATTGATGACGTACTCTACACCGGCCGAACTGTTCGCTCAGCAATGGATGCACTAATGGCTTATGGTCGCCCTAGAAAAATTCAGTTTTGCTGTATGGTAGATCGGGGACACAGAGAACTACCCATTGCACCGGATTTCACCGGACTCTATGTGCCTACCCATAGTAAAGAAGAAATCAGGGTAAAAGTTGAAGAACTGGACGGAGAAGACGCTGTATATCTGGTAAATGTGAAGGAACTGGAAGATGAGTAGTTTTCCCGAAGATTATCAGTTTGAACAAAAGCATCTGTTGGGGCTAGCCGAGTATTCAAAGGAAGACATCCTCTTTGTACTGGAACAGGCAAAGTCATTTCGTGAAATACTCGATCGACCGGTGCCTAAAATCCCAACATTACGGGATAAAACCATCGTAAACCTCTTTTACGAAAATAGTACTAGAACGCGTTTATCCTTCGAACTAGCTCAAAAAAGAATGGGTGCTGATGTAGTGAATTTTTCGGCAAGCACTTCCAGCACCAAAAAAGGAGAGTCGCTTAAGGACACGATCCGCAATATCAGCTCAATGAAAATTGATATGGTAGTGTGTAGGCATGAAAGTCCGGGCGTACCCGATTTTCTAACCCAGTGTGTAGACGCCTCTATTCTTAATGCCGGCGATGGAGCTCATGAACATCCAACACAGGCGCTGCTCGATATGTTTACCATGCAGCAAATCCATCCTGATCTCACTGGAAAGAAGATTGCAATTATTGGTGATATCTCACATAGTAGGGTTGTCCGATCAAATATTATTGGTTTGATAAAAGTAGGTGCTGAAGTAGTTATTTGTGGCCCAAAAACTTTTATGCCAAAGTTTGTAGAGCAAATGGGTTGTACCATTTCTTACAATCTTGAAGAAACTTTGGCATGGTGCGATATAGCGATGGCGCTACGCATTCAATTAGAACGGCAGGATCATACCCCCGGATTATTCCCTTCACTTCGAGAATACCACGATTTATTTGGAATCAGAATGGAGCACTTGGAAAAGTATCCGGATTTTAAAATCATGCATCCCGGACCAATAAACCGAGGAGTAGAACTTGAAAGTGATGTTGCAGATAGTGACAGAGCAGTAATTCTGGATCAAGTAACCAATGGGGTGGCTGTTCGTATGGCAGTTCTGTATTTGCTAAGTGGTGGAAATCGGGTGTAGAGAATTGGTTATATTTAAGAACTTTTAGTTAGCTTTAGTACTTTGTTTGCAACAGAAGTAAAACCGAATTATATCACAGACCTTACCCACATAGATGAATTGCCTAGCGTAACTGTGGCAATCCCGGTGTATAACGAAGAGAAGCACATCCGCAGAGTAGTTGAGGGGTTCCTTGCTACGGCATATCCTAATCTGGTTGAAATACTCATCGCAGACGGACGTAGCACAGACCGAACTCGTGCTATAATTGCTGAACTCTCGAAGGAGGATAAGCGTGTAAAATTAGTCGATAACCCCGAGAAATATCAGTCTTATGGTTTAAATAGGATGATAGATGTTGCGGAAGGAGAAATTTTTCTTCGAGCCGACGGGCATTGCCACTACAAAGAAGATTATGTAGAAAAATGTGTATCGGTAATGCTAAAAACCGGTGCACGAAATGTGGGTGGCGCACAGCGTTACATGGCAAAAAACCGAGTTCAGGCCGGTATTGCATTAGCCGTGAAAAGCGTGTTAGGAAACGGTGGTGCAAAATATATGGACGAGAATTATCTCGGATATGCCGACACCGTTTTTCTGGGATGTTTTCGTACGAAGGATTTAAGAGAGATTGGTGGATTTAATACTGAAAATGTTACCAATCAGGATTCTGAGTTAAACCTCCGGTTAATCGAAAAGTATGGCGAAACCGTGTATGTTAGTCCTGAAATTAAAAGCTGGTACTACCCCCGAGATTCATTTGGAAAACTGTTCAAACAATATTTCCGATATGGGAGAGGGCGTTATTTAACTCGGATTTTACACCCCGATAGCAGCCCGATTCGAGGGATGATTCCGTTTTTAAGTTTGATGTTTTTAACTATTTATATAATAGTTGATATAGTGACATCAACTAAATTGTATTCATTTGAAGTGATTGCGGGTCTTGCAATAATTGTATTTTTAGAGTCTTTCAGAGTGGTCTTGAAAAAGAGAGAATGCTTTAAGCGTGAAGTTTGGAATAGAGAAGGAAATAAACCTGGTATTATTTCAAATATTTCTACTACAATTGTTTCATTAGTGCTTATGCAGTTTGGTCATTTTTTCGGTTTTTTCTACCAATTTTTAAGGAATACTTTTATCTCTGATAAAAGTAAATGGTAGTAGTTAATTTGTCACTAAATTATTGATGAAGTCATTAAGTCGATTGATTTGTGTAGACCACGAATAATTGTTTTTTATAATACCTAGAGCGCTCTCACTTAACGATCTCCTATGAGATTTTTCGTTTAATAAATAAAGAACCTTATCAGCAAATTCACTATCGCTGTTAGCAATTTCTAAATGAACACCATTAATAACCTCAATCCCGTCTGCTCCAAATTGAGTTGAAACTATTGGATTACCATAAGCTAATCCTTCTATCATTTTTAGTTTTACTCCAGAGCCACTGATCAGGGGAACGATTTGAATTGTACACTCTTGATTAAGCTTTTTAAGGTCATCCACAAAACCTAAATACTCAATTCGTTCGGGTAAGTTATTCTGAATTGATTGAGGCAAATCATTACCCGCAAGTTTTAGCCTTACGTTATCATGAGAGTGTATTATTTTTGGCCAAACTTTATCCAGAAACCATTTAAGTCCTTCGAGATTAGGTGGCCATTTCCAATTGGAAAATGCAATTAATTGATGATCAGGACGATTATCAAAGTTTATTTTATTGATTAAGGCACCTGGTGGGTTCACTAACGTTGGTTTTTTAAGGGCAAGTAATGAAGCCATTTTATCTAAGTCCAAATCAGAGATAAATGTTATCGCATCTACTTTTTTTAAGGCGTTAAGCTCAAATTTCTTCATCAATCTGGCTTGATCTTCTAAAAACAGCTTTAAAAAAACGTTTCGCTGTTGTGTTGCTCTTTGAGCAATTAATTCGAATTCTACATTTACATTTCTGAGTAATGTTTTTGCCTTTGGGAACCTTTGCTTTACAATTTCGAAAAAATTTAGCGTATGTAATCCTTCGAAAAAGATAATGTCAAATTCTTCTTTAATGTCAGCAAGAATTTTCTCCATGACTTCAATAGACATTCTATGCTGAACTGTTATTGGCTTTCTACTAAACGCAGATTTTATTGCAGATATAAGATTATACTCAGTAAAGTTACCTTTATGAGTATAAACCTTCGATATTTTTGTTAAAGCTGAATCATCCTGATTATGTAATTCTGAGATAAATGAAGCTATTGTGATATCATGCCCTAATTCATAGAGATTTTGGATTGTATTATAAACATACACAGATCCACCATCTTCAACAGGATAAGGTAATCGTGCACATACATGAAGTATCTTCATTGACCGTTCATTTTTTTTAATTTGAAATATGATTCTAGATGTTCCTTTATCTGAATTTCAAATACGTCTTCGGAAAACTTTTCTAAGTTTACTTTTAATTTTGTTGATAATTGGGCGTATAATGACTGGTTATTCTCAATATTTTCAATTATTTCAACAACGTTTTCTTGATGTTCAAACTGGAGTTGAGTAAATGGAACCAGCTCCAAGCTTCCACCACTTTTATGCACTATTGGTAAACACTCATGGTACATTGATTCCAATACTGCAATACCAAAATGCTCATACTTTTTTGGGTTTATATAATATTTACTCTCCTTATAGAGCACTTCAATTTCATGACTAACTAGGTTTGGTTTTAATTCAATTTTATAGTCCCTCTTTTTACATTCGGATTCAAGAAATTGAAAATAGGATTCATCTTCAAGATAGCCAGCTATTACAAAATTTACATCAGGTAATTTTTCATTAAGTCTATCGAAAATTGATAAAAGTACATGTACATTTTTATTTCTCGCAAATCTGCTTATGGTTAGTACTTGTTTTTTCTTAGTTAAATTATTTCTTGGTTTGTATAGAGGTAGTGAAGGGTAAACAACAGCAGTTTTTTTATTATAAATATCTTGGACAATGTTAGAAATGAATATAGAATTGGATACCGAGTAGTTTTTTTTGATGTTAGTGAAGTCTCTAGATGCAATATTATCTGATATAGATTTATATAGTTTAGTCAACAACTCAGACTTGAAAGTTTTTTGATATGCCAGATTATATTTTATAAGTAAACTTTCTTCTGCAAGAATAGGATGGTGTATGTACTGAAAAGCAAATCCCTTAAAATCCAACTCATTATATGTACTTACCAAGTACTTAAAATTCGAATTTAATTTTTTTGCTTTACGGTGTAAAATTGCAATACGAAATCTGAAAAATTTGGACTTAAATATTTCAGGTAATAAAATCTGTTCATAACTGATTTTATTTTTATTCAATTGAAAATTACTTTGCCGGGAGATTGAATCGAAATCAATTTTGCTAAATGAAAGTACGTGAACATTTAGATTATAATAATCCGTAAGGATTTTTATGACTTTTAAAGAAACTCGTTCTGCACCACCAATATTATCAAATTGTGGATGGACAAGTAGAACATCTGGGTTAGCCATTAAAAACGATTATATAGTTTTCTTTTTACAGCTCGTAAATCATCTAAAGTAAGTGTTTTAAAAATAAAGCTGTTTATAATTAATACTAGATAAATAAAAGCTATTTGAACACCAAGGTGAAAGGTAACACTCAAACTATTTAATAAGTAAAAAGAGGCGATTGTTAAGACAACTAACGAGAAAAACTTAATGAGTGTGCTGAAAAATAGTTTAAAATCAACCAAATTTTTAGCTGTGTATATCAGTAATAATGCCATCAAGAACTCAAAGATTAATTTTGTCATGGCAACACCTTGGGAGGAGAAGTGGGTGCATACCCAATAATAAATAAGGATTGAGATGACTACCTCAATAATAATGAACTTATTAGCGATTGGTTGTTTATTTGATGCAGTGACCAAGGAACCATAAATCACTGTTAAACTCATGAAATAGAGACCTCCAATTAGAAAAGCGACAGTGGAACTAGCTTCGCTATATTCGGATCCGTAGAGAAGAATTGTGAATTCATTTTGGAAAAGAATAATAGGTACAACAATAAGGGTTGTTAGTTGAAAAATAATTCTAGTAGTATTGTTTAAAATCTTATTTAGGACTTTTTTTCTAGCGAAAATTCTAACTAAATACGGATAAATGGGTACTACGAAAATTGAGGGTAGTAATAGATATGACTCTATTAGTCGGTATCCAGAATTGTAAAAACCTACTTGAATACTAGATTGGAAAGTTTCCAAAAAAATAGACGGTATACTATTTCTAACAATCAATAATACATTCATTAAGGCGAACACAGAGCCAGGCACAATCACTTTATGCCTTATATAATTCACATCAAAAGATGGAAGTGGGTTATCAGTTATTTTAGTGAATAAAAAATAAGTGAAACACATACTTAGAAAAAAAGAAACAGAGTATGCAAAAATAAAATTTGATAATTCAGGCTCAATCAATAGAACAGCACCACATAATAGAATTACAATTATGCGATCTACAATGATCGAAAGTCCTTCATATTTAAGTTTCTCGAACCCTCTAAAAACGGAGCGATAGAAAAGAGTTAGAGAATTACTGAATCCATATAATAGCAATGTATACACTATTATTTCGTGCTCTAGTAAAGTTGTAAATGAATAGAGGGTAATAAATACAACTACAGTTAAAACATAAGAAGCAATTCTAAGGCCAAACGTTTGTGAAATGAACTGTCTATTATCCTCACTCCTCGAAGAGATTGTCTTAGTTGTATGAATGGCAATACCAAATTCAAAAAAAGAAAGTACTAGTCCAATTAAGGAAACCGCATACATAAACTTACCAAAATCCTCAGGTCCTAAAACTCTGGTAGTAAGAATCAAAAAAATAAACCAAAGCGGCTTCACTACACTATTAGAAAGCAGCAGCCAGAAAGTATTATTTTGTAGCGAGTTCTTGATGGCTATTTAAATCTAGTTTTCGAATAGAAAGAATTATGCCAATAGTAAGCCAAAATGGAACTGCAACCTTATCAAACTCCAAATAGCCATTAAATAATGCATGAAAAAGATAGGATGTAATACCAAGTGTAGCACCTAATGTTAGAGTCGAGTAAAGGTCATTATTTGTTGTTTTGATGGTCTTATAGGCGATAATAATTATAGACGACAATAAGAATATCCAAGACCCCAACCCTACTAACCCTGCTTCAGATAGGTATTGGAGATAATCATTATGTGCCCCGGCATACATGTCTGATATAATGGTAGAAAATAAAGGGTTCTGAAACTCGTAAAAATGGATAGGGTAGGTGCCAACCCCAAAACCAAAAATTGGTTTAGCTAAAAACATATTTACGGCCGCAACCCATCGATTTATACGCTCTAGATTAGAAACGTTCCTTTGTACATCAACAATTGTAAGTGCATTCTCTTGAAGATTTACCAATATTGATGAGCCTAATGCAATAACAGAAACGACAATAAGAGTAATAAAAACCCAAAAATATTTATTCTTGATTAAGGATCCTGCGCGGAAAACAAAAAAACAGGAAATTATAAATAAACAGCTCAACCAAGCGGCTCTTGTATAAGAAAGAGTGATTGCAATTATGGTAATAATTGCTGTGAAAATTGAAAGATTCGTTAGCGAATTATTTTTCAGGTTGCTAAGTGCTATGGTAAAAGAAAATCCAAAGATAATTGAGAGGTAAGCTGAGTATGTTCCTCTTTCTTCAAAAAAAGGTTCAGTCATAATATTAGAATATTCCTTTACAAAACCGGCAAATGAATGTTTCGTAATTGAAAAACAGGCGATAATTATAGCAAAACAAAAAAATGTTTGAATAAGCCTGATTAATGATTTTGTGTTTGTTATAGAACTTTTTGTCCAATACACACAAACTATTAAGTACCCTACAGCATTGACAAAGAATTTTAATGAAATAAATTTATGGCTTGATAAAACAACAGATACCGCGAGTACACACAAATAAAATATTACCGCATAATCAAAAATTGATAACGTATCACTGTAATTAGAGTTGTTGAAAATGAAATGAATAACCCATGCAGCCCCAAGAATTAAAATTAATGGTTCGGTCGGAAGTTGAAGTGCCAAACCTGCAGAAGGGAATACCATTACTTCTTGTGATACTAAAAAAATAAAAGTAAGTAAGAATGTTGGAAAGGCAGGGTATATGAAAAAAATAAGAAGAATTACACAACCAACAATGGGCAGAATTGGTAGAAATTCAAAGAAAATGGAAACTGAAACTCCTATCGCAAGAAAGATGGAAAGGAAGTATACATTTGCCCTACTTAAGCTAGAATTACTGGTAGTCATTTTGACTTCTTCTTATTTCGTCAAAATCTATTTTCTCTTTAAGTAGTATTACACCAAAAGTAGTCAATAAGGCTAGTAAGACCGAAACAATACAAATTATTGACCGTTTTGGTCTACTCTTATATTCTGGAACTTTAGCTTCATCCAAAACTAATATTATGGGAGTATTTTTCACAAGCTCAAGTTTAGCTTGTTCAAGTGCTGGTATTAAATACTCTAGCATCGATGTTAATACCAAATATTCTCGGTAAATTTTTATTGACTCGATAACACTTTGAGGAAAATTTTGAATTTCCCTTTCTAATAATGCTATTTCTTGCTCCTTTACTATGAGTTGTTGGTTGTCAGCTCCAAGTCGGTTTTTTAATAACTCATATTCAATCTCACTTATCTTCTTTCTGGCATAAACTTGAGAAATATTTTCAGCTGTATTCACATTTTCAGGAATAAAAATAAATTCTTCATCTTCGAAAAAATCTGAATAACGTTGTTCAATTTTGTCAAGTGAATCTTGGACCTCTATTATTTTAACCTCCAGAAATTCTCTATTTGCAGAGGCTTCCGAAACCGCCAATTCATTACTGTAATTATTCAAAAGTTCAACAACTCTTTTGGTAACTTGGGTAGATCTAACTGGGTCTTTATCCTCGTAAGAGATAGTTAAGTAGCCTTCGTTGTTAAAGTCGAAACTATAATATTCGTTGAATGCTTTTAATACTTTCTCCCATGGTTCATCTTCCATTTCATAAAAAGTAATAAGATCAAACTCCTGAATTATTTGCTCTTTGAGTTCGCGACTATCTAAGATTGCTAAATAATTATAAGCTCCTAAGTTTTGAAAAGCACCACCAAGACCTATTCCAGCAATTTTTTGTAATGCACCACCACCTGAACCTGCATTTAATAAACTCAATAAATCAGTGCCTTTTGGTGGCACTAATGTAGTTGAAGATCGATACCAATTAGGAAGTAATAGTGAGACTCCTACTGCAGAGATTGAGCTAATAATGAAAACTATAATAAATAGCTTTTTATAAGCTAGAATTAATCCAATAAATGAATAGAGTGAATTTTTGTATTCTTTTTCCTGCATCAAAAATCTCCTAATTCAACCTTCTAATTGCTGCATAAGCCGTAATCAAACTTGCTACGGTTCCGATTCCAGTCATGACCAATCGTACCCGTTCTGATTTTTGGCGTTCTAGTTCTAGCATATAATTTCGTCCAGTACTCACATCTTCAAATGGAATACGATCTACAAAAATGATATCGCCTGACTGTAATTCTGTTTCATCTGGATGGTACCAGGCTCTGCTTCCTGCTTTAATGATAAATATTCGATTTTCGTCGGCTGCTATGGTTAAACCGTTTGCAGCAGTTAGATAATCCTGTACAGTTTGTGTTGGCTCATAATTGTAGAAACCGGGATTGTTTACCTGCCCCATTAACGACACAGTATGCTCATCTTTTGGGATGAAGATTCGATCGCCATTTCTCACTTTAGTGTTCTGTAATACGGTGGGGGAAGTCAGGTCTAAGGCCATACGATTTGGATTCAGAGCCTGCTCGAATTCCAAATAATCGTATCCTTCTAAGAACTGATCGGAACTTCGACTAAGCAATGATAAATTGATGGAAGTGGTTGAATTTACACCGCGGTTATCTTTTGCATTGCGTATTAAATAAGCTCCATTTGGAAGAGCATCTTCCGTTAAGCCTCCTGCCATTTCAAGTAAATCTGCAATAGTAGTTTCAGAATTTGTTATGCTAAATGAACCCGGTAAATCTACCTCTCCTTCAATAGATACCGATCCCAAAGAACGATTAGCCGTTTGAAATCTAACAATGAATTGATCACCCGGTAGTACTTGATCTATTTCTGAAACAGAAAGTTCGGTTCGTTCAAAAGTGCCGTTGTTGTCTCTGATTCGAATGATGGAAGAGGAATCTGCATCAGGACTAAATCCTCCGGCAATAACTAACAGCCTTTCAATGGAGTCATCCATTCTATACGATCCGGTAAAGGGATTATTTACTGCTCCGGAGATGCTTACCGTGGCACGATCGGGAGAGGCGTTTATTAAAGTGATATGATCTCCATCCTGAATAAACGGTGCGAAATCCGGATTTCCGCTATTAAAGTATCCTGCTAAATCAACAAAATATGCGTCTCCGTAAAGCGGGGTTACTTTCACCAGCCTTAAATCAAACTGCTGGCTGATTTTCACCAACGCATCATTTTGAATTTCTGCTTCCGACTGCTCTTTAGCATCGAGCTTGTCGAAGTTTAAGCCAGAGTAAGAAGGCCGTTGGGCTGTAGCTTGTAGTACCGATTCGGTAGTCTGATTTATTAACGGAGTAATTACTTGATTTTCAACACGAATACCCGTTACAAGAGCATCAAAGCGAGTTCCTGCGGGTACTACATACCGACCGGGATTAGGAATATTGCCCCCAACATGTACGCTAACGGGTCTCGGTTGATCGAGTGTAACCGAAATTTCAGTATCCTTTATTTGTCCTTTAAATGCTTCTTGTAAAATGGTTTTGGCTTCGGTAAAAGTTTTGCCTTTGAGCGAAACGGTGCCAATTAAAGGGGCATTAATATCTCCACTTGCATTTACT
Organism: bacterium; assembly: GCA_024742815.1. GTDB lineage: Bacteria > Bacteroidota > Rhodothermia > Balneolales > Balneolaceae > HXMU1420-13. Next base: position 238,007 of record JANSXX010000001.1, read on the forward strand.
ACAATGGCTCGATATGAAAACTCGACGAGCCCTTTTCCTTGAATGGATAGTACATCGTAAGGACCCATATAATAATTATCAGGATCGATAAACTGATCTAAAGGACTTGCAGATTGGATAAGTGCGAGGCCGGCTTCATCCACATAAAATAGATTCCCTAAACCGGAAGACTGGCTCTGAGTATTTTGATTAGACTGAATTTGAGCAGCCAGAGTAGATGTAAAAAGAAATAGAAAACTAAAGAGTGCTCCGAAAGAACGAGCGTTTTTGAACATTCTGTAGACCGTTTTTTTTAGAATGAGTGCGAATATACGACTTTGAACACCCGCCATACAATTAAATTCGGGATAAATAGATGCCAACCAATACAGAAGCAGACCCCAGATATTGTAACAGATTTAAACTCTCATTCAATAATACCACTCCGAATACTACACCTAAAACCGGTACTAAGTTTTGATAAGCAGCAGTGCGCACGGCGCCAATTTTATGTACGCCACGATTCCATATCAGATAGGCTAATCCCACAGAAAGTAATCCGCTGTATAAAATTCCGCCATATCCGGCTAATGAAATGGAAGTGTAATCAGTTTGAAGTAAATCAGGAATCCCAACCAGCACTAAAGTAATAACTCCAATTAAAGAAATGAATGCCGAATACTGCGTGGAGTTGTACTCTTTAAGATATTTTTTTGAAAGTATAGTGTACGCTGCCCAGGCTACCGCTGATAGTAATACGATTACATCGCCTAGTGCACTTGTGCTGGAAAAGCTGAAACCGGAATTTCGACCGAAAATTATGAGGCCGACCCCGCCAAAAGCAAAGAGAATACCGAGGGTTTTTGGCGGGGTTAATTTTTCTTCGGTAAACAAATGAGCCATCAGGGCTATCCAAACCGGGATAGTGCCTAGAATGACAGCAGAATTTGCTGCATTGGTGTAATTCACGCCCACGATGAATAATACCTGATATACCAAATTGCCGACCATCCCAATTCCAATTACCGGGAGTAAGTGTTTACGATCAACAATAACTTTAAAGCCACGCCACTTGGTTACTCCAATCAGCAACGCCGCGGCAAATACAAACCGCAATGCGTTAAAAGCGAAAGGACCGATCTCTTCGAGCGTTACTTTTATGATACTGAAGTTAAGTGCCCAAATAACGGCAACTACGATTAAGCTGAGTTCGGTAAGGTATTTTTTTGCCAAGAATCTGAATTAAGAGCCACAATGATACACAAATCTGCAAGGCAGAACACGCTTTGTTTACCGTTTGTTTACATATTGTTTGTTGGGATTGTGCAAAAAAGCTACGTACCTTTTGACCCTTGTTCAAAAAATGACTTAAAGTCAGTATATGGGAATTACCGAAAGAAAAGAGCGCGAAAAAGAGTTGAAGCGTGCAATGATTCTGGAAGAGGCTCAGAAGTTGATTCTGGAGAAAGGTTTGGACTATCTGAATATGGATGAGGTAGCCGAACGTGCCGAGGTTAGTAAAGGATCGTTGTATTTGTACTTCAATAACAAAACCGATTTGGTGTTGGGAATTTGTCATAAGGCATCCGCAATGATGAATGCCATGACCACCAAAGTGTTAACGGAGAACCTCTCCGGTTTAGAGATGGTGTATCAAATCGGGATCAATTACTTAACGTTCGCATCTGAGCATCCTGAGTTTTTTCGGGCCATGCGTTTTCTCGAAAATTACAAGGATACCGATCAGGCAAAAAACAGTAATTATCTAGGATTATGCGCCCAAAATCGACAGGAAGGGTTTCGGGTGATGGTTCGAGCTATTCAAATTGGTATGCAAGATGGTTCTATCAATAATACCTACGATCCAAATGAGTTAGCCATATTATTGTGGGCTACCTCTCATGGAGTGGTAAATACGGCCTATATGCACCAAAATACCGAGCATTTTAAGTTGCTCGATCACTTGGGAATTGACATGGAAACCATGTTTAAGAGCTATATGAAGCTTATTGGTTGTGGGATCCAGTCGGAATCCAATAATAACTCTGACTCCCAGTCATTTTCTGAAACTCATTCACCAAACACTCGTAGTGTGCTCACCGAAAATAATGATGCTTAATTTTAAAACTTTATACATGAAACAAAGAATAGGGGTTTGGGCAGCAGCCATCCTGCTATGTGTTTTCGGATTGCCCAATTCTGAAATATTGGCTCAACAAACGGCCAAAGAAAAAATAGGGCTTTCTAAAGCTATAGAAATGTCGCTGGCAAATAATCCTGAGGTAAAACGCGCTTTACTCGCAACCGAAGATTCTGACGAGTTAGTAAAAATCGCTTACAGTGAAATCTACCCCAATATCTCATCGTCAATCAACTACACCCGAAATATTGAAATTCCGGTTTCATTTCTACCCGGTGAGTTTTTTGGGGGGCAACCGGGAACCTTAGTACCCGTTGCATTTGGTACCGATAATAACTGGCAAGGAGGCTTTTCGGTAACACAAACGCTATTTCGTGGCGAAACGATTATTGGTTTAAGCTCCGCTACTATTTTCCGTACGGTTCAAAACGAAAACTATCGTGCAGTTAGCCAACAGATTGTAACCCGAACCCGCATCGCCTATTATCAGGTGCTGGTTGCTAAGGAGCAATTACGCTTGCAGCAGGCTCAAATAAACCGTTTAGAGCAGAATTTAAGTGAGAATGAGCGCAGAAAAGATGCCGGTTTGGTTGATGAATATGCGGTACTTCAATTACAAGTTCAGCTAAGTAATCAGCGCCCATTGTTGATTGAGGCAGAATACGCACTCTTAGAAGCGTATAGAAATCTGAAGTTTGTAATCGGCGTGCCTTACGCGTACGATTTTGAAGTGATGGGAGATCTAAATGAGTTTGATATCCTTGGGGAGACATCAACAAATGATGAAAACAGCGATCTGAAGCGCATCGATCAAATGAACCCTTTCACTTATCAAGAGGAAGTCTTAAATGAGGGAGTACTTGCGGATAATCGTGGCGATTTGAGAACCATCGATGCACAACTAGATTTAAAAGATCAGGAAATAACAGCTATTAAAAGTCGGTTTTTGCCCTCATTAAGTGCCACTTATAATTTACAATGGAGTTCGGCAGAGCCGGGAACGCCCGACTTTTTCGAGAATAATGTTCGATTCCAAACGCTTGGCATTAATTTTAGCTTACCATTATTTGAAGGCTTTAAGCGAGTGGCCGATGTTCAAAGAGCTCAAATTTCGCGAAAAGATTTAGAGGGGCAGTTCCGTGCCGGAATTCTAAATGCACAGAACGAAGTTGCATCTGCCAGTGAAGACTTAAATATGGCTTTCGAAACCGCGAATGCACGCAAGAAAGCGCTAGAGCAAGCGCAGGAAGGTTATGAACGCGCAAAGCTACGATTCGATAACGGACTTGGTTCGCAAATCGAAGTAACCGAGGCGGAAGTACAGGTTCGGCAAGCAGAAGTTAATTACGCAGTTATGGTATTTAATTATTTAACAGCAAAAGCTCAGTTTGATCTTGCCACAGGTATTGTTCCATTTATTGATTTGGAGGCCACACGATGACTTTAAACACACAGAATCCACACACACTTATGAAAACTAATTATATAGCCAGCATTTTAAGTTTGTTGATCATTTTTTCGGCCTGCTCGGGAGGAGAGGAAATCCCGCAGGAAACTGAAGAATTGGTTAAAACCGTAAATGTTCGAACTCTAAGCATCAACCCGTCCCAGTTTAACAGCTTTGTTCGGGTGGTAGGTACGGTTGAAACGTCGGATGATATTATGATTTCTGCAGAAGTTAGCGGAAAAGTTCTTCGATATAATGTTGAAGAAGGCGAACAAGTACGAGCCGGACAAACCATTCTTAAAATCGATGATGCGAAATTAAAGCAAGAAGCGGCTCGATTAGAAGCAATTACCGCACAAGCTCGTGAAAACTACGAGCGCTTGGAAAAAATCTATAAAGAAGATGGTATTGGATCTGAAATCGATTATTTGAATGCAAAATATGCTTATGAGCAAAGTGCTTCGTCCTTAGAATCGATCAAAGTTGATCTGGAAAACACAAATATCAAAGCGCCTTTTACCGGGGTAGTGGAGCAAATTATGTTCGAAGTAGGAGAGATGGTAAGTCCCGGTGCACAAGTGGTACGCCTTATTGGCTCCGACAATTTCAAAATTACAGCAGGTGTTCCGGCACGTTATGCCAATGCCGTATCTCAGGGCGATCAGGTAGAAATCTGGTTCGATACGCAAGCCGTAGACACGCTAGCCGAGCGAATCACCTTTGTTGGTAGTGCCATCAATCAACAAAACCGTACGTTTAGAATTGAAATTGACATGCCTAAGAAAGAAGGCATGAAAGTAGATATGATTGCTAATATTCGCTTAAAAACCCTGGAGCAAAATGATGTGGTTGTGGTGAGCGAAGAGTTCATTTACAGCAAAGATGGCAAGTATGTATCGTACGTATTGGGCGAGAATGCAGAAGGCAAAGAAGTGGCCTTCGAAAAAGAGGTGACTCTTGGCCCATCCTACAAAAGTAATGTAGTTGTAGAATCGGGCTTAGAGCCGGGTGAAGAGCTAATCACCATTGGCTCGGCATTCCTTAACGATGGAATGAGAATCAATGTAGTAGAATCGCAAAGTGCCATTGCTGCACAATAGAGGTTTGTATGAGTAAAGAATTAAAAAACGGAGCTCCTGAAAACGGAGTACATGAAGGCACTGGTGTTCGGAAAGAATTCTGGCTGAGTTCCTTCTCCATCAAAAACAGTATTAGCGTGATGGTACTTGTTCTGCTGGTTGCAGTAATGGGTATCGTTTCTTACCTCACCATTCCGAAAGAGTCGTTTCCGAGTATCACCGTTCCGAATATTTTTGTGGTTACGGTGTATCCCGGAGTTTCGCCCGAGGATATGGAAAGTTTGGTTACGCGAAAGCTCGAAGATGAGCTGGGTGGTATTTCGGAAGTTAAAACCATGACTTCAACCTCCTCAGAAGGTTATTCCAATATTAACCTCGAATTTGATACAAATGTTGATATCGAGGATGCGCTGCAAAAAGTGCGCGAAAAAGTGGATCTGGCGAAACCGGAACTCCCTGAAGATGCCGAAGAACCAACTGTGCAGGAAATCAATTTGTCAGAGTTTCCAATCATGAACGTAAACCTTTCTGGGGATTACGATGAAGTGATTTTGAAGGAAATTGCAGAAGATCTTCAGGAAAAAATCGAAGCCATTCCAACTGTTCTTGGCGTTGATCTTACCGGTGGACTTGAGCGTGAAGTTCAGGTTAATGTTGATTTGCCAAAGCTGAAATATTACAACATCAGTTTTGGGGATATCATCGGAGCAATTAGCAACGAAAATGTGACCATTCCAGGTGGTGATATCACCGTTGGTACAAAAAAGTTCTTACTTCGCGTACCGGGGCAATATGAAGACACCGCCCCTATCGAAGATGTAGTGGTAAAAGGCGAGAATCAAAATCCGATTTATGTGCGTGATGTAGCCGAAGTAAAGTTCGGTTTTAAAGAGCGATCGACCTATTCCACGTTAAATGGGTCCCCGGTTATTACGTTGGGCGTAAAGAAACGCTCTGGAGAAAATATTCTGGATACGGCTACCGAAGTAAAGGCAATTCTGGAAGCAGAACTTCCATTTTTGCCGCCAACAACTACCTATACCATCACCAACGACCAAAGTAAAGACGTAGTGAGTATGGTGAGTAACTTGGAGAATAACATTATCTCCGGTCTTCTTCTCGTAGTTGGGGTGCTATTATTTTTCTTGGGAGTGCGAAACTCATCGTTCGTGGGTATTTCCATCCCTATGTCGATGTTTTTGTCCTTTATTCTACTCAGTGTGGTGGGAATTACCATGAACATGGTAGTACTATTTTCGCTGATTCTGGCACTAGGGATGCTGGTGGATAATGCCATAGTAGTGGTAGAAAATATTTACCGTTATCTGGAAGAAGGTTACGATAACTTCGAGGCCGCAAAAAAAGGAACCGGCGAAGTTGCTGTGCCAATCATAACAGGTACGTTTACTACTATCGCAGCTTTTGCTCCTATGGTATTTTGGCCGGGGATTACCGGTGAGTTTATGAGCTACTTGCCAAAAACGCTCATCATCACCTTGGGAAGCTCGTTGTTTGTGGGATTGGTAATCAATCCGGTTATTTGTGCGCTGTTTATGACGGTGGATCACGAAGAAAATAAAAAACCCGGCTTAAGCAAAACCGGTAAATATGTAATAGGAGCCGGAGCTGGATTGTTGGCACTTATTCTGATTGCATCTAATCCAATTACTTGGATCATGCTCATCGTTTTGGGCATTATTTTATGGTTACTGAACAAATTTATTTTAAACCCTATTGGGCAGTGGTGGCAATTGGATGGCCTTAATCGTGTATTAGAAGTGTATGAATCTTCCATCCGATGGGCGCTAAAACATTGGGCTGTAGTCGCATTCTTCTTTGCACCTGTTTCCTTTGTAAGTGCAATTGCTCTCTTATTTATTTTCCCGGTTGGGGTAGAATTCTTCCCCGAAAATATTCCACCACGTGATGTGTACGTTCAGGTTGAGGCTCCGGTTGGTTCAGATGTTGATTTTACCAAAGAAATCATCGATGAAATCCGGACCGAGATCCCACAAATCATCGACAACATGGACGATGTGAATTCAATTCTTGGTACTTCCGGTGCGGCAATTAGTAGCGATCCAGGTGGAGGAGGCGGCAATTCAACGCACCTTGGAACAGTGGCACTGAATTTTAAAGATTTTCAGCAGCGGCAAGGCGATGTGTTTGCCTATATGGAAGCGATGAGAAATACGTTAAGCGGTAAAATCGTCGGGGCAGAAATTGCGGTTGAAAAACCGGCTGATGGCCCGCCAACCGGAAAACCAATCAATCTGGAAATTTCTGGTCCGGATATGGAGCAACTCACTATTGCATCGAACGATGTGTTGCGGATTCTGGAAGAAGATTCGATTTACATCAAAATGGATGGATTGGAATCTGATCTACCTAAAGCACGACCAGAAATCAAGGTGACAGTTGACCGTGAAAAAGCAGCGCTATATGAACTAAATACGAATACGATTGGGTATACTATTCGTCAAGCAATTAATGGTGTAGAAGCTTCGAAATATCGTGACGGCAAAGACGAATACGATATAATGGTACGATTAAGCGACGAATATCGCGATGATATGAGCACACTTGGCGACTTAACCATTTTTCATGAAGGCACTCAGATTCCATTATCCGAAGTGGCAAGTTGGGAAGTAAGTGATGGTTTGGGTGGTATCAAGCATAAAGAATCAGAACGAGTAATCACCATTAGTGCCGATGTACGTGCCGGTTATCAAGCAAATGCAGTGCTAGCAGAAACTCAGGAAGTATTGGGAGAATATCTCGAAGGAATGCCTCCGGGATACACCTACAGTTGGACCGGACAACAGCAGGAGCAGGATGAATCCTTCGACTTTTTAGGACGAGCATTTTTGATTGCTGTATTCTTAATCGCGTTTATTTTGGTATCGCAGTTTAACTCGGTCGTAAAACCACTAATCATTTTGAGCTCAGTAGTTATGTCGACTGCCGGCGTATTTTATGGATTGGTGTTTTTCCAAATGGCCTTCGGTTTAATGGCCTTCCTCGGAGTAATATCTCTTGCCGGAGTAGTGGTAAACAATGCAATTGTACTTATCGATTACGTAGATATACTCCGCCAACGTGATGGATATGGGCTTAAAGAGTCATTGGTTCAGGCCGGTAAAGTTCGTTTTCGTCCGGTAATTCTGACTGCCATAACTACAACTCTAGGACTTGTACCCTTAGCCATTGGCTTCAATTTCGATTTTATCGTATTAGTTGGAAGCCCCATTGAGTTCTTCTCAAATCTAGGCGATTACATCTATATGGGCGGTGAGCAAGCAGCTTGGTGGGGGCCAATGGCTATTGCCGTAATTGTTGGACTCCTTTTCGCGACTGCTTTAACGCTAATTCTGGTACCGGTACTGTACTACATTTTTGAACGAGCACGTATTCGAGTATCTGAGTTGATGTACAATAAACCGGCTGAGAAAGAAGAAATGGAGATCAGTTATTCTGCACCGGAAACCGTGCAGTAGTACGCAAAAAAATCAAAGTAAAGGAAGGGGCCAAGTGCCCCTTTTTTGTTGATTGAAACTCTTATCTTAACGCGAAAATTTTATCCAAAAAATAAGTTTTAAGTGATTCAACGAATTCAAACCGTGTTCTTAGCACTATCCGCATTAAGTACGGGTGCCACTTTTTTCACTCCAATCTACGACCGCGCAATGGAAGATCCACAGCTTTGGATCGGTTACGGATTAGCTATTGCTCTCACGATTTCAATGATCGGTTCAATTGGCTGTATTTTTTTATATAGCAACCGGAAAAACCAAATCGCTTGGGTTAAGCGCACTATGTTGGTGCAAATAATCGGATTCGCTTTTTGTGTTGGCGTTTTTTTCTCGTTGGGAGGAGTTGGTACGTACCTGTGGGATGAAGCACTCGGTACCGGCGCAGTTTTAGCAGGATTTGCATTCCAATTACTGGCACTTCGTTTTATCAATAAAGACGAAAAGCTCGTTCGGTCTATCGATCGTATCCGATAATGGGAAGTGAGCAACCGGCCGTTTTTTCAAAACTGAAAGTATATGGATTACTTGCTTTCGGTATTTCAGCCATAGGTTTTTCTCCCATTCTTGTAAAACTTGCTACCGACTCATCCCCATATTTGATCGCAGCAATTCGCACAGTGATTGCGTTTTTGTTGTTAGTGCCAGTTTTTGGCATCCAAAAAAAAGCCGGCGAATTTAAAGATGTATACAGAAAAGAACACTTGCTTGTAGCGAGTTCGGGTATAATGCTCGGTTTACATCTGATCGCCTGGATAAGCTCTATATATTATACTTCGATTGCATCAGCATCGGTATTAGTTACAATTCATCCGATTTTAATTATTCTGATCGAGCGCTTTGCTTTTAAAATAAAGTTCAGAGCACTTGTATGGGTAGGGGTGATTATTGCCTTTTTAGGATCGGTGATTATTGGATATTCCGATTACGACGGGGAAACGACCTATGCAAACCCGTTACTTGGAAATAGTTTAGCAGTTTTAGCAGCAATAATTTTTGCGGGATATTTTTTGATTGGAAATAGAATACGCCAAAAAAGAAATTGGTTCGAATACGTATTTCCGGTTTATGGATATGCGGCATTAACCTGTGTGATTGCCTTATTCATAGTAGAAGGTTTTACTCTCGAAATTTCGGCATTTGTAGTATTGATAGGATTTGCATTAGCTGTGGGGCCACAAATTGCAGGGCATGGGTCCTTAAATTTTGCAGTCAAATACATCTCACCAACCTTACTTTCTACTCTGATTTTGTTTGAGCCGGCCGTTTCATCTTTTCTGGCCTATCTCATTTTTGGTGAAGTACCTCTGTTTATGAGTTTCGTAGGTATGGTTGTAGTGCTGGCAGGCATTATGCTAACCTGGACTAAATCCAAAAATAAACAGAAAATTGCCGATTGATTAAAACTTATAGCTGATTGAAATGGTAAAATTTCTTCCCATTCCATCTAAACTACTTGCATGCTCGCGATAGGCTTCGTCCATGATATTATCGGCTACAAATTTGATAACCACATCTTCTTGCGGGCGCATATTTATAAGTAGTTGCAGATTCATGAAGCCATCAGTTCCATTTTGAGAAACCCTGTTGTCATTTTTTTCTGCCGGTGAAATTCTGCGGTGAGAGAAGGCATATCGAGCTTGCGGACGTATCGTAATTTTTGGGGCCGGAGTGTAATCCAAATACAGCATTCCGTTTGCCGGTGGTATTCGATCTACGGGCTCTGTAGAACCATCAAGATTTCTGAGGTTTCCCCAAGTATAAGTGAAGGTAACGCCCGTTTTTATGAAGTCGTTATTGGTGTATTCACCTGCAAATTCAACTCCCAATAATTCCATTGAAGTGGCATTTTCGTTACGTACCTCACGAAAGGTGTCCCAAACATAAGTTACACTATCGGTTGGTAGTACTTCGCCAAATTCGTTTACAAAGTTCCCGGTTTCTTCGCGGTTGATTTTATTGGAGTAATGCAGCCAGAATGTGTAGAATTCAAATGAATAATTATCCGAATTATACTTGGTTCCAATATCAAGATTTCTCGATGTTTCTGGTCGTAGCTCTGTGTTAGGCGTTTGGAACTGGTCGCCTCTTCGAGTACCAATCTCAGCTAAATCTGAAACATTAGGTGCCCGAAACCCGGTTGACAGATTACTTACTAATGCGAGATCATCTGTTAAGTTAAAGCTCAAACCCAATGCATGTGTGAATTGACCAAATGAGTCGGAATATGGATCAAATTTTCGATTGGTGTTTACACCTTCGAATGGGATTGAGGCATAAGCTTGTGAATACCGAACACCATACTCAATGCTAAACCGATTCCAAGGCGCGTAATCTACTTGGGCAAAAATACCTGCAAGTAAATATTCCGATCCATCAGGATATCTTGGTAAACGTTGCTCACCAAAGTTTGAGGTGCGCTCACTATTTACGCGGTCGAATGATAAATCGCCACCCCATTTTAAATACAAATCGGGGGTTATTCGAGATAGTACATCCACCGAGGTGAGAAATTGATTGCTGGTACTGCGATCATAATTGGTGGTATCAGAAATAGAAAAAGAATAGTCACGATCTTCTTGAATAATTGAAAAAGCAGGTGGGTTTCTGAAATCAAAATCCTGTTGCTTGCGAAAATCTTTTAGTCTAAAAAAACCTGCTTTAATTCCAACATTTTGAAAGGCTGATTTATTGGTAGTTAACCGGTATTCTGCTGTATTACCCCAAAACACCAATGGCGAAGTATTAGAGTAGTAACCATTTCGTGGTCGTATTCCGTCATCTGCATTTTCGATACTGTAGCCTAGAGTTGTGCGATCGATGCGTGGCGCATCCGGTATGCGCCCATTGTAACTTATTAATGCTAGGTTCGAGCGATCTGAAAGCTTAATATTCGAAGAAATTTGATAGGATTTAAACTGATAGTCAGCATTTGAGAGGGTTTCATCATACGGAAACCAAAGTGCTTCATTCGATTGATCACTCATGTTGTAGTAATCATAATCACGAAAGCTACCGCCTGCGAAAAGTGTAAATGTTGGCCCCTGGTAAGCTAACTTCCCGTGAATACTCTTTTCACCATTTCCATCAAAGTTCAAAAAGGATGCAACCTCACCGGTAATTTCTTTTTCTACCGAAAACTTTTTTACTATTGGTGAAATATTTACACCACCCGAAAGTGCATCGCTTCCGTAATACACCGAAACCGGTCCACGATAAACATCCAACTTGCTGATCAGAAATGGATCTATTGCTCCGAAATATTGATTTTGCCCCGATCGAACAAAGCTCGGGTTCATTCTGAATCCATTAAATAAGTAGAGCACGTCTCTTCCTGCACGTCCGCGAATATATAAAGAACCTTGTCCAACACTTGTTTGTTGAACAAAAACACCTGTTTCTGCCCGCAATAGTTCTACTGCAGTTGTAACAGATTTATAAGATAATTGCTCGATGCTAACCGTACTTCGGGCAATAGGCGAAGATTTTGTAATAGGGTTTATTGTACGATCGGGCATCACAACAATTTCTTCGAGGCTCATAATGGACGGCTTCAAATAAATGGTCAAACTAGAGTCAGGCTCGCTGTAAAAATGTTCAACAGCTTCGTACCCTAAGGCCGAAAAAGTTATTCTCACCGGATAAATTGACCAGTCGATAAAGAAAGAGCCATCCTCTAAACTGCTTGTACCTTGGTTGTGTTCTGGTAGGCTAATGTTAACGTCGGGAATGGGTTGTAAAGATTCCGAGTTAATAATGATACCACCAATCTGCGAATAAGCCGTAGGTGAGAGTGTTAATGCGAGAAGTAAAACAAGTAAAAAGCGTTGTAACACTGTTATCATGTAGTGTATTAAATACTTGATTTAATTGTGGATGATATTTATGATTCAGATTTGAAGTTTTTAATGAATTACTAAAAACTCCAAAAAACCCGTAAACTAGGGTCGTATTTAACGTATGTAAGGGGAAGATAATTTTATTTCAATTTAAACGGAGAGTCGAAAAAGAAAGCCATGAAAACTTTACAAGATATATTATCTGTTAGAAAGGTTAGCATTGGGTTATTGGCGTTCGGAATAGCATTATCTGTATCATGCACAAGTGAACCTAAAAACGAGACATCAAGTAATAATGCTCTGCTGGATGCTTCTATTGGCGAGCCGGTACAACGCGATTTCGCCGAAATTAAACGAAGCGGTGTATTACGTATGATTACCAGCTACAGCTCCGGAGCATATTTTTTACACCGGGGAATACAAGTTGGTTTTGAATATGAATTAGTCCGCGAATTTGCTAAAAAAAATGACCTTGCCTTAGAAGTTGTAATTCCTGCGCCCGACGAAAGCCCATTCGATTTATTATACAAAGGCGAAGGTGATTTGATTGCTGCCAACTATACCATTACGGAAGAACGTTCAGAAATTGTCGATTTTACTCGACCATACAACTTGGTTAATCAAATGGTTGTGGTTTCGGAAGGATTGGGAGTAGAACCGGAAAGTATTAGCGAGCTGGAAGGAATCCCCATAACCATTCGAAGAAACAGTTCATATTTTCAATCGTTGGAAGCGCTGCGCCAGCAAGGGTTTAATTTGCAGATCAATCTGGTGAATGAGGATATGGATACGGAAGCTCTTCTCTTTCAAGTAGCAAACGGAACCATTGCTGCAACTATAGCAGACGACAATATTTTCTACGCAACAAACAAGTACATGTCGGGAATGATTGCCGGTCCCCAAATCGCCAAAAGAGATGAAATTGCATGGGCGATTCGTCCCAATTCAGAAGATTTGAAAACAAAAATGAATCAATTCTTGAAGGGTCATTTTCGATACGATGAAAACGGAATTCCCAAAAGATCTGCTTTTTTAAATGTTCTCAGAAAGAAATATTACGAAGGCAGTTCTCAGATCGCAGAATATTTTAATCCCGAATTAGAGCAAGGCCCAATAGGAATTATTTCCCCATACGATAGCCTGTTTCAAACTATAGCAGCTGAGTTTGATTTAGATTGGTTGATGTTAACCGCAATTGCAGCTCAAGAATCGAAATTTGATCCAACTTCGGTTAGTTGGGCAGGCGCTGTTGGATTGATGCAAGTTCTTCCACGTTTTTCTGATATTCCTGAGGATTCGTTATTTATACCAGAAATAAATGCACGGGAAGGGGCACGCATCATTAAAGAACATCTCGACCATTACTCCTACATGGATTCCACCAATCAATGGCAATTTGCTTTAGCAACTTACAACGCCGGAATGGGACATTTGGCAGATGCACGACGTTTAACCATTGATCAGAATAAAAACCCGAATGAATGGAATGAGATTTCCGGGTCACTATTAAAATTAATGCAACGAAGATATTATCAAAATGCCCGTTACGGCTTTTGCAGAGGAATAGAAACCGTGCGATATGTGAACGAGATCATGAATCGGTACGATACCTATGAAGCAATTTTGGCTATGAATGAATTTCGTACGAATGGTATCCCCGGTATTATGGGAATTAAAACGCTTAATTAACTTTCAGAATAATCATTGTGATATCATCGTACTGAATGTTATTCGCAAATTGATTGATATCTCTGATTATAGCTTTCATAATGCCATCAGCGCTTAAGTTTCTATGGGCATTTACGCACTCCACAAGTCGATGCTCCTCGTATTCTTCGGTTTGATCCGGGTTCATTGCTTCAGTAACCCCATCCGTAAAGAAGACAATTAAATCCCCACTCTCGATGGAATACTCAGCACTGCTATAAGGCACAAAAGTTGGGACAGCACCTAAAATTACCCCACCATCTTCCAATAAAATTGGTTCGTCGGAGTCTTTTTTAAAAACCATGGGAGGATTGTGCCCGGCATTAGTGTACTTGAAAGTTTTCCCATCCTCTGTGATCTTACCCCAGAAAAAGGTGATGAATTTATCGGGCGGTGTATTTTCGTAAATGATGTCGTTGATACGCCCCGTTGCTTCTTCAAGCGTTACATCGAGCGGAGCAAGGGCATGTAACATTGATTGAAGATTGGCCATCAATAGCGACGCAGGTATTCCTTTTCCGGTAACATCGGCTATAGCAAGGAGATGTCCATTATCATTTAATTTAAGCACATCAAAATAATCGCCACCTACCTGCCGAGACGATACATTTACTGCCGCAATTTCCATTCCCGGTATTTTGGGAATTGGGCTAGGTAATAATCCTTCCTGAATGGTTTTTGCGAGGTTTAATTCTTCCTCTAAACGCTTTTTTACGATCTGTTCTTCAAGTAAAAGCGTTTTTTGGATGGTTAGTAAAGCTAAGTTCCCAAGCGATTGCAGAAAGTTGATTTCTGCATCACCGTAGCCTTCCATTGTAGCCCGAGGACCAACTCCAACCACACCAATTTTCTCGTTTTGGAAGCGTAAACCGATTAGCAACTCAATGTTATTCTCAGCTAAGAATGCACAATTTTTGATGTCATCAGTTCTAGCTATATCATCGAGTGCGAATAATTCATCCAAATCTTTGTTCGATGGCGGTTCTTTAATTCCACTGATGGAAATAATTGATCTTTTACCGTCAATATCGAGAGCAAAAAAGAAAGTTCGGATAAGCATTTGCCCAAGCATGGCAAATTTAAAAACACGTGCTATTTCGTCCCGATCTACCATCATGTTGAAATCCTTACTCAATTCGAGCAGGGTGTTCAAATCGTGTACTTTACGGTCAAGTCTTCGGTTGATATGCCGAAGCTCTTTAAACATCCGGGAGTTCGCAATGGCTACCGAAGAGATTATGCTCAGGCTTTCAATAAATTCAATTTCATGATCGGTAATTGCCGTTTTATTCCCTTTTGGTCCGAGGCATAGAAAGCCTAAATGATGGTTGCTTGTTTTTAAGTTGAACAAAGCACTTTCTCTTTCGATGCCAATTGCATCAAAAACGGCGGCATATTTTTCACCGTGAATTACAGAAGTATCTAGGAGCTTTTGATCAAATTCTGCGCTTAGTTCAGAACCTTCTGCCAACCAGTTTCGCCCTTTCGATTTGGAAACCAGGTAGGAAGCGTCTCCCGGTTTATGAATCAGAATCATGCCTTTGGGAACCAGTAATTTTCCCATCGTGATGAGTAGCAGGTTATTTAGAACAAAATCAGGATCCTGCGATTCAATCAGTAACCGACTTGTTTCGAGCAAGGTGCGTAGTTCGAACCGGCTCCGGCGCTCATCATTGGAAAGAGGGGAATTGCTCATGGGATCTCAAAGGTGTTTAACCATTCTGATCTCATTCAGAGTGCCTTTACGGTTATATTGCACCTGATCCATCAGCTTTTGAATTAAAAACACGCCCATACCGCCACGTTGTTTATTTTTAATTCGCTTTAGGATGTCGGGAGCTTTGTATTCGTCGGGTTTAAAACTCTCTCCTTCATCCATAATGGAAATCCACAGTTTTTTTGAATCTACACCAACTTCAATTTTAACCGGCTTAGATGGTCTGTTTTTGTAGGCATGCTTGATAATGTTGGTGAAAGCTTCATCGACAGCTAGGCGGATTTCAGAAATATCTTTTTCCGATAACCCAACATTTTGAGCGTGCTCCGCAACAAAGTCTCGTACCTCACTCAAATGTTTGGTTGAGGAGTCGACGGAGAGTGTATATTTTTTTGTGCCTGCCACTGCCTGTTTTTTAAAATGCGTTTACTGCATCGCGCTCGTCGTCTACTATGTCGTATAAAGTTGGAAATCCTAATAAATCGAAAACATTATACACCCGGTCGTTCATGTTGGATAATTTAATGTCGCCACCTAAGCCTCTAACATCTTCTATGTATGCCATAAATACCCCGAGCCCCGCACTTGCTATATAATCGAGCTTTGCACAGTTTACAATAATCTTGATGTTTTTGGATTCTATAAGTGCTTTTAGTGAATTCTCTAATTGTGATGCGGTATGCGCATCAAGCTCTCCGCTTATATCAAGCACACTAATTTGGTCGACCTGCCGCTTTGCGATGCTGAAATTTTTCATTTCGCTGGTGTTAAAATGTTGTTGATGTATTGATGCGGATTATAACGTTATCCCGAGAATTAGAAAAATAAATCACGGACACGCCTTGTACGAATCAATAAAAAAAAGATTCAAAAAAAATAGCCCCGCACATTTTTCGAATGTACGGGGCTGACTATTCATCAAGAGAGACGCTACTTGAGCGTATTTCAATTACGTAAATGCATGGCACAGTTACAACTATAAATTTCAAGCCCCTTAAGAGCTTAATTTTTAGTTGCTACCCAATAGCCGGAGTTGATTTCTGAAGAGAGTTCAACACCAAAATTTTCCGCTTCTGATTTGGTATTAAAGTCGCCAACGCGAACTCTAAACCATACATCGCCGGTAGATTCATCCCCAATTTTTACTACATAAGCATTGGGGTAATTCCGATCGGCCCATTTATTTACAAAAGACTGTGCTTTTTCTTCCGATCGCCATGCCCCAACCTGTACTACAAAATTACCGTCTTCTACTAATCCAGTAGAAGTAGATTCCGGCTCTTCCTCTACGGGCATTTCTTCGGCCTCGGCAGCATCGATGGAATCCTGCATCTGAGCCATCATTTCTGCTACTTTAGCTTGTTCTACTGCTCGCAAGGAATCTTGATAGGCTTGCAAGCGAGCTTGGCGTTCTTCTTCACTTTCACCGCAGGCCGCTAGTGAAAAGAAAAGCATCACTAAGGATAGTGAGAAGATGTGTACGTTCTTCATATTTCCGAAAATTTGTTTAATAAAGAGCTGTCTGAGACTTAATGTTAACTTACATTTTACCTTCGTGTTTAACAAATAAGGAATAGCATAGATTGCTTTGTGTAACCGAGTTATGATTACTACGTTTAAAGACTCACTTAATTTAAAAAAAGCGTTATGGGAATTTTTGATTTTTTGATACTTGTGGCTATTGCCTCTATCTGTGGAGGAATTGGGCAAAGTATTGGAGGCTTTAAACTTGGAAGTGGAGGATGTTTAATGTCAGCCATTGTTGGCTTTATTGGAGCGATAATTGGGAAGTGGATTGCCGTAGAACTTGAGTTTCCGCAACTATGGACTATCACCATCGATAATCAGCCATTCCCTATCATTTGGTCGATTATTGGCGCGGCATTATTTACTGCAATTCTTGGTCTTATTTTTAACAAGGGAGATAAGCGTTGACGCGAAGATTGGATCAGGAAACTAAAGGCTGGTCAAATTTGGTGAAACATTTGAGCATTATTTAAGTAGTGGATGCGTTAGTTTCAACGAATTAAATCATACACATGCAACGACTTTTAGGGCTCTGTTTTACAATTGTATTGTTTACGGCTTCATCACAAGCACAAAATGTGATCACTGGAAAAGTAGTAGACGCTCAAACTCTTGAGCCATTAGCTGCTGCTCACATAATTATAAAAGACACCTACAAAGGAACCATTGCGAATGCAGATGGTGAGTTCACGCTATCAGTCTCCGAATTCCCTTCGACTATTGTTGTGCGGTATCTTGGTTACAAAACCAACGAAATCACAATTCAAGAAGGTCATCAAGATCCGCTGGATTTTTTGATGGAAGAGGCTTTTCTGGAAATGCAGGAAATAACGGTAACCGGAGAGGATCCTGCTATTTCGATTATGAAAGAGGTGATCCGTAGGAAGCAAATCTGGAGAGAGAATCTGAAAAATTATACGGTAGATGCATATAGCCGGCAACAATTAAAGACTGATACATCAATTGTTTCGATTACAGAAAGTATTTCGCAAGCATATTGGGATAAGGAATTAGGGAATAGAGAAATACTTAAATCACGTCGGCAAACAGCGAATATTGAAGGAAGTGACAACTTTGCAGGAGTGAGTTATTTGCCGAATTTCTACGACGACAATCTCGAAATCGTGGAATTTGATGTGGTTGGAGTAACGCATCCAAGAGCACTAAGTTTTTATAACTTTGAGTTGGTGAATTTCAGCAAAATCGATGATAAAGTAATTTTCGAAATTGATGTTACATCAAAAAGAAAATTGCAGCCATTATTTGAAGGAACCATATTTGTGCAAGACGAAGACTATGCGCTCGTATCAGTGCGATTGAGGCCAAATTCAGTGATTGTATTTCCGCCACCCGTTCAGGAATTTAATATGTATTACGAGCAGCAATTCAGCAATTTTGGGGGAGATTATTGGTTGCCGGTTGATTTTCGAATGGAAGGTACGGTTGAAGTTGGAGTGCCCGGACTTAGATTTCCACCAATCGGTTTTAAACAAGTTTCTAAACTCAACGATTATAAAGTAAACACTGATATTCCTGATTCAATTTTTACGGATCAGAATTGGTTTTCGGTTGATTCCACAACTATTGATAAAACGGATTCGCTCTTTACGGCCACTGTTGATGTAGTGCCCTTATCTAAAGTTGAATTGGAAGCTTATGATACCTTAGACAGTACTGCTACCCTAGAAAAAGCGTTCAAGCCCAAAGGTTTTTTAACCCGATTTCTCGATTTAGATGATGAAGATGATAGCGATAGTGATGTATCAGTAAGGGTTGAAACAAATTCGGATGGAACTCAAACTACATACCGAGAGCATAAAGAGCCTTCAGTATTCGAACGATTACGCAGAAATACTTCAATAAATGCCAGGTTTAACCGAGTAGATGCATTTTTTGGTGGACTCGAGCACGAAAAGAGATACTTAGACCGGAGGTTAAGATCGCGGTTAAGAATTGGCTACAGTTTGGGGTATGAAAAGTTAAGCCATGGTGCAGATATTAGTTGGTGGCCATTATCAAATTCTCGCCGGTTAGCGCTTATAGCCGGATATAACTTCAAGACAGAAACCAGATACAATTCCGACTTATTCAATAAAGAAATATTGAGTACCATGCCTTTATTTGGCTATTCTGATTACTTTGATTATTTCCGAATCGAAGGTGGGTTTATTGGAGGCGCTTACGCTTTAAAAGGATATAACCGATCAGTAAACGCTCGGTTCAAATATGAAGAACATTCTAGTATCGATTTTAAAACAAGTTATGATTTATTGGCTTCCAGCTTTAATCAACGTTTCAATCCTGCAGTACAAGAAGGCACGTTAAGTTCACTTACGATTAGCTACGAATCGGGCGAAGGCGCGGAAGCTTGGGGCGTAATTGGAGCAGATAATATTAAGCTCGAGCTGGAACAATCGCTAACCGCATTTGGAAGTGATTGGGATTTTACCCGCTTTAGCATCGATATATATCGCAGATACTCTACTTTTTACCAGCGTAGATTCATCCCAAATTCGTTAGATATTCGTATTAATGCAGGCACATTTATAGGCGAGCTACCTGTACAGAAAAATGGCGTGCTTGATGCAGCCTTGGGTTATTTTACGCCATTCGGCGCATTTCGATCAAAGCGTTATGTGCCTTACGAAGGAGCCTCTTATGCCGCGATTCATGCAGAACATAACTTCCGCTCTACACCGTTTGAGTTGCTTGGTATACCTAATGCCGCAAAAAGTGGAATAAGCTTGATAGCTTTTAGTGGTGTAGGCCAAACCTGGATGCCGGATACACAGCAACAGTTTTTCTTAAGTAATCTTGGCTACTTACCATCTAATGCTAACTCACCACACTCAGAAGTTGGTGTCTCTATCAGCAATATCTTCAGTTTATTTAGGGTAGATCTAGCCTACCGATTGGATGAGCCGGGTTTCTATCCGGGAATTGCACTATCACGATTATTTTAAAGGCATAAAAAAACCAGCTCAGGTTAGTTGAGCTGGTTTAAATTACTTACTGATACTATTCTTACATATCAGGAGAGTACTTTAGCGTACTAATTGGATTTGATTCAGCGCGTCTGTTTTTCTCGCAACCGTTGTTAGGTTCTTTTTCAGAAGCAGAACACTCAACCGGAGCTTTACCTAAACCTCTTGATTCGATTCTGTCTTCAGCAATTCCATTGCTCTTGTAGAAATCTACAACAGAAGCTGCGCGGCGAAGGCTCAAACGTAAGTTGTATTGGTCGCCACCAACGTGATCGGTGTAAGCATCTACACGAACTCGGAATGCAGGAGCATTCATAAGTACTTCAACATTATCGGCAAGGATCTGAGCAGCTGCATCAGTGATGTTAGAACGATCGAAGTTAAAGTTAATAGTGCCTAGATCGTCACCGCTAACAAATACCGGGTCGCTTCCATCATTTGGATTGGTACCCATATCAATTTCTTGACCGTCAGTGAAGCCGTCTCCATCAGAATCAGCATTGGTAGGATCAGTGTTGTAGGTGTTAATTTCATCTACATCAGAAACACCGTCGCCGTCTGCGTCGCCATTAGCGTTGTTTGGATCGGTTTTGTAGGTGATAATCTCGTCGTAATCGCTAAGACCATCGCCATCTGAATCTACATTGTTAGGGTCGGTGCCATAAGTATTTACTTCGTCACCATCAGATAGTCCATCTCCATCGGTGTCAGGATTCTTTGGATCGGTGTTATATTCGTTGATTTCTTCACCATCGGTAAGTCCATCGTCGTCAAAATCGGCCGACATTGGATCTAGCCCTAATTCGATTTCTTGATCGTCAGTTAGTCCGTCTCCATCTGAATCAACAGGTACCGGCGGGGTAGATTCGCTCGACCCACAACCATACTGGGTAAGAACACCAGCTGATAAGAATAGAGTTAAAAAAAGAAGGTGGAATGTGCGTTTCATGTTAGGAGGACTCCTATTCTTTTAGTTTTGAATGAGATTTTTTAAATATTGCTCGTGAAAATAGTGATACTGAAGGCTCTATCAAACAAAAAAGAAAAACAAACTAGGATTAATTTTAAAACGAGTTTATATTTGCCACTCTTTGTTTGGGGGCTATAGCTCAGCTGGCTAGAGCGTCGCGCTGGCAGCGCGAAGGTCTGGGGTTCGAATCCCCATAGCTCCACAAAAGCCCTTATTTACCACAATAAGGGCTTTTTTTGTTTGTGTAATTCTAATTGTTTGTAAAAAAACATCGTTTCATATTTAGTACTCACTATAAATACACGAGAGTCATATGATTGATAATTTAAGATCGGGTACTGTTTTCTCTTCGTTGTTAGCTGTTTTAGCTATTTTTGTTCCCGTTAATTCTGCGCACGCTCAGAGCCAATGTGTGGATTCAGGAAGCTTATCGCTTGAAGTAAATTTAAGTCCTGTGCTGGAAAATGCGTCTGTACTTGGCTTAACAAGTTTAGGAATTGATACTCGCGGTTCCGGCCCTGTGTTAGTTTCCGGTACCTTAGTGAATAATACCGACGAACTTTTAACCAACTTGTTTTTTGAGTTCAAGTTTACTGCCGGGCAAGTTGGGACCATTGCCGAGCTAACTCAGCAAGCAGCCTATCCATTTACTTTAGATCCCCGACAGGTTGTATACGCCACGAATAACGATATTGATAATGAACAATTACCTGGGGTTGATGAGAAAATGAAATTTGATGGTGGCTTAACCTCTGAAGGAGAAGACTTTCTGGAAAGTTTAGACGGTACCACGCTTCCAAATGATATCTATACCATTAATGCAAAGGTTTCGCAGGTAACTAATGCATGTGGAAAGCAGGAACTTGCTAATGTTACCGTTGAATTAGGGGGAACAGAATCAGGCGCGGTGGTAGATGAATTGTCCATATTCTTGAAAACACCGGGCGATGAAGTAGGATCAGATGTTTCAATCACCAATCAATATCCGCAGCTGAGCTGGGAGGGTGATGCCAATAATAGGTATCGCGTAATTGTGGTAAATGATAACGGGCAAGATAGCCCTGAATCGTTAATTGAGGGAGCAAAAAGTACAGCGGCAGGTGGTGCCGACTTTTTACAATTTGAATACCTGGATGTAAATGTTGAAGGTAATAATCTTCAATATCCATCAAGCGGGGCACAAGCACTTGTTACCGGCGAGCGTTATTTCTGGCAGGTTTCTACCGTTGTACAAACAGCATTAGGTACCGAAGAATATGTGTCTGATATTTGGACGTTTTCTTTGGTTGATCCATCTACCGAAACCTCGGTAACTACACAAGAAATTGACGAAGAAACACTGAATGCGCTGATAACTTTAATCGGAGACGAAGAATATAATACCATGTTAAGTGATGGTTTTTATTTCGAAAGTATTGAGGTAGATCAACAAGTATTTAGTGGAATTACAGGGATCCAAAAGCTTACAGAATTGTTGCAAAAGCTGGAAGACGGGGATATAATTATAAGCGATAATTAGGTACAATCGGCATGAAAAAAATTACATCAATAGCGGTTTCGTTGATATTATTTGTGGTGTTGGGCACGATGCTTGCCAGCGATTTATACGTTCCTGAACCTGTTGACGAGCAGGAACGACCACTTGCAATAGTTCGTAGATTTAAACCAAATGTAGAACTAGCAAGTCTAAACAAAGAAACCTTTCAGCTAAGTTTAGAGGATAATATCGGTGAGAAACTATTCCATGGTGATACCTTGCAAACCGACTCAGAGGGATATGCTTTAGTCGTGTTCATGGATAACAGTATCGCTAAAGTGAAGCCTACTTCTCAGCTAATTGTGCGTGGAGAAGAGCAACCGAATTCTAAAAATACAACTCGCCGAATTGATCTCGATAGTGGTGAAATATTTCTGGAGGTTGAACCACAAGGTTCTGGTACATTCGAGGTTTCAACTTCAAGATCACTAGCCTCGGTTAAGGGAACGCGATTTGGCTCTACAGCCCGAGGTTATGTTTGGGTTGAAGAAGGCCAAGTAGATGTGACAGCTACCAATTCCGGAGAAACGGTGTCTTTATTTCAGCAGATGTATGCATCTGTTGACGAAACCGGGAATTCTATCGAATCTGGTACGCTTACTACAGATGAAGTTGAAGAACTACAGGAAGGATACGAAACGCTGGATGAGGACCTGATTGAGAAGACGATAATCATCCGGTTTAGAGATGTGAACGGGCAAATTCGAGAAGTGCCAATTACAATTTTCGAAAAAGGAAATTAATAGCGTTCTTTATTAGAATTTCCATAACGCGTTTGGCTATTACATGTTAAAGAATTTGGTATGAAGACTGGGGGTTCTAAAGTACTATTATTACTTACTTCAATATTGCTCTTTGGAGCAAGCAAATCTCTTGCGCAATATAATGTGCAACATCAGGCTCCCACCCTCATAAATGCAAACGATGGAGCACTTTTAGAGTTTTTAGTTCCTGGCGTAAATCCATCGGATGTTCTTCAGGCGTATTTATTTTTTCGTTCAGATGGCGATTTAGGGTATGCCCAAAAAGAAGTGGATTTCCAAAATGGAGTATTTGAAGTTGTACTTACTCCTGATGAACTGAGTGGAAGTTCGGTAGAATATTATTTCCAGCTCAGTCTTAATAGTCTAAGTCAGGATGTGTTTTATCCCGACAATGTGCCCGCAGAAAATCCAATTCAGGTTGAACTTGTGCAAAATAACGTCGAAGCTCCTTTTATAGATGACAGAAAACGAGCAGAAGGAATCGACTTCACTATTCTTTCTCCAAAACCGGGAAATGGACTGGCACCGAATGATGCTTACATAGCTATCGCACTGTACTACGATGTAGAGGTGATTCCTGAAGGATCATTCAGGCTTTTTCTCAATAATTTGGATGTGACCAGTTTTGCCGATACCAGCGATTATTTTATCTCGTATGTGCCAAAAGATTTAGAGAGAGGCGATTATCAGGTAAAAGTTGAATATCACACAGAAACTGAGCAACTGCTGGTTACCGAATGGGAGTTCAGTATTGTGCGCCCGGGGCAATCACAAGCAGTATCGCTCGGGCCAAGTTTGCGGCCAACGGGTCGACTTGAATTAACTGCAAGAAATCAGATTATATCGGGAAATCCGAATAATGCGTACACGGGTAGAACATCGCTTAGTGGTTCGTATGGTAAATTCAAATACAGTTTGAGTGGTTTTTTGACTTCACAGGAATCTGCACGGCTACAACCTCAAAACAGATACAGTGCGAAACTGAGTTTAGGTAAATGGTGGAAATTCGAAGCCGGACATATTTTTCCACAACTCAGTAAGTTCACCATTTCCGGACGGCGAATTGAGGGGATAAATACCTCCCTTCATTTATTGTGGGAAAATATAAATGTACAGTTTTTATATGGGGAATTAAGTCGTGACATCACCAATCTTTACACAAGTATTGATGAAGAGTTTGTGTATTCCGATTCCACTCAAACCCAGGTTGTTGATACAACCTATACGCTTTCGTTCGAAAATGGCGGGAGAGGCACTTTCAAGAGAAATGTGATTGGTGGTAGAGTAGCAATTGGTAATCCTCGCTACATTCAATTAGGTGTACAAGCCATGAAGGTGGAGGATGATACAACATCAATCTTTAATGTAATTGACTACAACGATGTGCTGCTGCAGCCGGGAGCACTACTCAATAACTTATCGATTGCCGGCCAGCAAAGGTTGATGGCTTCTCCGGATCTGCTTAGGGTTGAAGGAGGCGGAGTTCGCCCTAAAGGTAATATTGTTGCGGGTGTAGATTTTAGGTTTGCCTTCGATAAAAACCGTATTCGATTTCAAACGGAAACGGTAGCTAGTGCCTTGAACAACGACATTTATGGCGGACCACTAACCGCTGAACAAGCAGCCGACTTAGGTTTTGAGGATGTAGAACAAAAAGACTTGGATATCTTACAGGATATTTCGCAATTCATTATTGTTAACGAAAATGTGAATGTTTTACCACTAAGGCTAACAGGAATTGGTACGGATACAACCGAGACAGAATTTTACTTCCCAACAAGCATCTTGGGCTCTAACACTGAATTTTCGATGGTGTATCCGAAAAATACATTCAGGATTCAATATCGATGGGTTGGTCCCGATTTTGTATCGCTTGCTAATTCTACCATACGAAAAGATATCGCAGGCTACACCATCTCCGATCGATTTAGAATGTTCAAAAATCAGGTATATGTTACGCTAGGCTATGAGCGTTTAACTGATAATGTGACGGACACCAAAGAAGCTACTACAGTTACTTCCTCTATTCGTACAAACCTGAGCTGGTATCCGGTAAATCAATCGCTTCCGCGAATTAGTATGGGCTTTCGACTTAGAAATAGGGATAACGGTGTTGCACGCTTTAATCCCTTAGTACCCACACAATTTGAAACGGCAGCTGTACAGAACATCAGGATTACCAGAGGGGATACTTTAACAACTACCACGCCTCGTAAAAATGAAACGTTAAATCTGAATCTGTCGATTACCCAGCAAGTTGAGTTATCGGGATCCGTTCATGATGCCACTGTTTCTTTAGCTTCTTTAAATACAACCGACGAAGTTTTTGCATTTGGTGATGTAGAAAATAGTGCATATTCATTTAACCTGTCCTCAAGATTTTCACAAACACCTTTACGAACACAACTAGGTGTTTCATACAACCAAACGGAATCGGGAGCAGGGCAATTAAGTATTGAAATTATTGGGGTAACTGCAGGTGCAACATATTTTATGTTTGATGGAGCTCTTCGTATAAATGGCCGAGTTGCATTCACTTCAAATACATCTAAATCAAGAACCTTAGAAATCCAGAATAGCCAAGACGAAAGCTTTTTGAACGATTACTACTCATTAAGTGCTACCCGTAATCTTTCCGAATTTAACACCTATGTTTTTCTCGCTGGGGCAGAGTATAAACTCGGGAAAAATCATTCCTTGGTGTTCGATTCTAACTTCACAAATGTATCGGGAAGTAACGGCTTGAACGATCGACTAGCTCAACTTCGATATATTTATCGTTTCTAAGTTATGAGTGCTTCAAAAGGCAAAAAAAATCCCATTTGGGTTTATATACTTATTGCCACTTTAACGCTGGGAGTTTCATTCTCGCTCACGATCACCGAAGTAATTAATAAGGTAGAATTATCGATTCGGGATTATATGTTCGAAATCAGAGGCCCACTTTCGGTAGAAAATTCACCGATTGTGTTGGTTTCGGTTAGTGAAGAAGCGGATGCTGAAATCCCGGAAAAATGGCCGTGGCCAACTAGTGTACATGCCAAACTGGTTGAAAATTTGCACCGAGCCGGAGCCAAAGCAATTCTTTTTGACATCCTTTTTAGCCAAAACGATGAATTCGACCTATCAAACGATACTTTGTTTGCACAAGCTATAGCAAATGCAGGAAACGTAATTTTAGCCGGTGAAATTGAACGCATAGAAAGCAGAGATGGCACTGAACTAGAACCTATTTTTCCGATTCGCGTGCTTCAGGAAAATAGTCCTAACCCGTTTGGGTTGGTGAGTACAAATCCTCATATCGATGGTTATGTGCGCACGTATAATTTCGGCAGAAACTATCTGGGAAAAAGCTATTTCATGCTTGGCATCGAAGGGCTAAAAGTATACGCCAATATCCCTGATTCTGCGGTTAGTAAACTGGATCCCAATTCTACCGATCCTTATTTCCATATCGGCGATTATTCTATTCTGCGCGACAATCTGAATTCATTTATCATCAATTTTTATGGACCGGAGGGTATCTATCCTCAATACAGCTACGAGCAAGTGATCGACGATCCCGGATACACCACGGTAATGGAAGCCGAAGCATTTGAAATGAATATTTTCGACGATCCCGATTTCGGAACCGGCTTGCTTTATGATGAAGTGTTTAAAGACAAAATTGTAATTATCGGCTCCACAATGCCTGTACTGCAAGATTTTCACCCAACTCCTTTTGCCTCGGGAGACTTTCCCCGTCCGGGTTTCGAAATTCACGCACATGCATTACAAACAATTTTGGATGGAAACTACATTCGTAAACAAAGCGAGCTTTCCCAACTTTCTATAATGGCACTAGCTGCTTTTTTGGTCGTTTTTTTAGTTTCGTATTTGAATAATCAATTTGGTGCGGGATGGGGATTTCTTGCCACAATCATTGTTATGGTCGGGTATTATTCACTAGCTATTTATCTGTTTTTAAGCTTCCAACTGTTCGTTAATGTAAGTGCTATTTTAATTACCGTTTTCCTAGCTCAGGTTGGTACTATTGGTTACGAATACTTGCATGAACAGCGTGAAAAAAGGCGGATTAAAGGTATGTTCTCTTCATACGTTTCGCCAACGCTGGTAGATCAAATGATTGAATCCGGTGAGGAGCCAAAGCTTGGTGGTGAAGACACGTACATGACGGCCTTTTTCAGCGATATCGTTTCCTTTTCTACCTTTTCAGAAAAGTTAGAGCCTAAACAATTGGTTACTCTAATTAATGAGTATTTAACCGCTATGACCGACATCATAAACGATCAAGGTGGTACATTGGACAAGTTTATTGGGGATGCGATTGTAGCTTTTTATGGAGCTCCGGTTTTTATAGATGATCATGCGCTTAGGGCTTGTATATCCTCACAATTAATGGAAAAGAAATTGGCGGAGTTAAGAGAAAAATGGGTACATGATGGAAACTGGCCGGAAATTGTTCATCACATGCAACATAGAATGGGAATGAACACCGGCGAGATGGTTACCGGCAATATGGGTTCAGAACGCCGATTCAATTACACTATGATGGGAGACAACGTAAATTTGGCTGCCCGATGTGAAAGTGGAGCCAAAGCCTACCACGTATTTACCATGGTTACCGAAACCACAAAAGAAGAAGCAGAAAAACACGGCAACGATTGCTTGTTCAGAAAGCTGGATACGATTGTGGTTAAAGGGCGATCGAAACCGGTAACCATGTACGAAATTGCCGGCTTAAGAGCTGATGCTCATCAGCAATTATTCGATTGTATAGGTTTATATGAACAAGGGATGGCTGCTTATTATAAACAAGAGTGGGAAAAAGCTTTGGGTTATTTCAAACAATCGTTACCGCTTGAGGCATATCAAGAAAATCCCTCTCAGATCTTTATTGAGCGATGCCAAATGATGAGAGAAAATCCTCCCGGAGAGGATTGGAACGGTGTTTTTATCATGACCAGCAAATAAAATTGCCCACAGAAATGGTTGACTGTTCTTAAGAATCGCCTTAACTTTATCGGTCTAGGGCAAGTCCTATACAGTCAGCTCCCTTTGAACTCCGCCAGGGCAGGAATGCAGCAACGGTAATTAGGTCGTAGCGACGTGATATAGGTCGCTTGCCCTTTTTTTATGCCAATGAATTGGCAACGTGCTCTGCAATTTGATCTGCATGAACCCTCGAGTTTTCGATAAATAAACGGCTGGTATCCAATCCGCCACAAACTACTCCGGCCACGTACATTCCCTTTCTATTGGTTTCCAGCGAATCTTCTTTATGTACAGGCATACATTTTTCGTCATCTGTCAATTCTATGCCTAAGGCTTCCATAAGCGCATAATTTGGGTGATATCCGGTCATGGCTAGCACAAAATCGTTCTCAATAGTTACTTCACCATTTGGTGTAGACAAAATGACTTCATGCTCTTTAATCTCTTTTATCTCAGAGTTAAAGTACGCGGTAATTTCTCCGTTTTTAATGCGATTTTCGATGTCAGGTTTTACCCAGTATTTCACCGACTTTTTTATCTCGCCATATCGTACTACCATTGTTACGTTTGCATTCGATCGATAGCATTCCAGGGCTACATCCACACCAGAATTACCAGCGCCCACCACCAATACATTTTGCCAAGCGTAGGGATGTGGTTCGTCATAATAATGTTTCACTTTAGGTAAATCCTCGCCCGGTACATTCATTTTATTTGGAGTTCCGTAAAAACCCGTTGCTACCACTACTTTCTGTGCATTGTATTCGGCCTTATCAGTTACAACGGTAAAGTTCCCATCTTGGCCATCTACACGAACTACCGATTCATACAGGTTAATAGGTAACTCATAGTGTTCTGCCGCTCTGCGATAATATTCTAAAGCCTCACTTCGCGTTGGTTTTGGGCCGTGTGAAATAAAGGGGATATCACCAATTTCCAATCGATCGGAGGTAGAGAAGAAGGTCATGTTAGTGGGATACTTGAACAGCGAATGAACGAGACTTCCTCGCTCGATAATTTTAAATGGGATTCCTTTTCTCTTGAGTTGAATTCCGGTTGCAAGTCCTATTGGGCCGGCCCCTATGATGATTACCATCTTATGCTAAAAATTTAATTTCGATTTATTAGAAGATACAGTTCTAATCCTGCATTAACCATCGAACAATGGTTTGGTTCAGCCAGTTTCTTGGAGATGAGATAAAGCCGACATGTCCGCCATTTTCAGTAAAAATAGAATGGATATACTCATTTTCTTCAATTACTGAGAAAGGCGCATACGCTAAGGGTGTTAGCGTATCTTCCTTGCTGTGGATAAGAAGAAGTGGAGTTTGAACACTGCTTAAAAACCCTTTAGAAGAGCATGATTCGTAATAATGATCGGCGTTGTTAAATCCATGAACAGGGGCAGTTATTTGATCATCAAAATCGTACAGAGTGGAACCGGAAAAATTGGGCAATTCTGGATATTGTTCTCGTTTCAAAGCGAGTTTCTTTTTCAACGTTCTCATGAAACGAAGCTCATACACTCGGTTAAAGCCTTTTTGCAAGTTGATGGAGCCACGTTTTAAATCATAGGGCGGAGAAACAGCTACGGCTCTTTTTACGGGATGTGATTGGTCAGCTTCTCCCAAGGATTTAATCAGTGCATTGCCACCAAGCGAAAAACCAACTGCGTAGTGTTCTCGAGTGGGATAATGCTCCTTTATCCAGTCAAAAAGAGTGAAATAATCGTTGGTTTCTCCGGAGTGATAAAATCGAGGCTGATCGTTAATCCTCCGGCCGCATCCCCGAAAATTCATTGCTATCGAGGATATACCTTGTTCGTAAAGTGTGTCCATTAAATTGCGTACATAAAAACGCTCTGAACTTCCTTCAAGTCCATGAAAAATGGCTACTACCGGCTTGTCAGAGTCTCCTTCAACAATATCAAGCTCAAGAAAGTCACTATCCGGTGTGGGAATCTCTATTCGCGTGCAATCTACATTAGCTACGGGTAGAAACTGGGATGAAACCACCGTGTGAACATGACCATTAAACGCCCACCATGCGTTTTTAAAAGAGGCATTAGGGGGCGTATTAACGTCTGATTGCTGTTGAACGGACACCGTTATTTAATCAGTGTCATTTTAATGGTTCTTGAAGTGTTTTCAGTTTTGAGCACTGCAAAATAGATTCCGCTGTTTAAGGCAGAAGCATCAAAATCCATTGTATAAGAACCCGCAGTTTTAACTTCGTTAACCAGCGTTTGAATTTCCTGTCCTAATACGTTGTAAATTGTGAGTTCGGTTAAACCAGATTCTGCAAGCTCGAAAGTAATTTGAGTAGTTGGGTTGAATGGATTAGGATAGTTTTGATTTAAACGAGTGGTGGTTGGTAAATCAGTTTCGATTTCACCACTTGTATAAACTCCGGGTTCATCAACATCGAACACAAAGCGTTCTCTGCTGGCAAGAACTTTGTCTTTTAATTCCGGGTAATCCGATCCATACACATACATAAAGCCCAATTTGATGGTAACATTCGGATTGAACTCGTAAGGCCCCGAAGCAACAACGGTACTTACATCGGCACTGTTGGCACCTGTATTGTTTAACCCGGCTTTAAGCGAGTTTGCTTTCTCGGTATTATCATACCCATCATAAATATTGAAGCGGTAATCCGATTCGTTGCCTTCATAGCCATTGTTAATCGCTAGGTTCGAGGAGGCTGTTTGCATAGGTAGTACAGCTACAAAAGGATACTTCGTTGCAGAGGTTGGGTCGTAAATGTACATGAACTCGTTATTCGGGTCGAATAGAACCGTGTTATTCGCGAAATTATCTACATCCCAATCAGTAAAAATACCCATGTAGAAATCCTCTAATACTTCGCCGGATGTATTTTTGATCAGATATTGAGAATACACGGTGTTTTCTATCCCATCTTCATCTAGAGAAAATGTATTTAATCGAACATTTACTCCGTCAAGATCGGCAAAGCTATTTGGAACAAAGGTTCCGGTACCTTCAGCTGTAGCAATTTCGCTTCCATTTTCTACTACAAACGGCACGTCAGGGTCAAAATCAGAATCATAGAATCCACCGGCATTTCTAACATTATTCGATATTTTTGGTTCTTCATTCAAAAAGGGATTTCCGCCGGCCATCATAATAATGCCCGCTTCATAAAGAATATTTGTAAAGCCTGCCGGAATAAAACCAACACCACCGGTTGCAGCTGAAGGATCAGAAAAACCAATAGTACCATTTGCACCGAACGACATCGTTACATTATTGGCATTCATAACACCAAAATTGAGATCATCAAATTGAACAACTTCAAAATCAGTGTATCCAAAACTATCATCGGTATATCGTATTACAAAAGTGGGAGGGTCGCTTAAGTCGTATCCTTCGGGAATGTCGAAGGTGAATTCGATTTCAGTTGTGTCGTCGGTAGCAACTGCTCCGGAATTTACAACGCCATTAGTAATAACCAATTCTTCTTGTAGTGCTTCCAGAGTGATACTTAGATTTGCAGTGGTTTCACCATAATTCGCAATTTGTAATTCAATCTTTCCACTTTCACCAACACTTAACGAATTACCTTCAGAGTCGGAGATAGCAAAATCACGAATGGACAAACCGGGCATAGGCGTACCAAGTGAAGCCGGCGCATTCATTATACCTTTCCCGAATAATAATGGATTGTTCACACTCGCAAATTCATCGGAAGAGGATCTTATTTGATGGATAATACGCCGTGGGGACCAATCAGGATTTTGAGCTTTAATCAAGCCTGCAAGTCCGGCAACAACAGGCGATGCCATCGATGTTCCACTTTTAATTAAGTAGGTAGTTGAATCGAATCCGGCTGTACTCAGTACACCCGAGCCTACCGCAAAAACGTCGGTGGTGTAGCCATAATTCGAAAACGAGGAGCGCTCAGAATTGCTGGTGATACTACCAACCGAAAGCACTCCATCGTAAGAAGCGGGCGAGTTTAAATCGATTGAATTATCGTTTCCACTTGCTGCAACAACTACTAACCCCGCGTTAACAGCAAAAGTAATAATATCTTGTTCAGCATTGGCCACACCGGGACCGCCCCAGCTTAGATTCACAATGTCGGCACCATTGGCAACAGCATATAAAATGCCATCATAACCAAAACCAACCAATCGCGATTCATCAATTTCCGAACCGGGATCATCTTCAATCCCACCGGCTTTTATCGCCATGTATTTACTGTTATATCCGGTTCCTGTAATTCCTATTCCATTGTTTGCTTCCGCAGTTGCAATTCCCGCTACATGAGTTCCATGATCGCTGTTGGCTGCGAATGGATCGTTGTCTTCTTCGAGGTTAAAAACAGTTGTTCCACTTTCCCAGAAATCCCAACCTAAATAATCATCAACAAATCCATTTTGATCATCGTCAATGCCGTTATCTGGAATTTCATCTTCGTTTACCCAGGCTTTATTTTTTAAATCTTGATTGCGGTAGTTTACGCCACTGTCGATAATTCCAATAATCACTTCTTCACTTCCAGTGCTAATGTCCCACGCTTCTGGGAAGTTATGTACAGTGGTATATGCATTATCGAGTGGATCATTAGGAACAAGGCTGGTCATTCTTAAAAATCGGGGTTCGGCATATTCTACACCCGGCATGTTCGAGATTTTTCGAGCTAGCATTAACGGATCAATCGAAGAGGAATATTTGTATTCAACAATTCGGCTGATTTCTTTAGTTAATGTAGAATTAGGAGCTAGTTTTCTTTTTTCACGATGGGTACGTTTGAACGTTTGATCCAGCTGATCACTCCATAGCTGTGTTTGTGAAATTAACCCATGACTTTGAAGCACATCAGAAACTCTCGATTCAATTACTTCTCGAGTCATTGCAGGGTTTAGTTTTTGTACATTGTCGAAGTCTTCGAACTTAACAATTAGCGTTCCATCAAAGTAGGATGGAGCTGCTGATTGTGCATTAATAGAAGCTGAAAATAATGCCACTAAAAGGGCTACAGATAATAAATGGCGCATATGTATTGTGTGCTTGATGAATTCTGAAAGAAAAGTAGGTTATTCGTAATATTAAAAACAGTACAAGATCACGATTTAGTACATTAATTGATCAACAACATTTTTTATGGATATTATTGGAGCCGATGACTCGCAACCACGATTTGTAAAGCGGATCGCAGCCATCGATTTAGGTACAAATTCCTTTCATGCGGTAATTGCAGATTTATTTACGGATGGGAGTTTTCGCAGGATCGAAGACTTAAAAGAAATGGTAGAATTAGCAAAAGGAGGACTAGGAACTCGACTTGCTGATGACGCATTTGCACGCGGTATTGATGCGCTAAAAAAAATTAAGGTACTTTGCGATAGCTACGAAGTAGAAAAAATACTGGCCTTTGCGACGAGTGCAATTCGTGAAGCAGAAAATGGCGGAGAGTTTATTCAGGCGAGTATCGATCAGGTTGGTATAAAAATAAAAGCAATACCGGGAACTGTTGAAGCGGAGTTAATTGGCTATGCCGTTCAGCATGGCATGTTATTGAAAGATAGTGCAGAAATGGTGGTAGACATCGGGGGTGGAAGTGTCGAGTTCATCATACTAAATCAAAACACTTTTCATCATTTATTGAGTCGCAAAATCGGTGTTTCTCGCATGACGGACGTCTTTGCACCAAAAGATCCCATAGATGAAAAAGACATAGCTAAACTAGAGGCACATTATGCCGCTGAATTAGAGGAACTCCCACCTTTGATCGAAAAATTTGGCGTTAAAACTATGATTGGTTCATCCGGTACGATGCAGGCGATCGCGTCTATGATTGCCGCCCGAAAAGGACTTCCTGTTGATATAACTCTGAATGAGTTTAGTTTTAGCAAAGAAGATTTTATGAGGTTCTATAATGAGTTCATCACTCTGGACGAAAGCCAGCGGCTAAGTGTAAAAGGCTTGGATGCAAAGCGAGTTAGGTTTATTAACACCGGCGTTGTTTTAGTGCGCTGGTTATTCGAAACCTTTGGATTTGAGCAGACTAAAATATCTACTCAAGCACTTCGAGAGGGCATCATTATCCGTTACTTGAAGAATGAAATGATTGGCTTACCGTCGGGAGAAGAATTTTCGGATCCCCGGGTTCGAAGTGTATTTGAACTACTACGTAAATGCAGATGGCATGAGGACCATTCTCGACATGTAGCAAAGTTAGCCCTCATCATTTTTGATCATCTTAAAGATGAAATAGGATTAATAGATGAAGATAGAGAATTGCTCAAATTATCAGCTTATTTGCATGATATTGGGTATTACATTTCGCACAAAGCACATCATAAACATGCGCTGTATTTAATTCGAAATGCCGATCTAAAAGGGTTTTCAGAAGATGAAATCGAGATAATGGCTCATGTTGCCAGATACCATCGCCGATCGACACCCAAAAAGCGTCACACTGATTATTGGACTCTGGCAAAGTCAATAAAACAACGAATTAAAAAACTGTCCGGAATTTTACGCGTTGCCGATGGTTTAGATCGAAGCCATTATCAAAATGTAGAGCAATTGGAAATCACAGAAAATAAGGATGAGCTGCTTTTTGAAATCTCCACTATCGACGAACCCCAGTTGGAGATCTGGGGCGCAATGCGAAAGCGTAAATTACTAGAAGAGATAACCGGGAAAGTCGTGAATATTATTCCGAAAAGTAAATCGACAAAGAAGTCGCCAAACTAAAAAGTGATTATTCACCAAAGCTACCATTCGGTCCAGGGAAAACCACGGGACTTTCAAACCCTTCTTTCGACACCGAAGCTACTCCAAACAAGTAGTTGTCGATAACTACATTTTCGAGTGTATGCTCGGTTTTATCGGCAGGGACAAACACGCTCCACTGCCATTGGTTGTGATCGGTTAGGCGCCAATAAATCTTATACCCAGCAAGTTGAGGATTTTGTTCTTTATCTAAAGCACTCCAACTAAGTGTTGTACTTGGCCGAACTGCTCCTCTGATTTGCACATTTGCCGGCGGGCTGGGTGCCCATGCCATCCCGGCCAAAACTACCGCATTCAAATTGGTTAGTTTAGCAGCATAATCAAAATCAACGCCATCAATAGTGTCACCGTATTTAATACCGTCTTCCACGCGTAAATCCTGATGTTGCATCACATAATTCTCGTTAGTTTCCATAATGCGAACACCCGGAATTCCGGCATCATTAAAAGGCCGGTGATGTCCACCTCGCCCAAATCTGTCAAGACGGTAGATCATCATGATATCAAGATTAGGAATATATTTATCGGCCATTACATCCACATAACGGGCAATATTTCGTGATGGGGAATCGACTTCGCCACCTGTGAACCTTCGGATACGAGCATCTCGTTCTGTTTCAACCGCTCGGGTACCTTCCGAAAAAACACGCGCAGTGGTATTATCAATTACACCATTAATGCCTTTGATATTTCCAATCATATCGTTGTTGAGCACGGCTTTTATTCTCCAGCCTTGTTCGAGTGCGTAATCTGCTACAATCTGTCCGCCAAATAAACCTTGCTCTTCGCCACTTAACCCAGCATAAATAATTGAACTTGGGAATTCATAGTTGCTTAGGATGCGTGCTGCTTCAATAGTGCCCGCCATTCCGGAAGCATTATCATTAGCTCCGGGCGAATCAGAAGTGGCGTCTAAATTGTCCGAAACTCGGGAGTCGATATCTCCACTCATCATTACAAAGCGATTTGGATCGGCATAGCCACGCTGAATGGCAATTACATTTACAATCTTAGTCGTTACCGGGATTCGAGAATTTTCATCTCCTTCGATGTAGTCGCTAACATAAAATACTTCGAGACATCCGCCACACTCTTCCGAAATCTTTTCGAATTCTGCTTTTATCCAACGCCTAGCAGCTCCAATTCCACGGGTGTTTGAAACGGTATCAGACATTGTATGTCGAGTCCCAAAATCAGCCAGAGTTCTAATATCATTTTCGAGATTACTGGCACTGGCGGCAGTTCCAATGGTATGTAAAATTTCCGGGGTGATTTGCGCACTGCTTGTACCAGAGAAAACACAAATCATTATAACGAGTAGGGCGGCGATTAAGGACTGTTTCATGTGTTAGTTTTTATTCAGATTGTCGTGTGGGCGTTTAAGCTCGTCGGGTAATTGACCCGATTGTTTGAGGTATTCGTAGAGCTCTTCTTTGAATTTAGCCTGTGCTTTAATACCTGCACGTTGCCCGAAATAACCACCTAGTATGCATCCAAATCCCACTGTTATTAAATATACCACTTCGATGGTTCCGAATAGCCCGGCGTCATGAACATATGACCAAATTAATGGAGGGAAGGCAACTAAGAATGCAAATAGATATGGAAGCTTACTGGCTCCATCTAAACGGCGCATAAATCTGCGACTAACTACAAAGGTGATGTTCATGTACACCAATCCATAAGCAAGTAGAAACAGAGTGCCTGTTATTCCGGGATCTGCAATTTTTATGAGGAAGTCGGTGGTGAAAAGAGTAAAAGCACCGGAAACGATGATTATACCCGATAGATAAAATGAGAGTCTTGGAAGATTGTCCAATGCGGTGGTTGGTTTTGGGAATTCAGGGTTACACGCCTAAATAGCAAAGGTAACGAAGTAAATGCTTTGTTGACGAAAAAAACCGTAATGGAAATCTAGCGTTCCAGCCAATCTTCGGGGTTTAAATTCGTGGTGTTTTTACGAACCATAAAAAAAAGCGATTCGCCTAACTCAGAAGAATTTATACCCGAACGCCCAATAACTTGCCCTGCTGTTAGAATACTAGACTCCCGCACGTTTATCTGGCTCAAGTTACCATAAGCCGTATAATAGGTTCCGTGTTTTACGAATACAACATCGCCGAAACCGGGCATAGGTCTAATTGCAAACACATATCCATCTGCAACAACTCGAACATTGGTAGCGGCATCGGTTACAATATTTATTCCGGGATGCTCTGTTCTGGTGCCATAAAGAGGGTTTCTGGTTATCCCAAATTTTTTGGAAACAGTTTTTGAATCAACCGGCCAATTTAAGGAGCCTTTAGAGGCAGCAAAGGTGCGTTCATATGCCAAAAGGGTTTCGTCTGATACAATGGCGTTTTCGCTAGGCGAGGAGTATTTGGCTATTTCTTCGGCTCTGCGGGCGGCATCGGCGATATTTCTAGCAGCAGCTAGTCGCTCTAGTCGTTCGTTTTCTGCACGGCGAAGTTCATCTTCCATGGAAATCAGGTTGGCGAACGAGGATTCCAGATTTTCCCTTTGTTGCCTGATTGTCCGAAGTTCTGAAAGCAAATCACTACTTTCAGCTTTTATTTTTTCTACGTTATTTCGCTGTATGGATTGCTGTGAGCTTAGTTCTACCTTTTCATCTCTTATTTCGCTCAACACTATTTCGTTTTTTACCAAGCTTTCCTGTAAATCGTCTTTTACGCCTTCTAATTCACGCTGACGGATTCGAATTTGCTCAGCTTGCTTTTCCTTTTGCTCTTCCAGTTTTTGCAGATAATAACTGCGAATCACCATTTGATTGATAGAGCCGGCGGTAACAATTAACTCGAGATTGGAAGTGCGACCGTTTTTATAAGTATAAAGCAGAATATCGCGCAGATTTTGCTTCAGCTGTTCCAGATCTTTTTCTCGTAGGCTTATTTCACTTTCTGTGAGTTCAATTTCTTCTTGTATTTGCCGTTGCTCGAGTTCGAGGGTAGAAATTTTGTCGTCTTGAAGAGATATAAGGCGGTTTACATTCTGATATTGCTTGTACAGTTCTTCGTATCGGTTTTCTGTTTGCTGAATTCGCTGTTGATAGGTTTTGATACGCGCATCCAACACGTTAATCTCTGCCCGTGTATTCGTTTGTCGATTAAGTATTTCCTTTCTTTTCTCCTCATAGGTTTGAGCCATTGAGGACGAGCTGAATCCTATCAACATCAGTAAAAGTAAACTGAGAATTCTCATAATCGATCGATGATAATATTTGAGGGGATGTCCAATTGTAGGTTTAAGGATTCCGGATTTAGCTGAAGTGATCGAATTTGAAATACGACTTTAGAATTACCGTCGGCACTTAATATGGTAATTTTTCTGGGTAAAGTGTAACCGTTCAAAGCCCCATAATTCTCATAAATCAATTTGGAATAGGGTAAACCTGTGCCATAAGGTTGGCGCACTTCTCGAATTAAATACTCATCACGATCAACAATTACACCACCATCGGTAGCTAAACGAAGTAAATACGTTTCATCCGATTCATACATTTCAACAACCGACTCTTCAGTGAGCTTAAAATGTAGCAAATCTATCAGGTTGATGGATGCTAACTCGTTTAAGGTGGTAAGTCGACCATCACTAATAGCCACTTTTTGGGCGAGGTTATCAAGCTTGTAATAAATGAGAATAGAATCCTGATCCACTAGCATTGCACCGCCTTCAATCCCAATCCGATTTTTGATGGTTAATAAACTTAACAGCGTATCTGCACTGAAATCAATCGTCGCTCGCTCGCTGTTTCCCGGTTCACTCACAATAGCACGTCCTTTACCCGTAATTGAGGTGATTTGACCTGAATAATCGGGAGTTTTTTCCAAGACCTCCGTAATGGAATCATTAGAAAGTGAGTAGTTACTCACGTCCGTATCTATCACCGGCGCTGTCGATTTACAAGAAATAAATATCAGAGAAAAACTGAGAAGTAGAACGAAGCGGAGCATCAAATTTTTTCGTTTAGATGTGTTCTTGTAGCATCAAGTTCAAGTGCTTGTTTCCACCATTTTTTTGCTTCGTCTAAATTACCTAGTGCTTCATACACATCACCAAGGTGTTCTAAAACTTCTGCACTTGCTTCTCCGGTATCGATGGAAGCACGGATAAATCGCCGGGCGCGGTCATAATCACCTAATTTAAAATAAACCCAGCCTACGGTATCCAAATAAGCGGCATTTTCGGGGGCGAGTTCGATTGCTCGTAACGCTAATTCTTTAGCACGCTCCAGATTGGTTTCCCGAACCGATAAACTGTAGGCATAATTGTTCATGGCATTATGATTTTGAGGATCATAACGGAGCGCTAATTCATACACGCGATCTGCATTTTCATAATTTTCCTGATCCGCGTAAGAATCTCCGAGGGTACCATAAATGACCGATTTGAATGGACGTCGAGCTGGAGCTCTTGAAGCTCGTTCCAGCCAAGAGATTGCCTCTTGCGAATTTTCGTTCAACAAATGTGCCGTTCCGATAAAGAACTGAATGAAGGCGTCTTCAGGAACACTTTGGTCTGCTTCCAATCCAACAGAAATTACATCTTCATAGCGTTGTTCTTGGAGCAATAACTGCAAACGTTGCCGCCACGCGATATCATCCTGAGGCAGTAATTTGTTGGCTTGTTCGAGTTTGACTAGTGCTTTGTCAATTTCACCAATTATTGAAAAAAACTGACCGGCGAGAGTAAAAGCAGGACCATATTCCGGCGCCGATTTAG
The DNA here is from genome assembly GCA_024742815.1 of bacterium. GTDB lineage: Bacteria > Bacteroidota > Rhodothermia > Balneolales > Balneolaceae > HXMU1420-13. The sequence continues at coordinate 277,732 of JANSXX010000001.1, forward strand.
CATAGAGTTCCAGTAACCGGGCGGTTTCTATTTCGAGTTGAATATTCTGTGGATCATCCTGCTGCCGCGCATACATAAACTGGGCAATGGTGAATTTTTGCTCAGCGTTGATGATCGGATCTTCGATAAAATTACCCAGCAAAGTTCCAGCGCTGTCCCATTTTTGTTCATCGATGTAAATTCCGGCAAGATTTATCAATGATTCAGGGTCTCTTGCATTTCGATATAGCGCATCTTTAAGCACATTTTTTGCTTTGTTAGACGCGCCTTCTCGTTCGTAATAATTCGCCAACAAATTCAATGTGTTCAAGTTATCCGGTTCAACAAGGCGAAGTTGTTCCAGTTGTGAAAGTGCAGAATCTGCTACTCCAAGGGCTTCAAAATTCTGGAATTTTCGAATCAAGACTATTGGATTAGGGCCGGTAAGCCGAAGCACTCTATTTAGCGTGTTGTTCGAGGAAAGATGCTCTCCGTAATCACTCTGGGTATCGGCAAGCATGAATAAGGCATCGTAATCATCAGGATAGTATTCCAATAATTCAGCTAATTGCTCAAGTGTAGCCTGATTTTGTCCGGCACTTCGATAAATTTCGGCCAATCGAAATCGGTACCATTTATTGGTCGGTTCCAACTCAACTGCTTCTTTACCAAAGAGTGCTGCATTTGGTAAATCTTCTTGAAGAAAATAAACATCAGCCAAAGCGAAAGAGATTCCGGATTGTGGTTTCAAAGCCTCGTAGGCTTCAAGCAATAAGGTAGTGGCTCTATCATATTCTTCGTTTACGAATGCTTCTAATCCTTCGATATAAGCCGTTTTTGCTTCCCGTTCTTCGTTACTTTGAACTTGTGCCAAAACGAGAGGTGAACTCACGAATAAAATTGAGAAGAATAAGTACGCTATTTTGAGCAAAGGATGCATGTCAGCTATGATAGTGATAAATACAAATTAGTGTGAAGATGAATGCAATTCTAAATGTTTTTCCAGATCAGATTTTTCGATTTTTTTTGTGATGAAATCGATAACTAGATCAGCTAGCTCTTCTGGATGGGCTTCGTTCACAGAATATCCATTGAGATGCAAAAATGTTAATGCAGAGGCCAAAGCGGCTCTTTTATTACCATCTACAAATGGATGTCTCATTGTTAAGCAAGTGATATAAACAGCTGCCATACCAAATAAGTTGTGCAAATACTCTCCGCCAAAACTAGATTTTGGAGAATCAACACATGCCTTTACTCCGTCTAAATCTCGGATGCTTGGTTCACCACCTGCTAATTTAATCTCCTGACTATGAATAAATAAAATATCTTCCAAGGTTAAGAAGACTATATGATTACTCATTGTCCCAACTTGTCAAGTGATATGCGGTGCTTATTTGCGATCTGTGAATAAGCTGATTTTACATCCACTTTTTTGATCAACAATCCATCACTATGAGGAATGATTTCTACTGAATCATCTTCTTCAACTTTTAGCAACTTTAGCAAAGCTTTTTCAAGTACAATGCCTTTACTGTTTCCGATATTCTGAATTTTTTTAATCATTGTGTTCTTACATTGTTATAACGAATGGTAATCTAACACACTATTTAAACAAATATTGTAAGTTTATTCTTTTTTTTAAACCAACAGTTGGATTTAAAATCTGAAGTGCTTTTCTTTTTAGTCATGCAAAACATTGTTGCACATAGTATTGAGTTTTTACCGATTCTCCGGATTCCGCGGCGGCGGTAATGCCATTCTTATGTCGATGAATTTTCGACGCCTATCGCCCTTTTTCAATACGTTTTATTCTCATTCACTTACACTCACTCAACAATGTCCGTTCAAATTAAATATGCAAATACTTCACACTTAGAATATGCTCAGGCAGTTTGTACCCTAATTGAGGTGGCTGCTAAACAACGTGGAACCGGTATCGCTAAACGTGATCCGGAGTACATTAAAACAAAAATGAGAAATGGAAATGCAGTGATTGCACTGGATGGCGACCAATTAGCCGGTTTCTGTTATATCGAAATTTGGGAAAGCAAAAAATATGTTGCGAATTCTGGGCTAATCGTACATCCCGATTTTCGAGGACAAGGTTTAGCTAAAAAGATAAAAGCTGCTGCGTTTGAATTATCGAAACAGAAGTATCCAAACTCTAAATTGTTTGGAATAACAACCAGCTTACCGGTTATGAAGATTAACTCCGATTTGGGGTATCGCCCGGTAACGTTTTCTGAGCTTACTCAGGATGAAACCTTTTGGAAAGGGTGCGAAAGTTGCCCCAACTACGACATTTTGCAAAGAAACGATCGTAAAAACTGTCTTTGTACCGGCATGTTGTACGATCCTGCGCATCCAAATAATAGTCCCAAAAAACAGCGCGAGAAGAATATTTCGAAATTCTATCGTTGGGTACAGCTCAAGAAAGCGAGCTTCTTATCAGTAATGAATAACACAAAAATTTTTTGATCATGAAAAAAGTAGTACTTGCATTTAGCGGTGGATTGGATACCAGTTATTGCGCCATACATTTGGCAAAAGATCTAGGTTATGAAGTGTATTCGGCCGCGGTTAATACCGGTGGGTTTGATGTAGTCGAGCAAAAAGAACTTGAGCAAAAAGCTAAGGAACTGGGTATAAAGCATCATGTTTGCCTTGATGTGGAACAGCAATTTTACGAGGAAGGCATCAAATATCTGATTTTCGGGAATGTGCTTAAAAATCATACTTATCCTCTCTCTGTAAGTGCAGAGCGGGTTTTTCAAGCTATGGCAATTGCATCTTATGCGAAAGAAATTGGCGCTGATGCCATTGCACATGGAAGTACAGGCGCTGGAAACGATCAGGTACGTTTTGATCTGATCTTTAATGTGATTGCACCGGACCTGGAAATCATCACACCCATCAGAGATCAGAAATTAAGCCGAGAAGAAGAAGTTGAATACCTGAAAAGTCATGGTATCGATAAAGATTGGAAAAAGGCGAAATATTCGATCAACCAAGGACTTTGGGGAACCTCAGTTGGTGGTGCTGAGACACTCACTTCTAACCAATATTTGCCGGAAGAAGCCTGGCCAACATCGATCGAACATAGTGATACTCAGATTGTGGAAATCAATTTTGAAAAAGGAGAGCCTGTAGGGATAAACGGCGAAATTCTTGATCCTGTATTAACCATAAAAAGATTAACAGAACTGGCAGCGCCATTCGGAATCGGTCGCGACATCCATGTTGGTGATACCATTATAGGGATTAAAGGCCGTGTTGGATTCGAGGCTGCTGCTCCATTAATTATTATCGAAGCACACCGACTATTGGAGAAACACGTGCTGGGTAAATGGCAATTATATTGGAAAGACCAACTGGGAGAATTTTATGGGATGCTGATGCATGAAGGTCAATTTTTGGATCCGGTGATGCGCGACATTGAAGCCTTTCTGGAGCATGCGCAAACACATGTAAGCGGTAAAGTGATCGTAAAACTAGAACCAAAAAGATTTGAGCTGCAAGGCATCGAATCGAAGTATGATTTAATGCAATCTAAAGCCGGGCAATACGGCGAGATGAACGCGGGCTGGTCGGGAGAGGACGTTAAGGGCTTTACAAAAATTCTAAGTAACTCGTTGTTGATACAACAAGGAGTGAACGATGATTAAAGCGAGTATATTTGGTGGCGCAGGTTACACAGCCGGCGAACTCATTCGTTTGTTGATTCTACATCCTGAAGTAGAAATTGCTTCAATCGTAAGCCAATCACACGTAAATCAACCGGTTTCTATTGTACATTCGGATTTAGCTGGGTGGTTAGAATTATCTTTTTCGGAAGAAGTACATCACGATTCAGAAATTGTATTTTTGTGTAGTGGTCATGGAAAAACGAAGGAGGTTTTAGAACGGTATAATTTTCCTGAGCAGGCCAAAATCATTGATTTGAGTGCCGATTTCAGGCACAAAGTAAAAGGCAATGAATTCGTTTATGGTTTGCCGGAATTAAACAGGGCTTTCATCAAACCTGCAATTAAAGTGGCCAATCCGGGATGTTTTGCAACCGCTATCCAACTTGCTCTATTGCCTTTGGCATCACATTCATTAATTCAACAACCGGTTCATATTTCTGCAATAACCGGAAGTACAGGAGCAGGTCAAAAACCAAGTGCAACCACTCACTTTAGCTGGCGAAGTAATAATGCCTCGGTGTATAAAGCGTTTACGCATCAGCATTTGAAGGAAATCAAAGAAAGTATTGGACAATTGCAGGCGGGTTTCGATGAACCCATTCATTTTATCCCAATGCGAGGTGCTTTTACTCGAGGAATTCTAGCGGCGGTTTACCTTAGTACAGATCTGAGCGCTGAAGATGCTTCAAATTTATTTAATGATTACTACTTCGAACATCCATTTGTGGATGTAGTTGAACAAGAGGTAGATCTCAAACAAGTGGTGAACACAAATCGCGCACTCATCAACATTATAAAAGAAGGAGACCAGTTAATGATGACTTCAGTGATAGACAATCTATTGAAAGGTGCGTCGGGGCAGGCTGTGCAAAACATGAATCTGATGTTCGGATTAGAAGAAACAACCGGACTATTCCTTAAGCCAGGAGCATTTTAATGAAGAAAGAATTCGAAATAGCGATTATCGGAGCAGGAAACCTAGGCGTAGCATTAGCTCGTGGTTTTTCCAAACACATCCCCAAAGAAAAAATAGTTCTTACGCGTCGACATTTATCAAGAATTGAGCACCTCACTAACGAAGGTTTTACTACTACGGATGATAATAAGTCAGCCGTTAAACGTGCCACGTATATTGTGCTTTGTGTGCAACCCAAGCAAGTGGAAAAGGTGCTGAGAGAACTCGATCAAAGTATTGATATCGTTAACCATGTGTTAATTTCTACGGTTACAGGTGTTTCGTTAGATCGACTTCAAAATGCTACTTCTCAATCGTTGCCCATTATAAGAGCAATGCCAAATACCGCGGCTGCAATTTCTGAATCGATGACCTGTATTTGTGGTAATGAACTAGCTGCTGCTCATCTTACAAAAGTAGAAAAATTATTCTCATCGATCGGCGAGACGATGATCATTGAGGAGCGTTTGATGAAAGCGGCAACTGTACTTGCGGCAAGTGGAATTGCTTTTTTCTTGAGATATATACGCGCGGCAACCCAAGGCGGAATCGAACTTGGATTTGAAGCCGAAGAAGCGCAAAAGCTGGCGATGCAAACAGCTAGAGGAGCAGCTTCGTTACTGGTGGAAGGATCGGCTCATCCTGAACGCGAAATTGATAAAGTAACCACGCCAATGGGGTGCACGATTGCAGGTTTGAATGAAATGGAGCACCAAGGATTAAGCTCTGCATTGATTAAAGGAATTGTAGCGTCATACAATAAAATAAATACCATATCAGAATGAAGCTGTTTGAAGTATACTCGTTGTTTGATGTCGAACCGGTTGAAGGTGATGGAGCGTTGCTGTTCGATCGGCAAGGGAATAAATACCTCGATTTTTATGGCGGTCATGCTGTGATTTCTATTGGGCACGGTCACCCTCATTTTGTAGAGCGAATTACTGATCAACTTGGGAAACTTGCCTTTTATTCGAACTCAGTTCCCATCAGTTTACAGAAGGATTTGGCTCATAAACTGGGTGAAGTAAGCGGTTATTTTAACTGGAACTTGTTTCTTTGTAATTCGGGCGCCGAAGCCAACGAAAATGCAATGAAACTCGCATCAGCGCATAATAGTCGGGACAAAGTGATGGCGTTTACTGGAGGCTTTCATGGCAGAACCTCTCTAGCTGTTGCAGCAACCGATAATCCGAATATTGTTTTTCCGGTGAATGAAGGCGCCAATATTATACGGTTCAATTTTGAAGATTTTGATGGCACGAAAGCAGCGCTAGAAAATGGAGATATTTGCTGTGTGATTATCGAAGGAATACAAGGCGTTGGAGGCGTAGTTGAACCATCAGCAGAGTTTTTACGCCATTTAAGGGCATTGTGCGACGAAACCGACACGGTTCTAATTCTTGATGAGGTACAATCGGGCTATGGACGATCGGGGAGGTTTTTTGCACATCAGCATTCGTTTGTTCAGCCCGATATTATCTCAATAGCAAAAGGAATGGGGAATGGGTTTCCCGTTGGGGGGATTCTCATCCATCCGAAATTAAAAGCAAAAGCTGGAATGCTGGGTACTACTTTTGGAGGGAATCACCTTGCTTGTGCAGCTTCGTTGGCGGTCTTAGAAGTGATCGAAAGCGAACAGCTAATCAAAAAAGCAGCTCAAACCGGTATATTGTTAAAGAAAGAGCTAGAATCGATAAATGAAGTGAAAGAAGTTCGAGGTAGAGGACTGATGCTCGGTGTTGAGTTTGATTTCCCGGTAGCTGAGATGAGAAAAAAGATGCTTTATGAACAGCATGTGTTTACGGGGTCATCTTCGAATAAAAACACGCTAAGATTACTGCCACCGTTGAACATCAGTGAAAAAGAAGTGCATCTCTGTATAAAAGCCCTTAAAAAAATTCTAGCATGAAGCAGTTTTTAAGTATCAATGATGTAAGAGATTTACGTGCATTACTTGAATCAGCAAAGCAGATTAAATTAAATCCCAATGCAAACCGCTCCCTTGGAAAGAATAAATCTATCGGGTTGATTTTCCTGAATCCAAGTTTACGAACGCGCCTTAGTGCTCAACGCGCTGCCTTGAATTTAGGAATGGATGTAGTATTGCTGGATGTAAATTCCGGCGGTTGGAAACTTGAATTTGACGATGGTGTAATTATGAATGGTGATTCGGCAGAACATGTGAAGGAAGCTGCTGGAGTGTTAGGCCGTTACTTTGATGTATTAGCAATCCGTTCGTTTGCCATGCTGAAAGATCGTGAAAAGGATTACAGCGAAGAAGTAATAAATGCATTTGCTAGCTATTCCGGGAAACCGGTCATCAATATGGAATCCGCAACGGGACATCCATTGCAAGCTTTCGCTGATTTAATCACAATCAATGAGTATAAAGTAAAAGAAAGGCCAAAAGTGGTGCTCAGTTGGGCACCTCATCCCAAAGCATTACCACAAGCCGTTGCAAATTCCTTTGTTCGATGGATGAGAGCTTCGGAAGTTGAGTTGATGGTTACACACCCTGCAGGTTATGAACTTGCTGATGAAATAATTGGATCGGTTCCGGTAGTCTATGATCAAAAGGAAGCTTTTGCTGATGCTGATTTTATCTACGCCAAAAACTGGAGTAGTTATACCAACTACGGTAAAGTGCTAACTACCGATCCATCTTGGATGATAACACAGGAAAAAATGAATCTGACCAAACAGGCAAAGTTCATGCATTGTTTGCCGGTTCGTAGAAACGTCATAGTTGAGGATACTGTGCTGGATAGCGAAAGTAGTATCGTTTTGCATGAAGCCGAAAACAGAATCATTTCTATGCAAACTGTTCTGCAGTGTATGCTGGAGGAATCGCTATGAATTCGATAAAAGTGATTAAAATCGGTGGGAAAATTGCAGAAAATGAAGCTTGGTTAACCGAATTTCTGAGTGAATTTAATCAGTTGAAAGGTTCAAAAATATTAGTCCACGGCGGAGGAGTTTTGGCATCGGATCTTTCTAAACAGCTTGGTATCACCACTACCATGATTGAAGGTAGGCGCGTTACTGATTCTAAAACTCTGGATGTCGTAACGATGGTTTATGGCGGACTGATCAACAAAAAAATAGTAGCCAGATTACAAGCTTTGGGACAAAATGCCATTGGACTTACCGGCGCTGATTTAAACATCATCGAAGCGGATAAACGAAACCCTATTCCGGTAGATTTTGGGTGGGTTGGAGATATCAATACCGTGCAGGTTGATTGGCTGAAAACATTCTTGGAACAAGGAATCGTACCTGTAATTGCTCCGCTTACTCATGATAAAAAAGGGAGTATGCTTAATACTAACGCAGATAATATTGCCGGATTTCTGACACAAGAGCTAGCAATACGATATGAAGTTGAACTCATTTTTTGTTTTGATAAACCCGGAGTTTTACAAGAAGGCTTGGTACTCCCAAAACTCGATAGGCAGAAATACAGGACATTAAAAGAGGAGCGAGTAATTCTAGATGGCATGATTCCCAAACTCGATCTTGGATATCATGCCTTAGAAAACGGTGCGAAAAGTGTAAAGCTCTCCCACTTTAGCGCACTTAACGATCAAGAGAAAGGGACAGTGTTAGAGACATGAATCAACTTAAAACGTATAGCGATAACGCTATTGAGTTACTCAAACAATTAATTCAAACTCCTTCTTACAGCGGCGAAGAGGATAAAACAGCTAAAATACTGACTGATGCATTAGTAAGTTTTGGATTCGAGCCAAAGAGAAAAATGAATAATGTATGGGCATTTTCAAAAAATTATGATCCAGCTAAGCCAACATTGCTATTGAATTCTCATCATGATACCGTGATAGCAACTGATTCATGGATATATGATCCTTTCAAAGCAAACTTATCTAATGGTAAGTTGATCGGCTTGGGTAGCAATGATGCAGGTGGGCCGCTAGTAAGTTTATTGCACGTTTTTGTGGCGCTTCAGCAGAAAGAGCAGTCATATAACTTGGTTTTTCTGGCAAGTGCCGAAGAAGAATCATCAGGTAAAAACGGTGTGCCGATTGTGTTAGAAGATATTGGCCCAATAGATGTAGGGGTAGTTGGCGAACCAACTTCAATGGATATGGCGATTGCTGAACGAGGCTTAATTGTGCTAGACTGTGTATCGCACGGGAAAAGTGGTCATGCAGCGCGTGGAGAAGGAGAAAACGCCATTTATAAAGCAATGAAAGATATCGAATGGTTTAAAACCTTTGAGTTTGATAAAAAATCTGAAGTACTCGGTGCAATCAATATGACGGTGACTCAAATCAGTGCCGGAAGACTGCATAACGTAGTTCCTGATGCATGTTCGTTTGTGGTGGATGTTCGCCCCAACGAGTTCTATAGCAATGAGAAGGTTGTGGAATTGATAAGAAAACATGTAGAATGCGATGTAAATCCGAGGTCGCTAAATCTTAATGCATCGGGCATAGATTTAGATCATCCGATTGTTCTAAAAGGAAAGAAGTTGGGAATTCGTCAATACGGATCTCAAACAATGAGTGATCAGGTGCACATGCCATTCCCGTGTATAAAAATGGGTCCGGGAGATACAAGACGTTCGCATACTGCCGATGAATTCATTTACTTAGATGAAATCCATGATGGTATTCGTGGTTATTTTGAATTATTGGATGGATTAGAACTTTAAATTTTGAGGGATATGTCAAAAAAACTTTGGGAAAAGGGAATTACTACCGATGAATTCATAGAAAAATTCACAGTTGGACGAGATAAAGAATTCGATGTACAATTAGCAAAATTTGATGTACAAGGTACTTTGGCTCACATTGAAATGTTGCAACATGTAGGTTTACTTACAGAGGATGAATTTCTCAAGTTGTCGAAGGAGTTGAACCGAATACTTTCGGAAGTTATTAAACCGCAATTATTTGAAATTGAAGAAGGGGTTGAGGATGTGCATTCCCAAATCGAATTAATGCTGGTTCGTTCTCTAGGTGATATCGGAAAAAAAGTGCATGCCGGTCGCTCGAGGAACGATCAGGTTTTGGTTGACCTTAAATTATTTTTACGATCTGAGCTTTTTACGCTTGTTTCTTTGGTAAAAAAATTGTTTGATACATTATTACTACGGAGCGAAGAGAATAAACACGTATTAGTTCCTGGATATACTCATACCCAGGCCGCCATGCCTTCCAGTTTTGGGATTTGGTTTGCCACGTATGCAGAAAGCTTGGTGGATGACCTCGTACTGATGCAATCAGTGCATACTATTGTCAATCGTAATCCTTTAGGGTCTGCGGCCGGGTATGGTTCTTCGTTTCCTTTAGATCGGGAATTGACAACCAGTCTTTTGAATTTCGGTTCACCGGCCGTTAATGTAGGTTATGCCCAAATGGGTAGAGGGAAAACAGAGCAGTTTTTCGCGTTTGGATTGGCAGCCATGGCCGGGACACTCAACAAACTGGCGTCTGACATCTGTTTATACAACAGTCAGAATTTTGGGTTTATTAAACTACCCGACGAATTGACTACAGGATCAAGCATCATGCCGCACAAAAAAAATCCGGACGTATTTGAGTTGATCAGGGCAAAAACTAATACTATGCTTGCATTACCTAATTCTATTTCGATGTTGATGTCGAATCTAACCTCGGGGTATCACAGGGATTTTCAGATCTTGAAGGAACAACTCTTTCCTGCTATCGAAGAAATGAAAACCTGCTTGGAAATGACCGAATATGCAATTTCAAAAGTTGAGGTAAACAAAGAAATTCTAAACGACCCTAAGTACGACTTAATCTTTTCAGTGGAAGCAGTTAATCAATTGGTACTGGATGGAATTCCGTTTAGAGACGCCTACTTATCAGTAGCTAAGCAAATTGAAGAGGGAACATTTACTCCGCCAAAAACTGTAAAACATACTCATTTGGGTAGTATCGGGAATTTGGGAAATGCGATGATTAGGGAAAGGATGGAATCTGTTTATAATTCTTTTTTAAAAAATTTCCTCAAACTCTAAATAGAAAAACCGGCCCGCCACTCACTCAAGTTTTTAAACGAAGGTAACATCCTGCTGCCGTACCAACTGAACCATTCCCCATCAATAAGCTGTATTTTTGAATCGGGGAGATATTCTCGTAGTTCTGTTATGTGTTTCTCTTTGAAAGGAAAAGGTTCGCTGCTTAGTAAAATGAGTTCAGGATCGGCTTCTTTTAGCTGATTTATAGTAATTGATGGATATCTTGACTGATCACCTAAAACATTTGCCAATCCAAAGGTTTCCATTACGTCATGAATATAAGTGTCGTTTCCGACACTCATCCATGGATCTTTCCAGATGAAATAAGCGGTATTGATAGGTTTGGACTCACTTATTGAATCTAATTCAGATAATATATTCCGTATCAATGATTCTGCTTCTTTCATACGATCCAGCTTTTCAGCGATAAAATGGATGGCAAAGAGAGCATCTTCGATGGTGGAAATATCGGTAACCAACACTTCACTGAATTCCTGAATAGCTTCTACATCCGATTTAATATTCTCCTCTTTATTAGCAATTACTAAATCAGGTTTTAAAGCTCGAATCTTATCGATGTTAGGATTTTTTGTGCCTCCAATTATTTCTATACTTTCAATCTCATCTTTTGGATGGATACAGAATCGGGTTCTGCCCTTAAGCGAATCGGAGACGCCCAAATCAACAAGTAATTCGGTTAGACTAGGAACCAGACTAACAATTCTTTTGTAAGGCATTAAAAATGAATCAACAATGGAAATAGGACTTTTTAGCTTCGTCGAAAATACCAAAAACCCACAAACCGGGGAAGGCAGAACTGCCCAACAGCGGGTTCAGAATTTGATGGAGGAAATTAAACTAGCCGATGAACTGGGTTTTGACGTTTATGCCATCGGCGAGCATCATCGCGAAGAATTTGTGGCCTCAAATCCAGCCACTTTATTAGCTGCGGCGGCATCCATTACAAAAAATATACGATTATCCAGTTCGGTAACAGTTCTTGGTTCTGAAGACCCTGTGCGAGTATTTCAGGAATTCGCAACCTTAGATCTGATTTCAAACGGTCGCGCTGAAATCATAGTAGGGAGGGGTTCATTTATCGAGTCGTTTCCTTTATTCGGATACGATTTAACTAACTATGAAGAATTATTCGAGGAGAAACTTGAGCTCTTACTTAAATTAAGAAAAGAAAACCCTATCACTTGGCAGGGAAAATATCGACCTGCGATAAATAACCTTGGAATTTTCCCTCAACCTGTGCAGGACAAAATACCAATTTGGCGAGCGGTGGGTGGAACTCCAAAGTCGGCATATGTAACCGGGGCATTGGGCTTGCCATTGGCGTTAGCAATTATTGGTGGAGTACCGGAACAATTTGTTCAATTCGCAGAAATTCATCGACAGGCTGCGGCTCAGCATGGTCATCAACGGCCAAAACTGAGCATTAATTCGCATGGATTTATTCTGGAGGATTCATCGGATGCCGTGAATCAGGCGTTTCCGGTATTTAAACATATGATGGATAAAATCGGAGCGGAACGAGGATGGCCTCCAATGCGTAGAGAACAGTTCGAAGCCTCTGCAACATTAAGAGGCGCAAACTTTGTTGGGAGTCCGCAGCAAGTGATTGATAAGATCTTGCATCAACATGAGCTATTTGATCACGATCGTTTTTTGATGAAAACCAGTATTGGAAGTTTTACTCATGCTCAGGTAATGAAGTCCATCGAGCTTTTTGGAACCAAAGTGATGCCTGTGGTAAAAAAGGAAATCGAATCAAGAAAGGCGACGGCTTAAAAGAAGCGTTTAAGTAGTTGATTGGCTTGTTGTACGTAATTTCCACCAAATAAATTGGCATGCACTAGAACGGGATACAGATTGCACAATTTGAAACGCTCTTCGTATCCTTTTTGAAGTGGGTACGCTTCGTTATAACCCCGATAAAATTCATCAGAAAATCCCCCAAACAACTGAGTCATTGCTAAATCCATTTCTCGATGACCAAAATATACAGCAGGATCATAAATGGCGGTATCCCCGGAAGTGGTCCACATGTAATTCCCATTCCAAAGATCACCGTGTAATAAAGCCGGATGTTCATCAGGGAATATGATGTATGTGTAATTAAACACTCGCTCGAATATGGCGTGATGTGATTTAGGAAGTAGTCCCGAATCGATGGCCATTTTAACCTGTGGTTCTAACCGTTCGCGGATAAAAAACTCAAGCCAATCAGCATGATAACGATTGGATTGTGGTAACTTTCCAATGTAATTCGTTGTTTTCAGCCCAAATAATTCGTTGGATTTTCGATGTAGCTGAGCTAGCTGACTTCCAAATAAGTAAGCATTTCCATAACTACTTTCTTCGATAAATTCCATCAATATAAAATGCTGCCTGACAAAACGAGGTTTTGGAATTACTAGTCCGCTATCTGCTGTGGATAGTAATTGTAATCCCTGCGCCTCTTTCAAGAACATATCATCAGGAGCGTGGAGATTCCATTTAACAAAAAGGCGCTCGCCGGATTCGGTATCCAAACGAGCGCCGGAATTTATATCGCCACCGGTCACCGAAACTTGATCAACGATGATAGTATCAAGTTCACGTTCAATTTCGGTATGGATGGCCTCGGGCAGCATATCAGTTTACTCTCCCTAAAATTACGATGGTATTATGTCCTCCAAAGCCAAAAGTATCGCTCATTACATAGTTGATTTCACGCTCTTTCGGCTCATTAATCACGATATCTAATCCTTCGGTGGCAGGGTCAAGATTATCTACATTGATTGTTGGCGGCACCAAATTATGCTCCATGGCTTTTATTCCAGCAATCGCTTCAACGGCACCGGCTGCACCTAATAGGTGGCCGGTCATAGATTTAGTTCCACTAATGCTTGGACTTGCACCAGAATCACCAATAACTGCGCGAATTGCTTTTAATTCGCTGATATCGCCAACAGGAGTGCTGGTTGCGTGCGCGTTTATATAATCGATATCTGAAATAGTTAGATTTGCTTCTTCAAGCGCAAGTTTAATGGCATTTTTTGCACCTAATCCCTCAGGATGTGTGGCCGATAGATGGTAAGCGTCGGCAGTACTCGCAGCTCCTAGCACTTCGCAAATAATGTTTGCACCTCGTGCTTTAGCGTGATCGTAATCTTCCAAAATTAACGCTCCTGCGCCTTCACCCATTACAAACCCGTCGCGATCAACATCAAATGGGCGGGAGGCAGCTTTAGGATTGTCATTATTGGTTGAAAGTGCGCGCATGGCTGAAAATCCGCCAACCGAAGCATTAGTAATTGCGGCCTCGGAACCACCTGTTACAATGATATCAGCTTTGCCTAGACGGATGTAGTTGAAAGCATCCATAATGGCGTTGTTTGAAGATGCACACGCAGAAGTTACGGTTTGATTGATGCCCATAAATCCAAATTTAATAGCTACGATTCCTGAAGCCATATTTGGAATGGTTTTGGGCGTATAATAGGGCGAAAACCTTGGAACGCGATCTCGATCGGCGAAATCCAGAAGTTCTTCCTCGAATGTTTCAAATCCCCCCACTCCGGTTGCCCAAATTACTCCGGTTCGTTCTTTGTTGATGTTTTCAAGATCTAGTCCAGAGTGCTCGATAGCTTGTAATGAGGTATGCAGTGCATACACTACATAGGAGTCGTTTTTGCGAACTTCTTTACGATCGAGGGTTTCTTCGGGATTAAAATCTTTAAGTTCACAGGCAAAGCGGGTTTTGAATTTTTCAGCTTCAAATTTTGTAATTGGGCCTGCTCCGCTTTCGCCTTTTACAAGGTTGTCCCAAAATGATTCTACATTATTTCCAATAGGAGTGAGTGCTCCAATTCCTGTAACAACTACTCTTTTCATAGTACTTAGTGATAGGTAAGTTAGTGTGTAATTCGGTTAAGTATATTTTGTTTGATAGCCGCAAAGTGATCGCTTCCGGTAATTCTACTCAATTGAGTTGCGGCAAATATATTGGTTAAAATGCTCAACGCTTCAGAATCTGCAGTGTCGGATAATTGAATGCTACCATTGGATTCTCCTTCTTTCAAAGTAGTGGTAAGCCATTCGATTACGGTGTTTGTAAATCCCTGCATATCCTGTTGAATTTCCTCAGTCATTGCATTCCAGTCGGTTGCAAAGGCGCCGATTACGCAAATTCTTCCCGAAAGTTGTATCGACGTGTAGAAATTGAGAAAGAACTTAATTTTAGAAAGTGCTTCCTTCCCTTCAACGCGTTCAGTAAATCGGGTGAAACTGTCGGAATGATAAGCAACGATTTCTCGAGCTAAATCAGGTTTAGTGGGGAAATGATAATGAACGGCTGCATTTTTTATACCGAGCGGTTTAGAGATGTCTGAATAGCTAAATGCATTGTAACCCTTGCCTCGCATAAGTTCGTCGGCAAGTACAGTAATTTGATCTTTGGTTGAGCTCATAAACTTATTAATGAATAAGTAAATATACTGACTGAATAGTAAGCGATCAAATGCTTATTTAATCAACGCTTTTAACTCATCAAGTAATGCTTTTGTGGATCGGTCCAAGATCTGATACACATTTTCGAAACCTTGCATGCCCCCGTAGTACGGGTCGGGAACATTGCCATCTTCGGGTTGTGGATCAAAATCACGCATCATCACAATGCGTTCATCGAATCGGTTGTTTCTGTCAAGTTCTTTCAAGTTTCGATTATTGGATGCATCCATGGGTAAGATTAAATCGAATTCTTCGAAATCCGCGTATTCAAAACGGCGAGCTTTTGAAGGTAAATGAACCCCATGTTGATTTGCGGTAAACTGGCTCTTACTGTTTGCAGGTTCGCCTACATGATACGCAGCTGTGCCTGCCGAATCGATATAGAAATACTGTTCCAATTGCGCGGCTTTAACATGATGTATGAACAAACCCTCTGCTGTAGGGCTTCGGCAGATGTTGCCTAAACACACAAAAACGAGTTTATATGGATCTTCGATGGTAATTTCACGGTGATATGGTTTGTTCATAACTAAAAGGGAGTAACTTATTTGGTTCGTTTTTGATGGTTTACGGCATTTATTTTTTTGGCCAACAAATCTCTAGCTTTCCGAAAGATTGATTATATTTGGTGCTTTAATTTAAAAGGCCGGATAATCCGCGTTTATGGCAAAAAAATTTAAAGAAATAAAGCAACTCAATTATCCCAAAACTGAAGTAGAGATTCTTGGGTGGTGGAAGGATAATGAAATTTTTAAAAAGAGCCTTGAAAGCAGAGAGGATGGCATTCCCTTTACCTTTTTTGAAGGTCCGCCAACGGCAAACGGCAAACCGGGTATCCATCATGTGATGGCTCGAACGGTTAAAGATCTTTTCTGTAGATATAAAACCTTAAAGGGATTTAGAGTAGATCGAAAAGCCGGTTGGGATACACACGGTTTACCGGTAGAAATTGAAGTTGAGAAAGAATTAGGATTGGAAGGTCGGCATCAGGTTGAAGAATATGGGATTGCCGAATACAATGCCCGATGTCGTGAAAGTGTACTCAAATACAAGAATTTATGGGATGATCTCACCGATCGAATGGGTTATTGGGTGGATCAGGATAATCCGTACGTCACTTTCGAAAATGAGTACATCGAATCGGTTTGGTGGGCATTAAATAAGCTCTTCGAAAAAGGTTTATTGTACAAAGGGCATAAAATTCAGTGGTATTCGCCGGGTAATGGAACGGTACTTTCTTCTCATGAAGTGAGTTTAGGCTACAAAGAAACTCAGGATCCCTCTATCTATGTAAAGTTCCCGGTTCATGGAGAAGAAAACACGTTCTATTTGGCGTGGACAACTACTCCATGGACAACCATCTCGAACATGGCCTTAACCATTAATCCTAAACTTACCTACGCTAAAGTTCGATTTGAAGATCAGCACTATGTAGTTGCTAAAGACACGATTGAGCGAGTTTTTGGAGAAGGAACAGAACTTCTAGAAGAATACTCAGGCGAGGATTTACTAGGTAGTACTTATGAGCCAATTTTCGATTACGCGCAACGAGAAATTGATCGAAATGAAGCCTGGAAAGTAATTGCGGCAGAGTACGTAACCACCGAAGATGGAACCGGAATTGTGCATACCGCACCTGCTTTTGGTGCCGATGACTATGAAGCGGGTCAGAAATACAACATCCCAATGTTCAATCCTATCGACAAGGATGGAAAGTTCACGGATCAGGTGCCTGAATTTGCCGGTTTGTGGTTTAAAGAAGCGGATAAAGAAATTGCTCGTGCTATCAAGGAAAAAGGTCTGATGTTCCGCCACGAGACTTATGTTCACAATTATCCGTTTGATTGGCGAAAAGGTACACCACTGATGAGTTACCCGGTGGAGTCGTGGTTTATCAAAACTACCGAAGTGAAAGAACGGATGGTTGAACTCAACAAAACCATCAATTGGAAACCGGAAGCTACTGGTACTGGACGTTTTGGAACTTGGTTGGAAAATAATGTGGATTGGGCCATTTCCCGACAACGTTATTGGGGTACGCCTTTACCAATTTGGCAAAGCGATAAAGATCCCGAATATGTAGAATGCATTGGAAGCATCGCAGAACTGCGTGAGAAGGCTGGAATTCCTGATGATGAAGAACTGGATCTGCACCGCCCATACATCGATGAAATTACCTGGGATGCACCCGATGGCGGTACTATGCGGCGAATCCCTGATCTGCTGGATGTTTGGTTCGATTCCGGTTCGATGCCGTTTGCACAATGGCACTATCCGTTCGATAACGATCACGAATTCAGCTACAGTTTCCCGGCTGATTTTATTGCCGAAGGTGTAGATCAAACTCGTGGTTGGTTTTATACCCTTCATGCTTTGGGTACCATGTTGTTTGATGAAGTTGCCTTCAAAAATGTAGTTTCGAATGGACTCGTACTCGATGAAAAAGGCGAGAAAATGAGTAAGTCGAAAGGCAATACAGTGGATCCTTTTGAGGTAATTAATCAGTACGGAGCGGATACTGTTCGCTGGTATATGATGAGTAATTCAGCTCCTTGGGAAAACCTGAAGTTTAGCATAGACGGGTTAAAAGAAGTACAACGAAAGTTTTTCAATACTATCGTTAACACATATTCTTTCTTTGCGATGTACGCTAACATTGATGGCTTTACCTATTCGGGTGCACAAATTCCGGTAAGTGAACGCCCTGAAATCGATCAGTGGATTATTTCGCGATTGAATACTACCGTAAAAATGATGGAGGAGTATTACGAGGAATACGAACCCACTAAAGCTGCTCGGGAAATGGAGCAATTTACCGAGGAATTGAGCAACTGGTATGTGCGTCGTAATCGCCGACGTTTCTGGAAATCCGGAAACACCATCGACAAAACGGCGGCATATCAAACTTTGTACGAGTGCTTAAAAAACGTAAGCCGAATGATGAGTCCGATCGCCCCATACATGGGTGAATGGATTTACCAGCGATTGAACGAAGTTTCTAAACTTGATGAACAATCGGTACATCTATCTTTCTTTCCGACGGTTGAAGAAACTGCGATCATAAAAACGCTGGAACATAAAATGGATATGGCGCGTCTCATTTCTTCGATTGTGCTACGTATCCGAAATCAGATTGATGTAAATGTTCGTCAGCCTTTATCGCGCATCATTCTTCCAATTAAAGATGAAGCCGAACGTCAGGCTATACTTTCTGTAAAAGACATCATCCTGGACGAAGTGAATGTAAAAGACATTCAGTTTGTAGATGATGATTCCGGAATTGTTCACAAATCTGCCAAGCCAAATTATCCATTGTTGGGTAAGCGGTTAGGACCTAAGATGAAAGCAGTTGCCGGTAAAGTAAATCAGTTTGATACCGAAACAATTACTAATTTCGAGAGACAAGGTTATATTGATATTGAGCTTGAAGATGGCGAAACAGTTCGGCTCGATTCCAATGAATTAGAGATTATCCGTACCGGTTTAGAAGGCTGGCAAGTTGAAACAGAACGCGGTTTAAGCGTTGCTGTTGATATGGAAATCTCTCATGACCTGCGTATCGAAGGTATTACCCGCGAGTTTGTAAATCGCGTGCAAAGTATGCGTAAAGAAGCAGATTTTGATGTAGTTGATCGTATATCCATCGGATTTACGGGCGACGAAACACTTAAAGAAGCAGTGGTTTCGATGAGTGATTACATTAAAGCAGAGACGTTAGCTGAAGAAATACAATTAACAGAGCTGGAAGTATCCGACTTTGTAAAAACCTGGGAAATAGGTGACGGTGAGTGCACCATTTCTGTTCGAAGAAACATTAACTCGTAAGCAGTAGAACGATGGCAGAAAAACCAGTAGACGAAAACAAAAGAGTCTCCCCATACAACGACGAAGAGTTGGAATACTTCCGTCAGATCATTCTGAAAAAACGGGATGCAGCAGAAGAAGAATTAGAAACCTTGCAGCGTAGTTTGCGCGAAAGCATGGAGAATTCTTCCGATGAATCTGCCTATTCTTTTCACATGGCTGATGCAGGTACAGATGCTCAAGAGCGCGAAAAAACGTACATGCTGTTTAACAGAACGCGTAAGTTTGTAAAATATCTGGACGACGCCATCAAACGCATCGATAATAAAACGTATGGAGTGTGTAAGGTAACAGGGCAAAAAATTTCGAAAGGAAGATTAGAAGCGGTACCGCATACTCAGTTAAGCATCGAAGCAAAATTGAAACGTCGTTAATCCCGAGTCATTGACCCGAAACAAACTACTAGCCCTCTTTACGCCGGCTGTAATTGTTATTGCCCTCGATCAGTGGTCGAAATGGGTGGTACGCACTACGCCCGAGTTACATCGTTATGACATCATCGAAGGGTGGTTAATGTTCTATTACACCAAAAACGATGGAATGGCACTGGGCATCGATATTTTCGATACTTACATCGTGAGTTTAATTTCGATTACGGCAACCATCGGCATTGTGGCATACCTGTTGTACACGATCAAACAATCGCCTATTAGTTATCTGCTGTTGATGGGCTTAGTGATAGGTGGTGCGCTTGGTAATATTATCGATCGATTAACGATGGCTTATGTAGGTGGTTACGGTGGCTTACTAGATGGTCATGTAGTAGATTTTATCTTTTTCAAACTCGAACTATTCGATCGAACGGTGTTCCCTTACATCTTTAACGTTGCTGATATTGCTATCTCGGTTTCCATCATTTCATTGCTGATTTTCAACAAGAAATTCTTTCCTACAGATGAAGCTGAAGAGACGTCCGGTGAGCAACAAACGAGCGGTCAAAGTGAGGAAGAGTCTCAAGTTGAATAGGAGAAAAAAAGTAAATCCTGAGTTAACTATTGGGTTTATCTTTTCTCTCTGCGAATAGTCCATCTATAATAGATTTCAACAATTCATTTCCAATAAATTAACCTAAACATAATTAGGTTCAGGTTTGAAATAACGCGATATTTAGCGCATACAAGTTAAAGGTCAGGACTCGGTAAATAGTACAGTATTTTGTTTCCCTTCTCTAGTTTGTACTTAATAACAATAACACAGCCGATTAGAACGCAAGTCACGCACTTAAATGCTTGATACAACTGTACCTGTGATAGTAAAGATTTATAAATAATGGAAAACGGAAAAGTTAAGTGGTTTAATGAAGAAAAAGGTTTCGGATTTATTACCCCTGAAACTGGTGGCAAAGATATTTTTGTACACCGCAATAATGTAGAAAATTTAGCAAGCAACGAAAACCTTAAAGACGGTGACGATGTTGAATACAGCATTCAGGAAACACCAAAAGGCTTGAATGCAGTAGAAGTATACGTACTTGAATGATCTGATCTTATTTGATCAATTCTGAAATTAGAACCCGGACTTATTAAGTGCCGGGTTTTTTTATGCTGTCATGATTTATAGTCTTATTTGAATAGATGTTTTTGCTAGACCTACGGCAAATCCATCATTAGTTTTTCGGTAGAAGATTGGCTCAACATTTAGTAGTACTGTTTTGTCATTTTTTAATTTTTTGCCAAACTCGAGAAAATATCCAATTTCTCCACCTACTAGCCACATCGTATGTTTTTCTTTCAAAAATAAGTTTTGATCATTATCAAAAATCCGATATCCCCAATAATGTTGGTAAATCGCTCCAAATCTGAACCCGCTCTGAAAACTAATAATCTCACCAACCTTAGGTTCGCGAAGATATCTGCGAAATACGACTCCAATGTTCAAGACGTCTAATAAGTCCAAATCACCATTGTAATTAAAATAGTCGCGTTCAACTTCAGGATTGGGATTTACTCCATAGGTTAATTGAAAAGCCACCGAATTTTTGGTGTTATAAACACCAGCTTCAAATCCAATATTTATAAAGTTACCTATGAAATAGTAAAAAGGACCAATTTCATCTTGATCTAGCCTTTGATCATTAATAAAACTAATGTCGAGACCGGTGATAACTCCCCCATAATAATCCCAGTTTTTTTCTTGGGAAAAACTCTGCGACTGGCACAATATTATACCTATGATAAAAGCAGTAATAAATTTCGAAATCATCGACCTACCCTAATTAAAATTGATATATAAGCCGACTTTAGTTGCTCCAAATCTAAACCCTTTGTTACTTGCGCCAATAGTTAATGGCTCTAGGGTTATCGAAATTCCCGGTTTATTAACGGGCTTAGTTTGTATTTCCACATAAAAGCCGGACTCAAAGCCAAAAGTATGCATGGTATAATCCTTAAAAGTTGACTCAAAAGGATCAGTTGGGTGGTCGGTAGCTTGTATCCCTGAATAATTACTATAAACTAATGAAGTACGTAAACCCGCGTTGAATACTAAATTTGGAGGTTCTTTGTAGCGAGTTAATTGCTGTGTTAAAGTAGTACCAAGCATGAAATAATCCGGAACTTCTATTTCTCCATCAAATCCACCTAAATCGCGTAGTGATGGTTCAATAATTGAATTTCCAATATTAAAAACTGCGGATATACGACGTCGTTTGTAGTGTAATCCAACTTCTGCACCATAGGTTAAATAACCGTCGATATAATATTTGTTAAATGCATCATTCGATGGATTTTCAAGAAAGGCAATATTATATGAAGCATTGATTCCCCCGAACCAATTCCATTTTTCGGTTTCGGATTGTGTATAACCGTTGGTATAACATACCAACATGACTATGATAATTAATAGTGAGTTTCTCATTGTACCCCGATATTTAAATTAATTACTCTTATCAATAATACCCCACTTGACAAGAGTTTAAGTCTAATTAAACTTCATGAGTAATAAAGGTGAGAAACGTTACAAGAAAATATTATTTATTGACTAATGCCTAACGATTTGGAAAAAGTCTCGCCATCTTAAATGATGTATAAATCTTAAAAATAGAAGTAGATAAAATGATGTAGGATATCATCTGCAATTTGGAAGTTCGCTTTCTGTATAAAACCCATAGAGTTCTCATAAAACTCGCGCGTTTAAAAACCAAAATTTTAAATATCGAAAGGCTCTGTAGCTTAGTTGTTTTCTAAGGGCGCGTCTTTTTTTGGTGAGAAGATATTCAGGTCATCTTCAAAACATACCTGATCCACAATCTCCAGGCCAAAGCTTTTAATGCCAATTCGTTTTACCGGATTGTTGGTAAGCAATTTGAGTTTTCGAATCCCTAATGCCCTCAGAATTTGAGCTCCTACGCCATAATCTCTGGAATCACCTTTTTTGGGATTGTTATTCTCTTCTTCGGATTCTTGTGAATCTCCATCTTGCATATATTTTAACGTTCGAAGTTGATTCACCAACACCGAACCACGCTGATTTCGATTCATATATAGCACTACACCCGTTCCTTCACGCTCGACCTGCAACATCGCCTGATGCAAAAGTTCGCTGGTATCGGCATTGCGGGCACCAAAAATATCGCCGATTAAATCGGAAGAGTGAACACGGGTAAGCACAGCATCTTCTTTAGTCCAAGAACCCTTAGTTAATGCAAGATGCACATCGCCGGTTGTTGTTTCTTCAAAGGCGTGGAGTTGAAAATCGCCATACATAGTAGGCATGTTTATATCCATCACTTCCTTCACCAAGCTTTCCGTTTCGTTTCGGTAAGCGATGAGGTCTTTAATGGTGATGAACTTCATATCGAATTTCTTCGCCATTTCAGCGAGTTCCGGTACACGAGCCATTTCGCCATCTTCGCGCATTATTTCGCAGATGATGCCAACTGGTTGCAAGCCTGCAAGCCGGGCTAAATCGAGTGCGGCTTCTGTATGTCCTGCACGACGTAGAACTCCGCCTTCAACACCAATAAGTGGGAATACGTGTCCCGGTCGACGAAAATCGTTGGGTTTGGCTTCTGGATTGGTGAGTTCTCGAATGGTATTCGCACGATCGGCAGCAGAAATCCCCGTTGTGGTAAGGCGTTTATGGTCGATGGAAATGGTGAAGTTTGCCTCATCCGGATCGGCGCCTTCCATCACCATATTATTGAGCTTAAATCGCTTTGCTACTGCTTTTGTAACCGGAGCACAGACTAAACCACGTCCTTCTTTCACCATAAAATTGATGGCTTCGGTGGTTACATTTTCGGCAGCCATTAAAAAATCGCCTTCGTTTTCCCGATCTTCATCGTCAACTACGATGATCATTTTACCGGCTTTGATGTCCTCAATAGCCTCGGGAATGGTGTTAAACCGGATGTTCTCCAACTTACTTGTCTTTCTTTTCTTGTTTATTAGGATTCACGTCGGTGATCGCTGTTTTCAAATATCGAAGTTTAGTGCCACCGCCCACTTCAATAAGAACAGAGTCGTCTTCGATGGCGTTCAACACACCAATTAATCCGGATGAAGTAACTACTTTATCACCCTTTCTCATGCCTTCAACTTTGCGTTGAATTTCTTTCTGGCGCTGACTTTGAGGACGGATAATGAAAAAGTAGAAAACAAGAAAAATGGCACCCAAAAATACCAGGTTAATGATCCCGCTGTTTGGATCGTTTGGGTTGCCCATAAACATAAAAACAGTATGCATACTAATTAGTTAAGATTCAGAATTGGCTTCAAAGATAGGAG
The DNA here is from genome assembly GCA_024742815.1 of bacterium. GTDB lineage: Bacteria > Bacteroidota > Rhodothermia > Balneolales > Balneolaceae > HXMU1420-13. The sequence goes on from JANSXX010000001.1 coordinate 301,453, forward strand.
TATTTGAATTAAGAATTCTGAACAATAGAACAATTGAACTTTGAACTTCGAGCATTCGAACATTGAACAATCGAACATTGATTTTGAGGGATCAAAGCATTTGATATCCAGGAACTTTTTTTACCAGCAACCAGCAACCAGCAACCAGCAACCAGATCCCTATTCCTCAACTATTACCAATTTCGCCCGCGGCTGATGCGCCGAAAAGTAGCCAACCCCATTGTTGATGTTTGTTGGATGGTTTACCGGCTCATTGGCCAGCGAAGAAATTATCCCACCTGAACGGCCTCGAGCTTCCAGAAAATTATAATATCCCTCATCGATATTGGTAAGAACTACTAGCGCAGAATCAACCGGAGAATCAAAAAATATAGCGTCCTCGCGCTTAATTCTGCCATTTTCATCTGCTCCCCGATCGGTGAAAATTCGTTCGAAGATTAAATAGTTATTACCCTGAAAGAATAACCCTCCATCGTTCGTAGAGTCCTCTTCCGTAAATTCGGGCGGTGTAAATTGATACATGTGCAGCACATAATAATTATCGACGCCGGGCGGATCGTCGAAGGAAAGCTTAACATCAGTGAAAAGACTTTCTGTGGTATCTCTTCGGGTGATAGAAATCGAATCAATAGCAACAGGAGGTTGAAGCACACTTTGAGAACTAACCGAAAATGACGTTGTGGAGTCAAAAACCGAAAGCTCCATCACTTGGTAATCTTCAAATATTTCGAGCTGAGTCCCATAAAGTCCTTTGATATCACCTATGCTTTCCAGCGTATCCGTTATGCCCTGATAGTTTAACGTTACAAAAGCTCGATCGATTAGCAATCGCTCAATAAAGTTATCCGATATATCAAGAATATCTTCGGCGGATAACGCAGAAAAGCTTTTAGAAAGTGATACTACCACAATTTCTTCCGGGCCAACCAAGGACGCCACTGCAATTTTTGATTCATCCGGCTGCACAGAAATTGGAAGGTTTTCAGGCACACATGCTTGAAGTAGCAAGATGGTGAAAAGTAGCAACCACTTTGGTGAACCCGAATTGTTGGGGGAAGTAATCACCAGAAACGGAGATCGCTTCAGTCGGAGTACCTCCTTTGCCAATGAAATTATGTGTCTCTTCAACATCACTTCGATGAAAAATTAAAGTTATAGGCGATGCTCGGGATAAATCCGAACAGACCTTGTTGAGCATATTCATACGCCGAGCCATTGTATTGAACATCAACACGGAAAGGGGCGGCTCTGTTGTAAAAATTATAAGCCCCTATATGCCATTCGCCCCCAAATCGTCGGCTTCCTCTTGGTTTCAAAATAAAATTGATGTCTAATCGATGTGAAGAGCCTAGTGCGGTTCCATTTCGATCATCATAAATTGGTATCAACTCGACGGAAGTGAGGGATGAGTTAGGCATTAAAAACTGTCCGGTTTGAGGGGTAAATCTAGCTCCCGATTGATACGTCCACACCGCTGAAAATGACACACGAGCATTGAATTCGAACAGAGAAACAAAGCTTGCCACATGACGGCGGTCGTATTTTGCAGGATATGTTTGCCCGCGATTTAATTCATCAAAAGTTCGATCAGTTTTAGAAATCGAATAACTTGCCCAACCTGTAAACTTGCCGCTGTTTTTTCGAATCAGAAATTCTAATCCAATAGAACGACCGGAACCGGCAAGTAGCTCATTTTCAAAATTATCGTTCAAGATTAACGATGCACCTTCGCGATATTCTATCAGGTTTTCGAGTGATTTCAGATATCCTTCAATCGTCACACTGATCTGTTCTGCTGGAAAAATTCTTGTATATCCGGTACTAATTTGATGCGAATATTGCGGTTTGATGGATGCCGTTACCGGATACCACAAATCGGTGGGTAAGGCGATACTTGACGACGAAACACGATGCATATATTGGCGCATCAAGCTGTAACTTGCTTTCACAGAATGACGATCATTGAACTTGTATCGGGCGGCTAACCTAGGTTCAGGTCCTGAATAAAATGCATTTTCTGCGGCAGTAAATGATAAACGAAATCCGGCATTTACACTCAGATTTTCAGTTATCTCTCGTTCATTTCCTACATAAATTGCTCCTTCCAGATTTTGAATAAGCCCACCTTTTCGATTTTCAATAAAGTCGCTGATCTCGCCTGAAGTAGATATAACATTTGGCCGGAAGAAATGCCCTACGGATTGAGCACCGAATACAAATTTATTGTTCGGACTTTCGAAATATTCCCAGTCTGCGGATAAGCCCACATCTTGAATTTTCGAACGAATCAGTATGTTATTATTAATAAAATCGCCTTCGATATCGTATTTAAATCATGTTTGATGGAGGGTTACATTGCTGAATGTTTTCTTGTTTTTGTAGATGTGATTCCATCGAATAGTAGAAGTGAAATTCCCAAGATTAAATCCAAAGCCGAGATCTTCACTGCCTTCATTTGTTTGCTCGGTTTCATCAAAAGCGAGCACATCATCCCCAAAGTAAGTACTCACATAAATGCGGTCATTTTCGCTGATCTTGTAATTAAGTTTAGCGTTGTAATCGTAAAAATAATAGGGCAGTGGCACGCCTACAGCCTGAAACACTTTATCTATATAAGTACGTCGTGCAGCTACCATAAAACTCATTTTCTCGGGGATAACCGGTCCATCAATGGTGAGCCGAGAAGTAAGTAAGCCAATGCCACCCCGTGCATTATAGCGCTGCAAACTCCCCTCGTTCATTCGCACATCCATCACCGAAGATAATCGTCCGCCTTGATTTGCCGGAAATGCTCCTTTTACCAATTCTACATTTTTGATGGCATCGGAATTAAATACAGAGAAAAACCCAAAAAGATGCCCGATGTTATATACCACAGCATCATCCAGAATCACAAGGTTTTGATCATCGGTTCCGCCTCGTACGAACATTCCGGTGGTACCTTCGTTGCCACTGGTAACGCCGGGTAAAAGCTGAGCTACTTTGATCAAATCCGATTCGCCGCCAAGTGTTGGAATTGAGCTGATTTCCCGAGGCTGAAGCTTGATGGTTCCCATTCGCGTGGAGTTCACTTGCTCTTGCAGTTCGATGGGAGTTGCACTTACTTCAATCTCTCCTAGTTGCCCAATATTTTCATCAAGAAAAAAATTAAGCGTTAGATTTTCGGTCAAACTTAGGGTGGTGTCGATGGTTTGATACCCCAGATAAGAAACCTGAACTCTGAATGTGCTTGTTGATGGAGAAATGGAATAAAATCCATAAGCATTGGTTGCAGTACCCGACTGAATTTCCGGTAAATAAAGCGTTGCACCCGGAAGCGATTCTCCATCCGACCGATCATATACATGACCACTTAAGGTGTACTGAGCCTGAGCACTTCCGATCATCAAAAAGAAAAGCAGAAACAGCGTTTTTTTCATTGATTTCGGAGTCTGAAATGAAGGCTGAGATGCGTTCCTTGGAACACTGTGGAAGAACGGTTTCCGTCAGCTCGATGACTGATAAAAGTTGGTCGACTAGTTAGCGAAATAGAAACGTTGCGAACAAGTTTCAGGCGGGCGGATAACGGGACGGATAATCCAATGAGTGGAGATTGCTTCCCAAAAAACTGATATGATTCCGGGAAAAACTCGGTGTTGACCGTTTGGGTAGTAATTGACGAGACCGGAATGCCAAAATTCAATATTCCACCCACAGTAAACTTTAGTTTTTTACTGGTTCTAAACACTCGCTGATAGCCGGCATGGAGTCTAAAATACTCGCTTTTATTCAATACCGAGGTGTTTGCAGCGAGGGAATCGAATTGTATGGATGCTGTAGTGCCAAAGTAGGTTTCAATATTTCCGGCATGTATACCGATTATGTATTCATTTGATGGATTTTCATTAATCATGAGTTGAAAATCTATGGTAAACCCATTTGCATACTGTTTGGATTCTTCTTCGAACTCAACAAGTCCATTGGTTTTAAAAAAAGCCGGATTTTTGGTGTTTGCAATCAAAGCACTTAACACCCCAAGATCATCCGTAGCAGATAAATTTTGCCCATAAATTTCGATGCCTTTAACCTCAATAGTTTGAGCCTTCAGAAAGATAGGAGCCATTATTATGGCTAGCGCCAGATATGCAAATCGGTTTAACATAATCAGCGCAAAGATAGAAGCTTTGGGGAAAGATAGTGCGCTTTTTATTCAGTGCTATTGTGTTTTATTGGCAAATAGACAAGGTGCTTCGGTGGTGGAACCAGTGGTTCCCGCGAGACTTCACGAACCGGCGGTTCGTGACGAGGTAGGGAGGGGGCAGAGCTAACCATTAACAACTAGATAAATCAGCCGAAAATTTCTGTGGTTTAGTGTTTTCGTGGCACTAAGAACAATCCAATTTAGGAAGTAACGATGGGTTGAATCTCTTTTTTAAGTTGTTCACCAATTGCATCGTATGTTGTTTCTAATTCATATCGATCTTGAAGCCGAAGCCAAAATTCTGGGGTAGTATTCAACGCAATACTAAATCGAATTGCTGTATCTCCGGTTATTGATCGTTTGCCATTTATGATTTGATTTACCCGATTCGCAGGCACTTTTATAATGCGCGAAAACTCACGTTGAGTAATATTCAAAGGATCTAAAAACTCCTCTTTCAACATTTCTCCGGGATGTACGGGGGCTATTTTTTTCATAATTATTACTTGTGGTAGTCTACAATTTCTACTTCGAATGCACCTGAATCCTTCCAAATAAAGCAAATACGCCATTGATTGTTAATTCTGATGCTATGCTGTCCCTCACGATTTCCGGATAATTTTTCTAATCGATTTCCAGGTGGTGACCTTAATTCCTCAACGCTAGACATCAAATCAATTTGAAGTAATTTTCGATAAGCTCTTCGCTGAATATTCTCGGGGATCTTTTTGGAATATGATCTTCCAAATATCTTTTCAGTCTCCTTATCAGCGAAAGATTTAATCATATTTATGTGTTACGCGTCGCATAACAAATTAGAAAATTCGCGGATAACATTCAAAGTGCAAGTACTAGTTGCAGTGTATTGTAGCTTTGCGATTTGGGAGATAGCGGAACCAGTGGTAAACATGCTTCGGTTGTAGAACCAGTGGTTCGTGACGAGATCTAATCAATACAAATTCCGTGTATTCGTGATTCCGTGGCTTACATTAATCAATAAAACGTCTTTCCGGATTTTGCCATTTCTACCAAAATAGGAGCAGGAGTAAATCGCACTCCAAATCGATCGGTAAATTGATGCATGCGATCGACTACATTTTCAACTCCGGCATAATCTACATAACGGAATGGTCCGCCGGTAAAGGGAGGGAACCCCAATCCCAGAATGGCACCTAAATCTCCATCGGTTGGGGATTTCAAAATATCTTCCTGCAAACAATAAGCCGCTTCGTTTACCATCATCAGTGCCATGCGTAGTTGTGCGTATTCTGCATCGGGATTTTTCCGATTTGAGCCTCCGAAGTGCTGATAAATCGCCGAGTTCACCTGCTTTTTCTTCGATTCGTAGGTGTATAAGCCTTTTTTATTTTTCCGGCCAAGATACCCTGCTTCCATCAATTCATTGGCTTTGGTGGATGACTTACCACCTCGGGCATTAAACATCGGTGCCATCGTTTCGCCTACGTGTGCACCAACATCCATTCCAACTTCGTCGAGCAGTGCCATTGGTCCAACCGGATAGCCGAATTTTTTCATCACTGAATCCAGAAATTCAATCGAAGCGCCTTCTTCCAGTAATAACAGTGCCTCATTCATATAAGGGGCTAAAATCCTTGTAGTGTAGAAACCGGGGCCGTCACCCACAACAATCACCGTTTTTCCTTGCTTCACGCCAATATCGTAAGCTGTGGCAGTAACCCAATTAGCGGTTTGCTCTGTAGTGATTATTTCCAGCAGCGGCATTTTTTGAACCGGCGAGAAGTAGTGCATCCCGATAATATTTTCAGGTCGTTTAGCACCTTTAGCAATTTCTGAAATCGGAAGGGAAGAGGTGTTTGTAGCAAAAATACAGTGATCTTTGGTATTTGTTTCCACCTCAGCCACGATGCGTCGTTTGAGATCCAAATCTTCAAAAACGGCTTCAATCACCACATCCGCTTTACCAAATGCATCGTAAGAATCAGTTCCGGCAACCCGACTGAATATCTGATCCCGCTCAAACTCAGTCAGTATGCGCTTTTTGGTTTTTTGATTCAGTTCATCATAAATGGCTTTTTCACCCTTCGCGGCATCTTCCATCGTGCGATCTTTCAACAGCACTGAATATTTCCCTTTATTGATGCTCACATCTGCAATGCCGGAGCCCATCAGTCCTGCACCTAAAATTCCGATCGTATTTACTGAACGCACTTCCGATTCCAGCGGATTCTTTTTGGCATCGGTCATCCCAAAAAACAGATTTACCAGCGCACGGGATTCAGGCGTTGCGCCTGCTTCCCCAAAGAGTTTGGCTTCGTTTTCCAGTCCTTTTTTTAACCCGTTTTTGTATCCAAACTCTACCGAATCGATGATGTACATCGGGGCGGGATAATTACCTTTAGTTTGTCCTAAAGTCTTTTTTCGTGCCTGAGAAAAAATGATGCTTCGACCGATTGGATTGCCTTCCAGTAACTTTTCAATGAAAGAACGTCGGTCTTTTCTGTCATAATTTTTAGATCCGGTCAGCTTGCCAACGGCTTTGATAGCGGCTTCTTCCAGTGCATCTTTGTGGATGAGTTCATCAACCAACCCGATTTTCTTTGCAGAACGTGCATAGATGTTTTTTCCGGTGAGCATGTAGGCTAACGCCTTTTGGATTCCCACCAGGCGAGGGAGTCGTTGAGTACCTCCTGTGCCCGGAATAACTCCAAGTTTGACTTCCGGTAAGGCCAACACCGTTTTTTTGTGATTGGATGCAATCCGATAATGGCACGCCAGTGAGAGCTCAAGTCCGCCACCCATACAATTTCCATGGATTGCCACTACCACCGGTTTTTTGAAGTCAGCAATACGATTCAAGATGGCATGACCATCCAGACTGAGTTGCTCCAACTCTTCGGCAGTCTCCCTAGCTTTGAACATGTCGATATCTGCACCTGCAATAAAATTGTCTTTTTTCCTGCTGATGAGAACCACGCCATTAACCGAATCATCGTTCTCTACAGAGTCCAAAATCTCACTGAACTGCTGCATCATCGCCTCATCCAGTGTATTAACTTTTTCACCGGGTTTATCGAGGCTCAAAATCGCCACGGAATCTTTGATTTCTTGTTGGATGTAGCTCATGGTGTCAGTTGTAAGTTGAGTTTTATGTGTGTGGTTTGAGCTTTTTGGATAAATTCTTGCTCGAATCGGACCTCCCCTTGTTCCCCTCCTTGGTAAGGAGGGGAGACTCTGTAAAAATGCTCAGAGCCCTATCAACGAGTCCTTCTCCTTGCGAAGGAGAAGACAGATTTATCCACCGAAGTGCGTATTCGTACGTGGGTAGGGTAGGTCGGTATGTGATGGAGGATTCCAATCTTAATACCTCTCCAAAATGATCGCGTGACCCTGCCCACCAGCGGCGCAGGCGGTGACGAGCGCGTATTTGCCATCTTCGCGGATTAGTCGATTAGCGGCGGTGGTAACCAAACGAACACCGGTGGCTCCAAAAGGATGCCCTAAAGAAAGTGAGCCACCTAAGGTGTTCATTTTGTCCATCGGGATTTGCCCGACTTTCTGGTTTTTGCCCAACGATTTTTTGGCAAATTCATCTGAATCTAACGCATTCAAAACGGCTAGAACCTGACCGGCAAAGGCTTCGTGCACTTCAAATATGTCAATGTCATCAATTGATAATTCCATTCGATCCAGCACTTTTGGAGTGGCGTAAGCAGGACCGAGTAGCAATTCATCGCCGGGATCTTGACTCACATACACATATTCGCGCAAGTAGGCTTTTGGTTTGAGTCCTAAATCCAGGGCAGATTGCTCATCCATGATTAAAGATGCTGATGCTCCATCCGTTAAAAACGAAGCATTTCCGGCGGTGATGGTTCCGTGAGGTTTGATAAAAGCCGGGCGGAGTTTTCCGAGTTTCTCCATGGTTGTATCCGCACGGAAACCGTTGTCTTGTGTAACTAAATCAAATTTCGGGGGGACAGGAGTTTCAAGTACTTCAAGTTTTAATAAGCCTTCTTCGGTTGCTTTCGCTGCCAGGTGATGCGATCGCATCGCAAATTCATCCTGATCGGTGCGCGAAACTCCAAATCGAGCTGCCATTCGATCGGCAGATTGTCCCATTGTTTCTCCGGTCGAGAATTCGGCGATGGCGGGTAGTTCGGGTAAAAAATCTTTGATTCCTAATCCCTTAAAAAACTTCAAAAACTCAACGGGCGATTTATACTTTCGGGCATCCAGTACTTTTTGTCGGAATTTCTTTTTGAAGCGAACGGGAATGTCGCTCATGGTTTCGGTGCCGCCTGCAAGTACGATCTTTGCCTGACCGGTTCTGATCATCTCCATCCCCGAGGTAATTGCCTGATTGGAGGAAATGCACGCCATCGAAACGGTGTGAGCGGGAACGGTATTGGGGATGCCGGCACCTAAAGCACTTTCGCGGGTAACATTGCTGGTCTTCACTTCCTGAATTACCGTGCCCATAATTACCTGATCTATGGTAGCGGGATCGAGATCATTTCTGGCGAGCAAACCCGAGATAGCCATTCGCCCGAGATCGTATGCCATTAGGTGTTTATAGTTGGTGGATGATTTTAAAAAAGGAATCCGGACGCCATCCACCAAAACCGGTGTTCCTCCATAATTGCTTGTTGTGCCCATAGTTCAGAATTATTGTGGGCGTAAGTTAACAGTGTTAACCAAATAATCAATATGATTGCTATTTTTTCTTTTGATGGGTTAGAAATACTCGTATATTTGTCGCCCTTGAAACAATCAGGGCGATTAGCTCAGTTGGTTTAGAGCACCTCGTTTACACCGAGGGGGTCGGGGGTTCGAGTCCCTCATCGCCCACTAATACAAAGCCTTTCTGCGAATGCAGGAAGGTTTTTTTTATGGCTACAAGTTCTCAGTTACTTTCAGAGTCATCCTGATCCGTCAGCTGGCGGAGAAGGATCTGCGCAACTAACTATTTGGATAGAAGCTTGTTAAGATGGCTCAAAACCTTTTCGGTTTTGGAGTTTGGATAAACGTTGGCACAATTAATGAATTGGACGTACTATGATTCGGGCTAGATTTATCTAATAATTTTCCAATTCTAAAGAAATTCTTTCTCTGCTTTTGATTGTTCAGAATGCCATTTAGACCATTCATTTTTCTCAAATTCAAAGGCTTCTTTATCAATAACTCGTTTTCGAATTAGCTCTATATTTTCAATCTTCCTACTTGAAATAATAATTCTTAAAGCATTATTGGCGATTATATTATTGATTTTTTTTGTTTGAATTTCGTCTAGAATCATTCCCTTTTGTGGTGGTTTTTCTCCAACCTTTGTATACAATAAATGGTAAGGATCCAGCGGGAGTAGAAGTTCAGTTCCTTTATTGCCCCAGCCCCCAGCAAAATCGTAATCACCATTTTTATAATAATTCAATCTAATTGTTGGACAATCACTTGTAATCCAGTTAAGGCCTTTAAATGGTTTGAGAATAGTCCAACGATGTTTGAATAGAATTTTTGAAATATCACTATTTAAAAGATATTTGATTGATTCAATCCAAGATTCCCTTCCAATTGAAGTGACTAAATTTATTCCGCTGCGCTCATTATCAATATCAACTACCTCGAGTTTTAACGGCACATGTAAGTTGACAGATTTTGACTCAGAATCTTTGATTTCTAATTCTAATTTTTCAGGATTATGAAGGTATTCTTTAATTGATTGTGCAGCATCATTAATATATTTAGGCATTGATTTCGAGTGCCTTTCTTTGTGTTCATAATATCTTTTTGGTGTTCTGATATCTTGAGCAAGAAAAAAGGCAATTATATTTTTCCAGTCAGTAGAGGTTAAACGATAGTCATTAATAGCTAATTTTATTGATGGTGCGGCCTTTGATTCTATTTGGGAATCAAATAAAAATTCAAGCTCATCATTTATGCCATCCTTGGTAATCTTATTGTATAGATGATCATAGCTAGTTAATCTGTTTGGGCTTACTTCTTTCCAGTAGGGTATTGATTTATGAGAAACAAGAATTCTATAAACCCAAACTTTACCAGAGGTGTTTAACCAGTTTTTCAGATAGAATTTTGGGATATAATGATTTTTTTTTTCGTGTCATGATTGATTCATGAAATTTTTTACCTCAATGAAGAATGGATAAGCTTGAAATTAATTCAAGTAATTAATAATAAATATGGGTTATAAGGAATTATCTTTTTTCCCCTCGTCACGAACCACGGGTTCGTGATGCCAATATGGAACCACCGGTTCCACTAATTGTCTAACAGCAATCAAAAAATGAACCAGTGGTTCAAGCACACATACCGAACCGGTGGTTCGGTACGAGAAGGACGAAGTGAATGAATTACAAACTATGAACAAGCATAAAGTTTTATTGATATCCTTAATTGCACTTACTGGTCTCTTACAAAGTTGTGATTTAAACATAGGTGGAGCCAAAGATTTAGAAGAAATCCCTGCGACTGAAATACTGGAGTTTACTTTTTCTCCAAGCAATGTTGTTTCAGTTGGCGAAACTCTTACGATTACTTGTATTACCAAAGAGCCTACTAATTCAAATTTAAGATTCAATTGGACGGTAGGAATTCATGCGTCACAAGCTTCTGAAAAAAACAGTATTACTTTTCGGGTAAAAGAGGCAATTGGAGAAGTAAATGGTTTCATCAGTATTACCAGCAGTGAGCCATTAACTACTGCAACAGAGGCAAGATTTCAATTTACAATCGAATAAATAATTCACTCATTTGGCACTACGAAATAAGCTATTTTTTTACTGTTCATCTCTTAATAATTAGCTTTGAATAACCTCATCCTCATATCGATTACTCTCTTACTAATTGTCACTTCTTGCGATGGAAATATTGATGACGACCCGGTCTTCAATACCACGATTTTAGAACTGAGAACTAATCCCGAGACCATAAAAACCAATTCTCAAGTAGAATTTGAGGTAATTATTTCTGATAGCTTAAATAAGGATAACTATGAATTTACTTGGGTAATTGCCAACTCAGAAGTTAGAACAACTACTACTGCAAAGACGGTTTGGGATACTCCAAATAATCCGGGTGAGTATGATTTACTTGTTCATGTTATTGATCAAGACCCATTATCAAGTGATCCTTTTAAAGAATATTTGATAACAATATTCGATTAGAAATGGAATGTACTTAAACTACTTTTTCCCCTCGTCACGAACCACTGGTTCGTGATGCCAATATTGAACCACCGGTTCCACTAATTGTCTAACAGCAATCAAAAAAATGAACCAGTGGTTCAGGCGCGCATACCGAACCGGTGGTTCGGTACGAGAATAAGGTATCATTTCCACCTCACCATCATAATTTAGAATCACGGATTAGACGGATTACTGGATTTCGCGGATGTTCATCTGCGTAATCTGTAAATCCCTTAAATCCGCAATTCGAATAGTTGAACCAGTGGTACAAGCACACATACCGAACCGGTGGTTCGGCACAAGAAGGAAATGACCCGAATTCTGTCGTTTTTTAGAAAAAATTAGTCCTCAAAATTAAATCAAATATCGAGATCTGATTATAAAATTCATCTACATCAAAAATGTAGCTGTATATACAAACGTATATTAATATTTCTTAAGTTTGTACTGTTCTTTGTAAAAAAATTATAGATTTGGAGCAATAACATTAGCGTATAGTATTGTGGAAATAAAATTTGTAAAGCGATCTAACATCAAATCCTCTAAAAAGAGATCTTCAAAATTCCGGCCGCTCTTAGAGGCCATCGAAAAATTAAAGCCAAATGGGCAGGCTATAGAAGTATCGTATTCGAACGAAAAGGGCGTAAATTCAATGCGTACGGCCGTGTATCAATTTTGCCGAGGTAAAGATTTTACCGTTAAAAGTCGGCGCGATAGTGTAAATAAGAAAATCTATTTTTACAGAGATAAGTAGGTTGGTTTTTTCGGGGTAAATATTTCTTAACCCCATTATTTTTTCTCCTTTGATTTGGTTTCGGTACATTGCTCGGGATATTATTTAACATTCTTACGGACGATGACTTCTATTACCGAAAATGATCTAACATTTAGATTAAGCAGAGAGAACCTTCTAAATCAGTTTCAAAGCATTCGAGCGTTTACGCATTACCTGGTAGAGCCCCTCGAAACCGAGGATTTCGTAATTCAACCCATGGAGAGCGCGAGTCCGGCAAAATGGCATCTCGCCCATACCAGCTGGTTTTTCGAAACTTTTGTGTTAGGGAAGTTTGATGCATCCTTCGAAAGTATGCATCCACAGTATGCGTATTTCTTTAACTCTTACTATCTGCAAACAGGCGTGCCTTTTACCCGGGCTAAGCGTGGGTTATTGTCGCGCCCCACCGTTTCTGAAGTGTTCGAATATCGGGATTATGTAAACGAACAGGTTCAGAACTTCATCGAAAATTGTGATGAAAATACCTGGACAGAAGCTGCTAAAGTCGTTGAAATTGGAAATCATCACGAGCAACAACATCAGGAATTAATTCTGACGGATCTGAAATATTTGATGGCTCAAAATCCGTTGCTTCCAACGTACAAAGAACGCGAGCTTCGAGAAAGCGCACCGACGAACCCACTCACTTGGATTCCGTTTGACGAAGGAATTGTAGGGATTGGCAACTCCGGCGATGAGTTTACCTACGATAACGAGCATCCACAACACAAAACATTTGTACAGCAATTTGAGTTGGCCAATCGCTTGATTACCAATGGCGAGTATCTGGAGTTTATGGATGATGGCGGATACGAGCGCTCAGAACTTTGGCTGGATGAGGGGTGGTCGACCGTACAACAGGAACAATGGAAAGCACCGTTATACTGGTTTAAGCGCGATGGTGAGTGGATGAATTTTACTTTATCAGGAACCAGAAAGATTGAAAACGAGGAGCCGGTTACACACGTAAGTTATTTTGAAGCAGACGCTTTTGCCCGATGGAAAGGATGCCGTTTACCTACCGAGCAGGAATGGGAGCATGCGTGCGGAGATTTAGAGATTAAAGGAAATTTTGTTGATGACGATCATTTTCATCCTACGGCAACACCAAATGCACCGAATGCATTAACTCAAATGTATGGAGATGTGTGGGAGTGGACGATGAGCAGTTATTCGCCGTATCCAAATTATAAGCCTTTACCCGGCGCATTGGGCGAATACAATGGAAAGTTTATGGCCAATCAATACGTGTTGCGCGGCGGTTCTTGTGCAACTTCAAAATCTCATATCAGAAAAACGTATCGCAATTTCTTCCATGCCAATGCACGGTGGCAATTTAGTGGTATTCGGCTGGCACGATAATTATGGAAGATACATTGACGAAAACAAATACCATTACTCAAGAGATTATTGCGGGGATGAAAAGCATCCCAAAACAGTTGCCCAGCAAATATTTTTACGACGAAAAGGGATCTCAACTGTTCGATGAAATCACCGAGTTGAAGGAATATTATCCAACCCGTACCGAGCGTATGATTCTGGAGCATTACCTGGACGAAATGGCGGAAAAACTGGGTGATAATATCGAGCTGATTGAGCCGGGGAGCGGTAGTAGTGAGAAAACCCGAATCTTACTCGACAAAATGGATTCTATTCGCTGCTATGTGCCTATCGATATTTCGGGCGATTACTTGTTCAAAGTAGCGGATCAATTGCAGAAAGAATATCCGAACATCAATATTGAACCTCTTGAAGCCGATTATACACGCCCTTTTGAATTACCCAATACACATCCAAATGCGCGCCGCATTGTGTTTTTTCCCGGATCCACAATCGGGAATTTCAAACTGAACACCGTTCAGCGTTTCTTTTCTGTGATTGCAGATATCGTAGGCAAACAAGGTGGAGTTTTGATAGGTGTGGATCTTAAAAAAGACATCAACATTCTGGAAGCCGCATATAACGACTCAAAAGGAATTACCGCTGCGTTCAACAAAAATATGCTGGTGCATTTGAATCGTAAAATTGATGCAAACTTTGATCCTGATCTATTCGAGCACAAAGCACTTTGGGTAGAAGAAAAGGGTTGTATCGAAATGCGATTATATGCCACAAAATCACATTCTGTCCAGATAAATGGGCATGAGTTTCAGATCGAGAAAGGAGAGTATCTGCACACAGAAAATTCCCATAAATATACCCAAGAAGAGTTTTCTGGAATCGTTGCCCCTTGGTTCGAAGTAGAGCAGGTTTGGACCGATAAAAACGATTTATTTAGTGTGCAGTATCTCGTGCCTAGAGTTTGATTCTTCGTCTACTCCGGCCCAGTGTAAATACAACGCCCTCACTTCGTGGATGTGTTCATTAATGGTTTCCAAACTCCAATCGGATGTGTCGACGGGCGGGTGAATGTGCGCAGTGAGTTCTCCGCTTCTAGCCATTATGGAGCCACCAAAACTAAGACGATTGTTACCTTCAAAGTAAATAGGCAAAATCGGATAGTTCAAATCAATGGCCATCCGAAAAGCACCTTTTTTAAACGGACCGATAATTCCTTCATGTTTTCGTGAGCCTTCTGGAGCTACCATCACCGAAAGTTGCTGTCGTTTTAATCGATCGTAGGTGCTGGTGAGTGTATTTATCGCTTGTTCTCTTTTTTGGCGTTTGATGAATACTTGTCCGGTAAGTCTTCCCACAATAAAAAAGAAAGGGAAATACTGGAGCTCCCATTTGGCAACAAATCGAATTTTATCCAGTCCAACAGCCATCATGGTTAAAATGTCCAGCGTGGAGGAGTGGTTGATGATAACTACAGCCGGACCATCATAAGGTTTTCCATGGTGCTTAACTTTGAATCGAATTCCGATCACCCATAAAACAGGTCGGGCGATTGCAGGGGCAAATGTGCGGATCACAAAATCGGTGGCTTTGCCGAAAGAAAGCAAAACGATCACCAAAATGAGGGGAATTGCAATAATAAAGAGTATCACAAATAACAGGATACCCAGAAAACTGCGCAGATAATCAATAAATCTCATGGGTTCAGACATCGGCATAAAGTCGAGCTAAATGAGAAGATTTGCCAACCTAAATTTTATCGGTAAGCATCTTGTAGATGTGTGATTTTGGGAGGCTGTCCTTTCTTCTTTAAAATGCCGATCACGTCGAAGCGCTGCGGAGCATCAAAGCGTTTGGTTTGCTGAGTCCAGTATTCTGCGGCATGATAAATGTGCTCCATTTTAGCTTCGTTCACAAACTCGATGGGGTTTCCGAAGCCGGTGCTCGAACGCATCTTCACTTCAATAAAAACTACAATTTCACCAATTTGTGCGATGATATCTACTTCGGAATGCCCTGCGTAATAATTGCGCTCCAAAATCCGATACCCTTTTTCGATGAGATAATCACAAGCCAGATCTTCGGCTTCATCACCATGGGCTCTGTTAGATTTTTTCGCCACCTTTAAAACTGTCTTTCAGTGATTCTTTCACTTCAACTAACTTAATCAACTGCTTCAAAAAACCGAGATTTTTCTTGTTGATGTAGGGCAGCAGGGCATCGGTAAAACGTTCGAACATTTCGAGGAAATCGTAATAATTTTCGATGCGCTGCTTAAAATCTTTGCTCTCCTGATCTTCGAGTCCGCCTTGTTCTAAGGTTTTTATACACTCCAATAACTCTGCTCGGATTGGGGCAATTTCCCGTTGTTGCCGTTCTTTGATGATGGTGGAAACAATTTTCCAGATGTCAGTTTCGGCCGAGTAATAATCTTTTCTATCACGGGGATAGTTTACTTTTTTGATGAGCTCCCATTCTAATAACCGATGCAAATTCATGTTCGCATTTCCGCGACTAATATCAAGCTTTGTCATGATTGCATCGGTATCCATCGGGTGCGACTCGGCATACAACAAAGCATGAATCTGCGACATCGTTTTGTTGATGCCCCACGAAGAGGCCATGTTTCCCCACAGTTCAACGAACTGATCTACGGCTTGTTGATACGAATTACTCATGCAGGAATAGTACTAAGTTTATTCGAAAGTAAGTTGGCTAAAATTAAACCCTCCTGAAAGAATTTCAACTCGAATTAACACGGTTCCGGCTTCGAAATCATCGGTTCCTAAGGTAATTTCTTGCCAGTTTTGGAATCCGCCCGTGTTTGGAATGGCTGCATCAGCTCCCACTGGCCTATCATTTACGCGAACACGAAATCTCCCATTCGAATTCGTAGATGCTACTCGTGCAGTAACCGTGTATTCGCCGGCTGTCGTTACTTCTGCGGTATATTCCAGCCACTCTCCGGTTTCAATCCAACCGATATTATAGCCCGAAGGATTTGCATCGCTAGCTTCAATATCCACTCCATCGTTTCTCATGGACCATCCATTGTTACCATTATTTTGGTCGTCATCGCTACTTACGCGTTTGTATTCGGTATCGAAATAAGAAACACCATTATTGCCGATATCGTAATGCACCGCCGCAATCACGCCGGGAATAGTGAGATCAGTATAGGGTCGGTTTTGAGAGCCAAAATCCGGAGAAAAGAGAGCCGCAACAACATCAGGACGAAAATCCGTTTTGTCGATAGCTAAATCGGCCGCCATTTTGAATAATCCATCACGTGCTTCTTCTGCTGATGGGCGCGGACCATTGCCTTTCCAGTATTCTACCACTTTGTTATAGTTCGGATTACCATTTGCTGATAGTGGTGATGTGATGGTTCCTAATTTTTTATGCGTCCACCAGTTCCAGCCGATGCCATTACTTTCCACTAACCGTGTGGTTTCATAAAACCATGGGTTAGAGTTTTCACCGGACTCACCCAGCCAAAGTGGCGTTTGTGTACGATTTCGCAAATCCAGTAAATAATTGATGGTGCCTTGATCGGTTTCGTTCCAGTATTTATGAAAAGCAAAAACGACATTTTCAGCTTGAGATGGTATTTGATCCAGTAGATCGAAGGTGGTAGAAAAATAATTTCCGTTGATAAATAAAATGTGATTTTGATCTACTTTTCGGATTTCAGGGATGATATCTGTGTGGAAACGAAGCACATCTTCAGCTCCATATCCATCGGGAGTTACCGGCTCATTGAGTAAATCATAGCCAATAATGATGGTTTCATCGGCATAACGACGGGCAATTTCTGTCCATATTTTGATGGTGATAGGCATGTAGGTGTCGTACTCAGTCCAAAGCCGGGCAACGCCATCACTGTCTGCGATTTCTTTGTTACTTTGCCCACCAGGTGCGCCATGCATATCTAAAATTACATCGAGCCGATGACGCTTGCACCAAATCAAAACTTGGTCTAACCGATCAAATTCGCGCTCATTGAACTCTTGCGTATCCATGTTATAGAATACTTTATGATTGAATGGAATTCGAATGTGATCGGCTCCCCATTCTTTCATGGCAATGATGTCGGCTTCTTGTACATAATTGGTTCTGAATTCATCGAACCAACGCTCGGTTTCGGCCGCACCGATAAGATCTTCGATCGCATTTCTCAGTTTGGTTGGGCCAAAATCGCCGGGCATATTAAACATGTAGCCTTCAGGCATCAACCAACCGCCAAGGCCAAATCCACGAATTACAACGGGCTCTCCTTGTCGATTCAATATTTCCGTGCCGTCGGTTTTAAAAAAAGTGGTCTCGTTATAACCGTTCAGATCGGTATCTTTACCATCGTCAGGACCATTTGTAGAAGATTTGCATTGGGTGAGTATGAGAAAAATTCCCAAGAATAGGACAGTCTTTTTCATGGGGGAATTGATTTATGAAAATGATTAGCTGAAAATACAAAAGCTCTCAGCTTTAATCTTGGAATAATTGATCAGACAGGGAGAGATTTATGAGGATACTAAAGTCTTCATAGAATCAATACAACAGCAAGAATCGCAACGAAATAACCAATCAGGAAGAGATAACGAGAAGTCCATGCTTGTTCGCGTTCGAGTAATCCCTGAAAGGTGATATGATATTTTTCGGGTGAGAGCGTGGTGTTCGAAATACTTAAAATCCAAGCCGTAAAGCCGGTAAGTACACATCCAAAAAGATTCCACCACATCCAGTAAATATTAGCTGAGGTAAGCCAAAGCGTGATATTGAAGCCAACTCCTACAACAATTCCAATAAACATGGTGCGTGTGGTTACTTTGCGCGTTAGGATACCGACCAGAAATGCAGCCAGAATTGGTCCATAAAAAGCAGATCCGATTTTATTAATGGCTTCGATCACAGTATCAGAAATTCCACCCACAATAAAAGCGAATCCGGTAACCAGAATACCCCAAATTACCGTGGTAATTTTTCCCAAGTGTATTTGATCAGAATCCTGCTTCCATTTGCTTACAAAATCGCGCATGGTGGAAGCAGAGAGAGAATTCAATGCCGAATCTAAACTCGACATTGCTGCGGCCAATAATGCAGCAAAGAGTAGCGCCCGTAATCCGGTGGGTAACATCAGTAAGATATATTCCGGAATTAAATAATCGGGTTTATCAGCAGGAATGGCGGAAGAAAGTTCGGGTGTGGATTGATACACGGCAAAAGCAGCAATCCCCAGAAGGATATACAGAACCGTGAGTGGAAATCGAGCCAATCCATTTAGCATCAAAGCTTTTTTGGCTTCATCCACCGACTTTGCCGACAAGCCACGCTGCACCTGACTTTGATCAGTGCCATAGTAAGAAGCGTAAAGAAAAAAGCCACCAAACAGAAATGCCCAAAATGGAACAGCTCCGCCATCTCCTAAACCTGTTGAGAAATCGGTTGCCGTTAATCGCTCTGCGGGCATGTCAGTGAACATGGCACCAAATCCACCAATTTCGGCAGCAGCGTAAAAAATACACACAATGATTCCGCCCAAAAGCACCACCATCTGAATCACATCCGAATAAATAACCGCTGAAATACCGCCAATGGTGTCATAAATAATGGTGATGACACCAATCATCAAAATGGTGCTCCAAAGTGGAAGATCGAGCGCAACGGAAAGCACAATGGCGCTGGCGTAAAGCCCAACTCCGGTAGCTAATCCCCGACTCAGCAAGAATACCCCGCTGATTAGATTTCGAACAGAAGGCCCAAATCGTAATTCCAGATATTCATACACCGAAACGAGCTCAAGTTTTCGGAAAAAGGGGATCAGGAAAACCATCACCAAAATCATTGCGAGCGGAACGGCCAATTCGTACTGAAGCCAAGTGAGCCCACCGCCATCTTTAAGAGCAACAAAAGCAGGAATGGAAATAAAACTAATAGCTGATGTTTGTGTTGCCATCGTTGAAATTCCAACGGCCCACCAGGGAATATTTCGATTGCCAACGTAATAATCGGTCTGACTTGTTTGCCCGCGCCCTAAATAAATACTCATTCCCACCAAGCCCAGCAGGTACCCAATAATGATAATCCAGTCGATTGTTGTCATGCGCTAATTTTAACGCACTACGGGCGATGAATCAAGTCGAGATATAAAGCGGCAGACCACGAGAACATGGGCGTTCCACAAGCTTCGGGTGCATGTTTAGAGGGATGAAAATATTCATAGAAGCCAAACTCTTCGATTAGTTCGAGCGTGTGTTCCCGCACTTTATCAGCCCAAGTGTTTTCTCCATTTTTTTGGAGTCCTCGAATCAATAACCAATTGGTATTGATCCATATCGGACCGCGCCAATAGCGTTTGCCCTCAAAAAGTGGATGATCAGGCATTACGGTAGGCATCATGCGAAAATCCTCATCCGAAAAGTTCGAAAAATGCGAAGTAATAATTCGTTCAAGCTGATTCGAGTTAGGTATTTCTGCAAAAAGAGCAGCTATAAAACCTGCATTAGAGGGCGCATGTATTTGTTGATTGGTCACTAAATCGTACCCCAAATAATTGGCAGAAGCTTCATCCCATAGCTTTGAGTTCATCGCCTTTTTTCCGGCAATAGCCCAGTTAAGAAAATCCATATCTGGGTTTCCGATTTTCTCGCTCAATCGAAATAATGCTTCGTTCGAGGCAATCAGAAGGGAATTAAATACCGGATCCTGAATGAGAAAAGGACAGTGTTCCCGAATTTTTTCTTCTTCATAACCACATTCTACAAAGTGCTCAACAAGCCAGATGTATTTTAAATACTCATCATTCGAGGGACGATTATCCGCTTTCACATGTGCTAAATCTCGCCGGATGGATGCAAGATCTTTTTTTGGAGCGTTGATTCGTTGCAGGGCATCATCCCAAAGTGGAGAGTTGTCTAAACCGGATTCCCAATTATGGCGTATGTAAACCAAGCCTTCGTTATTCGGGTCACGCTCGGTGTACAAATACTGATGGAACGCCTTTATTTTTAGGATGATGTTATGTGCTAGTTCAATGACTTTTTCGTGATTGTTAGTCTGCTCGAAAAGTTGCTCTAGAATAAAACCCAGAACCGGTGGCTGGGTAATTCCGGATGTTTTTGGGGATGTGGGCGCTTTGTCCAAAGTGTGCGTTTGCCAAACATCCGGCCCCGGATAATACTGATCGCTTTCCTGATGAAAAATGATGTGCGGCAAAAAACCATTATTCCACTGTCCTTTAAAGAGTGCATTAATTTCGCTCCAAGCTTTATCTTCATCAAAATGCACGTATCCCAGTGCAATAAAACCGGAATCCCAAAGCCATTGAAACGGATATAGCAAGGGACTTGGGACGGTGTATCCGTCCCGCCAATTAGCGAGTAAAACTTCTTGTGCTTCTTCGAGCCTACTCATTGGTTGGAGTGGCTTTTTCGCTCTTTGGTTTGCTTTCAGTCGATTCGGTGGTTGTCTTTTCTGGAGATTTATCGGAGGAAGTAGTTTCGGGCTTTTTGCTGCCTCCGTTTTTATAGTCGGTTACGTACCAGCCTTCACCTTTATACACTACGCCACCGCCCCCTGAAACTACACGACGAACTTTTTGCCCGGTGGTAGGGCACTCGGTTAACGGCGATTCACTCATTTTCTGAATAATCTCGAAAGTACTTCCATCTTCACGCTTATACTCGTACGTAGGCATTGTCTAATTTTTTGTTTGTTTTGTTGATGATAGTGAGCAATACAATTTGTGTGCCAATACAGAAAGCGAACACTCTAATCTGCAATTTTTTCAAGCACAGAATAAGCACAAATTAGCCAAAACTAATTCAAGTTATTTAATGGATCGACAAGCTCATCAACGAGCATAGAATTGAAATGGCATAGTTGAAGCTTAAAAAAACGCTTTCAAGTGGAGGAAATTGGTAATGGATTCACTCTGATTTTTAATCCTTCAAAAAATCATTTCGCCCAGTGGTAATGCGTATCTTTAAGGCTTTGCAAAAATTCATCACACACAAATCTTTCAAGAGCAGACGCTTTAATGGATCGTATTTTAAACCTTTTCGACTTTTCGCAGCCGATTAATTATAAAACTGAAATTCTTTCGGGCTTAACCGTGGCTATGGCGTTGATTCCCGAAGCAGTTGCCTTCGCACTCATTGCCGGACTTTCCCCACTTACCGGACTGTACGCTGCGTTTATGATGGGTTTGATTACCTCATTAATCGGCGGTAGACCAGGAATGATTTCCGGTGCCACCGGCGCGGTTGCGGTGGTTTTAGTAGCGCTGGCAAAATCGCATGGTGTTGAGTACATCTTTGCAACCGTAGTGTTGGCTGGGATTCTACAAGTTACAGCAGGAGTACTTAAGCTCGGTAAATTGATGCGATTGGTGCCGCATCCGGTAATTTTCGGATTTGTGAATGGGTTAGCGATCATCATTTTCATGTCTCAGCTCGATCAGTTTAAAGCCGCCGATGGAAGTTGGTTAACCGGAGAGCCTTTGTATCTCTTAGTGGGATTGGTTGCCTTAACGATGCTCATCATTTGGGGATTGCCAAAAATCAGTAAGGCGATTCCGGCTTCGTTAGTGGCAATTTTAAGTGTATTTGGAATTGTAGTTGCCTTCGGGATTGAAACAAAAACAGTAGGCGATATTGCTTCTATTTCAGGCGGATTTCCCCCATTTCACATCCCTCAAGTTCCATTCACCCTCGATACGTTGATGCTTATTTTCCCTTACGCAGCAATCATGGCAGGTGTGGGGTTAATCGAGAGTTTGCTTACTCTAAATATCATCGACGAGATTACAGAAACACGAGGAAGTGGCAATCAGGAAGCAGCGGCACAGGGAATTGCGAATATTCTCTCCGGCTTCTTTTCCGGGATGGGTGGCTGTGCTATGATCGGTCAGAGTTTGATCAACGTTTCTGCCGGCGCAAGAGCACGATTATCCGGAATTGTGGCTGCGGTGATGTTGCTCGTTTTCATCATGTTTGGTGCTTCCCTAATTGAACGAATGCCAATGGCCGCTTTAACAGGATTGATGATTATGGTTGCCATCGGAACTTTTGAATGGGCAAGTTTGCGCACGTTCAATCGAATGCCGGTTTCTGATATTGTTGTGATGGTGCTCGTAACACTGGTGACCGCCGTGTTACACAATCTTGCGTTGGCTGTTTTGATTGGAGTGATTATAGCAGCTCTTGTTTTTGCATGGGATAACGCAAAAAGAATCCGTGCAAGAAAACATATCGACGAAAACGGTATCAAGCATTACGAAATCTATGGTCCGTTATTTTTTGGATCGGTAAGTATGTTTAATTCCAAGTTTGATATCCAAAACGATCCCGATGAAATCATCATCGATTTTGCGGAAAGTCGTGTGGTAGATATGTCGGCCATTGAGGCATTGAACAAAATTACCGAGCGCTATCAAAAAGTTGGAAAGCGCGTGCATTTACGACACTTGAGTAAAGACTGTGTTCGATTGCTTAAGAACGCCGATGAAATCATCGATATTAACGTGATGGAAGATCCAACCTACAAATTGGTAGTAGACAAGGTATAAGAGTTAAGGTCGATCGAATTGAAATTGGAATTGCTTTAACGGCTGATTATTGATCGTAACAAGATGAATTTCTTCAAAACCAAGCTTGTCTAAGAGTTTGATAGAGCGTTGATTAGTCTGAGAAGTGATCGCAAGTACATAGTTGGATTTCAAGTTTTTCGATGCCCAATCTAATAAAGCTTTCGATGCCTCAAAGGCGTATCCTTTTCCTTGAAATTCGGGAAGAAATGCAAAACCGAGGTCGGGATAAGCTAATTGATCACGTTTTAGAAAACCACACATGCCAATAGGCTGATTGCTTGATAAAAGCACTACACGCATCAACCCGAAACCATGAACTTTATAACTTGAGAGTGGTCCCGTTTCGAGATATTTGATCGCATCTCGATCTGAGTTAATATTGCGATCACCAATATGTTCGAGCCAACCGGGGCTGTTGGTTAGTTCGCGAATAAACGAGATGTCATCATACGAAAATGTATCAATCCGCAACCGATCGGTATGCATAGGATTGATCAACGCAACGAACTCAGACCATTTCTGAATCTATCCATCGCTTCTTCGAGATCTTGAACGCTTGCTGCATAACTCATGCGTAATCCATTGGGTTCGCCAAAAGCATCGCCCGGAACTACAGCTAAGCCGAATTCATCCAAAAGGTAAAGGCAGAGATCAGTAGAAGTCTCAAGCTTATTCCCATCAGGCGTAGATTTACCCAAATGCGCAGAAATATCCGGGAATACATAAAACGCACCCCCCGGAGTAAAGCAATCTACTCCATCAATAGCATTCAGGCTTTCTACCATAAAATCACGACGTTTTTTGAATTCATTCCGCATTGCATGCACTTCGCTCAAATCGTTGGAATAAGCCGCCAATCCCGCAGCTTGAGAAATGGTAGAAGGAGCCGAAGTTTCTTGACTTTGAATCTTGCTCACCGCTTTAACAATATCGGGATGTGCAGCGAGGTAACCCAACCGCCAGCCGGTCATAGCAAAACCTTTTGAAAAGCCATTGATTAAAATCACTCGATCTTTTAAATCAGGAGCTGCATTCGCAATACTTACGTGCTCATCTTCAAATACGATGTATTCATAAATCTCATCCGAAAGCACCAAAATATCAGGGTATTTTCGAAGTACCACAGCGAGAGCTTCCAAATCCGCTTTGCTGTAGCAGGAACCGGTTGGGTTAGATGGTGAGCAAAGAATAAGCAGTTTTGTATTGGGAGTGATAGCCTCTTCAAGTTGATCAGGAGTGAGCCGGAAATTGTTCTCGAAAGAGGTGCGAACGGTTACCGGAGTTCCTTCTGCCAACCTCACCATTTCGGGATAAGAAACCCAATAAGGAGCAGGTATAATTACTTCATCACCGGCATCAATGGTTGCTAAAATTGCAAATCCCACCGATTGTTTGGCACCATTTGAACAGATGATTTGAGATGGATCGTAATTTAATTTGTTCTCGCGTTGTAACTTTGCAGAAATGGATTCCCGAAGTTCTGGTGTTCCCGGGTTCATGGTGTATCCATGTTGTCCATCATTTATAGCCTTAATAGCAGCTTCGCAAATATAACCGGGTGTTTTAAAATCGGGTTCGCCGGCACTTAAAGAAACGATTGATTTACCTTCTCTCTTTAGTTCTTTGGCTCTTCCGGTTACTTTTAGTGTTGCAGATGGCTGGAGTTTTTGCGCGCGTTGTGAAATCATTATTTCGAAAACCTATGGTGTGAGTGAATCGGGAAATTCGGGTAAATTGAACTAAGGAACAAGGTGAAGAAAGTGACCGGGTCGAATTTATTTAGCGTATTTCTCTTGTAAAGCTATAGCTACATTTTCGGGCACGAAAGAAGAAAGATCGCCGCCCCAATAAGCGATTTCTTTAACCAGAGATGCCGAAATGAACGTGAATTCCTCATCGGGCATTAAAAAGATGGTGTCGACTTCCGGGGCAAGCCGTTTGTTTGTAAGGGCCATTCGGAACTCGTACTCGAAATCGGAAATTTGTCGTACTCCACGAACCAATGTCTTTGCTTTTAGCTTTTTAGCGTGATTCACCAACAAACCGGTAAACTGATCAACCTCAATACTTTTTGCCCACTCTTTGCCTTCCAAACATTGATTGATGAGTTCAACACGTTCGTCGCCGGTAAAAACTCCGCTTTTCTCTTTGTTTACAGCAACGGTAACTACAACCCGCTCAAAGAGATTGGCAGCCCGTTCTAAAATGTCGAGATGGCCGAAAGTAATGGGATCGAAAGAACCGGGGTATAAAGCGAGAGTGTTCATGTGGAATGTTCAATGATCAAAAAATCAGATTTGTCATTTCGACCGGAGGGAGAAATCTAAATTCATGCGTTAATTTACACGTTAGATTTCTCGTTTCACTCGAAATGACAAAGCCAATAGGATCTAGTAATTATTAATTGCTCTAAGAATCTACCGGATGCTTCTCAAAAATACTAACGGTTGTACGTCCGTAGGCTTTGCTGAAAAAACAGTGCGGATGTTCTTTGTAGTTGTGGTATTTATCGTGTTCTAGAATAAACCAACCATCTTCTTTCAACCAGTTATTTTCAAGAATCTGAGCGATCATTTCTTCCATCCACTCGTAGTTATAGGGCGGATCACAAAAGATGAAATCGTAGGGAATAGGCATTCCATTTAAGAAACGTTGCACATCCGAAACAATGGGGCGAACCTGAGCATCTATTCCAAACTCCTGAGCTGTTTTTTCGATGAGTGCCACATTTTTAGGATCGATCTCAACGAAGGTCACATTTTTAACTCCTCGTGAGATGGCTTCAAAACCAAGATTTCCGGATCCGCCGAATAAATCCAGCACCGTGGCTCCATCCAAATACTTGTACACTTCAATTTTGTTAAAAATACTTTCTTTGGTACGATCGGTGGTTGGACGAACGTCCAATCCTTTAGGAATGGTAATTCTTCGACCTTTTAATTTTCCGGTGATGATCCGCATGGTAATGCTGATTGATTTGGTTTCTTTAGCTCAAAGTTAAGGGTTTAGCTTGAGCTTTATTGAACCCAATTTTATCCCAAACTCAATAAAATTGCAGGAAAGGCTTCAGCCAGATCAAAGCCATAGGTAGTCTCTTCGGCCATCACACCCATTTGATTGAGCGTGTTTAGTGTAGAAACTTCGGATGATTTATCCCAAAAGTGCGAAAGTACGCGTTGAATTTCATGACAGTTCTTTCCGAATAAATAAGTGTGTTCGTGCAAGCCTTTCAACCATTTAGAATGGGCCGATTGCTGCAGCCAATGGTAAGGTAAGTCTTCGGGCTGATCGTATTTGATGTACGTTGCTGCACGAAATTGCCCTAACATAAACGAAGTTATGGAAATTACGTTTTTGTGGCAGCCAATCATCATAAATGATCCACCAGGCTTATGAAAGGCCGACCATTGGGCAGCTATTTCAAAGTCGCTGGAAAAATCGGTGGTGCCTACTTTTTTAGAAAGATGGGCATATCCTTCCATGATGGAAGCTCTGCGAATGCATAAAAACTTACGCTGACTTTTAGAAACGGCATGCCAGGTTGGTTCAATCTCTTCTCTGCTAACTCCTTTCATCAGAATAGAAAGGTGATCTTCGCGCTCATCCGCATTATCATACACAACTTTTGGCAAAGCAGTCCAGCATTCGTCGCTGGGAATGGTGAGTGCATGCACCGAGCCGATAGAGTACTCTTTTACAAGTCGTTCTACGGTATCTTGGATATGAGGATATTGATCGGGATGCTGCGTTCGAATAGCATTCGCAATATTGAAATTGAAATTAAAGCTTCCAATTTCGGTTAAAGCAGCATCCTCCAAAGGATTATTTATGGCGTAATATAGCCGGTCTGAAAAAAATGAGACTCCTAAATTAGGGGCAGACTCATTCATTAATTCCAGTTAGGGGCGTTACGCATAGTTGTTCTGCTCAAACTACCAATGGCATCATCCGTGTCAGGATCTTCGAGTAGATACAATGGTGGACGTGTTGAATCTACATGCGTGTAAATGAAACGTGCACCCGAAGCTCTAGGAGTAACTATGATAGTTTCCGGTGAGTACTCGAGCGGTGGCGCCTGACGGAACAGGGTATCACCCATAGCAATCATTAATGAATCGGTAGATAAATAAGTAACAATGCTATCTAAGCCACCTTCGGTTGGAGGAAAATGACCATAACGGCTATCGTATTGTACAAGCGCATCTTTAAGGGTGAGCATCCGCGTACGAACCCGCTCAGTTTCTGCTTCTCTTTCCTTAACTTCCTGATAAGGAGTTACAATTGAATCGTAGAGCAACCACGAAAGTGCAATAATGATAATTCCAAGAACCACACTTAAAATTTTATTACGGGTATCGATATCCATTTGAGAAGCAGATTATTAGTTAATTTGTGTGCTTAGTTAAAGTGGCATGAAAATACATGCACCCCTTTATAGATGCAACCTGCACAACCCATCAAAAACTAACACAATATTAATTTAATGCTCATGGCTGTGCATCCTATCTTTAATCTAAAAATCACTAATTAGATTTTGAACAAACGAATACTTCAACTGGCAATTCCCAATATTATTAGCAATTTGTCGGTTCCATTATTGGGCGCAGTTGATACCGCTGTTATCGGTCATCTTGATGCTGTTTACTACTTGGGAGCAATTGCAGTGGGAAGTATAATCTTCGATTTTATTTTCTGGGGATTCGGTTTTCTGCGAATGGGTACTACCGGATTAGTGGCACAGGCTTTTGGAGCGAATCAAATTAAAGAGACCCGAGTTCTTCTTGCGCGGGTATTATTGGTTGCGTTCACATTTAGTATCGCCATTATGTTGCTGCAGGTTCCGGTGTTAAAACTTTCGCTTTTACTAGTAGAAGCCTCACCGGAGGTTGAGCGTTATGTACAAGTTTATTTTTCGATTCGGATATTTGCAGCACCTGCTACACTTGCCTTATTTGGAATAAACGGCTGGTTTCTGGGGATGCAAAATGCACGCTATCCAATGTATGTTACCATTCTGCTGAATGTGTTAAACATCCTTTTAAACCTGATCTTTGTGCTAAAATACGATATGAACGTTGCTGGTGTGGCATGGGGAAGTTTAATTGCCAGTTATATTGCGGTTGGCTTTGCCATTTGGTTATACGCCAGTAAGTACCACATGAAAAAAGTGGCTATACTTTGGGAAGAGTTATTTCAACTAGATGCACTGAAAAAGTTTTTTTCGGTGAACTCCGATATTTTCATCCGAACGTTGTGCTTAGTTACTTCCTATGCATTTTTTACTGCAAAATCAGCCGAAACCGGGGATGTTGTACTTGCAGCCAACACCATCTTGCTCCAACTCTGGTACATCAGTGCGTATGGTATCGATGGATTTGCTTTCGCTGCCGAAAGTTTAGTAGGCAGGTATTTTGGAGCCAACGATCGAAAACAATTAATGGCAGCAATAAAAGGCTGTATGATCTGGGGATTAGGAATCGGGCTTGCCGGAACAGCGTGTTATGCTTTATTGGGCGATCAAATTGTAACCATTTTTACTGATCAATCCATAGTACTGGAATCTATTCAGGTAGTATTAATCTGGACCGTGTTTGTACCTATCGTAAATAGTATTTGTTTTATTTGGGATGGTGTATACATTGGAGCTACGGCAACTCCACCAATGCGTAATTCTATGTTGGTTGCAACGGTACTAATTTTCTTGCCGGTTTACTATGTAACAAATAGTGTATTGGGAGTGCATGCGATCTGGCTGGCAATGTTTTCGTTTATGCTGGCTCGCGGCGTTCTACTTACCGTATTAGCAAAAAAGTATATATTTGAACCATCACATTTAGCCACTTAAATCATGAAGTTTATTTTACTGCTTCGTCACGCTAAGTCTAGCTGGGATAATCCCGGATTGGAAGATTTTGACCGACCGCTTGCAGGTCGTGGTTTACAAGATGCACCAAGAATGGGCAAGTTTTTGCGGAAATCTAAATATCGGCCGGAATATATTGTTTCTTCCACTGCCAAAAGAGCGCATCAAACTACAAAACTTTGCCTCGAAGGGATGAAAAGGGATGAGAGCATCGTTCGTTGGGACAGAGATTTGTATTTCGAATCAGTGGGTAAATATATCGAAGCAATACACAGCACTCCGGAAAATGCCGAAACTATGATGGTAGTTGGGCATAACCCACTGATTGAAGCAACTGCGACTATTTTAAGTGGTGGGCGAGATAAAACAGCGTTTAGAGTGCCTACCGCGGGCTTGGTATGCCTCGAAAGTTATGCCGTTCGTTGGGACGACATCAACCCGGGAACTTGCCAGGTTAAATGGATGATGATTCCTAAAGTATTGCGAGAAATTATCGGCTAGTTAATAAGTTAATTCTGATTTCCATTCAGAGTCAGTTTCCAAAAGCTTATCAAGAATAGAACGTGCATCTAAACTGTAGAAATAAGCATTTTCTTTCTGATACAAGTAGTTGGTGATTAAGTTTTCAGAAACATGATGATCTGCGATGCCCAAAATTTCACCTGTTTGATTGATGACTACACTTCCCGGCGCTCGAGCGGCGAAATCATTGTAAGTTAGAATGTATTCTGAAGGTCGCTTGTTCAAAGCTTGTTTGAAATAACCTCTGTTCAATCTAAGCGTGCCATTTGCATCAGGAAAAATGTGGCCCTCTCTGCTTCTAATCGCCTGTACTAAAATTTGCTGTGCCGGTTGTTGATAGGCTAAATAAATAGCGTAATCATTTCGGTTTAAATCGTTCACAAATAGAATTTCATCCAGCAATGTGAACAGAGAATCGTTGTATACGGTATCGTTTTCGATGGCAGATTGTGTGGCAGCTACATCAAACAAAAAAGTGTTAGTAACTTGGCGCTCGAGAAACGCTTGGGCAATACTTTGGCGATCGGTGGTGGGAACATCTTCAAATAAGGCCTCAACTGCCAGAATGGTTTGGTCCTCGGGCAGATCATCAAATAAAACCAATAAATCACTCAAAAATCTTATTTCAGAGTCAATGTCTAAGGTTGAGAGTATTTGTTGTTGGCTTTGAAGAACTTGCTGGCGCAGCAATTGAATTTCCTCGTCGGTTTGTGCAAGGGCGGACTCTTCGTAATACTGTTTTATGAGATTGGCAACATCGTCAAGGCGGCCTAAACGAAGGGCATAACTTGTTACAAAAAAACTAGCTCCATTTTGCTCTAAAATATCATACGCCTGATCGATAAAGGTGAAAATATCGCGATACGAGCTATTTCCGGTAGAATCGTTTTGAAGCCATAACCGTAAATCAAATTCTTCAACACTTTTTAGGTCAAGAATATCTTTCTCTTCAAATTCATTTTGGATGGCATTGTACTGATTTACCTGAATGGCCGTATTAAACCGATCGTACATCGTACCATAGGCGAAGTCGGGATTAGATTCGGCACTAACATCCAGCCGCTTTTGATAAGCCTCGTAAGCGTTGATAATGGACGGATTTGTGACTGTATTGTAAAATGTGAATGCACGGTACGTATCTAATCGAAAAGAGCGTTCCGGGAAACCAAGCATGAATGCCTGTTGGTCGATTTGATCGTTCGATGGGAATGAAAAATGAGCCTTAGGTTGAAAAGGAATATTAGATTCTTGGAAACCGGCTGATCGACCATCAGGTTGCACATAGGCCCGGATAACACTGGTTTTTGATGAAGCTTGTTCAAACAATTCGTTACTGTCGGCAAATGGTTGGGCTGAATCTGCGATTCCATCCGCCCAAACGAGACGTAAATCGTTCAGTATTTTATACACCGAAAGTATCTGTCGATTGCCGGAGAGAATTTCCGAAAGTTGTACATATACATCAGATCGGCCCTGCGATTCGGCATTAACAATAGATTGAGAAATACGTTGTTTTACCCGGCTTATCTGAGCGTTATTCAAATCATCACGTATTTGCTCTTCAAATAGTTGGGTAACGTCGCGTTCTTCGATCAAAACAAGTAACGACATTCCTGAGACGGGTATTTCAGAATCAGAGCTCTCAGCTGAGTATCCGGCTAATATCGATTTTTGCTCAGGGTTTGTGGATACCAAGTTTAATACAGGATCATAAGTGGTGATAAACAAACCGTTCTCAGAAATAAAAGCCCCCGATGCTACGAAGGAATTCCCACGATATAATTTTGCCACAGCCTGAGTGTATGAAGAATCGAAGGGTAAATTCTCTAAGGTGAGCGGAAACCCTTGCTGCACAGATTCGTTCTTCTGCAGATCTGAAGTAAAGTTATCTCGATGTAAACAAGCAGTTGAAATGAGAACAAAGCTAAATAGGAACCAAATTTTTCGCATGGCGAAATCACCGAATGAAAATGTATGATGGGTTTGTGTATATTGGCACAAAAGATGCGAACTAATTCAATCAGATAAAAAACAGTTCATGAATTACACATTTAACCAATTCTATCTCTGCAAAACCCCACTAAGTGCCGAAGGACCTTCGGATGTGGAAATTATCACAAAAGCCGAAAACAGTGAGGATTTTCCTCGAGTTTTTAAAAAGTTTGAAGAACTTCGCTCTCATGCGTTCAATAATGATAATATCTACAGTGTTGTTCGCGCTGATGATATTTATGAATTAGTACGAACTTCGAACGACAAAAAAGCCAAAGAAGAAGCGTATGAAAAAGCACAATCCGAAATTATTACGAACTTACAACATCGGGTAATGCAAGGAAAAGATGCGAACGCTAAAGCAATTTTAAAAGAAGTGTACGACATAGAATAAGTTGTATTCTGAATTTTAAAAAAGCCTGCTTGATTTGTTTCACGCAGGCTTTTTTATTTTTGGGAACATTTTATGTGATTTAATGTTAATAATATATAGCAAACATTAATATTAACTATTATATATTATGAACGATTTACAGCTAAAAGGAAATTGGAACGAACTAAAAGGTAAACTTAAGCAAGAATATTCTGAGCTAACCGACGATGACGTAACCATGGTAGAAGGTAAAGAAGACGAGTTATTCGGACGTCTTCAAAAGAAGCTAGGTAAAACAAAAGAAGAGCTGATCAACGAAATTAAAGACCTGTAAAAAAAGATCACAACGATTGCACATCTATTAAATCGTTGTAATAAAGCAATAATTAGATGAATTTACGCCAATGACCTCCTATCATTGGCGTATACTTTTTTAATCAAATTACTAACTATGGAAAATTTCGAATTTAATACAGAAATGCTTTGGGACATTGTGCTCACCTATGGCCCGAATTTAGTTAAAGCAATTCTGGTACTAGTTGCCGGTTTGTGGGCGGTAAGTTTAATCACCGGCTTTTTCAAAAAGATTTTAAACAAAAGTAACGTCGATCCTTCACTTGCCGGCTTTCTTAAAGGTATTGTATCAATACTATTAAAAGTGCTGGTTTATATTACTGCACTTGGCATGCTTGGGGTAGAAATGACTTCCTTTATTGCCATTCTTGGTGCGGCCGGTTTAGCAGTTGGTTTAGCATTGCAGGGTAGTCTTGCCAATTTCGCCGGCGGTGTACTTATTCTCTTCTTTAAACCATTTAAAGTGGGCGATTTTATTGAGCGTGGCTCAGAATCTGGAACGGTTGAGCAAATCGACATTTTACACACCAAGTTGAAAACACCAAACAATCAGGTGATAGTGATACCAAATGGTCAGCTTTCAAACTCAGCGGTTACAAACTATTCGGCCAATGAAACACGAAGAGCCGTTTTTTCAGTGGGAATCAGTTATGATGACGACATCAAAAAAGCACGTGAAGTAATACTAGACGTAATCAATAAAGATGAGCGAACACTAAAAGATCCTGAGCCAATTGTAGTACTTACCGGTTTAGGCGATAGCTCTCTAAATCTTTCTGTACGTGCTTGGTCGTTAACCAGTGATCATTGGAGTTATTTTTGGGATAATTTAGAGGCTATAAAAGAAGCCCTAGATGCCAACGACATCGAAATGCCATACCCTCAACGCGATGTTCATATCATCAAAGAAGACTAAAATTTCTACTAACATTTTAGATAATAGAGAAGCCGATTACCCATCGGTTTTTCTATTTTTTGTATAGGGTGCATGTTAAGTTGCTAAAACCAATTTACTTCTCTTATCTTGGCAGGATATTTTTACAGAGGCCCGCGCCTCGCAATTAACGAACCAAGTGGAAAGGAAGGTAGTAGTGACTAACCTGGAGCAAAACGAAACCCCAAAAGAAACAAATACTCAACCCGAAAATGAGGCGACGGAAAGCCCGGAAGTTTCTCCGGTTTCAACCGAAGAGCCCGAGGTAGCTGAGACACCGGCTGTTGAGGAAAATCAAGCTGATTTATCAGATGCTGAATCTGAAGCTGTTGAAGAAGAGACAGAAACTACCGAGCAAGATGCCGATGAAGAAGCTGAAGATGCAGTGTCAGAAGAATCTAAAGATGAAGAAGTCGCTGAATCTGAAGTGATAACATCAGAGGAAGGGGAGGATTCAGATATCGATGCGGTTTCGTTCTATAAAGATATTGCAGCAAAAGCTGAGGAATTAGTGAAAAAAGATGATTGGGCTTTTGTCAGCAATGAGTTTGCGAATCTTGCACTACACCTTTCAGATGGACCGGATTCGAGTGATGATGAAGCTAAAGCGGCTATACAATCGTTTAACGAATTACGCGAAGATTTTGAAGCTCGTAGAAAAGCGCATTACGAAGAGCTAAACAAGAGAAAAGAAGCTAATCTGGCTGCAAAAAAAGAACTCTTGCAGCAACTTAATACCATTATCTCGGAAGAAAAGTGGACGGAAACCAAGCGGGTTAGTCAAATCAAAGGAAAGTGGGAATCGATCAAATTGCTTCCTCATGGCGAAATTGATGCATTAAACGAGCGATTTGAGGCCTTACTTGAAGAATTCGAAAGCCACAAAGTAGACCGGCTGGTAAAAAAGCTTGAGAAAGAAGAAGAAAACTTTACTCTGAAGCTGGTTATTCTCGAGAAAATGGACGCCGTAAATGCAAAGGCGAATTCAGCAGAGGTAGATTTTGAAGAACTGAATCATGAATTTCAGGATCTATTGGTGCAGTGGAGAAAAATCGGAAGAGTTCCTGCAGAAAAGAATCAGCAAACTTGGGATCATTTCAACAACGCTCAGGATACTTTTAATGCACTCCGGTTTAAGCACGACAAAAAATATCGCCAGAGTGTAGAGCGTGCACTTGAGAAAAAGAAAAAATTGATCGCCGAGGCAGAAGCCTTAATCGATGATGACAGCATTGCTGATGCGGCTCGCCGAGTGAACAAATTGCACAAAGCCTGGAAAAAAACCGGGAATCTGCCTCAGAAAGAGGAAAACGAGTTGTGGGATAAATTTAAAGCTGCAACTGATGCTTTTAATGAGCGGAAAGCTGAAAATCTCGATCAATTAAGGGAAGAGGAGCAAAAAAATTACACTGCAAAGCTAGCGCTTATTCAGCGGGCAAAAGAAGTTCAAGACCTCGAAAACTACGACGAAGGCCATAAAAAGCTTCAGCAGTTGATGGAAGAATGGAAGGCCATTGGTCCGGTTCCAAGAAAGAAATCATCAAAAATTTGGAAACAGTTCAAAGAGGCTATGGATGCTTTCTACAATCAACGTAGAGAGCACTATAAAAGCGTTCGGAAAGATCAAAAAGAGAACTACAATCAAAAGAAAGAAATTATAGACAAGCTTCGCGAGCTGGCTGATGCCGATGACCCAGCTAAAGCGGTTGAGGAAGCAAAAAAATTACAAGCTCAATTCAAAAATATTGGGCATGTTCCTCTCAAATTCAAAAACAAAGTATGGAAAGAGTATCGCGAAGTATGCGATACGATTTACGACAATTTCCGAGCTTCGGGTTCTGATTTGGGCATGGAGCGCAAACTCGCATCGGAAGGCGTGGATCCGGGGTCGAGAAAGGAAATCATAAAGTATCAGAAACAATTAGAACAGCTTAGAAAAGATGTGTCGAAACTCGAATCGGAGATGATCCAGTTCGAAGAAGCAAAGACCTACTTTAAACCCACTAACAAAGGGAATAAGCTGAGAGACGAACTACAGAACAAAGTAGATGATGCCGCTGAAAAGATCGCATCAAAAAAGAATACTATTTCGGAATTGGTTCGTAAAATCAATGATTTGAAGGAAGAATAACGCCGCGAGATAGGGTAAAAAAGTAAAAGCGGGTCTTTCTTACTTCTCGTCTGATTGGTTCTGATTTTTGGTAGAATATCAGTTAGCATTAGAACGTCATAATTTTTTCTTTAATTAAAAGATGCTCATTTTGACGATCCGGCTATGACCATTAAATAACACATGCATTTGTGGCGGAATCAGTTAACATAAAATTTTGGGGTGTTCGGGGTTCAACTCCTTGCGCGAACTCAGAAAACATGCTCTTTGGTGGAAATACCACATGTTTTCAAATTGAAGCAGATTCGTTGGATGAGTTACTAATTATCGATTGTGGGACAGGTATCCGCAATCTTGGTAATCACTTATTAAATGGGTCGCGCCGAATTAGTGGTCGTATTTTCATCACACATCCACATTGGGATCACTTACAAGGATTTCCATTCTTTAAACCATTCTATAAAGAAAATTCTTGGTTTCGCGTGTATTTACCCCCGCAGGATAGTTCCGGATGTAAGGAAATACTGCAAGGCCACATGTCAAATACCTTCTTTCCGGTTACGATGGATATGTTGGATGCAGATATGGATTGCGAGACTTTCCATCCCGGAAAATTAAACCTTGATGGGTATTCCGTTGATTATATGTGGGCCAAGCATACTGTGCAAACAGCGATTTATCGATTCAAGTTACATGGTAAAACCATCATTATTGCCCCAGATAATGAGTTGCCACAAGATGACTCGGAATCCTCCAAGGCATTTATTCGAGAGTTTAAATCTTTTGTAGATGGAGCTGATGTATTAATACACGATGCTCAATTCGATAACGAACAGTATAAAGAAAGGGAAGGTTGGGGACACTCATCCTATGAAAAAGTGCTTGAAGTAACTGCCGGGTGTAATATTAAGCATCTCGTGCTTACCCATCACGACCCCGACAGTAACGATGATTATCTGAATAATCTAGACAGACAAATCAAAGCGTCGCATAGCGAGCACTTTGAGTCTGTAAGTTTTGCCAAAGAAGGTCAAAGCATTTTACTTTAGGACAGTTCTACTTTAGAAGTAAAAACGTGCACCAAATACACCGGAAACATCTCCATCAGTATTCGGGATTAGGTTAATAGTAGGCGCAATCTCTACAAAAATGTCGATGGGTGCGTTATTCGGATAGAAATTTAGTCCAAGAGGAACACGCGCACCAAACTCTGTGTCGTTATCACTAAAAATTGTACGAACACCTAAACCATAAGAAAAAGCAAAGTTTTCAGTGTCTGTATCTAAGGGTGTATGCCATAAATGATCGGCATGAGCATAAACTGCATCGTTACCTTCTAGGCTCCAAGCTAATCCAAAACTGTAAGCTGTACTATTATTTTTCCAGAGTTTCAAAGCAATACCCGTTGGTTCACCTAACATCACTCCTAATCCGGTGTCTTTTCCGTCGGTTTGAGCGTAAGTCAAACTAAAAAAACTCGAGATAGCAAGAATTGTAAATAACGAAAGTGTTTGTTTTAAAATCTTCATAATTGGGTTTGTTTTATGTTATTTTTCAATGTCTTATATCAAATGAGGCGCATTTAGTTCCAAATAACTTGATTTATGAATCGTGATCTGATCATTTTTGTTAAAAATCCTGTGCTTGGTAGGGCAAAAACCCGATTGGCAGCAAGTATTGGTGATGAAGCTGCTTTAAATGTATATCTGCAATTACTTTGCTACACGAAACAAGTTGTGGACGAGCTAGATGTACAGAAAAGTGTTTGGTATTCATCTGAACCGGAAGCAACCGACCTCTGGAATACTGGCAATTACTTCAAAAAGAAACAGCAGGGTAAAGATTTGGGAGAGAAGATGAGCTATGCCTTCGAGGCAACTTTTCGAGAGAACCAGCCGGATGCCGTAGTGATTATAGGAAGCGATTGTGCGGAGCTAAATTCTGAACATATAAATGAAGCCTTCGAAGTACTTAGAAGCACTGATGTAGTTTTAGGACCGGCAAAAGATGGAGGCTATTATTTATTAGGGATGAGGCAGTTTGTACCCGAATTGTTTAATGCGATCGCTTGGAGTACGTCGGATGTTGCAAAGCAAACATTGGATGCCGCGGATAAAAAAGAATTGTCCTACAAATTATTGGAAGAATTAAGTGATGTGGACACCGAAGAAGATTGGAAAAAGGTAAAGCATCGATTGCCAAAATTATGATAAGTGTCATTATTCCGGTAATTAACGAGGCCGAAGGGATCGCAAGTCTCATTGAATATGTGAAAAAAACTGCCGTCCAAGATGTTGAACTTATTATTGTGGATGGGGGGAGTACAGATCAGACAAAAGAAATTGCAGCAAATAAGGGAGCGGTTGTAATTGACGCTCCTAAAGGTCGAGCCAAGCAAATGAATGCTGGTGCAGAATCTGCAACCGGCGAAGTGTTGTATTTTCTCCATGCAGACACCTGCCCACCAAAATCATGGCAGGCCGATATCCAAGAGGCAATAAAGCAAGGATATGATGCCGGATGTTGCAGGCTATCGTTTGATGATAATCACCCGGCGCTTAAATTTTACGCATGGTTCACAAAATTTGATATAGACTTCTTCAGGTTTGGTGATCAAAGCCTGTTTGTACGTAAAAATTTGTTTAAGAAAACCGGTGGTTTTGACGAAAAACTTGTGGTTATGGAAGATCAGGAATTTGTTAAGACGCTGAAAAAGTCCGGTTCCTTTGTTATTTTAAAATCTAAAGTAATCACATCAGCGCGTAAGTACAGAAAGATTGGTGTTTATAAATTACAGTTAATATTTACGGTTGTACTTAGCATGTATTACTTGGGAATTGATCAGCAGAAAATTGTCGACTTTTATTTCGCTCGCATAAAATGATGTATGTTATGCTTGTGTAAACATGAACTCTCGTGGGTTGGGTTAAGGTTTATAACTCACTATCTTTAA
Organism: bacterium; assembly: GCA_024742815.1. Taxonomy (GTDB): domain Bacteria; phylum Bacteroidota; class Rhodothermia; order Balneolales; family Balneolaceae; genus HXMU1420-13. The sequence continues at coordinate 339,614 of JANSXX010000001.1, forward strand.
CGCTCATTAAAAAGCCTGTTTTTTTGAAGTATATATCAGTTATTGTTGTACTAGTATTAGCAACAAGCGGAGCCTACGCACAAGCTCCATTTGAAAGAGAAGAAACCAGCGCCGGAATTTTTGGGCTGTCAATTACTAATTTCGGTACGCTCGGTAAACCCGACGTAAGAAATAACCCGGAAGGTGGGCCAAGTATGCGCTACCCAATTGATACGGGTACCGAGCATTTGTTTGAAGGCGGTATTTGGATTGGTGCTCAATACAATAATGCGGCACTTCGTGTATCTACTGCCTCGGTAACTACAAGTGGAGGATATTCGCGTGGTGCAGCCGGTTTTGAATTTACAGCTGATGAGCAAATCCTAAGAAGAAGTTCAGATCGTAATTCAGATTTCTTTGATTTTCGCTCTGTTGGAGAGCAGGATATCATCGCAAATTTTACCGATCGAAGAAGAGATATTAACGGCACCCCAATCAATAGTCACGACACCCCACTTTATGCTGATGTACGTCTCGAAAGTTATAACTGGGGATTCCCCTTCACCGAGAATTTTACCATAATCAGATACGATATCACCAACAGAACCGAAGAGTATGCTTCGCCGGCAACCTGGGATAGTGTATTTGTTGGGATGTACGCCGATTTAGTTGTTCGAAACGTGAACACTGCAACCGAAACTGGGGGCGAATTCTTTAATAAAAATGGATTAGGCTACTTAGATTCCTTGTACACTGCTTATGTATTTGATGCCGGCTCACCTGATAATCCATCTATAAATACCTATGGCGCCATGTCAATTATAGGTGCAGAATATCGTGGAGAGTTTTTTCATCCTTCAAATCCCGATACTGTAAGAGATGTAGCCACAGGAGTTACTACTTTTCAAGATTCAGGATATCGTGTTCCCTTTGTTGATCCGAGTTATTGGTTGTTCAGTGCAGGTACAGGTTTATATTTACGCCCTACGAACGATCAATTAAGATACGAGCGTATGGCAACTAAATTCCCCTTAGATAGTGTAATTGCCGGAGAGAAAGTGCGTGAACAACTTCGAAATGATGGTCAAAATGGAAACGGGAATTATATTTCGATGTTATCTATCGGTCCATTTCCAACTGTTGCTCCTGGAGAGACAATTTCTGTGTATTATGCATTTTCAGCGGCATTGAAACCGGATGAGTTTCAGGGTCAGGCAGGAAAGAGTGTAGATACCGATGAGTCCAGAGCAGAGCTTTACAGAACTATTGAGTCGATTAACAGAGTTTTCAGGGGGGAAGATCAGAATGGGAACGGGAAACTTGATGCTGATGAAGATTCTAATAACGATGGTGAATTAACGCGTTATCAATTTCCCACACCACCGAATAATCCTAAAATCAGGATTGAGCTCGAAGCTGGTAAAGCCATCGTATATTGGGATAAAGTGGCTGAGAATTCTGTAGATCCTGTATCTAACGAACAGGATTTTGAAGGCTACCGAGTGTATAGATCTGAGTTGGGTGACGATCTAAACCCAACAGCTCGAATGATCAGAGAGTTTGATTTGCCCGGAAATGACAAAGGTTTTAATACCGGTTTTGATGAGATTGAGCTCGACGAGCCGGTTACTTTTGAAGGTGATACCTCTGTTTATCATTATGCGTTTGAAATCAGCGATTTATTAAGTGGATGGCAATACGAGCTTTCTGTAACAGCCTTCGATCGTGGTAGTGATGAATTTGAGATCGAAGGATTAGAAACCAGCCCAAATGTTAATGCAGTGCGTGTATTCCCCGGAACGCCTGCAAACGAAAATTTTACCAGTTCTGCTAAGGAATATCAGGTAGGAGTTTACCCAAATCCATATCGGGTTAATGCAGCTTGGGATGGATCGCTGGAAAGCGAACGCAAACTTTACTTTTACAACCTCCCCGCCAAAGCCGAAGTACGTATTTACACGGTAGCAGGCGATATTGTTGGGGAGTTCACTCACGATTCGGAAACATATAACGGTGATATTGGATGGTTTTCCAATTTCAGCGACGATCCGCGCGTACTTGCCGGTGGCGAGCATGCATGGGATCTACAATCTAATGCCAATCAAATCCTAACTACGGGGTTATACCTGTACACCGTAAAGGATCTGGCTTCAGGAGAGGTTCAAACAGGTAAAATCGTAATCATTAAATAAAACAATCAATATGAAAAGACTGATACAATCTTTAGCTGTGCTAATGTTGTTAATTACAGCATCAGCTTCGGCACAAGAAAAAACGCTGTTCTTCTCGCAATATATCGAGGGTTCCAGCCAAAACAAGGCCATGGAAATTTACAATCCAACGGCAGACACTGTGTTTTTGGATGGATGGGCGTTTCCAAATGTTAGCAACACCAACAGCAACCCCGGTGAATATGAGTTCTGGAATAACTTCCCGGAAGGCGCATTCATCGCTCCAGGCGATGTGTATGTAATTGCACATCCAGATGCTGATGCAGCCATTTTAGCAGAAGCTGATTATACAGGGTTCTCATTCCTAAGTAACGGAAACGATGGTTTCGCTCTTGTAAAAGGCGACTCTGCGGCAGGTTCTTCTTTTGAAATCATTGACATGCTTGGTTCTTGGGATGGAAATTCTGACGATGGCTGGGATGTTGCCGGCGTATCTGAAGCAACAAAAGATCATACTTTAGTTCGAAAGGCATTCTGGGAATCAGGAAATCCGGTATCACTAGGTTCTTTCGGTACAACTGAATTTAATTCTGAGTGGATTGTATTAGCTCAAAACGATTTTACAGGAATTGGTTCGCACACCGTTGGAGGTCCATTTACAATAAGAGATGCAAATACCTACCGTAATCTCACTGAATTCGATCAAGACGCTATTGCGGGGCATCCACTAGTTGGAGAAGAAGTTACTTTTACTGCAGTGATTGTTTCTTACCCGAGAAGCTCTGGTTTGGCAACTCCAAACGATACCGATAATGATGGCATAACCGATGATATCGGACGTCTACATATGTTCGTAACCGATACTTCTGCTATTAGCATGGGTCGCGCAGGTATGTCTATCCAAATCGTAGAAGGTGATTATGAATTAGTTGAAGGCTTTACACGTGGTGATGTAGTTACATTTACCGGCGACTTAGGCTTCTTCAACTCTACTGCACAATTCGCAGTTGAAACTGTGGATTTGTTAGGAAACGTAAACAACGAAGATTTTTCTAGATATGCAGACCTGTTGAATCCATGGGAAGTTTCTGCATCCGAAATCAATGTGTTAAACCCTGATGGTACGCACGAAATTAACATTGCTAACTATGGCGAATATAACGGTGCGTATGTGAAAATTAACAACGCTGTAGTTTCTAACGTATCTACCGGCGATCGTCCAAATTGGGCAATTACTGAGAACAACTCTCGAATTTATGTATACGATACTTCACTTCGCTACAGAAATGATCGGCCTGCATACATCCCAACATTTAACTATCGAAGAGCCGAAGACGGAGAGTTTGTACCACCAGCACCGGGTGCGGTTGTAAACTTAAGTGGTTTCGTAAATCTAGTAGGTGATAATCCGGATGGAAACGTTGCCGCAGGTTCGCAAGCATTTAGCATTAACCCATTCGAAGATGGTGTTGTTTGGTTGAACGAAGTTCGTTTCGTTGATGGACAAGATCTTGGTGGCGGTGCTACCTTCTCTTGGCCAAACGACGTTGAAGTACTTGGATTACCTCCTGTATTTTCAAACGTTATGCAATCAGATTCTTCTGTTACTTCATCTGACGCTGTAACAGTATCCGCTACTGTAGTTGGCGTTGAAGGTAAAACTGTAACAGGTGTTGACTTAGTTTACACAGCTGCCGGTGTATCAGATACGCTTGCAATGACTGCAAACGGCGATGTTTACTCAGCTACTATTCCTGCTCAACCAAACTTTACTGCGGTAACATTCTTTATGATTGCAACCGACAGTGATGACTTAACAGGTAGAGGCCCGCTTGCAGGTAACTACAGTTACTTCGTTCAGGATGGCGCTATTAATACAATTTCTCTGTTGCAAGAAACTGGTGATGGTCGACCAGGCCCAAGCCCGCTAGCAGGTGCAGGTGTTCGTGAGATGAATATCACAGGTACTATTGTATCTGATGCTAACGATGGTGTGATTGTACTCCAGGATTCTCCAAGTGCATGGGGAGGTATTTTCCTTGAGCAAACTTCCGAAACAAGTGCTCTAAATCGTGGCGATGAAATTACCATCACTGCTGGTGAAGTTATTGAAGCGGATGTAGCTTCGAATTCATTAACACTTACTCAATTAGTAAATGTTGAATTTACAACCGGTACTTCAGGTAACGACTTAGATGCAGTTATTCCGGTAATTCATACCGATAGTATCCCTGCATGGACCATCGATGGTGAGATTGAACCATACGAAGGAATGGTTGTTAAATTTGAAGACGTGCAAGTTACAGAACGTGGAATCTTTGGCGAATACACTGTAAAAAATGTTGATGCAGATTCTGCAGATGGCGCACAGTTCAACGAAGATATTCGTTCGGATGCACAGGTTGGTAGCGTTGGTGTTCCTTTTGATATCAACCATAGTATCCGATTGAACAAAACCATGGATGCTTATGCAATTGTAGCGGCTTCATTCGGAGTTCCTAAATTCCATCCAAGAGATGTAAACGATTTCATTGTAGAAGATGATAACATCTTTACTCCTGTACTGGATTTCAGTTTAGTATCTCCAGAAGATGGTGCATCGATTGAAGTTACTGGCGATGTAGAAGTTTCCTGGACTGGAACTACTGATTTTGACGGCGATGATGTGACTTACGCATGGGTATTGTATGCTGCTGATACCTCATCTGTTGTTGTTGAGTTACCGTCTAACACTAATGGCGAAGATGCCATGATTACTATTGCTGGTGAAGCGGTTGATGCTTTGTTAGCTGATGCCGGACTAGCAGTTGGTGAGTCAGCAAACTTTGTATGGAATGTATTGGTAAGCGATGGATCCGACACCTTAATGGTGCATGGAAGCTATGGCAACTTTGGCGATGATTTTGCGCCAATTTACCGTTCGCTAACACTTACACGAGGCGTAATAACCTCTGATGAAATTGTAAATGGTGTTCCAACTAATTTTGCCTTAGAGCAAAACTATCCGAACCCATTCAACCCATCTACAAACATTAACTTTGCATTGCCACAAACAAGCAAAGTAACACTTACTGTGTATGATATGTTAGGTAGAAAGGTTGCTACTTTGATAAATGGTGAGCAACTACAGGCTGCAAATCACAGCGTTAAATTCGACGCAAGTGCTCTTGCAAGTGGTATGTACATTTATCGTATCGAAGCAGGTTCTTTTGTAAGTACCCGCAAAATGATGCTTATTAAATAATCAGATCATTGCAGATCGGGGGAAACTCCGATCTGCTTTTTTAATTTATATTCTGTTGAAAATCTTTAAATCAATATGTATCGCTGCCGGACTATTGCTGTTTATGACAGTATGTGAGACTGCTCCGACCGGCGATTTTTTAGAAAATAATCCGCCAAGTACATTTCTGACGGTGGAAAAAATTAACAGAGAGGGAGATTTCAGGTTATCCAGCCAAATTAATATTTCATGGTGGGGAACCGATCAGGATGGCTACATCATAGGATACGAGTATGCGATTAATGATACATCCGAAGGTGCCTGGAGCTTTACTACTAAAACAGATTCTACCTTTATTTTACCAATCGAAGAAGGGCAATCAGAAAGTAATGTATTGTTCAAAATTCGAGCTATTGATAATGATGGTGCCAGAGATGAAAACGGTGCCCGGCTCGTATATCCGATTGTAAATTCAGCTCCTGAAGTAGCACTAAGCACTACAGAATTACCAGCCGATACTATGTTTGCTATCGCTAGCTTTGGCTGGACTATCAACGATCCTGATGGCTTAGGCAACATCAGTCGCACAGAGATTGCCGTTAATGATACCACATCTGGATGGTATTCAATTCCAATTCCTGAAGGCGAAAACAGACTTTTTATTAGTTTACAAGTAGATAACACAAATGAAGGACCGGCGGAAGCGGAGGTTTTTCAAGGGCGTAGTTACACAACCTTACCAGGCTTAACTATTCCCGGAATTGAAGTTGGTAGCTCAAATACATTTTATGTTCGTACCGTTGATAATGCCGGCGCTGTAAGTGTTACCGATACAGTAAGTTGGTTTCTGAAACAAAAAAAATCCAATGTTCTATTACTCAACGACTTTGCAGGATCAGATTCAGAAACTGTAGCAGCTTTTCATAAAAATTTATTAGCACAATCCGGAATTACACCCGACGAGTGGATTATAAATGATGGCGAAATTGCTCAGGGCCAAGTGCCGTTATCAGAAGCATTTCCTGCGGTTATCGATCCTACTTTAAAGAAAACGTTAGCACAATGGGATCACATTTATTGGGTATCGAACGACATCAACAGAAATATTACCTACGCATTAGACATCACATCCGAGTTTTTTGATAATAACGGAACAATGTTTGTGAACATCCCGATGAAAGGGATCGATCAAAATGATGAGATTTTCAATTTCCTGCCTGTTGACTCTATTGGCGTGCTTAATGGCATACAAACCAATTTTCTTATAAACGGAAATACCGACATTGTACCCGCAGATGGTTCAGGGCTAAGTCCTTTAACAATTAGCCAGCGTATTGTTGGAAACTATCCGTTAAAACCGAGCGCAGGCTCAACTTTACTATATACTACCGATTTTAAGGCAACAACCTTGATTGGGGCGAATCAGGATTATGTTGGCGACGAAGCAATTGCTATCGAAAATGCCGAAGGAAATACCACCTACATTAGTATTGATATGAGGTTTATGGATGGGAGCAGTAATGTTGTAGATTTGATTGAAGACCTGCTCATTAACCGATTAAATTTTAAGCAATAGAAGTATGATAAAACGACATCTATCTGCATTTTTACTTGCGCTAACGCTATTTATGACCTCGATTCCTGTGCTTGCACAAAATACAGGTCGTATTAGCGGTGTAATTACAGAAGCAGGAATAAACGAGCCATTACCCGCTGTAAACGTTCGAATTGTAGGATCTAATTTAGGAGCCGCAACCGATATTGATGGAAATTACACCATACGTGGAATTCGACCGGGAGAATACACCATCGAAATCTCTTTTCTTGGTTTTAAAAAGGTTCAGGTAACCGGTGTAAAAGTAGAAGCCGGCGAAACTACTGTTGTAAACCAAACATTGGAAGAAGAAGTGTTTGAAGCCGACGGTGAAGTGGTAGTAATCGGTGAAGCACCCATTTTTGATGTAGAAAAATCGAATACTTCTGTAAATATTTCCCGTCAGGATTTGGAAGCTGCACCTATTCAACGAGTGGAAGATGCCGTTTCTTTACAATCAGGCGTAGTGAAAGACCCAACAGGTTTATATATAAAAGGTGGACGCGCTTACGAAACCGGATTTGTGGTTGATGGGGTTTCTGCGCAGGATCCATTAGCAGGTACAGGGTTTGGCCTTGATTTAGGTTCAAATTCGTTCTCGAATGTAGAAGTAATTACGGGTGGAGTTGGCGCAGAATATGGCGATGTAACTTCAGGTGTTGTAGCAGTACAAACACAAAATGGTGGCGAGCGTTATGAAGGAACCTTCACTCATAAGAGAGATAACCTTGGTTCGAACAATATGGATAACCAAGCCAACTTCTTTGAAGATGTTTATGAGTTTACTCTTGGCGGGCCCGGCATAATAACAGAGCGTTTATTACCTGCTTTGGGATTAAATCTACCGGGTAATTTTACTTTCTTCTTAACCGGACAAGTGGGATTTACCGACGGGTATACAAAATTATCAGCAAACCAAATTCGATCTTCTATTGTTGATAGCGAATTTTGGTCGCCAAGACAAGGTAACCGATGGAATGGTATGCTAAAGTTGACTTATAATGTTCGCCCGGGGCTACGTGTACAAGCAGCATATCAGCGTTCATTAACCATCAATCAGAATACACGAATGTTGCAGATTACCGGCGCCGACACTCAAATTCGTCCCGGCTTTCAGTTTGCATTTTCAAATGGATTCCTCGATAACGCAAACACCTATACCCACGATAGCAATTTGTCTTATTTAAAATGGACTCAAACCATCGATCAATCTGCTTTTTATGAGATTCAATTAAGCCGACTTTTTACGCAATTACGTGCAGATGCTAACGGCCGAGATTGGAGACCTACCAATGTAGACAGTGAATTTGATCCTGAAAGTATAGTAACTCGTCCTGCTGAGGAATTTCAGGGAACCGATGATTTTACGTATGTACTAGCCGGCCCCGGTTATTACAACAATGGTGGTATTGCGCGTTTATGGCATGATCACTTTGCTGAAGAGATTACTCTTAAATCCTCTTTCACTAAATATTTTGGCGAGCGTATTAATCAGATAGTAGTTGGCTTTGAAGCAAAATTCAACGATTACCAGTGGATTGATATCACGCGACCATGGATTGGAGCTCCGATTCAAATTGATGAAAATACATTTTCTGAAACCTTTAGAGTGGGTGAAACCTTCGATGCATGGCGGGTAAAACCAAAACGTGGTGCATTATTCATTACAGATAAAGTTCGCTACAACGGATTAATCGCCAATATCGGTGCACGCATCGAATACTGGGCTCCCGGCCGTTATGTAGATAGTGCTGTAGAAGATGCACTAGCTGAAAATTCAGTGTCAACCATTCCACGATTTATTGCTGAGCAATATCAGGAAAGTACTACCGAGATACTGGGACTTCGCTACAAATTTCGATTCTTACCAAAGGTTAATGTGTCATTCCCCGTTAAAGATAATCAGGTTTTATTCTTTAACTATGGCCACTCAGCCCGCGTACCTCACCCGAGTTTTATATATGCCGGTTTAGATCCTTTCTATCAAGATCAATCGGATCTGCCTGATTTAGGTAACCCAAATTTGGATCCCGAAATCGATATTTCTTATGAAATCGGATTCAGAAATCAGCTTACTTCCAACGATGCATTCAATATTTCAGCATTCTGGCGCGATAAATACGATTTCGTAACGTCTCAGCTCATTCGTGTACAGGATGTGGATGGCCGCGATGTGTCTAAAGCCTTTCGTATCAACGGCGATTATGCAAGAGCCCGTGGTATCGAAATGTCTTATTTGAAACGATATAAAGATTTGTTACGCGGACAACTATCCTTCACTTATTCACGGGCTGAAGGTTTAAGCTCCACTAACGATGATAACCTGAACAGCATCAATGCACGTCAAAACATTGGTAGCAATGTAGAAACTCCTTTAGCCTGGGATCGACCTTTTGATATTAAAGGAAACGTCACATTTACTTACGATCGTAATGATCCTTTGCTTGACCTCGGTATTTTGAATCAATTTCAAATGTTCTTGTCTGCTGTTTGGAGAAGTGGTACAAGATACACGCCAACAGAATTTGTAGGTTTTCAAAGAAATCCGGTAACAGGCGAAGAAAACTGGCGTCCTATTTACGAGACGGTAGACGATCCGGCGAAACGATTTAGCGAAGTAGGTCCTGCTTGGTTTACAGTAGATTTTAACTTCCGCAAATGGTTTGAAGTAAACGATACTCGAATTTCCGCTTTTGTCGAAATCACCAATTTATTGAATAACCGCAGTTCTGTAATTGTAAATCAGGTTACCGGAGAGGGCTACAAACAGTATCCATCTGACCCGGCAGCTCTGATTGCACTACGTGCTGATCGTAGTTACGATGTGCCGAATAGCGTTCGTGATCCTAGATATTTGGATCCAACAGATAATAATCTCCCTTCCTACGATAATCCTGCCAATTATATCGAGCAGCGACATGTTCTGGTAGGCTTATCCGTACGATTCTAATGCATATGATGAAATTTTTACTCCCAGTTTGTTTACTGCTTACACTTGCCTCGCCAATTTTTGCGCAAGGTAGTTTTGGTGAAGACCGCGCAGGAACCGAAGGTTTTCAGTTTACCAAAATAGCTGTAGACCCAAGAAGTGCTGCAATGGGGAATTCTAACATGGCAGATGCCTACGATGCCTCTAGCTTATATTGGAACCCTGCACTTTCTGCTCGCTTAGAAGGCAGTAATGTGATGCTCAGCCACACACGCTATTTCGCGGGCATAAATCTCGATTACTTTTCTGTAGTACAAAAAGTGGGTGACTTCGCTTTTGGTGGATCTGTTCAATATTTGAGTTCAGGTGATATCACTGAAACAACCGAATTCCAACCTTTTGGAACCGGGCGAACTTTTGCTACACATCACTTATCTGCAGGAGCCTCTGTTTCACATAAAGTAACCGATCTATTCAGTTATGGAATTACCTTTCGATATCTGATGGAAAAAATCGAGGAAATTCAATATAACAGTGGAGCTATAGATTTTGGCTTTTCTTACTTAGTAGGAGATACCGGGCTTCGTTTTGCCGTGGGAATCAATAACTTTGGTTTCGACTCCAGTCCTGAGGGCACAACAACTCGCGAAAACTTAAACGGTATCGAAATAATTGAACCGGAAGAACAACAAACACTACCCACTCGATTTCTAATTGGTGCTGCATACGACGTGTTTGAAAACGACGAAAACTCGTTAGTTGTAACTGCGCAAATCACAAATCCGAGCGATAATGCCGAACAGTTTAATGTGGGTGCCGAATATGGATTTATGAAGCAATTCTTTGTACGAACCGGTTACGAGTTCGGTATCGAGGAACGTAAAATTCCAAGTTTTGGAGCAGGTGTAGAATTACCAATCGGAAACAGATTAATTAGAGCAGATTACGCCTATTCATTATACGAACGACTCGGTGAAATCCATCGAATAGCTATTAATGTAGCATTATGAGAGAACAACGATTTTATTTACTTATAGTTTTGATTTTCGCCAGCTCGTTATCCGGTGCTTGCGATGCCATTTTTAATACAAAAAATGACGAAGACAACGCAGAAATTTTTGCAGAAGGAAGGATTGATCCTACTCTCGAAAGTGAAGAAGGCTACGCGTTAGTTCAACCGGTTTGGACCGACTTCGACGCCCCTACTGATGTACATGTTGGTTTCGACGAATTTGTATACGTAACCGATTCTGAAGGGCTTCATATTTTAGATCTTGCTGATTTGTCACCAAGGCTCACAATACCTTTAAACGGTGCAAATGCCATTACTCAAGATCGATTATTGAATGTATACGTGTCAGCCAGAATTGATACGGTTATCGAATCTATCGACCCCAATGTAACTTGGAATTTACCGGCAATTTTTAAGATTAAGAACTTGAATGGTGCTGGTCCGATCACCTATGTAGATACCCTCATCTTTCCATTTGATGATGCCAGTTTAAGTACCTCGGCCGCTCAAAATGCCAGATTAAACAAAGGATCTTCTATCAATTACGAGAATGTAGAAGTCACCGGATTAGCTATACTCGCTGATAACACTCTGTACGTTACTCGCCGAGGTCCATCAAATTCAACAACACAAGTTGCGGCACCGGATAACACCGTGCTTGAGTTCCGAAGAATTGTTGAAAACGGCGTAACAACCAATAAAATGCGGAATGTTCGTCAAATCAGATCATTAAACCCAACAATCCCTTCATTACGAAGTGGAATTGGAATGAGTGCAATTGCTTCATTCGTTGCTCCACCACAACGTGACTCATTTACCAGCGATCGTAGTTTTATTATCGCACAAGCCAGCCAAAGTGCTGATATTGATTTCAGAGTCTTATGGATTAATGCTGTAGAAACCGTGGATGGTTTGATATTTGAACAAAATCCGAGTCTGTTATCCCAAGATACCACTCAGGCGGATGGGTTTTTATACGAGCCGAACAAGTTTACACAGCCCTTTGATATAGCATACAGCGGCGATGATAATAGCTTTATCTTTGTAGTTGATGCCGCACAACATAAACTGTTTCAGTTTCAAACAAACGGCCAGGAAGGTGTGCCACCGCCAGCAGGAGCGGTAGATCAATCTCGTCAGGTGTTAGTTTCATTCGGCAAGCTAGGCAATGGACCCAAGGAGTTTAACACGCCGAGTGGTGTGGCATACTTCGACCGCATTGTGTATGTGGCTGACAAAGGTAATAACCGAATTGTTCGGTATAAGCTTACATCAGACTTCGAGTAAACACTTTATAAACTATGCGCAGCGTACTCTTTCTTCTTTTGATAATTGGAGTTGGATGCTCTGCAAATAATCCGGCGCCCAACAAGGTACTGTTAATATCGTTTGATGGTTTTCGGTACGATTACCTGAACAAAACGAATACTCCGAACTTTGATCAAATGGTAGAAGAAGGGGTGATCAGCGAAGGATTAATCCCCATTTATCCATCCAACACGTTCCCAAACTACTATGCTATTGCTACCGGGCTATACCCGGAAAACAACGGCTTCATCAACAATTCTATGTATGATAGCACCATTGGAACCTGGTTTTCGATGCGTGATCGTGAACAGGTAGAAAATCCTGCTTGGTATGGCGGCGAACCAATTTGGAATACTGCCGAAAAACAAGGCGTTCGATCCGGAACTATGTTTTGGGTAGGCTCGGAAGCTCCCATCCAAAATATGCGTCCCACCCATTGGAAAAGATACGACGGAAGTATGCCTAACCGAGATCGTATTGATTCTGTTTTAAGTTGGATGACTCTAGGCACTGCAAAAGAAATCGATTTCGGAACATTGTATTTTGATTTTGTGGATGGCGCAGGACATCGACATGGTCCTGATTCGCCCGAAGTTGTGCAAGCCATTGAGGAAGCCGACGCATTGATGGGCTATTTAACTTCACAAGTGGATTCGTTAGGGTTGACAGAAAGCTTAAACATTATCGTGGTTTCCGACCATGGAATGACTCAATTATCGCGGGAGCGCATTGTTTATATCGATGATTATATCGACACCGAAAATTTAGATATTTATTCATGGGGCACGAGTTTTAATGTGCGAGGCGATGAGAAAACGATTAATGAAATCTATACTCGTTTAAAGCAAAACGAACAGAACTTTAGAGTCTTCAAAAAAGAAGAATTGCCCGAACGATTTCGACTAAAAAATTCCCCACGTGTCCCCGACCTTATTACAATAGCTGATGTTGGTTACATGATTTCAACACGTTCACATGTGGAATCCCGTCCTAATTATGCAACCGGTGGAACGCATGGGTATGATAATCTTGAACAAGAAATGCACGGACTGTTTTTTGTTAAAGGTCCGGATTTTAAGAAAGGCGAAACAATTGGCTCTATCGAAAACATCCACATCTACGAGCTCATCGCTCATTTACTAAATATTGAATCAGCCGGAACCGATGGAAATATAAATGAGTTAAAATCGGTACTAAAATAGCTATTTGGATTGAATCTAATCCACATCTCTTTGATATTCGCACTTTCATAAATCATCACAAACTCACTCCAGAAAAACCATGCCTTACGTAGTAACAGAGCCATGTATTCAATGTAAATACACAAATTGCGCGGCTGTTTGCCCGGTTGACGCGTTTCGGGAAGGCCCAAATTTCCTAACTATCGACCCAAATGAGTGCATCGATTGTGATGCCTGTGTATCAGAATGCCCGGTTGAAGCAATTTTCCCGGATGATGAAGTGCCTGATAAGTGGGAACATTACATCGAATTAAATGAGCGCTTAGCCGAAGCTTGGGAAGATCGAATCATCAACGAAACCAAAGACGCATTACCTGATGCCGACGAATGGGCAGAAAAAGAAGATAAGCTCGATCAGCTTGTTGAAGAGTGGTAATTTTAGTGTTAAATGGTAAGATTTAAATGCTAAATTAATTTTCAATTTAGTATTTAACAATTAACACTTATCATTTTTGCCTAATACTAATACGCATTTTGCTTATTCGTCGCCTATAATCATGGGTGTATTGAATGTTACTCCCGATTCGTTCAGTGATGGGGGTAAGTTCAATACGATTGATGCCGCATTGCATCAAATTGAACACATGATTGCTGATGGAGCATCAATTATTGATGTTGGCGGAGAATCTACTCGACCCAACGCAGAACCGGTATCGTTGGAAGTGGAATTACAACGCGTGATTCCTGTCCTAAAAAAAGCGATACCGAGATTCCCTAATGCCACATTCTCTATTGATACCACAAAATATGAGGTAGCAAAGCAGGCTTTAGATTGTGGAGCTCACATCGTGAATGATGTTAGTGGATTAGAAAAAGAGCCGCGATTTGCGAAACTGTGCGCCGAGTATGCAGCTACTTACGTATTGATGCATGCGCAGGGTACTCCTAAAACCATGCAGGTAAATCCTACCTACCAAGATGTAATTTCGGATTTGGATCAGTTTTTTGATGAAAAGATTCAGATTCTATCTAAAGCCGGAGTTAATGACATTGTGCTTGATCCCGGTATCGGATTTGGAAAAAGATTGGATCACAATCTAAAAATCCTTGCCCATCTTGATACTTTCACAAAAAAAGCGTTCCCTGTATTAGTTGGAGCTTCTCGTAAATCAATGATCGGGCAAATTTTGGACGGCCGCCCAACCGAAGATCGACTTACCGGTACCATTGCCGTGCATTATCATGCATTGATTCAAGGAGCACGAATTTTGCGTGTTCATGACGTGAAGGAAGCAAGCGATTCAATTCGTATATTCAACGCAATAATATCTCACAGTTAAACGGTTTCCCTTTTGATTCCCATCGGTTTTCTCGATTTCGGACTTATGGATTTTATCGAGACCCTGCTTATTGCAGGTGTGTTGGTATATCTGTACCAATGGATTCGAGGAACATTCGCCATACAGGCCGGAATTGGAATTATGCTTCTTGTGGTAATAAACCTGGGAATTCGGGTGTTAGGCTTCGATACCATCGACTTTATACTATCAGGTATTTTAGATGTAGGTATTCTAGCGGTGTTCATCATCTTTCAGCCGGAAATCAGAAAGCTGTTATATCGATTAGGGCAAAACACCAATCTCGACCGTTTTTTTGCTCGTTCCAATTCTGATGACATGATCGATGAAGTGATTGAAGCAGTAAAAGTGATGTCGAAAGAAAAAATTGGTGCACTCATCGTTTTTGCTCGAACTACGGGGTTACAAGACATCATTGATGGTGGCGTAAATATAGATGCCAAAATAACTACAGAGATGTTGCTCACCATTTTTCAAAAGGAATCCCCACTCCATGATGGTGCCGTGATTATCCGCAACAACAGAATTATTGCTGCAAGTGCGTATCTACCCATTTCTCAAAATCCAAACATTTCTCAATCTTTTGGTACCCGACACCGTGCAGCAGTTGGAGTAAGTGAAATCAACAATGTGTTTGTATTGGTCGTATCCGAAGAAACCGGACGCATCTCTATTTCCAGAAATGGCTCGCTCACCTCAGGGTTATCCATCCAAAAACTCCGCGCCGAAATGGAAGAAGCCTTCGGTACCGAAAAATTCGAAGAAGAAATGGGCTTCAGTTCCTCTCAGACCGAGATGAATTTGAAATGAGATTAATTTGATCTAGTCAATTACTATAAACAAATTCGTAATTCGTAATTCGTAATTCGTAATTCGTAATTCGTAATTCGTAATTCCTCCCTCCTCCCTTCACTTCATTTTCACATTGTTGCATTTATTTGATTTGGTGAAAACCCGTACATTCGGGACAGAAAATCGTTTCCATGAAAGAAAATCAAAGATATGTCGAACGAGATAAACGAAGCCAAAGCAAAATGGGAAGCCTCCGCAGAAAAAGCGTTGAAAGGAAAACCCGTTGAGTCGTTAAATCGAATGAGTCCGGAAGGGTTAACTATTCAGGCGCTGTACAATCAGGCTGATTTGGAACAACGTGGTGTTGAAGACAGTTTCCCCGGGCAGTTTCCATTTAAGCGTGGTCCTTATCCAACCATGTACACCCAGCGACCGTGGACGATCCGCCAGTACGCCGGTTTCTCGACAGCAGAAGAATCTAATCGCTTTTACCGCGCGGCATTAGAAAAAGGGCAGAAAGGGCTAAGCGTCGCATTCGATTTAGCAACGCATCGTGGCTTCGACTCTGATCACCCGCGTGTAGTTGGCGACGTTGGTAAAGCCGGTGTTGCTATCGATTCGGTTGAAGACATGAAGATTTTGTTTGATGGTATTCCGCTCGATAAAATGTCGGTTTCTATGACCATGAACGGAGCGGTTATCCCAATCCTCGCGGCATATATTGTTGCAGCAGAAGAACAAGGAGTAGGGAAAGAAGCACTGAGCGGAACCATTCAAAACGATATTCTGAAAGAATTCATGGTTCGCAATACCTACATCTATCCACCACAAGAGTCGATGCGTTTGGTATCCGATATTATTGAATACGCCAGTAACCACATGCCGAGATTTAACACAATTTCAATTTCGGGCTATCATATGCAGGAAGCTGGTGCAGATTCAGCGCTTGAGTTAGCGTTTACGTTGGCGGATGGATTGGAATACGTAAAAGCAGCGGTAGATCGAGGATTGGATGTTGATGCTTTTGCTCCACGACTTTCTTTCTTCTTTGCCATCGGGATGAACTTTTTGATGGAAGTGAGTAAGCTTCGCGCAGCACGAATGCTTTGGGCGGAATTAATGAAAGAACATTTCGATCCAAAAAATGCAAAGTCGATGATGTTGCGGACGCATTGTCAAACTTCGGGATGGTCGCTTACTGCCCAAGATCCATTAAATAATGTGATTCGTACCACTATTGAAGCGATGGCAGCAGTGCTGGGTGGTACACAATCACTACATACCAACAGCTACGATGAAGCGATAAGCTTGCCAACCGAAACCTCTTCCCGAATTGCCAGAAATACCCAAACCATTATTCAGGAAGAGACTGATATCACGCACACTGTTGATCCATTGGGCGGATCGTATGCCATTGAATCAATGACGCACGATTTGAAAGAAAAAGCACGCGAAATTATAAACGAGGTATTTGAGATGGGCGGAATGGCAAAAGCCATTGAGCAAGGTTATCCGAAACGCAAAATTGAAGAAGCTGCGGCCATCAAACAAGCCGGAATTGACAAAGGCGATATTACCATAGTTGGGGTGAACAAATACATCAACGACAAAGAAGACCCGGTTGAGATTCTCGATATCGACAATACTGAAGTTCGCAATAAGCAGATAGCGTTAATCGAAAAAATCAAAAACTCTCGTGATAATGCGGCTGTAAAAGAATCATTAGAACAAATCTTTGAGGCTGCTAAAAATGGAGAAGGTAATTTGTTGGATTTAGCTGTGGATGCTACCCGAAAAAGAGCCACCGTAGGAGAAATTTCCAGCGCAATGGAGCGTGCTTGGGGTCGCCACAAAGCCAACAATCAAACCATAAAAGGAGTGTACGAAAGCGTGTATCAAAACGATGAGTCTTATCAGCAGATAAAGAAGAAAATTGATGCATTTGCCGAAGAAGAAGGACGTCGCCCCAGAATTTTGGTGGTGAAAATGGGGCAGGATGGTCACGACCGGGGTGCTAAAGTAGTGGCAACCGCATTTGCCGATATGGGGTTTGATGTGGATGTTGGTCCGCTATTTTCTACCCCTGATGAAGCTGCCAAACAAGCTATTGAAAATGATGTGCACGTGATCGGAGTTTCCACCCTGGCTGCAGGACATAAAACCTTGATCCCTGAACTCATCAAGCTACTAAAAGAAGAAGGTGCAGATGATATTATGATTGTTGCAGGTGGTGTGATTCCTGTTCAGGATTATGAGTTCCTATACAATGCCGGTGTGAAAGCCATTTTTGGTCCAGGAACGAATATTCCGAAAGCTGCTTCTGAAGTGATCGACGAAATAAGAGCGATGAAATAATGACGATAGCCCAGCTGGCAGAAGGCATATCATCCGGAAAAAGGCGTCCCTTGGCGAAAGCAATTACTTTGATAGAGAGTAATAGGGAAGATGATCAAAAAAAAGCAGCTGAATTGCTTAGCACACTTCCAAAGCGGGATGATACGCTGCGATTAGGAATTTCAGGAGTTCCCGGCGTAGGTAAAAGTACCTTTATCGAAGCGCTGGGTAATTTATTGATTAATCAAGGTCATAGAGTCGCGGTGTTAGCGGTTGATCCAAGCAGCCCAACTACCGGCGGTAGTATTTTGGGTGATAAAACCCGAATGGAGGAGCTTTCAGGAAAAGAAGAAGCGTTTATTCGACCGTCGCCAACAGCAGGTACATTAGGAGGCGTTGCCAAGAAAACACGAGAGTCTATTCGTTTATGTGAAGCAGCAGGATATGATATCATATTAGTAGAAACCGTTGGAGTAGGGCAAAGTGAGTTTGAAGTTGCCTCGATGGTAGACTGTTTTTTGGTGTTGATGTTGCCCGGTGCCGGAGATTCTCTACAAGGCATTAAGCGAGGTATTTTAGAAATCACCGATGTTCTGGTTATAAATAAAGCAGATGGCGATCAGAAGAAATTAGCAGAAATGGCAAAATCAGAATACAAACATGCCTTTCATATGTTGGCGCCAAAATATCCGGGAACTGAAGTAGCTATTTTAACGATCAGTGCACTTCAGAAATCAGGCATTGAAGAAGTTTGGGAAGCTGTGAATACTTTTAAGCAGCATTTAGTGGGTAACAACTTATTCATCAAAAACCGAAATAAACAAGAGTTAAACTGGTTTAAGCGCTTAGTTGAGGATGAACTGCTACATAAAGTGTGGAATCAAAAAAGCACGCAAAATTTTGTAGACGAATTGAAGCAAAGCATGTTGGCCGGGGTGTTAAGCCCAACTGAGGCTGCCCGCCGTATGATGGATGAAATAAGCTAACTTCAATAGGATAATTACTTACGAAGTTTACGGTTAGTTTTTTTTCAGAAATCGTCTTTTTAATAGTAAAAAAGCGCTTACAATTGTATCTTAGCTTCGCAAAAAAAGAGAATGATTTAAAAAAGTGATGAATCAAATCGAAAACGCTATTCCTCCTTTAACACAGCTCACAGAAGATGAGCAAATGCTGAGAGACGCAGCCGCAGATTTTGCAAAAAGCTCAATTGGTCCATTGGTAAATGAAATGGATGAGCAGGCTAAATTAAACCCGGGTCTTGTAAAAGAGTTTTTTGAAATGGGTTTGATGGGGATTGACATCCCTGAAAAATATTCGGGCGGTGGCGGTACATTTATGATGAGTATTGTTGCGATCGAGCAAATTTCTCGGGTGGATGCTTCTGCAGGTGTGTTTATGGATGTGCAAAATACTTTAGTGAATAACGCATTCATTAACTTTGGTTCCGACTTTTTGAAGGATAAGTATTTACCTCAATTGGCTACCGAAAAAGTAGGAGCGTACTGTTTATCGGAAGCCGGTTCGGGAAGTGATGCCTTTGCGCTAAAATGTTCGGCCAAAGAAGAGGACGATCATTTTGTATTAAATGGCGCAAAACTGTGGATTACCAACGCAAATGAAGCAGATATCTTCTTAGTGTTTGCAAACGTGAATCCGGAACTTGGATATAAAGGCATTACCGCTTTTGTAGTAGAGCGTGGATTTGAAGGATTTTCGGTATCCAAAAAAGAAGATAAGATGGGAATCCGTGCAAGTTCTACCTGCGAAATTCTATTGGAAGATTGTAAAGTGCCAAAAGATAATATTCTAGGTGAATACGGTAAAGGGTATAAAGTAGCCATCGAAACATTGAACGAAGGGCGTATTGGAATCGGTGCTCAGATGGTGGGTATTGCACAAGGTGCTTTTGATGCAGCTTTGGAATACATCAAACAAAGAAAACAATTCGGAAAAGCCATTTCTGAATTCCAGGGCATCCAATTTCAATTAGCTCGAATGGCTACTGATATCGAAACAGCTCGATTATTGGTGTATAACGCCGCGCGCATGAAAATGGCCGGGCAACCCTTTCTAAAAGAAGCTGCCATGGCGAAGTTTTATTCGTCGGAAGTAGCTGAACGTGTCGCTTCCATGTCGATTGATCTTTTTGGTGGAAACGGATACGTAAAAGAATATCCTGTTGAGAAGTTTTACCGTGATGCAAAGATCGGTAAGATTTACGAGGGTACAACGAACATGCAGCTAAGCACCATTGCTAAGTTGCTACTTCGATGAGTGAGTGAGGAAGGGGGGCTTCGGTCCCCCTTTTTATTTTAGAGCGATTTCGCGCACCTAAAACCGATATCGGTAGCTGTAACATCTCTCAATGTTCCCACCCTCCAGTAAGTCCGGGTTGCCATTTCTTCTTCCCCGAAACTACCGCCTCTGATAATTCGAATTCCATCGGCATCATTATCATGTAATTGATCGGGTAAGCTGTAAAATTGATAAAACTCATCAATCCACTCAAACACATTTCCGCTCATATCATAAAGTCCTAAATCGTTAGGCTTTTTCGTGCCCACCATAAAGCTGAAATTGATTCCAGAGCTTCGAACAATGGCATAATCTTTTAAATGCGATAAGCTATCAGACCCCGAGATAACATGCTCTTTGCCGCCTGACCGAGCAGCATACTCCCATTCAGCTTCTGAAGGCAATCGATAGCCTAAACTTTTACAGAACGCCATGGCATCGTCCCAGGTAATATTTACTACGGCTCGATTCTCTCTGCCATATCGACCATCATCCGGTAATTCTCTTCCCGTTTTACTGGCGAACTGATCGTATTGGGCGTAAGTCACTTCATATTTCCCAAGCAAAAAAGGGTCTACCTGAACTTCATGAATTGGTAAAGCATCGGAATTTGCACGCTCATAAAAGTCGCCGAGTAAAAAAGTTCCACCCTCTACAGTAACCATCTCTGGCGCATATGGTTTTACGGTTTTCTTAAAAATCGAACAGTTTGTTGTTAAAAAGGCTGTTAATACAAGCAAAATGCCTTGTTTTGTCATAGAACTGAATAATTTTTAGAAAGTTGAGTATTTGCGGGAATGATAAGTACTTTGCCCAAGTTTAAGAACGATAGACTGTAGATATTTTAGGTAATTAAGACAAATACTAAGTGGCGAAGAATGAGTAACGAACAACAGAAAATTCTAGAACAGCTTAAAGCGAATGCGAAAGACGCTGAATCATTTAAGCATCTTGAGCAGCTTTTTGGTGATCTTTACAAGAAATACACTCAAGCAAAAGAGCATGTAGATTTACTTGAGAGCGCAATCAGAAATGATTACGATTCTATTGTGATTACGGAGCTCAATCTTGAGCGACCCGGCCCAAAAATTGTATATGTAAACGATGGCTGGACCCGTATGACGGGTTATTCGAAAGAAGAATCCATCGGTAACACGCCGCGAATGTTACAAGGTGAGAAAACAGACCGAGCTATACTTGATCGCTTAAAGCGTAGGCTTATTGAAGGTCAGGCATTTTTTGGCCACACTATTAATTACCGAAAAGATGGTTCTGAATTTATCAATCAATGGGATATTCATCCGCTTATAAACGCTGATGGAGAAGTAACTCACTGGGTGTCTTATCAGCGAGATGTAACTGAGAAGAAGGAGACCGCTAAGGCAATTTTCAACACCGATTTTGATGACTTGTTGAAACGAAGAGAAGAGTTTACCATCAAATTTGAAAAATCTGCCCCAAAAGGTGAAATCAGTTGCAAATTCATTACCGAAGCTTTTGAGGAAATAACAGGTTTAAGTAAAAACGAAGTATTTGACAAAGGTTTGGCTTCAGTAATTCACAGTGAAGATTACAGCCAAATTAAAGAGGCGCTGGAAAATGCCTTTGCCGGAGAGCAATCGGCGCAGCTCTGCAGGTACAGAACTTCTACCGGTGGCTATGTAGATATGCTACAATCCTTTAAACCGGTAAAAGATGAATCTAATGGCGCTATTCGAAGCGTAAAATCTGTGGTAAAACTCGAATTAAAAGAGAGCTGAGCCCGGATCGATCATATTTTTAAAAGCTCACTTAGGTGGGCTTTTTTTATATTCTGAAACATAGTTTCTGACTAACTTAATGCCATGACAATCAACGACATTCAACAACGTATCATCAAAGAATTCAGCTTATTTCAAGATTGGACCGACAAGTATAAGCACATTATAAAGCTGGGAAGTAAGTTAGAACCATTACCGGAAGAAGATCATAAAGATGAAAACTTGGTAAAGGGATGTCAGAGTCAGGTTTGGTTAACTGCTCAACTAGACGAAGATAGGGTAGTGTTTAAGGCTGATAGTGATGCTGCAATCACAAAAGGATTGGTAGCGCTGATGATTCGAGTATATTCGGGACAAACACCGGACGAGATAATTGCCCATAATCCGGATTTTTTGAAACAAATAGGGCTGGCTGAACATCTTTCACCTACACGCGCTAATGGTTTAGCAAGCATGGTTAAGCAAATGAAAATTTATGCCATGGCTTTTAAATCAAAACTCGTTAGCTAGGTTTCTGAAATTTTTATAATATCGCATCCATAAGGGGACACCATGGATCAAAAATTTTCACTTACTGGGATGGGGTCGGTAAAAAAAGATCGACAGTTTTTTGTAGACCCTCTGGAAGAAATTGAGCAACCCGGCATTAAAATAATGAACCGGGTATCATTTTTTTTGCTACTTGTTTGTGTTGTTTTCCTGATTCCCTTCCACTTTAACGAGTCGGTTTCATTAACTTGGTTTTTCTTATCCGAAGCACTCGCCTTTGGCTTAATTCCGATTCTGGCTCGGCAAGGTTATGTGAATACAGCAAAAATGCTACACATCATTTATATCGATGTTGGCATCATTGTACTAAGTTCGGTTTTTGGTAGCGAGGCACTCATTCAGGCGTTTTTTATCCCAACTATGGGGCTATCAATTCTTCTTTTCGATACGAAGAATATTAAACTGCGAAACTTGTCGATTTTTATATCCATTCTATCCTATATCGTTCTGGATTATGTGATTTTCGATCAGGTGGCTATATCTGAGGATGGATATAACATCATCAGGTGGAGCGTGCTAACTGCGGCTTTTGTTACCACATGGCTAATTTTCAATACCTTTGCTGAATTCAAAGAAAGTGCAGAGAGTAAAACTTCAGAGTTGCTCCAAAAAGAAATCGAACTAAACAAGCAGCTTGGAATAAATCAACGCAAATTAGAGAAATACATCGCTGAGTTGGAAGAAGCTCGCAAGCAATTGGAGCATAATACCAAGGCAAAGTCGGCATTTCTTGCAACCATGAGTCATGAAATTCGCACTCCTATGAATGCCATTATGGGGATGACGCACATGCTGCAAAAAGACAAGCCAAGAGAGGATCAGCTAGAGCCATTAAATATTCTTGATTTCTCCGGGAAAACATTGATGACTCTTATCGATGATGTGCTTGATTTCTCCAAAATTGAAGCGGGAAGAATCGAATTTGAACGCACTGAGTTCGATCTAGAACAACTAATTGGTGCTATAATTGAATCGTTTAAAGCCGCAGCTGCTAATAAAGGCATTGATCTACAAAGTGATATAGATGAGGAAATTCATAATGTATTGATTGGTGATCCGGCGCGGTTAACTCAGATCATTAATAATTTGGTTAGTAATGCCATCAAATTTACGGAAGAAGGTAGTGTTCATTTAAGTGTGAATAAACGCATCGAAACCAACGAGAATATTGTAGTTGCCTTTATTGTAGCAGATACCGGTATAGGTATCCCAGCTGATAGAGTTGAAACAATATTTGATAGCTTCACTCAAGCTAGCGGTAGTACCAAACGCTTGTATGGTGGAACCGGACTTGGACTAACAATCAGCAAAGAGCTAACCGAACTACAAGGCGGAGAGCTGCATCTTGAAACTGAAGAAGGAAAAGGAACAACATTCACGGTAACATTAACTTTCGAAAAAGGGAAAGTAGATGCGTTTGATAACACACAATCTGGGCAAGTAGTTGACTCTAATATTGATGCTATTCGAGGTTCATATGTGTTATTAGCCGAAGACAATATCGTAAATCAAAAAGTGATGCAGCGTTTTCTCGAGCGTTGGGATATTAAGCTGAAGATCGTTGATAATGGAGAAGATGCCGTTGAGGCGGTAAAGAACGAACAGTTTGATCTGATTTTAATGGATTTGCAAATGCCGGTAATGGACGGCTATGAAGCGACATCAAATATTCGCGAAATTGAAGACCCTGCAAAGAGTACCATACCAATAATTGCACTTACGGCAGCTGCTTTAAAAGAAGTGAAAGAACAAGTATACGATTGTGGAATGGATGATTTTGTAACCAAGCCTTTCGACCCTGAGGACTTGCAACGTGCTATGGTGGCACTAATTAAACGCTAAGTCTTGTTTCTTTAAATAAAACGTGGTGTAGCCGGGTGGCAAATCTTTTATTTCACCACAAATTTGATACCCCATCTTTTGATAAAAAACCGGAGCCTGAAAACTTGCTGTACTCACATAATAAGCAAAGATATCTCGGGCATTAGCCTCCTTTTCTATGGCTTGCATCAGGGTTTTACCTAATCCAGCTTGGCGATATTCAGGGTGCACCCACAATAAATCTATATACAACCACTGCCAAGCAATTTTTCCATAAATACCGCCAATTAGTTCCTTTTGGTCGTTTTCGGCCTTTATATATATTTGATGATAAGTGGATAAGCCCGTCACCGACTGGTTAAAAGCTCGCAGGGCCGCCCGTAATTGATCAAGGTCTTCGGTTGTAGGTTGGTCGGTGGTGTGTATGGTCATACTTTGGTTTTTAATTTGATGTCCCGTTTTTGTTCATTCACTTGTAATAGCAGTGAACGTTAATTTAAAATTTGGTGAAAGCATGAATAAATATATGCTCATATTATTTGAATCCTCAGAAAATTATGCCTCCATGACCCCTCAGGAGTATCAGAACGAAATAAATGAACATGCAAAATGGATAACCGAGTTAGGGGAACGTTATCATTCGGGGGAACCGCTGGAAAATGAATCATACTCGATACGTGGGAAAGATAAAATTGTAACCGATGGACCTTTTATTGAAGCGAAAGAATTGGTGAGTGGTTTTTATATACTACATGCAAATAGCTTAGAAGAAGCCACTGAACTTTCGAAAGGTTGCCCAATTCTGCGATTAGGTGGTTCTGTTGAGGTGCGACCTGTAATGCACTTTGAGATGTAATGCAGCCAAAAAATGAAATAATCGGCCGTCTTTTCAGGCAACAAGCGGGAAAGATGGCCTCTATTTTAATTGGAATGTTTGGATTCCAACATGCTGAACTTATAGAAGATGCCATCCAAGATACTTTTGTAGCTGCACTAAAAGTTTGGGGGATGAAGGGTGTTCCGGAGCATCCCGAAGCTTGGTTAATGAAAGTAGCCAAGCATAAAACTATAAATGAACTGAGAAAAAAAGGAAGGCATAAAGAGCTAAATAAGGAATGGAAAATAACCAAAGAAGAGGATGTTCAATTAAACAATGAAAGTTTTACTGATAAAACTCTGGTGCACATAAAGGCGCTTTTTGGGTGTTGTAATCCATTACTTCCCCCGAAATCTCAAATAATGATTACGCTAAAGTATGTATGTGGCTTCGGCGATAAAGAGATTGCCCGCGCATTATTTATGGAGCAAGCTGCAGTTCGAAAGGCAATATATCGGGCAAAGAATGTTTTAAGAGAGCATCAGAATTTTTTACTTGAGTTATCTACGCAGGAGCTGAAACAACGATTGCCAATTGTTGAAAAAGTGCTGTATCTGATGTTTAATGAAGGATACTCAACCACCAAGTCTGATGCTGTGTTTGATGCCGACCTTAGCTTTGAAGCGCTCCAGCTAACAGATTGGATACTAGAAACAGAGTACCTTTTTGAAGCGAGCACACATGCTTTGTATGCGCTTATGTTATTTCAATTTTCTCGCTTTGAAGCAAGATGTGATAAAAACGGGATACCATTAAGTATTGAAGAACAGGATCGGGAAATGTGGAATAAACAGGTTATAAGGAAAGGATTATTTCACCAAAAGAAATCAAGAGAAACTGAAAAGCTGTCGAGGTATCACATCGAATCCGGAATTGCTTCTATTCATAGTACCGCATCCTCATACAATGATACGAACTGGGATCAAATAATAACTTTATACCGACAGTTATTGACTTTCGATGACTCTGTATCAGTGAGAACTAATTTGGCTATCGCACTATGCGAACAAGGGGAAATTGAAGAAAGCCTGAATCTGCTGCATTTGTTGGTTAAATATGAGCAAAAGAATAATTCGGTTATTTATGCATCTATTGGCAGAGTGTATTCAAAAAGTGGAGAGATTGAAAAAGCGATTTCAAGTTATAATCTAGCCAAGAAACACTGTTCAACAAGATATGAGAGAGCTTTTATTGATAAAAAATTGCTTGAATTAACTTATAAATCTACAACTACCCTGAATTAAAGCAGTAAACGTTGATTTACTCAATGAGTAGAAAAAAATGTGGATAATTCAATAAAAGAAGGACGAAGAGTATATGAAATGATGGTTTAGTGCTCAGATATCGTAAAAAGAAGTAGATTTTTATAGGTATAATTAAGTAGTTTTTTGAATAATAATGTGGAAAACTCTAAAATTTTCTGCATACTTAGGCTCTTTTCGTAAAAAATAAATCAAAACTACAGGCATCAACTTACTCTACAGGGGTTTGAAATGGTTGGGAAAAAACACAAATGGCTATTAATACTTACGGTTGCCTTTTTAAGCACTGGTATTATTGCCCAAACATTACCCGGACAGGTAGCAGCTACCGATGTTCAGGAGGAGGCTGCTAAGTACGAGCAGTATTACGAAGTAATTCTTAACAACGCTTTGTCGGATTATTACCGGCGTGGGACTTTTATAGTTGACGCCAAAGCAACTCTCGAAAGAGTTTTGGTTCCACGAGGCTACGAAGTAATAGAAGGAGAAGAACCTGTTCGCATCGAGAATTTACCGGGACTTCCTTTTGTTCCCCCAAATTTACAGCGATCAACCAATGGTACCACCGACAGCCTAAAGGCATCCGGTTTTGATGCGCGATTCAGACTGACCCGACTTAATATTAAAGTACTTGTTGATACTTCTTATAGTGATGAAGATGTCGAATTTGTAGAAGAAGCTACCTCTTTGATCGCTAATGCCGATCCTTTTCGGGGTGATATTGTAACCGTTGAAAAGAAAGTATTTCCAAGGAGTGCCCGAGCTATTCAGCAAGATGTTCGAGAACGAGCTACAAAAAATCAGGATGCTGAGAAAGAAGAACCTCAGGTTGAATTGCTGGAACCGGTAACCAATCAACAAGAAAATGCAGAACCCGAAAAGAATATGTTTTTGGGAATCGATTGGAATAATCCGCAACACCTTATCTATGTAATTGCAATTTTGGGGGTGCTTTTCCTTATCGCAGTATTGTTCGCCCTGTTGCGAAAGCCATCAAAAAGAGATGAGGAATACAGAATGCCTCCAATGCAAGGGTATGATGGAATGATACCGGCATCGGCAGCTGATACAAAAAAGGAAGAGCCAAAAGGTCCGGACGCTAAAACTTTGGCGCAACACGAAGAAGATAAGACCTACGTAACCAATTCTTGTATAAGTCATCCGGATAAAGTAGCCGACTTAGTAGGGCAATGGATTGCTAGTGATGATGAGCAAGGCATTATTCGTTCTGCAAGATCATTAAGCAGCGTAGATGAGAAATTGATTAACGTGTTGGAACCCCATTTAAAGGTAGAACACTACGAATCGGTGAAATATGCCATTCAAAATTTAGAGCCTATTCCTATTGATGAAAAAATTGAAGAAGTAAAGGCTTTGCGACGTAGCATGCAGCAGGTTAATACTAAAAACGGTACTGCTGATTCCGGCTCTAATCTGTTCGATTTTGTGTATCAATTAACAGACGTTCAATTATTACACTTAATTAAAGAAGAATCGGACGAATTGGTTGCTATTCTGTTAGCACAAATTGCAGGCGAGCGAGCTGGTGTAATTCTACAGAAAATGGAGGATCAGAAACGCATATCAATCCTTCTTAAAATGGGAAAGATCAATAATATCCCAATATCAGTGTATAAAAAAGTGGCGGCCCATTTCTCGAATAAAGCCTTATCGGTTTCGGACATGAAATACGTTGCTGCAGATGGTATCGACTCGATTCTTACCACTTTGGAAACCATGCCGCTTTCGGAACAAGACGATTACGTGCGATCGATAGCCGAACAGGATCTGAATCTGGCAAAGCGTATCAAGAAGTTCTTTATTGGTTTTGATGATCTGCCGAAAGTTAAAGACGAGTTTGTTCAAAGTGCACTAGAGGATATCCAAACAGAAACACTAATTCTGGCACTTAAAACAGCACCAGCTGCAGTGCGAGAAAAAATTCTGAAAGTGCGACCGAAAAGAGAGCAACAGCTTATCCTTTCTGAAGTAGACAATCCTGCTGAGGTACCAAAAGCAAGTATTGAAGACGCACAGAAAACAGTATTGTATGCTGTTCGCCGAAAAATGAAGACTGAGGGCTAACTATGAAAAGAATAGCACTGCTTGGTTTTCTGATACTTATAGTTGGTAGGGTAGAAAATTCTCAGGCACAAACTCATGAAGAAGGTGTGCCCTACCAGATGGAATTGATTACAAATCAGATGGTGGATCAGTTAAACGATATTCCTGCAAACATACGTAGGGTAGCTGTTTATAAGATGAACTATAACGCCATGCGTTTTACGATGCAGGAAGTAGAATTCATCCGAGGTGAAATAGAATCATCTCTTCGAACTTATGCTGGCCTAACCGTACTTTCACCTCCTGAACTGGAGCCCAATGATAAAATGAAAATCTTTGGCAGCGACAGTACTCTTCAGATCCTAAATATTCAAGGTAGGTCATTAGCTGATGTTTCTCCTGATTTTCTATCCGAAATTACTACAAAATATGGTGTAAATGGATTAATCGAAGTAGGACTACAACGCCGTAACCCTGACGGTTTGATCTTGTCGATACGAATGATGAACCCAAGCTCAAGAGAAATTGTTTGGTCAAAAAGTTTTATTGCCAATCCATTTGAAGTGATCGAGAAAGTTGACAAAGGTAATACCTTTATTCTATCCTTTGGGGCTGGTTCGATGCAAACAGATTCCAAATTCAGAGCAGACACTTCTTTTGCCAATCAGGATACTTCGATAAGTAATCCAGTGTTAAATTATGGTGCTAATTTCACTTATCGCCAGCCATTAAACAAAGAAAATAGTGCCTACTTAGGTTTTACAGGAGGTATAGATATTTTGCGTTCTACTCGAGATGAGGATTTTAACCTGATGCTTCTTCAATTGGGTGTTACCTATTATCAGGCATTAACAACCGAAAAGAACGAGGATATTGATGATTATCGAATGATGGTATTTCTTAATACCAATGTTAAGTTTCCAATTAGCTCAACCAAAGGTGAATTGTTTACTGCAAAGCCGGGTATCATGTTTAATATGAGTAAAAACCTTGGTTTATCATTTTACACAAGCTTGATTTTATCTGGCGAAGAATTGACGTTAAGCAATAACGATAGAATAACTTACAATAAGGTTGGATATGGTGTACATGCGGTTGTCAGATTCTAAAATTATACTATTACTCGCGTTGGTAGCATTTGCTGGCTATAGTTGTAAATCAACCGAAGCTGCACAAGAAACTACGCAACCAACTATGCAGTCCATGACAGATGTTGGAACCACTGAAAGTGCTAATCAAGCTGAAAAAGGAGAAGAACAGGGCAATCCGGTTATAGTAACTTACCGCAATGCAAGCTCAGCCATTCAGATAACTTTAGACCCGAACAAAGATGAGTTTTATCTGGATCTAAAAGGAATGACTCCCACCGAATCCGACTCGATTGTAGTAGTGGATTCATCTATGGTTAAAAATCGTGCCCGCGATATTCAGTCTTTGTTGTCGAGTTATCGAAAAGCACAGGATTTATTTTATCTGGGGGAATACAGAGAAGCTTTAGATGAGGTTGAAAAGACGCTCAAAATTCAAGAAACAGCAGATGCATACGCTCTTAAAGGAACCATCTTTTTCATGATGGAAAACATCACAGCAGCGCGGGCAAATTGGAATAAAGCGGTTCAAATGGATCCAAATATTCCGGTGCCTAGCATACCTGAATTAGAAACTTTAATAAACGAACTACGAGAGGACGGTGGACAATGAGGCTTTCGTTAACCAATATACTAGGGGTAATTTTCAGCATTGGCATATTAGTATTCGGAATAACCGAAATAACCAATGTAACAACGGTATTAAGCTCAATCCCGGCATTATCGCAATATACATTTTTGAATCTGCCTAGTTTATTTATTGTGATGGGTGGGATTTTAAATGCGGTTTTCATCACCTATCAACCAAAATATGTAGGGCAGGCTTTCGCAGGACTTTTTTACCTATTCAGCCAGGCAAAAACTTCGTCAAAAACATTGGAAAATGATTTGGGTGAGATGCTGGTGTGGAATGATCAGATCAAAAACGACAGAGTAAATGCGCTCTCGAAATTGGAAGATGAACACATAGGAGAAGTTTCCGGATATTTATTCTCACTTATGAGTACCAATTATTCTAATGATGATATCAAATCCTTTGGCTCTAATCACATTGAAGAACAGTATTTTCGCCAACTTGTAGTAGTTGATGTGCTGCGTGCTATGGGAGCAGCAGCGCCTTCTTTTGGGATGTTTGGAACCTTATTTGGGTTGGTGGTAATGCTTGGACAACTCGAAAATCCATCGGGTATGGGGCCTGGACTTGCGGCCGCGTTAATCACGACTTTATACGGTATTTCGCTTGCACGATTTATTTTTTACCCGGTAGCTGAAAAAATTAAAAATGTAGCTCAGCTTAATCGGTTTCGTGAATATTTTATCCTCGAAGGTGTATTGTTGATTAATGAGAAAAAATCATCGTTTTACATTCAGGATAAGTTGAGCACTTATTTGAGAAGAGATTTCAAGAATAAGCAAGTAGCAGACTAAGGGAGGCTTCCGGTGATTAAGCGCGAATATGGCGGGAATTCAGATTTACAGGAAGAACATATTGAGGATCAGGAATGGTTGCTCACATATAGTGATATGATCACCCTGTTGCTTGCATTTTTCGCAATGCTTATTGCCGTTTCTTACGTTGATTTGAATCTATGGGAGCAAATGAAGCAAGGACTACGGTCAGAAATATCTAAACAAGAGGATGTTCGTACCCCATTAGCTGAAGTAAAAGCAGATTTGGATTCACTACTCGCTGAAGAAAAATCACAAGGCTTGGTGGATATTACTCTCGACCGTGACGGTATAAAACTATTCTTTTCCAGCAGTTCATTTTATCAATCGGGAGAGGCCGAGTTGTTGCCTACCGGCCAAAGAATTATCGACAAAGTAACACAAGCCATGAATGAGCTTGATTTCTACAAGTTTAATGTAGATGTGGAAGGGCATACAGACAATGTTCCAATCAATACCCCAATTTACCCATCCAACTGGGAATTGTCGGTGGCAAGAGCCTCAGGTGTGGTAAAATATTTTATTGAAGAAGGAATTGAAGCAGAGCGACTTAAAGCGTCGGGCTACGCCGATACCAAGCCGGTAGTGCCACATGTGGATGAAGATGGTAGGAATATTATTGAGAACAGAGCCCTCAATAGAAGAATTGTAGTACGCATATATTATCAATTGGCAACAAACTGATTTTTTAGGCACTAATCCGACTGTGCTTCAGTTATTGAAGCTAAAATGCCTATGAAAATACTTTTACTTTCGCTTTCACTACTTTTTTTCGGGATTCAACAAGTACATGCTCAATCCATATCCGACTCAACCACTGCCAGTATATTTTCGTCCAAAGCTCTCTTTCAGTCAGATGTTTTAAGAGCGTTGTCGGGACTCTCACCGGGGCTCATAATTCACTCTACAGGTGGAGTTTCCGGAACAGGGACAAACCCAGTTTTTCGAAGCTATTCGAGCTTAAATACGCCCAGCAATCCATTAATAATAGTTGATGGCATCAGGTTTGATGGGGCAAATAATCATAATAGCAGCGCATTTAACGGAGGAGGTTCTTTAGTTACTCCAAATCGATCTTTCGATCTTCATCCTTCCGAAATTGTTTCGGTGAATGTTTTAAGCTCACTAGAAGGTACATTTTTGTATGGCGAAGAAGCCACAAATGGAGTTATTGAAATTACAACCAGAAGAAACGCAATCGATTTAACCAGAGA
This sequence comes from bacterium, assembly GCA_024742815.1. Taxonomy (GTDB): domain Bacteria; phylum Bacteroidota; class Rhodothermia; order Balneolales; family Balneolaceae; genus HXMU1420-13. The sequence goes on from JANSXX010000001.1 coordinate 371,877, forward strand.
AGGCTATGAGCTTACAATAGATCAAAGTGTTTATTCTACGAGTATGTCGAGCCGACCGGATTATCAAAACCAATTTGGGATGGGTTTTAACGGTCAATATGGTCCATTTTTTAGTTCTTGGGGAGCCTCTTTTGATAGCCGGGATCCTGCTGATTTTCCATCCAATTTTAATGGACTGGATAACGATGGCGCTGTATTAGTAGATCATCCTTATGGTTTTTACAATTTCACAAGTGATGATGCACCTGATTATGCCACCGAAGTGTATCGCTATGAAGCAAGAGAAACCCCAACCGATGCTTACTTCAGAAATGGTATTGGAAGTCGGTCATTTATAGATTTGAATTACAGAAAAGGGAGTACTTCCTGGAGTTTCAATTACGCCGGAAATCAGGAAGAAGGCTTTACCCCCAACAATGCTTTTCTTAAAAACAGTTTTGGAAGCTCCGTTAAGTATCAACTTTTAGATAATGTACAGGGTACATCAAGTTTACAGTTTTTATTCACTGATGTTAAAATGCCACCCTTATCGGCAGGAAGTGGAAGTGGAGTTGTAGAAGGTGGAGCAACAACAGGAGCATTCACCTACCTGTTTTTTACTCCGAGGTCTATAGACTTAGCACTACCAAGTAGTTCGCCGGATAATAATGGCTTTACCTATTACCGACCAGATATTATTCATCCTGTTTGGTTTGCAAATAATGCCTCAACCACTAATGAAACCAATCGCATACTGGGTAAAACTGCACTACTTTTTAATCCCTCAGATCGATTTCAATTCAACTACACCTATACATTTGATAGTTACGATGAGAATCAGGAGTACAAGCTAAATCCTACGGGGACCTTCAACTTTCCTTATGTATTAGGGCTCTACCAAACCATTGAAATTGATCGAACGCTTCTCGATAATTTTGCACTTGCTACGTATCGTCCAAATTTAGGGAATAGGCTCTTTGCAGAAGTGCGACTCGGTGGGCATTATATGAGCGAAAATATTAATGAAAAAGGGCTGGAAAGCACCGATATACGAGAATATGGTGTTTTTGAACACGATAATTTTAGGGTTCAAAGCTCTACGAATTCATTTACCAACGAGCTGATGGAAAGAGAGTTTGAACGCCGATCGTTTGGTGCATTTGGCTCGATGGAGTTAGAGCTTGATCGATGGATATACACTGATGTTGGCGTTCGCAGGCAGTGGAATCAATCGCTGCATCAACAAGATATGAATGCGGTTTATCCTTACGTCACTTTTGGTGTAATTCCATCAAAAGTACTTGTGGATAATGACGAAATCCTGAGCAATTTAGATTTCTCATTTTCTTATTTCACATCAGGCAGATCGATTTTAACAGAACTTGAAATTTTAGTACAAGATCGGCCCAGTGTTGGGTTAAACGATGAATTAAAACCAGAAAGATCAATTGAAAAACAAGTTGCTGCAACGCTTGGTTTATTTAAAGATCGAATTTCTTTCTCCGGGAAATATTATCAAAGAATACATACCGATTTAATCTCCAGAATTGCTGTAAATCCCACACAAGGCTTTGGCTCGATACTCGATAATTTACTCGAAATGGAAGTTGAGGGCTTTGATGCTCAGGCGGTGTTAGTACCACTCAAAGGAAAAGTTAATTGGAAGATTATTTCGAATTTTAGCACCACTAAAGCAGATGTTAAAGAATACACAGGTACTTTTAATGCAATTCAATTAGGAAATAGCCAATCTTTTCGGGGAAATCTGGCTCAGGTTAATGAGCCTTATCTAAGCATGTATGGTAGTACCGTTTTGCGGGTTACAAGTGATATTCAGAGGGCAGATCCCAATATGAGATCTGTTCCCATTGGCACACCAATTATCGATAATAATGGAAATTACCTTACCGATCAGAATGATATTATCGGAAACCCAATACCCGACTGGAATCTCTCTACCCTACAACAAGTACGGTACAAGAACCTAAGCTTTTCAATTCAGATTGATTATCAAAAAGGGGGCGACATGTACAGTAGCTGGATTAGTTCACTGGTTGGAAGGGGTTTAATTTCATCAACACTCGACAGAGAAGAGACATTTATTATTGAAGGTGTAAAATTTGATGGTACTCCGAACGATATTGAGATCAGTAAGCAACAATACTATTTCAGTAATCTTGGGTTTGGGCCCGATGAATTGAGAGTTTACGATATGACTCATCTACGCATTTCTCATATCGGTTTTTCATATCAAATTCCGCATCAATGGATTACAAAAACAGGGTTAAAAGAGGTAATTATTTCCTTTTCGGTAGAAAATGCCTTTCTGAAAATGTACAATATTCCTGAGGGCACAGGTTTTGATCCGAACGTAAACTCGAATGGGGCAGGACTTAACAATCTAGGTTTTGAATACTTAACCGGTCCCGGTGCTCGTAGATTCGGTGGTTCGTTACGAGTTCGCATATAATTGGCACACAAGTTGTACTTAAGATCTCAGAATTCGACCGATAAATTAGAGGTACGGTAGAAGAACCAAATTTATGAGAGGGCCAGATGATGGAAAGAGATATTCGAAATATTATGATGCAGTTGGAAATGCTGTTGGAGGAATACCCTGAAGCAAAATTCTACATTTATAATGGAATTAGAAACATGGTTTCAGATTTACTCAACTCTGTAGACTGCATTGACGACTTGAGAGAAGAGTCGTAAACGTTTTGTGTTAAGAACCCCTGATACCCCTCGGCTCGCTTTTTTGATTGTGCGAGCCGTATTGATAGATGACCCCAAAAGCCTCACTGGAAAGTGAGGCTTTTTCTTTTTCCATTCTTCGTGATCTATCAGGTTTTGCTTCTTGGTGTTGCTTATAAACAAACATATGTTGATCATTTGCTTTTATAATTAAGTAATGGCTAGCACACCAAGCATAGAAATCCTTCTCTCCAAATATTTTAAACCCGAAGCAGAACGGGTATTAAAAGAACATCCTGAGCTTATAAAGCAGATTTTACCCATCTGCTTAACAAACGAGCCTCCAATGTGCTGGCGCGCAGCATGGGTAGCCCGAACTGTAATTGAAGACAACGACACAAGAGTTCGCCCCTACATCGATAAAATACTTGATGTATTACCTGAAAAAGAGGATGGTCATCAACGCGAATTGATGAAGTTACTTCAACGTATGAAGTTAAGCGACGATCAGGAAAGTATCTTATACGACCAATCTGTTACAATTTGGGAATCGGTTCGTAAAAAACCTTCGGTTAGATATACTGCCTTCGAACATATTATTAAGATGGTGTATAAGTACCCTGAATTAGAGCAGGAACTATACACTATTACTCAGCCTCAGTATTTGAATTCATTAAGTCCGGGAGTTAAAGCAGGCGTATTGAAATCTCTTTCAAAGTTAAAACAGAGCAAGGAATAGCTGGATTTAGACAGTTAGTTTAACCCAATCAACATTTTATCCGTCCAAAAAACTGCCTTTCCTTTTTGCGAGCTTCCTGCCATATTCCTTCGCACTTAATTAATCGGGCTTTGTATGATTCTTTCTACCATCGATTGGGGGATTCTTAGTTTATTTTTTATAACGCTGCTAGCTATTGGATGGTGGGCTTCAAAGTCGGCCGGGAAAAACACAAAAGAATTTTTTTTAGGTGGCAGAAATATGCCTTGGTGGTTATTGGGGATTTCAATGGTAGCAACCACCTTTTCTGCAGATACACCTAATCTTGTTACAGGGTTAATCAGGGAAAATGGAGTAGCAAAAAATTGGGTGTGGTGGGCTTTTCTGATAACAGGTTTAGTTACTGTGTTTATTTATGCAAAACTTTGGCGACGATCTGAACTAACTACTGATTTGGGGATGTACGAACTTAGATATGGTGGCAAAGCAGCCTCATTTTTAAGAGGATTTCGGGCGCTATATCTGGGGGTTTTGTTCAACTGTTTAATCATGGGTACTGTTACTCTCGCGGCCATTAAAATTGGATCGGTGATGTTTGGTTTACAACCCATTACCATTGTAATCAGCCTTTCTGTAATCGTAGTATTTTACTCGGCTTTGGGCGGAATAAAAGGTGTGATTTGGGCAGATTTTTTTCAATTTGGGATTTCTATGTTTGGTGCCATTTACGCAGCTTATGTAGTTATTCAACAACCGGAAATTGGAAGTCTTACCAATTTAATATCACATCCCAATGTTGTTGATAAAATCAGCTTTTTCCCTGATCTGTCTAATCCATCTATACTCATAAGTATGTTCATTATTCCCATTGCTGTACAATGGTGGGCGGTTTGGTATCCCGGTTCAGAACCTGGTGGAGGTGGCTACATCGCGCAACGAATGTTAGCGGCAAAAGACGAGGAAAATGCGATGGGAGCAACTTTATTATTCAATGTTGCACACTATGCACTTCGGCCATGGCCTTGGATTATTGTTGCATTGGGATCGTTGATTTTATATCCCGATCTGATGAGTATAAAGCAAGAATTTCCAAATATTGCCGATCAATATCTTGGCGATGATATCGCCTATCCCGTAATGCTAACCAAATTAGGTCCCGGTTGGTTAGGCTTGGTTGTGGCTTCGTTAATCGCGGCATTTATGTCTACGATTTCAACACATTTAAATTGGGGAGCCTCTTATCTGGTAAGTGATTTTTACCAACGCTTTGTTCGTCCTGAGGCTTCAGAAAAAGAGCTGGTGCAAACAGGCCGGGTTGCTACGATTATTTTAATGATCTTTTCCGCATCACTTGCTCTAACAATTCTGGAAGATGCCACCCAGGCCTTCGATCTTTTATTGCTATCCGGGGCAGGTTCTGGAGCCATTTATCTATTGCGCTGGTTTTGGTGGCGAATTAATGCGTGGACCGAAATCACAGCTATGATTTCAGCTACTATCGTAGCTATTGTACTAGTTTTTTGGGTGCCAGACGAAATTGTAGCAACCACACTTATCGATGGTTCAACGGTAAAGCTTCTTATCGCTGTTTGCATTACCACGCTGGTTTGGGTTGGTACTACTTTCGTTACAAAACCCGAATCGATGGAAGTATTAAACAGCTTCTATAAAAAAGTACATCCGGGCGGACCGGGTTGGCAAAAAGTAATTGACAGTGCTAAACAAGCTAATGTAGAACTCGATGTCGATAATACTTCTTGGGATTTACCAATTAGTTTGTTGAATGTATTTTTAGGCTGTATCGGAATTTATTCGGCGTTATTTGCCATTGGGTATTTTGTATATGGAAATTTTGGAATGGGACAGATTTTCGCCGGAATATTTGGAATGTCGATTTACTTCATGTTACGAACATGGCCCAAAATGAATCTTGAATAATTAAAACAATTACAATGGATCGAAAAACATTTGTTAAAACCAGTACTGTTGCCACAGTTGGCACTGTATTAGGTGCACCCGCAGTATTAAAAGCAAAACAGCGGTCATCTAACACCATAAGAATCGGGTTTATTGGAACAGGATTACGAGGGCGAAATCATGTGAATAATATACTGGCTACCGATGGAGTTGAATGTCCTGCCTTTTGCGATATCGACCCGGATGCCGTTGACAAAACACTGGCCATGTTCGAAGAAAACAAAAAACCGAAACCGACTGTCTATTCCGCAAACGAATATTCCTACCAGGAAATGCTTGCTAAAGAAGACCTAGATGGTGTAATAATTTCAACCAATTGGCGATGGCATACAGCAATGTGCATCGCCGCGATGGATGAGGGTGTTTATGCAGGAGCCGAAGTTTCCGGTGCATTTTCGGTGGATGAATGCTGGGAACTGGTAAATTGCCATGAAAGAACCGGAACCCATTTAATGTTTCTCGAAAATGTATGCTATCGCCGTGATGTGATGGCGGTATTAAACATGGTTCGGGATAATATTTTTGGCGAATTGGTGCATTTTAGAGGGGGTTATCAACATGATTTGCGAACAGTAAAGTTTAATGACGGTAATGGCGGTTTAATGTATGGTGATGGAAGCTACGGTGAGGCAAGATGGCGAACAGCCCATTCTGAACATCGGAATGGAGATTTGTACCCGACACATGGTTTAGGACCAATAGCAACATATATGGATATGAACCGCGGCAATCGATTAGTCTCGATATCATCGCACGCAACCAAGGCAAGGTCGCTAAAGCACTTTGCCCAAAATCACCCTGATGGAGGCGAAAATCATCCGTATACAAAAATAAATTGGAAGCTGGGCGACATCGTAACATCTACCATTACTACCGCTCGTGGAGAAACGATCATACTAACTCACGACACAAATTTACCTCGACCCTATTCACTGGGTTTTAGAGTACAGGGAGTTGATGGCCTTGCCGAGTTCGATTACTACACAAAACGCGTACACGTTGAAGGAATTTCAGAATCGCACCGCTGGGATTTTGGGAATGAATGGTTCGAAAAATACGATCACGAGCTTTGGAAGAAATATGGAGAAGAGGCCGTTGGTGGAGGTCATGGAGGAATGGATTTCTTCCTCGATCGAGCCTTTGTAGAAAGTGTTCGTCGCGGAATAGAACCCGTTTTAGATGTATACGATGCGGCCGTAATGCGAGTGATCACACCACTTTCTGAAATTTCGATTCAAGAGGGTGGGACACCTCAGTCAATTCCCGATTTTACCGAAGGAAAATGGATAACACGTAACCCTGTATTTGGTCTTGGAGACCTCTAAAACAATAATATGTCAGCAACATTAGTAATTTTGGCGGCCGGACTAGGCAGCCGTTATAAAGGTTTAAAACAAGTAGATTCATTTGGCCCAAGTGGTGAGCAACTGTTCGATTACACCGTTTACGATGCCATACGTGCCGGTTTCGATCAAGTAGTTTTTGTAATCAGGAAAGCATTTGCAGCCGATTTCGAACAATCTGTAAACAGTAAATTTGTTCACAAAATTGATGTTCGATTTGTGTATCAAGAGCTGGATAATTTGCCAGAAGGTTGTACACCTGTGCCCGGTAGAGAAAAACCGTGGGGAACCGGTCATGCTCTTTGGGTTACAAAAGATGTAGTGACATCTCCGTTTTGTATGGTAAACGCCGACGATTTTTATGGTGCCAAAGCCATTAAACAAATGCACGACTTACTACAAACTTTCGAACCGGGCGAGATGAATGCCGGCATGGTAGGTTATCTTTTAGACGACACACTTTCTGATTTTGGGAGTGTATCGAGAGGGATTTGTGATATTCAACAAGGCAACTTGAATGGAATTGAGGAGCATACTCAGATCGAGAAGAAAGATGATCAAATAATTTCAGTTCGAGAAGATGGCGAGTACGTTTTGCCGCCAGATACTATCGTGAGTATGAATCTAATGGGGTTTTCTCCTGCTGTTTACTCATTGATGGAAGAAATGTTCAAAGCCTTTTATCATGAGAATAAACATCAGTTAAAAGCTGAGTTTTACGCCCCGCAGATTTTGAAAGAACTCATCGATCGAGGTGTACAAGTACCTGTAACTGCTACTGACTCGAGTTGGTTTGGAGTTACCTACCCCGAAGATAAAGCTGAGGTTCAGAGAAATATTCAAGAACGTATACAAAAGGGTGAATACCCGGCGCAACTGTGGGAATAGGAGCATCGATCAAAACTTTGGCCGGTAAATTTGACGTGCCACTCGGTATCGAGTCCATAACTTCGATTAAAAGCGGGCATATCAATAGTACATATCACTTAAAAAACGCGTTGCCCAACCAACCGGATGTTATTCTTCAAAAGGTAAATCAACAGGTATTCGAGAATGTGAAGCACCTTATGGAAAATCAAGTGTTGGTAACGGGGCATATTCAAAGTCAGGAGAAATATCGAAATTTAGTGGCACCACTAATTCCAACCAAACAAGGTAAATATTGGTTAGAATATGAAGGTGAAGTGTGGAGAATGCACATCTTCATCAAAAATAAAAAGACGTTCGAAACGCCTAAATCTGCCGAAATATGTAGGAAAGCGGGACAAACCTACGGCACTTTTTTAAAAGCGGTGGCCGAAATACCGGCAGCAAAGATACACACGCATATACCCGATTTTCATAACATTCGGTTTAGGTTGAGGCAATTAGATCTAGCGAATGAAAGGTGTGATGAAAACCGGATTACTAATGTAGAATCGGTATTATCAGAAATCGAAAAATATCGGCAGGAAATGTACTCGCTTTTTGATACCGCAACTAATGGCGGCTTTCCGATTCGAATTCTTCACAATGATACCAAATTAAGTAATGTGCTTATTGGCACAGACGAACTGGGAACAGTGATTGATATGGATACCATCATGCCCGGTTTTGTGTTTTATGATTCCGGCGATGCTCTTCGATCGATCGCAGTAAATACAAAAGAAGATGATCCGAATCTGGGCGCAATTCGTTTAAATCCGGAATTCATTTACGCATTTATAGATGGATATGTAGATGGCACCGAAGGAATTCTTACCGACCGTGAACTGAAAAGCATACCTCGTTCTGGAGGATATATGGCCTACATTATGGCAGTTCGGTTTTTGACCGATTATCTGAATGGAAATGTCTATTACTCAATTTCTTATCCCGAGCACAATGTAGACAGAGCTAACAATCAGTTGAAAGTATGCAGTTTGTTTTCATCGTTAGATATTTAGACTATAAAACTACACAAACAGTAATAGAGGAAAGCCAACCGCGTAATGAATTCGTTGTTTAACACTAGCATGCGATTTGAAAGCTATTCTACCGAGCATTTTGTAGTGTTAACCGTTTTTCTGGCAACATTTATTCTTTTTTTGAGATGGATGAAACTTCGAACAGAAGAAGCTCAACGCAAAATGCTATTACTGATTTCCATAACATTGGCAAGTATGCAATTGGCTAAAATCCCTCTAAATGTATACACCAATACCTTCGATGTTACCAAAGACATTCCTTTACACATGTGTAATTTTTTGCCTTTCGTAATGATCTGGATTTACGCCACTAAAAGTAGAGTGATTTGGGCTACCACTTTTTTTTGGGTGATTTTAGGAGTTTCTCAAGCCAATTTTACTCCCTCGGTGCAATACTCGTTATTTCATTATGATGCCATCCGTTACTGGAGTGTTCATTTGGGATTAGTGGTGTTGGCACTTTATCCTGCCATTGGTTGGAAATGGACGCTGGAATTTAAAGACGTAGCGCGAACGTTGATTGCCATCAATGGAGTTGCGATTGTTATTTATGGGTTTAATCTGCTTCTGGGAAGTAATTACTTATATATAATGGGGAAACCACCCGGAACCACCTTTTTTAGCATCCTACCACCTTGGCCTACCTATATATTAGTGTTGGAAGGAATCATAGTAGTGTGGTCGATGCTACTGGTGGTATTATTTAAAGGATTGAACAGGTGGAATGGCCGCATCAACAGTAAGCGCCAAGTTCCTTTATCGCAATGATTGAAAAGAAAAGAGTTCTCTATTTGGCAAACATTACCTGTCCGTTCTGTTCGGCCAAAAGTGAAGAGGAGATGAGTGATAATGCTTGTCAGTTTTTTTGGGAGTGTCCTGCAGGCATGCAAGCGGTTGTTGAAGCCAAAAAAAGGGGATTGTTGTGTTTTTTGTTCGTACTCTGACACACCGTGTCTACCTATTCAAAAAAACGAATCGTGTTGTTAATGGGAATAAGTATAAAAGCGATTAAATTAATAGAATAAAGTATTCTCATTATTCGTAGTTCAAGCCTACGCAAAAAGCCGAATTTTTCTAAAAAGCATGAAAAAGCCACCAACTGAGTCTATGATAAAATCAACTACTGTATTTAGTGTAATAATTCTTCTGTTGTTGGTATCTGTGGCAGGCTGCGATACAGAACGCGTAATAAATCCTTTTGAAGAGTCGATTGGTTCTTATTCGGTGTATGGAGCCGTTGAGTTGAATGAAGATAAAAACCTGATTCGGATCAGAGATGTGAGTATTCCTTTTCTTGCAGATTCAACTGTTGGCTATAACGATATCGAGGTAACATTAAAAGAAGTTGAAACAGGTAGAAACATTGGATTACGCGACACAACCATCAACTACAACGGTAATTACACCTTAAATTTTATCATCCAAGAAGATCTTCAACCACGAGTGGCCTACACCTTTGAAATCAGTTATGAAAACGAAGAAATCGTGTACTCAACCTTTACAATGCCGGGAGTTGGAACTCTTAGAATTAACCGAGATCCTGTTCAGGATTGTTATCATAAAGTTCGCTTTACTTGGGATAATGTACTTGCGCCCGAATACATTTTGGCAGAAGCCGGAGTGAACTATAATGGACAAACATTTTGGGGTGAAGTTGAACGAGTGGATGAACCCGATCATGTGCCCGGCACCAATACCATGGATATGGAACTTACCGTTCGAAATTTATTGGTAGACATCTTTCCTCCACCCATTGGTGGTGAAGGCGCGTCGAATACACCCCCGGAGTTTTGGAAACCCGAAGTGGAATGTCATCAACTAGATAACAACGAAATTTATATTCGATACATCCACTTTGGTCCGGAATGGGAACAATTCGAAGAAACGGACTATTACGTTTTTGATATGCTGGATTCGGGACAAATAGAAAATGGGATCGGCTTTTTAGGCGGTATTCGTCGTGGAATACTAACTTTTTTTGTCGATGATTTGAACTAACAAAAAACCCCAGTAGGGATCAGCTACTGAGGTTTTACATAAAGGACGCCTATCATTATCAGGCTTGTTTCAGCTTATTTTATCAGAGCCATTTTTTTGGTGAAATGAACATCACCTGCATCCAATCTATAAAAATAGACTCCGCTTGATAAGTCTTTTGCATTAAAGGTGATTTGCCTCAAACCCGGTGCCAACTGCTCGCCATCAACCAGTGTTTCCACCACTTGCCCGAGCAGATTAAACACCTGAAGAGTTACTGTTTCGGTAGAAGTAAGTTCAAAGCTAATGGTGGTAGAAGGGTTGAATGGATTCGGATAATTTTGATACAATTGAATTGCAGCCGGGCCCTCTGATTCAGATTCCGTATTAACTCCAAATTCATCAACAATTACTGCAACTTCTATGGTGGTGCTTTTTGAATTATTCGTAGCCGTGAGGTCAATGAATTTGTTCTGATCTTCATCTACAACCCAAAGAAGACGACGAGTTTCCGGATCAAAAGTAGCGCTCGTCGGCAAATTCTCAACAGTTAATGTTGGGATTGTCATATCAGGATTATGCGCACTAATGATGATATCCAATGTGTCACCAATTTCTGCAAATATTGGTCCCGGATTAACAGCAGCGGGCATACTATGTTGTACAATAATGCTCCGATCGGAAGTGTACTGTGTGCTGTAATAGGCATACTGAGTAATTGGTGAGCCTTCGTCGTGCATCATGAATCCGGTTTTAATGAAATCATGAATCTCGGGCGACCATTCGAAATTAAGGGAATAGAACGATTCTTCATCAAAGTACATCAGCGATTTGTAGCCGCTGGTAGTATCGCCATCTTCTGTAAAGTAAAAGTTCATATCACCTGCTAACTCACCGGATTCATCCAATAAGGTATGCCATTCTGATTGCAAATAAAGACTTCCTAAACTGTAAGAATATTGATAATATCGATTTATGGTTTCAAAATAGTCGTTATTAATGAATGCATACTCAATGGTGTTTTTGCTCATTAATGTCATTTGATTGTTAATTCGACTTAAGCTTAGAATCTCGATAAGATTTTCCATTCCATCGTTGATATAGATGGTTTTATGAGTGATTTCCCCAACAATCATTGAATCGGCCTGTTGATCGTGAACCACGTCGTAGGTGATTACGGAATCCATAATCATCTGCCCTTCGATGAACACGGAAGGATGATCATAAGTACGGGAATAAGTATCGAGCACCCATTCGCCGTTTTCGTAGTAGAATCCTTTCGCCTCAGCAAAATCGTCGGTTTCAATAAATGCACTGCTATCGGATGGCGCTAATCCGTCTTTCGTCTCATTTAGATAATGAGTTACCGAATAAACCACTTCACCATGCGCATCGAGCTGCTGAAAATGACGATTCCAATAATGGAGCTGTCCACCTGTATAAGATTTGTATTCATATAAAGTATGATCGTCCGTTTCTTCGTAGAAATTTTCATTCGAGATTACATAATCCAGTACTGCTGCATCGTATCTGAACGTTCTGCTCCAATGTTTACTGTTGTCTTCCGATTCGAAGCTCAAATTGCGCGTATTTTTTTTCCACCCCGAATCTTGCCGATACACTTCTGTAAATATTTCCTTAGTTGCATCTTCTGATGGCGGGTAGATATAAACATATTTATCTCCATATGTTGGTGTACCTTCAGTATCTAATCGCATATTTATCGTACTATCGATGCGCATATCGCGTATCCAATCGATACCGGAAAACATAAAATCCCAACGGGCTGAATCTTTATCCCAGTTATATGTTTTTATGTTCCGTGTAAAGTCATTGGTAGTTCCGATGTCAAAAGTCTGACTAAATCCTGTTGGATAATATAGAGTAGAATTATGATCAGCCATTTCATCGTACGACCAAGTAGTGTCTGGATCGAAAGAAAAATCGTGGTTAAACAGCTCAGCCGGAGCCAATTTGGCACGCGATCCAGGCAATTCCATTGGTAAATCACTTCGCAGCTCAAATAATATCTGGTGCGTAGAAGCCGGGTTAATCTCAGAATTGCTTAGTGTTTCTTGGGATACTGCAGAGATCTGTGCCAATAGAATAACGGGGTACAACGACATCCACAGCAGCATTAGTTGCTTCTTCATGTCTTCTCCTGTATTAGTTCTGTACCATACACAGGCTTACCCTTTATTTATGAAGAAAAAATGAAGGGAAGGTCGAAATCAAAAAAAAGCCAAAAAATAATTCAATAAGTGGCTAAGCATGTTGCTTTGGGGTATCATCCAATATTGAACACAAAACCCTTAGATTTATGAAATTTCGATTTCCCACACCATATACCGTGTTGATGGGAGTAATTGTTTTCGCAGCAATAGCTACATGGATTCTTCCCGCCGGTAATTACAGTACACTGGAATACAACTCGGTTTCGGATGTCTTTGAAATCAGTTCTCAGAATGGGGTCGAAACAATGCCTGCAACAGAAGTAACCCTCGAAGAATTAAACATCACCATCGGGTTAGAAACATTTACAAGTGGCGATATTAGCCGACCCGTTTCTGTACCGGGAACCTATGAACAAGTGGAGGCTGCTCCACAAGGAATTATCGCAATTTTTATGGCGCCCATTAAAGGAATGTATGCCGTAATCGATATTGTGTTGTTGGTGTTAGTGATTGGAGGGTTTATCGGCGTATTCAATAATTCCGGCGCTTTGGATAAAGGAATTGCCGCGCTGGCATCGAAATTACAAGGCCGAGAAAGTGTGCTCATCATTCTAGTAACTTCGCTAATTGCATTAGGCGGAACCACCTTTGGGATGGCCGAAGAAACTCTGGCTTTTTACCCGATTTTAGTTCCGGTTTTTCTTGCCGCCGGATACGATTTACTTGTACCTGTTTCCGTGATTTATATCGGATCGAGCATTGGAACCATGGCAAGTACCGTAAATCCATTTGCAACCATCATTGCCTCTAATGCCGCCGGAATTAACTGGACCATCGGTCTGTCAAGCCGACTGGCTTTATTAGTGCTTGGCACGATGTTTTGCATCGGCTATATCGTTCGTTATGGCAAAAAAGTAAAAGCAGATCCAACGCAGTCACTGCTTCATGGTCTCGATCTAAAAAGCCCGTTTAAACACATTCATCTTAATAAAAATGCCGAACCGCTTGAGTTCAAAACCATCTTATTGCTTCTCTTATTTGGCGGAACGTTTGTGTTGATGATTATCGGAGTTTCGCAATGGCACTGGTGGCTTACCGAAATGACTACTCTCTTCGTAATTGCTTCCATATTGATGGGTTTTCTGCAACGTACCGGCGAGCAAGCTTTCATCAAAGAGTTTATCGGAGGAGCTAAAGATTTGCTCGGCGTTTGTTTTATCATCGGGATTGCCCGTGGCGTTACCATCATCATGAATGATGGCAAAATATCGGATACTATTTTGTATGAATCCGTGCAAATTGTACAAGGCATGTCTGGTTTTGCATTTCTACCGGCATTGTTTGTTGTCTTTTTTGTGATGGGATTCTTTATCTCAAGCTCTTCGGGATTGGCCGTAGTTTCCATGCCCATCATGAGTTCGCTATCTCAAATAATCGGCGTTCCAACCGAAGAAATTGTAAATGCTTACCAATTTGGCTTTGGATTGATGCTATTTATTACTCCTGCAGGATTAGTGCTTCCATCGCTTGCCATGGTGAATGTTAGCTACAATACATGGCTGAAATTTATCTGGCCATTACTTCTGATACTGGCAGCTCTCAGTGTTCTCATTCTTTGGGCCGGCTTATTGCTCTAGCTCTTAGTGAGTTAAGTATCAGATTCGCCATATTTAAAACTGCGTAAAAGCCCTCGGAAAAATTGCATCTTTTGCGAAATTACAGGTAGTTCTGTGGATTAAGAATGAAGGGATCACAACTACTAACTACAATCAAAGGATACAATCATGAAGAAACTCACTAAGTATGGGTTGATGATTGTTCTGAGCATTTTTACCACTATTAGTTTTGCTCAGGATAAATCGATCATCGCTACCACTAATTACGGGGCACTGGAATTACGCAATGTAAGTACCGGCTTCGCATCCGGGCGAATTGCCGACATCGCCATTCATCCCCACGACGATAACGTTTGGTACGTTGCCGTTGGATCGGGGGGCGTTTGGAAAACTGAAAATGCCGGCGTTACCTGGAAACCCATTTTTGATGATCAGCCTTCCTATTCAATCGGAAGCGTAACCATCGATCCATCAAATCCTCACATTATTTGGGTTGGAACCGGTGAAAATGTTGGCGGCCGACACGTTGGTTTTGGCGATGGAGTGTACAAAAGCGAAGATGGCGGAATGAGTTGGAAAAATATGGGACTCGAAGCCAGCGAGCATATCTCCAAAGTAGTGGTTCATCCCGAAAACTCTGACGTAGTTTGGGTAGCAGCACAAGGTCCATTATGGAATAGTGGCGGCGAACGCGGTTTATACAAATCTACCGATGGCGGCCAAAGCTGGACCAAAACATTAGGCGATGACGAATGGGTTGGAGTAACCGATATGGTTCTGGATCCCAGAAATCCGGATGTAATATACGCAGCTACTTGGCAACGGCACCGAAATGTTGCCGCGTATATGGGTGGCGGACCGGGATCAGGACTTCACAAATCTACCGATGGTGGAAACACCTGGAAGCCATTAAAGAGAGGAATTCCGGGATCTAATCTTGGAAAAATAGGGCTGGCTATCTCTCCACAAAATCCTGACATCATGTATGCTGCCATCGAGTTGGATCGCACTAAAGGCGGACTGTTTATGTCGGAAGATCGTGGCGAAAGCTGGAAGAAAATGTCGGATATGGTTTCCGGCGGAACCGGCCCGCATTACTATCAGGAATTATATGCTTCGCCGCATCACTTCGGGCGCATTTATTTGATGAACGTGAGAACCATTGTTTCTAACGATCATGGACGAACGTACAGCAACTTGCCGGAGCGCGATAAACACTCCGATAATCACGCACTCGCTTTCCGCGCCGATGATCCGGATTATTTACTAATGGGATCGGATGGAGGTGTGTACGAAACCTTCGATCATGGCGATAACTGGAGATACATCCCGAATTTACCGCTCACGCAATACTACAAAGTTGCAGTAGATGACGAAAAACCGTTTTACAACATGTATGGCGGAACGCAGGATAACGGAACGCACGAAGGACCTTCGAGAACAGATTTATCGCACGGAATCAGAAACACCGACTGGAAGCACATTTTATTTGCCGATGGCCACGACGTTGCCACTGAGCCGGGCAATCCGAATATTGTATACGGCGAAACCCAACAAGGTGGTTTGCATAGGATAGATCGAGTTTCAGGTGAGCGTACTTTTGTTCAGCCGCAGCCACTGGAAGGCGAAGATTTTGAACGCTACAACTGGGATGCCCCAATTTTAATCAGCCCGCACAGCCCAACTCGAGTTTATTTTGCTTCGCATCGAGTTTGGAAATCGGAAGATCGTGGCGATAGCTGGACTCCCATTTCCGGTGATTTAACCCGCGACGAAGAGCGTATTACTTTGCCAATTATGGGTCGGCAGCAAAGCTGGGATAACGCATGGGATGTAAACGCGATGTCGAATTACAACACCATTACTTCGTTAGGAGAATCTCCTTTGGTTGAAGGATTGATCTACGTTGGTACCGACGATGGAATAATTCAGGTTACCGAAGATGGTGGCGAGAATTGGAGAAAGCTTGAAGTGGGTAATATTCGCGGAATTCCCGGAACAGCCTTTGTGAACGACATCAGAGCGGATTTACACGATGCTAATACCGTGTACGCTGCACTCGATAATCATAAATATGGCGATTTTAAGCCGTATCTGATTAAAAGTACCGATCGTGGTAAGTCATGGAAATCCATTGCAGGGAATATCCCTGATCGCCATTTAGTGTGGAGAATGGTGCAGGATCATGTGCAACCAAATCTTCTTTTTGCGGCTACCGAATTCGGCATTTTCTTTACGGTTGATGGTGGCAACGAATGGGTAGAATTAGATGGCGGAGCTCCAACCATTTCCTTCCGCGACATCACCATACAGCGACAGCATGATGATTTAGTTGCGGCATCTTTCGGTCGTGGTTTCTTTGTATTGGATGATATTTCGCCGTTAAGATCGGTAAGCGAATCTTTACTCAATCAGGAAGCAGCATTGATTTCTGCTCGCGATGCATTTTGGTATCTGCCGAGAAGCGTTGAGATTGATCCCGGCGCCTCGTTCTATACCGCGGAAAACCCTGATTTCGGAGCAATGTTCACCTACTACTTGAAAGACGGATTGTCGTCGATGAAAGCTGATCGGGTGAAATCTGAAAAAGCAATTGAAGAGGGAGAGGATATTCCATTCCCGGGTTGGGATACTTTGGATGCCGAAATGCGTGAAGTAGCGCCTTACATTCGAATTACCATTAAAGATATGGACGGACAAGTAGTGCAACGTGTGAAAGGCAGCGCCCGAAAAGGGATGAACCGCGTAAATTGGGATTTACGACTTCCATCAAAAAATATCATTGAATTAGGTCAGTCTTATGGTGGAGGCGGCTGGTTTGGCGGTGGCTTTATGGCCGTTCCGGGAACGTATACCGCAACACTTTCGAAAGTGGAAAACGGTGAAGTGACCGATTTAAGCGAACCCATGGAATTTGACGTAGTTCCACTGCGCGAAGGAACGCTTGATGGAGCAGATTACGATGAAATGGTAGCTTTCCAGAACGATGTGATCGAACTTCAACAAGCGCTTACGGCCTTCGAAAATGATGTAGAAAAGCACATCGATATGGTGAAAGCGATGCAAATGGCCTATACGAGAGCCGATCAGGAAAACACCGCCCTCGAAAAGCAATTGCACGATACCCACATGGATCTGTTAGAGTTGATGGAAAAATTAGATGGCAGCGAAGCTAAAAACGAAATCGGTGAACGCAATCCGCCATCACCATCCGATCGAATGTTTGTTGGCATTCGGGCCATGTTCACCAGCTTGTATGGACCAACCGAAATGCATAAACAAATGATTGAAATTGGTAACAACGAGTTCGACGCTATGAAAGGCGGACTCAACACCATCGCCAATCGTTTTGCACAATTCGAGCGACAACTAACCGCCATTGGCGCCCCTCCCATTCAGGAGTAAAACGCAGTTGTAGTTTTAACCCAAATTCTAAAAAGCTTCGCGGAGAGATCTGCGAAGCTTTTTTTGGTTCGTGAAATTAAATCGTGCTTTAAAAGTACTTAATTAGGCTAATGACTGATTTGGAATCAGAAAACTACCCATCCCCCTTCAACGACAACAAGTGCCTTGCTTGGGTCTGAATTTGTTCGAGGTACATCCGCACTTTTTCTTCGTCTTGATTGAGTAAGTCAGAAGTATCGCAAGAGAGTAGAAGCTCGCCGTTTTGGAGAAATACTACTTCATCCGCAATGTCGATGGCATCATAAATATCGTGGGTGACGAACATCACTGAAATAGACAATAACTTCGCGATTTTTCGTATTTCTTTCCGAAGGGTGGATTTTGTGATCAGATCCAGGTTACTGAACGGTTCGTCGAGCAATAATAAATCAGGTTTTACAGCCAGCGTGCGTGCAATAGCAACGCGCTGTTTTTGTCCGCTACTCAATTCATGCGGATATTTCTTCTCCTTACCACTCAGTTTGATCAACTTGATGAGTTTATCAGCGCTTTCGATTTCACTTTTCGAAACACCAAAGCGGATATTTTCTTCCACGGTTAAATGCGGAAATAAAGCATAATCCTGAAAAACCATCCCCACTTTGCGCTTATGCGCAGGTTTAGAAATGGAAGTGCTGCTTACCACTTCTCCATCAATTTGGATAGAACCCTGCTCCGGTACTTCGAGTCCGGCAATCAATCGTAACAATGTGGTTTTACCGCATCCGCTTTCTCCAACCACGGCGCATACTTTGCCGGCTTTCAGTTGGTAATCCACCCCGTGGAGCGCTCGTTCGGTTTGATCAAACGATTTGGTTAATCCGGATACTTCTAAAATGGGGGCGTTATTTTTGGTCATTGCTGAGCTTTGAAACGATGAACATGGTTGCGCACACAATCAAAATAAGAATTAGCGAGGGGATTGCCGCTTCCGAAACGCGCTCGTCGTCGGCATATTCATAAGCTTTAATCGCTAAGGTTTGCAACTGATAGGGTTTTAACAAAAGAGTGAGTGGAAGTTCTTTCATCACATCGATAAACACGATGAGAAATCCGCTTACCAGCGAGCTTTTTAAAAGTGGAAGTTCAATATTGAACAGAGTGCGAATTCTGGATTTCCCCAACATATAGGCCGATTCGGCCAGGTTTGAGCCCACTCGTAAAGAATGTGCTTCAATGGGATTATAGGCCACGGCAAGAAATCGAAAGAGATAGGCAAACAGCAGTAAAAACAATCCCGAATAAATCAGGTATCCGATTTCAAGACCGAACCAATCATTAAATGATCGAACAAAAAAACCACTGCTAGCCACTAAGGTAATGCCGATTACTGCCCCGGGAATAATGTACCCGACTGTACTTAGTTTGATAAGAGATTTCGTAAACTTTTGCGGACTCCATTTCGGAAAAAATACCAGCATCACGGTAACCGAAACGGTGATCAGCGAAGCGATGACGGCAATAAATAGACTTTGAGTGCTGATCCATAGAAAGTCGGTACTTAGCTGCTCTTGTAGGTGAAAAGTTGCCCAGTAGCCCAATTGTAACACAGGAAGTAAAAAGCCGAGAACAAATGGGAGCGCACAAATTATTGGAATCCCCACTTTTTGAAAACTGCCGATAGGCTTTCTACGCTGAATATCTGTTTGTGCCAGATCGGGTGTGACGTACGATTTCCGTCCTCGAATCGCCTTGTTGATGCTCATCAGAATTAACACTAACACCACCAAAATAAATGCGAGATATATCGCAGTTTGGAGATCTTCGAGGGCTGTCCATGTACGAAAAATCCCCGTCGTGAAGGTGTTGATACCATAATATTTCGCTGCCCCGTAATCGTTCAGCACTTCCATCAACACCAAAAATAACCCGCCAAAAATAGCAGGTGAGGCAACGGGAAGCGCGATTTTCCAGAAATAACGCTTGTGACTAATTCCGAGTAACTCCGCCGATTCTTTGATGGAACCTGAGGCGCTGCTGAACATCACTCGTGAACTTGCAAACACATACGGATACAGGCTGATGCTCAGCACAAACATCAATCCCCAAATGTTCATCATGCTGATATTGAAGCCACCGAAACCGAGTGCGTTCCCCAGTTTTTCTAAAGAGCCACCATTTCCGAACATCCCAACGTACGCATACGACATGATGTAACTGGGTATGGCCAATGGAATGTAGAGCAACCAATTTAATGCGTTTCGAAAGGGGAAGTCGTAGTTTGAAATGAACCATGCAGCCGGCACTCCGAAAAGTAACGCAAGGATTCCCGTTCCAATCAGCAACACAAAAGAATTGGACAGATAATCAATCAGAAGGTATTCGGCAACGTGGCTCCACATCTCTCCAACGCCACCGCTCAAATTGCCAATAATGGTGAATAGTGGAATGCAGATTATACAAACAATGGCCACTGTTAAAAGCGACCATCGGTTTGTATCTCTGATAAAAAGTCTGGTTCTATCTATGACAGAAAGTTTTATTGCCAACCCGCCTGATCAAAAATGATTACCGCTTGCTGATTTAACTCGCCAAGTATCTGAAGCGGAAGGGGATCCTCTTTAAAGCTTCCCCAAGATTGGAGTAATTCTGAGATATTAGCCTCAGGATTTACAGGATACTCATAGTTTTCACTCGCAAAAATTTCCTGCACGTCTTTGCTGAGTAGATACTCGATAAATTGTGTAGCCATTTCAGCTTTCTTGGAATGCTTCGCAATCCCAATTCCACTCACATTGATGTGGGTTCCACGATCTTTCTGATTAGGGAAAAACACACTCACTGCGTTTCCGGCATTGCGTTCGAGTTCATCCGAACTGTTGATTAAACGACCAAGATAGTAAGTGTTTACCACAGCAAGATTTCCTTCACCGGCAAGAATAGCCTTTACCTGATCGCGATCATTTCCTTGGGGATTTCGTGCAAAATTTTCAACTACTCCCTCAGTCCACTCTCTTGCAGCTTCTTCACCATTATTTGCGATGATGGAAGCAAGCAGCGACTGATTATAGATATTTCCCGATGAGCGTATCAGAACTTCATCTGCCCATTTATCATCAGTGAGTGCTTCGTAGGTAGAAAGTTCAGCAGGATCCACTTCGTCTTTGTCGTACACAATTACGCGTGCTCTTTTGGTGATGCTTACCCAGGCATTATCATTATCCTGCAAGTAATCGGGAACGGTATTTTCGATCATTTCCGATTCAAAAGGCTGCAATAATCCTTTTTCTTTAGCACGTACTAATCGACCTGCATCCACACTGATGAGTAGATCGGCAGGAGATTGCTCGCCTTCATTTTCAAGGCGTTGGATGAGTTCATCGGCACTGGCATTCACCACATTAATTTTGATTCCGGTTTCAGCTTCGAAGTCGTCGAAAATTTGCTGATCGGTATCATAATGGCGATGGGTGTAAAGCGTTAATGCATCGTCGTTGTTCGGTTGAGCGCATGATGCGGCTACAAATAGCATCAAAACGGCAATAAATAAAGGTGATCGCATTCCTGAAATAGTCGTTGTTCTGATTAATAAATCCTTGTTATTTCTGTGCGCACTTGTACAATTTAAAGGCGAGAAACTTTATCCGATAAACCGGAAAAATCTCAGATCCGTAATTTAGACTAATTTTAAATAAAATGTGATCTCAAAGAGTTTTCGGAATGTTAAAGCTTGCTATTGCTGACACTTACTCTTCAAAAACTAAAGCATCCGGTTCGGCGCCCAGATCTTTTAGGTATTTGATCATGGCTTCGTTAAAAGGCATCGGTCCGCACACATAAAACGCTTGGTCAAAATCAGAGATGTGCGATTTCAGAAAATCTTTGTCGATGAAACTATCTAGGAATAGATGCTTTTCGGAAGCTTCGTCAGTAATCACATTAATAAGATTATCTCCCAGCATTTCCGACAACTCCTCTTCAAGGATAATATCCTTTTCGGTTTTATTTGAGAAGATGAGGGTATTCGAACCTATTTCACCTTTTCGATATAAATCGCGAAGAATAGCGATAAAAGGAGTGATGCCCGCTCCTCCAGCCAGAAATACGCCTTCAGATTTATATTCGATCGTTCCCCATGGCTCGTCGATGATCAGAGAGTCACCTATCCGTAACTCCCCGATTTGTTCCGTTACTCCATTGTGGTCAGGATAAATTTTGATAATAAACTCCAGGTGTTCGTCCTCATTGAGTGAAGTAAAAGTAAATGGACGTTTTTCCTCTTTCCATCCGGTTTTATTGATGGCAACTTCGGTTGCTTGACCCGGTGAAAAGGAATATCCATCCGGTTTTTCAAGTGTAAGTTGCACCACATCATGGGTGAGTTGCTGTTTGTCTAATATATCTACGGTGTAAGGCATAATTTTCATTGATGTTAGTTCTTTAGTAAAAACACAATCCTAAGAAAATTATCGTTCGGTGGGGAAATGAACGGAAATTCTTATTTCCATCTGAATAGAAAGATGAAGCGGTTATTAAAAAAGCCCCGCCGGATGTGAATTCCAACGAGGCTTATTTAGGTGTACACCCGAGAAGATTCGAACTTCTAACCGCCTGATTCGTAGTCAGGTACTCTATCCAATTGAGCTACGGGTGCATCTATTCTTTTTCGGATTATTAAATTTTGTACCCTTATTTGTACCCATTAGATGGGAACTCAAGGAGTACAGGGAAACCCGAGGTCAGTATTTAAATACCCAGCTGAGTATTAAGAAGACTACCAAGATAAGAAATATTTGATTTGATGGCATAATGAAATCTCATTATATATATAGTTTTTTTGGACAGTTCATTAATACTATTAATGACACACAAAATTTGCTAAAATTTATACATTAAAGTGTAAGGTTTGCATTCATATTAGCCTTATACTAATTTTATATTCAATGCAGTCGAAAAAATCTAAAATAGCGAAGAAAATCATTTCAGCATTAATATTGCTGGCTACAGGATGGCACACATTAAGTGTTCACGGATTAGGTGAATCACTTATTTACTGCCATGAATCGGACGGTTCCATTAATATCGAAACTGATTGCGATCTTCCTATAAGCATTTCGAGTGAACATACCTTACATGCAGAGACAAATCATCACGAGCATGAAGGAGTAGAATATCATATAGATTCTCCAGATCATTTTGATGTTGAAATTGCCGAAACCTGTATAAAGGATAACCGCACAAATCGGTTTGATCAAAACTCTACACTAGAGTTTTTATTACTCCAAAACAATCAGAATGATTCTTATCTCTCCAGCTCAGCATTAGAACAAACGCATTCATTCACTCCTTCCAATGCAGAATATCAATCTGCCCTTTCGTTAAAAACAGTAGTACTACGGAATTAGCTCGTACTCCTTCCTTTGAGCTAACAAGCATCGTCTTGATGCACTTATAAAAACCTAACAATGCTACCTGATTTCTTTGTGGCTGTTACCGAAAGGCATAGATCAGGAAGCTTTGTAAAAGAAATACTACTCTTATATGATCAATAAAATTATTTCATTTTCCGTTAGGAACAAGTTTATCATCAGCTTGTTTGTCCTAACCTTAATTGGTGTTGGCATTTATTCTATGCTGACCATTAACCTCGGTTCCGTACCTGACATAACAAATAATCAGGTTCAGGTAATTACAGTATCTGAAAACCTCGGTACCGAAGACATCGAGCAATTTGTGACGTATCCCGTTGAACTTGCAATGGGAAACTTACCGGGGGTCACTGAAATACGTTCTATTTCCCGTTTCGGCCTTTCTGTAGTTACCATTGTTTTTGAAGATGATATGGGAACCTATCTACCCCGACAGCTTGTGCAAGAAAAACTAAACGAACTGGGTGAAACCATTCCCGATAAGTTTGGAAGCCCCGAAATGGGTCCTATTTCCAGTGGATTGGGTCAAATCTATGAGTATTCAATAAAAGTAGACCCAGAATACGAGTCGGAATATACCCCAAACGAGCTCAGAACCATCCAGGACTGGATCATAAAAAGACAAATGGTGATGCTGGAAGGAGTCGTAGAGGTAAACTCATTTGGGGGAGGCATTAAGCAGTACGAGGTCTCACTCAATCCAGAAAAACTCAATGCAATGGGTATTACGATCTCGGAAGTGTATGAAGCTCTTGCAAAGAATAACACAAATACTGGCGGCGCATACATTGAGAAAAATCGTATGGCTAATTTTATTCGTGGAGAAGGGCTGATACGAACACTCGATGACATACGGTCAATTGTGATTAAGAATGAAGGGGGCTTACCCATTACAATTAATGATGTTGTTGCCGAAGTTAAATTTGGAACCCAAACCCGCTATGGAGCCTTTACACAAGATGGAGAAGAAGCGGTCGGTGGAATCATCATGATGCTGAAGGGTTCAAACCCAAATGCTACCGTGAACAGGGTTCGTGATCGTATTGCTGAGATACAAAACTCATTACCCGAAGGATTACATATAGAACCCATTATTGATCGAAGTGAATTGATCGGGAGAACTACGAGTACGGTTTCTAAAAACCTGATCGAGGGTGCATTAATAGTTGTATTCGTATTAGTATTACTGCTTGGTAGTCTGAGAGGGGGATTAATAACAGCTTCCTTGATCCCCTTATCTCTGTTATTCGCGTTTATTTTGATGAAGGCTACCGGAGTTTGGGCAAATCTTATGAGCCTTGGAGCCATCGACTTTGGTATTATCGTAGATGGTGCAGTGATCATTGTGGAGGGCATAGTTCATGAAATACAAAAGAGGGTAAAATCTGGAAAGTCCACGTTCAATAAAGTGCAGATGGACGAAATCTCTTATAAGGCCAGCAGCACAATGATGAATGCCGCATTCTTTGGGCAATTAATTATTCTCATTGTATTTACTCCCATTCTTTTTCTTGAAGGAGTGGAAGGAAAAATGTTTCGCCCAATGGCCTTTACCTTTGGATTTGCAGTACTGGGTGCCATTATTCTTTGCTTGACCTATGTACCTATGATCTCGGCAGTAGTTATGCGGCCATCAAATAACACATCAAATTGGTTTGTCAGAATTGAAGGTGCTCTAGACCGATTCAGCAATAAGATTATAGAACATATCCAAAGAGTTTACCGTCCGGTAATTATACAATCTCTGAACCGAAAAGCATTGGTTATTGGGCTGGCAGTGATCCTTTTCGCTGCTGCTATTTTTACTTTTTCGAGAATGGGTGGAGAATTCATTCCACAACTTGATGAAGGCGATATTGCAATGCAAGCTCTGATAAGGCCAGGGAGCGGTCTTACAGAATCGATTGAAGTATCCAAAAAAATTGAGCGAATACTTCTTAATGAGTTCCCGGAAGTAGAAACCGTTACCGCTCGTATTGGTGTTGCAGATATCCCTACTGACCCAATGCCATTTGATATTGCAGATATGTATGTCATACTAAATAAAGACAAAGACAGCTGGGTTTCGGCTGATTCTAAAGATGAGCTTATCGATAAAATCAAAGCTACCCTTGATGAATCTCTGGTAGGAGTGAATCTGGTATTTACTCAACCCGTTGAACTTCGGTTTAATGAGCTATTGGAAGGTGTGAGAGAAGATATTGCGGTAAAACTATATGGGGAAGACTTAGAAATACTTTCTCAAAAAGTGAATGAAATGGCTTCGATCATTCAAACGGTTCCCGGAGTTGGGGATGTAAGTGCAGAAAGAATATCCGGTCTGCCTCAGATGACGGTTCAGTATAATCGTGATAAAGTAGCACAATACGGCCTTACCATTGAAAAACTAAACGAATACGTTAGTACTGCTTTTGCCGGGGGGGTTGCCGGAGTTGTGTTCGAAGGTGAAAAACGGTTCGATCTAGTGGTTCGTTTTGATGAAACGTTCAGAACTGGAATTGAAGATCTTCAAAACCTATACATCGACCTTGAGAATGGCACACAGGTTCCTATCAAAGAAGTTGCTGATATAAGTTACCAGCCTGGACCAATGCAGATATCTCGGGACAATACGTTCCGCAGAACCTATGTTGGTGTAAATGCCCGTGGTCGTGATGTGGAGTCTTTGGTTTCTGAAATTCAGGACAGGCTTGATGCCGAACTCTCCTTACCTCCGGGATATTATATCACCTATGGTGGAGAATTCGAAAATCTGCAACGGGCAAAAAGTCGGCTTGGCATTGTAGTACCTATTGCACTCTTTCTGATCTTTGTACTGCTTTATTTTGCCCTCAACTCTTTCGCACAATCGGCCATGATCTATCTGGCCATTCCACTGGCAGCAATCGGAGGCGTTTTCTTTCTGGAGCTGAGAGGAATGTCGTTCAGCATCTCTGCCGGAGTTGGTTTCATTGTACTTTTTGGAGTAGCAGTACTAAATGGGCTTGTGCTTATTAGCAGATTTAATTCATTAAAAGAAGAAGGGGTTGCTGACTTGAAAGAACGAATTTTGGCAGGTACGCAAGAGCGACTAAGACCTATTTTACTTACAGCAACAGCTGCCATCATGGGCTTTACTCCAATGGCTTTTTCAGCATCAGCCGGAGCCGAAGTACAACGCCCATTAGCAACGGTAGTAATCGGTGGGCTTATTTCTGCTACGCTACTTTCACTAATTATACTTCCCGTTCTTTATGCCATTGAAGAAAAATGGCAGGAGAAACGGCGGAATAGAAAAGCAGTAACTGTAAGTTCTATTCTAGTGATTTTAGGTAGTTCCTTTTTATTATCTGGAAATCTGCAAGCTCAGGAGTTAAATACTCAAAGTTTAATACCATTAACCGTCGAACAAGCCGTTAGTAAGGCGCTGGAAAACTATCCGGCCATCAAAGCTGCGGAACTTAGTATTGAAAGCGAACGAGCCCTAAAAAAATCAGCTTGGGACTTTGGAGATACCGGGATTTTTACTGGAAAAGAAGAAGTAGGAAATGGCTCTGATGGAATTAATACAAGGTTCGGAATTTCTCAGGAATTTGACCTATTTCGTATTCCATCTAGGATAAACTTACAAAGAGCTAAGCAGCAGTTGGCTGAGGACAATCTGGAACTTGCCAAAGCTCAAATCCAGCTACAGGTTCAACGAAGCTGGGCGGAAGTATATACAGCTCTGCATAAATTTGAGTTGTTGGATAAGCTATATGCTCAATACTCAGAGATTACAAGAGCCGCAGAACTACGATTGGAAACAGAGGCCAGTTCAAAACTGGAGTATTTGTCTCTGGTCAATCAGGCGAATGATTTGAAAATCAAGACCGACCAAGCACGGCAAGATTATCGCGCTGCAATGTCAGCATTTAATCAATGGTTTGGCGGAGACTCACTCTACACAACGGAAGCGCTGAGTAGAGAGCTACTTGATATACCAGTAAGCCAATTCGATAGTTCTGGTACACATCCTTTTTTGATGAAAGCAGAGCAAAATATCGAGGTTTCAGAAGCAGAATCGAAGAGCACTAAAAGTGCCTTTCTACCTCGTCTTGAAGCAAGTTATTCTGCACAAGAAATTTCCGGTCAAACAGGATTTTATAGCTATGAAGTTGGTATCCGGGTTCCATTATTTTTTTGGTCACAACTTGGAAAAACTCAATCGTCGCAGATTCAAACCAAGATTACCCGAAATCAATTTGAAGAAGCTGAAAGAACTTTTTGGAGCATGTACTCTCAGGCAAAAGAGAATTATATCAAATGGAATAACTCCTGGTCCTATTACAAGCGAGAGGCATTACCTCTGGCAGAGGAACAACAAAGTGCAGCTATTACCGCGTACCAAGAAGGAGCAGTCGATTATATCATGTTTTTGCAAAATCTAAGAGACGCTCTCAATATTGAACTAAAAGCCTGGGATGCCTTTGGTGACTTATTGGATAGTCGCTATATCCTTCAATATTACTCACAATCATCAAGAAATTAATCAGGAATAATCATTATGAAAACAGTTCACATTTATTTATCACTTTTTAGCGTGTTTTTTCTAATTACTGCGGCATGCTCGCAAGGAGAATTAGAAGAGCAAACAGATGTTGCGTTCGAACATACCTCTGAGGTAGAAAGCGAAGAAGAATCTACTGTTCATCTTTCAGAATTAAAGTTTAATGCATTGGGAATTAAATTAGATACCCTTCGAAAAAAATCATTATCAAATACAGTAAGAGTAAATGGACAACTCGAGGTTCCTCCTCAACACGAAGCGACCGTAACTTCGGTATTAGGAGCCAATATTGTTTCGATTGAAGTAATTGAAGGTGATTTCGTAACCAAGAACCAGATATTAGCCTACCTCTCTCATCCCAATCTTATTCAGGTACAGACGGAATATGTACGCAGCTGGAGACAAATGAATTATTTAGAAAGAGAGTACCAACGGCAAAAAAAGTTATATGATGAAGAAATAGGATCTGGGCAGCAGTTCCAAAAAACAGAAGCCGAATATGAAGCCACTCGAGCTGAAGTTAAGGGGTCTGAAGCTCGTTTAAGGCAGTTGAATTTAAATGCTGAGGAGATCCAGAGTGGTACAATCTATGAAAGAATCCCTGTTGTATCTCCTATCGAAGGATATGTTGAAGATGTTGGAATTCAGATCGGACAATATGTAGATCCACAGGCTACCTTGTTTGAGATAATAAACATTGAGCATATACATGCTGATTTTATGGTTTATGAAAAAGACGTGCATCAATTAAAAAAAGGGCAACAAATTTCATTTACTGTTGAATCGACTCCGGATGAAGAACTGGTCGCTAGCATTTTTTCAGTAGGAAAGAAGTTTGAGCAAGAACCAAAGGCAGTTCATGTACATGCCGAAATTGATGATCCTAAAGAATATCTGATTCCTGGGATGTATGTCAGGGGAACGATTCAAACTTCCTCAAAAAAAGTATGGGCGATACCAGAAGATGCGATAGTAACTGACGACGGTAAATCGTTGATATTTTTGGCTGATAAGGAAATAGAAAATGGTGAAGTAGAGTGGAAATTTACTCCTCTGGAAATTAGCATCGGAATACAGCAAGGAAGCTGGGTGGAAATTAAATTGTATGAGCCACTACCGAAAGGAGTGCAGGTGGTTATGAATAACGCCTATTACCTAATCTCCGATATGAAGAAGGGCGAAACAGGGGATGACGATTAATTGCAAATGATTTAAATCAACATTATGAAAGAAATAAAAGCATTTATAAAACCCACTCGCGCAAACCAAGTAGTTGAGGCACTTAAGGCCGAAGGCTTTGATTGTATCACTTTGTCGAAAGGTGAAGATACAGGTGCTTATCAAAGATCTGACGCCTTTCCTTCATTAGAGCTAAAAATAACGGACAGCCCGGTTATTAAAATGGAACTTGTATGCCAGAAAGAGCATACTGAAAAGATTGTTGCCATTATTAGTGAAAATGGCCGTTCATCCGAACGGGGTGACGGAATAATCTATGTATCAGATGTTAACAATGCATACAAAGTTAAAAGTGGGCTACCGATCACCGAATTTTAAACCAATAAATTTGCAGAATCATGGACTATTATTTTTCAACCGATCTAAAGGGTACCTCTTTTGCAGATGCACTCGAAAGAGTGACCGAAGCGCTTAAAAAAGAAGGGTTTGGCATTCTTACTGAAATTGATGTTAAAGCAACAATGAAAACAAAGCTGGATGTGGATTTTAGGCCCTACATGATATTAGGAGCTTGCAATCCTCCCTATGCCTACAAGGCTTTGCAAACTGAAGAAAAAATCGGAACCATGCTTCCCTGTAATGTCATCGTTCGCGAGAAGGAGAAAGGAACCATTGAAGTAGCTGCTGTCGATCCTCTGGCTTCTATGCAGGCTGTAGAAAATGAACATTTGGAAGGCATTGCAACAGAAATCAGACAGAAACTTATGTCTGCCATAGATCATATCTCACAGTGAAAAAAACCACCTTCCATATAAGCAAAATGGATTGCCCTTCAGAGGAGCAAATGATCCGCATGAAGCTGGAACCTTATAATGAGGTTAAGCAACTTTCATTTGATATCCCCAATCGTAAACTGGAGGTATATCATACAGAAAAAGTAGATGAGATCCATCACGCTATAAGTGAGCTTAAACTTAGCGACCAGTTATTGGATTCAGAAGATGATGTCGAATTGCCGTTAGCTGCTGACGATTCCAAACAGCGTAAAATATTGTGGTGGATTCTGGGTATCAATTTTGGATTTTTTGTTGTGGAAATGATTACCGGATGGATATCAAACTCTATGGGTTTGATAGCAGACTCACTCGATATGCTTGCAGATTCCATCGTATATGCACTAAGTCTGTTTGCGATTGGCGGTACTATTTCAAGAAAGAAAAAAGTAGCTAAATTTAGTGGGTATTTTCAAATGGGGCTGGCATTGTTGGGCTTTTCAGAAGTCTTAAGAAGATTTCTTAGCGTAAGTGAGACACCTCTGTTTGAATGGATGATCATCATATCAGCATTGGCTCTCATTGGTAACCTGGTTTCACTCTGGCTAATTAATAAAACCAAAAGCGATGAAGCTCACATGCAGGCAAGTGCGATATTCACATCCAATGACATTATTGTGAATGGTGGAGTGATACTAGCCGGAGTACTGGTTTTTTGGCTTGATAGTAAGCTTCCAGACCTGATAATCGGAGCGATTGTATTCAGTTTTGTGATTCGAGGAGCCATAAAAATCCTACAATTAAGCAAGTAACATAAATTAGTGACACTCAAATTCATATCTCATGGCACATGATCATCACCATAATCAAGAAGGCAATATTAAAATCGCCTTCTTTCTGAACCTCGGTTTTACCATACTCGAATTTTTTGGAGGATTATATGTAAACAGTGTGGCTATCATCTCCGATGCTTTACACGATCTTGGTGATAGTCTTTCTCTGGGCTTGTCCTGGTATCTGGACAGAAAATCGAGAGAAGAAGCTAATTCAAATTTCACATTCGGATATACTCGTTTTTCGTTATTAGGGGCCTTGGTGAACAGCCTTGTACTTATAGGTGGTTCAATATTTGTCATTAATGAGGCTGTAGAACGCATTCTAAATCCGGAACACACTGATGCTCAAGGTATGTTATTATTTGCCATTATTGGAGTTACTGTAAATGGATACGCTGCATGGAGAGTAAGCAAAGGTAAAACTCTAAATGAGCGGGTAATATCATGGCATCTAATGGAAGACGTTTTGGGGTGGGCAGCCGTGCTGGTAGTTTCCATTGTTTTGCTTTTTAAAGATATACACTATCTCGACCCAGCTTTATCCCTCTTCATAACAGCATATATATTGTGGAATGTCCTGAAGCGCCTAAAAGAAACCTTATATGTCTTTTTGCAAGGAAGTCCTGATGATATTGATATAGAAGAACTGAACAGAAAGTTTCTGAATCTGTCTTTTGTAGAAAGCACGAATCATGTACATGTGTGGTCATTGGATGGGGAAAAGCATGTGGTCACTGCTCATGTACAAGTACAGGAAATGATCCAGGTTTCTGAATTGATAAATGCAAAAAAAGAAATTCGTAAGCTACTTAAACCGTATAAGTTCAATCATAGCACGATAGAAATAGAGTGGGGTAATCAGACTTCTACTCTGATTGAAGAATACCATAATCATAAAGAATGAAGCAGCAACATTTTCACATAAAAAATATGGTATGCAGCCACTGTGCGGAGGTTCTGGAAGAGAAGCTTTCGGAGGCGGATTTCGCAGTGAATCATATTGAACTTGGCGAACTCACACTTACTGAACCAATCTCTGATGAGGAATACCGAAGGCTGATTAAAATAGTTCAGAAAAACGGATTCGAGATTATCAATGACAAGGGTAGCAAAACTGTTGAACACATTAAACAGCTTATTATACAGTTGGTTCGAACCAATAAAGAGCTTAAAGGTAAGCTGTCAGACTATCTAGCTAAAAGCCTGAGTAAAGACTACCAATATCTGAGCCGGTTGTTCTCAAATGTCGAGGGAAAATCAATCGAACGATACTACATACTTCAAAAGATTGAGCGGGCGAAAGAACTAATTGTATATGGTGAACATAATCTGACAGAGATTGCTTATGAATTAGGTTATAGCAGTCAACAGCATTTTTCCCGACAGTTCAAAACTGAAACCGGACTTTCGCCATCTCACTTTAAGGAAGTGAAAGAAAATAAAAGAATCTCGATTGATAAAGTCTGACAAAATACTATGCGAGATTTACATAAATCTGCAATTATATCATTAATTATAAGACTGTAGTCATTCCAATTTAAAAGACAATTATTACGCTAATTTCATATCTATATAAAGAAACAGGGCAGGCTAACAGTGGGAGCGTAGATAGGGTAGTATACTGATAAGGATATTCGATTTTCTTATTATTGCTATTGGAAGCAATAATGTGAGATTCAAAGCCTGCTAAAGGGTCGTGAATCAATCTGAGCAAGATTCCAAACTGCTTTGGCGCACTTAGCTCTACTTTTGAGTCCCCTGACCCCTTCCAATCACAATAAGATCAAAAGCTTTTATGAACAACAACTCTTATCTTGCTGAATCGGAGGGCAAGCTACATCACCATAGGAGCAAAACACACAACAGTCGCCCTGTTTGGGCTTTACCACTGCGTTACAGTTAGGGCATTCCCAGAAAAACTGGCAAGAATCCGTAGGCATTTCTTCTTTAGACTGGTGACCGCATTCGGGACAAGTCAGTGTTGATTCTGTAAGGGTGGTTGTGCTCATTACTTTGAGTCCTCCTCCTTAACGGTAAACCCAGTACTGTTGATCGCTTGTTTAATACGTTCCGGTTGAACCTTAGATTTATCGAAAGATATCGTTGCCGTCTGGGTATCATAGGAAACTTTAGCCTCCAACACGCCCTCTACGTTTTTGGCTGCATTCTGAACGCTGGCTTCACACCCCGCACAAGTCATACCTACAATATCATAGGTGATTGTTTGCACATTTGCCTCTTGAACATAAACAATCTCTGTACTTTTCTCAGAGAAAAATGCCTCCGAGTAATAAGGAAATGCCATGAGT
The DNA here is from genome assembly GCA_024742815.1 of bacterium. Classification (GTDB taxonomy): domain Bacteria; phylum Bacteroidota; class Rhodothermia; order Balneolales; family Balneolaceae; genus HXMU1420-13. Next base: position 404,739 of record JANSXX010000001.1, read on the forward strand.
ACCATAGCAAGGAGAGTGACAATACCTAAAAAACCTTTTGACTGGAATGTACTGGGCTCATCATCACAGGCACAATCGATCTCTTCCTTGGAGTTAGGTTTTAATTTCTTAAACCAGGCAAACCCTAAAATCAAAAGAGTTAACCCGATTATGTAGGGACGGATGGGTTCTATCCAGGAAAAAGTGGACGCTATGCCACCAATTCCAGCTAAGGAAGCAGCTACAGGGGTGATACAACAAAGTGAAGCTACAAATGCTGCTGCTATTCCGCTGCTCATCAATGCTTTGTCCTTATTTAAGTTTGGTTCTTTCATGCGGCGATCACTTTGAGGATATTATTGTTTTCAAGTTGTTGAAAGCAAGGTTGCAGTACGGGTATAGTTTGCTGATTGAGCGAATAAAAAATCACTTTGCCCTCTCTTTGGGTTTCTACCAGGCCACCATCTTTCAATTTTCTCAGGTGCTGGGAAACCGCCGGAACGCTCATATCTAAAATATCTCCTAAGTCGCAAGGGCAAAGCCGATCTTCTTGGTTGAGGAGATAGAGAATTTTAAGACGGACATCATTTCCTGCTAATTTGAGGATATCAGACAGTTTTTCCGTGGAGGGTTGAATGCTGGAAAGCGAAGCCCTGCATTTTTTGATCTGAGCTAAATCGGCAACGTCACGTATACAATCTTGCTTATTCATAATATTTATTCGTTCATTCAATTGGTATTACGAAACTATAGAAATTTTATTATTTAAGCAAATGATTAAATGTTTTCCATGTATTGAGCGAAGCAGGAAATAATTTCAGCTATGGATTCAGTAAATAGGTTCTCTTCACAGAGAGGTATACTGACAATGCGGGCAGGAATGTAATTTGAATAATGGGAGATAAGCCCACCTCATAATCAAAGATGATAAGAACAGGCATTAACTCCGAATACGTCCAGAGTTCAAGGAATTTTGCCCCCCACTCTAAGACTATACTGGCGATAAAGCTTATAAAGATGAGGTACGAGTAATCTTTCAGTTTGAGTTTCTCAAAATTGACAGATGAAAAAAGTAACTTTGATAGTTTCCAAAGCCCTAAAACGATAAAAACATCCCCAATAATGGCTGCCCACATCCAGAACGTTGCCTTCCAGAATGGCCAGTCCCACATGTCATACAAGAATAGGCACTGTCCAAACTCCCAAATGGTATTGAGAAGAAACGCCCAAATTACAATTGGGCGTATTTCTTTTATATGATCTTTCAAAACAGTTTTATTTAGCGGGAAGACCAATGAAGAGCAATAATCTTCCAATTACCGTTCTCTTTTTTAAGTACGGCAAGCTCTAAGCTGTTAATATCAATTTCTCTGCCGGAGTATGTACCTTTCATTTTCGTTTTTGAAGTAACCCAGGCCATATTTTCTTCAATACTGATTTCCTGAGAGACTTCTTCACTGTCCATTGCGGATAGAAATTTACCATCAGAATGAAAGTGATGGGAAAGGTATTGTTCTTTGTTTTCCATACCTCCTCCTTCAAGAATTGTAACATCATCATGCAGGATTTTTCCGGCTAGCTCTGCATCAGTATTAATGATAGCAGTTTCTAAATCCGTTAAAGCTTTTGCGATCATTTTTTTGTTATCAGACTGTTGAGCAGCTAGTGTAATACTAGAAATGAACAGAATGATTAGTGCGAAATTTAATTTTCTCATTGTGATTTTTGGTTAGTTTGAAGTATTGATTCTGAGCCATTTTTGATAAATCTCGTCATTCCATAAATTTTGAATGAAAGAGATTACGGCAAGCTTTTCTTCTTCAGAAAGCACCTTTTTAAAGGCAGGCATACTCCCACCCAGTGGAATTCCTCCTTTGTTTATAGTTTCAAGCAGAACTTCCGTGGAATGATGCCAAGTGTGAGCTGTGCCATTTAGTGGTGGGGCCGGAAATTGTCCATTGGGATTTGGCGTTTTCCAGTCATTTACCAAACCTTGTCCTTTACCACCGTGACATTGAGTACAATTTGCAGTAAACACTTGTTTACCCAATTCAAATTGTTGCTGGGTGTACCAACGATTTTCTTTGAAAGTGATTGGCTCAGGAATGGACTTTGTCTCTTTTGCTTTTTCCCCACATCCCGCCCCAAATAGAAAGACCGTGATGAATCCAAAAATGACAAGTCGTTTAATTTTAACCTTGGGTATCATTGTCAAAATTTATGAGTGATTTGTTTAATTCCTTACTGTTCTGGATGAACCGTGATTTTGGATGATCTTCCATCCCGATTCTGTGTTTTTAAGCACGGAAGTAGCCACCGCTTGTCTTTCGATGGTCCTGCTTTCTCCTCCACTCGTCACTATCTTATAGTTATACGTTTCAAAAGCGATAGCAATGTTACCATCAATCTGCACATCAACTTTATAATCACTAAAAGAGAACTCTTTAAAATGCGCTAGTTCTGGGCCAATATGATGATCCAGATAGTCTTGGTAGCTGCCCTCATATTTTCCATTTTCAAAAATATCGGCATCTTCAGTAAATAGTTTTTGAGTGTCACTTAGATCCAAGGCTTCAAGTGCATTCTTATAAGCTTTCAAAACTTTCTTTACTGCATTTTCTTTCATCATCGCGTCATGATCATGATCCATGTCTTGTGCGTAAACACTGCCTGAAAAAAGCAGAATTATAAGGGTGAAAAGTAGATTTTTCATAGTAGGTTTGTGTTTGAACTGTTTGTTATTTGAGTTGTGATAATTCAATGTTCTGGATCAGGAGTGTTCCATGTCCATTTATTTTTAAGCCAATACTTCCGGCATCTGGTTCATCTCCGTGTCCATGAACCACCATTTCTTTGTTGATGTAGCCTCTAAAATGCGTTCCATCGCTAACCACCCGGATAAATTTCACGCCTTCATTCTCAAACTCTTTTTCATCGAAAAGTTCGATTTCGTCATTTGTGGTTCGCCCTTGTGATATTTCTCCATTTGAAGTCAGAGCCACAAAGTCATAGTTTTTAGCATCTTGAACATGGTGGGCAATTTTGAGTTCCCCGGTAAAGGACGTCATATCTACATAAATATCGACCTGAATATTTTTATAAGCTGGATGCGCTATAAAGAAATTGGATCTGTGCTCTGAAAGATCGAAGCTGAGATACGTTTGATTGTTAGCTATTGAAACCGTAGGGTTAAGCTGTTCCATATTCCCCTCAAGCCAGTGAAAATGCTCATTCAGATCGTTGACGGAACTAGCGGACATATCCCATGTCCAATCCCCACTTTCTTTTTTGATAAATAGGGATTCTAAGTCAGCATTTTCAGTTTGAGCCGAGGCTATCTCTTCTTCTGCTTCTAAATATTGCCCTGTTCCAACCCCGTAACCATAAACCATAGTTGCGCCGTATTCTCCTGTCTCAAATAAGAAAAAGAGACCAGGAAGCGCGAGGGTAAATACAAAAACCTGTATTGATTTCGTTTCCAGCTTTTTAAACCAATGCAAAGCAATGCGAAAAGTTGAATAGATTCCAAAAAACAGAACCGTCCAAAGTGCCCAATCGGCATGATCTGTGAGAACAGATTGTGCCTCTGTTGGAAGGAACACAGTATCAGCCGCAGATCTTCCCGTGAAATAGGCAACAATGGCTGAAATAGATCCAAGTACATAAAGAAGCGTGGTCTTTTTTTCATCCCACCAGTTTTCAGGCAGGAAAAAAGCGACGAAATTTAACCCTATGGCTAGTATGAGTATGGCTATTGGAAAGTGAACAATCATCGGGTGAATGTTTGGTGCGTAGTCAAATAATTCGTTCATTTTTAATACCTCTAGTTAGTTTATATTATTTCGAAATTAGCCATCATGCCGTTGTCTTCATGTTCCAAATTGTGGCAATGAAACACGTACAATCCTTTTGTGGAGTCAAACTTCATGATGACTTGCACGGTCTCTTCGGGCATTACTAAAACTGTATCTTTCCAACCTGTTTCATGAGGCAAAATCCCTCTATTTCCACTTCTACCTAGAACTTTGAATTGTACGGCATGAATATGCATGGGGTGGGGTGTTGGGGTATCATTGATAAACTCCCAGATTTCTGTCTCTCCTTGATTGACGCGTATATCAATCCGGTCCATGTCAAAAAGCTTTCCATTGATCGTATGCCCTTGCATCATCTGCATATTGAGATCAATTTTTCGTCTTAATACGGCGCCATTTTCTTCTGGAAAATTTATAGATGAAAGCTCATTGGGTAGCTCGATAGCATTTTCGATGCTTTCATTGATAATTCTGAACTCCATAAGTTTAAAGCCTGTACCCTGTTCTGGTCCATTCCCGCCCATCATATTGCCCATGCCTCCTGAAGATGGAAGGTCGAATGGTAGGCTTTGAAGCGAAATTTTTTCCTCATCAAACTCAGAGAAATCGACTAATATATCCGCCCTTTCGCCAGGTGCCAGCAGAACACCTTGTACCCTTATTGCCTCCGGTAATAGTCCTCCATCAGAACCGATGAGCATAAACGGGGCTTCATTTTGAAAGGCTATATTATAAATCCGGGCATTAGAGCCGTTCAGTAGCCGAAACCTATAGGTGCCTCTGAGTACATTATGGTAGGGGGAAGGTACTCCATTAACCAGTATTTGGTCTCCAAGAAAGCCCGTCATCATTTGCTCGGGCATAGAAGGGTTATACCTTATCTCTCCAGTAGAAGTAATACGCCTGTCCTGAATCAGCAAAGGAATTTCAAATTCTCCGGTTGGCAGGTTTAATGTTTTTTCCTCATTGTCTTCCACGATAAAAAAGCCTGCCAAGCCTTTATAAACCTGCTCTCCGGTCAAACGATGGGGATGTGGATGATACCAATAGGCGCCAGCTCGTTGGTTGATCTGAAAGTCATACTCATAAGCTCCCCCGGAAATCGCATCTTTCGGATGTCCATCCATTTCCGGCGGGACTACCAAGCCATGCCAATGGATAATGCTATCCTGGCCGATTTCATTATTAAAGCTGATGGTTAGTGTTTTTCCACTTTCACTCCTGATAGTTGGACTTGGATATTGTTCATTAAACTGGAGTCCTGAAATCTGAAGTTCATCTCCAATGCGATAGGTATTTCTTGATGCATTGAGCGAGAAATTCCCCGCACTGATAACATCAGGTAGCTGCAAAGGAAGTTGGAAAACTTCAGAGTCAATTTGAGTTTGAACGGTACAGGAGTTAAGGACGGGGGCAAGCGTAAATGCTCCCGCTCCTAAAGTAACATTTCTGATAAATTTGCGCCTGTCCATACTAATACCCCCTATAAACCTTCAATGATCCTTGTTAAGCTTGCATTAACCTTATCAGCGATGGCGTGCAACTCTTCATTAGGTACTGCCTGCATGGAAGCCAGAGGATTGACCGCAGAAACTTCAACCGATCCATCTTCGTGCTCTTCCACGATGACATTGCAAGGAAGCATACTTCCAATTTTATCCTCTTTTAAAAGGGCTTGATGAGCAAAATTCGGGTTACAAGCCCCCAGTATTTTGTACTTCTTGAAATCGACGTCCAGCTTCTTTTTAAGCGTTTCTTTCACGTCAATTTCAGTCAGAACGCCAAAGCCTTCATCCTTAAGCTTTTCCGTTACATGTTGAATGGCATCTTCAAAATTTTGATTTACTGTTTTAGATATATAATAGTTCATGGTTGTCCTTAGTTTTCGAGTTCTTCTTTTTTCTGTTCAAATTCACTTTTGGTTATTTCACCATTCGCGTAGCATTTCTTGAGTATTTCAAGAAGGCCTTATAGATATCTTCAAGCAATATGGGGCGTATATAAGCTTTAATGAGTTTCATAGAATTATATCATTTTTTATTAGTGTTATATTTTCCAAACTCGTAAGTAATTTTTGAGTCTTCTCTGGGTCCAAAGACTAAAAAAAAGAGAGACAGATAAATCCATTGCAAACTGGATTTAGTAACCCCTTCTTTTTCAAACCTTCGTACGGAAAATGAGACTCTAGGAGAAGAAATCGTCCCAAACTTACCGACTTTAGAAGCTCTTCTGGCATACTCATGATCTTCTCCAATTTTGATAGCCGTGTTAAACCCCTCAATCTTTTCGTGGATTGATTTTCGAACCATAATACCTGCCCCAACTGCATTGGGCTGTATTTTTTGTAGTATATATACCGGATAGTTGTATAAAACCTCTAACATACGGTATACCCATTTCTTGGAATCGAAACGGATGAAAAACCCAGCTATATCAAGGTTTCTTTTCTTAAACTTAAAAAGGGCATCTTGAATGAAATCATCAGGAAGTGATGTGTCAGCATCGAGGAATAATATAATTTCACCCTTTGCTATTTTAGCACCGTTATTCCGTTGAAACGAGGGATGGCGTTCACTGGAAGAGGTGACAGTGCAACCATTTGCAATTGCTAATTGCCGTGTTAGATCCTCAGAGTTGCCATCAGAGACTATGATTTCCATATCTTTTATTCCAACTCGTTTGATATTTTGAACTAGTTTAGGAAGTTTTACCTCTTCATTAAGTGTCGGTATTACTATTGAAAGCATCTTTATTCCTCACCTATTGAGTTTTAGGGTTCGAGCATTTATGGCAACGATTACGGTACTAACTGACATTAAGCCCGCTCCTAACGCAGGGTTAAGAATGATGCCGTAGCTGTACAAAACCCCGGCGGCCAGTGGAATAGCTACAGCATTATAGCCGGTAGCCCACCATAGATTTTGCACCATTTTTTTGTAAGTCGCTTTGGCAAGCGCGACAAGTGCTGCTACATCCTTGGGATTGCTTTGTGTTAGAATAATATCGCCTGTCTCAACGGCTACATCAGAGCCTGCTCCGATGGCAATACCTACATCAGCTTGGGCAAGAGCCGGGGCATCATTCACACCATCACCTGTCATGGCAACTTTTAACCCACGGGATTGAACCTCTTTGATTTTATCTGCTTTTTCGTTGGGCAGAACTTCAGCGAAGTAATCATCCAGACCAAGTTCTTTAGCTACATAAGCTGCGGTTTGTTTATTATCGCCAGTGAGCATGATGCATTGAATGTCCATGTCATGGAGTTGCTCTATTGCTTTTCTGGAGTCTTCCCGAATGGTATCTCCAAGAGCAATAGCTCCAATCAGTTTATCTTCAGCAATGACAAATACGACTGTTTTCCCTTGAGAAGAGAGTGTTTGATATTCATCGTTTGGTTGATCAATTCCTTGTTCTTCCAAATACCCAGGGCTGACAACTTTGATAGATATCCCTTCAACCTTTCCCTCAATGCCTTTCCCTGTTATCGAATTAAATTCATCAATCTCAGACAAGTCATCGCTCGCATTCATGATCCCTTGAGCAATGGGGTGCTCGGAATTTTGTTCAAGTGATGCAGCCAGGCTTAAGATTTGCTCATCGTTATAATCGCTTGAATAATTGATGACATCGGTAACCTCAAATACACCTTTGGTGAGTGTTCCAGTCTTATCAAAAATAACCGCTCCAAGGTTTCTTGCTTCTTCAAAAGCAGTGCGGTTTCTGATTAAAAATCCGTTCCCGGCTGCTAAATTGGTTGATACTGCCACTACTAAGGGCACAGCTAATCCAAGGGCGTGCGGACAGGCAATGACCATGACGGTTACGGTTCGCTCTAAGGCAAAGACAAAATCTTCGGTGGTCAGCGCTGTCCAGACAAAGAAAGTGAGAAAACCCGCCCCAAGAGCAATTATGGTCAGCCAAAATGCAGCTCGGTTAGCGAGGTCTTGTGTCCTGGATTTACTGTCTTGAGCTTGGCGTACCAGATCAATCACTTGAGAGAGAAATGAATCTTTTCCGGTGCGGTTAATCTCAATCATCAGAGAGCCTTCACCATTTAGTGAACCGCCAATAACTTCATCGCCATCACTTTTGGTAACTGGTTTGGATTCCCCGGTCATGAGGGATTCATTGACGGAGCTATTTCCCTTTATAACAACACCGTCGGCAGGAATTTTTTCTCCGGGTTTAATGAGAACCCGATCCCCACTTTTAAGTTCTTCCAAAGCAACATCTTTGGTAGAACCATCTTCCTTAAGAAGGTGGGCTTCAGAGGGCATCAGTTTGGCAAGCTCTTCCAAGGCTTTGGAGGCGCTCATTACTGATTTCATCTCGATGTAATGCCCGATGAGCATGATATCAACCAGGGTAACCAGCTCCCAGAAGAATATTTTCCCCTCCACGAAAAAGACGACCATTGTACTGTAGATATAGGCAGTCGTTATGGCGATGGCGATGAGGGTCATCATGCCGGGTTGTTTTTTCTTGAGCTCCTCGAAAAGACCTGTTAAAAACGGCCAACCACCATAGAAAAAGACAATACTTGATAGTACAAAAGAGACATATAGATCACCTGAGAATGCGAGTGTATCTCGCAATCCAAGAAAGCCCTGAATCATTGGAGAAAGCAGAATAATAGGGACACTAAGGCCTAAAGATATCCAGAAACGTTTCAGGAAATCCTGAGCCATATGTGCATGGTGGTCGTGGTGGTTGTGGCCTCCTGAACCTTCACCATGACCGGAATGGTCTTGGTGTTCATGATTAGTAGCTTTATGATTATGTTCAGAATTATTATGGTTCATAATAGCTCCGTTACTCTATTTTGGTTACCGTTTCCCCACACTTGTGCATCATTTGACCATAAAATGGGTTAGCAATTTTCTCTTCGTCACTAATCCATTTAGCACCATCCCCATTATTGGCCATCGGGCAGAATTGAACGAACAAAGAAGGATGCTTGTAATTCTGATTCTCGAGAGCCGTTAATAACTCTTTGGAGATATCGACGAAGACATCGCGAAAAGATTCAATAGTTTGTGAGCTATCAGCCGAAGCAACGGCGTTGAGCATCATACCATGATGGTTCTGATGTTTCGCTGCATGTTCCTGATGATTATTCATTTCATTATTGCTGCGAACTTCCTGTGCGAAATCGCTAAACGCAGTTTTGGCTTTCTCTAAATCATCAGCAACAAGTGCATTTTTCATCTCCAGATAGTGCTCAACAAGCAAATCGAGATGATTATCATGGCTATGAGACTCTTGTTGGGCTTGCGCCGTATTTATAATAAAAAAAGAGGCTATAATTAGAGTGTATATAGTTTTCATAAGTGGATGTACTAAGGTTTGAATTCAATTTTTGTGATGGTTTCACCGCAATTATGCATTTGCGAACCGAAATAAGGATTTGCAATTTCTTCCTGATCGCTGAGCCAATAAGCGCCCTCGCCATCATTGCTCATCGGGCAGAATTGTTGATAGAACACACCGGAAACCTCAAAGTGCTTAACTACTTCGATGAGTTTGGGTGATAGTTCTGAAAGAGCAGCTCGTTGAGATTCAATGGAAGAGCTTTTGATTTCTTCGATGTGCGATGTTAACTCACTCAAAAATCTCATCCATTCGTTGTGAGCATTCCCTTGTAAAAGCGACATATCAACAGCAGATAGTGACTCCAACATGTTAGTTGCCGAGGAACTGGCTTTGGTTTGATCTGTGGCTACCAGGGCATTTTTCAGATCTAAATAATCTTCAATTACCAATTGTAACTGAGTATTGAAGGCTTCAGGAACGGTGGCATTTTCAGATGATTGATGCCCAGAATGATCTTCTGTTGCAATAGGAGCTGTGCTACTAGTAGAGGCTTCGGAATCGCTTGGCATGGTATGCCCTTCGTGTCCGGTACGGTTTGCACCTGAGCCCGGATTGCGATTCATCATGCTCAGCTTATCTGCAAGTTGAGCAGCACTATCGAGTTTGAAGGTTCCATTAGTAACTACCTGTTCACCTTCCTCAAGACCTTCCAGAACGATGTATTGGTCTCCCACTCGTTCTCCTAACACAATTTCACGTGCAGTAAAAGTAGGTTCAAATGTTTCGTTCTTTTTCACAAATACCACAGATCGTGTTCCAGTCCAAAGAATGGCTGATCTGGGAATTAAAAGTTGGTGTTCCTCACCAACCGACGCATTAAGAACTCCCTCAACAAGCATATTTGGTTTTAACTGGTTTTGTGAATTTTCAGCTTCCACCCGAACCTTGAGTGTCCGTGAATTATTCTGAAGGGATGGGTCGATATACTCGACAATTCCCGTAAACGCTTTACCGGGATATGAAGCTGTTGTGAAACGGATTTGTTGACCCGTTTCAAGAACAGACACATTAGATTCATAGGCATCAAACATCACCCACACTGAGGATAGATCGGCTACACGATACATTAAAGAGCCTGCCATTATATGTTGTTGGCGCTGAACGTTTATCTTCTGTACAAACCCTGATACCGGGGAAACGATATCCACGTTTTCCATTACTTTATTTCCAGTTTCGATCTCATCAATGGTGGAAAGTGGTAGTTCCCAGAGCTCTAATTTTTTTCTTGCTGCCTGATACAGCACAGGATTTTGCTCTTTGTATTTTGCAGTCTCAAATAGCTCTTGCTGTGCTGCGATTAATTCCGGGGAATAAATGGAAGCGACCCGTTCACCCTCTTCCACAAAGTCACCTTCAAAATCGATGTATAATTCAATAATTCTTCCGGAAATATGCGAAGTGATTGCAGAACTTTTATTTTGATTTACAGCTACTTTTCCTGGAAGCCGAATGGTAGAAATAGCTCTGTTCCTTAAAACAGGCGTAGTTTCGATCTCTGCGAGCTTCATAGCCGCTTGGGTCATTACCAGATCATTTGGACCCGCCTCGCTGGATGTATTATCCGCAGGAATAAGTTCCATCCCACAAATAGGGCAGTTACCTGGTTCGTTTTGTCGGATTTGCGGATGCATACTACAGGTGTAGATAATTTCTCCATCTTCGTTGGTATGAACTTCTGAAATATGTTTATCTATGGTTTGTGGCTCTGAATCTCCGCGGAATAGCAAAGCTCCGATAAGGATACCGGTGATTCCTATGGCAGTATAAACGAGGATTTTTTTAAAGTTTTTCATGAATTTTTGATTAGTAATTAATGTCTTCTGAAGTTGTGTTTTGTTCGCCACTCAGGTATCGGAGGTAGCTCATTGCCTGAAATTCATCAGCCTTGGCTTTTACTCGTTCCAGCTCGTAAGTAAATCGTTTTCGCTCCAGTCTCAGGATTTCTTCAAATTGAGAATTGTCGGAAGCATAAGATTGGAGTAGAATATTTACAGCCTGTTGTACTCGCTGTATTTGTTGCTCATCATAAAGTCTAAAACGTCGTTCAGCGTCTTCAAAATCGCGCATAGCGGTATAGAAACTCGTTTCCAACTGATTTTCTCCGGCTATGATTCTGTCTTGAGCAGCAGACCGCATTAACGTTGCCTCTTCAGCTTGCGCCCTGTATTTCCCCCTGAATAATGGGATTTTTACACTTAATCGAGCAATCCAGGCATCTTTGCCGTTGTCGGTTAATGAGGCGACATCATCTCGTTCGCCGGTGGAGATATAATCCAAACCCAATCCAAAGGAAGGCAAACCGTTATTTTCAGCAATCTGGATGGCTGTTTCCGCAGCTTCTTCTTTATAACGTAGCTGATTCAAGTTAGGATTCTGAGCACTGATCTTATTCAACCATTCCTGTTCATCAAAGGGAAGCGCTGGATATTCACTCAGTGAATCAGGTAAAACAATCGTTTCAGCGGGTTCTGTGTTTCTGAGTTCATTAAACCGCTTGATCAGGAGCTCTTTATTATCCTCCATCAGCTGGATGTTAGTTTTTATATCTTCCTGTTCAATCTGGGCTCGTAGTACATCCACTTGTGGTACAAGCCCGGTTTCATATTTCCGCACACTGATATTTACCAAAGTGTTTACAATTTCCAGATTTTCATTTGCCAGGCGAATCTGTTCCTGAATCTCAAACAGTGTTGCCCAAAGCTGCTCCATATTGTAAAACAGACGGTTACGTTGTTCCTGGAACTGTTCGAACTTTGCCTTAGCATTAAAAAGGCTTGCTGTTTCACGATCAGCCAGAGATCCAAACCATGGAAACATTTGAGTGGCTGAAATTCTGGCTCTTTGGGGGCCAAGCCGCGTTTCTATCGGGCTGATGAAGTATGCAAAAGCAATATCAGGATCAGGAAGCGCACGTACCTGTGGAGCTTTTTGAAGTGCGGCCTGGTACTCATTATAAGAGGCTCTTAACTCAGGGTTGTTTTGTGCAGCTTCGATCTTGTACTCGTCAAGACTTTGGGATGATCCAGTTTGAGCGACAATCAACAGCAATAAAAGCGTTGAGATTATTCTTAGTTTGATTTTCATTTCTTCAAACTCCTTTTGAGGTTAAATTCTTTCCAAAATGCGTAGAGGACTGGAACTACAAACAGTGTGATAATTTGAAGAAGCATTCCTCCCACACTTGGTATAGCCATAGGTACCATAATGTCGGCTCCGCGCCCGGTTGACGTAAGTACTGGTAACAATGCCAAAATGGTGGTAGCGGTGGTCATGAGCGTAGGACGAATTCTTCGGGTACTGGCTTCAACGACTACCGCTTTAATCGATTCGATGGATTCTGGCTTCTTTTTATCGAATAATTGATCGAGATAGGTTGCCATAACAACACCACCATCGGAAGCCACTCCAAACAATGCAATAAAACCTACCCATACTGCCACACTTAGGTTCACCGTGCCCATTTGGAAGAGGTCGCGCATGTTTTGACCGAATAGTTCGAAATTTAAAAACCAGGGTTCGCCATATAGCCAAACCAAGAGAAAACCACCCGCCCAGGCCACAAAAATGGAAGTGAAAATCATACTGGTTGTAGCAGCCGATTTAAACTGGAAGTACATCACAAGAAAAATGGCGATTAAGGCGATGGGTAGAATAATCCCCAATCGCTTTTCTGCCCGAACCTGATTTTCATAATTACCGGCAAATTCGAAGCTGATTCCGGGAGGCACCATCAAAGAGCCATCCGCGATAAACTGTTGGATGGTTTGTTGTGCATTCTGTACAACCTCCACTTCCGCAAAAGCATCGGTCTTGTCGAAAATCACATATCCGATTAAGAAAGTATCTTCACTTTTAATGGCTTGAGGTCCTCGACGGAACTCAATGCTTGCAAGTTGAGATAAAGGAACCTGCGCTCCTGTTTTAGTAGGAACTAATAACTTGGAAATAGCTTCCGGACTGTCTCTGAATTCTCTTGCGTACCGAACACGAATGGGATAACGCTCCCTGCCTTCAATCGAAGTAGAAACGGGCATTCCACCGATCCCAACCGTTACGAAATGTTGTACATCCTGTACGGTGAGTCCATATCGGGCAAGTTGGGTGCGATCCCAGTTTATTTCCAGATAGGGCTTACCAACAATTCGATCAGCAAATACGGACGCAGGATTTACTCCCGGTGTTTGTTTCAATACCTCTTCAAGTCGAAGGCCAAAAGCCTCAATAGTTTCTAAATCAGGCCCTTTTACTTTTACCCCCATAGGCGCTCGCATACCGGATTGGAGCATCACCAAACGGGTTTGAATGGGCTGTAATTTTGGTGCAGAGGTTGTTCCCGGAATTTTCGCAACGGCAACAATTTCATTCCAGATATCATCCGGTGATTGAATATGATCGCGCCATTGGCGGAAATACTTACCATCTGAATCAGGAATGAGTTCTCCAATCTCATCTCGAACAAATTCATCGTTTTCATCTACTCTAAATCTGATTCTACGACCATCTTCGTCCGTTTTATATTCCGATTTATACTCAATCAGGTTTTCATACATGGAGATTGGAGCCGGGTCGAGGGCAGAATTTGTTCGCCCCATCTTACCCACTACATTTTCTACTTCCGGGATGGCCGAGACCGCCATATCAATTTTCTGCATCACATCCAGGGCTTCTTCCACTCCGGCGTGGGGCATGGTAGTTGGCATGAGTAGGAAAGCACCTTCATCCAACGCAGGCATGAACTCTTTACCAAGTCCGGGGAAGGTTTCTTCGGCGGCAGACCAGGCACGGGTATTTTCAAGCCCGGTTTTCCCGATGATTCCAAAAACAGAACCGAATCCCAGCCATATGACCATTCCAAGAATGACAAACATTGTTGGGATCGATAAAAAAGCGAGTTTATGATCCAGACACCAGGTTATGAGCGATTCGTAATATCGGATCACTAGCCAAAAACTCATCAGAATTATCCCAATCAATAAAATCACAAAGAAGAGATTCCATGTGAACGCTGTAGAAGGGCCTAATGGGAGCCAATATTGTGTGAGCAGCCAGGTAACTATGATCACACTTAGCGCATTATTGAGAAAGAGGGCTCTTTTTTTATAGCCTTCAGAAAGGAACAGAGTGAGGCCGTTAATAATCCCGAAGCCAATGATGGCAAATCCTGCCCAAAGAGGTCCCACAAAAAGTACAATGATTCCACCGATTACCAACACCGAATTCCAAGATAGTTTTATCCCGCGTTTGTTGATGCGAATCGAAAACAACCAATGCGCAAAAGGAGGAATCAATGTTATAGCGATAATGATGGATGCTATTAGCGCAAAGGTTTTGGTGTAGGCCAGCGGTTTAAATAATTTTCCCTCGGAAGCCACCATTGTAAATACGGGTAGAAAACTGATAATCGTAGTTGTTACAGCCGTTAATACAGCAGAAGCAACTTCAGTGGTAGCCGTGTAAATCACCTCTAGTAAGGATTCATCTTCGCTCCGGTTTTCTATATGCCGCAGCATATTCTCCGACAGAATCACGCCCATATCTACAATAGTACCAATGGCTATAGCAATCCCGGAAAGCGCCACGATGTTGGCGTCCACACCACCGTATTTCATGGCGATGAAGGTCATGAGCACAGCAATGGGCAACATTGCAGAAATGAGAAAGGAGGTGCGCAAGTTCATCACCATAATTACAATCACAATGATGGTGATCAAAATTTGAAGAGTAAGCGCTTCTTCAAGTGTACCCAGTGTTTCAGAAATCAATTCCGAGCGATCATAAAAGGGTACGATGGTTACTTTAGAAGTTCGTCCGTTGGCCAGTTCTTTTGTAGGTAATCCAGGGCTGATTTCTTCAATTTTAGCTTTTACATTATCAATTACAGCTTGTGGATTGGCACCTTGACGTGCAACCACTACTGCGCCGACCGCTTCAGCTCCTGCTTTATCCAATGCACCTCGTCGCATAGCCGGTCCCATGGTAACAAAGGCTACATCTCTGAGTCGAATGGGCGTATTATCTACTACTTTAACCACCGATAGCTCGAGATCCTCGAGATTTTGTATATAGCCCAATCCGCGTACCAGGTATTCCGCGTTATTTAACTCGATGGTCCGCGCTCCTACATCAACATTACTTTTACGTACGGCATTGAATACATCCGTGAGCGAAACCCCATAACTTTGTAGCGTATTTGGGTTCACTTCTACCTGATATTCTTTCACGAATCCACCAATGGGCGAAACCTCGGCCACACCCTGAGCTCCCGACAATGCGTAGCCCACAAAATAGTCTTGAATGGATCGCAATTCCTGAAGATCCCATCCACCTGCGGGCTTACCTTCCTCATCCCGACCTTCGAGGGTATACCAGAATACTTGTCCTAGCGCTGTGGCATCCGGACCTAGTGTAGGTTGAATGCCCTCGGGTAGAGTCCCACCAGGTAAGGAGTTTAATTTCTCAAGAATTCGGGAGCGGCTCCAGTAGAAATCAATATCCTCTTCGAAGATCACATAAATACTTGAAAATCCTAAAATAGAAGAACTACGAACGGTTTTAATGCCTGGAACAGTGAGTAATTGGGTGGTTAGAGGGTAAGTGATTTGATCTTCAACATCCTGCGGCGATTGTCCCGTCCATTCGGTATAAACGATTTGTTGATTCTCTCCCAAATCGGGAATGGCATCCACAGGAACTGGGTCGCTAGGCAAAGATCCAATACTCCATCCAAATGGAGATACTACAATGCCCCAGCCAACCAGAAGTAGTAATAGTAGAACAGCTACGAGCTTGTTCTCGAGAAAGAAACGTATGGTTTTATTCAACATGATTTCTGAATTAGAGATATAAGCTGAGCCAAACACTCAGCATTTGAAATAGTGGAAAAGCCGAAATACCTGTTGTTCAGGCGTACCTTTTCCAAGGCTTGTTCAAGCCGAAGACTATTTTATCTCAAATCAAAAAGGACTCATTCGCCAAGAAAAGATCAGGTGGCGAGTAAGAGGAGAAACTCCAAATAGGAGGGGGGGTGATTACCTTTATAGAGTATTGAAGTCCAGATAGGTCAAGAAGTGAAGTTGCTAACGGTATCTTAATGCTTACCGTTGATGAACCTAGAACTGCATGTTCAATATTACTACTTTGAAGAAATACGCAGTTACAATCTATTAATACATCGCAGTTTTTATCAGGTGATGTATCTAATGCATCAAAATCCTGTGTATCACAGTGTTCAGTATCTTGAGAATGCATATCATCCATTTGCATGGACATAGTTTCATGACTCTCAACCATATTCATGTCCATCATATCACACCAAAGCATGAGTTCTTGTGCTGGCACAAGCATAGTAATACTAAGCATAAAGCTCAGAATTATGTATGAAAAGCTATGTGATCGAAGTTTATTCACAATTTAATGTTACTAAATCAGAACGTAATTAGAAAGGGTTCATAAAATCTTACACACTTTTTGTGAAATTTTATAAATCATTATTTAGACCCAGAACCTTTGTAACTCAAGCTGGATTCCATTAGTTAATTTAATAACAGACCAATCTTTTCGGTAATTTTTCCCTTTTGAGCCTGAGGAGTTGGTGATTGTGCTATAGAAACGTATATAAATCCAGTATGAGACAAAGGAGCATCAGTCGTTTGTACAATCTCCACAAATATAATTCCAACATCTTTATGTAGCTCATCTCGATTGGGGAAGTCAAAAATTCTATCTAATTGCACTTTGTTTGCAACTCTTGATAATTGATTGTACATAGTTCTTTCTCTGCCATCAACCACAGTCATGATCAATAAATATGTCTTAAAAAAGCCTACTTCAAGCAGTTTGTCTGATTGGATAACTCCCTCGGAAAGTTTATGTAAACCAGTAACATCATCGTTTAGGAAACTTTCTTTCTTAATTTTTGCTCTTTTGCATTCTACAGCTACTGCTTCATGTGGAGCTCCTCGGTTCCAACTGAGAACATCAAATTCTCTTTCTGAGAAGGGTTTCGAAATTTCAAACTTTAGAATAGGATTATCATTTAAACCAAGTGCAGTATAGAGCAGGTCTTTTGCCGAAGAACGGGTAAAAAGCCATCGAACTAACACTTGTTCGATTCTTTTTGTGTCCGAAGGAGAGCCCTCAAATCGTTCTGCGAAGAAGTCAATTGAATCTTTTGAAGGAAGAATTTCTTTATAATCATAGGCTACTCCAAGTGAACTGACGGGTATATTCATGATTAAAATTTCCGATTAACCTCTAATACTCGAAGCCCAGTATTAATTCTTTTAGTGCACCAATTGGCATCCTTTTTATCCCAATTTAATTCTTCTTTTAAGTAACGATTCAAAAGCTCAAGTTTAATAGATGAGCGGAACCTTGAAAGGGCACAAATAAAAACGTCTAATCTTTCTATATCCAAAGGATGGTAGCTAAGAGGGTGGGCATTCAAATATCTCTGGAAAAATGTACGTGTTTTACTTCCAGGTATAATATCGGCTAAGGTAATAGCTTCCCCAGTTGATGTGATAGTAACCCGTTTATCTTGGTAGATGTAAAACGCCTTAAACTCACGAATAAAAAGCAGTCCAATTTCATTGTATTTTTTCATGGAAATAGAACCACTGGGCTTAGGAACAATATTTGCGAGATAAAGTCCCTTTCTGGTCGAAGCTTTAGCAAAAGCCAATTTCGCAACTGGGACATCATTTTCTAAATAATTAACAATGCAAGCTGCGCTGAAAATATCACGAGCATAGTTAGTGCTCTCTTCTTCTTGAAATTCAAAGACCCGAGATTGTGTTAACGAATTCCGAATAATTTCTACAAGCTCTTCTGCTTCAAAATGAATTGGGTGAAGGTAGATGTCTAAATAATTAATCATAGGATATCCTTGTTTTCAAAATCTTTAATGGAAACCTCATAATTTGTGGGTGTAAAGATTCCAGACTGTTTCAAAGTATCCCCATGTATTATAAAGTAATTTGCCTGCTGTTGTAGTGGGTTGAGATTATAGACTCTATAAAGGCGATATTTTTTGGAGTACTTATCCAGAAACTTTTTTTCATGTTCAGATATAAAGAATGGGGTTTGATTATTACCGGTTGTTGATTTCACCTCAATAAATAGTTCATTTCCCGATGTATCAAACGAACGGATATCGTAACCCTCACCATCCAATACTTTTTCAACTTTTTTAGCCTCTTTATATAGTCCCGCATTTTTGAGTTTAAGTTGCTCTTGGTGGATAATAAAAGCTTCCCCGTCAAATCCGATTCTTTTTGCTCTTCTATACTCTGTATCCCAGTCTACTTCTCGTCCTTGAAAGCTCCTATTTTTGGTTATTCTGGTATGAATAACTTCAGGAAGTTCTGAGGGGGGTATATATTCTTCGTCTTTATTGTTCTGTATAATTGATTTACTTGAATCATGTATATAGTGAATGGCATCTTCGTAGGCGTCTCTGTTTTGGTCAATGAAATCTTTTGAAAAATTAATAAGTAGATCCCAATCCCAGTTTTTCAGCTTATCTGGATGAATGTAATACCTCAGTATTTCAGGTCTGCTGTTAATGAATGCCCAATACCTTTCAACCTTCTCTTTGGGTAAACTTTTTCCGGAGCCAAAGTTTTCTCTCATGCAATCCAGCTTAATAACAAGATCACCGCTTCCTCCATCTACACCTATGGTAAAGAAAACAAGCTTATTCTTGTCATCTGGTTTGTAAATTTTGTGCCAGGTATATTTTCTAAATGCTTTACCGGTTTGCCAACGTCTATTATTTTCGACTTTAAAATCAGGTATTTCATTTCTTAGTAGATTGGCCCACTTATTAGATCGAAAGACTGTAGGTTTAAAGTGACGGGCTTGTATGGCGTTTAAATCATTTCCTTTCCTATATGATTCACCTGAAATGCTTATAAAGGTTTTAATCTCGGGTTCTGTAAAAAAGTTGATGCCTTCTTTGAACTTTATGATAGGGAGGTTGAACTTTTCCATGAATTCCAAACGATCATTTTCCCTACTTGTGAACTCATCTCCTAAAGTTTCTTTAGAAGATACTTCAAAGGCTCTACGCGTTAACTCTTTGTATGGATATTGGTTACCATTAGGAAAGGCCACCCAATAAAGTTGTTTTCCGTTTAATGTATTTTCGGAGAAACCTTCATGATCAATGATGGATGCAGCTTGGTTAATATCTGAAAGTTGAATTGATTCAAACACAATGATTGGGTTATATAGAAATAGTTATAGGTTATTGTTTTAGCACAAGACAAATGTGATGAATAGAGAAAAGTTTTTCAAATGGTTTGTAGACATGCGAAATAAAGTGGGTGAATTAGTGAGTGCTCAGAAATATGACATGGCTCTTTCTCATATCGAAAACATATTACAAGGAATAAAGGATAGGAGTGAAGAAGAGCAGGCGTATATTTTAGCGGAATTTGGTGGTTTTTTAATAGACATTGCAGAAGAAAGTCGTGATGAAAAGCCTGGTATTAAGGGCTTAGGAATCCTTAAGAGGAACGAGGAGCTGATTAGAAAATATGTATGGGATGGTTCTTACTTTTATAACTTAGGTAATGCCTATGACTCGATTATCAAAATTAAGCTTGCAAACAGAAGAGTAGAATACAAGCCAAAAAATTTCTGGCTCATAAATCAAGCTAAGGATTCATTTTGGAAAGCGTACAAGGCGCGGGATACACACCCAGAAAAAAAATTTCAACCGAACAATTTAGTTAATCTGGGGAATTCACTTTCGAGAAGTGGAAGAGTAGTAGAAGCTATTCAGTTTTATGATTTGGTGATAAAGGATTACCCAGACTTCCCAAAAGCTCATGCAAATAGGGCGGAGGCTCTTTTTTGGCTACATCAAATCTCCGGGGTTTCGAGCTTCATGTTGATGTATCAGATTATTCAAGCCTATACAAAAGCAGCTAAAGGAGAAAATATACCTCTTTGGATGAAAAAGGAGTTTAATCGAAGGGCAACTCTTTTCGATCGACTTATGAAGGATAGACCAGACTACAAGAATTTTGACATTAAAAAAGAAGAAAAGGAGACTGAAAAAGACTACCAAGCGCATTCAGAATACAGGAAATTTTGTCTTGATCATTTGTTGTCATTATCAGAGCATGCACTTTATTGTAAGTGTATAGGATCAAGAAGGGATGATTTAATGATTCCGACTCCAAGTTTTCATATTCAAGGGCAATTCGTCCCTGTGATGGAACATTACTTGAATCGAATAAAATCTGAGTTTGCTACAAGCAGGTTACTTTATTATCGAGCTGTTTCAGAGGAAAAGGGGGATTGGGAAATTTTTCAAGATGAGGTGGTTTATACAGAATTATTTGAAGGTGAAAGCGTGGATATAAAAACCGAAATGCTCAGAACAAGTTACCGGCTATGTTTCGGAATCCTGGATAAAATAGGAGAAGGAATTTGCGAACTGTATGATTTGGCTGACAAGAATGAGAATATCTATTTTGAAAATTTTTGGAAGCCAAGAGGTAAAGGACTGAGTAAAAAACAGTCAGAAAGATGGGAGAGAATAAACAGTATAGAAAATACTTCCCTAAAAGCATTATATAGTCAGGCTTGCGACCTGACGAATAGAAAAGGGGAGTGGACTTTTTTTAAGCAATGGAGGAATGCATTGGAACATGGAATTTTTGTTGTGACTGATGATAAGTACCCGGATTTGGATCCGCTAAAAGTTCTTGATAAAAGTAGAAAGGTTGTTACTACTAATTATTCAAATTTTGAGCAACAAACCCTGCATTTGTTGCGGTTTACGAGATCAGCGATTTTCAATTTTGTATTTATGGTGAGGACAGAAGGTGACTTGACGGAGGATAGTCCAACGGGATTACCGTTAACTTTAAGATATAAAGAGGCGAGTTACTGAAACTCTTTAATCATATATCAGAAATGTTGGTTGGTTTAATAATTAATAGGAGTTAAACCTTTGTCGGTCATCCAAAGTTTTGTATTAACTATTTTATCATCAGAAAATTTACCCCGTTTCTCTTTTGACCAATTATTTACTTTGTCAATGATTAACAAATCAGTAATGAGTTCTTGTTTCTCTATACCATCTAACCAACACGCATATATAGTAGCAACCAGTTCAACGAAATCGGTTTTTCGTTTTCGAAAGATATCAATAAGAGTATCTATGTTAGTAACTTGATTTCCAAAGTATTTTAAATACCATTCCTTATGTCCACCTGCGAATTCTAAAGGAGCATATTTTAGAGATTGGCTTTTATCGTAACGGAACCATTTATTTTTCAAAAATTGACTATCAATTGATCGCATTAGGCGATTATCGTAAGGTCCCATTGCTTGCTTATAAAAAGATACGTGCAGCGACATTTCGTTGAGATGATAACAAAGATAAAGTAGCTTTTGGAGTTTTACGTGTCCTAGAGTGTACTCTTGATGAAGTTGGTACACTATCTCTGCCGCTAGAACAGTTCGTTTATGGTAGTCAACATTCGAAACGACTTTAATTTCCCTTTTTGAGTCACGTAGTATTTTTTTGGGATTCAAGGAACTAAAATCCGACTGAATTGGATTGTCCCCGAATAGCTCTAGAAACTTTTTTAGCTCATCAGAATTTTCAGGCAAATTAAGTCCCAGTGATCCGAATAATTTATCAGTCATTTAAGTTCCTCAATTGTAAGATTCATAACTTTTAGAGCATTATTTATTGTATCAATCGCATTTTTTTTATGACTTCGAATTGTTGTTTGTTTTACATCTCCTAGTTGCTTTCTTAACTGTTTAAGTAATAGCCTTGGCAGTCTTACCCCATCCTTTTCATACTCTTTATAAGTCAAATACACAGTTCGTTCTTGCAGGGTCAAACTTCGCACTGTTTCATAAATTACCTTACTTCTTAAATCTAATTTATTAGGGTCAATTTTTGGTAAATCTGTTATGATGAATTCGGTTCCATCATAATATTTGCCCTGAACTTTCTTTATCTCTTCTTCTTTACGATCCTTAATTGAATTGTTAGCAATGAAAAAAAGATATATTGAAAAAGCGTCATCTACAGTTTTTGCTTTCGATTTAGAGAAATTAAATGATCTAGTTTGAGCGAATTTTTTGAAAGTAATTTCGAGAATTTCTTCTGCTATAGAAACACCAAGACGGTAATGATTACATTTTGTTTGGATAGCTCTCATAAGATTGATTTTGAACCTATCACAAATAATAGTAAAAACAATCTCCTCTGTTTCCTGTGATGCATTTCTTTGTTGAAAAATCGAAAGTAGTTGATTAGTAGGTAAACTGAGAAGCTCTTGATAATTCATCCAAGGCCCTCACACTATATACCCTAAACCGTTGACAACGGAATTGGTATTAAGGGTAGGGGGACATATGTTCTCTTTCATAATGGTCTTGGAAGTCAATTATAAACACATAAAAAATAATATAATGGAAATATTTTGGAACTTAAATATTGGTGATAGAATAGTAGTTCCTAAGAGTTTTATTAAATGGGTACAACACCATGCTATCTACCTCGGATGGGAAAATGGACATCACTGGATAATAGAGAACAAGGAAGACATTGGCGTAAGGTTAGTAACTGCAACGGATTTTTTTAAAGATGTGAAAGAAATAACAAGAATAGAAAAATTTAAACCATCGAGTAACTATTCTAGAAGACAACTAAAAGATTTTGCCATAAGTAAAATTGGGGATGAATACTCACTTTTAAATTATAACTGTGAAAGCTTTGCTAATCTTATTCAATATGAAAAAGCTACTAGTAGTCAAGTTTCAACAGGAATTAGTTTAGGTGTAATAGGAATAACAGCTGTATTAGCAGGGCTTTTATACAGAGAGGGGTAGGAAAATTAATGAGTAAATCTAGGCCAAATATTAGCGCTTTCGTCAAAACAAATTTATGGAGGGCATCAGCTGGAAGATGTCAGTTTGATGGTTGTAATAAGCCATTATGGAGACATGATATTACTATGGGAAAAATGAATAAATCCTATATAGCGCATATTTATGCATATTCAGAAAATGGCCCTAGATATGATCCAGAGTTATCTCCTAAGTTAGAAACAGATTTTTCTAATCTTATGCTTGTTTGTGATGAGTGCCACAGAGTTTTTGATGATAAAGATCGTGTAAAAGAATATCCGGCAGAGCGATTAATTAAGATGAAGAGTGATCATGAGGTTAGAATTGAACTGGTAACGGGAATTAGTCCAAAGAGAAAAACTCATATTATTTTATATGGGGCAAAAATTGGAGAACATGGCTCGCCGTTAGTATACGAAACAGCTGCTGAAACGATAATTCCTGATTGGTTCCCAGTAGGGTCTAGAGCAATTGAAATAAGCCTTAAAGGATCATTTAAAGATCATCAAAATCACTACTGGTCTATAGAAGAGGAAAATCTAAAAAATGAATTTAGAGATAAAGTTGCGTTTTTGAAAAATGGAGAAGCTCAACACTTTTCAATTTTTGGCTTAGCACCACAACCGCTTTTAATACGGCTTGGAACCCTTTTAAATGATATATACCCAGGCGAGATTTACCAGCTCCATCGCGAGCCAACTACTTGGAAGTGGTTTGATACAAATGACCATACAGATTATATCATTGAGGAGCCTTCAAATGTTGAGGATTTAATAGCATTAAAAATAGAATTAAGTGCCTCAATTAATAGAGAAAGGATTACCGAGGAAATCGGCGAACGTTCTTCAATTTGGTCCCTTCAAATTTCTGATCCGCACAATGATTTTTTAAAGAATAAAGCTCAACTTCTTTCTTTTAGAAGCACGGTTAGAAAACTATTTAACCATATTAAAACGAAACATGGAGAAGGTAAAACAATCCATGTTTTTCCAGCAATGCCAGTTGCAGCAGCAATTGAATTTGGTCGAGTATGGATGCCAAAAGCAGACTTACCCTTACTTATTTATGATCAGAACTCTGCTGTAGGAGGGTTTCAAAAGGCAATATCAATTTCAAACACTCAAAATACATATTCATGATTCCAAGGCATCAAGTAATTGAACAATATGATAAAATCCTTGAAGAGCTAGCTAAGTCTTTAGATTTGACTGAAAAACAGATTCAGGAGGCTGAGCAAAGATACAAAGCTGTTGGGGAGTACCTTTCCAGACCCGAATCTACATTGGCTATATATAGGCCTTCTATAGAACCGCAGGGTTCTTTCTTATATGGAACTATGACCCAACCCATACATGAAGATGGGCAATTTGATATTGATATGTTGTGTATTCTTGAGAACCTTCCTATTTCTGATACACAGCATGATTTAAAAAAGAGGGTTGGCGATGAGTTAAAAACTGGAAGGTATAAATCGCTTTTAGATGAAGAAGGCCAACGGAGCTGGACATTAAACTACGCTGAGGGGACTAAATTCCATATGGATATTCTTCCTACAATTCAGGATCAGTACCGAATAGAAATTTATGAGGGTATTGTTGAGCGTGATGT
The DNA here is from genome assembly GCA_024742815.1 of bacterium. Taxonomy (GTDB): domain Bacteria; phylum Bacteroidota; class Rhodothermia; order Balneolales; family Balneolaceae; genus HXMU1420-13. Next base: position 429,404 of record JANSXX010000001.1, read on the forward strand.
TTATCAATTTGCGTTAAGAATGACAGATAAAAAAAGCCCAGCTTACTACTCTAAGAACAGATTCGACTGGCCTAAAACTAATCCAAAAGGATATTCCAAGTGGCTTAAAAGTCGTATGGAGACTGCATTTAGAGCCTCACGTAAAATCGTGGCCGAAAATTTTCAAATGAATATTGAAGACGTTCCAGATTGGAGGGTCAAAACCCCTCTTCAAAGAGCTATTCAAATTTTGAAAAGGCATAGGGATATAATGTTTGGTGAAGATGATGATAAACCAATATCCATCGTCATTACTACTTTAGCAGCGAAGGCATATAACCAAGAGAGCAACGTTTATGAAGCTCTTATTTCTATCCTTGATGGAATGGTAAATCATATCACTTTTAAATCCAATGGATATAAAATGATTGAATGGGTAGAAAACCCTGTGAATCCAGAAGAAAACTTTGCTGACAAATGGGAGCACTACCCTAGCAGAAAAAGAGCATTTTTTAAGTGGTTACAAAAGGCAAAAGAAGACATCCTATCCGCTCTTGAACAAAGCGGAATTCATAATGTTCAGAAATTCATGGAACCTACTTTTGGGAGTAAGGCTGTTAATGAGGCTTTTGAAAATTTAGCTCATAAATCCCGGATTTCAAGAATGGATAATAAAAAAATGATGGCTCAAGGAACGGGAATATTGGGAGAAGTTGGTCGAACTTCAGTTAAAGATAAAGACAATTTTGGAAGCCTTTCAGATGAATAGAATTCCCCTTCGTAATCAGGTACTAGCTCTTCGGTCATATTTTAAAGAAGCTGAATTATCATGGACTCGGACAAGTCTTAAATGGGTTCATACAATTACTCCAACCCCTCTAAGTAAGAATTACAAATTAAAGTTGACTTATAAGATTGGCAAAGGTGTTGATGTCTATGTAATAGATCCAAAAAAGCTTCCTCTAGCTACAGGGAAAAAAAGACTTCCTCATGTATACTCTCAAGAAAAACAAGAATTGTGTTTGTACTATCCGTCTGCTGAAGAGAGAGAACGTAAATGGTTTCCAGATATGTATATAGTAAAAACTATAGTTCCTTGGGCAATCGAATGGCTTGAGTTTTACGAGTACTGGTTAGGTTCGGGTAAGTGGTTTGGTGGTGGCATCCACCCTAATGGAGAAAGAGAGGAATATGATTTCGGGTCACATAAAAAAACTCCATGAAATTGAATGATCTTTAAATACTAGAGAACGAAAATTTTAACTAGCAAGCAATACTATGAGCATAACATGGGATAACACTGAATTTTCAGGTCCTGAAAAGATTACAAATTGGAATCCTCCATTTAGAGCAGCTTTATATGCGATTATGATTAGGCCTGATCCCGTATCGAAGCCCGATACATTTAGAATAATATACTTCGGTGAGTCTGGTAATCTATCAGAGCGTGGTTTTTATAAGTCACATCACAGTTACCAATGTTGGAGAAGACAAGCAGGTACAGACACAGGAATTTATATTGGGATTCATTTGATGCCCGGCTCCTCTATTGAACAGCGGCGAGTAGTGGAGCAAAGATTGATTCGTAAATATAATCCTAGTTGTAATAAATAGTTTTTTTAAAAAAGAGAAGCTCTCGCTTCTCTTTAAAACATCCGGCTTCGGCGCTTTTGGGTTTTCGGTTTGGTGTCAGATTTAAAAAGACCCCAAATCCAGACAATGGCAACCGGGATCATTAAAATCGCGAAGAAGCCAATATTATCGAAGAATGTAGGGTTGTTTGTTTTAACTAATAAATCTCCACCCTCCATCCACATATCTCCTATTTGACGACCATCATCAACTGGGATTGTGAGCCACAAGGCAAGTATTATCCAGATTACTGTGAAGCCTATTTTAAGTACATCTTTTTTCATTGTGATTGGGTTTGGTTTATAGATTACTACTCATTGTATTAAATACAGCGATGCCTGTATTCTCGTTGTAGAGAACAAGGCAAATGGCTCGCTGTCTTCTGTCAAATACATTAAGAACGATCAAAGCCATGACTTCTCCATTCTGATCGGTCCATCCACCAGCGGCATTAACCATATCTGAATTTCCATTAACTACTCTGTTTACTGCTGACCGGAAGGACTCTTTTCTAATTCGGTTTCTAAAGGTCAATTTTATATAGTCACCCTTTTTGCCGGAAGGCATTATCTGTCTTTGTGGTACACTAATTACACTTCCCTCAAAAGATGACCATATTCTATTGGCGAATTTGTTTCCAAGAGAGGCATGTTCAGTTGTGATATCTATTGGGGTTTGAGCCAGAGTATTTATAGATACTATCAGCATTGCTCCAATGAGCATCGGTAAGTGTTTAAATATCTTCATGGTGTTAGTGGTTTTAATTGGAATTAAGATTGCACAATATATTGTGCATAGTCAAGGCTAGAATTACCTGATACTTGGTTCATGAAAACCAAGGAAGAAATACAGGCAGTTATTGGATTGAATGTGAGAAAGGCGAGAGAGAAGGAGGGTATCTCACAATTTGATTTGGCACTTGAAAGCGATCTTCACAGAAACATGATTGACTTGATTGAAAGAGGCCAAACGATGCCTACTGTTTATACCCTCCTGAAAGTTGCAAAAGCTCTAAACACTTCAATTGAAGCTTTAGTAAAAGGGGTAGAATAAAAAGAAGGCCCGAAGGCCTCCCTCAACTAGTCACACCATTAGCTGAAAATTCTTCAGAAGGTTGGTAATCTGGGCGCTCAGTGACTCGAATATACTCGCCGGAAGGTTTTAAGGCAAAGTAGGAGACTTCCCCAGAAGCAGGATCCTTGTAAGGAATTATGCTTTCAATGTTTGAGTAGGTACGCTCATCTGTCTCGTTATGAACCAGAAATAGAGTCGCACTCATACCCACATAGTTCTCCAGATTTATTCCTTCCTGGAGTTCCTTGGGTGAGTATTTATCACCACGCCATTTCTCAAGAAATTTCCTAAGCGAAGCCTTTTCATTCAAGCTTTTGGTGAATCGCTTTCCAACTATGAAACGCTTGCCGTTTTCATCCGTGGATTCAAGCTCGAACATCAAGCTTACTTTTTCTTTCGAGCCCCATGGAGTTTCAATTCTGCCAATGGAAATTGCGTCGACACACAGTCCATGATGTAAACCCTCATCCGGAATCGGATATTGTGAAGGGTCTTCGATAATTATTAAATCAGACATTACTGCCTCCAATTATTAATTGACGGTAAACCGTCTGGTTATGGTTTTGTTTAGATACTTGCGGTACAGCTCAGGATGAGCCTTGCGAAACTTGCCGGTATTAAGCCGGTTCTGCGAGCTAGGTTTCCAGCTAACCAGCTTGTTGCCAGCTAGTACCAGGCTTTCACTTTCGGCGAGTCGGACTTTGAGTTTTGTTTTCAGATGCTCTTCCATTTCTTCCAGCTCTTCTTTGCGATTACGAACCTGAATAAGTTCTTTATACAAGGTGTAATCTTCCGGAGTAGCTTCAATAGTTGACCCATCTGATGTCCCATAGAGTAGTAATGCGTCTTCTCCATTTATGGCGTTAGGCTGTTTACCCTCGATCATGTGAATTTGCCACCAACGTATGAGCTTGCTCATATTTTGGATGATAAGATCATCATCTCGCTCGATAAGTACTGGGTCATGGAAGATACAGGTGTCTCTTTCGTAGCATTGAAGCCATGCTTTGGAAAAACCTGTAATCCCAAGGTAATGATATGCTTGTAAAAGCCATTCCTGGGGGAGTTCGCCATCTAAGGCTTTAAGCCTGTGGCTTGTGGTAGTTTTAAGCTCCAATACAGCTGTGGATTCTAAGCCTTTCTTCGGATCGGAGAGTACCATCCTATCGATGTTAGCTCTCAGAAATGAATGTTCTTTTGATTCGTAAGTCTTATTCACCTGCCGAGTTTTTAGCCCAGTAGTTTCTTCAAAATGAATAGCAAGAATATGTTCAAAGAAATGGCCGAATCTGAGGATCGGAGTTTCTTCGATTGGAGGAATTGCACCCCTTTTTCTGAGCCATAACTGAAGTGGAGTGGAGTAGGGATTCTCACCGAGAATGGTAGCGGCATCGCTTCCTCCAATGTAGTTTGCTCGCTCCTCAACCCATTCCTGGGAAGGAAGCTGTGACTGTAAAGATTTCATAGTGAGTTAGTGTTTGTGTTTGAGAAATAAAAAAGCCCTCAGATTACTCTGAAGGCTCTTCTGTTTGTTCTTGTTCGGGCTCAGATTTTTCACCGAGTAACAGAACTCTAAGTGTTTGGCGAAAGAATTCTGTGGCCGCATCGATTAAGTCTTTCATGATTTCTTACCTCCGGTTATGATGATGATCACAATTTTGACAATCAGTTTAGGTAAGCTCATAGTGCAAAGACTTTGGATACTTTATCCTGATAACGGGCTTGCAGGTGAGGCTCCATCTCGTGAGAGATTCGGTTGGTCAACCTGTTGAGAAGCTGCCATTGAGTTATACGTCCGATTTCTTCCTCGGCTATAGCTTGCTCAGCTAATCGCTTAGAGATCTTCTCAGAAACATTTTCGACGAGTTGCTCATCAACACGAAGAGCTTCGAGGCGGTTAATACGCTCCTGAATCTCAGGAAAGTATTGTCGGGCCTCTGTCAGCTTTTCGCCAAGGTTTTCAAAGGAGAACCCTTTTGTATGGCGGGAATAGTATTTGCTGAGCACAGTCCCAAACACCATTCCATTGGAGCAGATTGCACGAATAGCACCGAAATAAAAACGGATACCTTCACTTTGGTCATAAGAGTTATGAATGAAGGCAGATAAGGCAATGTCAGACTCTCTATCCCGGAGCCTAAGCTCAGGAAACGTAATCTGAAGTCTCATTCGTTCGTTGCTCACAAAGGAGTGAGACGGATCGATCTTAAAGATTTGGCCACAGGTGGCCAGCTGACGAAGCAGTTGATCAATCAGATCGGAGTTCTTTACAATTTTGTAGGTGTCACGAACGATACTAATGACTTCATTTGAGTCTTCCCGGACAATAGCTTTATAGCCATTCGGTAGAAAAGTTTGCTGGTCATCAAGATCGATGAGAGGTGCTTTAGCGTTGTCTACTGCAACTGTTCTTTCAACAATTGGAAAGCAGAAAGGTTCTAGGTTCATTGGATTTTGGATTAGGTGTTAGTGTTTCTATGAACACTATTCTTATACCGAAAATCAGCTCAGAATGGTGTCAAATGAGGTATAAGAAGGGTGAGGATAACCTCATTAACCATAATAAAACCGACCAATATGATTACCGTTTCAGAAGTCTCTTTGAGATATAAAACCGAAACCTGTTTCGAGGAAAAACCAAAGTTATCCAGTCCAAGTGAAGCTGAACAATTCCTGAGAAAAATATGGGAAGCAGACACAATTGAATTACACGAAGTGTTTGTACTAGTATTACTCAACTCAGCTTTGCGGGTACTGGGCTGGAGTAGAGTTTCTCAAGGTAGTAAAACTGGCACCCTAGTAGACCCCATTGCAGTAGCACAAATTGCGATTCTAGGGAATTGTTCGAGTGTGTTGTGCTGCCACAACCATCCGTCAGGCCGATTAGAAGCTAGTGCAGCGGATATTCATCTTACAGAAAGGCTCGTGAAAGCTTTAAAACTCTTTTCGATAGGGGTAGATGATCATGTCATCCTAACTAGAGACTCCTATATGAGTTTTCGTGAGCAAGGACTAATGAAAGAGAGGTAAACTCTCTTTTTTAGATCAAAATTCTAAAGAGCTGTTTAAAAATTTTGCCAAAAAAATTTCAGATTCGGATACCGGGGGGTATGTTTTAAGAGGGAGTACCTGGTTTTAATAAGGTAAGGGGTGGGTTATGGAACCTTAATCCTAAAGATCGAAATTAACTCTTTTATAAATCTGCCATAGAAAAGTGGGTTAATCTACTACAAACTTTTGGGTGATACGTAGAGGTAAGTTGGCATAAATATCCACTTCGGCCACTTCTCTGAGTGCTCGTGCCCTACCCGCAGCCTGAACCAGCTCACTTTCGATTAAACTCAGCTGAATATTCTGGAGCCGTTTATTATCGAAGGTATTAAAGCTGAACCGGAATCCCCCTCATTCAACTGTTTGCACCTTAAATTCCCGATTAAATTTATCGACATTTACCCCTAACACTTTTCCAACGAGAAGGTACAATGCGTTGTGCTTGTGTGGAGATCCAAGAACATTGATTGATATTCCTGTGTATTGATTATACCCTGAACAGTTTCCAAATCATATATCCGGGGCAGCATTCTCAATCTTGTCGTTGAAGCTCTTGAATGTAATTGTTGGTCGTTCGCTAAGCTTTGTATTAACGGTATCCAGGCGTTGTGCTAAAGAATTTCGGGAATACGAATATTTTGTGTGCTGAGTGATCGTGCCCCGGTGTGTTACATCTGTTATATCGACCACGTTAACTCGTTCTCCGTAAAGTTCTTTATATATTTCAATGGGTATGGTAGCGCTCATAATGATGATTTTTTTATCATCCGGGAGTTCTTGCTGTTGTATAAAGTGGATGATGTCTCGATCCGATTCATCTTTGTAAAAATAGGTGCAGTCTAAAAATTTTACGATGTTGCTGTCAATATCCTCAGTTTGCATAAAAAGGGTCCATTCATTGGTAATATCCACTTTGAATTCGTCTGGTAGGGTAAGAATCTCTCCTTCCTCGACGCCTTCCAGATAGCGCTGAAGACTCAGTAGTCTGGTTGTATAATGGCCAAACAACCTCGATCTACTTTTGTTTTTAATTTTCTTTAGATCAGCAATCTTCAACGAGCCAACATCCAATAACAAAGAAAGTGGATCTTCATCAAATATGATGGTGTCGTGAATAAAAGGTGAGTGAATTGCCCGACTATGAGTGGTAAAAATGCTTTTGATTGAATTCTGAGCAGCTTGGTTTGTATCAATATATGTCTGAGCCAGTTGTTGATCTTCAGTACTACAACCGGCTCCTTTCTTTAATTCTCAAAGGAGTTTATGAACCTGCTTTACAAATCCGGCTTTATGTAGCCTGCCAATACCTTCATTCAGAGTATCGTCAGAAAAAACTGGGAACTCAGGGGTCATCATAGCAGAGTTAGCTGATTCACGCTCCTCAAATACCTGTTGCTTCAATTCATTTGTTGGAAAAGCCAGCGTCATTTCATTGAGGTCTTTGATACGCCAGGTTTTTCCTATTCCTGTCGGTAGTTTAAAAATAAAGATGTCGTCACTCAAGCAGTCCAAAGCCTCAGCAAACTTATAATCGAGTAGTTGTTCTGCATGTTCAAGAGGCATACGATGAATAGGAGTGACCTGCTCAATTCCATCGATTAAGTCTCGCTCAGCCGTAATTAAATTACGGTAGGAATGATCACTCTGGTACGGAGAAAACTTTAACAGGCGTTGGGGGAAATAAGCGGTTTGGACTTGTTTATTGTATTTGTTTATGGATCGAACAAGCTCAAATCGCCCATCCTTGGGATAGGGGTTGTTCCCTTTATGGGTATCATTAAATTCCTTAAGGCGGTCTTCATATATTTTTTGTCCTCCCTTCATCCAAGCCATATTTTGGGCAAGACCCAGTAGCTGAGCATAGGAAAGACGCTCCTCTGCATTCATAAAGTCGAAGAATAGTCGGACTCTGGATTGGAGTTTGTCTCAATCGATCTCCTTGCTGTCTTTATTTCGTTTCAACTTCTCATAGTATTCAATTTTCTGCTGATCGGTGGATTTTGACGTTGCTTCTATAGTATTAATATAGTAGGAACGTGAAAAACCATCTTTTCGTAAAAATGCAGCACCAGGTGTTTGAGGGTCTATTTTTCTGAGTCTTCCACCATTTTTAATCTTATCGGATTCTAAAACCGAGAAGAACGTATCCAAGGCTAGGGCTTTTGAATTTAAAACCTGCCCGCTTTTATCGGTACCATAGAAAAAATGTGCTGGATTTTTACAGGCTTTATCTGCTTCTGGGTACATAGCAAATAACCCATCCATCAGGTAGTTTCGCGCATCTATATTAGTAATTAGTGTATCCAGGAAAAAAATGAGACGGAATTTGCGTTTATCAGGGCTATCCCCAAATGTAGGATACCAAGCATTAGGGGTGATTTCGTAGGCCAGCATTCTTTCTATGGCGAGATCAGGGGAGAGCCCGCCATCAAAATCTAAGGCCATAATACATTGTCCCGTCCAATTACTATTCGAACGAGATCCTTTAAATATTGATGGGCTTCAAGAGATTCCTTGCTCTATATCTTCAATAAAATCCTCTATACTTTCGACATACACGGGTTCGAGACCGGTACTGATTCTGGCAGCTTCTGCTTTGTTTGGTTTGGAGCGGTACGTTTGCTCATCTGCGGTAAAATTGTATTTCATTAAGTTAAATCTTTTGTTTTATGTTGATGTTCGAAATTTGCTAGACCTTAGCTGGTTAGAAACTAACCCCACATTCGGGGCTAGCTCATTATATAATTTGAATTTTTTGAAGGATGAGTTGGGTGTTACCCAGGATACTTAATCTTCATCGAAGGTAAATCCCGAGTCCCGATTTTTGTAGTAGGTATACACTGTTTTTACCTTGTTATAATGTCGAGGCTCGAAATATCCTGAGCGATCATCCTGCATTGCTTTTATTTGATCCTCATAGGTTTCAACCCAGTCCATTTTTTTATCTCCTCGCATTCACAGATAGATATCATTGCAATAGGTGAACCCTGAGTTTAACATACACCAGCCTATAAAGGTGTCCTTTTTGAGTAGGTAATAGGCATGTCGTTGGATTTCATCCTGGTGAGGGGACATGCGCATAGTTTTTGGGACTTCAAAAGTGAGATGTGGATATGCTGAAGGGGGTTTTTTCCCACGAGCTACTCCTCACAAAATATGCGGTGCATTCTCCATAGGTCGTGTTCATCAGTATTTTCTTACGCAATGCGAAATGGTTCACGGGGATACCCCAAAGTATTCAGCGCTTTTTCTGTTGCCGTGAACATACCAGTAGTCATATACTGTTTGCTCTCCGTGTGTTTCGATTAGTTTTTTTGTTCAACCTCTTTTTCCAGAGTGTATTTTTTTTATTTGAATCGGATGTTTCTTCATGAAATGTTCCTTGTCTTAATTAATGTTTTTCCATTGTTTAATGGCCCTATATAATTCTATTACAATACGTGTGAATTGTCAAATCTACGTGTGAAAAAAAGCTCCCGTTATGAAATTTAGAAAAACGTTTAGAGAGGAAACCTTCTCTATGTTATGGTAATGTGCGAATTCAGAGGAAAATAAATTCCTTAACCATCTAAATAGAGTTTTTGGGAAACAGGGATACTAAAGGAATGAACCAATAAATATGGGCCCTAACCCCAGTGAGGGGTTAGAGCCTTTAGAAGTTTAGAATTAACGTTTACGCTGCTTCTGAGGTTGTTTTGGGGCTAAACCAATCTCTAAACTCCTTAGAGTTGAGTTTTAGATTCAGCGGAAAACCAATACAGCTTTCGGTTCCAACTCCGGGGATATGAATCCCTTTCGTTTTCATCCGGTCACTCAGCCCTTTCAGCCAGTCCAGCATATCATTCCGGTGCCCATCAAAATGGTCAAGTAAGCCGGTATCATTCCACATTTTATTGGAAATCCAGCAGATCTCACTTTTGAAAGTATGGAGTACATTTTCAGGGGCGCTACTCCATTCCTTAAGTTGATTGCTTAGGATTTTGATGCGCTGCAGTTCTTCCTCTCTTTCAGGGAAGAGTAGGCTTTCCAAAGCTACATACAATTCGGACTCTATCGAAGGAGTGCCCGACTGCTTGTTCATATCGATTAGCTGAGCCATGACTACGAGAGGAGTAATGAGCTCCCGTTCGCGTCCATCCACGGACAACCCACTTGGGAGTTCGATTTGACGTTTCATACGAGCCATCAAGTATTCAATCTTGTAGTGATGGAAGAGCCCAATGGCGTAACCCCCACTCATGATTTCATTGACGCGCTTATTAACTCGCTGATCTTCGGTATCCCAACCAAGTAAACTCTTATGGGTAGGCTTGCGAACCATCGAAACCTTCAGGGTTCGGGAAGCCAATGCACCGGTTTTAATGGAATCAATACTCGCATAGGCTTTCGGGGAGTACAAGTTCATTGAATCTGTATTACTGCCGCGCATACGACGATAATTACCCCCTCGTTTATATCCTGCATTGAGCAGTTCAGTTTGAGCGTCTCCCTGACCACCAGAGTTCTTTTCGAACTCGTCGAAACATAACGCACTCTGAGTGTCACTAACGGTCTGAATCAAGTTGGCAGGGGTTATTCTGGAAGCCTGAATACCATTAAAAGAACACTGTACTATGAGTTCAAGCAGGGTCGTTTTCCCAGAACCTTTATCTGCATTTATGTGCAGATAAGGATAAGCAGGGAACAGGGAGTAAACATATGTTCCCATGATCCAAAGGGTAACCAGTGTTTCCATTTCAGATTCTTCAAAATAGATGTGGTCTTGGATAAGCCCCTTGATAAGATCAAAGGTATTACGTGGTGTTAACTGAGTCAGGGATTGCCCAATACTGAGTACTCGGTTAGCTGTGAGTTTGATGTTCTCGCTGAATCGGGTCGGCTGAATGAAACGAAGCCGGTAATTACGTTCAGCCATTGCAACCGGATCAATGGAAAGTGGCCAAGATTGAGCAATGAGCCCCTCTTGGGTACCATAGAAAAAGTAACCTCTAGCCGAAGCTTGCGGATACTGCACCTCTATGGTATCGTCTTTTCGAATGGCATTTTCGTAGTGTGTTCTTTGGATAGGCTGTAGGTGCTGAGAAAGTACCGCATGCTCCTCAAGCGTAGAAAGATTATCAGCCTTTTGAACCCAGCTAAGAAAATACTCCCCTTTACATAACGCTTCATAGCGTACATCAGCAAAGGTATTCACAACCTGACGCATGTTTTCAAAGAAGGGATAAAAGCTTTCCTCATAGGTGTAGGTAAGTTCCCCATGAAGAGCGACAACATCTTTTCCTACTAGTAGGTTCTTATAATCGAAGAGTTCGAGCTCTCGTCTCTTCGGCCAGCAAAAAGCGGTATCGCCGGTCATCACTGAGACTACTTGCGCTATGAGTTGGTTTTCTGTGACCCAAACTCGCTGAGTGATTTTTTTTGGCGGTCTTTGGATTCCCTGTGAGATGCGCAGTACGTCCGTTGGACTAAAAGTGGAGACGCTTAGTGGTTTATCAGCAGGTGATCTTCCATCTATGATATGATATCGAAAGCCTCGCTTGTCCATGAACAGGTCATACTTCGAAAGCTCTTTTGGTCTAATTCCAAGCTTATAAGCGGCAACTTCCAATAGATCATGATCCTTGCGAAAATCACGAAGAAGATCATCGGCTCTGGATACTGTGTGGTGAGTTAACCGATTATCTTCACTAACAATCAATCTGGCTCCCGGATCAGTAACACTTGGATATAAGACTTTGATGAAATCAACCGGTGTTCCGGATTTTCCTGTTGCATGGCATTGGAAGTAACCATCAGAGGTCACTTCGATGGCCCCGTCGCCAAATGGTGACGGGGCGGTATATTTTCCGGTTGTTATGACTGACATATCATTAACGATTGCCAGATATTTTTTGTAAAAGACATCATATTTCATTTGAGGTACCTTTTGATTGGGTTTATTTTGATTTTTCATTGTTACTACCATTTTGATTTGAGTTTACAGGTGTCATTATCTCGAGATCGGTTACTACTTCTTCGGCCTGGTTTTCAGGGGTAAAAGAAAGGCTGGGGACCTGATCGGTTTTGATCATGGTTGTTCCCTGTCCATAAAAGCAGCCTTCGGGCTCCCATTTTAATAGGTCGATGACTTGCCCGTGAAATAAGAAGCGAGTATACTCGCCGATTTCAGCTCCCCTGTATAAATGGGGTAGTTTTTCATCTTCTGGAGTAGCCTCACCAATTACATTATAGTGAATAGAGTAGGCCTCACTTAAAGTGGATGGCTTCAGTACAATGGTGTCATTGTTGTTTAACTGAAGGCGTTCAGTAAGAAATGGAGGCATAAGAATGGCAAACGGGATGGTGTATTGCATCCCTATGTTGGATAATTGTCCGTGCCATACCCCGTTTTTACTTTTTAAGGTATAGATTTGGAGAAATCCGTAGTACTCATGATCCAATTCCCGCAAGGTATCTGGCGATACAGCGGGAGTGGTTACTCTGGGACCAGTAACAGCATTAAGCCGGAGTCCTTTTTTGATAGTTTCATTCATGGTTACCCTCCGTTTCATTTAAATGAGTAACTATGAATAGCCGGTCGAGTAGTTTACGCTCGAAATATTTGCGTCTCCCACCTTTTATTTTTAGCGATGGGATGTATCGTACATCGGAGCTTTTTAGTCCGCTTCTGTTCAACAGAGTCTTAGCACTGACTCCGTAGATCATCTCGGCCTGCTGGGCGGTGATGAACTTGGTTATTATTTTGATATTTTCAGTCTTAGTCTTCAATTAATCCTGTTTTGGTTATAGTAGCTTTATTGCTACACAGGGATGGTACTAAGACAGACTTGATTTGCTGCTATTGAGGACAGTTTTACAAATGATTGTCCGGATTAATGCAGTTTTTTATCGAGTACGAATTTACTTTGTCTTCAGAAAAGGAAGGTGAGGAGAATTTGAAAATGGAAGAAAGTATTTATAGTAGATCAAGCTAGTTAGGTGAGCCATACAGGCTTTCATCGTTTTATCGTGAATACGTTTAATCTCATCATCTTTAATTCCATTATTAAGGAGAATCTCAGTTTCAGATTCATTGTTAACGGTTAGCTTGCTTGGATAGTTAAAGAGGATTATTTCCGATACTGATTGTCCAGAGCGTTTGCCCTCCGATTGGATACCATCTAGGTTGAATGAAATATTATTTGCATCCTTATACACAATGGAGAGTTTTTGCATGTGATCAATTACTTCTATCAAGATTTTACTAAACGCAGCTGTTTGATTTAGGAAGAAATCATCAATTTCACTTTCATTAATCTCCCAAAATTGTCTACTCATCCCATCGAAATACGCATCAAGAGCTTTTATTGAGGTCTCAACATTAATGAAAGTGTGTAGAAATTTTTTTATCAATGAAGCCTCATTAATAGTAGTTGGATCTACGATAGTGTGGGTGAGAATACTTTTCCAAAAGATATCTCGAATGGTTGCTTCTGATCTGTAACCTCTCAGAATTAAATATCTTGATTTTTTAATATATGAGAGTACTGTTCCAAGAGGAGTATCTTTTTTAATTCTGTCCACTAGAGCTCCTTCTTAGATATCTGTCAAGATTCTCTGAATTCAGACGGTCACCATTTTTTTTACGGTAAACAGTTTCAATGAAGTATTTAGTCTGAGCTAGGTCAAAGCCATAATCATTTTGATAAGTTGTATTAAAGCTTTGGATTGCGTCCATCTCATCATCTATCACTTTAAATGGATTAAAAGTTACAGCATAGGAGTTGTCAAAATTGATTAATTGCTGAGCGATTCTATCCAAAATTGTGCGGAAGAATATGGAGTCCATAATTTGTTCGAGCTCTTTTAATTCGGTGGGCGTTAGATTCCTGAATGGCCATAGGATTTCGTTATCAGTAAGCTCAACCTGTAATTCTGAGCTTAAAACTTGAAGCACTTGGTCTGGAGCTAAAAGGTAAGGTTGAGGGCGCTCTTTGATTGATATAGAAAGATAATTAATAGTATCAGAGCGAAAGGAGCCTCTGAGTTCTCCGATTAAACCAAATAAGGTTCGAATTAGAGACTGATAGAGGTCGGCTGAGGTATGAACCACTAGCTGAAATTCTTTCGTATCCCGGTAACTATTAATCCAATCTCGATCCTTCCCATTAAGAACCTGGTAACACTCATATTCAAATCGCAAGGCATCATAGAACACCACCACGTTATGTTTTATTACAGAATGAAGCCCAATATATAAATGGCTAGTGTTTTTTTTATTTGACAAAATAAAATGAAGAACAAGAGCCCAAAATTTTCGAGCTATATGATAACGGTTCCTTCCAAAATCTCTTTTATAGGGAGTAATGTTTTTGCTAAAAACACACTTTATGATTTCATTTGTGCTATTTGAGAATATCTTATTCAAATCAATCCAAGTTTTTGCGCTTTTTCCTTTAAATCATTAGGTACAAGGTGTAAGTATCGTTCTGTAACTGAAATTGATGAATGTCCCATGAGTTTCTGGACTTCATAGAGATTATATCCCGCCTTCAAATAGTTAGTTGCAGCTGTATGTCTCAAACTATGAAAGTGGATACTTTTACCTAATCCCGCTTTCACTACAAATGTCTTGAAGTTTTTAGAAGGGGTATCGCTTGCCATTTGTTTAGACTTTTCTGTTGTAGATTCTGGTGATTCAAAAACAAACCGTTCATCTGCACCGGTTACTTTCTGTTCCCAAATCTTCAATAATGATTTAATCTCATTATCAAAAACAACAGTTCTGGATTTTCCGCCTTTACCTGCAACAACTGTAATAAGATTATTATTGATATCCAGATGTTTCCACTTAAGTTTAATAACCTCGGATTTACGAAGCCCAGTTTTATAAGCGAAACGAATCAAAGGTTCAAACCATAATTGCTTCCGAGTATCAGAAAGAATAAAACCATCTTTGGTTTTTTCTGAGATGTGTTTTCGGTGCTTTTTTATGATTGTATCAAGATCATCTGAAGTGATAATTTGTTCTTTAAGATTCTCCGGCACAGTTTTTTTTCTGATACCCTTGGTCACATCTGTTCCATAGCCATTTGCTTCAACCCATTTAAAAAAGGTCTTAAGATGGGTGAGATAATTATTTTGTGTGCTTACACTGATGTCGTCTCGGAAACAATAATCTTGGATATCCTTTTTTTGGATTAATTCAGTAAGCATCGTTTTTCCAACAATATTGTTGAATGCATTCAATAACTGTTGATAATTATCTAGGCTTTTTTGGCCCATATCTGTTCTGTCAGCAATAAATCCCTCTATACTTTTAGAGAGTAAATACTTTTTTGGTGAAGGTTCTTCATTTGGTTTTCCATCGCGCCAGGAAAGAAAATCAAAGTTATTGAACACATCGACTATACCGGATTCCTGATCGATTTCTAAACGGCGTTGTAACTTCTCTGCAATCTTTTTCCTGTTTGTCCTTAAGGAGAATTGACAGGACTCTTTTTTACCATCTTTTGTCTGAACAAATCGAATTGAATAATTACCATTTCTTTCTCTTAATGTTGCCATCAGGTCTCCTATATTTCGTACCCTCAAATGTACCCACTTGTGGGAAGATAGGGAAATAAAAAAACCCAAAAGCTCGTTATTAGTGCTTATGGGCTTATTTGAAAAAAGTGTTTTGCGAGGATAGCACAAATTCGTAGTCAGGTACTCTATCCAGTTGAGCTACGGGTGCATATCATTTCAGTAAATGAGCTCTCAAAAACATGAGAGCCTCAAATATAAGGAGCTTTTAGCCGGTGAACAATAGTAGAATGGATTTTTTTAGAGAATATTGGAGTTACAGAGTTACAGAGTTACAGAGTTACAGAGTTACTAAGGCAGGTACTTCTTTGAATAGAGTATAAATGTTGACAGCTCCAAAAATCCTGCAAATCCTTAAATCAGTATAATCAAGGTCAAAAAAAGCTCCCTCACGCGGTGCATGAACAGGAGCTCTTTAAAGTTTCGTAAGAACTAGATTTTAGTATCTATACTCATCCGACTTATACGGACCGGTAATTGGTACACCAATGTAATCGGCTTGTTCTTGAGACAGAGTTTCTAAGTCTGCACCGATTTTTGATAAATGTAATCGGGCTACTTTTTCATCTAAGGATTTTGGTAGTACGTGAACTCCAGGAGTGAATTCTTCAGGACGGTTCCAAAGTGCGATCTGAGCAAGTGTTTGATTTGCAAAACTGTTACTCATCACAAAAGATGGATGTCCGGTCGCATTCCCTAAATTCATCAATCGTCCTTGAGAAAGAAGGATTACCTGATTTCCATTTTTCAAGGTGAAAATATCTACCTGTGGCTTGATGTTTTCTTCTTTAGAATTAGCTTTTAACCAAGCAACGTCAATCTCATTATCGAAATGACCAATGTTTCCAACAATCACTTTGTCTTTCATAGCTTCGAAGTGTTCACCACGAACAATGTCTTTGTTTCCGGTTGCAGTAACAACGATGTCAGCACGAGGAGCTGCATCATCCATGCGTTTTACTTCAAAGCCATCCATTGCTGCCTGAAGTGCACAAATCGGATCAATTTCGGTAACGATTACTCGAGCTCCGGCACCGCGTAGTGAAGCAGCTGTTCCTTTCCCTACATCTCCGTATCCTGCAACAACGGCAACTTTTCCGGCCATCATCACGTCGGTTGCGCGACGAATAGCATCAACAGCTGATTCTTTACATCCGTACTTGTTGTCGAATTTAGATTTGGTTACGGAGTCGTTTACGTTAATTGCTGGAAGTGGCAGTGTTCCTTTACGCTCGCG
Organism: bacterium; assembly: GCA_024742815.1. Classification (GTDB taxonomy): domain Bacteria; phylum Bacteroidota; class Rhodothermia; order Balneolales; family Balneolaceae; genus HXMU1420-13. The sequence goes on from JANSXX010000001.1 coordinate 445,941, forward strand.
CTCGATTAATCGAAGTACACCGGTAGTAGTTTCTTCCGAGATTCCACGAATTCCAGATACCAATTCCGGATAGTTATCTAATACCATGTTGGTAAGGTCGCCACCATCATCTAAAATCATGTTCAATGGCTGACCATCTGGGAAGAAAATAGTTTGCTCGATACACCAGTCAAACTCTTCTTCGGTCATATCTTTCCATGCATATACAGGGATTCCCGCATCTGCGATCGCTGCAGCTGCATGATCCTGAGTTGAATAAATATTGCATGACGACCAGGTAACTTCTGCGCCTAAATCAACCAAAGTTTCAATGAGAACCGCAGTTTGGATAGTCATGTGTAAGCAGCCTGCAATCCGAGCACCTTTTAATGGTTGTTCGTTTTTGTATTCTTCACGAATAGCCATTAATCCCGGCATTTCTGCCTCTGCCAGTTCTATTTCTTGCCGACCATATTTAGCCAGAGTAATATCTTTAACTTTATAAGCGAGTTTTTCCTCTACGTGTGCCATGTGTTCTTTTTTTATTAAGATCTTTTGTTTTCTTCTATAATAACTTTTGCTTTCTCGTAATCGCCTTGTGTTCCGGCAGAGCCTAATTCAGCCTTTATCAAAAAACCATCAGGATCGACGAATACTTTGAACGGTATTCCAAGTGTGATAATTTCATCGCCAATATCGTTCACATCCATTGAATACACGAAATCGTAATCGTTATCGGCCATAAACTGTTCTACATCAGTTTTTGTGTCTCCATCAATCAAATTTACAGTGAGTACCTCAAAATCATCGGGGTATTCATTTTTTAATGCGTCCATTGCAGGGAAAACTTGTAAACAAGGCCCACACCAGGTTTCCCAGAAATCAATTAATAAAACCTTGCCTTCAAAATCGGCGAGAGTTACATCGTTGCCGTCCAAATCCTGAAAAGTTGCGCGCTGAATTACCGCCTCAATCTTGGCATTTGCTTCGCTGAGTTGTCGAGGGTTCTGTGATTTTTGATCTGCACAGGAAATTGTTGTAAACAAGCCAATCAGGCTCAAAAAAAATAGTCGTGTAGTTTTCATGCATTCTTTTAATTAGTTCATGAAGATACAATCTTCAGTGCATAATCTATAATCACCAACATCTATCGGTGAACTAACATTTATTGATGATTCAAGGTTCTGAGTAAACCCAAAAAGAAGTGCTGTCGTTTTATGTTAGTTGCCTTATCTTTGGCGGGTAAAATTCATCTATGAGACAGACTACCTACGATTTTATTATTGTCGGAGCCGGAATAGTCGGCTTATCGACGGCATACAAACTTAGTCTCGCTTTTCCTGAAGCGAAGATTCTAGTACTGGAAAAAGAAGAGAAAGTAGCGGCACATCAAACCGGGAAAAACTCCGGGGTGATTCATTCGGGAATCTACTATAAGCCGGGGAGTTACAAAGCTAAAAATTGTAGAGATGGGCGACTTCAGCTGGTAGATTTCTGCCGCGAACATGATGTAGCGATGGAAGTTTGCGGTAAAGTGATTGTTGCCACGAAAGAAGAAGAACTCGGTCGGCTTGATAATATTTTTGAGCGTGGCATTGCCAATCAGATCGAAGGAATCAAGAAAATAAACCGCGAAGAATTACTCGAAATTGAACCACACGTGAATGGAATTGCAGCCATCCATGTGCCTTGTACCGGTATTGTAGATTTTGCCGGTATGTGTGAGGTGTTGAGCTCACTGATCGAAGAAAAAAATGGAGAAGTTCATTTCGGGCAGAAAGTAATGCGTATCAACCAAAACGGTGAAGCATTACATGTTGATACGGATAAGAAAACTTATAAAGGACGATTTCTAATCAATTGTGCCGGGTTATACAGCGATCATATCGCAAAATCAGCTGACATAGATTCACCCGTAAAAATAGTACCATTCAAAGGTGAATATTACGAGTTGAAACCAGAAGCCGAATACCTGGTTAAGCATTTAATTTATCCGTTACCCAATCCTGAGTTTCCATTTCTGGGTGTGCATTTTACACGTATGGCTTTGGGTGGGATTGAATGCGGCCCCAACGCAGTGTTTGTATTCAAACGGGAAGGCTACAACAAATTCGCTTTTGATTTTAAAGAGTCGTTAGAATCACTCACCTTTCCGGGGTTTTGGAAAATGGGCTTCCGCCATTGGCGCATGGGCTTAGATGAATATAAGCGCTCTTTTTCGAAGGCTGCTTTTGTGAAAGGGTTGCAGGAATTGATTCCTGAGGTTACTGAAGACAAACTCAAGCATTCGCCGGCAGGTGTTCGTGCAATGGCGCTTCAGCCTAATGGCGAAATTCTGGATGATTTCCACTTTGAGGTGATCGAACGCCAGATTCATGTGTTAAATGCACCAAGTCCGGCAGCTACGGCCGGACTTTCAATAGGTGACGAAATTGTGCGACGTGCAAAAGAGCACTTTAATTTGTGAGAAGCTTAAAGAGCTAAAGCATCCCATAATTTAATGCTCTCACCTTTATTCTTTACCACAATCATTGGCAAGTATTGATCGCGATCGATTAATGCTTCGGTTACGCGCCCTAAGAATAACGACGACAATGTGCTTCCACCTCGCGAACCAAGTACAATAGCATCAATCTTTTGATTGAAGGAGAATCGATTGATCATATACGGCACTCCGTTTGAATTTAGCATTCGGTAATGCATCGTAAAGCGATTTTCATCCACTTCCGCTTCTTCTACAAATCGGCCAATTTCACCACGGGCATGATTTACCATCTCATCGATAAATTCATCTTTGGATAAGCCGGTTTTAAAATACCCATGCGGTAATTTGTAAATATGCAATCCATGGATGTGCATGTCGTCATGTTTATTGCATAACGCTTTTGCTGTTTGTAGTGCTAATAAACTACTGTTTGAAAAGTCCATCGGTACCAAAATATTCTTAATGTTGGTAGGAACAGACGGAGGCACCAAAGCCACAGAACAAGAGGAACGGCGAATCATTTTTTGGAGAAAATTTACCTCATCATCATCCACATCAGTACGGTTTACCACAAACAAGTCGATGTCCTTATCATGAATAAACTCTGCAATCTGTCGTGTTTTCACACCACCCAAAGTAGTAGTGGTAATCTCCGGAATCGCTTTGATGTGCTCGTAATTCTCAAGTTTTCCTTCAATGGCTTGATTAATCGATTCGTCAATGCTTGGAACCAGACCGGGGTATTTGTCTAAGATTGCTTTTGGGATGTCTAAATCCTCAGTTACATGAATAAATGCTACTGATTCTAAATCCGATTCTAGTACACCCGCAATACGATTCACAAAATCGAAGATGATATCGTCGTATTCGTTTAGTTCAATGTTTACGAGCAGTCGTTTTACTAATGCCATAATATTTTTTTTGTTGATGAAGACAGATGCGGGACATTTCTCTCAGATTATACTACGTCCCAACTAGTTTAGCCTTTAAATATAAGCACTTCTAAATTGCTAAACCTGATTGCGCGATTAGGCTTTTTTAAGACATAAAGGGCATAATTGGGCGATTAAAAACCTAAAAAAATTGATGCGCGAAAGGCTGTAATTATTCATCTTTGCGGGATGAATTACTACAGCGATTCTCTTACCCGAAAACTATATGCGCAGGATGCCTCGATGTACGAGCAACTGCCAATGGGAGTAGCTTTCCCAAAATCAACAAACGATATCGTACAACTAGTTCGTCAGGCAAACCTGGATCGATTCTCGATCACAGCTCGTAGTGCAGGAACAAGCTTGGCAGGGCAAGCAACCGGTGGCGGAGTAGTGATGGATGTATCACGATTTATGACCTCCATTCTCGAAATAGATGCCGAGGCAGGAACAGCAGAAGTTGAACCTGGAGTGATCAGAGATACTTTAAATCGGGAAGTTGCACAATATGGATTGCAATTCGGGCCGGATACTTCTACCACAAACCGATGTATGTTAGGTGGAATGATTGGGAATAACTCATCGGGTTCATTTTCGATTAAATACAAAACCACACGCGAGCATGTGAAAGAAATGGAAGTGGTGTTGTCAGATGGTTCAGTGGCGATTTTTAAAGAGCTCACCAACGATGAGCTGGAAGAAAGAATGCTGCATGAAACCCTGGAAGGCGACATTTACCGCGGAATGGTGGAATTAATCAATCAGCATAAAGAACTCATCGAAAAGAGTTATCCGCACCCGGAAATTATTCGCCGAAACACCGGTTACGCACTTGATAAATTATGCGAAATGGAGCCATTTACACCGGGTGGCAGACCGTTTAATTTATGCGAGTTATTGTGTGGTAGTGAGGGAACATTAGCACTAACTACTCGCGCGATTGTAAACCTGGTTCCTGTTCCCACAAAAAAAATGCTCATAATTCCGCACTTCAAAACGCTGGAAGATGCGATGAAAGCCACGGTTGAAGCAGTGCGATTTAAACCATCGGCGGTAGAGTTGGTGGATAATGTGATTTTAGATGCAACGAAGAAAAATCACGCTCAGGCACAAAACCGTTTTTTCCTTTCGGGAGAGCCAACCCATATTCTAATCATTCAGTTTGATGGGGATAATGAGTCAATCATCGAAAAGAAAATCGAACGCCTTAAAGATGCATTGAGGGAGAAAAAACTGTGTTATTCGTATCCCGTTGTAAAAGAAGAAGACGATCAGCAAAAAGTATGGGAGCTTCGAAAAGCGGGATTAGGGTTGCTGATGGGACTGGGCAAAGATTCGCGAACCCCAGCCTTTTGCGAAGATACCGCCGTACGGGTAAAAGATTTACCGGAATACGTAGCCGAGTTTGAAGAGATTTTAGAAAAATATGATACCGAGTGCGTGTTTTATGCGCATGCCAGTGTAGGCGAATTGCATTTGCGCCCTATGATCGATACTACTACCGAAGAAGGGGTAGAAACGATGAAAGCAATGGCTTCTGATATTGCCGATTTAGTTCATAAATTCGGTGGTTCATTATCCGGTGAACATGGGGACGGACGGGCACGAGCGCCATTTATCGAGCAAGTATTGGGCGAGGAAATGATGCCTGTTTTGAAGGAAGTGAAGCACATCTGGGATAAATTCAATGTATTTAATCCGGGTAAAATTGTTGACCCGGAACCGATGGAAGATGATTTACGATTTTCACCGGAATATGTAGAACCTGATCCTGAAACGGTATTTGCCTGGCGAAATGAAGGCGGAATGACGGGCGTAATTGAGAGTTGTAACGGGGCCGGAGTTTGTCGAAAGTTGGCCCAATCTGGTGGTACAATGTGTCCTTCGTATATGGCCACTAAAGATGAAAAAGACTCAACCCGGGGCAGAGCTAATGTATTTCGTCAGGTTTTTGAGGGGAAAGATCCGGAAGGGTTTGCATCGGAAGATTTAAAAGAAGCATTGGAATTATGCCTGAGTTGTAAGGCGTGTAAAAGTGAGTGCCCGGCTAATGTAGATATGGCAAAAATGAAGGCCGAATTTGAGCATGGCTGGCATCAACGAAATGGAGTTACTGCAACAACTCGGTTTTTTGCGAATGCTGCAAAATTGTATCCATTGGCAGCGAAATTCCCGTCACTTTCTAACGCCATGGTTAGTTCTGATTTGGGAAAACATATGCTGAATGTGCTATATAGCATCAGCAAAAAAAGAACGCTGCCACTTTTTGCAGATAAACCTTTTGCGGTAGACGCCTACGCTGAGCCAAAATCTAATCGGAATAAAGTAGCGCTATTTGTGGATGTGTTTACCCGTTATCACCATCCCGAAATTGTAGAAGATGCCATCAAAGTAATTGAATATTTGGGCTATCAGGTGATAATACCGGATTTACCTGAATCCGGCCGCGTACAGATCTCCAAAGGGATGCTCGGGGATGCCAGAAACATCGCATTTACTATTTTGGATGTGTTAGGACCAATCGCCGAGGAGGGAATTCCTATTATTGGACTCGAGCCGTCGGAATTACTCACTTTACGCGATGAATTTCCTGATTTAGTGGATGAAACGGATTTAGAAAAAGCCAAAGAGATTGCAAAGTCTTCGTATTTATTTGAAGAGTTTGTATTCCGCCACAAAATGAAGCACGAGGTAAAACCTTCCGGTGAGGTAATTATCCATAATCATTGCCACGCCAAAGTGTTATCTGCAAAAACTACCTTACAAAAAGTGCTGGAAAATTGGGGTTATGATACCGTTGTGCTGGATGCAGGCTGCTGCGGAATGGCCGGAAGTTTCGGTTATGATGCCAAGAAATATGAAGTTTCGATGGAAATTGGAAATCAGCGATTATTTCCTTCTATTAATTCAGCAAAGAAAAAAAGTAACATTTGTGCTCCCGGCTTTTCTTGTAGGCATCAAATTAAGGATGGAACCGGAAGAAACGCCAAACATCCAGCACAACTAATTGCTTCTCAATTGCCAAATTAATCACACTCATTCAGCTCTGTATTATGAAGTTTTTTACCACCTTTCTTTCTGCATTATTTATTATAGCTTTTTCAACTCCAACGATTGCTCAGGTTGATTATGCATCAGAGATTCAACCCATTTTCAATGCGAATTGTACCAGCTGTCATGGTGGTAATGGTGGGGTGAATTTACGATCCTATACAGCACTAATGAGTAGTGTTGGCAATAATTACGGATCGAATGTGGTAGTACCCGGCGATCCGGATGCAAGTGGTTTGGTGGATAAAATTGAGCCAAATCCGCAATTCGGTAATCGTATGCCAAACAGTAGCGGTCTTGCCCAATCAGAAATTGACTTGATTCGCCAATGGATCGCAGAGGGAGCAAACGAGGTGGCTACAAGTTCAGAAGTTGATGTGCAATTGCCGGAATCATTTCGCTTGATCGGTAATTACCCGAATCCATTTAACCCATCTACAAATATTAAGTTTGAGATGCCTGAAGCAGCTCAATACACGATTACAATTTATTCCATCCATGGCACGCTTTTAATGGAAAGCATTGGACAAGCCGCTGCCGGGGTATCAACTATTCCCGTACAGCTGGGGCAAAATCCAACCGGAGTATACATTTATCGGGTTTCAGCTAACATCAATGGTCGAAATACGTTGATTGGCACCGGTCGAATGACGTTGATTAAATAAGGGATTAATCAGCGATTTTTCTGATGGCAAAACTCTGATTTTCAGTAGGTTCTATGGTGAGATATATAATCTCCCAACCGAATTGTACGCAGAACTCATGAACGGCCTCAACAACTCCATAGCGGAAGGTTGTAACCCAATTTCCTGTCACATAATCGTGCCCGGCAATGATTCCTCCTTTTTTCATTTTAGGAGCGTAGAGTCGTAGTTCGTCGCGGGTAGTTTCGTAGGTATGATTGGTATCGATATATATCCAATCGAAATAATTGTCTTCGAAATCGAAAGCTGCATCTGTTGACAGCTTTTTATGGATATGCACTTGTTCGTTGTTGATCTGCTCCTGAAAGTAATTTTTTACTGCTTCGTACTTTCCATCGTGAAAGCGATCTGTTCCCCACACATCTACCAAGTGATAGTTTTCCGGGGCATTAATTTCGAAAATCTTTTGGCTGAATTTACCTTCATCAACTCCAATCTCGGCTACATTGCCTCCTATGCCTAGCTTTTGAAGCATCAACTCCCTGTTTAATAGTGTGGAACAATTTTCCACATGTTCAGGCTTTAAAGGAATTTTTGGAATCTGACGCTCTCTCTGTTCACGAGCTTGTTTTAGCGACTCAGCCACTCGGTTTATTAAAATCTGAGCCTGTTGCTTGCGCTGTTCCGGTGTTAGTGCATTAAAGTCGATCAATTCTTGCATAACCTGATATCCTGATATTAATAGTTAGTATCAAGGTTACTACAATTGGTATGCCAATTAATTCAAATTACTCTGCCGATGTATCAATTCTCTAGCACTTTCAATAGCTGTGCTTGTTATCTCGGCACCACTCATCAGGCCGGCAACTTCACGAATATGTTGCTCCTGATCTAGTGCCACAATTTCGGTAGTTGTGCGTTCGCCGTGTTCCAATTTTTGCACTTTGTAATGATGATGTGCCTGACTCGCGATTTGTGGTTGATGCGTTATTGCCAGTATTTGACAATAAGCCGAAAGCTCGCGCATAGCTCGACCAACTTTCTCGGAAATCTCACCACTAATTCCGGTATCAATTTCATCGAATACCATAACGGGCAGACTTTGTTCTTTGGCTAAGATCGACTTTAAAGCCAGCATTACACGGCTAATTTCCCCACCTGAAGCAATTTTGGCTAGCGGTTTTGGTGCTTCGCCTTTATTGGTTGATATGAAAAGTCGAACAAAGTCGCACCCAAATTCGGTGCATTCTATGGTTTGATCGTCGATAGAAATCCATCCTTTCGGATGTAGAAGATATTCTACCGACACTTCAAGTTTAGAATTCGGAATACCTAGCTTCGATAATTCCTTTTCTATCTTTTCGGATAATTCTTTACCAACCGCCAACCTTTTATTGTGCAGTGACTTTGCAGCAGTTGTCAGTTTCTCTGATTGGTGTTGAACTTTTTTAGATAGCTTCTCGATTTCCAGATCGAAATTATCAGCTACAGAAAGCTCTTGTTTTATCTCACTCAGGTATTGAACTAAACTTGGAATATCGCGCTGATACTTTTTTTGAAGTCGGTTGAGTTCCGATTGTCGCTGCCGAAGTTCTTCGAGTCGTTTTGGATTGAATTCGATATTATTCCGATATCGTTCGGCAAAATGAATGGCTTCTTGAATGCTCACTCGCGCTTGGGTGATCTCAGTCAAATAAGAATCAAACTCCGGCTCAATACGGGTCAGATCTTCTAAATTCAGTTTTAGGTGATTGAGTAATTGAATGATGTTGGCATCATCATTATCTGCCATTTCAGAAATTGCAGCAGCTTTTTGATCGAGTATTTCGGCATTGTCGAGCAGATTCATTTCTGCTTCCATTTCCTCTTCTTCTTCTGCCGATAGCCGAGCGTTTTCTAGCTCTTGTACTTGAAATCGATAAAGTTCTGTTTTTTCCTGAAGTTCATTCTCTCTTTTTTTCAAATGATTGAGTTCGATTCGGAGCGTTTTTAGCAACTCATATTCCGTTTGATAACTTTTTAATAATGGCTGAATTTCTTCAAAGCTATCAATCATCCCGCGGTGATTTTCTTCTTTCAACAAAAGTTGATGGTCGTGCTGTCCGTGTAAATCGACCAGTAAATCACCCACTGATTTTAATATCCCGATATTTACAGGAGTGTCATTTATAAACGCCCGACTTCCGGTTTGACGAATTTCACGACGAAGGATTAAGTATTCGTGTTCTTCTATTTCGTTTTCTTGAAGCAACCCAGTTATTTCATCACTTACAAACATTTTTATAGTAGCTTCTGCAATAGCCTTATCCGTTCCATGTCGTATTACATCTGTATCAGCTCGTTCACCCAGAATCATATTCAATGCCCCAATAATAATCGATTTTCCGGCGCCTGTCTGCCCGGTTAAAATATTCAGCCCCTCTCCAAACTGAACCTCCAGCTCGTCGATTAATGCAAAGTTTTTGATGAAAAGACTCTTGATCATGGTTATGCGTGTATACTTTATTTGTAATGTTAAGTGTTAAATTTTAAATGATAAATTTTAATTCAAGTTTTTTTGGGCACTTTTTACTATCGAAGTTAATATTGCAATTATTTCGGTACAATCTTTCGTGTATGAGGAATAATCATCAGCAACTATTTGGCTTTTGTTCAACAATTTGATCCAATATCGTGTTTCTCGCGCTTCCTTTGATGCTATACTCATTTTGTGAATAAAATCTTTTTTAGAATATGCCGCTGTTGCTTCTTCGATATTAGCACCTATACTAGTTCCTGATCTTAATAATTGTTTGGAGATAACAAATTCCCGATTGGATTGTAGAAATTGGTAAAGCTTAATTATCGTAAGAGCAAATTCAAATGACTTGTCCAAAATTACGTTTTTCTGTTCCATATCTATAACTCACTTATCATTTAACTTTTAAATTTTAACATTAGATTCATAAGTAAGACTCCTTCGAAGCAAAGTCCTTACAATCTGCCTATCTTTTATGAATGGAAGAACAAGAAAAGAAAACAACCGTCTTCGAATTTACCGTACCTCCGGGGCAGCAGGAGATGATTCGACTGGATGTGTACATCACCAGTTTTGTAGAAAATGCGACGCGGAATAAGGTACAGGAAGCAATAAAAGCCGGATACGTGACGGTAAACGGTAAAAAGGAAAAACCAAGTTATAAGCTGCTTCCAAATGACTATATCTTCATCGAGTTGCCAAAAGCGCCACCACCAGAGGCGAAAGCCGAAGAGATGGAACTGGACATCTTGCACGAAGACGATGATCTCATCATCGTAAATAAAGCGGCAGGAATGGTAGTTCATCCGGCATATGGCAATTGGACGGGCACGCTGGTTAATGGGTTGATGCATCATGTAGATGAACTCGGAGAGGCAGACGATGATTTACGCCCGGGAATCGTTCATCGCCTCGATAAAGATACTTCCGGGTTGCTTGTTGTAGCAAAAAACGATGAGTCGTTGGCGAAGCTCTCAGCGAAATTCGCCGAAAAAGATGTGGAAAGAACGTATTGGGCGATTATTTGGGGGACACCACCTGAAGAAGGAACCATCGAAGGTGATATCGGCCGCTCGAAACACGATCGAAAGTTAATGACGGTACTACAAGGAGGTCGCGGAAAACATGCCGTTACCCATTACAAAGTGCTGGAATATTTCGATTATCTAAGTTTGGTTGAAGTGAAGCTGGAAACCGGGCGTACGCATCAAATTCGGGTGCATTTTAATCATATCGGGCATAACGTGTTTGGCGACACAACCTATGGCGGTACTTCTGTTCGGTACGGACCGAATACCGGAAATCGAAAAGTGATGTTCCACAAATTGATTACAGGTCTTGGCCGGCAAGCGTTACATGCAAAAACTCTGGGATTTGAGCATCCATCAACAGAAGAAATGGTGCGCTTTGATTCGGAGTTACCCGAAGATTTTCAGCATGTGTTGGATACACTTCGCGAGCACTGCAAGGGTGAGTTTTAAAGCAAAGCTCACTTACTCTTTCGGGCCAGCGTCTCTGCCTTTTGGATGATTGGCTTTAATATTTTGTGAAGCTTTATGAGCAGTTTCTTCAATTCTTTTTTGGCGAGTTGAAGCTTGTTTCGCTGTTTTTATCCATTCTAAAATTCCACGTTTCGAAGAATCAGGAAAACGGTTGAAATAGAAAGAAGCTTTTTGATAAGTGTTAAGTACTACTTGCAAATCATCCGGTATGAGTAACTGTTCTACATCATCCAAAAAATTCCAGGAACCGTTTTCTTTGGCAATTTCTACCAAGTCTGAACCCGGTTTTTTCATCCTGCCTTCTTCAAGCAATCGTGCTACTCGTTCTTTATTAATGCCCGACCAATTGCTCTTAGGATTACGAGGTGAAATTCTGAGCATGGTTTTTTTCTCATCCAATGCCCGGGGCAAGCTATCCACCCAACCGTAACAAATCAGTTCATCTACAATGGAGTCGTAATCCAAATATGAGTTCGTAAATGCTTTCTTCCAGCGAACTAACCACATACTTTCCTTTTGGGGATGATTCTTCTCCAACCAGGATCGAAGTTCTTCGGCAGACTCGATGAATAACTGCTCGTGATCGGGCATATTAGTTTATTTATCGATTATTTTTTAACCACAATCACATCCCGTTTAATGGATGCATCCACACGATGCTCAATATTATCATAGGGTGAATGATTTAGTACTTCCAGATCATGCTCTTCGAAAAAACGCGCCATTTTTTTGCGAGTCATTACGTGAGAATTCCATGCGAGAACGATGGTGCCACCTTCTTTCAGCACTTTTTTCCAGGCCGGGATACATTCGGTGATTAGCTCAACAGGATTCCGGGTTGGACTCCCATAAATTTTACCTGCCTTGTTTCCGTGTTGTATACCATAAGGCAGGTCACCTACAATCACATGAAAGCGTTCTTTTTTAAAATAGTTATAAGCCTCAGCTGCTGCACCATGTACCATAGCAAGTTTACTACGTGTTTTTTCATCCTTGAATTCAGCTTTCGAAAGTGCGTATTCAAATTCAGTGATTTCTGCAGGAGCGGAATCTTGTTTTTTAAAAATCACCCGGGATGAACGGGTGTGTTTTATACGTTCTTCTTCCAGAAATTTTTTGAAGAATACCTGTCCTTCTTGCAATGCATTTCCTTCTACCTCGATACCGTAAGCATCATAGCCAAAAGTTGTTGCTTCGAACAGCGTAGTGCCTTTTCCAGAAACCGGATCCAGCAATTCCAATTTCTCATCGAAATTAAAATCAGAAGAATGCACTGCAATATTTAGCATCATCCGAGTGAAAAGTTCGTTGGTTTTCCCTCTGTATTTTAGCAGTGTGCTAATTTTTGGATCAAGACGAAAGTCGGAGGGAAGCTCGATAGGCATTAATGCAATCGGCTCGACTTCAAAAGATTCAATCTTAAAAAGAGCAAATACAAACGAGAGCTTAGAAAGTATATTCAAATCGCGTTGGGAAAGTTCACTCTTTGTTGAGAAGTGAATGTAGCGCAGGTTCGCAATCGTTTTGATTTCTAGAGATCGGATTTCAGCGTCGAATGATGTGCCGGCAATTTCTAGTTCGGCAAGTGCAAGTTGGTCAGCCGCGTGATAATACACCCAGTTATGCCCGGGATATTGAAGAATCAGATAATTCATGAAGTTATGTTGGATAAAATCTTTAGCGATTTGCATGCGATGATGTGTTTGAATCACCGTATCTTTGACAAAAATAAACAATCATTATGCAGAAGAAAGATATTACAATTAGTGTAGAATTAGATAACGATCATGTGCCTTCTAATATCCGCTGGCAAGCCGACGACATGACCCAAAAACATGTGGCCGATTGTCGTGCGATGTTGCTTTCATTGTGGGATGCGCGAAACAAAGATACGCTGAAACTTGATCTTTGGACGAAAGACATGACTGTGGATGAAATGAAAATCTTTTTCCATCAAACATTAGTCACTATGGCAGATACCCTAGAGCGTTCCATCAACGACGAGCGTATTTCCGGCGATATGCGCGATTTCTGCGATTATTTCGCCGAAAAAATGGAGATTAAAGCCTAATCAATTAAGAATTATTCAATGAAGAATGGGCAATATTCTACATTGAACATTGATGTATTCTTAATTGAATAAAATGCTTCCAAACGTAACGGCGCTTTCGCGTTCTTGTTCGTCCCATAAATCATAGCTTAACACTTCTCCATTAATTCCCGAAAATGCAGTAAGAAAAGTTACTAAGGGAGGGAAGCCGCAGATTCGGTATTTGTCGTATGTTTCGCGCATGGCATAAATTAAGTGCTTAGGATTGCCCGAAGCACCCGCATTAAGCACTAATTGATCGTTTGGCCGAACATTACTTAGTAATTCCTGAGCAGGTTCAGAGTCTCCAAATTTTTTACCGAAATGCGATAAATCACCACTTATCAAAAAGAAAGCATCGGGGTCATTGCCATACGTTTCTTCAAGAAAAGCAGCAAAGGTTTCCATTTGAGCTTGTTTGTGGGATTCATCCGAGTAAAGCAATTCATCCATCCCGCTAATGAGGATGGGAATGATTTCGAAATCGTGCTTCCAAATGTGGTTTAAGAATAAGAGATGGAGCTCAATACTATGTTCAACCCGGTGCGCTCGATCGCGAAAACTTACGCCAATTTTGTCCCATTTTTTTGGGGATAACATCCGTCTGAAATCTTTGTTCGATTCAATACTTCCATTGGGCAGTTGAAACGTTTTTTCGGAAACGATGAAAGGATAATCCTCATACAAATCTCCATACATCCCCGAATAATGCGAAGTAGCAAGGATGAACACTTTCTTCGGAGTAAGCTCCCGAATTGCTGAAAATGCTTTTACAAAAGCAGAAAGCCCAACTCTCGGATCAATATGTGGAGCAAAAAGTGCACGTGCATGTGTAGGCTCAGTCTGCTCAAACCGATTAAAAGCTTTATTTAGATACTGTATGAGTTGCGTTGGGGTATTCGGAAATGAAATGCCGGCGGTATTCGAAATATGATAACCGGACTGCTCGTAATCGGTTTCAATATTCTTCGATAACTGCTTGAAATTTTCTGAGTGCAGGATGCCATGTTCATCCAGATAGCGAACGTAATTTAGCAAATCATTTTTAGATACTTCGCCGTGGCTAAGCCCGATTAGATCGTCGATGGATCGGTTTCCATCCAGTAAAGAAAGTATAGATTGCGAATCGGCCGGCAAGGTAAAATCGCTGGTGCAATAACTCAGCGAATCGTAAAAATAGAGTAATTCCTCACCATTCTGCTGAATAGGAATTTGTTGAATATCATAACGAACCGGTGGTATCGGCTGATCGAAAGAATTGAATAAACTCTCTTGTTTTTCCCCAGTCATCTCTAACATGTATGCTCAACTATGAAGTGGTTGCGATTCGTTTCATAATGAATAGCAAATATCTTCAATTTTCAAGACTCTTTGGATGAGACTTCTCTCATTTTTTTGCATTCACAGTTCCTTCCATATTCAACGCACAAGGGATGATCGGGAGCCGAAGATAATCGAGCTTTGCAGGCATTTCGCCCATGATGAATAAGTAAATGAGAGAGGTCGGTCCAGTTTTCTTTAGGAAAAAGGGCCATTAAATCTCGTTCAATTTTATCTGTGTTTTTCTTTTCGCGGGTAAGTCCAAACCGATTTGAAATCCGTTTTACATGCGTATCAACCACAACGCCTTCATTAATACCAAAGGCATTTCCCAGTACAACATTGGCGGTTTTTCGTGCGGCACCACGCAGGGTAAGCAACTCATCCATCGTTTTTGGTACATCTCCATCAAATTCTTCTACTAAGGTTTTCGATGTTTCCTTTAGTGAAAGTGCCTTATTTCGATAGAATCCTGTAGTTCGCACTAATTCTTCGAGTTCTTCGAGCGGAGCTTCGGCCATTAATTCCGGAGTAGGATACGTTTCGAAAAGTGCCGGGGTGACTTTATTCACCCGTACATCGGTACATTGCGCACTAAGAATAGTCGCAATCAACAACTCGAACGCATTTCTGTGATCCAATTCGCAATGCGGGTTTGGATAGTGGTGATACAGTTCATCGAGAATGTTAGCAGCTCTTTCTTTTTGTTGCTTACTTTTTCGCGGGAGTTTCATGGGTTAAGCTTTGAGTTTGTTAATCAGCTACATAAAGCTTTATTGTAAACACTAAGTTCGAATTTGCGGGAATACTTGGTCGCTCTCGATCTCCGTAAGCATAAACTGATGGAATGTATAAAGTGATTTCGCCTCTTTCTTTTATCAGCGGGATCCCGATTTGCCATCCCACTATCAGGTTTCTGAGTCCAAATCCTACCGGTCGCGAACTGCTGTCAAACTCCGAGCCATCCGAAAGTAGGGTTCCGGTGTAATCCACCACAACGTTGCCACATAAACTAGGTTTATCCCCATCTCCGGGATTAGAAATAACGTACCGAATACCGGAAGGATGCTCCTCGGCATTGATATTATTCTCTGCTAAGTACGAATCGATTGTGGCAATATCGGATGCAAGTTGATCGCGATCGACATTTAAATTTGGTTCAACATCGCAATCCGAGCGATTGCAGGATATTGCAGTGGTAATCAGTAGTGATAAGATTAGTAATTTGCGCATATAAGAATTAGTTCGATACAAAAATAAAGCCCTGCATAAGCAAGGCTTGAAAGTGTTAAAATAAGAAAGTCTTGAGGTAGCTGAAATCAACTATTGTTAAAGTCGACCACATATTGCCCCGGTTCGCTGATAATAATTTGAACCCGATTATCAATAAGCGATGTGTTCATCAGGTTAGGGATTTTATAGCTTACAAAAAGTTCAAGCGGGTAAGATGGATTTTCGATGGTGTATTCTAACGTAGAATTTGTACCGGGTTGATTTGGCATGGTGCCGGATGAATGGCTGATAGTAAGATCAGAAATTACATTCTGTACATTTTCCCCATTTCTTCGAAAACGCAGAAATATTTTTCCGGTATAATCAGAGCCTTGTCTTCGAATAGAGGTAGATACTACACCACGTTGGTTTACAATTTTATGAGGTCGGTGATCATCTGAAATTACTTCAAGCTCACCTTCGTACCAAAAGCCACTAACTACTTGTTCTGCTCCGTTTTCTACGTACTCGAGTGTTCCGTAGGAATATTGTTTACCTTGGCGCCAGCTGCCGGTGTATTGCCGTTCAGCATGCCAAACGTAAGTTCCCTCTCCGTGTGGATATCCGGCAACGAAATCACCTTCGTAAGTATGTAATCCCGATGCAACTCCATCGCCGTGGGCAAGACCATTTTTGCAATACCCCTCATAATTTTCTGCTATAGAAGCTAATAGCACTTTACACTCTTTATTGCTTTCGCTGGAATGGTACACCGAAGCGCAAGACCATGAAAATAAACCAAACATTAAAATAGTAGCTATACGCATACTCAATACCTTAAATAAACTTAAAATTACTAGATCAATTCATTCGCAACGCCACTTGACTATCTTTTAGTATGATTAATGCGCTGAAATAATTGATAAAATAACACATTTTCAAATACCGACGCTGTAACAAATAGTTTCAGTTTAAGATTCAGTGTATGCAAACGGGTTTTCTAGTTTCACATACAACTAAAAAAGCAGATAAACTTTAACCGTAACTGGCACAATCGTAATTGTGCCTGTACGGTGTATTTAATAGCTACTAAACATCTTTCAAAGCTTCATTCAAAGCTTGCAGACTCTTTTTAGCATCCCCGAAAAACATTTGATTTTTCTCGGCATAGAATAAAGGGTTGTCGATGCCTGCATAACCAACACTTAGCGAGCGTTTGAAAACGATAGTTCGTTTGGCTTCGTCTACATCTAAAATCGGCATTCCATAAATAGGGCTGCCTGGTGAGGTTTTTGCCATAGGGTTTACCACATCATTCGCACCGATAATTAACACTACATCGGTAGAAGCAAACTCCGGATTAATTTGATCCATATCATACAATACATCGTAAGGCACATCTGCTTCGGCAAGTAATACGTTCATGTGGCCAGGCATACGTCCTGCAACGGGGTGAACGCCATATTTAACCTGAACGCCTCGTTCTTCTAAATTTGCCGCAACTTCTTTTACAATGTGTTGCGCTTGTGCCACAGCAAGACCATAACCCGGTACAATTACCACTTTCGATGCATACGCAACCTGAATAGCTAAATCTTCTGCTGAAGTCTCACGCACCGATTTATCGCCATCGGCACCACCGTTACCACCGGAGGCTCCATCACCACCAAAGCTGCCAAAAATCACATTCGCTAACGAGCGATTCATGGCTTTACACATGATGTTTGTGAGGATCAGTCCGGCGGCTCCAACTAACGCCCCGGAAACGATGAGCAAATTGTTCCCAAGTACAAAACCCGCCATCGAAGCAGCGATCCCTGAGTACGAGTTAAGTAACGAGATTACAACCGGCATATCAGCACCGCCAATCGGGATAACTGAGGTAACACCGATAAGTAAAGAAACACCTAATATCACCCAGAAAAGTGTGGTATTAGCTGGATTTATGGTGTATAAAACAATCAAAACCAATACGGCAAACATCGAGCCGATGTTAATGATGTTCAATCCCGGAAAAGTGATTGCATTGCCCGAGATAAAGCCTTTCAATTTACCAAAGGCGATAAAACTACCGGTAAACGTTAACGAGCCGATGAACACACTAAGGCCAATCGTAATCATTCCGGTAGAATCGATAGCACTTATGCTTTCGTAACGGGCAAGTTCTCCCCAGGCAACTAAAGCAGAGGCCCCACCTCCAAAACCGTTGAACACGGCAACTAGCTCGGGCATGGCGGTCATGGCTACCTTTTTGGCTAAAATTGCTCCAATCAACCCTCCAATCAATACGCCAATTATAATAAGCTCGAAGGATACAATTTGTTGATCGAACAAAGTAACTACGATACCAATCAGCATCCCAATAGACGCCAGCATGTTACCACGGCGTGCAGTTTGTGGGGAGTTTAAAAGTTTAAGGCCACGAATAAAGAAGGCCGTAGCCACTAAATAAAGTAGCTGAATCACATCAGGTAACCATGTGAGGACGGAATCGGGTAAAAACTGGCTCATTTGTCATCCTCCTTTTTCTTGAACATCTCCAACATACGATCGGTAACCATAAAACCGCCTACCACATTAATGGATGCAAAAATGATGGCTGCTAATCCGAGATATTTGCCCAAATCGCCGCCAACTCCACCAGCAACTATTAAAGCTCCAACAATGGTGATACCCGAAATAGCATTGGCACCACTCATCAGTGGAGTATGCAAGGTGGGTGGAACTTTCGAGATCAATTCAAACCCGATAAAACAGGCCAATACAAATATGAATAAGGAAAAAATTAGTGCGCTCATGCTTCTTTCGGTTTAAGTAATGGACTGATTATTTCACCTTGATGAGTGATGGTGGTATTGAGCAAAATTTCGTCTTCAAAGTCGAAATTGGCTTTCTCTTCTTTGATTAGAAGATTCAATAACGCAAACATATTTTTTGAATACAGCATGCTTGCGTGGTTGGCTAATTGGCTTGGTAGATTAAGCGGACCAACAATATTTACCTCGTGGGCTTTAACCACTTCTCCAGCTTTAGTGAGTTCACAGTTTCCGCCATTTTCAGCGGCAATGTCTACAATTACGGAACCGGGTTTCATATCTGCCACCATTTCTTTGGTGATAAGAAGAGGAGCCGGCCGGCCGGGAATTAAGGCCGTGGTTATCACGATGTCTGATTTTTTTACATGCTCGTGAATTACTTGCTTCTGCCTTTCCTGGCTGTCTTTACTCAGTTCTTTCGCGTACCCACCTTTGGTTTCTGTGTCTTCTTCCTCAAGGGGAACTTCCACAAACTTGGCTCCAAGCGATTCAACCTGTTCTTTCACAACGGGTCGCACATCGTAGGCCTCAACCACAGCTCCGAGTTTTCGGCATGTTGCTATGGCTTGTAATCCCGCCACACCTGCGCCAAGAATTAAAGCTTTTGAGGGTGGAATTGTACCGGCCGCAGTCATCATCATGGGGAAATATTTATCCAAATGATTAGCTGCAAGTAGCGACGCTTTATAGCCGGCGATGGAACTCATAGAAGAAAGAGCGTCCATGTTTTGGGCTCTTGAGATACGCGGAATGGCATCCATCGCCAAGGCAGTGATATCTTTTGTTTTCAGCGTTTCAACCAATGCAGCATTTTGAAGTGCCCAAATAAAGCAAACAAGAATGCTGTTCTTTTTCATATGATCGAGGTCGATTTGGGAGGGAGTTTGCACTGCCAATACCAAATCAGCCTCAGAAAATAAGGC
Source organism: bacterium (assembly GCA_024742815.1). Lineage (GTDB taxonomy): Bacteria > Bacteroidota > Rhodothermia > Balneolales > Balneolaceae > HXMU1420-13. The sequence continues at coordinate 465,412 of JANSXX010000001.1, forward strand.
AGTTCGATCTTTTACAATCGTTGCTCCTGCTTCTGCGTATTGAGCATCTAAAAAATTCGATGCTAACCCGGCGTCGGATTCAACCCGAAGCTCCAGTCCTTTTTGAATTAATTTGCCGGCAATTTCGGGTATAATGGAAACCCGTTTTTCTAGCTCAGCAGTTTCTTTAGGAATTGCTACAATCAATGATAACCTCCAACTTAGTTTGCCTCAACATAATGAAATTGAACATTTACGCAAATAAATGTGGGAGCGCTTTTTTAGCGAACCTGTTAAAAATCAATAGCATTGTTGAGAGTTTAGCGTTGTTGCATGCGCATCAAGCCACCTTAATGTGAGAAATTAATGTGAAGAAAATGTATACTAATGCAATAAACTTGGGGGAAATTCAATGAAATACGTGTTACGAGGAATCCTGTTTATTGCGCTATGTGCTTCATTTGTAGCCTGCGACGATCTCGAATTAGAAGGCGAGGATGCCGGAGATGTTCGTGGACTGTGGCAAAAATTTGACCGAGAGGGCAGTAACGAATTTGTGCTCATTAGCGATACACGATTTGGGTTTTATTACTACAATGCAAACACAGGCTGTATGGAAACAGATGTGTATCGTGTAATTCAGAGAGATGGTACCGGATTTTTTCAAGTGATTAAAGATGATGGCAGTCCTCCGAAAGTATTCGCAGTTTCGTTGAACGGAGATCGAATACATCTGCGGGACATTGATAATACCCAACGTGATATCCAACGTTATTGGGCAAGCAACATTCAAAATATCGACGATTTTGCACCCGTGTGTTACAATCCGGCACTCACCGGAACGTGGCAGCTATCGAGCGATGAAATCGATGAGTATCTGTCAATAAGCAAGCAAAAAGTAGAAATCGCTTCTTTTGATACTTTAGAAACTTGCTTCCAAAACTTAAAATTTGATGTTATTGATATAGATATGCCTGAAATGGTTATCCGTAATCAAGCGAATTCAACCGAAGAATTTAATTTAGATTTTGTAGTGACAGATTCCATTTTAACGGTTACACGAAATGCTGCCGGGGCTAACTTTGAGTCGACCTATACCCCCGCAGATACATTAATCAGCGAATTAAATCCGTTTTGTAGTAATTCAATTGAGAGCTCCTCCATCTATCGCTGAACAGATTAGGCTACTTCTATACTTCCTATAAACAAAAATTGGCAAGGGATTAGGAGCTATTTTCGTACCTTTAGGCACAAATTTTACAGCTTGAAGAATTATGGAAGACATTGCCAACAAAACTTTTAAAGTAGTAATCATCGGAAGCGGTCCTGCCGGTTTAACAGCAGCTTTATATGCTGCACGTGCCGATTTAAACCCAATCGTATTTGAAGGACCGGAACCGGGGGGGCAATTAATGACCACTACCGATGTAGAAAACTTTCCCGGATACCCAAATGGAGTGATGGGACCTCAAATGATGCAGGACTTCCGTGAACAAGCCACCAAATTTGGTGCCGATTGTAGATATGGTTACGTAACAGATATCGAGTTTGGAGATCGCCCATATAAACTCACCATTGATGAGAAAACTGAGATTTACGCGCACACAATTATCATTTCTACCGGTGCTTCGGCAATGTGGCTTGGACTTGAAAGCGAAACCAAACTACGCGGGAAAGGAGTATCCGCGTGTGCTACGTGTGATGGAGCTTTTTTCAGAAATCAACATGTAGTAATTGTTGGCGGTGGAGATACAGCCATGGAAGAAGCCACTTTCCTAACCAAGTTTGCCAGCAAAGTTACCGTTGTACATCGTAGAGATGAACTTCGAGCTTCAAAAGCGATGCAAGCTCGGGCTTTCGCTAACGAAAAAATCGAGTTCATGTGGGATAGCGAAGTCGAAGAGATTTTAGGTGATCAGGTTGTGGAAGGTGTTCGCATCAACAATAGAAAAACCGGAGAGAAAACAGTTTTAGAGGATGTTACCGGAGTATTCGTAGCCATCGGACATAAACCTAATACTGATCTATTCAAAGGCGTGCTTACGATGGATGATGTCGGATATATCCAAACAAAAGGACAATCCACAAAAACAGACTTACCTGGTATATTTGCCTGTGGTGATGCGATGGATGCCATCTATCGCCAAGCGGTTACTGCCGCCGGTACGGGTTGTAAAGCTGCATTAGATGCTGAACATTATCTAGGAGAACTACCCAAAGAAGCCATCGCCGAAGAACATTGGAAGTGATAGTTGATGTGGTGATTTGGTGATAAAGTGAGGTGTTGTTCCACTTTATTACTTTTGGATTAGATAATCTCTCGGGCTCACGGCTAAAGTCCGTCCGTCCGATATAATGGCAAGAAAAAAATACTCGGCTTAAACCCATCCATCAGGCGAGCAATCCGTCAGATGGATTAATATGGATTAATAAATTATGCAATTAATAATATTGATCTTACATTCTCACCGAATCACCGAATCACCGAATCACCGAATCACCGAATCACCGAATCACCGAATCACCGAATCACCGAATCACCGAATCACCGAATCACCGAATCACCGAATCACCGAATCACTTTTTCTTCTTACCTACCGTCTTTTCATCCTTTTGTTCTTCTTCAGCATCATCTTCCGAAGCTTCAGTGTCGTTTGAGTTCGATTCTTCCTCTTCGTCCTCAGTGATTTCAATAATCTCGGCTTCTACCGAAAATTCGTCGTCATCTTCGTCAATTTCGCGCTCAACCAAAATTTGGTAGTCGTTGATGAACATGGCAAACATGCCAATTGCTGAGATAACCGGCGCCATTGCACCTACCAATGCTGCGCCACCAACCCCAACAGCAAGCTGAGTCTGAAAAACAACTTCTCCCTCTTTGTTTTTGATAATCAATCGGCGGGCACTTCCCTCTTTGATGAATTCCCTGATTTTGGAGATGACTTCGTTTACTCCACCCTGCACTTCTTCAAACATGTGCTTTGCCTTCTTTTTTGCCTCGTCTTTTTCCATGATATGTACGATTTATAAAATTTTTTGTAAGGAGTTTCCTCCGGCGGAGTCTAACTACGTAAAGCTAAATAAAAAGATTCATAGTTAAATGTTAGCATCGTAAAATGATAGTTAGTCGGTTCAAGAGTGAATCTTTGTAGAGTTTTAATAGTGCTTTACATAGATTGAACTCGCCAATTAAGTGGTTCTTCAAATTTTTTATTTCTCTCTGGAAAATCCAACGATGTATCTACCCAAAGTTTTCATACTTCTTATTTTAGCTTTCAATTTAAATGGGTGTGGAGTTAAAGATTCTGAAGGTGGAGGTCTAACTGCACAAATACAACCTTTTTTAGATGTTGAATACCCGGTTTGGAGTCCCGATGGTACTCAAATACTGTACACCGATTATGGATTCTATGGGGTAACCAGAGACTTTCAATATCATGTTGAACATTTGGATTCTGCAGGAGTTTATGTGATTAATAGTGACGGGTCTAAAAGAAGAAAGATTTATAATTTCGGATTTGCGGAATGGAGCCCGAGTGGTGAACAAGTTTTATTGGTTGATAATTATAGGATTCTGCAAGCCGAATTTGATGGGGTTTCCATCGATACAAGCACTATTGAGCAACTAATTTTTGAAGGAGCAAATATAAGACCAGAGTGGAGCCCTAACGGAAAATATATCATGTATGCACAAGTGGATTGTAGTGAAGAGCTTAATTGTGGGCTTTGGCTTTTTGATTTACAACAAAAAACTAAATTTTTGATCTCAAAAGGACAAGCGGATGCAACTTGGTATGCTGACAGCAAGCAAATCTTGTTTGCAAAAAATATAAATAACGAAGCTTTTTTTTACACCTACGATATTGAGAAAAAGACAACTCAGCAAACCTATACCTATGAGCATAAAGTTTATAATCTAAGTTTGTCACCCAATAATGAGTTTTTGGTATTCGAAAGTGGACCAATGGGAGGGGGCAGATATATTTACAAACTAGACTTATCCAGTAAAGAATTAACCAAACTTACAGAGCGAGTATCAGAAATGCCGGATTGGAGTCCGGACGGAACTAAAATAGTATATGTTTCCGGGGGTATTTGGGTGATGAACTCAGACGGGAGCAACAAATCAAACATCAAACCACTTCCATTTATAGATTAAGTACACTTTGAACGGCTAATTCCATCACATTCAATTCTGATATTAAGGAGAAGAATCGAAAAATATTGATGTATATGTACGATTTATGAGTTTTTTTGTAAGGAGTTCTCTTGAGAGAGGTCTTACTGCTTAAAAGAGTAAATAAGTTCATAAATCATGTTAGCCAGAGTGTACTGTGCATCCACCATTGGTGTTGATGCAAAAATCATAGACGTAGAAACGCATCATACCAACGGTATGGTAAAATTTTTCTTAGTAGGATTGCCGGATCGGGCCGTTTCTGAATCCCGCGATCGGGTAGAAGCAGCCATACGAAATACCGGTTCTTACTACCCGCTTGGGCGGATTACCGTAAATCTAGCACCTGCCGATCTCCCAAAAGAAGGCAATGCTTTCGATTTGCCCATTGCTATCGGGTTGTTGCAGATGTCGGGACAAATTCACACCGACAAACTAGACGACACCGTTCTGCTTGGTGAACTTGCACTTGACGGACAAATTCGCCCTATTAAAGGAGTGCTTCCGGTTGCGGTAGAGGCAAAGAAACAAGGATTTAAGTATTTGATTGTTCCTCGAGATAATGGCCCTGAAGCTGCCGTTGTAGAAGGAATCGAAATATTTCCTTTCGATCACCTCAATGATGTGAAAGATTGGCTGGAAAATCGTGGAAATCTCGATCCATTTAAGATTAATGTGGAACACGTTTTTGCAAAAAATGGAAAGCTGGATGCACTTGATTTCAGCGATGTGCGCGGACAAGAAAATGTGAAGAGAGCGTTGGAAATTGCTGCTGCAGGCTCACATAATGTGGTTATGGTCGGTCCCCCGGGTTCGGGTAAAACGATGATGGCGCGTAGGATTCCTACCATTTTGCCTCCACTAACTCTGGATGAAGCGCTTGAAACTACCAAAGTACATTCGGTTTCGGGAATCATGAAAAGCGGCAAAGCACTTATAACGTCGCGACCATTTCGATCACCACATCACACGGTTTCGGATGTAGCATTGGTAGGCGGTGGTGGAATCCCTATGCCGGGCGAAATTTCGATGGCACACAATGGAGTTCTTTTTCTGGATGAATTACCGGAATTCAAACGAAGTGCGTTGGAGGTAATGCGTCAACCGCTTGAGGATGGATTTGTATCGATATCGCGAGCTCGTATGAGTGTAACCTATCCAAGCAGAGTGATGCTGGTGGCATCTATGAATCCGTCGCCGTCGGGCGATTGGTACGAAGCCGGCGAGATGAACGGCACTTCCAATATCCAAATGCAGCGGTATCTGAGTAAAATTTCAGGCCCATTGTTAGATCGTATTGATCTGCATATCGAAGTGAATAAAGTGAGTTATGATGAGCTTTCGGGCAAAGCAAAGGGTGAAAGTTCGGAAGACATCCGTGCCCGTGTTATTGAAGCACGCGAAATCCAAACTCAACGATTTCTTGGCATAAAAGAAGTCCACTCCAATTCACAAATGAATACACGGCAGGTTCGTAAAGTTTGCCAATTAGATGATCAAAGTTCGGGGATATTGAAGCAGGCCATCACAAGTTTAGGCTTATCCGCACGGGCATACGATCGAATCCTCAAAGTAAGCAGAACCATCGCCGATCTTGATAAAAGTGAACGCATCCAATCTCATCACGTTGCCGAAGCAATCCAATACCGAAGCCTCGACCGCGAAGGCTGGTTGGGATGATGAATTAAGAACCATTGAACATCGAACAGTTGAACTTTGAACATTGAAATTTGAATTGGAAATGAAAAAGTACGATTTACATGAAAGATTAATTGACTTCTCGGTATTGATACTTGAAATAGTCGAAAAAATGCCTCGAACATATACAGGCGTACATTTGTCTAAACAATTAGTGCGAAGCGGAACAGCTCCGGCTTTACATCATGCTGAAGCTCAAAGCGCAGAATCTGCAAAAGATTTTATTCACAAAATGAAGATTGCGTTAAAAGAATTAAGAGAAACGTATGTGAATCTCAAGATTATAAAACAGAAACCGGTCTTAGAATTAGAGATAATTAGTAAAGCTTTATATGAATGCAATGAGTTGATTTCAATTTTTGTGAAAAGCATTCAAACCGCCCGAAAGAATGCAAATTAACTCAGTGCAGTCTTCAAAGTTCAACTGTTCAAAGTTCGATGTTCAACTGTTCAAATGTTCAAGTGTTCAAATGTTCACATGATCGTGCGGTGCAGGTAATGGAAACATTTTGGTACACTGTTTGTGTAATCTCTGGAAAAGGAACAGAAAATTTGTTGGAGGTTTAAAATGAGAAATCAATCTACATATTGGCAGGCAAACCTCGTGTTTACACTTCCTATTCTACTTATCATATTGTATTTATTAATTCTTCTGTAAGTTGATTTCAGTTGGATATTTGGATAAGCTTAGCCAAAAAGTTTAAGCCAAATATCCATTGTTCGCAGACATCGCTTTTCCTTTAGCCATCCGAAGGAACTTTACGTATTCACTCCCCGAGGAATTATTTTCCGATGATTTAGTTGGAAGAAGAGTGTGGGTGCCCTACCGAAATTATTACGCTATCGGTATGATTATTCGGGTACATCACGAAAAACCGGATTTCGAAACCAAACCAATCAAAAAAATTCTGGATGAAACTCCGGTCCTTTCAAACGAATTACTCCGGCTTACCGAATGGATTCATAAATTTTACTTTTGTAGCTGGGGCGAAGTTATACAAGCAGCACTTCCATCCGGTTTGAATTTTGTTTCAAACACTTTTTTGCAAATAAATAGAGATGCAAAACTCCCATCAAGTACTGATGAATTAAAGGTGTTGGATGTAATCAGAGAGCAATCTCCCGTAACTCAAAAAGAGATTCAACAGCAACTTAGAGGTACAGGTTTAAATAAGAGTTTCAAAAAATTGTTGAAGAAAAATGTACTCGAAGTTTGGGAAGAACCAGATATAAAAGTTTCCACAGCCAAAGAAAATTGGCTGGATTGGTATTCTGATAAGTCGAAATCAGCGGCTCAAAACTATCTCGAAACAAAAAACTCGTTAAATAAATGGGAGCAGGCACTTAGTGAATTGTTCGACATTAAGCTGCCTGAAAAAGAGAGCAAAATCAGAAAAGAGCTAGATCTTAGCAGTTATCAAATAAAAAAACTGAGAGATGATGAATGGGTACGTGTTTTTGAGAAAGAAAAGGATGTAACTGAATATGATCTCGATTTCGAGCCGGGAGCAATTAAAGAGCTGAATCCCGATCAATCTAAGGCTTTAGATCAAATCTTAGATAAAATTGATGCACAGGCTTATGGGAATTTCTTATTACACGGCATTACCGGATCAGGCAAAACGGAAGTGTATATTCATGCGCTAAAAAAAGTGCTTGATCAGGGAAGAGGTGGTATTGTACTAGTTCCCGAAATTGCACTCACTCCCCAAACAGTTGCACGGTTTCATTTAATTTTTGGGGATAAAATTGCCGTACTTCATAGCCGATTATCTGCTTCTGAACGCTTGTATGCCTGGCAACAAATCGAACGAGGGAAGAAGAGTATCGTGATTGGGCCAAGGTCGGCCGTATTTGCTCCGGTAAAAAATCTAGGGTTGATCATTTTAGATGAAGAACACGATTCTTCATACAAGCAAATAGATCCTGCTCCCCGATATCATGCCCGCGAAGTAGCTATAATGCGTGCAAATCATGCAAAAGCCGTGGTAATAATGGGTTCAGCAACACCAAGTATGCAGGCGTTGCAAATGGTAACTCAGCAAAAAGCAACTGCTTTAACATTGAGTAAACGACATGCAGAAGCAAAACTCCCAAAGGTAGAGATCATCGATCTAACCCAGTACAAAGGAGCAATGCGTGGCTCGATGAGTGTAGCATTATATAAATCGGTGGAAGAGTCGTTGAAAAATGGCGAACAAGTGATATTGCTGTATAATCGTCGGGGATTTGCCAGCTATATGCAGTGCGAAACCTGTGGACATATTCCCCAAAGTCCCGAATGTTCTGTGAGCCTTACCTATCACAAATACAAAAACGCATTAATTTGTCATTATTCAGGCTATTCGAGAAAAGCGGATACCCATTGTGAAAAATGCGGCTCTACCGAACTATTGATTCAAGGTAGTGGAACTCAGAAAATTGAAGAAGAAATCGAAGCCTTATTTCCGGAAGCCGGAATTTTACGCTTCGACAGAGATTCGACTTCAAAAAAAGGCGCTCACAAAAAGATTTTATCGCAATTCGCAGCCCAAAAGGCGAATATTTTGGTTGGTACACAATTAGTGGCAAAGGGTTTAGATTTTCCAAATGTGACAACCGTTGGGGTTATTGATGCCGACACCGAGCAAGCCTTTCCATCTTTTAATTCCTCGGAACGTTTATTCCAGTTGTTGAGTCAGGTTGCCGGACGCAGTGGACGAGGATCAAAACCCGGACGAGTATTTATTCAAACACGTCAGCCAGAATTATCTGCGATACAATTTGCAAAAAGTCATGATTTCAATTCCTTTGCTGCAGAAGAATTAAGCTATCGTTCAGAACTGAAATATCCGCCATATAGTCGATTGATAACCTTCGTTTTTAAAGCAAAGCAAGAACATTTGGCCATTCAGCAAGCTCATTTATTGCGTACTATCATCGATAAGATGCTTCCCAAAGCACAGTTATTAGGCCCGGCGGCTTCCGTAATTACCTGGATGAATCAGCAATTTATCTGGGAATTAAGCATGAAATTGGACACTGATAAGGGCGCAAATTATATTGAAGCGGTGCTTAGCCGAATTATGGAGGTTTACGATAATCAAAGTGGAGTAAGCCGTTCAAAAGTTCGGGTAAATATAAATGTTGATGCCCAGCGATAATTGCTTGCAAAAACGCGCAGAAAGTGGGTATTTACGGCGGTTATTTCATCTAACGATCTACTTATATGGGCGACACCAGGGTAAAATTAGCGGAATCGAACGAACAGCTTCAAAAGTTCATGAAAAATGTGCTCAAAGATTTGAGGGCATTGGAAAAAATGTTGGAAGAAGATTGGTTCGAAACTGATCCTATTCGTATTGGCGCTGAACAAGAGTTATGCTTAATTGATCGCAATGCGAAGCCTTTTTTAGGAGCCGATGACATCCTGAAAAAACTAAACGACCCCAACTTTACGCACGAATTTGCCAAATTCAATCTCGAGATAAATCTAAATCCACCACTAGAATTCACGGGCGACTGCCTCTCACACATGGAGCACAACTTGCAGCGGGATGTGGCAAAAGTGCGGGAAATCGCTGATGAATTTGGTGCCGAGGTGCTACTCACAGGAATTTTACCAACGATTCGAAAATCGGATGTGAGTATCAATAGTTTAACAGATATTCCACGGTATCATGCGCTTTGTGAGGCTATAGACAATTTACGGGGCAAAGAATACGAGTTGCGCATTCAGGGGATGGATGAGCTGCTCATGAAATTCGATACGCCTATTTTAGAAGGATGTAATACCGGATTTCAAGTGCATTTGCAGATCAAACCCAGTGAATTTGTGCAGAAATACAATGCAGCGATGGCGATTTCTGCTCCTGTTTTGGCAACAGCGGTGAACTCTCCGGTGTTTTTAGGAAAAAGATTGTGGGCAGAAACTCGAATTGCCGTGTTTCATCAATCGGTGGATACGCGTGGAGTGGGTGATCATTTGCGGGATAGCAGCCCCAGAGTAACTTTTGGAAATGCCTGGCTAAAGAATTCGATTCTGGAAATCTATAAAGAAGATATTTCGCGATACCGAGTGTTGTTGAGTTCCGATGCCGAAGAAGACGTGGAAGCTCTTATGAAAAAAGGTATTCCACCTGAATTGAATGCATTAAAAGTGCACAACGGTACCGTGTACCGCTGGAACCGTGCATGCTATGGCGTAGGAGGAGGAAAACCACATTTACGCATTGAAAATCGAGTGCTACCTTCCGGACCAACCGTGCTGGATGAAATGGCAAATACCGCATTTTGGCTGGGCTTATTGAATGGATTTGAAGACGAACACCCCGACATTACCCAAGAACTGGATTTTGATGATGCACGGCTAAATTTTTTCGCCGCATCAAAAATGGGTCTCGATACCAACTTCGAATGGACAAAAGGACGTAAAGTGAGCGCGAAGGATTTAATCACATCAGAACTTTTGCCTTTAGCAAAACACGGGTTAGAAAAAGCGAATATCAACAGTTCGGATATCGATACCTATCTTTCGGTGATACAAGATCGAGTGGCAACGATGAAAACCGGCGCCTATTGGCTGGTGAAATCTTACGGTAACATCATTAAAGAAGGAAATCGCGAACAGGCGCTCACAACGGTAACGGCGTCTATGCTCAAAAATCAGAAAAAAGGAGAGCCGGTACATCGTTGGGGTTTGGCAAAATTTGAAGACGTTCCTTCATGGAAACCTTCGAAATTATTGGTAGAAGAATTTATGACTACCGATTTATTTACCGCTCGAAAAGACGATTTGATCGAATTCGTATCCAACCTGATGGACTGGCGAGCTATCAAATATATCCCCATAGAAGACGATAGAAAGCATTTAGTGGGACTAGTTTCCATGCGTATGGTGATGCGAGAATACAGCCGTGTAGTAAATGACGATGAGGTTGATGCCAGTAAACAACTAAGTGAATTTATGATTCAAAACCCAATTACCATTCACCCCGAAGCGTCGATAATGGAGGCAATGAACATAATGCTGGAGCACAAAGTAGGTTGTTTACCGGTGGTGAAGAATAGCCGATTAGTTGGTATTATTACCGAACACAATTTTATGGATATCACTCGGCGATTATTATATGCTCTGGCCGGTGAAAAGGAAAATAATTAATGCAGGTTATACAAAGCGAGCAGCAAGAACATACACAACAAATACTAAAGCATTTTATAGGTGATATACGTGGCGACCATCCCGGTCCAACCGTAATTGCGGTTGCAGGAATTCATGGCAATGAGCCTACGGGCGTAGAAGCAATTCAGGATGTAATTGGCCAACTCGAGCCACTTAAAGAGTTTATTCACGGGCGTTTTATTGGCTTAAGTGGCAATAATTCTGCACTCGCACAAAATGTTCGTTTTATTGATGAAGACATGAACCGGCTTTGGGTGACTTCCATTTTGGATAAAATCCGACGAACTCCATTTGATGAACTAGCAACCGTTGAACGAGCGGAGCTAAAAGAGCTTTTGTGCATTCTGGATCCCATCATTTATTCGGATGAAGAAGTAGTTTATATCGATTTGCATACCTTTTCAGGAACGGGCTGTATGTTTGCAATCACCCCAAAAGAATCTCGCCACATCGAATTGCTCAGCCAGTTAAAGATTCCACTCGTGTTTGGTATCGAACATACATTAATTGGTACTTCGATGGAATATGTAGAAGATGCTGGTCATGTTGGTTTTGCTTTTGAGAGTGGAACGCATGGCACCGTAATGGCCGAAAATAATGCCGTTGCCGGGTTAATGACATTGATGGTAAATGTTGGACTGATTCCGGCAAACAAGCTAGAACAATTTTCAACTTACTACGCCTACTTGATGGAAAAAGTAGAAGGATTTCCCCATAAAATTGATTTTGTATACAAACACGTAATTGAAGATGGGGACGAATTTGTGATGAATCCTGGGTTTTCCAACTTCGATCCTATCGAAAAGGGCGATTGGCTGGCCACAGATAAACATGGGAAAATTGAAGCACAAACGGATGGTTACATTCTGATGCCCTTATATCAAAAGCAGGGATATGACGGATTTTTTATCGTGAGGGACAGTGAGTAAGAAGCTTAATGATTATCAGTTTATTGATGGCAGCAGGTTGTCGTCGGTGATAGAGGCATTGATTTTTGCGAGTGAAGAGCCAATTTCGGCCGATAAAATACGTTCAATCATAATTGAACAAGAAGAGCAAATTGAAATCGACGAAGATACTATTTTCGATTTTATCGATAAGCTCAACGACCGATATGATGAGATGGGAATGAGTTTTAGGATTCAGCCACTAGCCGGAGGGTTTACCTTCGCGACCCAACCAAAATTTCATTATTGGTTAAGTGTGTTTCAACATCAGAATGCATATCGGAAACTCTCTCAATCAGCTACTGAAACTCTAGCTATTGTTGCGTATCGACAGCCGATCACTAAACCGGAAGTAGATCAAATTCGCGGGGTAGATTCTGGATATGTAATCCGGCAATTGATGGAAAAAGCATTGATCGAGGTTTCTGGAAGATCAGACAGCCCCGGAAAACCGTTACTCTATAAAACCACCCGACATTTTTTACGCCACTTCGGTTTGAATTCAGTGAACGAGCTACCAAAGCCAAGAGAGATTGAAGAAATTCTTAAAGATGACGACATGGCCGAGCACCGACAGTTGTTACTCGAACGACAAATGATGATGGAGTTGGATGAGGAAGAGGGAGAAAGGAGCAAGGAAGAAGGAGAAGGGAGTTCTGAGCTTTCAATTGATAACTCTGCGAGTGAAGATGAAATGAACTCCGAAGACGAGTAGAGTTCAATTAAGAATTAAGAATTTAAAATTAAGAATTAGGAATAATTCAATATGAAACCTAGAAAGAGATCAGGTAAAAAAAGTACTTATAAAAAAACAGATCGTAAAAAAGGCGATGAACCTGTCAGAAAGAAAGACCGTGCGAAGAACACTGTGAGTCAGGATTATTCGCCGTCGGAGAAGATTCGAATTAATAAATTTATTGCCCATGCGGGGCTTTGTTCTCGTCGAGAAGCAGATCGTATGATCGAAGAAGGAAAGGTACAGGTGAATGGAAAAGTGATTAGCGAATTGGGAATGAAAGTGTCTCAAAAAGACGATATCGTGGTTGATGGACAGTCTTTAAGTTTAGAGCCCTTTGTTTACTTACTACTTAATAAGTCAAGAAATACCATTACCACTACCGACGATGAAAAGGGTAGAAATACCGTGATGGATGAGGTAGAAACGGCAACCGGATACAGAGTATATCCCGTTGGTAGATTAGATCGTAATACTACAGGTCTGCTGATTTTAACCAACGATGGCGACCTTGCACATCGTTTGATGCATCCAAGTTACAAAGTTCGCAAAACATATGAGGTAACTACCGAGCGCGAATTATCGGATGCAGAACTGGGTGCTTTTATGAAAGGGGTAGAGCTTGAAGACGGTGTTGCAAAGGGACACAATGTGAAACGATTTGCAGATGTGAAAAATACTTTCCTTATTTCAGTGTTCGAAGGTCGTAATCGATTGATCCGCAGAATGGTAGAGTTTCACGGAACAGAGGTAACCAAACTGAAGCGTACCGAATATGCCGGTTTGAATTTGAAGGAAGTTGGAAACGGCCGATGGAGGTACCTGAAGCAAGACGAAATTAATAATCTGCGTAAACTGGTGAAACTAGACACGCTGGATTTCAAAAAAGGATAACATGGAATTTGATAATATATCAATAAGCTCTGGAAGCATTCAATCTACCGATGGAAACCCAATGAGGTGGGATTTGTACTCACCTATCAGTGGTACCAATCGAGAATTTCCGGTTATTCTATTCATTCACGGTTTTAAAGGATTTAAAGATTGGGGAGCATTCCCTGATGCCTGCGAAGATCTTGCCCGTAGTGGCTTTGGTGTAATCGCATTTAATCTCTCCAGAAGTGGAATTGGTGACAACAGATACGAACTTGACCAGTTAGAACTTTTCGCTAAACAAACGTTCACGCAGGATCTTGAGGATATTAAATCCATTATTGATGCTCTCCAAAAAGGAGAAATTCAAGATTCTCACAGTAGCCTGAATACCGATTACTTAGGAATTGTAGGGCATTCACGAGGTGGACATCTGGCAGTGGTTGCCGCAGCCGAGTTTGAAGCTATCCAATGTTTGGTTACATGGAATGCAGTAGGAAATTACCTCGAATTCTGGACCGATGATATGAAAGCGGATTGGGAGAAGAAGGGAGTTACAGAGATTCAAAACAGCAGAACAGGGCAAATCATGCCGCTAAACAAAGAAGTGTATGATGACGCTATCGAAAACGAAGAGCGTGTTATAGCAATGCACCGTGTTAAAGAGCTGCGCATTCCATCGCTTTTTATGCACGCCCGCGAGGATGAAGCCGTTCCCTATTCAAATTCTGAACAATTGCATATCCATTCAGCTGCAAAAGACAAAGAACTACGTCTGATTGCAAAAACCGGCCATACCTTTGATATCGCTCATCCTTTCGAAGAAATGGATTTCCCCAAACCCTTTAAAGAAGTGATGGACGAAACTATCGGTTGGTTCCGCGAGCATCTAAGGTGAGTTCAATAGGCATTCTTCAACATACAATGTCTCGGAATAATGGATTTGCCATTTAATCAACTGCCACTGCTTGCTGTTTATTGATGACTGATCAAAACTCCTCGCTTATTACTGTACAAAATCTCCAATCCGAGCCATCGCGCTTCCGTGGCAATAAATGATGCACACTGTTCACTCCTTGTTGAATATTGATCTACTTCGCCATAGGCTTCGTAGATTAAACCTATTGACTATCTCTTCCATCTCACATCTTTTTACACCCAATACTTGCTAAAACGGGTATACAGTCGGACTTTCCAATCTTCCCTAAATTTAACTTAATCAAGAATGAAGATCGGAATACTTAAATCAGGAAAAGTTCTTTCCTTGCTACTATGTAGCATGCTGGTTTTTACCGGATGTAAAACCGCCCAATCTACCGCTTCAAGTGGAAATACAGCACAAAATTCTCCTCGTCGTGGTGGCGGTGGCGACGATATGAAAAAATTCAGCGATATCGTAAAAGATGATGCCGTAAGCGACGAAGGTGTCATCAACGTGCATAAAGTAGATGATAAATATTACTACGAAATCCCAAATGATATTCTCGATCGCGAGATGTTGTTAGTTACTCGTGTTTCCGGATCGACCGAAAATTTTAGTTTTGGCGGAGCAGGGCAAAAAGCTCGATCCCAGCAGGTAATTAGATGGCAGCGCAAAGAAAATTCTATCAAACTACGCCATGTTTCTTTCTCAAGTGTGGCAAACGAAGAAGATCCGATCTACAAATCTGTAGTTAATAATAATTTCGAACCCGTTGTTTATTCATTCGATATCGAAGCGGATGCTACCGACAGCACCGGGTTATTAATAGATGTTACCAAGTTGTTTACTACCGATGTTCCCCTTTTAAGCGGAATGTCATCAAGCCAACGCAGCCGATTCCAGGTTCGACGTTTAGACGGCAGCCGAAGCTTCATCGAGCGAATGGCCAGTTATCCTGAAAACCTTGAAGTACGTCATGTACTTACCTACGATGCAAGCCGCCCGCCGGCAGATGCTGTAACAGGAACCATTTCTTTAGAAGTAAATCAGTCGATGGTTTTATTGCCGGAAGAGCCGGTAGTACCGCGTAACTGGGACCGACGAGTTGGATATTTTTCAGTAGCTCAATATGATTACAGCTCAGATGAACATCGTGCAGCTCGCGAGCGATATATTACCCGTTACAATCTTGTTCCAAAAGACAAAGAAGCATATTTACGTGGCGAATTGGTTGAACCCGTTGAGCCTATCGTTTACTATTTAGATCCTGCTACTCCTGAAAAATGGATCCCTTATTTACTGCAAGGAATTGAAGACTGGCAAGTTGCTTTCGAAGCGGCAGGCTTCAAAAATGCAATCATCGGGAAACGCGCTCCAACTCCGGAAGAAGATCCCGAGTTTACCCCGGAAGATGTTCGATATTCTGTGATGAGATACATCACGAATCCAATTCAAAACGCACAAGGGCCTCATGTTCACGATCCTCGTTCGGGCCAAATTCTCGAAAGTGATATTCTTTGGTATCACAACATCCAAAATTTATTGCGTAACTGGTTTTTTGTACAAACCGCAGCTGCAAATCCCGATGCTCGAAACGTAAAAATGAGCGACGACATTATGGGTGAAATGCTCCGATTTGTGATGGCACACGAAGTTGGCCACACACTTGGTTTACCACATAACATGGGTTCAAGTGTTGGTTACACGGTAGAGCAATTACGTGATCCAGAATTTACCTCAACGCACGGTACGGCTCCATCTATCATGGATTATGCCCGATTTAATTACATTGCACAGCCGGGTGATGGCGTAACGCATTTCTATCCAAAAATTGGTGAGTACGACATCTGGTCGATCAAATGGGGATACACGTGGTTCCCGGATGTTGAAGAAGCCGACGACGAGAATGAAGTGCTAAACGATTGGATTGTTGCGAACGGCGATGACCCACTTTACTGGTTTGGTTACGCAAATGGTGTTGATCCACGCTCTCAAACCGAAGCAATTGGTGATGATGCCATGAGAGCTAGTGAATTAGGTCTTGCCAATCTTCAAGTGATTACAGACAACCTCATTGACTGGGTAGAAGCTGATGGTGAGAGCTTCGACGATCTTTCAGAACTATACGGCCAAGTACTGGGCCAATGGCGCCGTTACATGGGGCATGTTACAACCTATATCGGTGGTGTATATCAAACATATAAAACTTACGACCAAGAAGGCGAGGTATACGAGATTGTTGATGAAACCGACCAGCGCAGAGCCATGGAATTTCTACAACGCCATGCGTTTACAGCACCAACTTGGGCTTATAACCGCGATATCCTGAATCGTACGAATAACGCCACATCAGTAGAAACGTTTAGAAGCGTTCAAGCCGGTGTTCTAAACAATTTATTATCTCCTAGCAGAATTGCTCGCTTAGTAGAATCAGAGCGACGTGAATCAGGCGATGTTTATACTGCTATCGAAATGATGGACGACACCCGAAATGGAGTGTTTAGCGAGCTTCGAGCAAATCGCAATATTGATGTACATCGAAGACATTTACAACGTGCTTACCTAGAGCGTATAGATTATTTGATGAACGAGGAGCCAAGTGGATTCTTCGGTCGCAATGTTGATGTTAGCCAATCAGATATTCGTCCAATTGTGCGAAATCAACTAACTATTCTTCGCCGCGATATCACAAACCGAATGAATGCCGGAAATATCGACCGAGTAACTCGTGTGCATTTAGAAGATGCTAGGCACCGAATTGATGAGCTACTAGCCATCGACGACTAACCCAATTTTTTGTTAACTAAGATGGCATGGAAACGTGCCATCTTTTT
The DNA here is from genome assembly GCA_024742815.1 of bacterium. Classification (GTDB taxonomy): domain Bacteria; phylum Bacteroidota; class Rhodothermia; order Balneolales; family Balneolaceae; genus HXMU1420-13. The sequence continues at coordinate 482,739 of JANSXX010000001.1, forward strand.
TTATCTCAATAACCAAGGACAAGGAATGAAAACAATTATCAGATATAACTTTACAGCATTATTGCTGATGATACTGTCGGTAGCTGTATCAGCGCAGCAACTAGACATGGAGTTGATGAAAGGCATTGAGCCTAGAAATATTGGCCCTGCCGGAATGAGTGGCCGAATCACCGCCATTGATGTAGTAGAATCCAATACCGATATCATGTATGTTGGCGCAGCTTCGGGTGGAATCTGGAAGTCGGTGTCGGGTGGCGTTGCATGGGAACCCATTTTTAACGATTACGGCACAGCCGGAATTGGAGCCATCGACATCTATCAAAAAAGTCCGGACATTATTTGGGTTGGAACCGGAGAAGGAAACCCAAGAAATAGTGCCAATGCCGGAGCCGGTGTATATCGCAGTTTAGATGGTGGGCGCACTTTTGAATTTATGGGGCTCGAAAATACTCGCAATATCCACCGAATTATTGTTCATCCTGATGACCCAAACACCGTGTATGTTGGTGCGCAAGGAAATGCGTGGGCCGATAGCGAAGATCGAGGTGTATACAAAACCACCGATGGCGGTAAAACATGGGAAAAAATTCTATACAACAATACCCGCACCGGAATTGCCGATATGGTGATGGATCCTAACAATCCGAATAAAATATTTACCGCTATGTGGGAATATCGCCGCTGGCCATGGTTTTTTAAATCAGGTGGGGAAGGTTCGGGGTTATATTTAACCAACGATGGTGGAGATACCTGGACGGAAATTACTTCTGATGATGGATTGCCGGAAGGTGAACTCGGAAAAATGGGAATCGCGATTGCGCCAAGTAATACCAACATTGTGTACGCGCTCGTAGAATCTAAAAAGAACGCAATTTACCGGTCTACAGATGGTGGATATACATGGGAACTGCGACAAACAGTTGAAAAAGATCCGGATGTAGGGAACCGACCGTTTTACTACTCAGAAATTTATGTTGATCCGTTTAATGAAAATACGGTGTATAGTATCTACACGTACATTTCTAAAAGTATTGACGGCGGAAAATCTTTCGAAAGCTTGTACCCATATTACAATTGGATTCACCCCGATCACCATGCTTTTTGGTTAAGTCAGGAAAGCAAAGGTTTTATGATTGACGGTAACGACGGTGGAGTTAACATCACTTTTGATGGCGGTGATACCTGGCGATTCATAGAAAATATACCTGTTGGGCAGTTTTATCACGTAGAAGTGGATATGGAAATTCCGTACAACGTTTACGGCGGAATGCAAGATAACGGCTCGTGGGAAGGTCCTGCATATGTTTGGCGATCTGGTGGCATTCGAAATGCCTATTGGGACGAGCTCTTTTTTGGCGATGGCTTTGATGTGATGATTGATCCAAGTAATCCAAGATACGCCTATGCAATGTCGCAGCAAGGTAATGTTGGTCGTGTAGATCGGGAATCCGGTAGTGCTCGTTTTGTAAAACCAACTCATCCGGAAGGGGAAAACTTACGTTTTAACTGGAATGCGCCGATTAATTTTGATCCGTTTAATGAAACCGGAATTTACTTTGGAAGCCAATATGTGCACTATTCTCCAGATCGTGGCGAAAATTGGTCGATTATATCTCCGGATTTAACCACTAACGATACAACCAAACAAAAACAGCACGAAAGCGGTGGGTTAACCATGGACGCCACCGGAGCTGAAAATCATACCACCTTACTTGCTATCGAGCCAAGTACTCTTGAAGAAGGTTTGATTTGGACAGGAAGCGATGACGGACTGATCCATATAACTCGCGATGGTGGCGAAAATTGGGAAAATGTATCTCGCTTCCCTCGAGGTGTAAACCCAAATAGTTACGTGGCTCAAGTTCATGCTTCAACCTTTAATGCCAGCGAAGCTTTTGCTGTTGTTAATGATTATCGCCGTGGCGATTGGACACCTATTGTTTTGCATACCGATAATTACGGCAAGCGCTGGAGAAACATACTTGAAGATTCCGGCGTGGAAGGCTACGCACTATCGTTTGTTCAGGATTTAGTTGAGCCAAATTTGATGTTTGTTGGAACCGAATTCGGTCTATTTGTAACCATTGATGGGGGCGAAAGCTGGACTAAATGGACCAATGAATATCCAACTGTACCAACCTACGATATGGTGATTCACCCGCGCGAACACGATTTAGTAATTGCAACTTTCGGCCGTTCATTCTGGGTGATGGACGATATCCGCCCTCTTCGGGAATTGGCAGCAAACGGTGCTGACGAACTTGAAAAACCAATTAAAGCCTTTGCTTCACCGGATGCGTACCTGGCAAACTGGCGACAGGCTATGGGAACCCGTTTCTCAGGAGATGCAATGTACATGGGTGAAAACCGTGATCGTGGCGCCATGCTTACTTACTCCGTGAATAAAGAAATGGTAGAAGGCACCGGCGACGATAAAAAGAAAGTTGAACTCACCATTGAGGTATATGACGAAGATGGGAATAAAATTCGAACACTAGAGCGATCACCATCAGAAAGCGGAATAAACCGAACAAGCTGGGGCTTAGATCGTGGAGGAGTTCGCTTCCCAAGCAGGAATGCTCCTCGCCCAAATGCAAGCGAGCCAAGTGGAGGTTCGGTATTGCCGGGCACATATAAAGTAAAGTTCATCTATGGCGATTACAGCGATTCTACTATGGTTACGGTTCATGCCGATCCACGTATCGAAGCGCCTATGACTGCAATGCGTGCAACTCAGGAATTCATGGACAAGCACATGGAGTTACGCTCATATCTAAACGATGCCGTTGAAGTACTCAGAGACGCAAAAAGCATTGTTGAAGTAAATGAGACCATGGTTAAGAACGATCCTCGCGAAGAAAAAGAAGACCTGAACGAGCTTAACAAAACAACCAAAGAACATATTGATAAGTTAATGGATATGATTTTTGGAAAAGTTGATGAGCGACAAGGAATTACATCCGATCCAACAGTAACGGTAATGGAACGCATGTTTGGCCCGTTACGCTATATGGGCGGAGATTTAGACGGACCCGGTGAAACCGAAGAAAATCTTTATCGCCTGGCCGAAGAAGCGGTAAACGAAGCCGTAGCAAAAGTAAATGCTTTTGTGAAGAACGATTGGGCTGAATATAAATCAACGATTGAAGATGCTAATCTCTCTCCTTTTAAAGAAATGAGTACCGTAGAGAAAGATTAATTATTAGCTACTTCTATTATACGAGCATAGCCCGTATCTCTTCGATGCGGGCTATTTTTTTGATTTAATGTTTAGTGTTTCGCTTTTATGACTCATTGAATCGTGATTAAACCAAACACCAAAACCAAGCTTCCATTAACCAAACCTCAATATTCTTTTTGTGCTTTTGCGATTTTGTATCGAGATTATGAGGCAAAATTAGTCGACTATGGAATCATTTATTGAGTTTTTCGAAAATATCCCATCTGCATTTCGAGCCGGAATTTTGATTGGTGGGATTTTCTTGTTTTGGATTATTGAAGGCGTATTTCCTCTGTTTGAGTTTGGATACCGGAAAGTACGTCATGCCGGAATTAATGCGGTTCTCACGGCTTTTTTTGTGGTGATTGGTCTGGGCTTTGCGGGAATATTATTAGGTGCTTCAGAATGGGTTACGGCCAATAATTTTGGAATATTAAACTGGGTTTCTATGCCGGTTTGGTTACAAATTATTGTAGGGGTAATACTGCTAGATTTTTTTGGGGCATTCTTGGTTCACTGGGTAGAACACAAAGTAAAGTGGATGTGGAAATTCCATTTGGTTCACCATTCTGATACCACTGTGGATGTTACCACCGGACTTCGCCACCACCCCGGCGAAGCCGTATTTCGTATGATTTTTACCATACTAGGAGTGATCGTTGTGGGCGCACCTATTTGGATTGTATTTTTCTATCAAACAATGTCGGCGGCCTTTACGCATTTCAATCATGCCAACATCCAAATGCCTAAGAAGCTTGATCGAGCTCTTTCATTGGTATTCGTTACGCCGTATATGCACAAGGTGCATCACCACTATACACAACCACTAACCGATACCAATTATGGAAATATATTCGCAATCTGGGACCGGATTTTTGGAACCTTTGCCCAAGTAGACGACACCAAAGAGCTGGTATATGGTATCGATACACACATGGACCCAAAAGAACACGACGATGTGGTAAATCTGTTGAAAATCCCTTTCCAAAAATACCGCCCGCCCGTAGGTTCTAAGTTTGGAGAGGATAGTGATTTAATTGATGAAAAATGAAAAGCTTAGTTTTGCCCTAAAAGTTCTGATAACTTTTTCAATAATATCACTTATTCCAGGCACTTATCTAATTTTTGGGATTAGTGTGGCCTTTCTTTTGGCCCCATTTTCTTTTATCCAACCAATGTGGTTACAAGTGGTTATTCAAACAATTCTGGGGTGTTCTATTTTTCTACTTGGTGTCTATATTTACCTATCGAGTGACCAACCAATTGCCAAAGTTAACAGTTTGATTCTATTTCTGATATCTACCCCCATTCCCTTTGTTTTTGTTTTACAATTTCTTCCTGAAAAAAATGCATTTGAAAATCTCTACTTCATACCATTTTTAATCTATGCAATAATTATGGGGCTTTTATTTCATCTTCTAGACCTCAATAGATTGAGATTTAAATAGTATTTCAAAGCTGGATTTATTGGCAACAAGTAGACTTGCTGAAAAATCCCTTTCCAAAAATACCGCCCGCCCGTAGGGTCTAAGTTTGGCGAAATAGAAGAGAATAAGAGCACTAACACCAATACAGATTCAACAAATTCTTAGCAATTGTTAAATAAGGTGTTTAGTGATATAAAAGGGGATAATTCAACACCTCAGGCCTCATTTCTCTTTTCCAACGCCACATTAATTTTGGAGCAAAAATCCTCTGCCTGAGTGCGATGTTCGCGGTCAATTTTGAGTTGAATAGTTCCTGTTGAACTTCCGGGAAGTGGATCTAAAAATACCGGTTGGGCTGTTTCAATAATCACGTAATTACTGAACAGTGTTTTTTTAAATCGGATGGATGAGATTAAATCTACGGTTACAGCATATTTGTTGAGCGTACTAATGGAAGTTTGATTCAGATCATACACCTTATACTCGAAAAGCAGTTCTTCTCCATCAATACTAAGAATTCCCTTAACTGTTTTCTCCGAATTTGATCCACTAGTGTTCCGTAACTCGTAGTGATAGGCAAAACTCATTCAGTTTCTCCATCCAACTCTTTCAGCTTTTGTTCTGATAAATATAAATTCACATTCGATGCGATATTTGCCGCAATATCGCGGTGCTTTCGTTTTACTTTTAGAGTTCGGGTGGTAAGATCATTTCCGGGAAAATCCTCGAACACTGTAGCCCGTTTGGCGTGGATAATAAGTCGTGAACTGAAAAGCTTTTTCTTGTATTCAATAAGATCGATGTCCTTCAAATCGATCTCGGCGGTCTTAACGCCCGACTTCACCACCTCGATCAAAGCATCTTTTTTATGAAATTCGAAGTGTAGTTTCCCCTTCTCCACGCGCAGAATTCCTTCCAGCATCATAAAGCCGCCGTTCTGTTCGTCGTCGTAAAATGGAAGTGCACGCATGGTAAGTCCTGTTATTTAGTGGGTTAGCGCTGTTAATAATTTCCACAAAAAAAGTACAAAAAATCTGTAAGGAGTTCCTCTGGAAATGATCTCACTTAACAGCATAGAGACGACAATCATTGCCTTGGGAGACGAGAAGCTCCCAATGTCCTTCCATGGGTAAAAGGTGGAATATTCCTTTTGCCCTTTTTTTATTCCCAATCTTTTTAACGGTTGCAATGAAACTCCGAACAAGCTATTCTTTCAGCATGATTCGCATCGCTATCATATTAATTTTTATGTTCGGGGGAACAGTTAAGGGGCAGGTTTTTGAAGATGACTTTTCCGATGGCAATTTCACCTCAAATCCAACATGGTCAGGCGCAGATTCCAACTTTGTAATTTTTGATCTGGATGGAAATTCTGTGTTGCGTTTGAATGATAACGAAGCAGCCACGAGTTATTTGAGTACTCCATCTAACGGCACCGAAGGCTATTGGGAGTTTTTTGTGCGTATCGATGGCTCAGCACCTTCCAATTCGAACAAAGCTGAGATTATTCTGAGTAGCGATATAGCCGATTTATCCGGTGCATTTAATGGATATGGAATTCGAATCGGAGAAACCGGCGATGATTTTTTTCGATTGATCCGTTACGATTCCGGAATTGAAGGGGAAATACAATTATCAGACACCACCCAATTTGAAGCGGGTGGATCCTATCGACTTAAAGTAAGTCGAGATGCAGCAGCAAATTGGAGATTAGAAGTTGCAGAAGGATATAACGGTGAATTAAAAAATAGTGGAGCTTCAGCAACCGACAATACCTACACGAGTTCTTCTTTTCTGGGAATCAAGGTGAGTTACACGGCTAGCAGAACCGATGATTTCTATTTCGATTTTAAGATAGATTCTACTACCACAGAAGAACCCGAGTTCGATGACTTCCAGCAAGGTGATGTACTCATAAATGAGTTTTTAAAAGACCCACCGCCCGGTTCAGGATTAGCGGAATACATCGAGATCGTAAACACAACTCAAAAAACGCTCAACTTAAAAAACTGGCAGGTTGGGGATAATTCGTCACTAACTTTCATTTCGGATACAAATTTTGTGCTACCACCGGATACTTTTTTAGTGATTACCTCAGATCCTGAGGCGTTGAAATCTACTTTTGGGGAATTGTTTTCGGTAGATGTCTCGCTTCCCGCACTAAACAACACCACCGATCAGGTTCGACTTTATACAAACGCCGGAGCTTTGGTTGATTCGCTGGAATATATACAGGAGTGGGGCGGAGTGGATGTTGCTCTGGAACGAAGGAGTTTAGCCGTTTCTTCGACGTTTCTAGCGAATTGGGGGGATTCGCCAAATGCTCAAGGTGGAACTCCTGGAGAGGAAAACGAAATCGAGCAAGATACAACGCCGCCCGAGTTAGCTGATTTCGAAATTCTTAATGACTCTACCTTTCAACTGATTTTTAGCGAACCTATCAAACCCGGTCCGGCCAGTAACCCAGATAATTATGAAATTGCGGTTCCTGTAACTACAACCAGACAAAGTGTTTTTGGAGAAAATGAATTTGTGTTAGCTACTTTTTTCGCACCGGATACCGTGGTTCTTGAATTCAAACAGCCGATTTATTCAGGTTCAAATCCGAACATTTTGATGATTTTTAACCAGGAGGATGTATTTGGTAACGTGGCTGAAACGATAGAACGGAGCTACGAATTAATTGCGACCGATGATCCGCAGCCCGGAGATTTAGTGATTAACGAAATCATGTATGATCCACCTGAAGGATTTTCGGAGTTCGTAGAACTGAATATGCACGTAGATAAAGTTTTCAATTTAAAAGGCTGGACGATTAGTGATAACACTGGTCAGGATATAGTGATCTCTGAGGACGATTTTTTTATAGCCAGCTCAGGAATTTCATTTCAAAGGGGAATTGCATGGAATCAGCATACAATTCTGGTTCCAGACAACACTATTAATGAATCTGAAAATCGAAAAATTGTAGTTGGTTCTTCCTTTCCAACGTTAAACAATTCTACCGATGCCATTGTGCTTAAAGATCCTAGCGGTGTGGTGATTGATTCGCTCACCTATTTCTCGAGTTGGGGAGGGAATGATAGGTCGCTAGAGAGAAGATCGGCAGAACTGCCTTCGAATCTTCCACAGAACTGGGGTGATCACCCAACAGATGACCTAGCTTCGCCGGCGGCACAAAATGCTTTAGGCTTAGACGAGAATTCGCCTGAATTACTTTCCTTTGAGTTGATTTCTGACAATGAAATAATGCTCTTATTTAATGAAGAAATTCAGGATTCCTCCGCCACAAACACGTTGAATTTTGGACTCAGTCATCCACAATCTGCTGCTCCGGGAGTACTTCGACCGATTGAAATTGATTTTGCAAATCCTGATACGATACGACTTACTTTCGAAGATCCATTCTTTGAATTGAATCTGTTAGAAGTCTTCAATCAAACCGACTTTTTTGGAAATAGAAACGAGCGAATAGCCACCGAGTTTGAGTATGTGATTACATCCACGGCAACAGAAGGTGATGTGAAAATCACCGAGTTTGCTTACGATGCACCCGAAGGATTTTCGGAGTTCGTGGAAATCTACAATCCAACCGAAAAAAATTTCGACTTAAACGGCTGGACTTTCAACGACAATTCAGGCAATCGAAAACGAATCAGCAATACGCAGTTTTTCTTAAAAGCCGGTGAATACGCAGTTCTTGCCCCGGATTCTAGTATCCTTGAAAATTTTAGCGGGATAAAGCTGTTGGATGTCTCCGGATTTCCGGCGCTAAATAACACGAGTGATGATTTAGTAGTTCGAAGTGCGGAAGGTGTATTGATGGATTCTCTCACCTATTCCAAAACATGGGGTGGCGAAGAAGTAACGCTTGAACGTCGGTCGATGGAAGTTTCGGGAATCTATTTCGAAAACTGGGGGGATAGTCCGGCAACCAGTTTAGGTACTCCGGGAACTGCAAATGAAATTCAACCTGATAATGAACCACCATTTGTACTTGAAGCTAGTTTTATTTCCAATACTCAAATACGGTTGCTGTTTAATGAGCGACTTTTTGGCGAATCGGCTTCAAATCCGGAGAATTTTTATTTCTCAGGTGGGGCAAATCCAATACAGGCCGTCCACCAAGCTGATACGGTAATTCTGGTGTACGAAGTTCCATTCGAAGATGGGTACTCAATTGATATTCAGCTTAGGAACCTAACCGATTTATTTGGCAACATTCAAAATGAGCAGATGTTGAATTTAACTTTCGTAGAAGTGGGGGAGGCAGCTCCATTGAGTGTGGTTTTCAATGAAATTCTATATCGGCGAGCGGATGCCGTTTCGCCCGAATTTGTCGAATTTTATAACCCTACCAATGAAAACTTTGATCTAAGCGGCTGGACATTCTCGGATGCAGGTTCCAGCGTTCAGATTCCAGCAAGTACAATTCTAAGTGCTGGTGAATATCTAGTGCTGACTGATCGGGAAGAGTTTGCTGAGAGTTTAGGAAATGGGTTGTATTTAGGTGGATTTCCATCGCTCAATGATGATGGGGATGAATTAATGCTCAAAAACTCAGCAGGAGTTACCATCGATAGTTTATTCTATCGTTCTTCTTGGGGAGGAGACATGCCCGGAGTTTCTTTAGAACGTAAAGATCCTGCCGCGGCCTCTTTTGATGCTTCCAATTGGGCAAGTTCAATTGCTGATGGGGGAACTTCAGTTGGGCAAAAAAGTGCAGTTTTTGAAGCTGATGATACCGCACCGTTGATTATTTTTAGTTCGATCAACGAAAGAAAACTCGCAATTGCCTTTTCCGAAGTGGTTCGCTTTACAGCCAATACTATTATTGAAGTGGCAGGATCGGTGATAGATATTGAAAATCAGCGAGACTTTATCGGATCCCAGATTGATCTACGATTGGAATCCGAAATCCAAGCTAAAATCAAATCAAAAGCTGCGATATCCCTGACCGTTTCAAATATCACTGATTTTAAGGGAAATTCAGCCAATACCATCACCAATCAAGTAGCTGAAAAGATGGAACCGGGTGATGTAATCATCAATGAGATTCTTTACAATCCCCTTGCCGATAGCGACGATAATTTGCCCGATCAAAGTGAATATGTAGAGCTCTACAATCGAACAGATAAAGCAATTTCATTAGAAGGATTGTTTATTCATGATGCTCCGGATGAGGACGGGGAAATCCGATCAATTATTCCCGTATCCACTCAATATTCATGGATCGCACCGGGCGAATATGTGCTGATTAATGCCGAAGATGAGGCTACTTCTTTTTCTGAAAGCAAAACTGCCAGATTCTTTGAAATTGAAGGAGTGGATGAGCAGTCAATTATTCGAATAGATCGTTCAAGTCTGAGTTTAGCCTCTTCAGGTGATGCGATATTCCTTGCCGACAGCAGTGGATCGGTAATCGATTCGGTGTTTTATGATGAGGGCTGGCAAAACCCAAATATCTTTGATACACGTGGAGTTGCTTTAGAACGAATTGATCCGAATGGCCCAAGTAATGATGCAAGTAATTGGAGTTCTAGTACGCATGTAACGGGCGGTACACCATTAAGGGAAAACAGCATTTTTCAAGAATCAGGGGCAACACCCGATGAGAATGGAATCAGCTTTTCGCCCAATCCTTTTTCTCCCGATGATGACGGCTTTGAGGATAATCTATTCATCAATTATCGTCTTGATGCAGCTGATTATCTGCTGCGCGTCCGTATTTTTGATCGTTACGGGAGAGAGGTTCGCGAATTGGTAAATAATTATCAGGCAGGTTTTGAGGGCTCGTTAATATGGGATGGGCTTACTGATGACCGAAGCAAAAACAGAGTGGGAATTTATATTATTCTTTTCGAAGCGTACGATTCAGCTTCAGGACGAGATCGAACGTTTAAAGAAACCGTGGTGCTTGCGAGGAAGTTTTAAGGAATTAGCGCCGTAGGCATTCCTTCGGGAGAATAACGAATATAAAATTAGGAATAGGAATCGAACTTTTAGCGATTTGTCTTTCCCTTGAAATAAAAAAGCCGAAGACTGTGAAAGTCATTCGGCTAAAGTGTTATAGAGGAATAAGTATTCCTAATTCACCTATTCCCAATTCCTAATTGAATAATTATCCAATTTTCAAATCATCCATCAAATCAGAAAAGCTGTCTTCAAAGTTATCCAGCGATTCATTAAATGATTCAGCTGCGGCTTCCCAATTCTCTTCTGAAGCATCTTTCAGCTCATCCAGTTCACGTTCAAGCGCAGTACGTTGATTGGTTAAATCTTCCCAGGCTTCTTTAGTTTCTTCAGCCATATCAGCGCTAGAATCTTTGATGTCCGCTCGGATTTCAGCCAATTCTTCGTTGATTTCTTCCAATTGCTCTTCGGCATTGTCTACAAATTCTTCACGGCTATCAGCGGCGTTATTCTGTACAGCTTCTACTTTTTCCTGAGCAGCATCCACACGCTCATTCATATTTTGTTGGGATTCATTAGTACATGCTGATAAAAGCAAGATAAATCCAAAAGTGATGTTATTTATCAATGGTCTAAACATAATCGTTAATTTTAATTAGTATTTGACTATTGATAGGAAGATTGAGCTAAATTGTTCCGAATTTGAAATAACACCTCGAATCGAGATCAAAATTTTGAAAGATGATCGATCAACGTGAGTTGCTAAAATCGATCAATCACTATCACTCCTGAATGGGAGAATTCATTCGTTTTGGGTATGTAAGTAGTGACTTCATTCAGCGAAATGGTTTTACTGATCAGCTTTTGCGGCTTCAGTTTACCGGCTGTTATCATCTCCAACATTTGAGGGTAGCAAAAAGCTTGCATTCCATGACTTCCATAGATTTCAAGCTCATCGGCAATAACTTGATCCATCGGGATTTTCGGGTGTTGATGATCTCCTGTAACTAATCCAACCTGTATATGTCGACCTCTTTTTCTAAGATTAGCAATGGAGTTGAAACACGTTTCTTGGCTTCCCAATGCATCTATCGAAATGTGAGCGCCACCATTTGTCAAGTCTATGATGTGCTCAATAAGGTCTTGCTGTTGCTGCGCATTAATCAGTACATCCGCACCAATATCTGACGCTTTTTCAAGAGCTAATTCGTTAATATCTACCCCAATAACAGTGGCTCCGAGCGATTTCGCAATCATTATGGCAGAAAGCCCAACTCCTCCACATCCATGAACCACAACAAATTCATGTTTTTTCACTTTAGCCTGATGAACAATTGCTCGGAATGAAGTGATAAATCGACAGCCAAGAGTTGCCGCGGTTACAAAATCTATTTCATCCGGCAGTTGAACAATGTTTACATCTGCGTGATGAATAACCACATATTCGGCGAACGATCCCCAATGGGTAAATCCGGGCTGTGTTTGATTATCGCACACTTGATGATTCCCCGAATTACACTGCATGCAGCGACCACATCCACATACAAATGGAGTAGTTACACGATCTCCCACATTAACGGATGTTACATTTTTTCCAATGGATGCAATTACACCGGCAAGTTCATGTCCCTGAACGTGTGGTAGACTAATATCAGGATCATGACCCATCCAACCGTGCCAATCGCTACGGCAAAGACCTGTAGCCTTCACTTTAATCAATACGCCATGGTCGGGCGGCTGCGGAATGGGAACGTTTTCGATAGATAGCGTACCCTGAAATTCATGGTAAACCGCGGCTTTCATGAAGTTATTTCTCTACCTCTTGCAGTTTTCGGATTTGAGTAAGCACTAATTTTTTAGGCATTATGGGCGAAATAAGTAGTTGAAATTTCTGAAAGGATGAAATCCCGGCAATCACGTCCAGTTTTCCTATCATCATACCATCGTAACCGGCTTCGGCAACCATTCTTGCTGAGGCAACATTGCGATCGAATAAAGATGTTTTATCCATTCCGGATGTTTCAGCAAATTCTGTTTCTGTAGCGCCGGGAAGTAATGCGGTAACTGTGATTTTGGTATCATGAAGTTCTTCCGCGATGGCATTAGAAAAAGAATTAACAAATGCTTTGGTTGCATAATACACAGCCTGAAGCGGTCCGGGTACAATTCCGGCAGTGGATGAAACATTCAAAATACGACCTGAATTTCTATCTACCATTCCGGGGAGAATCCGTCGGGTAAGCTCGGTAAGTGCCATAACGTTTAACTGAATCATTGCCTGATCATCTTCCCAATCACGTTCGTGGAACAAGCCCAATCCTCCAAATCCGGCGTTGTTGATTAGGTAATCAACGATTATGCCATTTTCATTAAGCTCTTCTACAATTTCCTTTGGAGCTTCATGTTTGGTTAGATCTTTTACGATAAGATGTACCGAAATCCCATGTTCATTTTCGAGTTGAGCTTTTAGCTGTTCAAGTTTTTCGAGTCTTCGGGCAATTAAAACGAGATCGCCTCCATGTTCGGCATGGATAATTGCGAGTTCTTTTCCTATTCCACTTGAAGCTCCGGTTATTAAAGCGACTTTTTTCATGGCAAAAAATGTGATGTTATCAACGAGGTGTTAATGTACATCACATTTTTAAGAAAGAAAGTTCAACTGAAAATTATTCGATCAAGAGCCGAGGAGATAAGAAAACTTGATTAAGAATACGTTTTCCGGAGTTACAGAAAACAACCCGTCTACATCGGAACGTAAATCGAATTGGCCATTTCCACCATCAAAACCGGTTCTGCCTTGATTCCATACAAAAAAGACCAACGAACCCGGACGATATTCCCACCTAATTACCAAATTAGATCGGAATTGACGGAAGCTAAAATCTTCGTTGTTCTCAAAATCACGAGTTGTGAAGGATAAATCTCGATCGAATCGATCTTCAAAATTATCTGCTTTAGGATTGGTGATTACTTTCGGATCGGAATAATCTACTGAGCTAATGAATGGAGATCCGTAGTATTGAATGGTTAAATCCGGCGAAAGCACATAATCCATCCGTAGCGTTAAACTGGAAGTAATTTGATCGATTTCTCCAAAAATGTATTTGTTCTCACCACCATCTTGCAGTGTGGTTAAATATTGAAGCTCGCTATTTCGAATATTTATGCTGGGGCGCAAACTTAAAAAGAGTGCGTCGCTTGGGCGATAACGGACAGATAAGCCGTAATTAATATTATGAGCAGCATCATCAAATCCCCAAAACTGACTGTGGTTCAATCCAAAAGAAATGTCCTGGCGATTGTCGGTATTTACATTCATAAAATAGTTATAGCCTCCCGGAACTTTCATCGATGGGCCGCCGCGTAAAAACGAATTAGAAACTTCATCACCTTCTAGATTAAATCCACCATTTACAAACCAATAATTCTGAAGTTGACCATTTACGTTGATGTTACCGCCTTTAAAAGTGTTGGTTGCTCCAAAATCCCAGCCCGTCCACTGGTTTAAATTGATGTTTAGATTCCTAAACACTCCAATTGGGTTTGCAAATCGATAACCGGCCCACATCACCTGAAAAATGGAATCTCCACGGCGTAAAAAACCCATATCATTAAGTTCAAGTCCGGGCGAGCGCCAAGTAACCCAGCCTAAATAACGCCAGCCACTATTTGCTTGCTTTCCAAATTGAATGTTTCCGCCATGCCCTGATAATGAAGTTCTGGTGGGATCGAACGTGGTATAATCGTTATCGGGGCGTTGGTAAAACCTTCGTGATGATAGTTGTTGCTGTTCGATGGCAGCAGCCGTACCGTTAATTTGGCTGAAAACCACATTCGCCTGTAGATAATACGTTCGATCTTTCCAGAATTGCTGAAAGTTTAGTCCGCCTGTATATGCACTTTTGTTTAGGTTATTCAGCGATGGATCGTCGATCATTCGATTCGTCGCGGTTGCCATTCCTCCGAAAATGGTGTTGCCTTCATTGGCTTCCTGTTGAGCGCTTACTAAAAAATAATTCGTCATGGGCTCAACAATTTCCTCGCTATCGGTTCCATTTCGGAACACATCGGCGTATTCGGCGGCAGTTAAACTTTCCATCACGCCAATATTCAAGCCGTTTTGTGTTTTACCTGTCAGTTTTACCGCTCCTAAAATCGTAGTGTTTCTGGGTATATCGGCATATTCGTTTTGGTCGCCATTTACATCCGGAGAATTATGCGGACTTCTTCCGATGCGGCGAGAGTAAAAAAGATTATCGGATGAAAATGGATTTCCGCCACTGGAAATCTGGAAGGAGGTAATATTTCGGCCTTCAATAAAAAATGGTCGGCGTTCTTGAAAAAACGATTCGAAAGCGGATAGATTTACTTCCGAGGGATCAGCTTCAACCTGCCCGAAATCAGGGTTAATGGTGAAATCGACCGTGAAATCGTTGGTAATGCCGATCTTTCCATCCAAACCAACATTTAGTGATGGGTCGGTTCCATCACGAAATGGATTACCGGGTTCAGCTTCATAAGTTTCATACTTTACAACCGTGTAAGGCGCAATTTCGATCTGTTTTTTGGGTTTGATGCCTTGAATTCCATGCAAGGTTCCAAACTGACTTACCCAGCCGGCACCTTCTTGAGGCATGTATTGCCAAACGGAACGTTCCTGATTACGGAAAAATCGACGCGTAAACTGAATGCCCCAGGTTTGTTGATCGTTTGCATCGAAACGTAGCTGGGTGAATGGAATTTTCATTTCCGCTATCCATCCTTCATTATCTACAGTGGTTTCAAAATCCCACAAAGGATCCCAGGATGAATCCCAATTATTGCCATCATCGCTGATTGCTTCATCACCTTTCACGCCAGAAACACTGGCCGTAAATGAAAATGCAGTACGTTTGTCGTAGTAACTATCGATATTGATTTCCACCCAATCACCTTCAAAGCCATCACGACGTGATAGGCGTCTAACGATTTCTTCCGGATTAGTATCGTATGCTCGTATGGCTACATAGAGGTTGTCGTTATCGTACAAAATTTTGATCGCGGTTTCCTGAGATGGCTCTCCACCATGGTCCGGTTCAATTTGCGTAAAATCACCTGACCATTCGACCATCTGCCAAGCGCTGTCGTCTAGATGGCCATCTATACTTGGAGCTTGACCTAGAATTTTTTGCGTGGTGTATCTTCTCTCAAGGATTTCTGTTTGTTCCTGTGCGAAGGATTCTGAAATGGTGCCAAGGAGCACAAAAAGGCTCAGATATTTTAAATGTCTCATATAAAAAGCGATTAGTACCTATTAACCAAGATTTGCTTTTCCTTACACGACATGTTTAGCCGATGGTTACGAGACAAATGTAAAATGTTGGTACCGAATAGTTTGTGGGAAAAAGTGTGTGCTTGGGAGTAAAATAATCTATACCAAGCATGCAAGCTCCACCTTAAGGGTAGTAAGTAAAAGGGGAAGCTTTACCAGATATTGAAATCAATCATCTATTTTCAAGAATTTCAAAGATTCGACCATGAATAATGTTTGAGATTTCCCAGGAATACCCCCCGGAAGTAGTTACAAATTGAACAACAACAGCATTTTGCTCAGGCGAATAAGTCGCCCAACTCTGATATCCCGGCACTAATCCGGTATGGTTGTAAGGATACACCGAGGTATAAATTTCTCTTTCCTTTTCTGTAAATAAATCACCATCAACCATTGCTCGAAGAAAAATTCCAACATCTTCAGCTGTGGCTACCATGTTTCCGCCCGGTGTGATGTGATCTAGTTCCCGAACATCATTCCCGTTGTATCCAATTACATATCCATTTGCAAGCTTTTTCGGATTATCTACTTCTTTGTACCAGTAAAAAGTATTTTGGAGCTCAAGTGGAATTAAAATTTCGTTTTTGATGAATAAATGGTGGCTGTATCCCAGTATCCTATCCATGATCTTAGCAAGAAGCAAGTAGTTGGTATTGGAGTATCCATATTTTTGTCCGGGTTTGAATGTAGCGGGTTCATCCAGTACAAGTTGTAGGTGATCATCCGGATTTTCGTAGGTTTTTCCCCAATCTAAATTCGGGGAATCGGTAAAATTTGGTATTCCACTTCGATGCTGAATCAGCATGCGCAAACTGATTTCATCAGCATTTTCGATTCTGTTTCTAAGTTCAGGGAGATACTCAGCCAACGTTCTTTCAAGAGAAAGTGAATCATCTTCAACCAGTTTTACAACCGCAGCTGCAATATAAAGTTTACTTATGCTGGCGATTCTAAACAGATCATCGGGGCTGAGTAAAATTTTATTCTCACGATCTTTCCAACCCGCTGCATACATTTCGGGATTTTGCCCTTCTTGATCGATGTAAACTATAAACCCATCCAAACCGTGTTCCGTAGCACCATCAACTTGCTCTTGTACAGAATCTGGGAGAGGTTGCAGCCATGCCCACACAATGCTCCATGGTGGAAAGATCAGAAAGCAGACCAGAGCCGCTATGGCCATAATAAATCTAAGTGAATTGTAAGTGGATTTAGTCATGGAACCAAGCTAAGTATTAAAAACATGCCGGTCAGACGAAATCCAAAGGTAGATGATTCAAAGAATTACTGTAGAATGGATTCCTTTTTTAATAGAACTGAGATATCTCAAATTAAATAGTTAACTGAGCAGCTTATTGGTGATTAATTCGGAGGCAGAAAGGGTATGAGTCTCAAGATTCTGCTCACGTAACCAATTCAAAAAAACCTCAATTACCTTTTCATCCATGATTCCCCATTGTTCTGCTCCATAGTAAGGCGCTGTGTACTCAATGGCTTTCACCAAATCTATTTCTTGATCGTATTCCGGAAGGTGAGGGTGTAATATTTTGGCAGCCTCTTCGGGATGCTTTCCCGCAAAAAGATACCCGGCTTTTACCTGCGAAATAAATGTTGAATATAGGTCTGTATTACTTTCTACATTCGTTTGATCAGCAATGATTACGAGGGAATACGAATAGGGGATGTCGTAGTCTTCCAAAGTAAATGCTCGGAGTTTAATTCCTTTTTGAGAAGCCTCAACACCTTCCCAGTTCATAAAAACCCAGGTTGAATCGTAAGTGCCATCAACCAAAGTATTCCAGATTCCTAGTTTATTCGGATAGTCTACGTGAATACTACCCTCACCACCATCATTTTTTATCATCGATTTTACGATCTGATCTTCGTAACGAGCTTGATAGGAAGCATAGGTTTTTCCATCAAGATCTTTTGGAGAATAAATATCTGATTCTTCGAGAACCACAATGGCGCTTAGATCTTTTTGCATGATAGCAGCCACGGCGATCATCGGAAATGGCTTCGCTTTTGTACGATAACTAATCACGCTTTCGGTAGGACTTAACGCAAAATCTGCCAGTCCCAACTCTACTTTTTTTGCAGGAGTAGTTTGATAATTGTCGCCTGCCGGGTTGATTAGTTCAATGTCAATGTTGGCGTTTTTAAACCAACCTTTTTCTTGGGCTACGAAAAAACCGATGTGATTAATGTTTGGGGTCCAGTCTAAGGCTACTCGAATTTTCTGCATCTCAAATTTAGATTTGTCTGATTTCTATGTGTTCAAAAGTGTAGTGTAGGCATCAAATGGAAATAAAAAAGTAACGTTCCTTTTGGGTGGGGTTTGTTATGGTACATCACACAATATTATTCATTTGCCAAATAGCCGATAATGAATTAGTTCGAGCAGATTTATTTACCAATCCATAAAAGCAACTGTCTGAGGTTTAATTCTGAATAAATGAAAGGTAGTTATCTCTATGAATTACCGAAGTTGTAGTTGGATTGTAAGCATTGGTGAATGATTTAGAAAAACGCGCCTTTGCTTTGGGGTTCCACTTAAATTCAAAGGCATGAATCTCTCCATTTCGTTCTTCGATGTAGTCAATTTCTTGTTGGGCGTGATTTCTCCAAAAAAATCGATTAGTAGCAATTCTATTGTATTCTAATACTTTTTGCCGTTCTGCCATTAAAAAATTTTCCCAAAGTGCACCTACATCGTTTCTAAGTTCGAGTGTACTAAATTGCTTGATTACACTATTTCTTACTCCATTATCAAAAAAATATATTTTTCTGGACTTTTTGATTTCATTGCGCAGATTTCTACTAAACGGTGAAAGCTGAAATATTACATATGATTTCTCCAGCAAGGAGATGTACCGTTCCACCGTATGAAAATCTAATCCACTTATTTGAGAAAGCTCATTAATGGATACTTCTTGTCCTATTTGAAAAGCGAGTGCCTGAACAAGACGCTCAAAATTGGTAGGCTTTTTGATGTTCTCAAGAGTGAAAATGTCTTTATAAAGTAAACTATTGGTAAGCTCTAGTAGGATATCGCGTTGTTGACCTTTTTGTGTGATAACATCAGGATAAAAGCCATAAATAAGTCTTTGATCTAGTAGGCGTTTTTCCTCAATTAGTCCGTGGTGCGATATCAATTCTTGTACACTAATTGGGTATAACATGAACTCCCATTTTCGACCTGTGAGCGGCTCATTAATTTTATTTGCTAAGTCGAATGAAGAAGATCCTGTGGCTATAACTTTTAAATTGGGGATGGAATCCACGATTAATTTTAATGAAATCCCAATATTTTCAATTCTCTGAGCTTCATCTATAATCAACAAGTTTGCATCACCAATTAAGCTTTTTAATTGGGACGAAGTAGAATTAGTTAAAATATTTCGAATATCAGGCTCGTCTCCGTTCCACCATAAACATGGCTTGTCAATTTCTTTTTCTAAAGATCTAAGGAGCGTAGTTTTTCCAACTTGTCTGGAGCCCATGACATTAATTGCTTTTTTGTCATGTAATTTTTCTGCGATATTTACATATAGTTGACGATTGATCATGGTCAAAAATATATTAAAAATCGGAGTTAACTCCGAAAATTCATATAAAAAACCGGAGTTAACTCCGAAAATTTATATAAATTTTTGGAATTGGCGATGTGGATTTTGGTTGATTTATTATCTTAAGTAACAGTTATAAATGTATATAGATATAAGAAATAATTATTCTGCTAGAATAACCGGAATCTGGCTCCCAAATATTTAATTTTTTGGTTGTTTGGGGAAGGCCAAACTCACCATCCAACCCACAAAAACTACAGTGAAAGCTCCAACCGGGTTAAGCCATAAAAACTCGATGGCTTTGGTGTAGGATTCAGGGATTTGCATCCAAGGCAAAAAGAAAGAGTAATCGTTGAGGCTTTCAGAAACATACAAGCGATCGAAAGTGAAAACGGCAAGCATACCGGCTGCAAGTCCGGCTAATGCACCATTTCCATTCGCCTTTTTGAACCAAAGTAAGAGGATGAATACTCCTAGAATAGAGCCATAAAAATAACTCCCGATTTGATTCACTAACTCAATAATTGAGCGAGTTTCACCCAAGGCGAGAGCAGAGATTGTAGCAAAGATTCCCCATCCTAAAGTTGTCCAGCGTGAGTATTTCAAATAATGCGCATCGCCGTGTTTATTCTTATCCAACCGCTGATACCAATCCACAATACTCACAGCACTAAGTGCATTTAGCTGGGAATCGATGGAACTCATAGCCGCTGCAAAAATCCCGGCAATTATCAAACCTATAAGTCCAATGGGTACATAGTTCAGTATAAAATGCGGGAAGATGTAATTCGTGTCGTTTACATCGGCATCAAGTATTTCTGCTTGAAGTGCCAACTCTGCCTGACGAGCTTCGTTCATGGCTGCGTCTTTTTCAACAAATAATTGCTGAGATGCTTCATCACGATTTTGAATAGCTTGAAGTGCTGCTTCTTTTCTTGCTGAGCGATTTTCGGAGTATTGGCTGTATATTAATTGCTCGCGTTGAACTTGCTCCTCGGTTTGGGCAACGGGATCATCAGCGCGGAACGAAATCGGGGCATCATTGAAAATGAAGAATACATAAAGCATTACACCCAAAAGCAGGATGAAAAACTGCATCGGAACTTTAGCATACGCCGACATCAACAAAGAATTTCGAGCTTGTTTAACGGTGGGAGTAGTTAGGTAGCGTTGAACTTGAGTTTGATCGGTGCCGAAATAAGAAAGCATCAAGAATAGTGCAGCAATTACACCACTCCACACATTGTAGCGTTCCGTTAGGTCGAAGCTGAGGTCGAGTGCGGTGAGTTTGTCAAGTGATCCGGCGAGGTATAGTGCATCACCAAAACCAACTTCCTCCGGTAGATTAAGCAGAATCAACACAAAACAAAAGATGAGCCCGAACATCATCACACCCATTTGTTTTACATCGGTAGAAATAACACCAGCCATTCCTCCGATCATGGTATAAATGGTGGCAATTACTCCGATTATAATGATGGTAATGCTCAAAGGAAGGTTCAATAAAAGTGCCAACACATAAGAAGGTGCAGCGATTACCGTTCCGAGTGCCAAACCTCTGGATATCAAAAATAGAGCGCTGGTGGTAAGTCGGGTTTTTAGTCCAAATCGTTCTTCTAGCACCTCATAAGCGGTAAAAGCTTTCATTTTGCTGAAAAACGGAACCAGGAACATTGAAATCAGGATCATTGCAAAAGGAATGGCTAAGTACACTTGTACAAAGCGCATATCTTCGGTGTAGGCGATACCGGTGGTTCCAATAAAAGTGATGGCAGAGGCTTGTGTGGCCATTATGGAAAGCCCAGCCGCCCACCAAGGAATCCCACGTCCCGCCAATAAATAGCCTTCAATATTTTCAGAATCTTTACCTCTGCGCGTTCCATCCCAAATGGTATAACCAAGAAAGGCGATCAGAACTACCCAATCTATCCAATGCATTATTGAGGGAGATTAAAGGTTGTTGTAAACCACCAGAACAATAGAATGAAAACCACCCCAGTGATGAATACAATCGTATAAATTCTGTTCCAGTTAGTTTCGTCGGACGTATTTTCCATGGGGGATGATAGGAATTGATCGGCTACTTTAAAAGATCGAGCACTTTAAAGGTCTCGGGACCGTGATGGAACAGTAGATGCAAAATAGATCGTTCACCAAACTGCTTAAAATCAGGGTGATCTATAGTGACGATTTGAGCACCTTCCAATCGATGGATGTAGTTTTTTGATTGATATTCCTGATAGATAACGGTCGCGGTTTCGTTATTAAATTCAGAATCACTAGCCAATGAATAGTCTAGGTCAACTTCGAGAAATCCAAGCAAATTATTGAACACTATCAGATTGAAATCGATCAGTTTGGTCGATTTGCGAGCTTCATCAAATAAAGCTTTCAGTTCGTTTTCAAAATAATCGAACCAAGTGGCTGAGTGATAATTGTGATAAATCCCATTCCAAAATGGTGTAAACCAATCTTCGCTATGATCGATGCGTACTTCACGAATCTCCTTTTTTTTATCTTCGGTTTTGATGGGGATATTTATCCACTCACCTTCAGTAATACGCGCTCGGTGTGTCCGGCCTTTTCTCGACCATTGATCTTCATCTAATAAAAGAACCCGATCGGCACGAAGCATAGCTAAAAGATCGTACAAATTAGGGGCGAATTGGGGCTGTTGCAAGCTAATAATCATAACAACGCGAACATCAACACCTGAACACTTAAACACAAGAAAAATGTGTTAAAGTGTTCAAGTGTTGAGGTAATTCAGTAGACGATCTAAGGCTGATTATCGAGCGGGTTTTTCATATCTTTTGGGCTATCAAAAATTTGAATCAAAGCTAAGAATTAATGAGCGTTCGCGTACGTTTCGCACCATCACCAACCGGATTTCTTCATATTGGCGGATTAAGAACCGCATTATATAATTACTTATTTGCTCGTCATCACGGCGGCACTTTTGTTCTTCGTATTGAAGACACCGACCAATCACGCTATGTAGAAGATGCCGAAGCAGATATCATCCGATCGCTGGAATGGGCTGGAATGACGATTGATGAAGGTCCAAATACGCCCGGTGAAGTGGGTCCGTACCGACAAAGTGAGCGTAAGGCAATGTATCACGAGTACGCTAAGCAATTAATTGAAAACGGCAATGCTTATTACGCCTTCGATACTACCGAAGAAATTGACGAAATGCGTGAGCGATTGAAGGCATCGGGAAATCCATCGCCAAAATACGATTCCATTACTCGCCAGAGCATGAAAAACAGCCTTACGCTTCCACAAGATGAAGTAGAGCGACGTTTAGCTGCAGGTGATGAATACGTTGTTCGATTGAAAGTTCCTCGTCGTGAGACCGTAAAGTTTGAGGATTTGGTTCGCGGAATTGTTTCGTTCGACACATCAGGATTGGACGATCAAGTGTTGTTGAAATCAGATGGAATGCCAACCTATCATTTGGCGAATGTGGTGGATGACCACACCATGAAAATCACACATGTAATTCGTGGTGAAGAGTGGTTGAGTTCAGCGCCAAAGCACATGTTGTTATATCAGGCGTTTGGATGGGAAGCTCCGACTATGGCGCATTTACCATTGATTATGAGTCCGAGTGGTGGGAAACTATCGAAGCGAAAAGCGGAGAGCGAAGGAATTCCTGTAAATACGAAAGATTACATTTCGGGCAACTACGAACCGGAAGCATTGATTAATTTTTTGGCTTATTTGGGATGGAGTCCGGGCGACGATTCCGAAATCCACAACATGAAAGAACTTTGTGAGCTGTTTACGCTTGATCGGGTGAGTAAAGGTGGTGCGGTTTTCAATCACAAAAAACTGATGTGGTACAATGAACATTATATCCGAGAAACTAGTGTCGAAGATCTTCAACCAAGAGTAAAAGCTTTGGCTGAACAAGCCGGTTTTGATACTAAAGATGATGCCTATCTGAAAACGGTGATCGAACTCCTTCATGAGCGTGTATCAAAAGTGGATGAGTTTGTAGAAATGGGATCGTTTTTCTTCGATGCTCCTAAAGAATACGATGAAAAAGCATTGAAGAAATGGAAAGACGATAGTGCAGCCATGGTGAAAGCCTATCAGGAAAAAGTTGAGGCGCTTTCTGGTGATGATTTCGCAGCAGCTAATTTAAAAGCAGCTTTAGAAGTAGTAGTTGCAGAACAAGAAGTTGGATTCGGGAAAGTGATGATGCCTGTTCGTATTGCTACAACCGGACAAGGTTTTGGCCCCGACTTATTTCCGGCGCTTGAATTACTCGGGAAAGATGAAGTTATTTCGCGCATCGAAACTGCACTTGAACGTCTTTCTTAAGCTCAAATCTATGAATAGTAAATGGTTGATGATTACGCTGGCAATCGGAATGCTTGCCTGCAAAACCTCGGAAATTGCTACAGAGCCAGATAATAACTATATGCCTGAGATCACGGAAGAAGAATCTCTGGCTACCATTTTCGAAAATTCTGAAATCTTTGCTAAAACTATAACCGGGTTCATGTTGTACGACCCTGAAGCAGATTCTACCTTATATGCGGTGAACGAAACCAAGTACATGAATCCGGCTTCGAACACAAAGCTGTTTACTTACTATGCTGGTAAACGTGTGTTAGATGATCGGCTTCCGGCATTAAAGTATGTGATCAGAGACGATTCACTGATCTTTTGGGGAACAGGCGATCCTTCGTTCTTGCATCCCGATTTTGGAACCATGGATGTGTACTATTTACTCAAAGATTTTGAAGGTGAGTTGTTTTTTTCTGATTCCAATTACGATGATGAAAATTTAGGACCGGGATGGTCTTGGGCTGATTACAATTCTTATTATTCAGCAGAGAAAAGTCCGCTTCCGATGTATGGAAATGTGGCGAGAGTAACGATTGAACACATTGAAGAATATCGAATTGCTAAAAAAGATGGAGAATACCAGATTAGTCCGGCCATTTTTAATGATTACATCAAAGAGGCCGAGCGTAGTGAAAACGGACAATTTGTTCTAAGCCGAGATCGTGTAGGCAACGAATTCGACTATCTCTTCACCTCTGATACCAGCAGGTATACAACAGATAAACCCTTTCACTACACCCCGGAATTTGTTGTTGAGTTACTCTCTGATACGCTTAATAAACCGGTTACTTATTTGCCGGATGCGAAACTTCCTGAAGTACATCGTACAATCTATAGTATGAAAACCGATGAGTTGTTGAAGGAAATGATGTTGCCCAGCGATAATCAAGCAGCCGAACAAATTATGTTTATGGTAGCTGCTGAATTGGGAATGGATTTGAATTCGAGAGCGGCTATCAATCACGTGGTGGAAACCTTTTTATATGATCTGCCAGATTCACCAAACTGGAGAGATGGTTCGGGATTGAGTCGATATAATTTGTTTACTCCAAGATCCATGGTGGCTTTGCTCGAAAAAATTGATGAGTTGGTTGATGATGAACAATTATTCGACGAATTACCCCAAGGGGGAAAGCAAGGCACTATCCGAAGATTATATGCCAATAAAGATGGTGGCGAACCGTACGTATTTGCCAAAACAGGTACGCTTAGTAATAACCACTGTTTAAGTGGGTATGTCGTAACGGAATCTGGGAGAAAGCTGATTTTCAGCTTTATGAATAACAATTATGTGATTCCTACCCGTCAGGTACAAGCCCAGATGGACGAAGTGCTTTGGTACATTTATAAGAATTATTGATTCTTTGAAGTACTCTTAATTATCGTAATCCCAGCGTAGGTAAGGCTCTAAGTTTGATATGAGCGAATTACTGTAATTAAGTTCTAGATTCCTGCCATGCCTACGTTAAAACTTCGGTATGCATGCTGCGCAGGAATGACTAAGTATAGAAATTTAGGGTTGGTCAACAATCTAAGTCATCCCGCAGCGAATGCCGGGATCTGAAACTAGGTTAAAGTTTCGAGTCTTTGTTAAAGTTCTAGATTCCTGCCATGCCTGCGTTTAAACTTCGGTATGCACGCTGTGCAGGAATGACTAAGTATAGAAATTTAGGGTTGGTCAACGATCTAGGTCATCCCGCAGCGAATGCCGGGATCTGAAGTTGAGTTTAAGCTTCGAGTCTCTGTTAAAGTTCAAGATTCCTGCCATACCTGCGTTTAAACTTTGGTATGCATGCTGCGCAGGAATGACTAAAAAAATAACAAAAGTTAATCAAGGATTATCAAAATCGTCTTCGAGTTTAGCTTCGCCGCGTGCTTCTTTTAGGCTTCTGATCTTAATCTTGGCGATAGCGAGAAACATCGTCATAAACGGACTGATAATATTGAAGAAGGCAAATGGGAGGTAAGTAAGCGTAGATACCCCCAAAACGCCGGCATGATAAGCACCACAGGTATTCCAAGGCACCAACACAGAAGTAACCGTTCCGGAATCTTCGAGTGTGCGACTCAAGTTTTCTGGCGCTAAATCCATGTCTTTGTAAGTGTCGGTGTACATTCTGCCAGGAACCACAATGGCTAAATATTGATCAGAAGCAGTGATATTAAAGAACAAACAAGTTCCTACTGTTGAGGCAACCAAAGATCCTGCACCATTAACTACTGAAATCACCGCTTCGGCAATACGTTTTAGCATCCCGCATCTTTCCATTACACCGCCAAACATCATAGCTGCGAAAATAATCCAGACAGTGCCAAGCATTCCATACATTCCGCTTGAACTAAGCAGGTCGTCGACCAAGGCATTTCCGGTTGCAATGGTAACATCGCCATAGAAAGCAGTCATCACGCCAACATAAGCCGCCTCCCAAGTATAACTCTCATATCCTGAAACGGATAAAATCACATCAGATTGGAAAATCAGAGCAAAGATACCACCTAAAACCGCACCAGCCAGAATTGCCGGAATCGCAGGTACTTTTTTCACAATAAGAGCAATAACAATTACGGGGACTAAAAATAGCCAGCCATTAATGTTGAATTGACTGTCAATGGCATCGAGTATTTCTTGGGTATTCACCGTTGCACCGGTTTTGGTACTTGTTAATCCAAGAATTAAAAATATTACTAAGGCAATGCTAATGGAAGGAACCGTGGTATACGCCATGTATCGGATGTGCGTAAATAAATCAGTACCGGCCATGGCGGGTGCTAAATTGGTGGTATCAGAAAGAGGAGACATTTTATCCCCAAAATAAGCGCCAGAAATTATCGCTCCGGCAACCATCCCAATGTTAATTCCTAAGGCGGTCCCAATTCCTACTAATGCTATACCAACAGTTGCAGATGTTGTCCAACTTGAGCCCGTAGCAACTGAAACGATGGCGCAAACAATACAAGCTGCGACCAAAAATATGGTAGGGTTCAGAATCATCAATCCATAGTAAATCATGGCTGGAACTACACCGCTTAACAACCAAGTACCGGCTAGAGAACCAATCAGCAACAGAATGATAATGGATGCCATAGCAGAGCTGATACTTTTTACCATCCCGGAACGAATCTCTTTCCAGCTATACCCCAATTGAATGGCAACAATACTTGCAACAGCGGCCGATAACATCAGAATAATTTGATTGGAACCGTCCAGCGAAGCATCACCATATATCCGAACATTTAAAAACAGCGTGATAATGAGAAATATAATAGGAATAAATGCCTGGAGTAGCGTTGGTTTCTTATGGGTATAGGTCATGTTGCTGATGTTAGGATAACCGTTAAGGTATAGTTAGAAATAGAAACAATAATCGTTCAAAAATTAAGACTGCAAAGAATAGGTATTCTCATCAAAAAATTCATCATTATCGCCGTTAAATCGACGTTCGGTGAATTCGACCTCGCCATTATGTTTGATGAGTAGTACAGTTGAGCATCGAGTGCCATATGTTTTTGTTCGAATAAAGATGGATGAAACGGCTTTTTCCCATTCATAAGGAATTCCGGTTTTTGGGAGATGCTCGTCGGGTGCCGGTGCTGAATCTTTCAAAAGATTAAACAAATCGATTTTGTTCAATTTACCGGGTTTGTTAATCACACTTTTTAAGGCTTCCTTCGCCTGATTTAATTTTGGCCAAGGCGTATCTAATAATGCGTTGCTTACACCGTGAACACCCGGTTCTATCATCGAAAACTGTTGATCGTAATTCGAATAGTGAAACAGACTGTCATTATCACCCACTAACACATTGAAACCGGCATACTTTTTTGCATTCTCATCCAGGTTCTCAAGGAAAGATTCAGGGTTTGTAGTGTTCTTTAAATAATCCAGAACAATCTGCCCTCTGCTTGGAGGATTGGTAACTTCCCAACTTGGGTCGCGATAATTAGTTAAAGCCGCCCAACGCGCATTCTTTGAAACTCCCATCCAAGTGCCCCCGGCTTCTAAATCTTTACCGGCAATAATATGAGGTAAATCTTCAGGGAACCAAGGCTGCGCTTTACGAGTAGGACGGGCGTAAAACTCGTCGCGATTCGACGCTAAAATTAAACGATATTCGGGGTGCACCTTATATGCAAAGGTTATCAGACACATGCAGTAAGTTTAAAAGAGATGTTTTAAAAACGCCTGAATCTAAGCATATTGCCGCAACCTTATCTCAGATTTCCGTATAGAAATTTTATGTTTGCTTTACACGATCAACGCTTTAGGGATATCCTGCTTCTGGCATTAGGATTTTTCGGGTTGCTTTGGTTTTTCATTGATATGAAGAATCATCATCCGTTAACATCCATCGAATATTTGATGGATGAATCGAAGGCTTTAGCTACTGCCGATTCAATTTACTTTAATTGGGAATACAAGCAGGAAAATCTAAAGAAAAGAGCCATTGTAAATGCCAACGAGGATTTGATTAATCAAATACAGGCTCAGTATGGTAGGCAAAAATATTTGTCTAATTCCGAGAGTGAAAATTATCAGGTTTTGCCACTCTACACGTGGGCGATAGAAGAATTTCGAGTAACCGGCGAGGACATTGAAACTGCAGTAGAGTTTGACATCAGTAAAGAAGGGGAGTTGGTGGCGTTCAAAGTTTCAGACGAAGTAATTGAACGCCAAACCCCGTTTAACCGAAAGTTAATTCGGGCAGCATTTTCCAAACAGATTTCAGGTAGCCCACAAAAGGAAGACTCAATTATTACTGAACTGGTAGATTTTCAGCATTTACGCAATACTTCCATAAATATCTATCAACAGCTTTTATTACGGGGAGAGGCAGAGCAAACTAATTTTGTGTGGCAAGGTGCCGAGCATTATCTCAATAACAGTTATTGGAAGCGGTTTAACTTCAAGAAAGATTCTCTATCGTTCGACGATGACGGCACCGTTCGTTATGCCCGTTTGTTTTTTACCTCTTTGGATACCGTAATGGGCGTTGTTCCTAAAGTCGAAATCGAAATGCTACCTGCCGGAAGTATTCGTGAGATGAGTTATACGCTAGAAAACGAATTGCCGGAAACTAAAGGATGGACTTCTACCAGATCTAATATAATTCTGGGAATCCTTCTTGTTTTTGTGATTTGGATATTAACCTCCTTTTATTTGCGCATCAAAGCTAGGGCAATTGATACTCGTCCTGCGTTAATTGTTGCTATAATTACCGGGTTTTTAGTGCCTCTGTTTTTTCTACTTCGTTTGTCCAAAACATTAGATGTAAGCCTTGAAGCAGAGCAACTCTCTAATCTGTTTAATCAGTTTCTAACCTTCGGGGTTGTTGGTGCTATCACAGCGATTTCCTTTTTTGTGGCTACCGCTGTTAGCGATTCTATAACGCGGCAGTATTGGCCCGAACAACTAAAAACCTGGGATTTAGTCCGCCGAGGTATGTTCAAAAATAAACCGGTGGGTTGGGCTATAATTCGTGCACTTTGCATTGGCGCGTTTTTAGTAGGTTTTATTACGCTTATGTTGGCATTATTTCCGACCACCTTTATTGATGGCGATGTTAATTTTGTTCAGAACGAATTTGTTTTTTCACCCATAGCCAACATCATAATAACCTTATTGTTGAGCTTGGCTACCGTGGTGCTCATTTTTATGATCATCGGGAATCAAGTGTATTCAGCAACCGGAAAAAAGTGGCTGATCCCAATTATTGGCGCTGTTCTGCTTGGTATTGTTGAGCCCGTACCTATCTCAATCAATCCGATAGAATATTCCATCTTATTCAACATGGTAATCGGTTTTGTGATGGGGTTATTCTATATACAATTCGATTTTGTGACCATCGCTCTAGGGTATTTCATCTTCTTGAATTTTATCACAACCATTCAGGGTTGGATAGTAGTGAACTCGCCTGACTCACCACTTTTCATAGGTTTTATTATAACGCTGATCATTCTATCCATTTTGGCGCTCTACTTTTTAATGATGGGCGAGGATAAAGACAATCTGCCCGATTACATTCCGGATTACATCGAGGACCAAGCAAAAGAACAACGCGTACTGCAAGAGCTTGATATTGCGCGTAATGTACAAGTTGCATTCTTACCGGAAGAAACGCCCGAAATTCCCGGCTTCGATACTTCCGCTATTTGTATACCGGCTCAAGAAACCGGTGGCGATTACTACGACATTATTTGCCTAGATGACGAAAAAGCAGCCATTGCAATTGGTGATGTAAGCGGAAAAGGAATTCAGGCAGCATTCTATATGACTTTCGCTAAAGGCGTAATTCACAGTTTGTGCAGTATATTTCCGTCACCTAAAATGTTGATGTTTCGCGTTAATAAGCTATTTAACCAAAATGCGACGCGTGGCACTTTTATTTCCATGATTTATGGTGTGCTAGATAGTAAAGAGCGTACATTTACTTATCTCAGAGCAGGACACAATCCAATGCTCTATAAAAAGGCCGATGGTAATGTGGAATGGATGCAACCGCCGGGAGTAGCTTTAGGGATGGCTAAAGGAGAAGCGTTTAATACCGTTTCAGTTGAGGATAAAATTGAACTAAAAAAGGGTGAAGTTTTGGTGCTTTATACTGATGGTATTACCGAAGCACAAAATGAACAGGGCGACTTTTACGATGAGAAACGCTTAAAAAAGCTATTAAAAAGAGAAAAAACGAACTCTTCGAAAGAACTTCGTGATTTAATTATCGAAGATGTTCGTACCTTTATCGGGGAAGAACGCCAATTTGATGACATGACACTCGTTGTTATCAAAGCGTAACTCAATACTTTTTTATGAATACAAAGAATATCACCCTGCTGATTGCAGGTTTACTTTTCAGTGCGCAGGCTTTTGCACAAGCTCAATCCGAAATCAATTCGGGATTCGAATGGGTGAGCTTAGAAGAAGCTCAAGTAAAAGCAGCTGAAACCGGAAAGAAAATTTTACTCTTCGGTTATGCCGAATGGTGTACATACTGCTTAAAGACTCGCAAAGAAACCTTCCCGGATTCAACGGTTTTGGCTTCCATTAAGGAGCATTACATACCGGTTCAACTCGATGCCGAATCACAAGCAAATATTACATACAATGGTTCTACAATGCCGGAAAATGAGCTTGCTCGGTATTTGCGGCTTACTTCCTATCCCACTCATTATTTTATTGATTCGGAAGGATCGATTTTAGGTGCGCAACCCGGTTTTATTGAACCGTACGTATATGCACCATTATTAAATTACGTGGGATCGGATGCATTTCAGGAAATGAGTTTTGATGAGTATTTTGAAATAAACGATAAAGATTCTGACAATTAAATGAGTTTAAGTCAGTCGGTTGAAGATTATTTAAAGGTGATTTATGTACTCGAATCGGAAGGCTCGGGTGCCACTACCAACAACATCGCAGAAATGATGGAGGTGTCGTCTGCCTCTGTTACAAATATGTTAAAGCGTTTGGCCGGACTTAATCTAATCGAGCATAAATCCTACAAAGGAGCCAAACTCACAGAAGCCGGTCGTAAAATTGCGCTCGAAATCCTTCGCCATCATCGCTTGCTTGAACTGTATTTGCAGGAAATAATGGGCTACAGTTGGGATGAAGTTCACGACGAAGCCGAAAAACTGGAGCATCATATCTCAGAGCAGTTCGAAGATAAAATCGCTGAGCTACTCAATCACCCTACACATGATCCTCACGGTGATCCAATCCCATCGAAAGATGGAGTAATGCCCGAAATGGCATCGCTTTCATTATCGGAAGCCGAAACGGACGAGCAATACGTGATTGGTCGAGTAAAAGATCAGGATCCCGAGCTACTTCGCTATTTGGAAAAAATTGGAGTGCTTCCCGGCGCAAAAATTAAACTTCTTGAAAAAGCACCCTTTGATGGCCCAATTCGAGTAATCCTAGAGGAAGAGGAAAAAACGATTGGCTATAACATTGCAGAGCAGATATATCTGGTAAAAGCCAAAATGCTTTAATTAAGCAAAAGCTCTCCAAAGGGCTGCTAACACAATCAGAATAGTGATTCCAAAACCATAGGGAAGTAAAGTAGCCATTACGGTCCACTTTACACTTTTCGTTTCTTTGTAAATGGTGTAAATCGTTGTGCTGCACGGATTGTGCATCAAGCTGAACAACATCACACTTATTGCAGTAAGTAGCGTCCATCCACCCGCTTGTAACACATTGCTTAATGTGCTCATATCCTCCGGTTCAAACATTACACCTGCACCGGAACCTACGCCAGACATACCGGTTGTAAGAACGGTAAGCATCAAAATGGTAGGGATTATAATTTCATTTGCGGGAATCGCTACGATATAAGCAAGCAAAATCACGCCATTTAAACCAATTACCCATCCAATCGGGTCTAAGGCGTTTATGATATATTCCGCCAAACTTATATCGCCCACCATAATATTGGATGAAAGCCAAATGGCAGCACCAGCCGGTAATGCAAAAATGATCGCCCGCCAGAGTACAAAAATGGTTCGGTCGATGATAGAGGTGTAAAGAGTTTGCATGATTTTTGGAGGGCGATAGGGCGGTAGTTCCAAACTAAATGCAGAAGCTTCACCTTTTAGCACACTTTTAGAGAGCATCCACGAAGCTAAAAAAGTAAGAGCAACACCAAGTAAAGCAATGGCCACAACCGAGAGAGCAGTTGCGAATCCTGCAAACCAGGCAGGAGCCAAAGCTCCAACAAATAGAGATGACAAAATGATTATGGTTGGCCAGCGGCCATTGCACAGAGAAAAATTGTTGGTAATGATGGCAATTAAACGTTCTCGCGGACTATCTATAATTCGGGTTGAAATAACTCCCGCCGCATTACAACCAAATCCCATCATCATACTAAGCGCTTGTTTTCCATGTGCGCCGGCTTTTTTAAATAATCCATCTAAGTTGAAAGCAACACGAGGGAGATATCCCAAATCTTCGAGCAGAGTAAACATTGGGAAAAAGATAGCCATTGGGGGAAGCATCACAGAAATAACCCAAGCTGTTGCCAAATACATGCCATCAATTAGCAAACCACTAAGCCACCAAGGCCATGCATCGGTTCCGTCTTTTAAAATGGGATAGAGCCAATCAAGGAAAAAAGTGGCAAGCATCGATGATGGTACATTCGCTCCTTCAATGGTAAGCCAGATAACCAGCGTGAAAAGCCCAATCATAGTTGGGAAGCCCCAAAGTTTGCTGGTTAGAATCCGGTCGATCTTTTCGTCTTTTAAATACCTGATCGGAGTTTTTGTAACCGATTCTTTGCTGATGCTTGCGGCTTCCTGAAAAAGGCTTTCCACATACTGATCGTGTACCGACTGACCAATTTCGGATTTGTATTGCCGTGCTTTTTCCAGTACATCTTCAATGCGCGCTTCCTGATTCATCGTGAAGTCTCATTAGTATTTAGCACGTCCAATTCAGCATTCAAGTCTAAAGGTGGCTGCTGAAAAGAATTCATTAATCCTGAGAACTCGTCATTTTTTAGCGCTTCAACAACGCGTTCATCACCTTCCAGTAAGCGTAATGCAATCCATCGGGTATTTGGTAAATCTGGATATAATTCCTTTAAATCTGATTCCAATGCGTGGATAGATTCTTCCAATTTTTCCGGAACAGTAATTTTAAATCGTTGTTGAGTTGGCCATGCATCAGTAGCCACTTGCTCGATGGCATATAACAAAGCTTCCATCCCATCGCCATATCTTGCAGTAGTGGTAATTACAGGAATTCCTAATCGCTGCTGAAGAGCTTTTTCGTTGATTTTGATGCCTTTTCGCTTTGCTTCATCCATCAGATTTAAACACAATACCGCATTCGGAGTGATTTCTAAAATCTGAAGCGTAAGATTTAGGTTTCGTTCAAGTCGGGTTGCATCAGCTACGATTAAGGTAACATCCGGCTGGCCAAATAGGATGAAGTTCCGAGCAATTTCTTCATCTTCACTGGTTGAAAGCAATGAATAAGTACCGGGCAGGTCTACGATTTTATATCGATTGTCTTTATAAGAAAAGGCACCTTCCGCTCGATTTACTGTTTTACCAGGCCAGTTGCCGGTATGCTGCCGAAGTCCGGTCAAGCTATTAAATACAGTGCTTTTTCCGGTATTTGGATTCCCGGCAAGAGCAACCACATAATCCCATTTATCGAGATTTACG
This sequence comes from bacterium, assembly GCA_024742815.1. Classification (GTDB taxonomy): domain Bacteria; phylum Bacteroidota; class Rhodothermia; order Balneolales; family Balneolaceae; genus HXMU1420-13. The sequence goes on from JANSXX010000001.1 coordinate 516,714, forward strand.
CCCAGTTTCTGTAGTTGATGAATGCGAAAAGTTTGGCTAAGTAAACCATGCTCGGAAGGCATATGCCTTGAGCTTTCTTTCACTTTTTTCATCGATATTAATCTTCGAGTGTGAAGATAAAATCGGTTTGTTCTTTACGAAGGGCAATTACAGAGCCTAACACTTCAAAGGCTTTTGGTTCGCCGGTTGCAGAGTTGAAACAATGAGTAATAGTTGCTCCCGGATAAATTCCGAGATCTAAAAGCCGTCGGCGTTGTGCACCTGAAATGTCATCTCCAATTTTGGAGATCACTGAGCTCTTGCCTTGTCTTAAATTTGATAATGGTGCCATAAATTTTTCCTCTTTTCTTGGAATAAATTTAGCCAAGACTAAAATCAAATTCAATTCATTAGAAAGTATTTTTAAATAGAAGATAATATCAGAACATGGTTGCCTATAAAATTGCAAACTGATAAATTTAGTCAAGGCTAAAAATTAAATTATCATGCATAAAATAATAATTTCAGTTCTAGTAAATTTAATAGCTACAAGTCTTTTTGGTCAACTCAGCACCATTTCCGGAACCATTTCGCATGACTCAAAACCCATCGAGTTTGCGAACGTTTATTTAGTTGAAGCAGAACGAGGAGCTATTACCAACGCAAATGGCTCATACTTTTTAGAGCGAATTCGTCCCGGTAGCTACACCTTGAGAGCATCCTTCGTAGGATTTAAACCCGTTGAGAGAAAGGTGGAAGTGGTATATGGAGAAGATTTAACTGTAAACATCGAATTAGAGAAGCAGGATGTTCGCGGTGATGAAATCGTTGTTACCGGAACCTTGAAAGAAATCAGTAGAGCGAAAAGCCCTGTACCTGTTGAGGTATTTTCTCCTGCATATTTTAAAATGAATCCAACTCCATCACTATATGATGCCATGCAAAATGTAAATGGAGTTCGCCCTCAGCTGAACTGTAGTGTTTGCAATACCGGAGATATTCATATCAACGGATTAGAAGGTCCATATACGATGGTATTGATTGATGGAATGCCTATAGTTAGCGGACTTTCAACAGTGTATGGTTTATCGGGCATCCCAAACTCAATGATAGAACGAGTAGAAATAGTAAAAGGGCCTGCATCAACTTTGTATGGATCAGAAGCAGTTGGGGGATTAATCAACGTGATTACAAAGAAACCTTCATCCGCGCCAACTTTTATGGTAGATGGGATGACATCCAACTGGATGGATCTGAATCTGGATTTGGGAGGCAAATTTGCAATCGGTAAAAATGTGGATGTGCTTACCGGTGTAAATGTGTTTAACTATACCAATCCCGTAGATCATAATAACGATGGATTTACCGACATCACTATACAGGAACGTGCTTCCTTGTTTCAAAAATGGTCGATTCAGCGAGAAGAAGGCAGATTGTTTACCATTGCCGGAAGATATTTGTATGAAGATCGCTGGGGAGGAGAAATGGATTGGACCAAACAGTACCGTGGCGGGACAGAAATTTATGGCGAAAGCATATATACCCGCCGATGGGAACTCATCAGCAATTACCAACTTCCTACAACCGAAAAGTTGCTGCTTTCGCTTTCTTATAATCAACATACGCAAGACTCATTTTATGGAGATATGGGGTATTTAGCAGATCAACGTATTGGTTTTGCTCAACTCACCTGGGACACGCAGATTAAGAACCACAGTATTATGGTAGGGTCGGCATTGCGCTATACCTATTACGATGATGATACCCCGGCTACGGCTTCTTCATCCGATGTAAACATCAATCAACCTGACGAAGTTTGGTTACCAGGAATTTTTGTACAAAACGACATCACGCTGAATGAAGAAAATCAGTTGTTGTTGGGCATGAGGTACGATCATAATTCAAGGCATGGCAATATTTTTACTCCAAGATTAGCCTACAAATGGTCGCCCAATGTGAAAAATATTTTTCGATTTAACGCAGGAACCGGATTTCGAGTGGTCAATTTATTTACCGAAGATCACGCTGTATTAACCGGTGGCAGAGAGGTGATTATTGAAGAAGAATTAGAGCCCGAGCAGTCTTACAATGTAAATCTAAACTACGAGCATAAAATTTTTGGGGATGCAGGTCGATACATCGGCTTTGATGCTTCGGTATGGTATACCTGGTTTAATAATCAGATTTTACCGGATTATGAAACCAATTCTAATCAAATTATTTACGCGAACTTAGATGGGCATGGAGTAACTCAGGGAGTTTCTTTAAACGTAGATGTGGAGCTTCCTACCGGAATTAAAATGATGGCTGGGGGATCGTTTATCGATGTGTACACCAGCGAAAATGACGTACGAACACGACCTTTACTAACTGAACGATGGACAGGGACATGGGCAATTGGAGTTCCAGTGGGTGATACCGGATTGAAAATCGATTATACCGGAAATATTTACGGTCCGATGAGATTGCCCGTTTTGAATGAAATGGATCCACGTCCTGCAGAATCCGGATGGTGGAGTTTGCAAAACATACAGTTTACATGGCAGCGGCCTAATTCACAATTGCAGGTGTATGGTGGAGTAAAAAACCTGCTGAATTTTACACCCCCGGCCAATAGCATTGCTCGTTCTTTTGATCCATTTGATGAACAAGTACAGTTCGATGGTAACGGAAACGTGATGGCAACACCAAACAATCCGCATGCACTTACTTTTGATCCAAGTTATGTGTTTGCACCGAATCAGGGAATTCGCGGCTTTTTGGGAATTCGATATATCATTCGTTAAGGACGACATGTACCAAAGATCAATGTACTTACTTGTTTTATTATGCTTAATGAATTTTGGCTATGCTAATGCACAATCGAAATTGAATTCCGTAAGTTTTGAGGAGCTAGAGGCTTTTCAGTTAATTGAGGAAAGACCCGTTTTTGTGTATTTCACTGCTGAATGGTGTAAGTATTGCAAAAACGTAGAGCAGAATTCTTTTCGCGATTCCGAGATTGTGAACTTGTTAAACAACGAGTTTTATCTGGTAATTTTCGATATCGAAACTAAAGAGGCTGTCACATTTAATGGAAAGGAGTTTCGATTTAAAACCACAGGAATAAATACCGGAGTACACGAACTAGCTGAAGAGTTAGGAACCATCGATGGCGTGCTTAATACACCCACTTTTGTGATTTTGGATGCAAAGCATAATAGCTTGTTCAAATACGGCGGTTATATGGATTCGCAACAGATTAAATCTCTGCTAATGATTTCTGGTAAATAACGAAATAACTAATCTTCTGGGATAGTAATAGTTGTATTCCCATCAATTCGGATCAGGTTGCAGTCGTCAGCAATTACCTTATAGTTCTCTTTAAATGATTTCCCGTTGTAACTTCCCGAAACTTCAATGATATCACCATTTGAGAGATCACCTTCATCTAAATCGGTTTCGATATTTAATGAAGTAACAATTACGTAGTATCCGCTTTCGGGTGTAAGTTCCGTATTTTTAATCTCCCGAATACATGCCGATTTTCAATCTTCATCTTCTATACTTTCACAAATAGGGGTTCCTGTACGGTTGTTAACAATGCTTAAATCTTCAATTTGTACCCCTTCTCCTGTAGCGTCTACAATCTGAATAGTGCCTCTAACTAGTTGATCCGTACATAGTTTATTGCAATTTAACGCCGCAAAGCATGACAATATAATGACTGTACTATATTTAAAACCCAACATTTTCATTGTTCATGGCAAGTTCAAGGATTAAAGATGCTATCAACAATTATTATGGTATCATCGATATCCCAATGAGTCAAACGAACAAAAGTAATCAAATAATATCTAGGTCTTATTTTACCAACAACATCCGGTTTGTAAGTGATTGAGCTGGTGTAACCAATCGATAAAAATACACTCCCGAAGGATAATTTGATGCATCCCAGGTAACTGTATGTGAACCTGATGCGTAAGATCCTGATGCTACAATAGAAAGTTTATTACCAATCACATCATACACAGCCAATTCAACTTCTGCAGCTTGATTAAGCTCGAATTGAATGTTCGTGGATGGATTAAACGGATTAGGATAATTTTGATGAAGCACAACCGAGTTTGGTACAGAGTTATCCATTTCACTTGAAGTCTCGAGTTTTTCGAGCTCAGCTTCGATGGCTGCTTTTACTTCGTCAACGTCGTTATCAACCTGAACAGAGCCTTTGTACACAAGGGTATTTTCGAGCCCAACCACCACCGATCGATCGTAAGAGCTGGTATTGCCATAGTAAGCGCTGAGCGTGTTTCTTCCGTTTAGCAACAATGGATAGGTTAACCCTGTCACATTCCTGAACGAATTATTGGAGGAAGCACTCATATTCCACGTATCGATTCCAAAGGCCAAAAAATTGGGATCATCTTTGTAGGTTTGATAAATATCCGACTCCGTTACCGGTCCATTAGTTTTACAATGCGGACAGTTGGCGCCATAAAAGAAAATGTACACCACTTTATCAGTGTGAGCACTTAACATTGCTGATTCTTCGCTATTTAGAATTGGTAGGGTAAAATCAGGGGCAGTTTCTCCTACTGATGTTTGAGCTGTTACGGTTGAGCTAATCCAGCTCAGTAAAACAAGAACTACTATTTTTTTCATGATTTTATTCTCCTAATTCTGATAAAGCTTGTTCGATGGCAGACACAACTGCATCCGTATCTGTATTTACAAATCCCGTTCCTTGATAAACGATGGTTCCATTTCGATTAACAACTACCGAGCGGTCATAAGCACTTGATGAACCGTAATAATTAACTAAGGTTTGCCGGGCTTGAAGCAAGAGCGGGTAAGTGATTCCGGTTACATTCCGGAAAGATTGGTTATCGGAGGACGATAGATTCCAGGTATCTAAACCCAGAGCTACAAAGTCAGGGTTTGACTCAAATCTTTGGTGGATAGAAGTTTCCGTAACCGGACCATTGGATCTGCAATGAGAACAACCTGCACCATAGAAAAAAAGATATACTACTTTGCCACGGAAATCAGAAAGAGTGAATTCTTCCCCACCCAATGAAGTGTGGGTAAAATCCGGAGCAGGTGTGTTTGGAGTTCGACCGGAAGAACTATTTGTGGGAGAGGAAGTACATCCCAATCCTAAAAAAAGTGCAGCGATAAATAAAGTAAATTTCATGACTTAAAATCGTGTAGTTAATCGTAATTCTACCCCTTCGAAATCGAGAATTTCATAGCAGATTCCTGAGGTACATGCCGGACCGCCCCGGCGTTTTCCTGCAAAAAGCTCGATGGTATTCGACGCATTTGCTCTATACAACATATTGGTACCGAGCCAGAATCGAGTTTCATCTTCAACCGTGGTAAACGTAGTTGGGTCGTCGGTGAGTTGGGGATCGGTGCTCGTTTCCAGAATTCCGGCAAGGATAAAATCAGACGAAAACGAGTAAGCAATAGAAGAGTAAACATTTGAACTGATGTTCGGCTGAAATTCCCCGGAAGCCAAATCAAATTCCTCCCGATCAAACTGCTGATATTGCAGATCAAGAATAACTCCTGAGCCATTTGAAAACAGGTAATCGGTGATAAACCCTAAACTGATTCGGTTTTCCTCGCCTTTGAGCTCATCATTCGCATAATCCAAGAAACTCTTTACGCTTAGCTGCTCATTAACTTGGTATAATCCTTCCAGAAAAACCTCTATGTATTCGAATCGAAGGAAAGCATTATTCACTGCGCGGCTTATGTTAAAGGTAAGTGCATGACCGTCATCAAAATTGTAATACACTTCAAACTGAAAACCGTGCTCTCCACCCGTATCCAATACATGAGTACTTCTGTTTAGCACCGGATAGGTATGTTCTTTGATAAGTGATGGAGGATCGTTATATCCGCTTCCAATTCGGAAATTGTTGTACGATTTATATTCAAAACTACCGCCAAACGACCCTCGGTAAAAATTTGATCCGAGATAGATACCGTAAGCATCATTTTCTGAATTAAAGCCAAATGCATCTTCCAGCTCAAAAGCGTATTCCCCGAAAATCTGAACATAATCGGAAATGGAGTAATCACTCATTAAAGCTCCATAATTGGTGAAGTCGCTACCGAATGTTTGATTTCGCATTAAGATGCCGCCCACACTCAGTTGGTTGTTTAGATAAACATTGGCTTGGATGGCCTCGGCAAGATCCGGACGACGTAATGAATCCGGAAGCGTATTAGGTGGTAGAGGATTGAATAAGGGTTGTGCCCTCAGCGCCTTAATTTCGAAGAGATCAGAAGTGTAATCAGCGGCGAAACCTTCGAGATCCCGAAAAAAGGAGTAGCGTGTGCGTTCGAAGGCTTCTTCAAATACCGATCCCGGAATGTCGTAGCTCCGAAGTAGCAATCCTCGGCCTAAAGTCTCATAAAAGTTTCCGGCTCTAACTCGAAATTGATCATCCTGAAACTGAATGCTTTTCTGTGTGAACTTAGTATAGTTACGCTCTTCGATAGGACTTAGAAACTGCTCGAATCGTCCAAAAAGGCTGATATTTCCCGAGTCATAGAACAGGTTGGTTTGATTATATCCTGTGGAATAGTCACGATCATCTTCAAATGGCAAGTTGCCAAGCTGAAACTCAAAGGTATTGCTACCATATATCTGAGCCGTAATCCCTGATGAACTCAAGAGTAGCAAGGGAAGTAGAAGCGAACATATCCGTAGCATTATTCACCCAATAATGAGAGGATTTTATCCCGGATTTCAATTTCTTCGCCGGCTTTATATCCCTCATGGATGTATACAATCTCGTTATCGGCGTTTACAATTAATAAGGTTGGAACGGCGCGAACACTCAACTTAGCCATCACTTCGCTGTTTACATCCAACAGCACCGGATAGTTCATTCCTAATGATCGCGCAAAGGGTTTTACTTTGGCCAGGTTCCGTGGACCATCAATACTAATTCCTATAAACTGCACTCCTTGATCGTTAAACTCATCAGAGATTTCTACCAATTTTGGAATCGATTTAACACAAGGCTTACACCAGGTAGCCCAGAAATCTATAACTGTAAATTGTTCCCCTTTAATGCTATTAAAAGCAATGGTTCTGTTATCGAGATTTTTAAGCCTGAAGTTGGGGATTTCCGGGTTGGTGATAAATCCCGAAGAAAATATGAGCAGAATGAGGAGTGATTTCATGATTTTTAGGGAAAGGTGTGAAATTCTCAGCTGGTAAATATCACGAAATCATAAAAAAACCCGGAAGAATTCTCCCGGGTTCAAAAATTTAAGTGGATACGTTGATCAACCTAGTCTACCCAATCAGCGATGAACACGTTAGTAGATCGATCTCCTCCGTTGAAACGATTGGAGGCAAATACGATTTTAGTTCCATCGTACGAAAACATTGGGAATGAATCGAAGGTATCGTCGAAGGAAATCTGCTGTAGATTGGTGCCATCCGCATTAATCATGTAAATGTTGAACGGGAAACCTCTTTCGGAAGCATGATTGGAAGAAAATACGATTTTCTCGCCCGAAGGATGGAAGTATGGCGCCCAGTTGGCATTCCCAAGATCTGTGATCTGTTTTAGATCGGTGCCATCAATGTTTACCGTATATATTTCCATATCGGTTGGCTCTACTAAACCTTGCTCAAGTAGAGAAGTGTATTTTTCAATTTCTTCGTCGGTTTTTGGCCGAGATGAACGAAATACTAATTTTTGTCCGTCAGGAGAAAAGAATGCTCCGCCATCATACCCTAACTCGTCGGTAATTTGAACTACATTTGAACCGTCGGTATCCATGATGAAAAGCTCTAAATCACCGGTTCTCATCGATGTGAATACAATTTTAGTACCATCTGGTGAAAGGGTTGCTTCTGCATCATAACCGGGAGAATTAGGGGTCAGATTTGCAATAATCTCACCATCCAGATTTGCTTTGAAAATATCGTAGCCTTCATAAATCGGCCAAACGTAGGCACCGCTTGGTCCGCGTTCCGGTACAGCCGGGCAGGCATCATCTGCAAGATGTGTTGAGCCGTATACAAAGGTAGTGTCGCCGGGTAAGAAGAAGGCGCACGTGGTACGTCCTAATCCGGTACTCACCATTTTAGGTTCAAAACCGGGTTCGTTCGCTTTAGCTTTCATGTAAAAAATCTGATCGCAGTTAACATCCCATTCAGGGTTATCAGATTGGAAGATGAGTGCTTCGTCATCGAATCCCCAATAAGCTTCGGCGTTATTTGCGCCAAAAGTAAGTTGCTGGATGTTCCGAAAATGCTTTTCGCCTTCGTAGCGTAAGGTGTCATTTTCCGGATTATAGGTTGAATCAGGCGTTTCTTGTGCACAATTCAGTAATAAAAAAGAAATAATTAGTAATGATAAGTATCTCATAGGGTGGATTTTTTTAAAGCTCGAAGAACTCATTCTTTTGTGAAGATTATATGAAGATTCTTCAATTGGTCGCAGATTTTGTGAAAATGAAAAAGCCCCAGTGTCAGTGAGGCTTTCTCGGGGGGATGAGCCCTGCTCCTAGGGTGTGGAACAGGACTTCCTTTAGGGGTTATATTCTTTGGGTCAATAAAAAGAGTTGATTACACCACGTATGTTAGAACATCGTTTGAATCAATAAAATATTGTGGTGTATGAATGCTGAACGTGTGAGTCACTACCTCGAATACGTTACACTGCAATGTTTATGTCCTTCGTCTCCTTATCGTCGCGTTTGTTTTTTACGCATCCACAAAGGTAAGGAGGTTTATAAACGAATACCACCATTGTTTGGAAAAGTTTACACTAATAAACACATGTTTTCTGATTGTACATAAGCTTCCACTAAAACTTAAATTCAACTCCTAAATACCAAGTTCGCTGTGCTGATGGAATAATTCCAGGTCCTGGATAGCCCGTTGCCCTTCGAGTGAAATAAGTTTCATTCATCAGGTTGTTAATACCGGTTTCAAAAGTGATTAAGTCATAATTGTACGATAACGAAAGATCAACAACTTGATAAGCCGGAATTTCCCCTCGAATACCACTTTGATTATCACGAACATTTTGTGACGCATTAGAAGCATCAGTAAACTGAGTAGAAACATAGGTGTACTGGATGGAACCTAGTAGATTTTTATAACCAAACCGAACGCCAGTTTTAACATTAAATAAGGGTACAAACTCTACCTGATTATTCTTTACTCCCGGAATTTCAGATTTGGTGTAAGTTGATTGAGTTACTGCTGTATTGATGAAGTAATTAAGCTTTACCGAATTACTTGTATTAAATAATGAAGCAATATTTATGTCAGTGATACTTTCAAATCCATAAACAAAGGCGGAACCGATATTGCCACGGAAACGCACAATTCTACCGGTTTCTTCATTTTCGCCAAATGCGTTTATGCGCGTTTCTGCTTTTAAAACTTCACCTATACGATTGTTATAACTTAATGCATAAACACCGGCATCAAAAAAAAGCCAATTGTTTAGGCGGCCTCTCATCCCAATGTCGGCAGTAAAACCTTTCTCGTCATTAATGTTAGGATCGACTTGAAAAGATGGATTAACCACTCTGATGTCATTAAATGTTACAGATCGATAATTTTGAGAGATATTAGCAAAGAGTTCAAATCGTTCGGTGGGTAAATAACTCAAGCCTAATCCGGTTAAAAGGAAATTTCGGGTTAGTGATCGATTATCTTCGAATGTAGTATTTTGAATAGGATTTCCGGCCAAATCGAAGTTAATACGCTTGTAACTACCATCACTTTGGGTGCTGATAAACTCATATCGAAAGCCGGGAGTAATCGAAAAATTATCCCTTAGGTAGATAATATGCTCGCCGAAAAAAGCCAGATTCCGATTTGGAAATACAAAATCAGACTGGTTCGGATAATTAGGAAAATTGATCGTGTCTGCTTCGAAATCAGCGCTACTTGAAGCACTTCCCGGACCTTGAAACGAGGTGTTATTCGAGAGATATACTTTGCTCCCAACTAGAAATACAGCATTTTTATTACCTATTTGATACCTGTGCAAAAATCGAGATTCCAACCCGACATTATTGAATTCGCCTATAATTAAATCTCGAGGTGCATCAAGATCATCTTGTTGAGAAACCCGATTAGTTCTGAAACCCACCGACTTTCTAACGGCCGAAAGTCCATACGCTTTTACACTAAATCGAGTTTGATAATTAAACTCATGCTCTAGGGTAACAGAGGCTAAGTTCCACTGCACATTAAACCAGTTTCGAGTGCGATTACTTTGAGTGGCATCAGAATAAAATTGCGCGTCTGTAAGTCCGCCCGGTTGTTGAGCAAGATATCTTAAGAAGGTGAAATCTACTGATAGTTCCGTTTTTTCTGATAGTTGATACGATCCATAAACATAAGCATTGTGCGATTCGAACTCTGAATTCGGTCGAAAGCCATTGCCCTTTTTTAGGTTGTAATAAGCGAGATAGCTTGTCTTATTTTTTGTACCCGAAACACTGTTGTGTGATGAGAAAAGAGCATTGGACCCTATCGATTGGCGAGTAATTAATTCGAAGTTTTTATTGGGATTAGGCTTCTTCATCCTAAAATTCACTAACCCGCCAAATTGAGTGCCATATTGAAGTGACGCTGCACCACGGATTATTTGGATATCGCGTAATGCTTCGGGTGGTGGGGTATAATAGCTTTCAGGATAACCAAGTACATCAGCGCTGATATCGTAACCGTTTTGGCGCAGATTAAAATTAGAAGATCGATTAGGATCTAAGCCACGCGCCCCGATATTAAGTTGTAATCCGGCATCACTTCCCTCAAAAATGGTAAGCCCTGAAACCTGACTGTAAATCTGCCGGGCATTATTTGTAGCAACATTTACCACCATTTGATCTAAAGCAATTACCTCATTTTTTTTGCCCGCAAAAATTGAAGTACCCTGAACTTCGCGAAGTCGCTTAATCAGCGTGAGTTCACTGCGTTGGTCGATTACGGCAACCTCAGTGAGTTCATTAGAAAGGGGCTGCATCTGAACATCAAGTTGAACATCGGAATCAACCACGACTACGTCGAGTTGTTGGGTTTTTAGCCCGAGTTTGAAGAAAAAGAGTTGATAGTTCCCAGCAGGTACATTTTCGATCAAATAATTGCCTTCAATATCGGTGTAATACACTGTTCCTGTGTCGTTATCATAAATCTCCACCAATTCAATGGCTTTTCCTTCGGTGTCAATCACTTTTCCGCTGATCGAGAATTGAGCCACACCTAAAAGCGGAAGCAACCCAAAAATAACTGTAAAACTAAAGACCTTTAATGACATCGTTGAATGGAAGAATCCATGTTTTTGGCTTTAGGTTGATGGGTTGATTACTTAGATCGACCGTAGGATCGATGAAAGGCTGGCTCTGCCGTCCGTTTAGTGCAACAAAACTTTCTACATAAATTTTAGGGTCAGCGATTCCTTGTTGTTGATAATATTGATCGAGATAGTGTGCGAATTCAAGGATAAAATCAGGCTGAGTTGCCATTTGTTTCTCTTGAAATCGAGTTAGGTGTTGGGAGTTATCAACCTGAAACCGACGGTTGTTGTCGTCATCTTGCACCCAAAATGTAGCAATTCCTGCCTTTTCGATGAGCATCACTCGCCAGGAAAATCGAAATCCTTCCTCTGTCCAAAATAGCTCGCCGGGGTAAAGTGTATATCGAAATGGAAGGAGCAGTTGAAGTGCAAAAAATACGCCAACTACAGTCATCCGAACTTTCGAGAATCGCAGTTTTTTGGTGGATGTTGCTTCTAATGTTGATTGAGATTGATCCCTAAACCAACGCAATTTGCTTATGCGTTGAAGAATACGTTGGTGAAAATTAGCATCAAAAAATATGAGTGCTGCGGCAATCATGATAAATGGAAACATTCCGATTGGGAAAAGCACTCTGGTTAGAGCATGAAAAATTATAACAAGGATGAACGCGAATACTCGTGTTGGCTTGTATAACAAAAGAAAAGGAATGGTTAGGTCGTACAATGCTCCTCCCCAAGCGAAAAGGTAGTGCATCCATTCGTGTTGAAGTAAATCACCTAAAAACGGCAACGAATATTTAGCTGGTAACCAAATTTGCAGTGGCATGGCATGGAAAAGCCAATCCGAATTAAGCTTTGCCAATCCTGCATAAAAATAGACGATCCCAACCAGCAACTTCACAGCATCGATACACCAACGTGGTATTTGCGTTTCTTGATTTGAAGAACGAACAGCATCAACAGAAAAAGTGGCATTGGCAGGAAGCCATATCATCAAAAAACTGAGAATACTTATAAAATAGTAATGGTTTAGATAGGTGGTTTTGTCCATCAGCTCGATGTAGGTGAACGAGAGAAAAAACACCACGATGGAAATCGTATATCTAAAGCCAATTGCAACGAACAGTGCAGATAATCCGCAGATAAAGAAGATTAGATAAGTCCATTCACCGAGAGGTTTAACCCATTCAAATCCTAAGTAAGAAAAATGAAAGGAAGGCTGGATGTAGAGTTGATCAATCCAGCCATGTGCCGCGAATCGAATGATAGAAATAAGCATCAACAGCCCAAAAGCAATTCTAAAAACGGCTAGTGGCGCGGCTGAAACAGGTTCTTGAATATAATCTCGAATGGCACGAATAGGCTTCATTTAATCGCCATCGGCATCAACGTAATCAACATTGATATTTAAGGCTTGGAGCATATCAACTTTTAGAAACACTACATTGCGTTGCAAAACGTCGTAGGTCTGCAACATCTCGGTATTGTTAGACGCTATTTGTTGTGCAAAATCTGAGTTTAGAGTGGAAGCTTGAGCTCGGATTGAATCGAATTGATTATTTATTAACGCTGTCAAATCGGTTCCCTCTTTCATAGTGTTCAAGTAATCCAAATAATCTGCTAAGCTTAAGCCCGAGGTGTTGCTTTGAAAGTGAGTTCCATTAAAGAAGTTTTGGCTGGCATCTAGTGCTTCAGAAAAAAGCTCCAAGGCAATTTGGCCATTATATTTTGCCTCTACATGAGAAGGTAAGGCTGAGCCCGAAAATACCCCTGCAGGAATTCCGATTTTTCCAGCTCGCAGAAATTTCTCGAAATAGAAAATGTAATCGTTCACCATTAAATCGATCGAAGCATTTGCGCCATTGCCATCATTAGCAACAAATTCATCGCGGTAGATGTCGGTCCATTGCCCAAGCACAGCTTCCGTGAGGTCTTCAATTCGCTGGGTAAGCGCAATCAAATAGGCTCGATTTTTCTGCGCATTCGCATTGGTAGTGTAAAATGCCAGCACTTCATTGTTTGATGATCCTGTGCCAAAGAGTAGAAAATCTAACGCCGGAAAACCCTGACTGTTTACCAAAGATGGAAGCGCAAGGTTGGCATCGCCATTTTCAATATTGGCTTTGATTTCGGTGGTGTCGGTTGGATAGGTATTTAACTGAGTTCGATACCTGAACGTCATTGCAGGACCGGTTTCGAACATTGAAACTTGCTGGAAGGCTAAATAGGCATCTTTCCAAGCGCTTTGCAGAGTGTCTAAGCGTGCTTCATCCGGATTTTGATCGAAAGCAATTGCAGCCTCGGTTAAGTTAGATGATTTGAGTTCAAACTCGGTGAAGGCTGGAATAATGATATTATCAGCCCAATTAGTAAGAATTGCTTGGCGATCGAAATCACCTACATCAGGACCTTGGGTAGAATCTACGGTACATCCACCGAATGATGCAGTTAACAGAATAATAAATAGAAATACAGATACTCTCATGATTCAATAAACAGCGAAAGCCGATAACGATTGGACGTTATCGGCTTCTTTTGTGATAAAGTAATTAATTTGAGTTGATTGCGTGTTCTAAGTTGAAGTCGAATTTCGCAGAAATATTCGTAATCATATCATCTAATGCGGTAGGAGAAACCTCCCATAAACCATCACCTTGAGTTAAATTCGCAAGCAAGCTATCAATTTCAGCTTTGGTAAATACTTGTTCGTTACTGTGTGGATTACGGACAAACATCAAGCTGTAAATGAAGCCATAGCCTTCGGATAGATCGTGAAAAATAGCGCCGTAGTCAGGAGAGGAATTACTGAGTCCTTCTTTACCAGCGTTTAAGTAGTACACTGCCCGAACGCCAATAACCGTAGAAATATGATTTCGAATAATTGCTGCTTGCTCGTTACGCAATTCATAATCGCCGACGACAATGGCAGCTCTACCTAATGCAAAAGCATCAAACACTTCTTGAGCTATGCCTTCAAAGTCAGGGTCGTTGTCTAGTCTTCCAAAATATTTGTTTAAGAAAACATCATCGCTTCCTAAAGTTGCCATAGGAGATTCAGGATTGGCAGAGTTTCCAAATAAATACCCATAAGCTTCGTCCCATTTATGCTCCATGGTTGTGTAGTTTTTGCCTTCTACCAGAATTTCGTTGTCATTATCCTCTCGATTAGTGCCTTCATCTAAAACCGAAGTACTTAGATAATTATTCAGCATCTGATCAACCATTAAAGCCCCGATTAAACCTTTGGTAACCAATTGATCATATTCAAAGCCTTGAGCATTTACATATCGAACAGAATTACCATCCGCAATTTGTCCTGAAACACCAGGTTCGGCTAAGGTGTTTTTATTCGGATACACTTCCTCAACCACTTGAGTAAGCCAGCTTTCAAAATCTGATCTGATTTCTGCGCTGACAGCAGTTTTTGCTGAAAAGTAATCGCGTGAAGCAGCTACTTTACTTTTTATGCTTTTAGAGGATGTATTTAGTTCCTCATTGGTGAACGGAGCTACATCTTCTCCATTCAAACCTTCATTCCTAAACATTTGTAGAAGCAACTCACTTGTGGAGTTATCAAAATCATGGATGGATTGTACCAATTCGGTAGCCATCTTTAATCGGGTAGTTTGCCCCGAAAAAGAAACGGTAGATTCACCATTTCTTGTAAACTCGTAAATTTCTGGGGTCTCGATTGAACTGCTTGAATCTGAAATATCGCAGTTGGAAAAAATTATTAAAGCAAACGTTAGTGTGGCGAGAAGTGGTAGTCGTTTCAATTTATTGATGAATGGTTTGTATTATTTTATTTGGATCGTTTCTAAATTAAGAAACAATACTCACCAATACCACCCTTATCTAGAGTTAATCTAAATTAATTTAACTACGTTTTTCTGAGAATAGATTCATCAATTGTCCAAATATACTGCGCCCTGCTAGTAAGAATGCATCATTACCACCTAACGATAAAAAACGAAGTGCCATTTTTAATTCGGCAAGTAGAGCAGGGGGATACGTAACCAAAGTATCTTCACGAATGGCAGTATCCCAATCTAGTGGCTTTTGGAAACCTACACCGGCGCGTTGCATCACCGTTCGATAATTATTGGCCATTAGTGCATAGCCGATAGTTGTTGGATGTAACCCATCCAAACTAAAAATTCCACCTTTATACACTTTTCCGGTTTCTTTATCTGCGCGGATGAAATCAGTTGTGAGTGTAGCTTCGCCTTGTTCGTTGATGAAATGTTGTGTCAACTCATTTTTCTTAAGGGCAGCTTTAAAATCCTCAGGATAACCACGCAGTAGCTCACCGCCTAATCGTCGTTTCGCCATACTAGCAACATTTTTAGCAATGGGAACCACATGCCAACCATATTCCCGTGCTATTTTTCGGATAATGTGGTTGTATTCGTCGATGGTGAAATCGATTTGAATGGCTTCATCCTTGGTGAGATGGGGATGTTTTGCAGGATCAAAATCTTCATCCCAAATCCAAAAGCGAGTATAATAATCGAAATAGCCTAAATGATTAGCGGAAAAGTGGGAGTTTACACCACGCAAAATAGGTGGAATAGTTGGATACGGAATGGTTGGGACGAATACTCGTTGAGCTCCAATTTTTTTAACCCGTTCTGCGAGTTGACGGTATTCCAGTTCAAAGTGTTCCGGGCGATAAATCGAATGTTTCCGAAATGCCATAAAAGAATCGAGATCTTCCTCTTCCGACCAAGTTAAGTTCAGATTAATAACCGCACCTAATGCATTATTGTGTCCAAGACATACAATCAGATTTTCGATCCCGCCATCATCCGCTAAAGCCTGAACATTATCAACCTGAGTGCGAAGTTCTAAATCTGGATTTAAACTTGGATTTAGTACCAATCGAGCAGTCGTAAACTTTGCGTGCTCAGGCAGTAACCCAAAAATGGAATAGCGCTCTTTATGTTGATCGATAAACTCCCGGCTGTTCTTTTCATTTACGATCCAGGAATCATTGATAGCTAATCCCCAAATCGCTTGATTGTGATAGGGTTGAGTTCGAGGGATGCTCAAGTCTTTGAATCCGCCTTCCCAATATTTTTTAATACGCTTCAGTGTACCGTAAGTGTGCTTCAACGCCGATGGATATTCATCATAGGTGATTTTGGGGCCAAATTCGTCGGCCAACCCGCGCAATAAGACCTCCAGGTTTAAAGGAATTCCTGCTTGAGCCGTAAATACGGGTTGTTGGAAATCAGGATAGGGATCGAAGCATCGAGCGATGAAAGATGGAAAGTTGATATCAGTACGATAGATGCCTCCATTTTGAAAGCCCTGAGCCAGAGAATCCCCGAAAACTACCAGTTTATGCTTCGCTTCTTTTTTGAAAATCATAGGCATAAATTTGCCACGAAATCATTAAAACACAAAATATATTAACTATCTATTGAGAGGGTTATATAGGGTGCGTACTTTATCGGAAAATAAAGAATACTATGTCAGATTCAGAGTTTAAAAACCGCCTCGAACAATTCCGCCAGAAACGCGCCGAACAAAACGAAAAAGTGCTAGACCTTGGTCATCTTGGTATTAAGCGCTTCTTTAATATGGACGCTAACACATATCGAGATGGCGCTTTGGATAAAAAAACCAAAGAATTGCTTGGCCTCGTCGCTTCCAGTGTACTTCGCTGTAACGATTGCATCGATTACCATTTGGAGCAATGTGCAAAAACGGGATCTACTAAAGATGAAATTGTGGATGCTTTGAATGTGGCTTTAATCGTCGGTGGTAGTATTGTAATTCCACATATGCGCCATGCGGTAGATACTCTGGAGTTTTTGGAAGAAGAGGGGATGTTCAATTAAGAATTATTCAATTAAGAATTAAGAATGAATAATTCGTAATAAGTTTAGTTCACTTAATGTGAGTTACTAGTTTAGCTCATTTGTTCTGCGTTTTGCATGTAAAGGCATTGAAGAGCGTTCAAGTTTAGCAATTGAAGGACTTCATCAGCCAAAGGAAAAACCTATGGCGCTTCTATCTGATCGATTAGTTGTTTTAATTGCCCATCAAGAATGTAAATATTATCCAACTGTTCGATGTTGGGTATGGAGATGGTTTCGATCTCTTTACGTGTTTTAATGTCCACCAACATAATTCGATTGTCGTGTTTGCCTCCCGTAGGAATCACTCGTAGATAGCGCTTTCTTGTTGCGGAAATAGCAATGTAAGCCACATTGTCTTCTTCAGAAAAAGCTACCCCGCGACCAAATCCACCAATTGGAATGGTATGAATCAGCCTCCATTCACGGTCGTAAATCTTAGTGGATTGATCGGTGCTGTCTTGCACCCAGTATTCGTTATTAATTAATCGCACCGAATGCGGACTTTGCAACTTTAGCTTTAAAATCTTCTTTTTATCCAAATTGATAATTCCACCATCTCCTTGCCTGCGAATAAGGGTTTCCATCACCGTTCGAAAGTATTGCCAACCGGTAATGTGATGGATAAGCACGCACAAGTCACCTTCGTAATTCCGAAAAACCTGATTGCAATGAAATCGGTCTTTGGATTGATCGGTAGTTTCTACGAGTTCTTTCTCTGTGCGATATTCAGACAGTGAAATTCGTTGAGTAACTTGTTGTTTTGTTGGATCAAAACAAATCGCTTCGTCATATTCAGTATTTGAAATCCAAAGCTTATCGCCAAGAAATTCGATGTCGTGCAAATCGCCGATAACTCCTAAATCAATCTTTTTAACGGCCATTGATTGTGTGTTTATGACACTAAGTTCATCATTAATAGAAACATACAACATGTGTTCGAATTTAGGATGCCAAGCCATCGAGCTTACTCCTACCTTACCCCATTGGTTAAAAAAAGAAACGGGCTTTATAGCACCATCTTTTTGAAGTATTTGAACCGGCCTGATTTGATCACGAGAAAGTTCTTGGTCGGCAACTTTCGAATTTTGAGAGCCAAGAACTAAAAGGGAGTGTTTTAATGACATTTTTGAATATAGAAAACTGATCATCCAATCGCTTGTACGGACGTATAGCGATGCGTCTGTACTGAGCTTCATAATAAAACTTTTATTCCATAACTACGCCTATACTATAAAGGCGGTGGCATTATCTGATTGCTCAATAGCTTTACGATTAACGAATCACGATTAACGAACCCTTATCCAAAAAAAAGGAAGCTCCCTTTCAAGAAGCTTCCTTTATTGTTAGCAATCTATAGCCTGCCCACCGAAAACGAGGCCGTTGTAGGTTGGCCTGCCGTCTGTAGTTGGCATATCCGTTTCATAACAGCGCCACGGAATGGGGCTATAATCCAGTAAACGAGTTCGGCTTAGACGTAGCTCTCCCAAGCTACATCAGGGGACAGCCGATTTCATTGGAGATTTAATCCATGATCTTGCGTAAAAACGCAGGTTGATCTGAATCATCTTTGCGGATACGTTCTGTACTCTGTCGGAATGGAGCCACATTCGAATTTTGCTCCGAACGTGTTTCTTCTTCCTGTTGCGGAGCCTGAGGTTCCTCACGTCGTACATGAATTTCTTTGCGTAAATACGCAGGAGTATCCATTTTCTTAAGATTACTTTCGCCTTTGTAGTAATCTCCACTAGTACGGGTAAATCGTGTTGGGATTTCCTTTTTAGCCGATGGAGCTGCCGCCGGAGCACGCATTGTCTGCTCAGCAGGAATTCCTGCCGGCTTATTTGGTGCAACACGTACATTATTGCGGTCTTCAGCTAAATCGAAACCGGTAGCAATTACGGTTACGCGAATTTCTTCACCAAAATTCTCATCGAGTACGGTACCCAAAATGATTTCAGCCTCATCACCTGCTTCCTGCTGGATGATAGAAGTAGCCGTGGTGGTTTCGCGCATACCTAAATTTGCACCTGCTGAAATATTCACCAGTACATTTCGAGCGCCATTAATGCTTACTCCATCCAATAGCGGAGAATTGATGGCTTCCCGAGCCGCCATTTCAGCACGCTCCGGTCCGGATGCGGTAGAACTACCCATAATGGCTGCGCCACCGTCGGTCATAGTGGTACGCACATCAGCAAAATCAAGGTTGATAAGACCAGGCATCAGAATTAAATCGCTTATACCGCGGGTTGCGTTGTACAGTACTTCGTTTGCTAGCGCAAAAGCTTCCATCAACGATGTGTTTTCATCGGCGATATCGAGTAAGCGCTCGTTTGGAATTACGATTACGGTATCGCAATTCTTTTTTAGCTCGTTTATGCCTTCAAGTGCATATTTTTTACGGATTTTACCTTCACACTCGAAGGGTGTGGTTACAATCCCAACGGTTAAAATACCGCGTCGTTTCGCCATGCCGGCAACCACGGGAGCGCCACCGGTTCCGGTACCGCCACCCATTCCTGCCGTTACAAAAATCATGTCGGCGCTTTCGATAGATTCTTCGATCTCATGTCGATTTTCTTCTACCGCCTCGCGTCCGATTTCAGGGCGTGCACCTGCACCAAGTCCGCTGGTGAGAGCAGCGCCAACCTGAATTTTAATGTTTGCGTGACTCGCTTTTAAGGCCTGTGCATCGGTGTTCAACGCAATGTATTCCACGCTGTCGAGGCCCATGTTGATCATATTATTGATAGCATTTCCGCCACCGCCGCCAACGCCAATGACTTTAATTTTGGCATTTTCTTGGCTTTGTTCGTCGAAAAAGAATCGAGAGTTGTGATTAGCCATGATAACTCCTGTTATTGTTTACTGGATTTTTTATAGATGATATTCTTGTTACAGTTCTTTGAACCAGCTCTTCATGCGATCGGCAATTTTGTTCATCACCTGTTCCACATTGGTCGCCTTTCCTGATCCGGCGATCATAGTTTTGCTGGTATTGTTTCCGGTTTGTAGTGCGTGAACTACTAGACCTACACCGGTAGCGTAAATCGGGCTGTTCACTTCTTCTACCAAACCGCCGGTAATTCCGAGAGGAATACCGATTTTAGCGTCCATGCCAAGTATTTCGTTGGCAAGTGGACATACATTCTTGATCAGAGATCCACCACCGGTCATTACCACACCGGCACTTAATGCATCTGAATAGCCACTTCGCTTAATTTCGATGCCTACGATCTCAAGGATTTCTTCCATCCGCGCCTGAATGATTTTTGCGAGGATGCTTTTTGTAATTTCTTTGGGAGGTCTACCCGCAATGCCCGGCACGGTAATTACTTCGTCGTTCTCGATCATGTCGGCATAGCATTCGCCATGTTTACGTTTCAGCGTTTCTGCCTGATCGTCTAAAACACTCAAGCCAAGGCGGATGTCGTCGGTTACTTTCTGCCCGGCAATGGCAATTACAGCAGTATGACGAATGGTATTGTCGCGGAAAATGGCAACATCTGTGGTTCCACCCCCAATATCAACCAAAACCACACCTGCTTCTTTCTCTTCATAATCTAAAACCGAATAGGATGAAGCCAATGGCTCGAGAATTATATCCGCCACTTGATAGCCTGCGCGTTCTACACATCGATAGATGTTTTTTGCAGCAGAAACCAATCCTGTAATTATGTGCACTTCCGCTTCCATCCGCATTCCGCTCATACCCACCGGGTCGCTAATACCGTCCTGACCATCAACCACAAACTCCTGAGGAATCACATGGAGAATCTGCTGATCGGTTGGAAGCATGATGCGCTGACAATCTTCCAATAAGCGCTCTACGTCTTGTGCGGTAATTTCATTGTCGCGGTTATTAATGGTGATCACGCCTTTACTGCGCATGCTTCTAATGTGATCACCGGCAATACCTACATTTACCGAGTTTACCTGAATGCCTGAAGCCAGCTCGGCCTGTGCTATTGCATCTTTGATGGCGTTCACGGTTTTGTCGATGTTTACCACCACGCCACGATTTAAGCCGTCGCTTGGGGCTTTACCCACACCTAAAATGTTAATTCGGTTAGAGTCGTCGATAGAGGCGACGATGGCGCAGATTTTTGTGGTCCCGATATCGAGACCTACCATAATGTTTTCCTGTTCAGACATTAGAGTTTACCGCTGTTTTGATGATTGCTAATAATTTGTTGTTCAAAGTTCCATTTTGTGCGTGCCGAGTTCATTGTTCAACTGTCCTCCCTCGTTACCACTTGATTTGTAAATCGTAAATCCACTTGTTGTATGCTATTAATACCTTTCACACTGATGATATCGGCATAGAATGCTTCCCAGTTTCTCAATTTGATATCGAATTCATTTCTTCCGAAAAGCAACTTCACTCCATTTTCATGGCTCAGTGCCACCACACCATCATAAGGATCGAAGGCAATTTCGCTGATGGTGGTCCAGCCCAATGGATTGTTTAAAGCACTAACCAAAAAATCCCGGATTTGAACAAATGCCTCAGATGAAAGTGTATCGCTATTCATGCGTGCATTAAAGCCATATACGATAGGGAGATTTCGGGTTTTGCCTTCCAAAATCGGAAGCTTTACGCCATAGGCATCCACATAAATTTCATCAGAACCGGACATCAACAGAGCAAGAGGAAAGCGTTCGCGGACGGTGAGTTTAAGAGTGCCGAGCGCATCTACATACGGAATTACTGAATGCACATAAGGTAATTGTCCGATATCTGATTTTATCTGCTCAAAATTCAGACTATCCGGATGAATACCGATTTCCACATCAGCAGTTTCAATTATCTCTGCCTTTTCTGTGTAGTAATTTCCAACTACAATCACAGATTTAACGCGCAAATTTTGTTGCCAGTACAATGCTGCAATTACAGAAATCCCAAGTACACAAATAATAAGTGCAGCCCAAGGCAATACCCGTTTTTTTGTAGCGATATTTGGATTGGTTTTACTCAATCGCGCGCAGCTATTTTAAACGTTCCGGTTTCAATTTCTTCCACAAACTTATCTCCCGATTTATAAATATCACCGGCACCCATTGTGATGATGATATCACCGGGCTTTATGATTTCTTTGAGTCGTTCGTGCACCTCGTTTTTGTTTTCTACATACACCACATTTCTATGACCGTATGTTGAGGCGGTGTCTGCAATCAATTTTCCGGTCACTCCTTCAATAGGTTTCTCGCGTGATGGATATACATCCGTAACCACCATTACCTCGGCATCAAAAAAGGAGAGGCCAAATTCTTTGTATAATTCCTGAGTTCTTGAATACAAATGAGGTTGAAATACGGCAACAACGCGACGATCGGGCCAACCGGAATTTGCCGCTTCAAGCGTAGCTTTTACCTCGGTAGGATGATGGGCGTAATCGTCGATCACCATCACTCCATTGTTGTACTTCAATTGGAACCGGCGATAAACGCCTTCGAAATTCTCTAGACCTTGCTTAATCAACTTAAAGTCGATATTAAGCTCTAAACCGGTTGCGATAGCTGCTAAGGCATTTTTCACATTGTGTTCGCCCGGCGCTTTCAAGGTAATCACACCTAATTTCTCGCCATCTTGCAGTACCGTAAAAGTGCTGTTAAACTGATTAGTTTGAAGATCGGTAGCACGTATTCTTGCCTGAGGAGTTAATCCATAGCTGATTATTCTTCGCTCGAGGTGTGGCAGAATACTCCGAACATTGGGATCATCGAGGCACACAACTACTGCTCCATAAAAAGGTACTTTATTTGCATAGTCGATAAATGCACCTTTCACGTCGTCAAGATCATCATAGATATCGAGATGTTCGGCCTCGATATTGGTAATAATGGCAATAGAAGGAGTGAGGCGAAGGAACGTACGGTCGAACTCGTCGGCTTCAACTACGATCACATCGCCTTTTCCAACAACAGCGTTTGTCTTATCAAAACTATGCACTTTTCCGCCCACCATAATGGTTGGGTCGTAATTTCCTTCTCGTGTAACCAGGCCAATCATGGTTGTGGTTGTAGTTTTACCATGTGTGCCCGCTACTCCGATTCCAAACTTCATTTTCATTAGCTCGGCAAGCATTTCCGCACGTTTGATCGTAGGAATTCGTTTCTCAAGCGCGGCTTTTGTTTCTACATTTTCGTCGGCTTTTACTGCACTTGTGAATACCACCACATCGGCGCCTTCAATATTCTCGGGAGCATGACCTTCAAAAATAGTTGCACCCAATTCTTCTAAACGTCGAGTGGTTTCACTCAAAGAGCCGTCAGATCCGGTGACTTTATATCCGCGATGAATGAGAATTTCAGCCATACCGCTCATACCAATCCCGCCAATTCCCACCATGTGGATATGTCGGGTTCTACCAAAAACAGGCTGTGTTTCAAATTGCTTGCTCATTAATTCAATCGGGATTTTGCGAGGGTTAAAATTTCTTGTGCGATGGTTTTTGCAGCATCCGGTTTGGCAAGAGCCAATGCCGCTTTATTCATTTCTTTCAAGCGATGCTGATCATTGATCAGTTTAGAAATCAATTCACTGATTGCGGACTTTGCTTCCTTGTCTTTAACCAGCACAGAAGCACCTGCATCCGCCATTGCTTGGGCATTTTGTGTTTGATGATCACCGGCTACATTTGGGGATGGAATTAGTACACTTGGCATTCCAATCATCATAAATTCGCTACACGAACTTGCTCCGGCTCGGCTAATTACCAAATCCGCAGCAGCATACGCTTCGGGCATAGAATCAATAAATGCGGTGAGACGTAGGTTTGGATAACTAGCTTCATCTACTTTGGTAGTAAGCTCATCGTAATAACGAGAACCACATTGCCAGATTATCTGAAGACCTGCCTTATGGTGTAGCTCCTCTAGATTTTCCAGTATCGCTTCATTGATGGATTTTGCGCCACCACTTCCGCCCATCACTAAAAGCACAGGGTTTGAATCGTTAAATCCAAAAGCGTTTAGTCCGGTTTTCTTATCAACCTGTGTTAACGTAGAGCGAGTTGGATTGCCCGTTATCATTGTTTTAGAAGCCGGAAGAAATCGATCAGCTTCTTCAAAAGCAGTGAAAATCTTAGTCGCGAATTTTGCTAACAATCGATTGGTTACACCGGGAAAACTATTCTGTTCCTGAATTACAACCGGGATTGATCTCTTGCCGGCAACCCAACCAACCGGACCGGCAACATAGCCTCCGCAAGAAACAACCACGTCGGGTTTGAACCTCGATAGGATGGAGAAACTTTGTGCAAGGGCAGTGATCAATTTGATTGGGAATAATAAGTTTTTAGCAGTCAATCGACGATGAAAACCACTAATCCATACATTTTCGATATCATAGCCGGCTTTAGGAACAGCTTGCCATTCCATGTGATTTTTTGTGCCGACAAATCGAATTTCGGTTTCTGCATGTTCAGATTTTAAAGCATCTGCAATGGCAATGGCCGGATAAACATGTCCACCGGTGCCACCTGCGGCGATTAAGATTCTTGGATTACGCATAAAAAGGCCTCCTCTCTTTACTGTGTTTACTGATGTTGAGCAATATGCCCACCATCAAGCCTGCAAAGAGCATGTTTGTTCCACCATAACTAACAAAGGGCATGGGGAGACCGGTTACCGGTAGTAAGCCACTGGCAACACTAGCGTTAACGAAACCAAAAAGTACAATAGTAAGGGTGCATCCAACCGCAAGTAGAGCGCCCAATGTGTCTTCAGCTTTTCGGGCGATAAATACAATTCCCCGAATCAAAATGAGGCTGAAAATGACGATTAAACTCATAGCCCCAAAGAAGCCGTATTCTTCGGCGATGATCGCAAAAATGAAATCGTTATATGGGGCGGGTAAGAAATCTCTTTGGGTGCTTTTTCCAATTCCTACCCCAAATAATTCTCCTTTAGCAATAGCAATGTGTGCTTGTTGAGCCTGATAACCCGATCCGGTTAAAAATTCATCGGTTTCAATATTTTTGATCTGCTCAACATATTGTTCAATTCGATCTTGTCGATTGGAGGATTGGTTCAACAGTAAAAAGCCACCCAATAAGGCAATGGCAACCATCGAGCCCATTTGAATGATGCTGATACGGCCGATGAACATCATTATTAAGCAGATTCCCATCAAAATGCCGGCCGAACTAAAATCTTCAAGTCCAATGAGTGCACAGGTGATGGTTACCCAAACCATGATTGGAATGAACGATTTCTTGAAGTCTTTGACGTACTCTTGTTTTTCGCTTAATAAAACGCTCACGTGAAGCAATAAGGCAACCGTTGCAAGGGTAGAAGGTTGAAAACTAAATCCACCTACATTCAACCAGCGTTTTGCTCCAAATTGTTCGGTCCCAAACACCAATACTGCTACCAAAAGCAGTAAACTGATCATCATTCCGATTCTCGAAAACTTGGCGAGCGTGTGGTAATTGATCTTAGAAACAAAGAGCATCACAAAAAATGCAATCGCAAGCTTAACCACATGACGCGTAACTAAAGCAAATGCCGAGGTATTATTTGATTCAGCGAAGAACGCGATAGAAGAATACACCGCCAGTACGCCAAACATCATGAGCATGATGATGGCCATTAATAACACACGATCGCTGCCCTGCTTCCCGGAGTCGATATCTTCGGGGCTGGTTCCCAACACGTGGTTTAAATTGTTATTTGGACTGGTGTGGATCACTTCGTTCTAAATTCCAATCAGCAAATATCAAAAATCAACGAAACTGAGCTTTTCAAGAGAGTACCCACATAGTTTTGTTTTTTGATATTTGCGTAATTGTTTGTCATTTGTGAATTGAACATTGATTATTGGCTCGTTAGAGCTTCGCTACTTCTTCTTTAAAAACTTTGCCACGGTGCTCGTAATCGTCGAACATGTCGAACGAAGAGCATGCTGGACTCAACAGCACAACTTCGCCTCGTTTAGCTCCTTTCTTTGCAATACGGACGGCATCCCGCATAGAATCTGCTTTCTCGAAATTTGGAGCTGTTTTTCCTAACTCAGCTTCAATTTTATCCTTCGATTCTCCAATAGCGATGATGGTGTGTACTTTATCGCGAATCAAAAACTTGATTTCTTCATAGTCATTGCCTTTATCACGTCCGCCCATGATCAGCGTTAAGGGCACATTGAAGCTATCCAATGCAAACCAAACGGCATTTACGTTGGTGGCCTTACTGTCGTTGATGTATTTCACACCATCTACATTTCGTACCATTTCCAGCCGATGCTCTACACCACTAAATGTTTTCAGGCTTTCACGAATCGCTTCGTTCTTAATTTCACCGGCTCGGGCAGCTAATGCTGCGGCCAATCCGTTTTGCAGGTTATGATTACCGGGTAATCCTAGTTCGTGCACAGGCATGAGCGATTCCTCGTTGTTATTAAATCTGAAGATGATGTGATCGTTGTGAATAAAAGCGCCCTCGGGCACTTCGTTTTTTGATGAAAACCCCCAAAGTTTTGGATGATTTTCTACTTGTTGTAATCGAGCAACATGCCCTTGAATGAGGGGGTCGTCGAAATTGTAGATGAAAAAATGGTCGTTATTCTGATTTTCTGTAATTCTGAATTTCGAGGCAGCATACGATCTCATATCGTTGGCATACCTATCAAGGTGATCAGGCGTAATGTTTAGTAGCACACTTATATGTGGTGTAAACGTATCGATGTGATCCAACTGAAAACTTGATACTTCAAGAATATGCGTACCGGTTGCCGACAACACTTTCTTTGAAAACGGATAGCCAATATTACCTGCAAGTGAGTAATCAACCTTTGCTGTTTCCCACATGTGTGCCAGCCAGCTTGTTACCGTCGTTTTACCATTACTTCCGGTAGTAGCCACAATTTTTTGATCGGTAAACCAGCTAGCTACTTCTATCTCGGAATAAACCGGGGTTTTGCTGTTTAAGTGATGTTGAACAATAGGAGCTAGTGTAGGAACGCCCGGACTTAAAACCACAAAATCCGCAGTGTGCGCACGTTCGGTATGTCCACCTTGCTCGTAATCAATAACATTCGATTGTAAAGTGTACTGAGCTTCTTCCGAGATTTTTCCAAAATCAGAAACGAATACATCAGCGCCTTTCTGCTTTAGCAATAAAGCAGCAGCAACTCCACTTCGGGCGGCTCCAATCACGGCGATATGTTTACCGGTTACTTCTCTCATCGAATCTTCAGAGTTAGTAAACTTATCAGTCCAAGGAGTACCGTTATAATCCAGAATCGAACCACAATTTTTTGTTCGCTCCAACCTTTTTTCTCGAAATGGTGATGAATGGGTGCCATCAAAAAGACACGACGTCCCTCGCCATATTTTCGCTTGGTGTATTTGAAATAGGTTGTTTGGATTATCACCGATAACGTTTCGAAAAAGAAAACGCCGCAAATAAATGGAAGCAGAAGTTCTTTGTGTAACATCAATGCAAGCGCACCAAAAGCACCGCCTAAGGCAAGTGAGCCGGTATCGCCCATAAATACGGAAGCAGGATTAGTGTTATACCACAGAAAACCCATACATGCTCCTACTAAAGCCGCACAGAAAATGGTTAATTCGCCGGCACCGGGTAGATACATAATGTCGAGGAACCCAGAAAAATCAACCCGACCTGATACATAGGCAAAAATAGCGAATACAAAACCACAAATTGCAGAAATACCGGAAGCCAGACCATCTAATCCATCAGTAAGATTGGTTGCATTACTTACCGCAGTTATGATAAATACGGCGAGTGGCAGATAAATTACCCATCCCCATTGTTCACCGAAAAATGCATAATCGATATTCAAATCGGCGGCAAATGGAACCGTAGAAAGTGTATTAAACGCCTCAAAGTCGGGATGGAAGTACAATACACTTCCGAGAACCAGACCCACAAGAACTTGACCGGCTATTTTAAATCGCCCGGCAAGACCGCTTTTGTCCTTTTTTACCACTTTGATGTAATCATCAATAAAGCCAACAATACCCAGTGAAAACATCACAAAGAAAATGAGCCAACCATAAATGCTGTCCATTCTAACAAAAAGAACGGTTGGTATTAATGTGGCAAGTAAGATGATAACTCCACCCATTGATGGTGTGCCAACTTTTTCGATATGATGGTCGAGCCCAACATCCTCACGAATCACTTCTTTAAGCTGCATTTTGCTCAGCCATTTGATGATTCTTCGCCCGATAATTAAACTGATCAACAGTGAAAAAACAGCAGCTAGTGCCGTTCGTGTTGAGATAAATGCCATAGCCGTGGCACCGGGGAATTCATAAGTTTTTTCCAGCCAGTCAAATAATTCGTAAAGCATCAGTGGTCCTCCTTTTTTTGTTGCAATGCCGCTTCTGCGATTTCATAATCGTTGAAGGGATGCTTGGTTCCACGGATGTCCTGATAATCTTCGTGCCCTTTACCGGCAATCAAAACGATGTCGTTACTTTTAGCTGATTTGATGGCTTCCTGAATGGCTTCTTTACGATCTGATTGGGTGATTACATGCTCTTTTTGTTCAAATCCGGTTAGAATTTGATCGATAATCACATCAGGATTTTCGAATCTAGGATTGTCGCTGGTAACGAAGAGTTGATCAGCGTATTTAGTGGCAGCACGTGCCATTTCCGGTCTTTTTGTAGGATCCCGATCCCCACCGGCACCAAATACACAAATCAATTTTCCATCTTCTTTTTTAAGCTTAGCAAGTGTTGATAACACATTTTCAAGAGCATCGGGGGTGTGGGCGTAATCAACAATTACAACAGGTAAATGATCACCCTCAATCACCACGGTTTCCATTCGGCCACTTGCACCGCTGCAAGTCTGTAAAGCTTTGGCGATGCTGTTACCATCGAACCCAAGGGCTTTGCAAATCAAAAATGCTTCAGCCACATTATATGCATTGAAATCGCCCACCAATGGCGATTTAATATTCACTTCATCAATAATCAGTGTTAACCCGTTGGCAGAATTTTGCAGGATGTGATTGTCCTGCGTCTTAAAACTGAATTCTTTCACTGTTGCCCGAGTGTCAGTAATCATAAAATGTCCGCGAACGTCATCTATATTTACGATGGCTGTAGATGTTGAAGGCAACCGATCGAAGAGCATTTTTTTTGCTTTAGCATACTCTTCAACGGTACTGTGGTAATCAAGATGATCGTGAGAGAGGTTCGTGAACGCAGCCACGTTAAAATCGAAACCGTTTACTCTGGCCTGAGAAAGCGCATGCGATGAAACTTCCATCACTAAAAACTCTGAACCTGCTTCGGTCATGGCTTTCATATCAGAAGCAAGTTCAATTGGATCACTTGTTGTAAGTGAACTATGGAGTTCTTCTTCTAAAATTCGTTTAGAAACGGTGCCTAATAATGAAGCTTTTTTCCCAAGTTTGGTTAACACCTGATACACTAAAGTAGCAACAGTTGTTTTTCCGTTGGTTCCGGTTATCCCGACAGTGGTCAACTTTTCGGCAGGATTTCCGGCAAATTTTTGAGCGATTGTACCTAAGATTTCTCTGGTACTTTCCACTTCGATCACACAAACGTCTTTTGCATCGGTGTAGAACGATTCTTCGCAAATCAGCACATTTGCACCGCGGGCAATCGCATCTTCCAAAAACATATGCCCGTCTACTTCATTACCTCTGATTGCAATAAAAACAGATCCGGGAGTCACCTTTCGGCTATCCTGGTGCACCCCTTTGAGCTTGATGTCAAGCTTTTTGTTGGAAACATCCAAGGGATTAATAAGTGCTATCAGTTCAGTTAAGTGCAATCGTTTAGTCCAGTTTTGCGATGGTTACCGTTTCCAGCGATCTTGCTTTACCCCGAATGGTAACTTTGCCGCCAATTCTCATAATTTGATCTTCTCTCGGGAACTGAGCGAATACCGTCCCGGAGCCAATTTTTTCAATGTCGAAGCCTGCGCCCTTTAGCAACGCAACAGCATTTCTCATGCTTAGTCCTTTCACATCAGGTATCCGCATGTAGCCTTCTCGTAGCTTGGTGGTATCTGAAGCTGCAAGGCTGTTCGAAATAGTCACTTTTAATTCTTTTCCGGCCCATAGCGTGTCATTTGCAACAGGAAATTGCTGACTCACATAACCGTTAGTTCCAACCATCTTTAGTTCAACCTTCATGGTTTCTGTTAGTTGTTGAGCTTCTGTGGATGAAAGTCCTACCAGGTTTGGCGTAATTTGAAATTCTGACTGAGATGCTAAAGGTTCAGTCATCATTTGATTTCTTAAGTCATCATCCAGGCCTGAAATACGTTTTGCGACTTCACGAAAAATTGGAGCTGCTGTATACCCGCCATAACCAATTGGTTTGGGCTCGTCTAACATAATTAGGCATACATATTTAGGATTTTCAACCGGAAAGAATCCGACGAAAGAACCTCTGTAATTACTGGTGTATCGGCCGTCTACAACTTTCTTGGCAGTTCCGGTCTTACCGGCAATTCGTAATCCTTCAACCTGAGCGAATTCTCCGGTGCCGGTATCACTAACTACGCTTTCAAAAACAGGAAGTAATTTCTGAAGCGTTTTCTTCTTGGCAACTCGGCGAATTTCAACAGGCTCATGTTCAGACAGCACATTTCCATTATTATCTTCAATACGATCAATAATGTATGGGCGCATTAATAACCCTTCGTTGGCAAAGGCTGCATACGCTTGAGCAACCTGTATGGGAGTGCTCAGTAATTCGTAGCCGTGCGACATCCACGGCAAACTTACCATACTCCATTCGTAAGGTTTTGCCATTCTACCACTTTCCTCACCGGCAATATCTACATAAGTGGGAGTTCCAAATCCTAAATTTCTCGCGTATTGATAGAAACGATCGTTATCAAGGCGCATAGCCAATTCCGCAGTTGCAATATTGGAAGACTGCCGCATAACCTCTTCAAAATCGATATTACCAAGCGGATCGTGATCGCGAAGGGTGAGTCCATGGATTACTTTCTCACCATCTTCGGGCGTTTCAAAAATCTCATCGAAATCTACTTTATTTTGCTCAACCGCTGCGATGGCGGTAACCAACTTAAAGGTTGATCCGGGCTCTACCATATCAGAAATGGCAAAATTACGCCGATTTTCATCCTCGCTACTTCCTGGGTAATTTGGATCGTAGGTCGGGTAATTGGCCAATGCCAATATTGCACCCGTTTTTGGATCCATAATGATTCCAGTTCCGTAGTTCGCGTTGTGCTTTTCAACTCCGGCTTTTAGTTCGTCTTCAAGAATGGCTTGTATGTAAGCATCAATGGTAGTGTGGAGCGAATAACCGTCGGTGGGCAATTTTTTGGGCGCGCCTACATATTCGAATACACGATTGAAAGGATCTTTACGTACTTGTTGAACACCATCTTCACCATTTAATTCATCATTGTAAAAAGCTTCAATTCCGGTGCGGCCATTCATCGAATGATTCACAAAACCGATTGAATGCGCAGCAAGTGAACCAAAGGTATATTTTCGTCGGAAATTCTCCTCAATAATCACTCCCTTGATACCAAGCTGTGCAATTTCGTCTTTTTGGATACCGGTTAAATTCTTTGCGAGTACAACATATCGCGATCGGCTAGGTGCATTACTCACTTTTTGTTGATAGATAGAAGCCGGCTGCCGTGTTACCTGCCCCAATTTGGCAAGCAATGTGTTAATCTGATCACGAGTTAAGCCCGGTACTTTTGGATCAAGCGCAATTTGATAATCAGCAACATTTGTGGCAAGCAGTGTTCCGTTTTTATCGTAAATATTACCGCGCTGAGCAGGAATCGGGATTTCATCGATGGCTTGTTTGGTCCAAAGAGTGCGCAATCCGTCACCTTCTACATAATTAATGCGGATAAGCTGGAATGCAAGCGCGCAGGGTATCAAAAACAAAAATCCCAGCACGATAAACATTCTGCTTAATATGGAAGTGCGATGTTCCGTCATTCTTCCACCTCAATAACGTATTCGGCCGGCCCGCCATTTATAAACCCTGCAGCCTGCGCTTTATCATAAATTTCTGCCGGACCAACCATTCGATCGTACTGCAATTTTAACTCATCGTGAGTTTGGCGGGCTTTGTTAAATTCGTTCTCCAGAGCTTGAACTTCTTCTAGCAATCGTTGGGTAGCGAAAACGTGTGTGAGATATGCAAAGCCTAATGCTCCGATAATAATCGAACAGAGTATTACGGTTCCCGGTTTAATTTTTGGGAGACTGCTTGTTGAAAAATCGGAAGCTTTTTTTGCGTTCGATTGCTTTTTGGCGGAGGCAGTGGTGTTTGATATGTCAGGTTTAGGCACTTTTCGGAGATTGGGCTGCACTTCGCGACGCTTAAGTGGGGATTGCACCATCATGAGCCACCTCCGTTTATTTTTTCAGCAATGCGGAGTTTAGCGCTCCGTGCCGCGGGGTTTTTGGCAACTTCTTGATCAGAAGGGGTGATCACCTGTTTATTGATCAGGCGAAACGGGGATAAGTTATTGCCGTAAAAATCTTTCTCAACCTTTCCTTCAAAATTTCCTGCTTTTAAAAATCTCTTTACCAATCGATCTTCTAACGAATGGTACGACATCACTACTAATCGTCCGCCTTCTTCCAAAACTTGAAGCGATTGAGAAAGTACGTCTTTCAATACTTCTAACTCTTGATTTACTTCAATCCGGATCGCTTGAAATACTCTAGCTAGCGATTTTACTTCAAACTTTGGATTCACTACTTCAGAAACGGCTTTTCTTAACTCTCCGGTAGTTTCAATGGGGCGATGTTCAATAATAGATTGCGCAATCTTACGACTCGCTTTTTCTTCGCCATAATGAAATATGATGTCCCGAAGCTGCTCATATTCATAGTTGTTAACTACTTCGTAAGCAGTGAGTCCGGTCATGTTTCCCATGCGCATATCCAACGGGCCGTTTTCCTGAAAACTGAATCCGCGATCGCCGGCTTTTATTTGATGAGTGGAAACACCTAAATCTAAAAGGATTCCGGTTACCTGACCATGATACTGGGGAGGTAGAAGTGTAGTCAGGTAGCCGAAGTTTCCTTTTAATATGTTAAAACGTTCATCTTGACCTATATACGCAGACGCAGCAGTAATGGCTTCATCATCCTGATCAATTGAAAAGAGAGTTCCTTTCGGGGATAATTGATCAAGAATAGCTTTGGAATGGCCGCCACCGCCAAGGGTGCCGTCAATATAAATGCCATCAGGATTTGTGATTAAACCTTCTAGGCATTCGGCAAGCATTACCGGGATATGCTGGTGATATGTACTCATATTAATCAGCATCGGAAGAGTTTCCGCCTCCCATTACTTGCTCAAAAATTTCTTCAAAAGCATCTGCATCAAGGCTTTCATCCGCTTTTTGCAGATTTTCTGGGGACCAGATTTCGATGTATTGCCCCATACCTATAAAAACAGCTTTAGAACTGATTCCGGCAAAGGTACAATGGTCGCTGGGGATTGCGATACGATTCTGTTTATCAAGAGAAATGTCTTCGGCAAAGCGAAGAAAGTTACGTTTAGCAATTCGGCCGGCGCGGGTAAAATTGTTGGCCTGATTGAGCGCTGCTTCCACGTTCAGCCACTCATTTTCGGGGTATAAATAAAGGCAGGATTCGATTCCGCGTACCACTACAAAGCGATCCTGTGCGTCAGGATTTACCAGTTTGCGCAGTTTCGCCGGGAAGGAAATACGTCCTTTATCGTCGATACTATGCTCGTATTGGCCTTTAAAACTATGCACGATACCCGCGGAATGGATGATTTGATTGCTAAATGATCTGTGAAAGAAAAGTCCCCACTTTCTCCCACATCACTCCACAATGTACCCTTCTTTACCATAATCTGTCAAATTAAATCCACAACGTGGGTAATAATTAATTTTTTGGATGAGGAAGTGATGAAGTGAGAACAGATTTCTTGAAGTACAACGCAGATAAGACTAACCTCTATTCGAATAACGAATAACGAATAACGAATAACGAATAACGAATAACGAATAACGAATAACGAATAACGAATAACGAATAACGAATAACGAATAACGAATAACGAATAACGAATAACGAATAACGAATAACGAATAACGAATCAATCAATCAAAGAAGAATGGGGCTGTTCCCGGAATTGTCGCAATGCTCGGTTCATCTGCTCGAACTCAATCAAAAACGCATCATGGCCGTATTTGGATTTAATTTCTCTAAATGTAGAGTTTGGAAGGTGTTCGGCGAGTTCAATTTGTTCATGGATGGGATAAAGCAAATCTGAATCGATACCGATGATGAGAATGGGGATAATGAGTCGCTCTAGCACAGATTTAACCGTGCCGCGCCCTCGGGCAATATCATGGGAATCCATAGCTTTGGTTAAGGTGATGTAGGAATTTGCATCAAAACGTTGCACTAATTTTTCACCTTGGTAGCCTAAATAGGATTCAACTTCAAACTGCTTTTTCTGGATGTTCCAGTTTCGGCTGAATTTTCGCTCGTAATCTTGCGGGCTTCGATACGTGATCATTGCCATTGAACGTGCAGCGGCTAAACCTTGAGCAGGAGGTGAATCATTTGAATAAAAACCGTCGTTCCAGTTTCGATCAGCTTTAATAGCAATTCGTTGAGCTTCACTAATGCCAACGGCCCATGCCGAATGGGAAGCACCCATGGCGATAAGGCAGGCGGATTTAATGCGGGAATCCACCACACAAAATTCTAAAGCAATCATGCCGCCCATAGATCCCCCGATGACGAGTTCGATTTCTTGGATTCCAAGTTCATCCAACAATTGCTGCTCTAAACGAACAATGTCGCGAATGGTTAATTCAGGAAAATTAGCCTGATAAGGTTTACCAAGATTTGGATCGATAGAAGTTGGTCCAATAGAGCCATAGCAACTTCCGGGGTGATTTATGCAAATGACAAAGTGTTTATCGAGATCGATTATTCCACCGGTTTCGAATAGTCCACTAAACCAATCGCTAGCGTCTGAATTTCCGGTAAGAGCATGGCAAATCAGAATTACATTATTCTTTTGATTGTTTAGTTTCCCCCATGTGTGATACACTAAATGTGGGTTTTGTAGCTCATCACCAGATTCTGTTATGAAGCTTTTAGAGAATGTTTGTGTTGCAAAATCAGCCATAAGAATAAAAAAAGAGTCGGAACCGAGGATACAATCCCGACTCTTTGTTGCTGTTCGATGGTGAGGGTTAATTAGTAAAAACTACATCGCCAATTACAGGAACCGGATTTGAGATGATGTCCAAAACCGGGCAACGGCTCGTTGAAAAATCCTTTAGTAATTGAAGTTTTTCAGGGTCTTCTTCTTCGGTCGAAATTACAGTCGAGTATCGAACTTGATTAAAGCCCGGTCGCTCATCACTTAAATTGAAAAAACCTTGAAGATCGAGATCGCCGGAGGCTTCAACCCGAATGGAGTTTAACTTTATACCCAGCTGCCCGGCATATGCCTTAATTACAATTTCTTGGCAGGATGCTAAGGCGCCCAATACATATTCTACCGGATTAGGCGCTTCGTTTTCGCCACCGAGGTTTTTGGGTTCATCTACGATAAAGTTAAAATCGCGGACTTTAATCTCCGATCTAAAGCCGCGTTCTAGCTTAGAATCCACAGAAAAGGTGACATCCTTTTCGCTCGGGTTTTCGCGAACATGATTGATAACGTTCTTTATAGTATTGTTCAGTTTTTCTTCAAGTGGGTCGGTGGTAAGAGTTAAAATGCTCATTGTTGTTATGATGAAATTCGAAATTGAGTGAGGGTGTGTGTAAAAAGGCGAATCCTATATTCGCCTTTTTATAATTTTATTCTGCTGCTACCGCAATACTTTTAAATGCGAGTTCAAAATCTTCGATAATG
Organism: bacterium; assembly: GCA_024742815.1. GTDB lineage: Bacteria > Bacteroidota > Rhodothermia > Balneolales > Balneolaceae > HXMU1420-13. The sequence goes on from JANSXX010000001.1 coordinate 552,717, forward strand.
TCATCGATGTGTTCGATGCCAACCGATACTCGAATTAAATCGGCTTTTACGCCGCTGGCAGCTTGTTCATTCTCACTCAATTGCTGATGTGTGGTGGATGCCGGATGTATTACCAAGGTTTTGGCGTCACCAACATTAGCTAAGTGGCTGGAAAGTTGAACATTATTAATGAACGATTTTGCGGCATCATATCCGCCTTTAACACCAAAAGTGAGTACCGATCCAAAATGATCTTTGGTGAAATACTTTTGCGCTCGTTCGTGATGCGGATGTTCCTCCAAACCGGTAAAGTTCACCCATTCAACGGCATCACTTTCCTTCAAATAATGAGCAAGTTTTAGCGCGTTTTGATTGTGTCGTTCCACTCGAAGAGATAAGGTTTCTAATCCCTGAAGTAGCAGAAAACTGTTGAAAGGGGACTGAGATGAACCAAAATCACGCAAGCCTTCAACGCGAGCACGAATGGCAAAAGCAATATTTCCAAATGGACCATCGGTGCCAAAAACTTCCCAGAAATTAAGTCCGTGATATCCAGGTGAAGGTTCGCTGAATAATGGATAACGACCATTGCCCCAATTGAAATTACCGGCGTCAACGATTACACCACCAATCGAGGTGCCATGACCTCCAATCCATTTGGTCGCCGACGCTGTTACTACATTGGCTCCGTGATCAATTGGGCGAACAATTGCTCCACCGGCGCCAAAAGTATTATCTACAACTAATGCAATGCCGTATTTCTCACCTAACTTGGCCAATCCTTCGAAGTCGGCTACATTTCCACGTGGGTTTCCAATCGATTCTACATAAAAAGCTTTGGTTTTGTCGTCGATCAATTTTTCAAAAGCTTCGACGGTATCTTCTTCTGCAAATCGCACATCAATTCCGAGGCGTGGAATCGTAACTTTAAACTGATTGTAGGTTCCTCCATATAAATTCTGTGTCGAGATGATGTTGTCTCCCGCCACAGCCAGGTTTGAAATGGCCAGAAATTGCGCAGCCTGACCGGATGCAGTTGCCAATGCAGCAGCTCCACCTTCTAAAGCAGCTACTCGTTTTTCAAACACATCGGTAGTTGGATTCATAATTCGGGTATAAATATTCCCGAATTCTCTTAACCCAAACAGATTCGCGGCATGCTCTGAATCGTTGAAATTGTAAGAAGTAGTTTGATAAATCGGAACGGCACGAGAACCCGTGGTTGGGTCAGGCTGCTGGCCGGCATGTAATTGAAGAGTTTCGAAGCGAAGTGATCGAGTTGATAAGTCGTTGCTCATGATGATTCTATTGTGAGTGATGTTGTTTTAATTAAATAAATAAAGCCTTGTTCGTTGAGTCCGAACAAGGCTTTACGCCAACATCTTTCGAACTCATTTTTTCCTGATAAAAATTATTTCATCAGGCAGGATGTAGCACCTTTCCACGAACGGCTTTCGATATTCGTGGCGGTTGCCAAGGCTTCGTAGGACCTGATCCCTCCACCTTTCTTAATGAGAATGCAATAGATTTTTAAAGAACGATTGAAAATTGAAATCCAACAAAAAAGCCCTTCTGTTATTGCATTCAAAAGGGCTTTCTTGTGAAACTATTTATACGAAGCCCTAAGTGCGCATCATCATGCACATGCATTTACAGCAAACTGGCTTACACATAGTATGTCGGATTGAAAATTTCATTACTCAAAGCTTAAGGCTTGTACTGCTTATATACAACATTAGTAAATAGGTTTTTTCGGCAATACAATTCGAATACTTAATTTGGCAGGCTAAGTTTTTAAATTACAAACAGAATAATATTCTATATAAACTTTAAATAGGGATGTAATTTTTATTTTAATTCTGAAAAAATTAACCAAGAAGAATAAAATTCTGCGCGAGCTGAGTGCGGATTTTTTAATTATCTGTCGTGGAATCCTTTACCCGCCATAATTTTTGGGATACATTTTTCAATTCTTGAGAAGCGGGTTTTTGCTTGCTTAGGTTGTGAGAAATGGAGAATGTATCCTCGTTGCCTACCGGGAGTTAGTTCAAAAAAGGCCGTCTTTAGTGCGGGGTCGGTTTCAAAAACAGTTTCCAATTCTTCAGGGACGGGCTCCGGGTTTTTCTTGAATTCAACCTTCAATCCTTTTTTCTCAATTTCGATTGCTTCTGCCACATAATCCAAGATAATTGATTCCTGATCATGAACGGTTTCAACATCGGTGTAATAGAGTCTTCGATCAGATTGAGAGTTTTTTCCGGGGCTTACCAAAAGCTTATGAGGATCGGTAAGCAGAACACCTTTAAAAAAGCCAATCACCGCCTGATTTTTCAAAGCACTAAGCATCAGAATGTTTTTACCATCGTACGTGTAGCAGGGGTTGCTCCATTTCAATTCTTCTTGAAGCTCGGTTTTAAGCAAGATTTCACGCAATGCAATCAGTTCATCACGCCACGAATTCACTTTGCAATCCGGAGTTGCGAAATATTGGCATCGTCCGCATCCATCTTTCAAAAATTCTTCAACCGATTCTATCATGGAATTTTTTGGTTGAATTAACGCTTTTAAGCTCGATATCCCAAATTTCGAACCATTTGCTCGTTGTTGCGCCACTTTTCGCGCACTTTCACATGAAGGTCTAAAAATACTTTTCGCCCAATAAACTCTTCTATAGATTTCCGGGCTTCCATCCCTAATTGCTTGATCGCTTTTCCACCTTTGCCAATAATCATCCCTTTTTGAGAGTTTCGATTTACGATCACTTCAGCATTGATGTAATCCAAATCTTCCCGTTCCTGATATTGGATTACTTCTACAGTAGCTGAGTATGGAAGCTCTTCATGATATTGAAGAAACAGTTGTTCGCGGATGAGTTCAGAGGCAAAAAATCGAACCGGATGTTCACTTAATTCATCTTTTGGGTAAAATGGAGGTCCCGGCTTTAAATGTTGAGAAAGAGCGTTGAGTAATCCTTCTATACCCTCGTTTTGTAATGCCGAGGTAAACACCGTTTCGGCAAACTTGTATTTCGATTGAAGTTGTTCGGCCTTTTGGGTGGCTTCATCCTGAGAAACGGTGTCAATTTTGTTTATTACAAGAATTACCGGTTTATGAAACCGTTTTAGTTCGGTAAAGGCGAAATCGGGGATTTTGTGATCTTGAACATCTACAATAAATAAAATTACATCGGCATCTTTTTCAGCTTTTTCAACAAAGCGCATCATTGCTTTTTGCAGCTCATACTTTGGATTTATGATACCGGGCGTATCTAGAAATACAATTTGAGAGTGGTCATCCGAGTGAATGCCTACAATTTGATGGCGCGTTGTTTGTGCTTTGTGTGTGGCGATCGATAATTTGGTGCCCAAAATCTGGTTCATCAACGTAGATTTACCTGCGTTGGGCTTTCCAACAATTGCTGCATATCCCGATTTATGTTCAACGGATTCACTCATTGCAGATCGTCGTGTAAGCTTAATATTTCGATGTACGATTTTACTGTTTTAGGAAGTCCCCAAAAAACAGCCTGACTAATTAATGCGTGTCCAATGCTAACTTCGTTCAAATAAGGAACCACTTCTATTAAAGTGGGCAAGTTTTGAAGATTTAATCCATGCCCTGCATTTACTTTCATACCAAGTTGATGGGCTAAAATAGCCGCTTCTCGAAGTCGTAATAATTCCTGTTTTTGTTCATCTTTAGTTGCTGCATTGGCATAATTACCGGTGTGTAATTCGATAGCGTCGGCACCAAGTTTTTCAGCCAATTCAATGTCTTTTCGGTTTGGATCTAAGAATAAGCTGATCTCGATGCCTGATGGCTTAATGGCAGGAAATACACGATCTCTAAAATCATCATAAACAGCTTCTAAATTTAATCCGCCTTCGGTAGTTAATTCCTCTCGTCCTTCGGGTACTAAAGTGCAAAGATGTGGCTTAGTTTCGAGCAATATCTTAATCATTTCGTCGGTAGCGGCCATTTCGAAGTCAAGTGTTCCTTTAACTACGGTTTTTAATTCTGCTACGTCGTGATCCATGATGTGCCTTCGGTCGCCTCTCAAATGAAAAACAATTCCGCTCGCGCCGGCTTCTTCGCAAACTTTGGCTGCATCTACAGGCCGGGGATATCCTTCGCCTCTTGCATTCCTTAAAGTTGCAACATGATCAATATTAACTAATAATTTCATGAATGCTGTGTGATCTATCTCTTAGTGATGTTTATATGTGAAAATAGACAATAGTAGCTATATTATTTTCCAAAATTTTTTGGATGCCGACGGTTAAACATATAGCACTTTTATTTCTTTCAGGATTGTTTTTTACCTCTTGTGGTGTGGTACAACGCGGAACTATTCCATGGGAAAATCCAACCGTTGTTGATGGTGCAAAAGCTACCGTTCCTGTTAATTTTTCGAGATCGGAAAGAGCCCTTCGTGGAAAATTAGATCAAGCATTACAAGATTGGAAAGGCACACGCTATATTTTAGGCGGAACCTCAAGGCGAGGAATTGATTGCTCAGCATTTATGCAGGTTGTTTTTAAAGACTATTTAGGGGTAACATTGCCGCGTACCACACGAGAGCAAATGACAATTGGAAGCTCGGTAAGACGCAGAAATTTAAAAATTGGGGATATGGTGTTTTTCAAAACCGGAAGAACCACCTATCATGTTGGAGTTATGATCAATGGAGAGCAGTTTTTACATGCATCAACATCATCGGGGGTTACTATTTCGAATATCCAAAATCAGTACTGGGTAAGTACGTATCTTACCACACGGCGAATTTTATAACACTACGCCTATAGCTTGCACTAGTCTGTTTTTAGGCTAACTTAGAGAGTACACTGCAAAGCACTTTAATAAAGAGAAGATTAGAGGTTCTTAGGTATGTATATGTATTGGGTGATAGATTTTTTTAAAAATCTGGCGAACGACCGATTTATGCCACATGGTATGTGCTATCAATGGCAGCCGGTAACGCTATGGTCGAACGTTTTAGGCGATTTAGTAACGGCGTTCAGTTATTTCATGATTCCAGCTTTTTTAATCTACTTTGTTTCAAAGCGTAAGAAAATAGAGATGCAGGGACTGTTTATGATGTTCGCCATTTTCATCATTTCTTGTGGAGCTGTTCATGCAATTTCGGCGGTTAACGTTTGGATCCCTTTTTATAATCTGGCTGGTTTTATGAAGCTAACCATGGCCGGCGTTTCGTTAGCCACCGTTGTGTTGATGTACATCAATATGCCGGAAGCGTTAAAAATCCCAAGTCCTTCTGATTTGCAAGTGATAAACGATCAGTTGAAAGCCGAGATCGAAGAAAAAACCCGATTGCAAACAGAGCTGGAACAGCAACGTGAAAAGCTTCAAAAAACCATTAAACTGTTGAACTCAACGCAGGAAGCGGCAAAAATTGGTTCATGGAGTGTAGATTTTGCGTCGGGAGAAAGCTATTGGTCGAACCAAGTATATCGCATTCATGGATTGGAGTCGGGTAGCCCTACCTATTTAAGAGAAGGAATTAATTTTTACCGGGAAGATTTCCGAGAACGGGTTAACGAAGTTGTAAAGCAGGCACAAGAGGAAGGAAAAAGTTGGGACGAAGAATGGGTTCTGGTTGATATCAACGGGAATGAGATTTGGGTTCGAACCACCGGCTACCCTACCTACGAAGATGGAAAAGTTGTGGGAATTGAAGGGCTGATAATCGACATTGATCAACAAAAAAGAGCAGCAATCGCTCTGGAAGAGCAAACGGTAGAACTTCAAAAATCGAATGCAGAGCTTGAGTCTTTTAGTTATTCGGTTTCGCATGATATGAGAGCGCCTTTACGAGCGATTAATGGATATGCCGAAATATTAAAGGAAGAGTATGCTGATAAACTGGATGATGAAGGAAATCGATTATTGAACATCGTTCATGCAAGTGCTATAAAACTAGGTGAGTTAATCGATGATATTCTAGCATTTTCGCGCTTAGGTCGAAAAGAGCTAACCAAACGACCTGTAGAGATGGTTGAGCTAGTTCATCAGGTTGTCGATGAAGTAGCCCAATCGCCATATTGGAATGCGGATGTTAAAATAAACATCCAAGATTTGCCCAATGCCATGGGTGATCAATCAATGCTTAAACAAGCATTATTTAATCTGGTAGAAAATGCACTTAAATATTCATCTAAAGAGGAAAAAATTGAAATAACTATTGGGTCGAATGCAGAAGAGGGAGAGTTCGTTTATTTTATTAAGGATAATGGTATTGGAATCAATATGGAGTATAAAGACAAAATATTCGGTGTTTTTCAACGCTTACATTCTTCTAAAACCTTTGAGGGAACAGGAGTTGGGCTTGCAATTGTTAGGAAAATAATCGAACGTCATGGAGGTAAAATTTGGCTAGAGAGTGAAGAGGGTATCGGCAGTACATTTTATTTTAAATTATAAGTTAATCTAAATAAATGAAAAGCTTAGACATAGTTTTGATAGAGGATGACGATAACGATGCCGAGTTGGCTATTATCGCACTAAAAAAAGCGATAAAAAATGTAGAGGTAATGCGGTTAAAAGATGGTGAAGAAGCGTTAGAGTTTTTTGCTACCAATCAAAATCTCGCTCAAAAACCAAAGTTGATTTTGTTGGATCTTAAAATGCCTAAAATTGATGGACTTGAGGTATTGAAGAAAATCAGGTCATACGAATGGGTTAAAAACTGTCCCATTGTGATGTTAACATCGTCAAGAGAACACAAAGATATAATAGAAAGCTACAATCTGGGCATAAATAGTTATGTAGTAAAACCCGTGAGTTTTAAGGAATTCGCGGATACCATTAGTTCAATAGGTAGATACTGGTTAAGCGTAAATGAAGAATCAAAATAATGATAACGGTAATAGAGAAAGCGGCAACGATTCAAGAAACTATAAGATTCTGATTCTTGAAGATTCTGAACATGATGTTGAATTCATTACTCGTAAGCTGAAAAAAGCGGGCTTAAAATTCGAGTATAAAGATGTAGATGAAGTTGACGAGTTTGAGCAATCTGTAAAACAATGGCTGCCGGATTTAATTATTTCAGATCATAATATCAGTGGTAAATACTCTGGTAAAGATGCATTACAGTTCACCAAGCAACATTTTCCAGATATCCCTTTTATTTCGGTTTCTGGAGTTATTTCAAAGAAAATGGAAATTGAGCTGCTAGCAAATCGTGCAGATGATGTGATCCAAAAAGATCACTTAGATCGATTACCATTTGCTGTTAAACGCGTGCTCCGACAAAAACAAGATGCAAAAGAGTTGCTGAATAAAACGGAGCGCTTGGTAGACTTACTTTTAGAGAAGGAAGTGTTAGTAAAAGAAATTCATCATCGTGTGAAGCACAACTTGGCACTGTTTTCTTCTTTTTTGGAATTGGATAAGATGATTGAGGATGATCCGAATGTTAAATCAGCATTGGATACTAATATTCTTCGGGTTAAAGCAATTGGTATTGTTCATGAGCTTGTATATGATTTTGAGGATTACGTTAAAATTCCGCTTGCTCGAACCATTACTAAAGTATTTGAGCTGCATGTAGCGCGAGAAAACATCTCGATTATAGGCGATCCAATCGTTCATGAATACACAGAAGGTATTTCGAACCTCATTCCACTTGGATTGTTTATAAATGAAATACTTACCCAGATAAGTAAATTAGGAGTTACTCAAAACCTGAATGTTCGGCTTAAGTTCGATCAGGTTGATAATCACATAAAAATACATATCATATCTCCGGTTTTTACCGAAAACTCCAAAGCGATATTCTCCCAAAAAGAGGAGCGCATTATGGTATTAAAAACCTTACTTGAGCAATTTGGTGGAGATATAAACTTCTACCCGGAACAGTCGCTTACCATTTTATCCTTTAAGAAGGTGATCGACTAGCAAATATTGCTTTCATCATTTGGATATAATCGTTGTCCAAGTCTACATCACGTCGTGCCATCATAGCTCGCATGGCTTCGATTGCCTTTGGGAAATCATACTCTTTTGGGCCATCGTCACCTAACCAAGTAAAGGAAGAAATTTTCTTAGGGGTAAATCCTGATACAAAAATGTTTGAGCTCACTCCACAAATCGTGCCTACATTAATTTTAGTTTGAATGGCTGTTTTAGAAAAATCGCCAAAAACAGTGCCAAAAAATTGAACTGAATCTTCGCTTAACGCTCCAGAATCCCAATGTGGGATTTTTATTGGACCATAATTAGTTTTTAAATTGGATGTGATTGTGCCGGCGGCCAAATTACACCATTGTCCGAAAATTGAATTCCCGGCATAGCCGTTATGGCTCTTATTAGAGTAGGAATGAAATATACAATTATTGATTTCACCACCGGCTTTGCATACCGGACCAATTGTAGTGGAAGTAGAAATACGAGCTTTCATTTTTACTTGTGCACCTTCGCAGATAGCCACCGGGCCTTTTATAACACTTCCGGCTTCAATTTTTGCTTCATTCCCAATAAATACAGGTCCTTCATCAGCCATTATTATTACACCGGGGTCTATTCTAGCTGAATCAGCAACATACACTTGATCTGGATTTGTAATTATAACTGAACTATGTATCGCTTTTTGCTTAATTGGGTTCAAACGCATTAACTCAATATCTCTGCCGATTTCTTCGCCATTTAAATGCAGCATGTCCCAAAAAAAGGTGATTAATATAGGTGGAGATGTAGCGGTTGTAGATTTGTTGGGTTGAGGTATGGAGTCTACTCGAAACGCGCTTAAGCTTTGGACACCATTGTTCCTACAAGCCAATAAGGTATTTTTATAGTATAAACCCTCACCTAAAGCTAGTTTATTTATAGATTCAACAGTGGGTTTAGACGGTAACAATCTGCTGTTAATCCAAATGCAATCCTCTTGATCGATGATGTCTGGGGATGCGAATACACTCCGTAAATGTGGTGTTAAAATGCTACTCATATTCTTGGGACGTAACCACTTATTCCACTTTTCACGTACCGTTAAAATACCAACCCTGAGATCGTAGATAGGTCGAGTTAGTGTTAGGGGAAGAAAATTTGATGCGTTTTCATCATCAAAGAAACAAAGTTGCATAGTAAAGAGTAGAATTTTAATTCAATTTTAAATCTAAATTTAATCTAAAATAGCGTAATTTAGAGGGTCATAATGATAATAATAACTTGTACGATAAAATATGTGTGGAATAATTGGGTATATAGGGTTCAAAGAAGCTAAAGATGTAGTTCTTAAAGGGCTTAAAAGAATGGAATACCGGGGATATGATTCGGCTGGGATTGCAGTTTTAAATGGGGAGTTAAATACCTTTAAATGTAAGGGGAAAGTTAACGATTTACAGCAGCTTATAAATGGGAAGACAGATGCGAATGGATTTATTGGTATAGGACATACTCGTTGGGCTACGCATGGCGAGCCAAACGATGTTAACTCTCACCCTCATATGGGAAAGCATGGTAAATTAGCCTTAGTGCATAATGGAATTATCGAAAATTATACTGCAATTAAGAAAAAACTCGAAAGTGAAGGAATAGAGTTTTATTCAGAAACAGATACGGAAGTTGCTGCAAAGCTAATTGAACATATAATTGAAACTCGCTCTGATTTATCTTTAGAAAAGGCCGTGCAACTGGCGATTTCACAAATAACAGGAGCGTATGGGTTTGCCATGATTCACTCCGATTACCCGGATAGAATTTTGGTGGCCAGAAAAGGATCTCCTCTATTAATTGGAGTAGGTGAAGGTGAAATGTTGATTGCATCGGATGCATCGGCGGTGGCAGAATATACTGATAAAGTGGTGTATTTGGATGAAGGTGAACTAGCTGTAATCAGCAAGGATAAGTTTCAGGTATTGGATGCCAACGACGTTGAATTGGAAAAAGAAGTACACGAATTGGTGATGAGCCTCGAAGAAATTGAGAAGGGAGGCTACCCGTATTTTATGTTAAAAGAGATTTTTGAGCAGCCCAAAACCATTGCCGACTGTATGCGAGGGCGCATCAATACAGAAACAGGTGAAATTACACTTGGGGGATTAACAAAAGCTTTAGATAAACTGGTTGATGCTAAACGAATCATCATTGCAGCATGTGGAACCAGTTGGCATTCGGCTTTAGTTGGAGAATACTTGATTGAGCATCTTGCTCGCGTTTCTGTCGAAGTAGAATATGCTTCTGAATTCAGATACAAAGACCCCATTATTGATGAGAACGATGTGCTGATTGTTATATCCCAAAGTGGTGAAACAGCTGATACCTTAGCGGCACTCAGAAAAGCGAAAGACAGTGGAGCTACTGTTTTTGGTATCGTGAATGTAGTTGGCTCAACCATAGCTCGCGAAACGGATGCAGGGGTTTACTTACATACCGGTCCCGAAATAGGTGTAGCTTCTACAAAAGCATTTACTGGCCAAGTTACTGTGTTGGTTTTGATCGCGTTAAAGCTTGCTTTAATGAAAGGAGCAATCACAAAAGAAGTATCTAAAAAATACATAAAAGCGTTAAGCGAAATTCCGGAAAAGATTCAACATATTTTAGATCGGAGCGAACAAATGAAGCGTATTTCTGATCTATTTACCTATGCTCCAAATTTCTTGTATCTCGGTCGAACGTATAGCTTTCCGGTTGCATTAGAAGGCGCCCTTAAATTAAAAGAGATATCCTACATTCATGCAGAAGGCTATCCCGCCGCCGAAATGAAACATGGCCCTATTGCACTTATCGACGAAATGATGCCAGTTGTAGTAATTGCAACCACAGATCATACTAATGATAAAATGGTGAGTAATATAGAGGAAGTGAAAGCTCGAAAGGGGCGAATCATATCAATCACTTCAGAAGAAAACAACGACGTTAGTACTTTGAGCGAATTCAATTTTAGCGTACCGGAAACAGAGGATTTTTTATCACCTTTATTAAGTGTTATTCCACTTCAGTTACTCTCTTATTATGTTGCTGTAAACCGTGGCTGTGATGTGGATCAACCGCGAAATCTTGCCAAAAGTGTTACCGTTGAATAATGATGAATTAGATTTTTTGCTGTAATTATTATTGAAAATATTGAAATAAAAACTCAGAGAGTAAATTTTTTAAAAACGAATATTATTACTTGTTATTTATTTCAATAATTGTTTATATCAGAGCCCAATCTTTTTAATCTCTGTGCAAAATAGTAATGAAAAACTGGAAAGGTTTAATATTTAAACTGGCCATAATTGTAATGGTTGGAATTGTAATATTTACAGGATAATACCTGTATAAGAATATTTTATAGTTTTATCGAACAATAGTTCGGTATATTTGCCGACGCTAAAGTTAGGGGCAAAACAATCTTAATACGGTCGAAAACAGAGTAACATTGAACATTAATCTTTCTTATCTCGAAGATATTACCGGCGGCGACACTACTGTCATCTTAGAAATGCTCGACTTATTTATTCAGGATATTCCAAAGCATACAGGGAATATGATGGCATTTTTTAAGGAAGGTAACTTAGAAGATTTAGCAAAAGAGGCGCACATGCTTAAGCCAACTGTACAGTATGTTGGGCTATTTCAAATGCATGAAGATTTGAAACAAATCGAATCGTTGGCAAAGAACAACGGTGATCGCGCAAAAATTGGTGAATTACTGGAAAGTGTGAAATCTGAAGCTGAAGTAAGTGTGCCTGCGCTTAAAGCTAAAAGAGACGAGCTGACTTAAGGAGTCAACTCCATGAGTTGATGTGGAATATCATCCACAATATACACTTCCCCAATGGCTTTAAAGCCAAACTGTGTATAGTAAGAGTCTAATGCTGCTTGAGCTTCAATTCGAATAGTAGAATATCCAAAAAGCTGTTTAGCAAGTTCTATTCCTTTTTTTATGAGGTTTTTTCCAGTATTTCCACCTCGGTAATCTTTAGCTACAACAATTCTTCCAATCGAGGTTGCATCATCAAATTTAATACAGGGCTCAAAAATTCTTAAGTACCCTTGTAACTCATTGCCGTGATAATAAAGCAAGTGATGTGCTTGGGAATCTGAACCATCTATGTCGGAATAGAAACAGTTTTGTTCAATAATAAAAACTTGTTGCCGCAGGTAAAAAATAGCCTCCAGCTCATCGGGAGTTAATTCAGTAAAAGGCTTATTGATAAAAAAATCTTGGCTGTTCATCTAAACAAAATAGTTTTTTTTGCGTACTCACATTCGAATTTTAACAAATTTGATGAACTATGTTTTGGGCTTGGTTAATAAATAGCGTTTCAGTTTTTCTTACTGCGAAAGTATTAAGTGGCGTTGAAGTAAAAAATTTCTGGTCGGCTGTATGGGTTGCTGCAGGAATTTCAGTAGTAAATTTTTTATTAGGTCCAATACTTCAAATATTGGCCTTACCAATCACCATTTTAACCTTTGGCTTGTTCGCCATCGTAATCAATGCTTTTCTGGTGATGCTGGTAGATAAATTTATTGATGGATTTAAAATTAAAAGCTTCGGTTGGGCGCTCGCTTTTACCATCATATTATCTTTTATCAGTTCAATACTGATGAGTGTTTTCACCTAAAACAAAAAGCCGTCGATGTGACGGCTTTTAATTTCTGAATTAGATATTGTCGCAAACAGCCTGCGTAAATGTTGAGGTTGTTCCCTCTCCTCCAATATCCTGCGTGCAATACACCTTTCGCTCAACTAATGTTTTGTAAATTGCTTTTCTGATTTCTTCAGCGGTTTGTTTTTGGCCGATATGTTCCAGCATCATTAGAGAAGAAAAAAGTAGTGCTAATGGATTAGCTTTATTTTGTCCGGCAATATCGGGAGCAGATCCATGAACGGCTTCAAACATCGCGGCATCATCACCAATATTGGCAGCACCGGTAACACCTAAACCACCAACAAGTCCACTTGCAAGATCAGAAAGTATATCACCAAATAAGTTGGTGGTAACAACTACATCAAAGCGCTGAGGGCGCATTACCATTTGCATGGCCATATTGTCTACAATCAAATCTTCAAATTCGATATCACTGTAATCATCGGCAACACTACGGCCAACTTCTAAGAAAAGCCCGGTAGTGAATTTTAGAATATTTGCTTTGTGAACCAATGTCACCTTTTTGCGACCATTTGCACGTGCATACTCAAAAGCAGCTTTGATGATTTTTCTACTGGCCGCTTCGGTAACAACGGCAATACTTTCTGCATGATCTTTGGTGCCTTCATCAATCCAATGTTCACGGCCAATGTATAAGCCTTGAGTATTCTCCCTGAAGATTACCATATCCACGTTTTTAAACGGGCTATCGATGTTAGGTAAAGTTCTGGCCGGGCGAATGTTGCTGTACAAGTTAAATTGTTGACGTAGCGCCACATTCACTGATCTGAAACCAGTTCCCACCGGAGTTGTTAACGGTCCTTTAAGTGCAATTCGGTGTTCATTGATGGCTTCAACGGTATCCTCAGGAAGCGGATTTCCGGTTTCTTTATAGGCGGCAAGTCCTGCTTTTTTTTCTACCCATTCAACTTGCGCATTCGCCTTTTCTAGGATGGCAATTACAGAGGCCGTGATTTCGGTACCGATTCCATCACCGGCAATTAATACAACTTTCTTCATAAAATTTTTTCGTGATTATTTCTTCCAATATAACAATATGGCTGCTCGAATTTTATCGGAATTAAACCAATTTGCTTAACCCGAGTAAGTAACCCGGTAAATCGTTCCGGTATGATCATCGGAGATGAGTACAGAGCCGTCGGGCATTTGAAGAAATGCAACCGGCCTACCTTTTATTTCTTCTTCGCCTTGCAACCAACCCTGTATAAATGGTTGATAACTAGTAGCTGTGCCATTTTCATCGAAGGTTACTAAAGTGATACGATAGCCAATTTTTTCTGATCTGTTCCAACTTCCATGTTCCGCAATTAATGCTTGGTTTTTATAGAATTCCGGAAACATATCACCCGTATAAAATAACAAACCAAGTGGGGCTACATGCGGACCTAATTCCTGAACTGGTTTTTCAAAATCTTTGGTTTTTATAGCGTCCGTATTGCCAAATTCAGGATCCCAAATATCATTTCCGTGCAAGTAAGGGAAGCCGAAGTGAGCGCCCTCTTCAGTAAGTTCATTCAACTCACAGGGTGGAATATCATCGCCCATCCAATCTCTGCCGTTATCGGTAAACCAAAGATTTTGGGTTTCCGGATGCCAAGTGAAACCTACGGTATTGCGTACGCCTTTGGCGATAATTTCACGATCACTGCCATCGGCATTCATTCTGGTAATTGAAGCATAGATCGGATTTTCATCTTCATGATTACATACGTTACAAGGTGCGCCAACCGGAACGTATAGTTTATCATCAGGACCAAATGCAATGTATTTCCAACCATGGCTGGATTCTGTTGGGTAATCATCACGTAATAAAACAGGTTCCGGGTTTTGATCGTAGGTCTGATCGATGTCGTCATAGCGCCAAATATTACTTACTTCTGCTACATATAAGTCACCATCTTTATAAGCCACTCCATTCGGCATTCGTAACCCGGAAGCAATTACCGTTACTTCATCAGCTTTGTAATCATTATCGGAGTCAATTACGGCATATAGTTTACCGTTTTCTCCTGTTCTTCGAGTTCCAACATAAATAATTCCGTTTTCTCCAAGCGCCATTTGTCGCGCTCCTTCAACTCCTTCCGCAAACACTTCTACCGAAAAACCGGCGGGTACTTCCAGATAACCAAGCGTTGATGTAGAATTATCCAGAACATTAGTTTGATTGGTGTTGCTTGAACAAGCTGTTACCAATCCACATAGAATTAATACTGATAAAAAGCGCATTTATACATTGTTTAGTTAGTTCTTCTAAAATTACACTCATTTTTTGTGGGATGCTCTTACAGAGTGTAAATACATTTGAATCTCATGAAAGGCAGGAATTATTCTGCAAAATTGCTTGTGTATTCACCTAAATAATGAAATAGGTTTGCATGAAGCGTACACTGGTTTGGTTTAGAAATGATTTGCGTATCCACGATAACGAAGCACTTGCAGAAGCATTTGAGGAGGGAAAAGTGCTGCCCGTTTATATTTTTGATAAACGCCAATTTGGGGAGACTTCCTTCGGATTTAAAAAAACAGGTGCATTCAGAGCACAATTTCTTAGAGAATCGGTACTTGATTTGAAAGAGTCGATGCAACGGCTTGGAGGTGATTTATACGTTGAAGTAGGGCATCCAGAAAAACTCATCCCGGCTCTCGTAAAGGAATATTCCATCGATCAACTGTTTTATCACGAAGAGGTAACGAGCGAGGAAATTGAAGTCGAAAATGATCTTGAAGAAGCGCTTTCGATACCAGTTCATTCATTTTGGGGGAGTACACTATTTCATCCCGATGAACTTCCGTTTGAGCAACATAACGTTCCAATAGTGTTTACTCAATTTCGCAAAAAGGTTGAGAAGTATAGTAGTGTAGAGGCTTTGGTAGACCTTCCCGAAAGTCTTTCTTTTGTGGATGACATCAAAAACACTGAAGTGCCGTCGCTAAAAGATCTTGGATTGTCTGAAGTTCAAATTGATGAGCGTGCAGTGTTGCAGTTCAAAGGAGGAGAACATGAAGCCTTAGATCGATTGAAGCATTACTTGTGGAAAACAGATCTTCTGGCAACATATAAAGAAACTCGAAATGGATTATTGGGTGCAGACTATTCCTCGAAGTTTTCGCCGTGGCTTGCAAATGGAACGCTTTCGCCACGCAAGATTTATCATGAAGTAAAGAGTTACGAAGAGCAACGTAAAAAGAACAATTCAACTTATTGGCTCATCTTTGAATTGATCTGGAGGGATTATTTTCGTTTTTCTGCCTGGAGATTTGGGGACAAGATTTTCAAGCCAGGTGGAATCCAGGATAAAAACAGAAATTGGGAAACAAATCGTGAGAATTTTGATAAATGGGCAAATGCAGAGACCGGAATCCCATTTATTGATGCCAACATGCGTGAATTAAATCACACCGGGTTTATGAGTAATCGCGGAAGGCAAAATGTGGCTAGTTTTTTGGCTCAAAATCTGAATATCGATTGGCGAATGGGTGCAGAGTATTTTGAAAGTTTGTTAATTGATTATGATGTATGCTCGAATTATGGGAATTGGGCGTATAATGCAACAGTTGGGCACGACCCTCGTAATCGGTTTTTTAACATAATTGGGCAGGCAAAGAGGTATGATGCCAAGGGTGAGTTTGTAAAACATTGGATTCCGGAATTAAAATCGGTACCCAAAGAATACATACACGAACCACACACAATGAACGTTAATCAAATAGATTTTTTTAAATCAGAAGATGATATAAAGTATCCATCACCAATGATAGACTTGGAGAAGAGTTATGAAGAAATCAAAGCAAGGGAATAAAGCACGAATTTTGTCGCTAAAGAAACAGAGGGAATTTGAGGTTGATCATGATGAAGTTACCGCTGTTACTCGCTCCTTATTTACCGAAACATGGAACTCCTACGTGGATCAAGTTTATACTGCGGCTGTAAAACTTGAACACAGTGCCAAAAAGGCTATTAAACCTTCTCCTGCCAAGAAAAATGAACAGTCTGTTCTACGAATTGTACACTAATTAATTACATGAAGCCAACCATAAACCTGGTCTGGTTCAAACGCGATTTAAGACTTTCGGACCACGCGCCGTTAAAAATGGCGGCACAATCATCTCTTCCATCGCTACTCATTTATTGTTACGAACCTTCTCTTATTGATGATCCTCATTATGATGTGCGCCATTGGAGATTTGTATGGGAAAGTTTAGAAGAAATGAACGCTCAGCTGGCATCCCATCAAAAGATATACATCGTTAATTCTGAGGTTGAGCGTGTATTCGAGCTATTAACAAAAGAGTATTCTATCAGGCAAATCTTCAGCCATGAGGAAACGGGAATAGACGCCACCTTTCAACGCGATAAAAGGATAAAACAGTGGTGTATTAAGCATCAAATCAATTGGGTGGAAACGCCTACCAATGCCGTTCATCGTGGGCTCTTTACACGCGCAAATTGGAGGGAACAGTGGAGAAATCGCATTTTTTCTGACATTCAGGATCCTGATTTAGAAGCTTTAGAAACTGTTGAGTTGAATAAAGAATTAGAGCAAATTCTAAATCAGAAAGAAATACCTCTCTCCTGGAAAACGCCGGATCATTTATTTCAAAAGGGTGGAGAACTGGAAGCCTGGAATGTGTTGCAAACATTCATCGATGAGCGGGCTGCCAACTATAATGCAGCAATTTCTAAACCGGATGAGAGTCGATTTTGGTGTAGCAGGATGTCGCCTTACATAACTTGGGGAAACATCAGCATAAAACAGTTGCACAAGAAATATCGGGCAGACTACCCCGAAAGTACCTTTAAGCGCGGGTTAAAGTCATTCGAAAGCAGATTGCACTGGCATTGTCATTTTATTCAAAAGTTTGAAAGTGAATGTCGAATGGAGTTTGAGAATATCAACAGAGGCTACGATGATATTCGGACGGATTTGATTCCAGAACATATTGAAGCCTGGAAGGTTGGAAAAACCGGGTATCCATTAGTAGATGCTTGTATGCGAGCGGTAACTGAAACGGGTTATTTGAATTTCAGAATGCGATCGATGCTGGTTTCGTTTTTAACTCATCATTTATGGCAACCATGGCAAGCAGGGTCAACACATTTAGCCGCTCAGTTTTTAGATTTCGAACCCGGTATTCATTTTCCACAATTTCAGATGCAAGCAGGAACTACCGGTACTAACACAATTCGCATTTATAATCCCATCAAGCAATCAAAAGAACATGATCCTGAAGGAGAGTTTATCCGTGAGTTTGTACCTGAACTACAAAATGTACCCGCAGAATTAATCCATGAACCTTGGAAAATGTCGCCTATGGAGCAACAAATGTATCAATGTGAAATAGGAATCGATTATCCATTACCCATTGTTGATGTAAGTAAAACCTATAAATGGGCTAGTTCACAACTTTGGGCTAAAAAAAGTGATCCAATGGTTAAACAAGAGGCCCAGCGAATCAAAAACATTCATATAAAACCGGGTAGAAGGTTCGCATAATGCCAAAAATGAGAAAGAAATCTGATTTACCAACAAAAACCTGTCCGGTATGTGGACTTCCGTTCACTTGGCGCAAAAAATGGGAGAAAAACTGGGATCAGGTTAAATACTGTAGCGAACGTTGCCGAAGGAATTCAAAACTTTAGGCGATCCCAAACAAATTGGGGAGTCAGTCGGGCAATGGTTGCAATCAGCCACCAGCGTTTGGTAATGTACGCCCGCTTTTTCTTCTTTTCGATGGCAGTTACCATTTGTGAAACAGCCTTTTCGGTAGTTGCCACCCAAAACATATTGGGATTGTTCTCGGTCATTTCAGATTCTACATAACCCGGTCGGATATCTGTAACCACTAAATCCAGTTCCAGTTTATTGGCTTTTTGGCGTAATCCAGTCATGTAATTGCTGATAAAATGCTTAGAAGCTGTGTAAGCGGCAGCGCGACCAGAAGATAGATGAGAGGCTATAGAAGACATCCCAACAATATGTCCTTTTTTCTGTGCTCTGAAATATTTGAACGCAAAGTGAGCACCATGAACAAACGCAGTTACATTTACATCGATGGTTTGTTTATCGGAATCCCATTTGGGTAATAAACTATCCCGGCCAACTCCGGCATTTAGAATCATAATATCCATTCCGCCCATTTCATCAGCAAGGCCTTGATACACAATGTTTGCCGTTTCGTACTCGGTTACATCAAGACCACGATAAAAAGCTCGTTCTCCAATCTCTTCCGCAATTTCTTCGAGTCGTTCGGTTCTTCTTCCTATCAAGCCAACATTATGACCTTTTTTCGCTAATTGAATGGCTAGCTCTCTTCCTATGCCAGCAGTTGCCCCTGTAATAATAATATTACTCATTCTATAATCTCTAAATCCTTGTGTAGAAAGTTTGTAAGTGGTTTGGATAGCATCGCATCGTAAATGAACAATACCTCGACGAATTGTTCCAATACTCTTTCTTGCGAGCGCATTAACAGCTGCTCTAATTTAAGCTTTCCTTCTTCCAATTCTAAAAGTGCGATGGGATTATATGCCTCAGATCGAACAAGATTGTCACCCAAGACATCTACATTCGTCTTACGAACACTTTCTTTAAGTTTTTGATGCTGCGATAATTGATCCTGTAAAAATTGAAATTCCAGCACTTTCATCACAGAATCTTTTGATGCTTCGTCGGAGTATTCCTCACGCAACTCGATTTCGTCTAATATCCTTTCCGCTATTTGATCTTTATTATCCCGGAAAATGGGGATGGTAATGCCAAAAGCGAACCCAAGTTGATTGTCATCATTTTGCAGGTTCGGAGCTATGCGCGCCTCCACAAATCCAATATCGAAATCTGCTCGTTCTTTAGATGTTTCTATTTTAGCTACTTCTATTCGCTGTTGTAATAACTGCAATTCGGTTGATGGGAGGCTTTCAGCCAGTAATTGTTTTGACAGTTCAACTATTTGATCTGTTGAGATTAACTCAAACTCCTGCCACTCAAGATCTGTTGAATTTAATGTGAGCTGTATTTCTCTTTGTATGTTTATAAACTCGTTATTCGCTTCTTCCCATTCTTCGAGTCGTTCTACGGTTTCAAGTTTGGCATCCACAAAGTCTCGAGCATCAAATAATTCCGCTTGAGGGTTTTCTCGAAATAATGCCAGTTTTTTGGAGGCTAACTGATAACGTTGTTCAAGTAAAGCAGTTTTTTTGGAGGCAAAAATGTACTCGAGTAGAGTGTGATATCGATCATACAAATTCTCTTTAAAAATCAGCTGCTGTTCTATGGAGAGCTCTTTTTCTAAGGCATTAAAAAGTGCATTGTTTCTTCTAATTTTCCATGGATTGTTAGGTCGTAACCGTAATCGATATCTGGCGTCTTCTAACGTGTTTTCATTATTCGAATAACGCAGTTCAATCTCCTCAGCAAGTGGGAGTCGGTAAGGATTCCGGGATAAGAACACAAGTTGCGCTTCAAGTGCCTGCGTGTTTCCTGCTTCGAAGGCAGTGAGTAAATAATCGGAGGGACTCTGTTGTGCACTTATGTTTGCATTTATGATGAATCCGATAATAATTCCAAGTACAAAAATCCTACTAAAACTCACTTGATCATCACTTTTTCGCCAACCGGTAAAGGATTTTCGGCATCTACTTCGATAAATACTTCAAGTCCGAAGGCATTTACTGCCGTCGATTTTTGTAAGATTTGCGGGAGCATTGTAACCGAACCAAAACCAATAATAGTACCTTGTGTAGATAAATTGCTCTGTTCCATCGATTGGATAGTAACAACATCACCGAGTGAACGGCTTCGATCTTTGCTGCCCACCAAATACCCAATCACTGTGGTTGGTTGAACCGGATTTATGGATAAAAGTGAAGAATAAGCTTCTACTTGTTCACCGGGTTTTACATTCACGTTGTCGATCACGCCATCAAATACTGCATACTTATTAAGCTTTTCCTGCTCTTGGAGCCTCCAGTTTAACTCTTGCTGGCGCAATTCGATGGTTGCCTGAACTTGAGACTGATCGAATTCATGATCTTGCAATACATCGTTCATTCTAATATTGATGCTTTCAATTTCGAGGGTTCCTTTTTCCTGTATCGATTTCTTCTGAAGCTGTAACTCGCTAAATGAATCGGTAGATGTAGAACGATTATTTGAAATGCCTTCTGTGAGTGATTCGTTTAACTGGATACGGGCGTCGATTCGCTCTATTTCGTTTTTTACCTCATTCCGTATCAGGTTTATTTCACTTTTCAGAAGTTCAATTTTGGATTCGAGCAATTTCTGCTTTTCCACTTTCTCTGATTGCAGATTTAGAATCTCTTTTTCCAGCTTTTTGATTTCGAGTTCTAATTCCGGGCTTTCAAGTTCAACCAGTAAATCACCAATATTTACCGTTTGACCAGGTACAATATAGGTTTCAATTACCGTTGCCGGTTTTTCGGAATTTATCTGATATTTTTTGGCATAAGTAACTCCCAAAAAGGCATTACTTCCTTTAAAATATCGAGTATTTACGGTAAGTAAGGTTACGAATGTGATACCTATTACCAGATAGAAAGAATTAAGTTTTCCCATTTAATTCTCCTCCAAAATTCCTTTAACAGTAATGCGAACTCTACTTACCTGTTCCAGTTGTTGTAGCTGCTGAGTAAGTTCAGGCTTACTTACCCCGGGATTTAATTCAATTTCGAATTCGATATCAACATTTCCGGAATTCCTATGCGTGATCTGAACTTCTTCATATTCGTGGCAGAATTCTTCAATAGTTTGTTCTACTAACGAAATGGATTCAATATTAGAAATGCGGGCAATTAGTCGGCCACGCTCCCCCGTTCTTCCACTGAAAGGGGAGTAATGAAGTAATAGCGCGCCACTACAAAACAGGATCGTGCCAACAAAAGAAATAGTGTAGCCAAACACACCGATAGCTAAACCCACACTGAGCGCTGCAAATATGAATATGATATTTCTGGCGTCTTGAATTCTGGTACGAAACCGAATAATAGCTAATGCCCCAAAAGCACCTAAGCCACGAGCCAAACTATCCCCAATAGCCATCATTACCATAGCAGCAACGATAGACCCTAATGCAATAGCTTGAAAGAAATTTCGAGGATATTGCCCACCGGTGTAGGTGATTCGGTGAGTTATGGCAATAATAGAAGATAAAACGAAAGCCCAGACTAGGGAGTATAAAACGTTAACTAAAGTGGGGTATTCGTATACCGGTTGATCCGGAAAAAGCTCAAACATTTTTTAAAAATAGATTCTCACAAGGTGCTGATTCTTTACCCTGTGAGTATACTATTCTTTTGACGTAAGGTAAATGTGTTACCCTTAAGCTTTTTGCAATTCCGGGGTGCGACTTAATGCAAATTCAAATCCACCAAAAAGAATGGCCGAGTAAGCAAAATCACCCAAAATGGTATTCTTAAAAAATGGAAGTGCCATTTCGTAGCAAAGTTTCAAACCTGCAGCATTAATCGGATAATCCGGATCGGATAACCAAACACCAAAGTTTGAGATGATAAAGAACGTTACCGATGAGAGTAAACTTGCTCCAAATACTCTTGGAAGGGTTACTTTTTTGAGCATAAAAAAGCCAATGAGTACAATTGCAGCGATAGATCCGTAAATCCATCCAAAGCCAGGTGTGAACAAAGTAAAACTGCCATAATAAGTGCCATATACCACATTATTGATGAACAAATCGGTGAGGAAATAAGCAACAAGTGGAAACAGAAACGCAAACTTCTTGTCCGACAAATAAGCTGCACCAAACAATGACATAGCACCAAGGGGCGCAAAGTTTAATGGGTGAGGAATTAATCGGCTGAGAGCGGCTGCTAAAATAATGCCGCCAATAATTAGTGTACGCTTATTCATAGTTCGGATTTTGAAGTTTCCTTAAAATAAAAAAAGCATCGCCTCAATGAAACGATGCTTTTTAAATCTTGGAGAAAGATTGAATTAATTAGAAGCTCCTGATTCCGGTACAGAATTCACTTCCATATTAAGCGTGATGTTTACTTCATTTCCGATCACTGCATCAGAAATATAATCGCCGGTACCAACGCCATAATCATTTCTTTTTAGCATAAACTCAGAAGTAAAGCCGGCAATTTTAACGCCATCTCTACGTGGATGATCCATTACGCCGAGTAATGTAAATGGGAGTTCAAAGTCAGTGGTAACATCTTTGATGGTTAATTCCCCTTTTGCAACATACTGGTTGTCTCCAACTTGTTCGATGCTATTACTGGTGAAAGTCATAGTTGGCCATTCTTCAGCATTAAAGAAATCTGGCGTGCGTAAGTGTCCATCGCGACGCTCATTTTCTGTATCTACACTTGCAACCTGAATGGTTACATCGAGCATGCTTTCGTCTAAGTTATTTGGATCGAAATATACATCAGCATCATACTCGTGAAATGCGCCCGGTACATTTGAGAAAAAGTGACGAATTTCGAATTTGATAGAGCTGTGTGATTTATCAACCGTCCATTGGGTTGCTTCTTGTGCCATTACCGGCGCTGCTGCAATAATTAATGCAACAAATAGTGTGAGTGATTTAATAGTAGCTTTCATTGTTTTGTGTGTTTTATTGATAGAAATTTTTAAAAACTTAATTAGTTCAATATTAAACTAATTAGCGTTCTAGGTACAATCAGTTTTGTTTATCGTGATGATAGTCTGTGTGCCAGAATGATTTAGACGGCTTAGAAGTTCCGTACAAAATAATTTTTTACTTAGCCGGACTCGTAAAAGGATTGTCTTTAATGCGAAATCGCCAAGGTAGTAAGGCATCCTCTTCAGCATAATCTACACCAACTCGAGGCGAGGCAATGATAGTTTGTTCTGGAATAGTTCGCTGATTGTCTTCAATCCAGATAAGGTTGCCGGTAAGATCGGTGCCATAATGATCGGTTGAGATTCCGAGCCCTTGCGAAACGATACCCGGGCCGCCTCCAACTGAGCGTTCTAACTTTGATTTATTTCTTCTTTTCAAGATTTGATCTACCCCTTCGATCGGTTCAATGCCACGAATTAGTACGGCGTCTGCTAGCCCTTTTTTATTGGTAACAATATTGAACAAGTGATGAATACCATAGCACAAATACACATACGCCAAACCTCCACGATCGTACATTATTTTAGTTCGCTTGGTTTTGCCGGCAAAATGAGCATGACAGGCTTTATCAGTTCTGCCGTTGTAGGCCTCCGTTTCAACGATCATTCCTTTACAAAGAACACCATCTATTTTAGTACATAGTGCTTTACCGAGCAGCTCTTTAGCGATGGTTACTACGTCATCACGTTCGTAAAAACTAATGGATAGTTTTTTAGCCATTAATCAAGTCCGGCATAAGGATTGGTATCAGAAGGGGTGGTGGATTGCTCGTAAGTTTCTTTATAGGCACGTGTGAGGATCACAGAAATCACAAAAAGAAGCGAGGTGTAAAAAGCCCAAATCCCGATAATAATAAGCACCGCATAGCCTTGGTAGAAATATTGATAGGTCGAAAATGCGTAGCCTAAATAAATACTAACCACCCATTTTGCGATTTCGAACAAAAAAGTATAGATCCCGGCACCTATTAATGCAGTTCTGTAAGATACCTTACGCTCGCTCACAAACCGGTAAATCACAAAAATCAGAAAAAAAGTAAAAACGATTGGCAGAACAAAATCTAATACATCATATACCCACGGAAGTCTGATTTCAATATCGGTATAGGGGACTCTGATTATGCTGAAATCAAAAAGGGAGATAAAAGAAATTGCCAGGCTAAAAAAGATGAAAACACTTCCAATCACGCCAAATCCGAGGAAATTGTACAAGGCATCTTTCACGGGGTGGGCTCGTTCTTCCACATCAAAAACATCAAAAATAACATGTTTAAAACTGTGTAATAATCCTTGAGTAAATAGTGCAAGTATAATTAAACCGGTAACCCCAAAAACGGTTCGGGCTCCAACTAGTGGCTGTAAAATGCCTTCTAAAGTCTGTGCTCCCTGAACCACATCTTCTTCCGAGGCTTCGTAATCGAAAACAGGAATCAATTCCGAACCGTAGCGCACAATCTCTTCAAAAGCCTGATCGAAGGATAAGATGTAGCCAATGATGGAAATAAGAATCAGGATGAACGGAATGGCGCAAATAAACAGATTAAATGTAATTGCCGAGGCATTGAAGAAAATGTCTTTTTCGCTGGCTAGTGCCAACGCCCGCTTCCAGTAAGCCTTAAATTTCTGCACAAAGATGATTCTTTATTTTAATCAAAATAAAGGCATACTCTCGTTATTTCAAAATCCAGCGCTTAGTTTTTAAGCCAATTCATTGGTAAGTTCAGCATTCAGAGAACACTTAATATTGTTAGTACACAAAGAATCATAACATGGCGGCTCGCAAGCAAACACCATTAATGCGCCAATACGAGGATATCAAAGCACAATATCCCGGAACCATTTTACTATTTCGGGTGGGGGATTTTTATGAGACCTTCTCCGACGACGCTGTACTGGTAAGCAAAGAGCTAGGAATTACCCTCACTAAACGAAATAATGGTGGCGACCAAACTCCGCTTGCCGGATTCCCTTTTCATGCGCTGGATACCTATTTGCCGAAATTGGTCAAAAAGGGATATAAAGTTGCAGTATGTGAGCAGACGGAAAGCCCGGAAGAAGCAAAGAAATCGGGGCGCAAAATTGTGGAACGGGATGTTACCGAAATTACCACTCCCGGAGTTACTCTATCCGACAAACTACTGGAGCACAAACGCAATAATTACATTCTTTCAATTTTTGCAGCAGGGCCTTTATACGGAGTGGCTTTTTCTGATATATCTACGGGTGAATTTGCGCTTAGCGAAGTGAATGAAGCGCAGTTAAAAAGCTTGATCGCTGCCGTTCAACCATCAGAGATTTTGATGCAAGCTAAACGAAAAGGAAAGTTAGATGCATACTTTGATCCATTTAACATAACCTTTATTGACGATTGGGTGTTTGAAGGTGATTATGGATATAAAACCCTTACTGATCATTTTAAAACACACTCTTTAAAAGGATTTGGGGTTGAAGAACTGAAAGTTGCTCAGGTAGCTGCCGGTGCGTTATTGCACTATATGAAAGAGACGCAAAAAGCGTATCTGATGCATTTGAGAAGATTATATGCCTACGAAAGCAACGATTTTATGTCGCTGGATCCGGCTACAAAACGCAATCTTGAATTAACCAGCAGCATACAGGAAGGCGGTACTGAAGGGACTTTGATCTCTATTATGGATGAAACCACTACTGCCATGGGTGGACGGTTACTGCGCCGTTGGATTATGCGTCCGCTAAAAAAACTAACACCCATCCAACATCGCCTTGATGCAGTCGAAGCGCTCTATGAAAATCACTCCATTCGATCCTCACTTCGAGACGAGATGGAAGAAATTGGAGATTTAGAGCGTTTGATTTCCCGGATTTGTGTAGGAAGAACAAATGCCCGCGATCTCAAACAAATCGAACGATCGTTAGCCCAGGTTCCGAGATTAAAAAGTTTATTCTCGAGCTGGGAGCAGCCTTTGCTGCAAGACATCAATCAGCGTTTGAAGTTGTTGATGGAAGTGCAGCATAAGATACATGATACAATTGCTGAAGAACCTCCTGCAAGCATTCGCGATGGCGGGATGATTCAGGATGGGGTAAATGAAGAGCTGGACGAATTGCGTGATATTGCCAAAAATGGTAAGAATTACATTGCTCAGATTAAGGACAAGCTTTCTACCGAAAGTGGAATCCCATCGTTGAAAATTGGCTACAATAAAGTCTTCGGGTATTACATCGAAGTAACCAATGCCCATAAAGACAAAGTGCCGGAGCATTTCATCCGCAAGCAAACACTGGTTAATGCCGAGCGGTATATCACTCCAGAGCTGAAAGAAGTAGAGGAAAAAGTTCTATCAGCTGAAGACCGGAGTAAAACACTCGAGTATCAGTTGTTTGAAGAAGTGAGAGTGTTCGTGGCTGATTATGCGGATGATATCCAACAAATTGCCCAAGCTATTGCACAGTTAGACGTACTCCAGAGTTTTGCAGAGGTGGCTTTTAAAAACAGTTATGCTAAACCGGAAGTACGAGATTCTGAAGAAATTCGCATCAAAAAAGGGCGGCATCCTGTAGTGGAACAATCGTTGCCACTAGGTGAGCCGTTCATTCCAAACGATATTGAACTGAATAATGCCGAACAGCAAATCATGATTATTACCGGGCCGAATATGGCAGGTAAGAGCATTATTTTGCGTCAGACCGGCTTAATTGTGTTGATGGCTCAACTGGGTAGCTTTGTGCCGGCAGAATCTGCGCATATTGGTTTGGTGGATAAGATTTTTACCAGAGTTGGTGCTTCGGATAACCTTGCTGCAGGTGAATCTACCTTTTTAGTGGAGATGAACGAAGCCGCGAATATTCTGAATAATGCCACACCGCGATCATTGATATTACTCGACGAAGTTGGTCGGGGAACCAGTACCTTTGATGGATTAAGTATCGCCTGGAGTTTGGCGGAATATTTACATAATCATGCACCGGTTGCTGCAAAAACTTTGTTTGCCACGCATTATCATGAATTGAATGAATTGGAAAGAATGTATGATCGCATCCGGAATTTCAATGTGCAGGTAAAAGAACATGACGGAAAAGTGATTTTTCTGCGGAAGTTGATTCAGGGAGGAGCCGATCATAGTTATGGGATTCAGGTGGCGAATATGGCCGGTTTGCCTCAGATTGTTATTGATCGGGCAAAAGAGATTTTGGGGAATCTTGAAAGTCATAGTTTGGATATAACTAATACCAATGGGGAGATACAAAATCGTGCATCCAAGCAAAAAGCAGCGGCGAAGCAAATGACGAACTCCATCGACAAACAAGCCGAAATTGCCCAAATGAGTTTGTTCGCCAATCACATGGATCCCAAATTCGAAACGCTGATGAACAAACTCGACGCCGTTGATCCGAACCGAATTACGCCTATTGAAGCGTTGATGCTGGTTACTGAGTTGAAGAAAGTGATGGGAGAGAACGGATGAATTACGAAATACGAATAATGATTTACGAGTTTCGAACTAACACACCCCTAAATCCCCTCTCAAGAGGGGACTAAAACGGAATTAATATGAGTTATTCAGCATTTGATGTTGCTAGATACCTTTTTTTAGTAGGATTTGGAATTGCAGTGTTCAGCTCATTCATGCTTTTTGTGCAACTAGCAATTTTTTCAGAAACACCAATATGGGTGGTAAGAAAAACCGAAAAGAATTAGATCGTGCTTTTTCAAAAGAGAATGCTAAAAAGTATACTATTAGTTACTACGGGGTTTGGATTGGGCAATTTTCTATGCTATTAGGTGTAATTGCTTGGTTTATTGAAAGAATTTACTTTTTCGAATGAAAGAAGTCCCCTCTTGAGAGGGGATTTAGGGGTGTGTAAATCGGGTTTATTAAAAGGGGATTTAATTGCCAAGAAGAACAATCATTCCATACAATCCGCGGCTTAAAGAAATCGCTCGGAAGCTTCGAAACAATACAACCAAGTCTGAGATCTTATTGTGGCAATCACTTTCGGGAAAGCAATGCATGGGCTACGATTTCCATCGACAAAAACCATTAGGCGAATACATTGTTGACTTTTTTTGCCATGAGCTCATGCTTGCCATTGAAGTGGATGGAGTGAGTCACAATCAACCGGAAGTAATTGAGAAAGATCGCAGAAAAGTACAGTTTTTGAACTCTATTGGAGTTACAGTTATACGATTTCAAGATGATGAGATTTATCCCAATAATCGGGATGCACTGTCAGAAATTGAGCGTTATATTCTGAATCATCAAAGCAAAGAAACACATCGCTAAATCCTCTCTCAAGAGTGGACATGTTAATGAAATCCTCCGCAACACATATCGCTGATCGAATTCGACTGATGATTTCCACCAAGCAATTTCAGGTGGGAGAGGTATTGCCATCTACTCGGGAATTGGGGCAACAGCTGGAAGCGAGTTTTCACACGGTACGAAAGGCGTATCATATTCTGGCAGATGAAGGTCTGATTACCGGTGAACGTGGTCGAGGCTTTGTGGTAAATCGTCAGACTTCGTTGATGGATAAAGAAAAGCGCTTGGAAATTGGGGGCGAAAAAGTACAGGCTCTCATCGAGCAATTGGTGGGCTATGGTCTTGACGATAACGAGATTGAATTGCTGTTTCAGGAACAATTGGATTACATGGATTGGCCGGATCGAATCCAAACCTGTGCTAGTGTGGGCGAAAACAACGAGCTTGGTGGTATGCTCGCGAGTGCCATCAAAAAACAGGTAGGCGTAAAAAGTCGGGTAATCGACATCAATCAATATGAAAGCGCGGCAAAATTCGATGCACTATTTGTGCCGGTTCGGTTTATGCATCAATTTCGGAGTTTGAGCGACTCCATCATGATAATCCCGATCATTTATGGGTACGACCCGGATGTGCTGCTTTCGGTGGTTGATCAGTTTGGCATCCAAACCATTGGCTTGGTAACTTCCGAAGAGGATTCCATCGCTCGGATAATTGCGGAACTAAAACCGACGATTCCCTTCGAAGGCTCCTTTGTGGCAGGAAGTATTTATGGGAAGTCATTACCTTTGTTTGTTCGAGATACCGATTTGATTTTGTATACCCCCGATAGCGCTCGATTGGTGGAGCAAAAAGTACCGGAAAAGAAGCGCATTAAACTCGAATACAAGCTATCAGATCGATCCGCCGAAATGATCCGCTCGGAACTTTGGGAACAGTAAGAATTCTAAATTTTAAAGTTTAAATGTTAAATGAAGAGCATTTAACATTTAGCACTTAGCATTTAAAACTTGAGTATAAAAAAGACTATTCAACAGGCAATCGAAGCCATCGGCAAAGAAATTGAGGCCGTGAGAGAAACTCCCTCCACCGATGTATTGACCCAGGGGATCAAAGAGAAAAAATCGGGTCAGTTTGTGTATGTGTTTGAATGCAATAATCAGGGATTGCGATTCGCGGAGGAAGTAAAAGCCACCATCGGAACCGAAAAACCGGTAAAAGTGGAAGTGCTTGATCTGAAAGACAGCAAGGTTTGGCTGGAGTTCGATAAAGATCAGGGCAAGGTGATCAACGAAGTTTTTCTGGAATGGGAAAATGATTTTGTACTTCGTCGGACCGAAGATCACTTGCAAACGCTCAAAGAAAAGTGGAAGGAAATTCCACAATTGGAAGTGCTCCTTCAACCTAAAAAACGGTTCAGTAAAACAGAACCCGAGGTAGATGTACTCAAAGACGAGCTGAGAAATGATTCGCAGTTGGATGCCATCAAGAAAGCGTTGAATAATAATGTGACCTACATCTGGGGACCACCAGGAACCGGGAAAACAGCCACCACTGGGTACATTATCGCAAACTTTCTGAGATTGAAAAAGCGAGTGCTTTTTGTCTCGAATACCAATCGTGCTGTGGATGTTGGGCTCCTTAGTGTGATGGATGCACTGTATGAAATTCAGCCCAATTTCGATCTGCAAAACAGCACTCGATTTGGGGAAGCTTGGTTAGATGATGAACGTCTGGACGAAGTTTTGTTCGAACATCAGGTGAAGGCAAAGCTGGATGGGCGAAAAGCGGATGCGCTGGAAATGAGTCAGCTGCTAGACAATTTCAGAGCGTTACAGGATCAGATCGACGAGATGATGGAGAACGACGAAGAAGTTCCCCAAGCGTTAGATATGCAAGCGCAACTAATTGGTGAGAAAGTGGATCGAATGGGAGGTCCGATTGAGCTGGAAGAGAAAATTGAGAAACTGCTGAATCTGAACGAGCGATATGAACTCAAGAAAAAGCAATTGGTAGCTACCACCATGGCTAAAGTGTGCACCAGCGAGTTGTTCTACAATATTAGTTACGATGCTGTAGTGGTGGATGAAGCCTCAATGGCATCGCTACCTTTTTTGTTGTTGATGGCAGCGAAAGCCAAAGAGCATATCGTGATTACCGGCGATCCCATGCAATTACCGCCCATTTCCATTACTGACGATCGGGAAGCTTCGGCTTTTTTAGAGAAGGATATTTTCACCTATGTTTCTGAAGCTGAGACCACTGAAGATTTATTTTTCTGGCACGATCGTAATCCTGGTTTTACCTGTTTTTTTGATACTCAATACCGATTGAATTCTGACCTTGCGGGTGTGATAAGTTCCGTTTTTTATGATGGTCGTCTAAAAACAGGAAAGAAACCGAAATCCGGGAATCAGAAGAAAAACAAAGTATCTGTGGCGCTGGTTGATTCCAGCAAATACGGACCGCATATCAAGCAAGAATCCAGCGAACGAGGGTTTAAGCCAAAGAACGAAGTACACCTTCGATTGATCGAGGAAAGCCTAAAGAAGCTCAAATTAAAGCATCCCGCAGATCATATTGGGATCATTGTTCCGTTTCGGAGTTCTGTGTACCAAGTTCGAAATCATTTGCGTGAGAAAGGACATAGAGGGATTGAGGTGGGAACCATCCACACCTTTCAAGGGCGTGAAAAGCCGGTTATTATCTTTGATACCGTGATGAGTGGCGAAATACAGTACGGGCAACATCGACACTATTCGGTACGCCCGTTTGATGAAACTAAAAACGGGATGAGTGTGCCGCGATTACTCAACGTAGCTTTTTCTCGCTCCAAAGAGTTGTTGGTTGTACTGGCTGATATGAATCATATCGAACGGGTGTATGGGAATAAATTTTTGGGAAGGTTATTATCTGCACTAAAAGAAATTTCGATGTAGATAATAAAAAAGCCTCTCAGAACTTAATCTGAGAAGCTTTTAAAGAGCGAGAAACGAGACTTCACGCCTCAGCGTGACGACCTCAACCTTGGCAATAGTATCAGTTCTATTCCAAAAAAATGCCTCTCAGAATTTAATCTGAGAGGCTTCTAAAGAGCGAGAAACGAGACTCGAACTCGCGACCCCAACCTTGGCAAGGTTGTGCTCTACCAACTGAGCTATTCTCGCTTATTTCTTCATTATTGAAGAGCAATAAATATAAGGGCGATTACCCTTACTTTTCAAGAAATATTTTAGAATACCGGAAAATTATTCTCAGTTATTCTTGAGGTAGTTTTCAATCCGACCAGAAAACATAGAATGTTGAGCTATCAGGACTAAACCATTCATATGCTACATAACTTGCCGGACCAATAATTCCAAGACTTGGTTTTGTCAAAGTAAATGAACTATCTCTCCAATCTGTATAATCACCATCTGGTAGAATACCATAAACAGCTGTGCTTGAATAACTATCATCTTCGAAAGCACCGTTATAGACGAATCCGCTATACCTACTATTATCCTCATTAAGTATTAATCCGGTTTCACTCCCAAAAAGCCAGATTCTATATACTTCTACTACACTTTCGTAACGATTATCCTCTTCCAATGGTGTTTGTTGGTAAAGACGTATAAAGTAATCTAAATAACCATTAGCATCCAAATCATACGTTAATATAAAATCGTAACCAGAATTTGCCCATTCTAAAAACTGACCATAAGGATTGTCCACTTTTATTGGTGATGTCACAATTCTAAACTCAGAATAATTATTCTGCAAAAACTCTCTCAATTCTTCTGAGTGAAGATCTTCAATTTCGAATCGATCTTTTTCATCTGAGTTAATAGTTGAAGAACTACAAGAAATGATAGTAGTAGAAATGATGAAAAGTAGTAGTCTCATTAACACTTAAATTACTAATTAATAGGAAAATCTAGAAATAAAAGAACAAAAAGGAATATCTTCTTCTAAAATAAATTCTCTCAATAATTACCCTTTTGAATATTCTTTCCAAGTTTTCAGTGTTCGTACTTTTAATTTCATTAATAGCCGTAAATCAAGCTATTGCCCAAGCAAACACAGCCACTCCCGGTCCAGAATTTTCTGCTCTCCTTGAACGTATTGAAGAAGTGGCTACAAGCGAACAGCAAGCACTGGCCGATAGCTTTCTAACGGCTCAATCTAATTTCCCAAAAATTGAAAGTGATACCGTAGCATTGTTTATGTACAAGGGAAATGTGTCCTCGGTGCACATTCCGGGCGATGCCAATGGGTGGGATTCGGATGCTTATCCAATGCAGAAAATTGCGAACACCAACGTTTGGTATCGGCTCCTAAGCTTTGAATCAGATGCTCGGTTAGATTATAAGTTTGTTCTAAGTGGTTCAAACTGGATTCTCGATCCGCGAAACAGCCAAAGAGTAAGCGGTGGTTTTGGTCCTAATTCAGAAGTACGAATGCCTGAATATATTTTCCCCGACGAAATTGTTGCCCGTGATAATGTTCCAAAAGGAGTGATCGATAGTTTTAGTTTTTCAAGTTCTGTGTTAAATAATTCAAGAACCATTCGTGTGTATGTTCCACCCAATTACAACTCTGATAATTCGTATCCAATGATGCTATTTCATGATGGCTCAGAGTTCATAAGCCTTGCCAATGCTCAGAATGTATTCGATAACTTGATTCATGATCGTAAAATCAATCCTACAATCGGTGTTTTTGTGCCGCCGGTTGATCGAAGTAACGAATACGCGTGGGAAGACACAGATAAATTTGAGAATTTTATTGTAACCGAATTGATGCCTTTTCTGGAAGACAATTACGCCATTAGTTCTGATGCTGCCGAGCGCGGAATGATAGGCCCATCCTATGCTGCTTTAATAACTGCTCAAATAGTGTACAATAATCCCGAGGTTTTTGGAAATGCTGCACTGCTGTCAACTGCTTTTTGGGCAAATAATCAATCGGTATACAATCAGATTATCAACGGGCCAAAAGTAGAATTAACGTGGTATATCGATTGGGGAACCTACGAAGGGAGTGGGATAACCGATTATTCGCCACCTTTTACTGCTATGCTGGCCGAGAAAGAGTATCCATTTAAATCGAATATTTGGCATGATGGCCATAGCTGGGGCAACTGGCGTGCGCATATTGATGAAGCCCTAGAATTTTTCTTCCCTTTTTCAGACTCAACTAATACAGCATTACCAATTACCGAAAGTCCACACATGATTGAGTTGTCCCAGAATTATCCTAATCCTTTTAATCCAACTACTACCATTAGTTTTACGCTTTCAGAGGCAGATGAAATAGAACTACGGGTTTTCAATGTTTTAGGTAAAGAAGTGTCGGTAGTTGCTTCAGGAAGATTCGCAGAAGGGACACATAATATTACGTTCGATGGTATGGGACTCAGCAGTGGAGTGTATTATTATATCTTAAGTACTTCTCAAGGGAATTCGGCGAGGAAAATGTTGTTGTTAAAATAATGCTTGAGACTGTTACATAGCTAGTTGAACTGCGAACTGTCAATCCGAATACATCGGAGCACTTTCGAACACTTCCATCGGTAAGCTTAAAAAACTGGTCACCCCATCAACATGGTAGAGGTTAATGAAACTCTCCACTTCTTTGATAGAGATACTCAATACTTTTAACCGATATACCAGCGATCCGGGAATATCGTAGCCTCTCATTTGTAGGTATTGGCCATGCGTATTTAGCTGGCTCCATTCAGACTTTAGTTGTATATAAAACCACATCAGCACAAGTTGAAATTCTTCCTCCTGATACATGCTGCTGGTGGATAAAAACATGTCTACTTTTCGGCGAATCCATCGGTGAATTCGAAAGCGTTCGTCTTTATTACTTATTCTGGTTAGCACTTCATCATAACTGGTAGTTTTTAGATTGGAAATGCACTCATCAATAACCTCTCTGGTAAGTATTTTCATCGCATTGTCTCTCTTTCTCTCTTGATAATCTATCTGTACGAAGTACTTTTTAAGATTATCGGCAAATCAGAGATTCGCATAACACTAAAACTTAAGAATTATTAGAAAATTTTAATTCACTTAAGTTTCATTAAGAAATGGACATAGGGCAATGGTGAGTTAATCGGTATTTTTATCCGGAAAAAATAGAATGATTTTTGTGCCCTTTTTGGGTTCACTTTCAATATTGATATACCCGTTGTGCAGATGCATTAATTCGATGCACAAATTAAACCCAATCCCGGTTCCACGTTCTTCAGCAGTTCCTTTTTTTGATGCATAAGAACTGATGTCCTGTAGCGCCCGAAGTGTGTCTTTATCCATTCCTACTCCATTGTCTTTTATGGTGATAAAGCATCCAAGTGCATCGGAATGAGAAGAAATAGTGATTTCGCCGCCGGGGTTTGTAAACTTTATTGCATTGGTAACCAGGTTTCTGAGTATGGTTTGCAAAGCATTTTGATCGGCAAAAATTTCGGGTGCAGTAAGTGGCCCAATATTAAAGGCTATATTTTTTGAGGTAAGCTTGAACTCTACTAAATCTTTCAAGCTGAGTAAAAAAGGCTCAATACGAATGGGACGTACTGTAAGAGTGATATTGTTTTCCTGAGATCGGCTCCATTCCAACAGATTGTTTACCAGAAATGAAGTTTGCTCAACGGTGGTGCTTAATAGCCCAGCATAGTCCTTTAAATCTTCATTCTTTGATTGATCTACTTCATCTTTAATCAATACCGAAAGGCTGGTTAAGCTCATAAGTGGAGAGCGTAAATCGTGCCCGATTATAGAAAGTAATTTACCTTTGGTGCTATTGCTTTTGCTTAAAAGCTGAGATTGGTTTTCAAGCTCATTTTTTACGCGTTCTTGTTCGGTTAAGAAGGATTCAATTTGTGTGATAAAAGCATAAATGATAAGCACATAAATCGAGAAAACGATAGCTATTGTTATAAACGATTCCTGCAGAAATTCGTGTGATGAAAGTATCGTAATTAAAACGAACTGAACTCCAAATAGCAGGGCGCTATACATGAGTTGACGCGTGCCAAATAGTAATGCAACCACCGCCATGGTAGCCCAGTAAAACAATGCGTTACGTAAAAAAAGGAGAATGAAATTGTCAAGAGTTAGTGCTAAAAATGGTAGTACTAATAGATTCAGAAAAAGAATTAAGGTCAGAATCTTGAGTAATTCCCAATTATGCTTTTTTGTAATCAGAAAATAAACGAGCGTTGTAAAACTTATTCCAGCGCACACAGAATGCATCACTACAATTGCACTAGTGAATTCTACCAAAAAAAGATCAAGAACATAGCCCACACCCGAAATCAAACCGAATAGTACAATTACCCAAGGGTTTGCAATAAATTCCTGATAGGTATTAAATAATTTCATTCTATGATTTGTTTAGGCTTTGCCAAGGGTAATACTAATGCTTAACAGAAATGACAACCAAATTCGTATTATTCTGTTCCGCTATTTTCATTCTCAAAACTAATTTATTTAATTCGGGAATGCGTTTAATTTCGGATAAGTTATCGGTAGTAACTAACAATAAATAAATCTAATTATGCCAGATAGAAAAGCAGAAGCCATGTGGAATGGCGATTTAAAAAGTGGAAATGGAAATCTAAAACTTGGAAGTGGTATGTTCGAAGGTGCGTATACCTTCGTCTCAAGGTTTGAAGATGGAGATGGTACCAATCCTGAAGAATTAATTGCGGCTGCACATGCCGGCTGCTACTCAATGGCATTATCAAACGAACTTGCAAAGGCAGGCCATGATACCAAGAGCGTAGATACTAAAGCTACTATAACATTGGAAATGATTGATGGCGCTCCAACCATCTCAAAAATCAAATTGAATGCTACAGCAACAGTTCCGGGTCTCGATAACGATGAATTCCAGAAAATTGCTGAAGCAACCAAAGATGCTTGCCCGGTTTCCCGAGTATTAAATGCTCAGATTATCCTGGAAGCCGAATTGTCCTGATTTTTCTCCAACACTCTACAAAAGCTTGCTAGTTAAATAGCAGGCTTTTTTTATGCATTTTGCATATTCAAATCTCGTGCAAGTTCTTTGTCTTTGCTCGTTTTCCAAATAAACTGATCCAAAAAATAATGATGGAATGCTAAACCAAGTAAGATTCCCTGAAGTAATTTATCGGTTCCAAAATCAGCGAATAAAATCACGTTACTTGTAACAGCAATAGGAATACATCCGGGATGCACTTCGAATGTGCAGCCAAGTACCCGAAATATTACACCCATGGCAATAGCAGTTAACGCATATCTGGGAAGTGATTTTGATAACCACGCTGAAATCCCATAATTAGCCGTTTCCGGATTTCTTTTGTAGCGGTTTTTATGA
The DNA here is from genome assembly GCA_024742815.1 of bacterium. Classification (GTDB taxonomy): domain Bacteria; phylum Bacteroidota; class Rhodothermia; order Balneolales; family Balneolaceae; genus HXMU1420-13. The sequence continues at coordinate 589,533 of JANSXX010000001.1, forward strand.
TGAAACCAAACAATAGCATGATATTGGAGATCATGGAAAATGGTTACAAACGCCCCAAAAGCGAAAATTCCGGCTTCTACTACTGCGTCCGAAAAACAAATAAATAGATGCAATGGAATTACCGCTAACAAAAAAAGTGCTTTAGGGATATTGATCGGAATCCCTTGTTTTAACAAATAAATCTGGCGAATAATATACACCAAAGCTAAGGCTCCAACTATAGAGAGTGTTACTCCAGACACTAATTGCTCGGCTGTTATACCAAGGGCTGGCTCGATAACTGCTAACGTTGGTGCAATTAATTCGGAAGCTTCGGGAAATCGTACTATAAAAACCAAAAACGGTAACATTAAGCCAGCATACAATAAGCTTGCATCGATATAGTAATCTGTTTTGTGCTGCTCTTGATTCTTCTTTTTATATAAAGCCAGAAATCCATAATGCTGCCGAACCACATGCCAATAAGCCCATAGCCCAAAGAAGGAGGTCAGCAAAATCCATGGAACGGAATAACTCTCCAGCCCGGAATTAAACATCAAGTAGCAAATCAGGAGTACAACCGGACCTACGATAAACCATAATAAGCTCCACAAAAGAAGAGGTTTACGTTGCTTGAATTCCTGTTTGTCTAAATAAGTGCGACTGTAGGTGCCAAAAAAATGTGGGGTGTCGATGAAGGCGACCCAAAAAAACCAAATGGTAACCATATCCCATCCAAGACCTTCATACATAAACATGAGAAGATATCCGCCAAAAGCACCTCCAATAAACCAGATTAAATCGGTTTTTTGATTGATAATCCAGTTTGAGCTGAATATCGGTTTTTTAAGCTGTGCAGTTACTTCCATGGGCAAAATTTGAGTGGAAAGTAAAAATTAAATTATCCGACTCAAACGATACTTTTTCATGTAAATGATGCAGACTTCTAATGCACACTTCCCGATTGGTTTTATTATCTTTTGTTTTTGCATCAAAAAAATGAGTTCGAGGCCCTTTAATGAGCGACAAACCCCGCGAGTATTGTGGAGTATTTGGAGTATTTGATCACCCTGAAGCCGCATTGCTAACCTATTACGGCTTACACGCCCTTCAACACCGAGGGCAAGAATCTGCCGGCATTGTTACCTCTTATTTCGATGAAGAGAAAAACCGCAATGTAATGCCAACCTACAAAGATTTTGGCCTGGTACTAAGCGTGTTTGACAAGCCCAAGATCTTTAAAAAAATATTGAAAGGGGATTCCGCTATCGGTCACAACCGATATTCCACTTCAGGATCGTCGAAAAATCCGGCGAATATTCAGCCATTCAGAGTGCATTATCGCACGGGGAATATTGCAATCGGGCACAACGGGAATCTCTCGAACGCGAAACAAATCAGAAAGCGATTCAGAGAAGAAGGAGTGTTGTTTCAAAGCACTTCTGATACGGAATTGATTTTACACCTAATCGCGCAGAGTAAAGAGGAAGATCAATTGCATCAAATTATGGATGCACTTTCTCAAATTGAAGGAGCTTACTGTTTGGTGATGCTTACCGATGACAAATTGATTGCCGTTCGCGATCCTAATGGTTTTAGACCACTTGCTCTGGGTAAAGTTGATGGTAAATTTTGTGTAGCCAGCGAAACATGTGCCTTTGATATTATCGATGCAGAATATATCCGCGATATTGAGCCGGGCGAGGTTATTGTAATCGATCGGGAAGCCTCAGAAAACGATTCGCCAAAATCGTATTACCTCGAAGCAAAAACAGGAACAGGTACAAGCCAATGTATTTTTGAGTACGTCTATTTTTCGCGCCCGGATAGCATGGTATTTGGCGAAATGGTGGATAAGATCAGACGAAATTTGGGAAAAGCACTTGCAAAAGAGCATCCTATCAGTGAAGTGGTGAAGCATTCCTCAACCGATAAAAAGCCTGTGGTAATCTCTGTTCCCGATTCCAGCAATACAGCCGCACTTGGTTATGCAAGTGAAAATCAGAAGCAGGGACAGGATTGTAAATACGATATCGGGCTTATCAGAAATCATTATGTAGGTAGGACTTTTATATCACCAGGACAAAAATCCCGTGAGCAAAAAGTGCGTACCAAGTTTAATCCTGTTCGGGGCGTAATCGAAGGGAGATCGGTGATTATTGTGGACGATTCCATTGTTCGTGGTACAACCTCTCAACTTTTAGTGGATATGATTAGAGCTTGTAATCCAAGTGAGATTCATTTTTTAGTGAGCTCGCCTCCAATTATTAGTCCTTGTTATTATGGGATGGATTTTCCAAGCCCGGAAGAGCTCATTGCGAATCGATTCGACCGCGATATTGAGAAAATGGCGAAAGAAATTGGCGTAGATAGTTTGCGCTACTTGTCGCCGGATGGACTGGTAAATGCGGTTAAGGCTGCAAACCCTTCTGGCTACGATTATTGCACTGCGTGTTTTACTTCAGAATATCCGGTTCCTGTAAATTTTGGTGTAGAAAAAGAAGAAAACGAGTTGGTTTAATGTATAACGGCCCTGCCAAATTTATAACTAGTGCCCCTCGCTTAGAAGATTGTCCGCCTGCTACATTACCGGAAGTTTGTTTTGCCGGAAGATCAAATGTCGGAAAGTCATCGCTGATTAATGCATTGACTAATAAAAAGCGTTTGGCCCGTACATCTAATGTACCGGGTAAAACCCAGCAAATGAACTATTATAACATTACTGATACCTGTTATTTTGTTGATTTACCGGGTTACGGATACGCAAAAGTGCCCATGAAAGAACGAGAGCGATGGGGAAGAAACATCCGCGAATATCTTGAAAACCGAGAGACCCTACGGTTAATTTTGCATGTAATTGATGCCCGACATTCCCCAACCGAACTAGATCAGGATTTTTTTTATTGGATGGCATCGAACCAAATGCCCTTTTGCGTATTAATGTCGAAGGCTGATAAACTTTCGAACAACAAAAGAGCTAAATCAAAGGCCACATTGAAAAAAGTATTAGCCGAAATGAATATCGAAGTACCCATATTGTTGTATTCATCCGACAGTAAGCTTGGTATTGAAGCCGTTCAAAAGCTAATCGAAGAATTTGTTATCACCTAATTACTAATCACAAAACTCACACTCACTCACACTCATGTCTTTTAAAGTTTTATTGTTAGATAGCGTTGATCCGGTTTGCGCCGAGGTCTTCAAAAAACGTGGAATCGAAGCCGACCAACCCGGAAAGTTAACCGAAGAAGAACTTTTCGCCCGCATCGGAGAATACGATGGAATGGTAGTACGAAGTGCTACAAAAGTAACTGCAGAGCTATTATCGCATGCAAAAAAAATGAAAGTGGTGGGCAGAGCCGGTGTGGGAGTCGACAATGTAGATATCCCATCTGCAACGGCTAAAGGCGTGTTGGTGATGAATACTCCCGACGGGAATACGATATCTACCGCAGAGCATACCTGTGGATTAATCATCGCGCTATCGCGAAATATTCCTAAGTCGGTTGCCAAGGTTAAAAGTGGTGGCTGGGATCGCAAAGCCTACATGGGAACCGAAGTACACGGCAAAACTTTGGGAATTGTGGGATTGGGTAAAATTGGCACTGAAGTTGCAAAACGCATGAAAGCTTTTGGAATGGAAGTTCAGGCGTATGACCCATTTTCGACCGAAGAGCATGCCAAAGAGGTAGGTGTGAAGTTAGTAGAATTGGATGAGCTACTCGGTACTTCCGATTACATGAGTGTACACACTCCGCTTACTGAAAAAACGAAAGGGTTGGTTTCCCTTAAGAATGCCGATAAGCTGAAAAAAGGAATTCGATTGGTAAATTGCGCGCGAGGTGGAATTTATACAGAAGCCGATCTACCGGCATTAATCGATCAAGGAATTGTGGCAGAAGTGGCACTTGATGTATACAGCACCGAACCACCCACCGAAGAGATATACGAAGTACTGAAGCACGAAGAGATTGTTTGTACACCACATCTTGGAGCTTCTACCGAAGAAGCACAGGAAAAAGTAGCAGAGCAAATTGCCGAGCAAATGGCAGATGCACTCGAAAACAAGAATTATAAAGGTAGCTTGAATGGGAAATCCATTTCATTGCTCACCAATCAAGAAGTTCAGCCCTATTTACAACTTGCAGAAAAGCTGGGTCAACTTGCAGTGCAAATTAGCCCGGATCACGCAAACAGTTTCGAGTTCGAATATGCGGGAGACAGCGCCAAATTTGCCGATGTTCTAACGGATGGTATTATTAAAGGGATGCTCTCTCAGTACGTAGATGAATCCGTGAACCTGATTAATGCCCGTGTTTATGCTGATCAACGTGGATTCACAATCAAAGAAACTACCACCAGCAAAGCTAAATTATACAACGATTTAGTAACCATTCGTTTACCAAAAGGTGCGGAATACAGTTCTATTTCGGCAGTAGTATTTGGTGAAGGAGATTATCGAATCGTGGAAATCGATAATTATGGAATCGAGCTCCGACTAGAAGGCGATATGATTCTGTATCAAAACGAGGATAAACCGGGAATGCTTGCCTCCGTGAGTGGTGCACTTGCCGAGATGAATATCAATATTGGTGGATTAAGTCTTGGCCGAAGCGGCAAAGGATCGCGCGCAATTACAGCTTTTTCTGTTGATAAGCATCTGGACGAAAAAGAGCTTGCTAAAGTATCGGCTCTCGAAGGCATTGAGCACCTCCGCTACGTTTCTCTAACATAATAATTGAAGCAAAAAAAGATGATGGACGAATGATGGGTTTCTCACCGGTCATTCGTTTACATCAAACTTTAAGCTAATCGAAGTCGCCACCATCGAGTCGTTCTATCAATCGAGATTCGTTTAATCGCTTAAAGCCACTCAGTTTTTCTTGATTGAGGGAAGCAATTGTCATTTCTCTTTTGCCAAGCGCTCCTTTTGCTCGGGCAATGTTCCAACCCGCCTTCGCTAAAGCTGCCCTGGCTTTTGACGCCGCACAATAGGTGCTTAATACGGAGTTTTCATTCGCCATTGCTTTAAGCTTTATAAAGGTTTCCACTGTCCACAACTCATCGTTCACTTCGGGTGAGAAAGGGTCATGAAAGAAGAAGTCGATCTTATTTTCCGGAGCCGATAACTCATCAAACAATCCATAAAACAAATGTAATTCAATAGTAGGATGAGTGTTTATCGAAAACGTGTTCCATCCTTTTTGTAATGAAGAAAACAGGGTTTTTAAAAAAGATTTATAGGCTTTATCACCCAGAATTTCTTCGTAATTGGTGGCGTCAATCGTTTCTGTGGAAACAGGGAATGCTTCCACGGAATAAAAATGAATGGGTTTGCTAACCTTCAATTTCGAGCAGTAATCAAGCAGCAGCAAAAAGTTCAATCCTGTTCCAAATCCCATCTCAAAAATAGAAAGTTGAGTATCGGCCGTTTGTAGTTGATCGACTAGTCGGGGGGTCTCAAAGAAAACATGTCGGCTTTCACACACAGCACCATTTGGATTGTGATAATATTGCTCAAATACACCGGAATAGAGTGTAGAAGAACCATCTTTTGTAATATGATGTTTGATAGAGCTCATAAAAAATACCTGCTACATAAGTAGCAAATTAAGCCGTATCATCGAGCAAAACCACATACTTTATGCATTTGAAAAAAGAACTGCTTGAGCTTACCGGGAAATACGTACCCTACATGATCGAAACGCGACGGTACTTGCACCAACATCCTGAAGTAAGTTATAAAGAATTTGAGACCACGAAATTCATTAAAGCGGAATTAGATAAACTGGGAATCCCACACGATTCTCCCTTAGAAACCGGTTGCATTGGAATAATTGAAGGGGCCATCGCATCTGAGAAGGTGATCGCTCTTCGCGCTGATATTGATGCACTTGCCATGAGTGAGGAAGGGGAAGCGAAATCTTCTTTTTTTTCCAAAAATGAAGGAGCCGCGCACTGTTGCGGTCATGATGCGCATACTGCAAATCTATTGGGTGTGGCGAAGATTCTATCCGAATTAAAAGAACATATATCCGGTAAGATTTTGTTGGTGTTTCAGCCGGGTGAAGAGAAGTTGCCTGGTGGTGGACGATTACTTTGCGAAACGGAATATCTGCAAAAACAAAAAGTTAACGCCATTTTTGGCTTACATACCGATCCCTCACAATTTCCAGGAAAAATTGCTACTAAATCCGGTCCATTGATGGGGAGTCCCGACGAGTTTGAAGTGGAAATCTTTGGGAAGGGTGGACACGCCGCCCGTCCGCATGAGGCAATCGATCCTATCGTGATGGCTTCCCAATTTATTACATCCGCACAAACCATTGTAAGCCGTTCTGTTGATCCTACCGATGCCGCTGTAGTAACCATCGGGAAAATTGAGGGAGGTACGGCTCATAACATCATTCCGGAATCAGTTCGGATGTTGGGAACGGTTCGAACCCTATCAAAATCTACTGCAGATACTATAGCCGAACGATTGGAAGCAATCTTAAAAGGAATCTGTGAAGGTGCAGGTGGAAGTTACTCGTTTAACTTTAACAGAGGTTATCCGGTAGTTAATAATACCGTTGAAGAAACAGCACAAATTTTAACGTCGATGAAAGCATTATTTGGAGAAGAATCAGCTACCGAGCTAGAGAAACCGATTATGGCCGGAGAGGATTTTGCTTTTTATCAGGAGCATTTTCCCGGCGCTTTTTTCTTTGCAGGAAGCGGTGCTCCCGAAAGCGATTCGCAATACGCATGGCATCATCCAAGATACAATGTAGACGACCGTTTTTTTGAATATGCAGCGCCATTGATGGCATCGCTTGTAGTTGAATAGTATGAAAGGCGCGAGACGGTCATATTGGGAAGACGAGCTCTATAACCAACACTGCGATGTGCTGATTGTTGGCGCAGGGTTAACAGGGCTTTCTACTGCGTTATTTTCGAAAAGAATGAATCCGAAGGCTCGGGTAGTGGTGCTCGAACGTGGCGTGTATCCCATCGGGGCGAGTACCAGAAACGCAGGATTTGCCTGTATTGGAAGTATATCGGAACACTTGGCGGATTTGGAATTGGATTCAGAAAATCAGCTAAAAGAACGAATTAAAGCGCGATACAACGGACTTCATTTACTCAGAACAACAATAGGTGAGCAGAAAATCGATTATGATGACTGCGGAGGCTGGGAAATTTTTAATGACCACGCTGAATTTGAAAAAGCTTCACATCAAGTAGAACGGTTTAATAGCTGGATGGAGCAATTGATTGGTGAAAAAGAAGTATATCAGGTTGAAAAGTTTGAGGGATATCCTGCCATATTCAATCGTGTGGAAGGAGCTCTTCATCCCGGGAAGATGATGAAAACGCTCATCGAGCTAAATGTGAAGGAAGGAGTAGAGTTAAGATGGCAAACTGCTGTAAAACACATTGATGTCGAAAAAGGGAGTGTGATTGGAGAGAATGGCGAGCAATGGTTTAGCGACACTTTAGTGTTAGCTACGAATGCATTTACCAATCATTTATCCCAGAAAAAGGAAATCAAACCCGGTCGTGGATTCGTATTTGTTACCAGTCCAATAAAAGATTTGCCATGGAAAGGCACTTTTCATTACGACAAAGGATACGTATACTTTCGGAATCTCGGGGAAGATCGGTTGTTAATCGGGGGAGGAAGAAATGTTGATTATGATGCGGAAACGACCGATGAGTTTGGGATAAATGAGTCGATAAAAAAGTATTTGATCAACTATGTGAATGATGTCCTTAAGTTACCCAAGGGTTGGAAAATTGAACGTGAATGGAGTGGGATTATGGGTTTTACGGCCTCAAAATCTCCATCATTGGAAAAAATTGGAGAAAAAACATGGCAAGTTGCCGGATTAAGCGGAATGGGTGTGGCATTGGGAATGGCGCTGGGAAAATCTGCCGCTGAGAGACTATAATTCTATCAGATAAATAACCAGTGCAATGAATTTATCACCGACTAACCGGATTGGTGATTTTTTGCTAACTCCATAAACTCTTCATAAAGTACCACGAGTTCGTTAAGCATCATAGATGTAGCACCCCAAAGTGGAACCGAATGTACATCCCAAAATGGAACCACATATTTGGTTTCGCGCAACGACCATAATTCCTGCTTCAGAAACTCTTCGCCGGATAGTTTTGAGATTGGGACGCTAAAAATTTCATCCACCTCATTGGGGTTTGCGCAGAACTCCTGTTCCTGATGAATAAAGCCAACTACGGGAGTCACCATGTTGTTCGAACGATCCACATAAAGCGTGGAAAGATGCCCCACCACTTCCACATTAACCTCGATGATTCCTGTTTCTTCATGGGCTTCTCTCAATGCAGTTTCTTCGATGGATTCATCGCCTTCACGTCCACCACCCGGAAAGCTGATTTGGCCACCATGTTTAATCCCTTGAGTTCGTAAGGTTAACAAAACCTCAGGTTCTTCGGTGTAGGTTAAGATGGGTACCAGCACACTACTGTTGCGATAACTGTCGTCTTCGGGAGAAAAATTTTTAAAGGTTGGATTTTTATACGACTCAGGAAAAGGACGCATCACATTTTGAGCTTCCTCTCCCGGTAAAGTTTTTGTAAGCCGATGTGTTAAGAATTCCTGGAAGGTTTTACTCATCCTCGAATATAATTTGATTTAAGCCAACAAACATCCCATAAACCAAGGCCATTCCTTTTAATCGAGTGATAGGCTGCGTACCTTTGGAGCCACAAAAAAATCCTGTTTATTGAATGAAAAAATACGATGTATATGGCATTGGTAATGCCTTAGTAGATTTAGAAGCAAAAGTTTCTGACGAGTTTATTCAGAAATTCGAAGTGCCCAAAGGGTTAATGACATTAGTAGATGATGCGCATCAGCGAAAACTGATTGATGCCATGGAAAACAAAGAAGTGCAGAAAAAATCCGGCGGTTCTGCAGGTAACACAGTAATTGCTGTAAGTCAGTTTGGGGGACAAGCTTTTTATTCGTGTAAAATTTCGAACGATGAGTATGGCGATATCTTCAACAAAGATTTAAAAGATCTGGGGATAGCATCAAACCTCGATAAAATTGAGCGTGGCGATGGTCCAACCGGTCGGTGTTTAGTAATGATAACCGACGATGCCGACAGAACCATGAATACCTTTTTGGGTGTTTCGGTAGATTTATCGAAAAGTGAGGTAGACGAAGACGCCATTAGAGCTTCAGAATATGTGTATCTGGAAGGATATCCGGTAACTTCCGATTCGGCATTTGAAGCACTCAAATACACCAAAAAAATAGCCGAAGAAGCGGGTGTAAAAACTTCGCTTACACTTTCAGATCCATCGATTGTAAAGGCATTTAAGGGTCGTTTTGTAGAACTGATTGGTGCCTCAGTTGACCTATTATTTTGCAACGAAGACGAAGCGTTGGAGTTTACCAATACCGAAAACTTGATGGATGCTCGGGAAGCTCTAAAAAAAGATGCTAAACGTTTTGTAATAACCCAAGGTGCAAACGGAGCCATGATTTTTGATGGCGACACCTTTATCGACATCGAACCCTATCCGGTAGTTGCAGTTGATACTAATGGAGCCGGTGATATGTTTGCCGGAGCATTTTTGTATGGAATTACGAATGGACTCGGTTTTGCCGGTGCAGGAAAACTGGCAAGTTTAGCGTCGTCGCGAATTGTAGCTCAATACGGCCCAAGATTAGCAAAATCTGAAGCTATCGAAATCAAAAAGAGGTTCCATTAATGACTGGCGTTGAACTATTGGGCTGGCTCGGCTTCGGGTTACTTATCACAGCATGGATTCCTCAAACTTGGGATACGATTAAAGCCGGTAGAACCGACATGAATCTGGTATTCATATTGTTATACGTTACCTCAAGCTTATTGCTTACCATTTATTCGGTACTTACAGTTGATTACGTTTTTATTGCACTAAACGCTCTTCTTACGGTGGGCAGTGGTATTAATTTATTTTATAAGCTAAAACCACGAAAAGTAAATGGATAAGTTAGTCCTGGCTTCTCGTAATCCGAATAAAATTAAGGAAATAGAAGAGTTGCTTCAGCCACTAGGTATAGAAGTTCGCTCAGCCTTGGACTTTCCGGAATTAGAAGAAGTGGAAGAAGATCAGCCTACTCTGGAAGGGAACGCCCTCAAAAAAGCCAAATATGTGCACTCGGTTACCGGCTTACCTTCATTATCGGATGATACCGGTTTGGAAGTAGATGCTTTGGGAGGGGCACCCGGCGTTTATTCTGCGCGTTATGCAGGTGAAGAGGCAAGTTATCAGGATAATGTATTGAAGCTATTGGCAGAAATGAAAAACGCTGATGTGCGAAAGGCTCAATTCAGAACCGTAATGGCATTTGTAACGTCTGATAGTGCACACACTTTTGAAGGTGTGGTGAAAGGAGAAATATTGAAAGATCAACGGGGAGAAGGCGGTTTTGGGTACGATCCCGTTTTTCAACCCGATGGATATGAGCAAACATTTGCTGAACTAGATTCTTCTGTGAAAAATGAGATCAGTCATAGGGGAAGAGCCATTCAAGAATTCGTGAAATATTTGGGCGTTAAGTAACTAAAAACAAACAGCAGCAATACGAAAATCGGATTCGTTGTTTGAAGTGAATTTTCGCTCACTACCAATCATCAAAAAACATTGCGGTAAATACCTCATATTGGGTAGAATGTTATAGCAGAAAATTGGATACTATCGCAGTACAGATTTTATGCCTGCCAATCAAACACATATCGTCGAGCAATTCTATGCTGCGCTAAATGCGAAGGATCTTTCAACGCTAAGGTCGCTGTATCACCCAAAAGCGGAGTATAAAGACGAAATCTTCAGCTTGAATTACAAAGAGATTCTGGCACTTTGGTACAGCAGCATGCAGCCCGAGATGGAATTGGTTGCTCAAGTGCACAAAATTGATCAGCAAAAAGAGAGCATAGTTACGCAGTGGACCATTTCTTACACCATCGCTTCCATTAATAAACGCATTACCCTGGATGAAGTAGGTCGATTCGAGTTCCAGGACGGATTAATCATTCGGCATACCGACGAATACAGTTTTTATAGATGGTGTGCTCAGGCATTTGGTGTGGCTGGCATGTTAGCATCGTGGAGCAATTGGCTCCGAAAGAAAGTGCGTAATCAGGCTTATAGTAGTATAAGCGCAAACATATATGCTGCAAATTCGATGGAGTAAGTACTATGAAGAATGAACAGGCTAAACAATCGGCATTAATTCACACGTTGTACTCTTCTTTTGCGCAGCGCGACTATAAAACCATAGCAGAATGTTATCACCCGGAAGCACGCTTTAAAAACGAAGTTTTTGAACTTAAAGGAAATGAAATTGCTGCCATGTGGCACATGTTATGTGTTCGTGGAAAAGATCTTAGCATCGATTACGATCAGGTAGAAGTTTCGGCTAATACCGGATCAGCAAATTGGGTGGCAACCTACACATTCAGCCAAACCGGCAGAAAGGTGAAAAACGAAATTGCGGCGTCTTTTATCTTCAAAGATGGGTTAATTCTTAATCATCAGGATGATTTCGATTTCTGGAGATGGAGCACTCAAGCACTTGGTTTTGTAGGATTGGTTTTAGGATGGAGTGATATTTTGAGAAATAAAGTAAGCCAACAAGCAACACAATCACTCCGAGCATTTATTCGCAAACATCCCGAATACAAACAGAACAATCTTCTGGGAGATTAGATACAGCCATGCGACAACCATTGCTTAATGAAGGAGCCAACGAACTCAGTTATGAAATACGCGAGATCGTAAAAAAAGCGCGCATTTTAGAAAAATATGGAGTTGAAATCTCGTGGGAAAATATTGGCGATCCCATTCAAAAAAATGCCCACATCCCGGAATGGATTAAAGACATTGTGGTGGATTTAACCCGAAATGATAAATCCTATGGTTATTGCGATTCTAAAGGTGTGCTTGCCACGAGAGAGTTTTTAGCTGAGCGCACCAATCAACAGGGCGGGGTTCAAATTACGGTTGACGATATCCTTTTTTTTAACGGATTGGGAGATGCTATTGCAACACTTTATCAATATCTGAGACCTACAGCACGGGTAATCGGTCCTTCTCCTGCTTACTCCACACATTCGTCGGCTGAAGCTGCTCACGCAGGAAATTCTCCGCTTACTTATCGTTTGGATCCCGAAAACCACTGGTATCCGGATATGGATGAGCTACGCAGTAAGGTGAAATACAATCCGAATATTGTGGCTATTCTGTTGATCAATCCGGATAACCCAACCGGAATGGTGTACCCTAAAGAGATTTTGGAAGAAATCGTAGCATTGGCAAAGGAATTTAAACTGTTTTTGATTTCTGACGAGATCTACAATCAGATTACTTACAACGGGGCTGTTGCGTATTCTTTGGCAGAGGTGATTGGCGATGTACCTGGAATTGCGATGAAGGGAATCTCCAAAGAATTACCATGGCCAGGTTCGCGCTGTGGATGGATTGAATATTACAATAGAACCGCTGATCCCGATTTTAACAGGCTTTGCAAAGTTCTGGATGATGCAAAAATGATTGAAGTTTGCTCAACCACACTACCGCAAATGGCGATTCCCAAGATTTTGGGCGATCCTCGATATGAAACCTATCGCAGCGATCTAAATGCTAAAACGGGATGGCGAAGTCGCTTCATTTCCGAAACGCTTCAAGATATTCCCGAGCTTACTTTTAATCCTACGTTCGGGGCGTTTTATAACACTATTATTTTTAAAGAGGGAGTGCTAAATCATCGGCAGTCGCTTCCAATCGAAAATCAGGAAGCCAAACAAAAGGTAGAAGAATGGGTGGATGGCGTTTCACTCGATTTCCGATTTGTATACTATTTACTAGCCTCAACAGGGATTTGTGTAGTTCCTATTTCATCATTCTGCTCCGATTTACTCGGATTCCGAATTACCCTACTCGAAGAAGATGAATTACTTCTGAAAAAAACGTTCACCACCCTCCGCGATGCCATTCGATCTTATTTGGATTCAACTAAATGATGAATGTTAAATGCTAAGTGTTAAATTGAATGTGCATTTAACATTTAACACTCATCATTAAACATTTGAGATGGTACACGGTACGCATAATGCATTAGATGACCCGCGTAATGAGAACGTTTTGATCTCAATAAACGGTGAATTATTTCCCCGACATGAAGCAAAAATTTCGGTATTTGATTCGGGATATTTGGTTGGTGATGGAGTTTGGGAAGGTTTGAGGCTGCACCATGGTACACTGGTTTTTTGGGATGATCACATGGATCGGTTGTATCAGGGAGCCAAAGCGATTGGCATGGATATTGGGATGGATCGCGATCAAATAAAATCTCTAGTATCAAAAGTGTTGGATGCGAATGATATGACAGACGGTGTGCATGTTCGCATCATGATAACCCGCGGAATCAAAAAAACGCCAAGTCAGGATCCGCGGCTCACTATTTCCGGGCCAAATGTGGTAATCATAGCCGAGCATAAAAAAGCCGATCCTGAAACGCGAAATAAAGGCATCACCTTGTTTACAAGCACCATTCGTCGAGGCTCGCCCGATTATTTGGATCCAAGATTGAATTGCCATTCTAAACTCCACGAAGTACAGGCCCTTATTCAAGCTATAGAAGCCGGCGCTGATGAAGCACTGATGCTGGATGTGAATGGATTTGTGAGTACCTGTAACGCTACCAACTTTTTTATGGTAAAAGACGGCGAAGTGTGGACCTCCACCGGGCAGTATTGCATGAACGGAATTACTCGGGCCAAAGTGATTGAAGTCTGTGAGCAGAATAATATTCCCTGTTACCAAAAAAACTTCTCGCTGTTCGACGTTTATGGTGCCGATGAAGCCTTCGTTACCGGAAGTTTCGGAGGATTAACTCCCGTCACCAAAATCGATGGAAGGCAGATTTCCAAACAAGTCCCCGGCACAATCACCGGCTTACTCCAGCAACTCTATGAAGGGAAAATTGAAGCAGCTTCGCTGAATGATAAATTTTAAATGCTTTGTGTTAAATGGTAGCATCAGAATTAATTTCCAAATTCAAAATTTAGCTTTTAAAACTTAACATTTAACATTCCATCTATGGTTAAACGAATTTGTGTGTGGTCGGGACCACGAAATATTTCCACAGCGTTGATGTATTCCTTTGCACAGCGCAAAGATACTACCGTAGTAGATGAGCCACTGTATGCGCACTATCTAACTTCAACTCCAGCCGACGAATATCACCCCGGTGCAGAAGAAGTAATCGCCGATCAGGAAAACGACGGACAAAAAGTAATCGAAGAAGTGATTTTTGGCGATTATGATACGCCTGTTGTGTTCTTCAAGCACATGACACATCACTTAGTGGATCTGGACTGGAGTTTTATGAAAGACACCATCAATGTGATTTTAACCCGAGAGCCGAAGGAAATGCTCACGTCCTTCATTAAGCAAATTCCGAATCCAACGCTAAGAGATACCGGCTATCCTCAGCATCTGGAACTGATGGAATATTTGAAAAGTATCGGGCAAACTCCGCTGGTAATCGATTCCAAAGAAGTGTTGATCAATCCACGAAAAAAGCTCTCCGAATTTTGTGAATACGTAGGAATTCCCTTCGACGAAGCCATGCTAATCTGGCAAGCCGGCGCCCGCCCCGAAGACGGCGTCTGGGCCAAGCATTGGTACCATAATGTGCACAAATCTACAGGCTTTCAGCCGTATCTCCCTAAAGAAGAGCTAATTCCCGAGAGGTTGGAGGGGTTATTTGAAGAGTGTGAAGTGTATTATCGAAACCTAATCGATAAGCTCAATTGATCTTGTAATAACCAATTTATCCTAGAATGGATTTATTTTTCTGAATGTCTATATTTGCTATATATAAACAAATTTAATTGATATGAATGTTAGTCTTACAAAAAAACAAGAAGAGTATATCACAAAGCAGATTGATACAGGAGATTTTCAGAACGCAAGTGAATTGGTGAGAGATGCAATTCGATTACACCAGTTTTATCGAGAGCGAGTTTTGAAAGAATTAAAGCTTGAAATCGAAAAAGGATGGGAAAGTCCTATTTCTTCGAAAACCGTCCAAGAAATTGTTGAGGAAAGAAAACAAGCTCATAATGTATGAGGTACTACTTTCGCTTGAGGCTGAAAAGGATTTGGTCGATATTTTTGAGTACAGCTTAATAGAGTTTGGGGTTGACAAGGCTGAGTCATATACCCTCTCTTTCCAAGATGCTTTTGATTTACTAGGTGAAAATCCGGTTGCAGGAAAAAAAAGAGACGAGATTAAATCGGGGCTACGCAGTATCGTGAAAGAGGAGCACATTATTTTCTACCGAATCATGAACGATCAGATTCTTATTGTTAGAATATTGCATTCCAGCAGAGATATTAAGCGCTTTTTATAGTTTCGATAGCTTAGCCACATGTATTGAATGATCTTTATAATTTGAAGTATCACGATGAATCAATCTTCATTCTCTAGCATACTTGAATATTGTTCACTCCTTGCTGAATATTGAATATTCCTCATTCCTAATTCCTCACGCGTTTCTCTCCAAAAAGTGCGTATTGCCTTCCACCCGATGCAGCGTATTAGCACTTATGATGGTTCCTTTACCATAGCGGTTGTTGATTTCGTCTAACGCTTCGTAGCGAGCTACATGCTCGGCTTCATCCTGGAAAAAAAGGTTCATCTGACTGGTTTTGTCGATCTGATGGGTACCAATCATCAGATTTCGGATTTCCATGCCTTGTTCTGCGGCTTTGGTGATGGCAGGGAGAATCCGATCCATACATGCTTTGTAAATGTACTTGTTTACGTTGGTGTAGCCATCGGTTACGAAACGGAATCCCACCCAAGGCAGATCAGTATCGTTGTAGCCGAACATCCCGCTGAAGCTGTTGGCGCGAATTCCATAAGCCCGCATCCTGTAGCAAATCATTTCTATACCGATGGCAAACTCGCCCTTAATACGCTCTACATCCTTGCTGCCTTCCGAGAAGGTGTGTCCGTAACTTACGCCCCATTTTGGGGAATACTCGTCGTTTTCTTCCATAATACGCCCTTGATCTTTACCTGTAATGGTTTGGAATAGCATCCGCCCGAAATTGGCGCCGAATAATCGGATAAACGTTCTGATATTTCCTTTGGTAGCCACATCACCAATAGTTTGATAGCCTTCGGCGCGAAGATGCTCGTAGCGTTTACCGCCTACGCCCCACACCTCGTTCAAATCCAGCGGATGAATGTAAGCACGTTCGTCGTCATCGGTAATAATGATGCTGATTCCCCGCGGTTTGTCCAGGCTGCTGGAAAGCTTGGCATAAGTTTTCGAGCGGGCGATTCCGAGAGCACCAAAAAGTCCGGTTGCCTCATAAATCTCGTTTTGTAGTCGACGCACAAAGGCTCGAATTTCGGATTCCGATTTCTCTCTCATAAAAGTAAGATCCATGAAATACTCATCCATGGAATAGCGCTCTACCTGGTGCGAATACTTTTTCATGATATGATGCACCTGCTTCGAAATGGCGGTGTACGTGGCGTAATCCACTTGCAACATGCACACATACGGACATAGTTTATAAGCTTCCAGCGCACTCATCCCTGTTTTTATGCCAAACGCCCGTGCCTCGTACGAAGCCGTTGCCACAATGCCTTTTACCACTCCGTTTTCTTTGCGCCAACCACCTACAATCAGAGGGATGCCATACATGCGTTTGCGCAGCTGCTCCACCTGCGCGTAATAACAGGCAAAATCAAAATGCAAGTACAGACGATCTTTTCTCGAGCGATGCTGATGCTCGGGATAAACGGTGTTGTAGAGCGTAATTCGGTGCACATCGTTTTCGGGATGTGCCGGGTTCCCCTTTTTCTTGGGCATGATTTTTCTCCTCCTCATTGATATGTATAATATATGTGTGTACTTTAAAACGACCAAATCCAATTGACGAATGAACAAGTTTCCGCTGGTAGAAATGGTCGCTTTTTTTTGCCGATTTAGTCGGCTCGAAACTCCGGTATGGAGACGGGGATTGGTGCGGCACACCCGACGTGTTCGATCCAGTCACACGAAGTTGGAGGGCGGGATCAAAAAGTCTAGTTACACGGTGGAGACCAAAGAAGGGGAGATTGTGAATTTGAGCTTGGATCACGAAGAAATGATTTGGGAGTTAGATCCGGTAGATCCTTTTAAGGGATTTGTGATCGATCGGTTGCTGGCGTATGTAAAGCGACACAAACACTTACCTTCCGATTCGCACCGGATTGTTCCGATTCGGTTCGAGCTTATCCCCAGAGAAAAACTGGATCGAAAAACGCCTATTGAACTCGCTTTTATGGATCGTATGCAGCCGTATCGCTTTAAAAAAGGGAAGGTCTCGATTCAAGTGAAGCAAATCGAAACGCGACATCTGGAAAATGTGATGGTAACCAAACATGCCCATTATGTGGTAGAGGATACCGATGGGCGGTTTTACCATCTGGTGTACATTTTAGACGAAGGCGACTGGCGGTTTATGCAGGAAGTGGATGAGCAGTTTTTGTTTGTGAGAGCGAAGGGGTAGAGTTTTAATATTCAATATTCAATATTCAACAAGGAGTGAGCAAGGTACAGTTGAATTACGAATGACGATTAAGGAGTTATGAGATACGAGTTGGAGTCTTATTTCGGCATCCTTCAACAATTAACGACTAACGATTAACGAGATTCAAGTCCTTCTGATCCGCCGGCTGGCGGAGAAGAATCTATACGGATGAAAGGCAATAGTTTTTGTACGACTAAGTAAAGGTTCAACGCAAAGGAATTACGAATGACGAGTAATGAAATACGAATCACGACTTGGTGAGCGATTTCGGGCATAAACAAGCGAGGATTTTAATCCTTCTTGATTTGAGGAAAGGGGAAGAATAATTGAACAGTTGATCAACTTCGCTGAAGCTCCGTTGATTGAAAACAGTTGAATTACGAATCACGATTGAGGAGTTAAGAATTACGAATTGGTGTCTAAATTCGGCACCCGTCAACAATTAACGACTAACGATTAACGAAATTAAAGTCCTTCTGATCCGCCGGCTGGCGGAGGGGAATCTATACGGATGTAATAAATACTCTTAATTTCATGATCTATGAACATGGATTGGTAGGTGGAACCTGTTCGGAATAGCCGATGCTTTTTTGGTAATTATTCACACTGTTTAAAGTGTAATAGATTATCCTTAAATGTTATTTTATTTATATAAAAGGTAATAAAGTACTCTTTGTATAAAATAAAATAGTAAATCTTATCAAAGAGCCATATATTACACATAGTAATGCAAATATTAGTTTATAGGGTAATATATGGCACAAAAAATAAGTTATGAATTAGCTTCCAATCAGCAAATACGAACAGATTTAGGAGAGAAACTGGCAAGTCAACGATTAGCACAGAATATCACTCAAGAACAACTTGCCGAAAGATCTGGAGTGAGTTTGCGAACTCTAAAACGTCTGGAAAAAGGAGAGAATAGTTCTATAGAAACGCTGATCAAAGTGATGAGCGGGCTTCAGCTTTTGGCAAACCTGGAACAGCTAATTCCTGCGCCAACAGTTCGCCCAATGGAGCGTATCCAACAAAAAGGAAAAGAACGTCAACGGGCGCGCCCCATCGTTCAGGAAACAGATGCAGATACATCAGCAACATGGTCGTGGGGTGATGAGCAGTGAGCACCGATGCACTCATAAAACTGTGGGGCACCCCAATTGGAGCGGTTAGCTGGGTTGAGGATCGAGGCGTAGGAGTATTTCAATATGCCAAAGAATTTATACGTAGTAACATTCAGGTTTCGCCCATTCATATGCCACTACGTGAAGCTCCGTATGAGTTTAGCACGCTAAGTAAAATTAGCTTCAAAGGGTTGCCGGGATTGGTTTCCGATTCTTTGCCCGATCATTATGGAAACGCATTAATTGATGCATGGCTAGCTGCACAAGGTAGGTCTCCACAAAGTTTCAATCCCGTTGAGCGGCTTTGTTATATCGGGAAAAGAGGTATGGGAGCATTAGAGTTTGAGCCAACGTTAAGTGGTCGGGAAAAGAAAAGTGCCAATATCGAAATGGAGCAGTTAGTTGAACTCGCCAATAGCGTATTACAACGAAGAAGTGAGTTGGAGGGAGCACTTTCAGGAAAAGATGATCAAAAAAACATGGAGGAAATTCTTAAAGTTGGAACATCGGCAGGCGGTGCGCGGGCAAAGGCTGTGATCGCATGGAATCGGGCAACCAATGAGTTTAGATCAGGGCAGGTTGAGCAAGAAAATAATTTTGAACATTGGTTGATAAAACTAGATGGCGTTAATGGAAATGGGGATCATGGCATAGCCGATCCATTGGGCTTTGGAAATGTTGAGTATGCGTACTCTTTGATGGCGAAAAAAGCAGGAATTGAAATGACGGAGTGCAGACTTCACAAAGAAGGAGGAAGAAGTCATTTTATGACCAAACGCTTCGATCGAACAGATAATGGCGACAAAATGCACATGCAAAGTTTGGCGGCACTGGCACATTTCGATTATCAACAACCACAAAGTTACAGTTATGAACAATGCATTCAGGTAATGCGGAAATTAGGATTAAGCGCAGTTGAATTGTCTCAACAATTCAGACGAACGGTGTTTAATGTAATTGCAAGAAATCAGGATGATCATGTGAAAAACATAGCTTTTCTAATGGATCGAAAAGGGAAATGGAAATTATCACCGGCTTATGATATTACCTATGCGTGGAATCCGGAGGGGCTGTGGACAAAGAATCATCAGATGAGTATTAACGGAAAGTGGAATGATATTGAACTAGCAGACCTGATTGCGTTAGGTAGATATTCGGATTTAAAACCTCCTAAAATAAAAGAGATTATAGAAGAGGTTAAAGAGGCGGTTTCTAATTGGATGAGTTTTGCAGAAGCGGGAGATGTAAATGAAAAGTTTGCGAAAAAAATAAAGCGAGCGCACCGTTTATATATTTGAAAACTAGTTTTCAATAAACCGACTGCGATTTAAATTCCCATCACAAAAAAAGGTTCAGAAAACCTGAACCTTGAGTCTTTTGTTTATGTGGATATACTTAATCCTCGGCACGATGAATTTCGAGAAGAGCATTTGAAAGTGCGTCCTGAATGATTTTATGCGTGTCGTATTCCGGAATATCCGCAAGATAACGATCATTAATTCTTACAATATCAGCCTGAACAACAACTTTCGATAAATTCGGTAAGGCTGCCCCTAACGTAGTTATGAGTGCCGCGCGGCCATATTCTCCATTAAAAGCTTCTACCACTCCAATCGTGGGCATAATTACAGTTCCAATGCCCCCTACAATGGTAGCGATAATGGCGTTTGAAGTAGACTTAACCCGAAAGTTTACCATCGCATTTCCGCCTGCTTCTTCAATGGCATTGTTGATATCATCAGAAAGATCAAACTCAGTTTTTGTAAGTGATAATTTTCCATGGAAAGCACCGGTCATATACCTTCTGAATTTGAAGGAGCCAACTTTCTCATAAGCTTCGTCACCAATTTCGTCGAGATCATTTGTGTATAACAACGAGTTCATAGAAACCGGATACACCGTTTTTTCCATGGTGAGGGTAGCTTCATAGCTGGTGCAAGCTTGTACGCTAATGATCAGTGCGGTAAATATTATAAGTTTAGTCATTATTTTCATGGTAGTACTCTGCGTTTAATTTGATCTTAGGTAAGCGTATATCCAGCGGTATTGGTTACTGAAAGCCAGTCCGAAAAAATCCTGACCTACATAAATCCAATCGGTTAAAAAAACGATGTCTCGTTCATCAGTAACTCGCAATGCAGGACCAATACCATTAGTGGATGACTGTGTATTGATCTGATAATTGCCGGAAGTGGTGGTAGTTTCGGAATTGTCGTTCACGAAATAATCTTCCATAATGAGAGGTATTTCTGAAGCGCTTACATCCGGAGCAACCTGAGCGCCTATCATAAGCGGGTGATCAACTTTAGTGGATGTCATATCGAGTGTTGTACAGGCCGAACAGAAAATAAAAACCATTAGCAGGCCTAGTGAGTAGTGATTATGTTTCATAGTGTTATAGATTGATTTTTAGGACCGCTTTTAACCTATATCTGATCAAGAAGGAGGTAAATACCCTATTTCGGGTATTCTGTAGATAATAGAATTAATAGTGAATTAAGTAGCCGGTGATCGTTATCTGCTGTGATGCAGAGAGTTAATTCGGTGAAGCACGCACTTACCCAATAATTGATTGATGAAGGCAGGAATTCGGAATGAGAAGAAAAAAACCCAAAGAATTCCCTTTAATAGTTACTGGTAAATTGGTGGCTGCAACCAATACGGAACGTATTAAGAAGGTTTTTACTTGAGAGAGTATCTATTCATCAAAAGAGATTACTATGCAAGAGCCAGATAAGCGACATATTCTAGATTACGATGGAATGGGGGATTTCTCCCGCTTCCCCAATAAAAGTACAGAAGCCTACGTGAGTTTAGAAAATGAGATAAAGAGTTCCTTCGAGAGAATGGTACAGCGGTTTTTTCTAGGGAATAACGAAGAGCAAGTTGAAAACTAGAACAGCCTTTAATGGCGGCTTTTTGTTTTAAATTCTACTGAAACAAATTACTCGTTGTCTGCTTTCATCAAGAGAAAATGAATATGCAGAATAATCAAGTCATTCAAGAGAGAACAGCCACGGAAAAAGGAGATGGAAGAGAATTCGCGACGTCAGAAAATGGAAGAAAAGCTCGCAGAACTTATGCGCCTGATTTTTGAAGAAAATACTTTTCAATCAAAAAAGGGTTGATGGTTCAACTAAGTTCGCATTGTTATTTCGCACATTTCCAACTGCTTTAGAAACAATATGCTCTGCTAATGCATCATCCGGGTAAGGTTGAAGTATATCTACTAACAAATCGATAGAGTGGTCGGGATTAAGCCAAGCTTCAAATTCTGATGGATGTAAAAAAGCAGGCATGCGATCATGAATGGGTTCCATCAACGAATTTGGTGAGGTAGTAATTACAGAGTAGGATTTTGTACCGTCAATCGGGCTGAGATCGGAGTAAATTCCTGCGGCCACTAACAATTCCCCATCGTTTTTAGGGTAAATATAGTGTGGCGTTTTCTTTCCTTTGGTTCCTTGCCATTCGTAAAAGCCATTCATTGGTATTAAGCATCTTTTGGAATGGATGGCTCGCCTCCACATCGGCTTTTTGGTGAGGCTATCGTCACGAGTATTAATAGGAAGAAATGGTTTTTGCCCTTCTTTCGGTTTCCATCCCATAAAGCCCCAATGCATAGTTTCGGTAATGCGTTTACCTTCATCATCCACAAATGCGACCGGCATGGTATGCGTTGGAGCTACATTGTAGTTTGGAGTAATCTCGCCTCGACGTTCCAAAACACCTAAAAAGTGGTCGATTTCATCCATTAATTTAAATAGAGCGTATCGACCACACATGATTACCGAATGATGGTTTCTAAACGTTTAGGACCGGTTGAAATAATGGTGAATTTCACGCCGAGGTACTCTTCTACATAGTTTATGTATGATTTAGCATTCTCGGGTAACTCGTCCCATTTAGTCATGCCGGAAATATCCTTATCCCAGCCCGGGAGTGCAGTGTAAACCGGTTCAATGCTTTCAATTTCTGGTAGAGAAAGTGGAAACACCTTGGTTTCTTTACCATTTACCTTGTAGCTGGTGCATACCATAATTTCTTCGAAACCATCCATCACATCCATTTTTGTTAGGGTGAGTTCATTCATTCCATTAATGCGTACTGCATATTTCAGCGCCACTAAATCGAGCCAGCCACAGCGCCTTGGTCGACCCGTAGTTGCACCAAATTCATGACCTTTTTTGCGGAGCAGTTCTCCCATTTCATCTTCTAATTCGGTTGGGAAAGGGCCATTACCAACACGTGTACAGTAAGCTTTGGTAATTCCCATTACATGAGAAATAGCTGTTGGTGGTACACCGGTGCCGGTACAAGCTCCGCCCGAGGTTGGAGAAGAAGAAGTTACAAAGGGATACGTACCGTGGTCTACATCGAGTAAGCAACCTTGTGCGCCTTCAAGCAGAATTTCTTCACCGTTTTCGATGGCTTCGTGCAGTATATGCGACGTATTACAAATGAAAGGCTCTAACTGATCAATCGAATCAGAAAGTTCATTCATTAAGTCATCGGCATTAATGGTGGGCTCGTGATACATATTTTCGAGCGCAAAATTAATGTCTTTTATGTTATGAATGATTTTCTCTTTCAGTAAATCGCGATCTAAAAGATCAACCATGCGAATACCGATGCGGGCAACTTTACTTACATAGGAAGGACCTATGCCTCGCCCTGTAGTTCCAATTGCATCTTTACCTTTCCGCTTTTCCTTTAATTGATCCAGAATTTTATGATAAGGAAGAATCACATGTGCCGTTTGGCTGATGAAGAACCGATTCTCCAGCGAAAAGCCCATGTTCTTAACGCCTTCAATTTCTTTTACCAGTGCGATGGGGTCGATTACTACGCCGTTTCCAATTATGCATTTCGCATCGCCATTAAAAATGCCCGATGGTACAAGATGCAATACTACTTCTTTGTCGTCGAACTTGAGCGTGTGCCCCGCATTCGCACCGCCTTGAAAACGTGCTACATATTTTGCCTTATCGCTGAGTAGATCAACAATTTTTCCTTTTCCTTCGTCGCCCCATTGTGCGCCAATTACTACACGTACTGCCATAAAGTTTATTGAAATAAAAAAGGGGTGTAGTTAGGTACACCCCTTCAAATTAGTTGGTTATTGAGCAATTAATCTTCATTGTACGATTCAACGGCTTTATCCACCGAATCGTAGTGCTTAAACACGGTGATAAGCTTTGTTACAATTAATAGACTCTGAATTTTATCGGTTGCATTGGCAATTCGAAGGTCTCCACCAGACTTACGCATGGTAGTGAGTCCACCGATTAGCATACCTAGCCCCGAGGAGTTCATGAACTTAACTTTTCCCAGATCAACCACGATATTGGTTTTACCTGCGTCAATTAACTCATGCAGTTTTTCATTAAGGCTAACCGCATCAGGTCCACCCATTACATTACCTTTAAATTCGATAACCACACTTCCGTAGCGTTCTGAAGTATTAAAGCTCATAAGTTTCCTCGTAAATATTCTTTAAGATTGTTTGGCGCGTTTGTCCAGTTCTAGTACCAGAGGACTTGCTACAAACAGCGAACTGTAGGTACCAAGAACCACCCCGATTATAAGGGCAAAAGACAAGCCTTTCAACACCTCACCTCCGAAAATAAACAGCACCAATACTACAAACAAGGTTGTAATAGAAGTAATTACAGTTCGGCTTAGTGTGTCGTTCAAACTTTTGTTCACCATTGGCAAGAAATCCATGCCTTTATGAACAATGCTGTTTTCACGAATACGATCGAAAACTACCACGGTATCGTTCAGCGAATAACCTACAATTGTTAAGAATGCAGCGATAATATTTTGATCGATAAGTAAACTGAAATTAACTACATCGCTTAGTAGCGTGAATATTCCCAAAGTAATGGTTACATCATGCACTAAGGCAGCCACTGCACCAGCAGAGAAGGTCCAGTTACGGAAGCGTATCAAAATGTAGATGAAGATGATGATAATGGCATAAATCACGGCTTGAACGGCTCCGGATTTAAGATCATCACCGAATCTAGGGCTGATATAACTACTAGATTCCGATTCGTAAGTGATATTCGATAATTGAGCGTTGAACGTTTCTTGAATAATTACTTCCACATCCTCTTTAGATGCGGTATTATCTGTTCTTATCAAAACTTCAACGTCAGTTCCGAATTGTTTTACTTCAGGGGCCGATCCTAATGGCTCGGTAAGTAATTGACGTACTTCGGTGGTACTAACAGGTTCAGAGAATTTGTATACAAACTCACTTCCTCCTTTAAAGTCGATACCATACTGCAATCCCTGAGTAATAATAACTACCAGCGAGAGCGTAAACATGATACCGGAGAAAATGTAAGCGCCTTTACGCTTGCCGACAAAGTCGATATTTGGTGTTTCAAACCATCTCATAATAAGTTCCTTTTATATCTTTATTAATTTCTTGTATTGAGATTATCCGAAGCTCATTGAGTCGGCGTTTTTGTTACTTAGGTACTCAACAATTACGCGAGTAATCACTAATGCACTGAATAGAGAGCATGCAATACCGGCTAGTAGAGTTACCGCGAATCCTTTAATCGGGCCGGAGCCAAAACTCATCAAGATGATGGCTACGAAACCGGTAGTTACGTTTGCATCAATAATTGCACTTAAGGCATTTGCAAAGCCAGCCGAAATAGCTGCCTTAATGGTTTTACCACCGCGTTGTTCTTCCCGAATACGATCGAAAATAAGTACGTTTGCATCTACCGCCATACCAATGGTTAGTACGATACCTGCCATTCCGGGAAGGGTAAGTGTAGCACCAAAACTTGCTAGCACACCTAGAATAAATACGATATTTGTGATTAAGGCTACATCAGCAACTGCACCACCTTTGCGGTAATACATAATCATAAAGAGTGCTACAATGCCTAAACCAATCAAAATAGAGTTCAATCCGGCACTTACGGAGGCTTCACCTAAAGTAGCACCAACAGTACGGCTACCAATAATTTCAAGTGGAGCAGGAAGTGCACCGGAAAGCAAGATGTTTACTAAATCCTCTGCTTCTTCAATGCTCTCTAATCCGGTGATGGTAGAATTTCCACCAGAGATTTTGGTTTGAACATTTGGATAAGAAACCACGAAACCGTCTAATACAATAGCAATTGGCTTGCCAATATTGGCACCGGTAATACGACTCCAAGTACGTGCACCTTCGCTATTCATGCCCATTGCAACTTCAGCAGCATTAGTGGTTGGATCGAATTGAATAGAAGCTTCTTCGATCACTTCTCCGGTGAGTTCTATATCTGCGTTAACGCCAAATAGCGTGAATTGCTCGGTTCCATCTGCAAACTCAATTGTTCTTGATCCCCAAAGTAATTCAGTATTTCGAGGCATCATTCGTCGTACTTCTTCTGCATTCAATAATTCCATTACTCGTGCAGTATCTTCAGAGGAAGCATATCCAAATACATAAGGACTTTGGCCCTGTACAAACCCAATTACATCGATCAAAGGATTAGTAGATGCATCGAGTTGAAGAGAATCGGTAGTATCCGGCTCTACATTATAGAATTCAACCGCTTGATTTCTGAATACACTGAAATCTTGCGCATCAGGACCAGTTCTGAATTCAAGTCGGGCAGTACCTTTTAAAAGATTGCGAACACGGTCTTCGTCATCTACACCGGGAAGCTCAACGATAATTCGGCTGCTTCCTTGTTTTACGATAGATGGCTCGGTCACACCAAAACGGTCAACACGAGTACGAATAATTTCGATGGCGCGATCGAGGGCTGCATCCCGCTGTGTTTTAAGATAGGCTACGATCTCTTCGTTGGTAGAACGACGAGTGATTTCATCAGCATCACTTCGGTAGTATCGGCTCAATCGTGCATTAGCATCACGAGCTTCGAATGCGGTAAGCATTTCGTCGATAAAATCGGTGTCGTTTTCAAGAGCGGCTGTGCGCGCTTCTTGTACTACTTCAGTTAGCAATTGATCGCGATTCTCACCGGCTAATTCTAAGATCAATTGTGGAGTTCCTACTTCAAGAGTTACGTGCATTCCGCCCTGTAAATCGAGGCCAAGAGATAGAATGTTATCTTGAAGGTTTGATAATTTTTCGGCGTTTTCAGCTTCGTACTGAGCGGCTTCTTCCACCGTCATTTCGCTGATTTGTTTTTGTTCGAGGTTCCAGATAACCGTAGCTGATAACTCGTATAAGAAGTATCCGAGAAAGGCTACAATCAGGAATATTTTAAATCCGTTGCCTTGCATATTCGTTAATTGTTATTTGTTAATAGATGGATGAGACTTCGATTAAATCTGAAGTCGGATAAAATGAAGGATGTAATTATTGGTATCGATTAACGATTAACCAATAACTAATTAAGGGGCACCGATTGCAGTGCCGCTCGCCAAAGGGCGTAATAGAAAAGAAGTTGAAAATTCCTTGGCTCCCTGTGAGTTTTCGTTAGGATAAACCTGTGAACTAGTGGGGAGTGTGGATAGGCCTGCTATCGACGCGAATTTTCCATCGTTGGGTAGGATGGTGGTCGATTTGGCAGCTTCCACAAAAATTGCTTTACCCATCCCTGCTTCCGAGTTCTGGAAATGATTCCATTGCTCCAGCAATAAGTGATACATATCCTCAGACTCACCTTGTTTATCTGAGCTTGCCTCCAATGGCAGTGTAAAATCGTCGGAGTGTGAAGCTACTAATTCGGATGCCTTCCGGATCACTTCATCCAGCGCAGCGTTGTCTTTCGAAAGTTTTTCGAGCGCCAGATGAGCTTCGCTATCCACATTTTTAAGATGCGATCCCAGCCAAGAGGTAAAGGCAGCGTGATGCGCTTGTTGTTCAGAATCGCCTGCCAGGTGCAGGGTGATTCCAATCATCAGCACAAAAAAGCTGTACGCACGGAGAATATGTGAACGAAAGATTTTCATGGAAGCCTTAAAGATAGCTAAGACAAGCCCCAATTTGCAATGCGATTATTTTGAATCTGATTCCTTTAACAATCGCTCCTACCCGGTCATTATTCATTTTTTAATTCATAAATCAAAAAACTCATCCATCATTTAAAAAAAACCCGAGCTACATTTCTGTAACTCGGGCTTGGTCAGTGTTCACTACTCACTATTTGATGAGTGTCATCTTACGAGTTAACACATTTGCCGCTGTACGCAAGCGATATAGATAAAGTCCACTGGCTAAACTGCTGGCATCAAAGGTTGCAGTGTAGGAGCCGGCAGAGAGCGTCTCATTTACCAGTTCCTGGATTTTCCGCCCATTTATATCATAAATTTCCAGCACAACCTGACCACTACTTGGTACTGAAAACTCAATATTTGTACTTGGGTTGAATGGGTTCGGGTAGTTTTGCTTGAGTTCAAAAGCGAGAGGAGTCTCATTTATTATTTCTGAACTTACAGGACTGTTATCTACGGTAAACGATTGTTCGGCAGTAAACATAGATCCCGCAAAGCCATTATCAACTGCTTGTACTTGCCAGTAGTATGTGCCATTTGCTAATCCGGTAATGGTAAAGCCAGTAGTGCGCCCGGCATTTCCTGAAACCTGAGATAACAATTTGCCTGTTTGTAGATTGGCATTGGCTGAAACTACATCGGAGCTTCCCGGTGAGCTTCCAACACGCAAATTATAGGTTAAAATATTAGCTGGAGTTTGCGCATCGGTAGAAGGATTCCATGAGAATTTAACCGAATCCATCATAATACTCGCCATTGCATTCGTAGGAACAGTAGGAGGAGTGTTAACTATGGCTGTAGTATTTGTTAATACTTTTGCTCCGCCTGATCCGCTAGCAATGATATCCAGATCGCCATCTCCGTCAAAATCAGCCCAGGTAACAGAAGATCCGGAGACATCCAGTGAGATTTCATCAAAAGACGAGCGTTTATTTTTCAGAATTGAAACCGCCATATTTGAATTGATCAAGACATCCTGATCACCATCATTATCGAAATCGCCTAGCTGGAGGGTGCTTTTGGCTGAAGCAGATTCAACCGATTTACTTGGTGGATTTTTTATAGAGAAGAAAAGTTCAAAATCTAGTCCATTGTAATGGTAAATGCCGGTAAAGTGTTGGCTTTTTCCTGCGTCGGTATAACCGCTGATAAGAATATCCAGATCACCGTCTACATCGAGATCAGCAAAAGAAACCGCTCCTGAATTCACTCCTTGGAAAGTGCCTTCTTTCACGAAGAAAGAGTTCCCTTCTATACTTTGATAAACGGTTGTATTGAATGTTCCATCTTCAAGTTCTCCGGCAATAATGAAATCGAGGTATCCATCTGCATTGTAATCTCCCCAAGCCACTGCAGCTTTTGAGTAACCTATAAACTCAAAAGGAAAGAGCTCGAAGGTTTGATTGCCATTATTCTCTAAAAGAGCAGTTACATATCCATCGCCGGAGTCGCCTGCAACCAGTAAATCGGTATCTCCATCATTGTCGAAGTCGGCAGGTGAAATCATGCCATCCGCATAAGCAGGAAGCACTAATTCGGCATCTGTAAAACTGCCTTCGTTATTGAAATATACTTTGGTAATAACGGAACCGTCGGCGGTTTCTCCCGAAATGAGTACATCAACAAAACCATTTTGGTCGATATCTTGCCAGAAAACAGTACTGTTAATCACGCCAATAAAATCCTCGTTGGAGTCGGTAAAGGCTCCGGTTCCATCATTCAGGAATAAATAGGTTTCAGGATTTGATTCGGAATTTAATCTTCCGGTCATCAGTAAGTCCATATCTCCATCGCCATCAACATCAGCCCATGATGATGTACCATCAATCAGATTAGGCAAGGTGATTGACTCTTCGACATAGCTATCAGTAGGTACTGCACTTGCGAACGACGCAAACCCGGCTTTGCCGAATTCATTAACTCCGCTTAGCAGGAAGAGATAAGTATTATCGTTTTCTAAATTGGATACCACATAGCTGGTGTCGTTTGCATTGAAAATTGAATCTTGAAGTACCAAATCACCTGATCGGGTATTAACAACGAGCTCATAAAAACCAAAATAAGTAGTATCAGAAGGACTCCAATCCAGCTGAACGGCTCCATCACCAGCTGTAGCGGTAAAGTTTTGAACTTCGCCCGGAGTTGGATAAGGAGTGGCTGACAATTGATTGGACAACTCACTTTCGAGCATTGCTGAATTTACTACCGAAACTGCGAAAGTGTATTCTACAAACTCGGTAAGATCAAAGATGGCTCTGGCCGTATCTTGAGAAAACTGAGTTCCTACTCTTGTTGAATCGATGAACTGTAATTCCCCATCAGCTTCGGCCATGTATACTTTGTAGTAAAGAAAATCTTCAGCCGTACTTTGATTCCATTCAGGAATTAAGGAATTGTCGACGAATCCATCCCGAACTTTCAATAATGTTACCGGACTCGGCGGTGCTACTTCTTCGCCTATGATGCTAAATTGAACGCTATTCAGGTTTTCCGCTGAAGCTTCAATAATGTATTCACCGGCGGTATCACCTAATGTAAATAACACGCGGGCATTACCTTCCGAATTTGTGATTACAGATGATTCGCTGATGGAAGCACCTTCGGAGTTTTCTGGAACCGTTATAACGGCAAAGTTGATCGTTAATCCATCTACCGGCAGTTCGTTTTCATCCAACACTTGTACCATCAATGCTTCTTCTAACGTGGCATTTATG
Source organism: bacterium (assembly GCA_024742815.1). GTDB lineage: Bacteria > Bacteroidota > Rhodothermia > Balneolales > Balneolaceae > HXMU1420-13. Next base: position 619,942 of record JANSXX010000001.1, read on the forward strand.
GTTCCCACTTGGTTATTTCCGGCTGCTATGATCATTGTATCGGGTACAACAGGCTCAACATCGCCAAACACATTTGAACCGCCGGACTGATACATATAATCGAAGGTGAACGAATCGCCAAAACCTCCTTCAGGTAAGCCGGTAATTTCCATTACGGCATAATCACCTTCGCGTGTGTAAACTGCCCATAATTCACCTACCGAAATGGGTTGTCCACCGGTTCCGTCCGAAAAATCGTAGGATACCGTTACCCATGGATTTTCATCCTGACGAATAGGAACCTCGGTTACTCTCTCTAAACTACCTTCGCCGAGTAAATAAAAACGACGACCTGTTTCGGAGAGAGAAGAGCTTCCTTCATTTCCGAAATTCACACCCTCGTTACTCACAAATGCAAAATCGAGTTGGTAATCGCCTTCATCTTCGTTGTCTCCGGTTTGTTGCAGGGAGAAATCGAAGCCGGTGCCAAAGGAACTAGTTGCGGAACCACTGATAATCTCTCCGGCTTGATTGGAAGATGGAGTTGCGCTTAAAGGTCCTGCGGCTGTTGCACTTTGATTATCAAAAACATCCACACTATACAACCAGTAGAAATAAGTTTGATCACCCGATACGGTATCATCAAAATAGGATGGGTCGGTAACCGTGGCTAGTAAAGAAGCAGAGGCAGGATTGTCATCGTTAAGTGATCGATAAATTTGATAAGCTACCGCACCATTTACGAGATCCCAGCTAAGCTCTACACTTTCAATCCCAGCATTCGCCTGAAAATTTAGCGGAGCAGAAACTAGTTCACCATTTACAGTAAATACCACTGAATCCACGGCAGGATAATCAGCCAAAAATGCCTTAATGGAATAAGTGCCTTCAATATTGCCGGGAGTGTAGTTCATATATGCACGATTGTTGAAGGTTGCCGATTGATTTACGGCAATTCCGTCAATCGTAAAGAATGAGCCGGAAATGGCGCCGGTCGGTATTTCCGATTCCTCAAAGGTTACCGTAATTCCATTCATAGGTTCGCCGATATCGTCAATAACTACGATTTCGAGTGGGTTAGCAATCGTGTCTCCTAAAACTACCGATTGATTGTTCCCACCTGCTATTACTAAAGTTGCAGGTTGAGGTCCGGTTGGCTCTTCTGCGGTGATTGTAAATGTTACGTTAGTTTCCGAATCCGCATCTAATGAAGCTTGTACGGTATAAATTCCGGCAATATTTCCCACATTGGCATCTGTGGCGGCAAACCCATTGTCATCAGAAAGTACAGGTGACGTTAATCCACCTTGGCCGGTAGCACCATCAGGAATTGAACTGAAACTAAAATTTACTGATTGGTCCGAAGCCGGGTTACCGTCTGAATCGGTTACTAAAACTACAAGATTTTCAGCTACAGATTGATTGATCGTTACGGTTTGATTATTTCCGCTTTGAATGGCAATGGAATAGCTTTCGATAGTGGTGGAAGTATCTGCATCAAAACTATTACTACCGTTTGGTTGGTATTTGTACTTAAAGTCAAAAGATTGCCCAAAATTCCCGCCGGGCAAGGCTGTTATTTCGATGGCTGCGTAATTGCCCTCACGGGTATAAATGCCCCAAAGTTGTCCAACCGAAATAGGTTGACCTCCGGTTCCATCCGAAAAATCGTAGGAAACGCTAACCCAGGGAGCTGCATCCACTCGTTCCGGGATGGTAGTTAAAGTGTCGAGGTTTCCCTCACCAAGCAGCAAAAATCTACGTCCGGTTGTAGAAAGTGAAGTGCTACCTTCGTTGCCGAAGTTAACACCTTCGTTATTCACAAAAACAAAATCCGGGAGATAATTACCGGCGTCTTCCAATTCTCCATTCGTTTCGCCGGAAAGATCGAATCCATTACCACTATTCAGTGTGGTATTTCCCGAAATTTGATCTCCCGAACCTTCATTAAGATTACTTTCATCGAGCGTTGTGCCACCTTCGCTCATGTATTTGTATTTGACAGTGAACGAATCACCAAAATTCCCTCCGGGTAGTTCATCAATTTGCATTACCGCATATAAGCCCTCAGAAGTATACACTACCCAAAGTTGACCGGGCGAAATGGGTTGACCTTGAGTTCCGTGGGTGAAATCCCAACTCGTATCGATCCAGGGAGCAGCATCTGTCCATTCGGGGACCGAAGTAAGTGTGTCGATATTGCCTTCACCCAGAAACAAGAGTCTTCGATCGGGAATAAGTGGGGAAAATTCCTGACCAAAATTCACGCCTTCGTTACTGCTACCTCGGAAATCTGGAGTATAAGTGGCGGTATCGGCGATAGTAAATGCAGTTTGCGATGTAAAATCGTAATACTGCCATTGGCCGTCTATCTTTGTTATTGTATCACTTCCTGCAACAAGCTGGGCTGAAATACTAGGTGATAAAATTAGAAATAGAATCGCAACCGAAAGAAAGCGGAACGCGATTAGTTTTGATTGGTAATTAAACCCCTTCATAGTGATGTGGATTAAGTGAACAGTTAAGCTTCAAATAATCAATCTCGGAGTTTAGTTTACATACCCGATTCGGGGTATTCTTGTTGAAATATTGCGATTTATACCTCAATTAGGGTATCGAATCAGTGTTTTCTAAAGATCATATTTGCCCACACAACTCTAACAGCCGCCAGAAATGGAGGTATAATTCAAGGGGTAACTATGAAAACAATTACCAAAAAAGGATTGCTGCTTTTTATAATAATTGCGGGAATTCCTTTATTAATTCACGCACAGGACGCCGAAGAACTTTTTGAGAATGGAAAGTATCAATTGGCAGCAAATGCGTACGAGCAAATGGCATCATCGAATGCGATGTATTACATGAAAGTGGCGCAAAGTTATACCGCGCTTAAGCAATGGGAAAAAGCCATAGAAAACTATCAGCGTTATATGGAACAGTATTCCGGGGCTGACAAAACCAAGGTGGAGCAAATTATTGCTTTACTTGAAACACCCGATGAAGAGGTTTATATCGATAATCTTGGTGCAAACGTAAACTCAAATCTTGATGAATTTTTACCAAGAATATCATCAGACGGAAACAGAATGTACTTCTACTCTACCGATCGAGCCAATGACTTTGGTGGAGGTGACGTGTGGTATTCGAATCGCAATGCCAATGGCGAGTGGAGTAAACCAAATAATATGGGTTCCATTATTAATACTGATAGTCACGAAGGTATTTTATCACTTTCTTCGGATGGAAATACAGCTATCGTTTTCGGTAACTACGAAGGTCGTTTTGGCGGTGGTGACTTCTTTTACAGTGCTAAAATAGGCAACAGTTGGACGGTTCCTTGTAACCTCGGTGGCGATGTTAACTCAGAGAACTGGGAATCGATGGCAAATTTATCACCCGATGGTAAAACGTTGATTTTTGTGGCCTATCACGGTCGTAAAGATTCGGAAGAAGCCAATTATGAAACGGACATTTATATCACGCATCTAAAAAATGGAAGATGGACCAATCCTATGCCAATTTCTTCGGTTATTAATACTCCGGGCTCAGAAACGTGGCCATTTTTAAACGCTGATGGAAGAACACTTTATTTCTCTTCGGATACGCATCCCGGCTTAGGCGGTAGCGATTTATTTGTGACCCGCAGAATTGGTGAGGGCTGGGATAACTGGACTACACCCGTGAATCTCGGAAAAAACATCAATTCGGTGTTAGATGATGAAGATTTGACCATTCCTGCATCCGGTACCGTAGCTTACTTTACGCGTGGTACAACGGGAGAAGGCGATGGCTTTGGCGATGACGATATCTTTAAGATGATTCTACCTCCGGATATGCGTCCGGATCCGGTAGTTACCATTTATGGAAATGTGACCAATCAGAATGATAGTTTGATTGCTGCTACTTTGTATTGGAGTGATTTTGATACCGGCGAGCAATTGGGCTATTCAACCAGTAATCCCCAAACCGGCGATTACCTAATTAATTTACCTTTTGGGCGCAGATATTTGATTACAGCTAATCAGAAAGGGTATTTGTTTCAAACAGAAATGCTGGATCTAAAAACTATGGTTGAAGACTCCATTGCATTTTCCGAAACATTAGGTTCAGAGTTATTCAGAATGCGAAATGCTCTGAATAGAATTGAAACTAATCGAAATGAATATGAGCAACTGCTGAATAGTACATCCACCGATTTAGAATCAGAATTTGATGAACTTTCCGAGCTAAGTAGAGCGATGAATCAGGCACAAGCTGATTTAAACGCCGCCATCCGAAGAGCAAGAATCTCCTGGCTCGAAGATAATTCCGGATATCAGGAAGTTCGCAAAGATATCAGCCTAACCGAAGCAAATGAAGGAGCTCGAATTGTACTGGAGAATATCTACTTTGATACTGGCAGCGATAATCTTCGTGAAGAAAGTATTCAGGAACTAGATCGACTTTACGATATCATGGCACAATCCACATTGATTATTGAAATCGGCGGCCATACCGACGATGTAGGTTCAGACGAAACCAATATGGATTTGAGTCAGGCTCGTGCCGAAGCGGTTGTAAATTATGTAATAGAAAAAGGAATTTCATCGGATCGAATTTCGGCTCAGGGTTACGGAGAAACCGATCCACGTGCAACTAACGAAACCGCTGAAGGACGACAGGAAAACAGACGTGTTGAAGTAAAAGTGTTAGGCAGCACGGCGCAGGAAGGTACAGGCGGTGTGCTGGAGCAAGAGCAATTGGCGGAAGAAGCTATCTCTACCGAAAATCTGTACGAGTTATATCGACAGGCTGCAATGAATGGAGGTATTCCGGATGGAGCAGCTTGTTATGATTCCAGCAATTACAGCGAACGCACCACTACTTTTGTAAGCACGAATACCAATTCCAACAATCGATCTACCAGTTCTTCAACTACGCGATCTACGGTAGATTCCGGGTGGTTTGTAGATGCGGACGGGAATGATGTAAGTGCCTTTGGGGGATCAAGCATCAGCTTTTTAACACACACGGGTAATGCACAGCATGGATTCTCGAATGTAGGTGGTGCCGGAGTGTTTTTCCAAAGTGGTAGCGGAATGAAACAACGCAGTATTTATGGCTACTTTTTAGGGAATGCGATTGGTGGCGGCATCGAATGGGTACGATTCAAAGATATTTCAAATCTCACCAGCTTACCTTTAGCTGTAGATTATGGAGTATCCGCATATCTGGTATTTCAGAGTGAAGAACGCACAACTTTTGGTGGCGAAAACTACGATTACTTTTACACCAGTTGGGGAGCTCCTTTAATGGGTAGAGTGCGCTACAATCTGGAAATAGCTGACATCAAAATCTCTCCGTATGCATCGTATAATTACAACTTGTTAAAGCATATTGATCCTGAGCCGGATACGATCGAAGAAGGGAATGAAGAGTTCCCACAAGCTGTGATTTCTGCCCCAAGTTGGATAGAATTCGGAGCCCGAGCGCAATTCAAAATCTTTAGTGCCGGACTTGGCTTGCAAAGCGGCGAAAGTTCGGGAATTATGTTTAGAGCGGGATTAGCGTTCTAAATAAGTGAAGAAAGTGGCAAATAGTTGCCACCTTGAAGACAGGGTGCTACTGAAAGGTAGTGCCCTATTTTTGTGCGGATGATTCTTTGAAAAAGATCATAGGTGGGTCTAAAATTTTTGACCGTTAATTAAAACAACGTTGTTGGTAGTACACATTCTAGATAGAAACAGACTGAATAATTGAAATTGAAAACGAATTATCATCCAGCAAAGAAAGGCGATTGCTGTATACTATAAGACATTAAAAGTGATGAAGTGATTATTGGGCAAGACCACGTTTAATAGCCAACCGAACGGCGGAAGCACGCGAATGCACGTGCAGTTTTTTGTAGATGTTTTTGATGTGTGTCCGAACAGTATGTGGGCTGATAAATAGTTTCTCTCCAATCTGAGGCTCGGTAAGATCTTCAACAATACCCTGAAGAATTTCTAACTCACGATCACTTAAAGAAAATTCTTCCTGAGCTTCCTTTACTTTATCTACTTTCGATGACTGTTCGTTTTTCACAAACTTCATCACTTTTATAGCAATAGAAGGCGAGAGTACAGCACCACCGTTTACCAATTCTTTAATGGCATCCACATACTTTTTAATCGGATCGTCTTTTAATAGATAACCCGAAGCCCCGGCTTGGATGGATTGGAAAATTTTGTCTTCATTTTCGAATACCGTTTGAATGAGAATATCAATTTCAGGGTATTCCTTTTTGATGATATGCGTGGCTTCGATTCCGGATTTTCCGGGCATCTCAATATCCATCAAAATGATTTGAGGTAATGTTGAATTCGAGAACTTTTGTAACTGCTGAAGGGCATTATCTGCATTCTCCGCTTCTAAAACGATTTCAATTTCCTCAAAAAACCCTAAGCGTGTTTTTAAGTTTTCCCGAATTCGGGCCTGATCTTCAACAATTCCAATTTGTATACTCATAGTTGAAAAAACGAAAATTCGGGTACACACAGAATACCCAGTTCAGGGTATTATGCAAATTCAAGTGTTATGGTTGTCCCAACTCCTTTTTTACTCTCGATGAAAATGGAAGCATCCATCATTTTTACTCGCTCATGCATGTTAACTAGACCATTCCCTGAGCCGGTCTGAGCTTCCGCATCCATACCAATTCCATCATCCTTCAAAACTATCCGAACTTTGCCATTCGTTTCGGAACAAGTAATTCTAAATACTGAAGCCTTTGCATATTTGTTGGTATTATTTAGGGCTTCTTGCACAATACGGGTAAGATTTAGCGATCGATCGGGAGAGAGAATCAGCTGCGGGTTTACCGACGATGAAACCTCAACCTTAAGTTCTTTGAGGTAGCGCTGTTGCCGTTTTAAGTATCCGTTCAAATGATCCAGAAAAATTCCAAACTCCACTTTCTCTTTATCCAGTAACCAAATCGTTTCGCGGAGATCGGTCATTGCGCCACGCGCATCATTGTCGAGATTGCCTAACAGTGATAAGGCTTTGTCTTGTTGATTGTTCTTCACGTGCAGGTTACTGATTTCTATACCGGTAATGAGGTTGGAAATCTGCGAGCCAACGTTATCGTGGAGTTCACGAGATATCCGTTCACGCTCTTCCTGAATTTTTTGTTGGGTTTCGAGCTCTCGATTTAGTGCTTTCAATTTTTGATTTGAACGCCAGTAAACCCCACCTGCACCTACACCGATAAATCCGAGCATACAAAGCCCAATAAACCACCATGTTTTGTAGAAAGGGGGAAGCACGGTGAAATCGAGCGTTGCCGTTTTATCGCTCCATTGTCCATCCGGGCCTTTAGCCGAAACGGTAAAGGTATAATTGCCATCGGGTAGAAAATCGTAATAAGCCGTGGTTCTATTTCCTACATAAACCCAATCATCGTCAACATTCGATAACTTAATTCTGAACGAAGTTTTTCTAGGAGATTCATGATTAAGCGCAGAATAAATGAGTTCAACCTTATTTTTATCCGGTGCAAAAGTTAAGTTGCTGTTCAGGTCAACCTGCTTTTCATTTACATAGAGCTCGTCGATGTAGGGGTAGAAAGACTGAGTATTTATAATGGCTTTTTCCGGATTTACAACTGCAACTCCACCCGAAGTTGGAAATAGCATTTCTCCGGAATGTAGGGTAAGGGCAAGTGCATTAGTGCCTGCTTCCATAGCGTTTGTTGCCAAACCATCTTCTGTGGAAAACATGGTATAAGCAATTTTTTGATCGTTGCCGGCTACGAGTTTTGCTATATCCGCTTTGGTGATTTTATAAATACCATCGTTACTTGATATCCATAAGTTTCCGTCTAGATCTTCGGTCATGCCATAAGCTGCGAAATCAGGAAAGCCTTTTTCCTGTCCAAAGAAATCGAAGCCTTCACCATTAAACACATTTAGCCCGCCTCGGGAGGTTCCAACGAGTAATTTTCCACTCGAGTGTTCTAAAATTGTATATACAATGGGATGGCTTAATCCACTGGAAGTATCGAAGTGAGTCACTTCATTTTCATAAAAACGATATAACCCTCCACCATAGGTTCCAAACCAAATAGCATTGTTAGAATCTGAGAAAGAAGTAGAACAGTATTCGTGTTCCATCTGATTCTCTGAGTTATAAGTAGCTGAAAGCTCAAGATTGGTGTTAAATACATTCACTCCACTAACCGAGCAAACATACAATTGCTCAGCATCATCAAACTCGATTCCTTGCACCATATTACTACTCAATCCTTGTTCGGTAGTAAGCACACTGCCAATGGTTCGGTCCTTCTTAACGTTGAATATCCCAGAACCTTGAGTGGCAAACCAAGGCGTGCCATCAGCACCAATTGCCCCTCCATTTGCATAGCCATTGGTTTTAGAGGGCGGATTTTCGATGGTATTCCATGTTCCATTCGAGAAATAATTCCATCCGGCACCATCCGAACCTAACCATAGCGTTTGCTCCGAATCTTCAATCACCGAGATGTATGAATCAATGGCAATACCTGGAATTCTTTTGTCTATGATGTCAATTTTGCGCGGTTTAAAAACCGACATCCCTCGTTCGGTACCAACATAAGCAGATCCGCTTTTAGAGAAACCTACAAAAAGAGCGAAATCGTTAACCAGACCGGTTTCGGTATTTATATTTTCGAAAACGCCATCTTTAAAACGGTGAATTCCGGTGCCATGATCGGCAATCCAAATTGAGCTATCGGCTGGGTTTTGAGCAAAAAATTGTGGAAATAAACCGGTGAGTCCATCTTTTTTGTGATAGTATGTATGGGGCTTATCTTCGCGAAAAACTACAACACCTTCTTTGTCGGTGCCTACCCAAATATCACCATTGTACATTTCGGTTAGTCCTCGAATGGCGTTGTAGGGTAATCCATTTTCTGTGGTAAAGTTTGTGAATTTCCCATTATCAAAAATACTGAGCCCTTCATCGGTCCCAATCCAGATTCTCCCTTGTTTATCTTCGACAATTCTCCAAATATTCGGGCCAACCAGGCCATCTTCAGGAGTATATTTTTGAATCGTTTTTTCTCCATCAAACACGAAAAGGCCATCACCATATATACCTACATACATCAGATTGTCTCGTGATATTAATACGGTTTTGGCGATTCCTCCCGTCATGTCTAGTTCGTCTTTATACTTTACAAGGGAATCGGAGACAATTTTATATATCCCTTCTGCCGATGCAGGTGCCCATAAATTTCCTTCAGCATCTGCATGCAATTCATAGAAGTAACCACGATCTAAGCCTTTTCTGTAAGGTTTAAAAGTCAAACCATCGTAGCGAATTACTCCACCGGCGGTCACAATCCAGATAAAACCGGCATCGTCCTCAATAACGTATTGTATTTGCTCTACAATCAGGCCGTCTTCAGGTAAATAATTATTTACTAGATAATTATCCCAATGAGTAGGGTAGGTTAAAAATGATTGCCCAAGAACAGGCAGACATAAAAATCCTAGTAAAATAAATAGAAGTACTTTTTTCCCCATTCCCGGCCAACTAGTCAAAAATTTGCTCAGAGTATAATAAAGAGACCTTAGATTTGAAAAACTAAGTTATTTAGGCGTTCACTTTTTATGATCGTTTGAATAGTTCTAAATATTAATAAAAGAGAAGGTTTTAGTATTCTATTTAAGTAAACTCGAGTGTTATGGTTGTTCCTGTTCCGTGTTTACTTTCAATCAAAATGTTAGCACCCATCATTTTTGCTCGCTCATGCATGTTTACGAGTCCGTTCCCCGAGCCGATCTGTGCTTCCGCATCCATACCAATTCCATCATCCTTCAAAACTATCCGAACTTTGCCATTCGTTTCGGAACAAGTAATACTAAATACTGAAGCCTTTGCATATTTATTGGTGTTATTGAGTGCTTCTTGCACAATGCGGGTAAGATTTAGCGATCGATCGGGAGAGAGAATCAGCTGCGGGTTTACTGACGATGTAACCTCAACCTTAAGTTCTTTAAGGTAGCGCTGTTGCCGTTTTAAGTATCCATTTAAATGATCCAGAAAAATCCCAAACTCCACTTTCTCTTTATCCAATAACCAAATCGTCTCGCGAAGATCAGTCATGGCTCCGCGTGCATCGTTGTCGAGGTTATCTAACAGCGATAAGGCTTGGTCTTGTTGATTGTTCTTCACATGCAGGTTACTGATTTCTATACCGGTTATGAGGTTGGATATCTGCGAACCTACGTTATCGTGGAGTTCACGAGATATCCGTTCACGTTCTAGTTGGATTTTCTGCTGCATTTCAAGTTCGCGATTCAAAGCTTTTAGTTTCTGATTAGAACGCCAGTAAACACTACCGGCGCTTAAGCTTGCAAAACCAATAAAACATAGCCCAATAAACCACCAGGTTTTATAGAAAGGCGGAAGCACAGTAAATTCGAGTGAGGCGGTTTTATCACTCCAAACACCAGCTTGATCTATCGCAGAGATTAAAAGTTTATAGTTGCCATCAGGTAAAAAATCAAAATAAGTGGTTGTTCTTTCACCGATATAAACCCAATCTTCGTCATAACCTTCTAGCTTAGTTCTGAATCTTGTTTTATTTGGCGAGCTAATATTTAAAGCTGAAAACGATATTTCAACTCTATTATCAGAAGGTTTTATAATAAGGTCCTTGTCCAATGATCTTTCAATACCATCTACTTTGAATCCGTCGAAATATGGAAAAAATGTGCTGCGGTCTGCTTCAGTTTTTTGTGGATTCACCACAGCAAGCCCTTTTTTGGTAGTAATGAGGATTTCACCGGTATCAATTTTTTTAGTGAGTGAACTATTCCCATAATTTACCCTTGTTAGAGGGAATCCATCATCAACAGTAAATCTTTGAAATTGAATTTCTTCCAACTCTCCCGCATCATATGAGTCTAAATCATCTCGTTTTACATGTGCGATGTATCCATTTGACGAAAACCAAAAATTACCTAAATCGTCCTCGGTAACGCTCACAAAGTTATCGGGTAAGTTGAGATATTCCTTTAATCCTTGATCAGTAACTCTGTAGAAGCCGTATTCAAGTGATGCTGCCCAAATTTCACCTTTTTGATCTTCTGTAAGTGCAAACACTCGATTATCATTTAATCCATCAGATGTATCGTAATGAGTAATAACTTCTTTTCCCCTTAGCTCATAAATTCCATTATCCACAGTTGAAATCCACACGTCACCATCCTTGTCTAATGCAGTGTTAAAACAACGATTACTAGGCAGCCCATTTTCAGTGGTGAGAGTTTCTGTAATTACCCAATCCATATTAATAATGTTGATGCCGTCAAAAGTGCCAACGTATAAATTCCCATCATTGTCAGATTCTAAACAAATGATATAGTTTGAAGTGAGACCTTCTTCTGGAGTTATAGAATCAACAATTTTGTCATTTACTATTTTGATGATTCCAAGTTCTGATGTGGATATATAAATCGTTGAGTCGTTTGAAATTTCTATTGCTGAAATACTTTCATTAGAGCGAGATTTCGAATATCTGATGTTGTTCCATGTACCGTTTTCATACACCATCAGCCCCCCACCGATAGTTCCTACATAAATTTTCCCATTTGAATCCTGATCAACCGAATTAGTTTCTGTTGATATAAAACCGGGTGTACGTTCATCAATAACATCTATAATTCGTGGCACTAATATGGATAATCCAAAACTGGTTCCAATATAAACTCTACCTTTTCTATCAAATTTTATTCTTAGAACCCGATCTGAAATCAGACCTTCTTCAGAATTGAAATGGTCTATTCTACCATCTTTAAATCGATCTATACCTTTGGTACTATAACCAATCCATATTGATTGATCGATTGGGTTTTGTTTAAGACTGACGACAGTGTTATCAGACAATCCGTTTTGTTTTGATAACCTATCTTTAGGACTTAAATCTTCAAATACTACAATGCCATTCGTTTCTGTTCCAAGCCATATTTCTCCATTTTGCAGTTCAGCAATAGTATTGATTGAGTTATCCGGCAAACCATTTGAAGTAGTAAAATTCAATATTTCCCCATTAACAAATACGCTTAACCCTGTAGTAGTAGCTACCCATACCCGATTTTGGCGATCTGTGATCACTTGCTCGATTTTATTGCCTGCTAAACCATTGGTGCTATCGTAACTAGCAATTACAGAATCTTTATATACAATACTCAAACCATCTTCATAATCACCAATAAAGAGAGAATCACCACTTGTTCTGCTTATTGATGAGTAAGCTGCATAAGTTAATCCAAACTTATTCGTTTTAGTGTGGAGGCTATCTCCAATTTTGGTTTGTATACCATGTTCTACTCCTAGTAGAATCAAATTACCGTCTGGGTCTTCACTTATTTCTGGTATAATTCCCGTCAGGTATGAGCTTTCACTAAATGGTTTAAGTTTTATGCCATCGTATTTAAAAAGAAAAGAGTAATTAGATATCCAAATAAAGCCTACTGAATCTTGATAAATATCATAGATTTCATCTCTATATAATCCATCTTTACGATCTAAATTTCGTATTTGATAATTATCAAAATAGGACTCATAGTTAACAATCGATTGTGCTTGCCCAAAAACAGGCAGACACAAAAATCCCAATAAAATAAATAGTAGTACTTTTTTCCCCATTCCCGGCCAACTAGTCAATTAGTAAAAAATTTAGGAGAGTATAATAAACGGAGATTGGATTTGAAATTAATTCTGGGTAAAACAGAACAACTCTTCGTCTAAAAGTGGTTACCGCTTGTCACGAACCACCGGTTCGTGTTGCCAACCAGAAACCACTGATTCCACTACTTGTCTTGCGCTAATATCCCGGATCTATCATTTTTGAGCCGGTGGTTCGGCACGAGAGAAACTGGGATGACTACTGCCTTTGTCTCGAATCTTTTCTCCAAGCGAAGGACTTCAAGTCCTTCCGAGGACAGGCTGGAATTTCGCGATCAATTCGGGACTAAAGTCCCTTCTTGGTTATGATCTTGGCAGATCTATAGTTCCTAGCTTTTTTTATAAAAAGCAGTTATTCCATCGAAGGTGATGCCATAGCTATACCTTCGATAGAATCTGAAATGTGTATGAGTGCGGGGCTTTGTTAAAGCTTTAGATCCCCGTCTCCACGGGGATGACTATAGCCTTTTAGTGGTTTTGTGCTTTTGTGTCGAATCTTTTCTCCAAGCGAAGGACTTCAAGTCCTTACGAGGAGAGGCAGGAATTTCGCGATCAATACGGGACTAAAGTCCCTTCTTGGTTATGATCGTGGCAGATCTATAGTTTCTAGCTTTTTTTATAAAATGCATTTATTCCATCGAAGGTGATGTCATAGCTATACCTTCGATAGAATCTGAAATGTGTATGAGTGCGGAGCTTTGTTAAAGCTTTAGATCCCCGTCTTCACGGGGATGACGATAGCCTTTTAGTGGTTTTATGCTATTGTGTTGAATCCATTTTTCCCTAAGCGAAGGAATTCAAGTCCTTACGAGGAGAGGCAGGATTTTCGCCATCAACGCGGGACTAAAGTCCCTTCTTGGTTATGATCGTGACAGATCTTTAGTTCCTAGCTTTTTTATAAAAAGCAGTTATTCCATCGAAGGTGATGCCATAGCTATACCTTCGATAGAATCTGAAATGTGTATGAGTATCGGACGTTGTTAACTTTTTAGATCCCCGTCTTCACGGGGATGACTATAGCCTTCTAGTGATTTAGTGCTTTTGTCTCGAATCTTTTCTCCAAGCGGAGGACTTCAAGTCCTTACGAGGGAAAGCAATTTTAGATTCCCGTCTTCACGGGTATGACTAAGATTTTTAGTGATTTAGTGCTTTTGTGGCAACCTTTTCCAACCGATCAAATTCCTGCTTTAAAAACCGGCCGGTGTGTAAGACTTCTTTTTTGGCTACCTGCTTGGGCGTTCCCTGAGCGATAATTTCACCACCGCCTTTACCGCCTTCCGGACCTAAATCAATGATCCAATCGGCGGCTTTGATGAGATCTAAATTGTGCTCGATCACCATCACCGTGTTGCCTTTATCCACCAACTGTTGAATTACATCTACCAGCATTTTTACATCCTGAAAGTGCAATCCGGTTGTGGGCTCATCCATCACGTACAGGGTATCACCGGTTCCAACTTTCGATAATTCACGAGCCAGTTTAATTCGCTGGGCTTCTCCACCTGAAAGCGTAGTGCTTGATTGTCCAAGAGTTAAATATCCTAAACCAACCGAATTTAGCGTGGATAAAATTCGGGAAATAGCCGGTTGGGCATCAAAAAACTCGGCAGCATCACTAATCGGCATATTCAACACTTCAGAAATGTTTTTGCCACGATAGTAAATCTCTAGCGTTTCGCGATTGTATCGCTTGCCATTACAGGTTTCGCAGGTCACGTACACATCCGGCAGGAAGTTCATTTCGATTTTCCGAACGCCATCACCCTGACAGGTTTCACATCGACCGCCCTTCACATTAAAGGAAAAACGACCTTGATCGTAGCCTCTAATTTTAGCTTCGGGCATTTCTGCAAATAACCTGCGGATGTGGTCAAACACTTTGGTATAAGTTCCCGGATTCGAACGGGGAGTTCGGCCAATCGGACTCTGATCAATGGAAATAATCTTATCCACGTTATCCAATCCTGTAACCGTATCGTAGGGAAGCGGCACACTTTTCGATTTATAAAAATGATTGGAAAGAATCGGAACCAACGTCTGATTGATCAAAGAACTTTTACCACTGCCACTCACACCCGTAACTGAGATGAATTTCCCCAATGGGATTTTTAAATCTACGTTCTGAAGATTATGCCCGCGCGCATTTTTTATGGTGATGGATTTCTTATTTCCCTTTCGATAGGATTTCGGAATGGGGATGATTTCTTCATCACGTAAAAACCGAGCCGTCATCGAATCATGGGTAAGTTCTTCAGGTTTTCCTGCAGAAACGATTTCCCCACCATTAACTCCGGCGCCCGGACCTAAATCTACCACGAAATCAGCATGTTCGATAGTTTCCCGATCGTGTTCTACTACAATCACCGAGTTGCCTAAATCGCGTAAAGTTTCCAGCGATTTTATCAATTTGATGTTATCTCTCTGATGTAATCCAATACTGGGTTCATCCAAAATATAAAGTACACCAACTAACTGAGTACCGATTTGAGTAGCTAATCGTATACGTTGTGCCTCGCCACCGGAAAGAGTTTGGGCTTCACGATCAAGGTTTAAATAATCCAATCCTACATTTAACAGAAAATCCAGACGATCACGAATTTCTTTAAGCACCTGATTTCCAATCAATTGCTGGCGCTCAGAAAGTGTAAGTCCGTAAAGCGTGTCTCTCAAATCGCTCACATCCATTTTCACTAAGTCGTGGATGTTATATCCATCAATTTTGTAGGAAAGTGCTTCTTTATTTAGCCGCCCACCACCACAACTTGGGCAGGCAACTTTGCTCATGTACGCTTTGGCTTTTTCACGTTGCTTGGGAGATTTTGAATTTTCGTACTGATCGATGATAGTTTTGCGAAGTCCATCATATTTATGCTGATAGGTGACCGAATTGTCTTTAAAATCATAACTGACAGCGTATTTTTTATCCCCACTACCGTGCATTAAAATGGTTCGAAGTTCATCAGAAAACTTCTTAAACGGTGTATCGAAATCAACCTTATGATCATCAAGCACTGCTTTTAGTTGCTTGAAAGCAAAAACATCGCGCGGCGCGCCTAAGAATCGAATTGCCCCGTCATTTACCGATTGGGATTCATTTGGAACGAGTAAATCCCAGCTGACATCATACGTGCTTCCAAGTCCATCGCAGGTTTGGCAAGCACCATACGGCGAATTGAACGAAAACATATTTGGAGCCGGATCTTCATAAGCCAGCCCACTTTCCAAATCGAAGAGTTTTTGAGAAAATAACCGATCTTGAACACCATCTTCTGTCTGAACCGCCAAAATCACATTTCCATCAGCCATTTCTAGTGCTAAACGGATGCTATCGGCGATGCGCTTTTCACTCTTTGGAGAAATGACAAAGCGATCGACAACCACTTCGATATTATGCGTTTTGTAGCGATCCACCATCATTCCTTCTTCCAGCTCGGTGAATTCTCCGTCGATGCGGGCAGAAACAAATCCCTGCTTTATGGTTTGCTCGAACAACTCGCGATAATGCCCTTTTCGGCCACGCACAACAGGTGCCAAACAATAAGCTTTAGTTCCTTTGGGCAACGCCATCACCGAAGCCACTACCTGATCGGCAGTTTGCTTCTCCATTTTATTGCCGGTTTTGTACGAGAAGGGGATACCTACACGAGCGTACAATAGCCGTAGAAAATCATAAATCTCGGTAACCGTACCAACGGTAGAGCGCGGATTCCGATTGGTCGTTTTTTGGTCGATGGAAATCACGGGAGAAAGTCCGTCGATAAAATCAACTTCAGGGCGCTCCATCATTCCCAAAAACTGCCGCGCATAAGCCGAAAGTGATTCCAGAAAACGGCGTTGGCCTTCCGCATAAATCGTGTCGAAAGCGAGCGAGGATTTTCCCGAGCCAGAAAGTCCGGTTAGCACCACAAGTTGTTCTCGTGGAATATCGATATCGAAATTTTTGAGATTGTGTTCGCGTGCGCCTCGTACAATAATATGGTGCTGCAAAGAAAGTACCGTTTTGAGTTCAGGAGAATCTTAAAGGTACCAAACGCATCAGAGAAAGTCTTAATTCCGCACTATTAAAAAAACGGACTACGTCTTGGCAATAAAGTTGTAATCGCGGATAAACTGTCGGTTCGGAATTACGCCTTCTTCATCATCAGAATATTCCGGTTTGATGCGCTTCAGAAAATACATCTCAACCTTACCAATGTTCCTAGCTTCAATTTCGCCCCGTGGTTCGCACTCAAAAAAGTCTTTCACTCGCTCATAGGTCGATTGTGAAATGTTGATGGAGTTATTAGCAGAGTTCTGCTCCATCCGTGCCGCAAGATTTACAGCTGTTCCCCAAACATCGTAGGCAAAGCGTTTTTTACCAATCACTCCAACTACCGATTCGCCGGTATTGATGCCTATGCGTAGCGGGAAATAAGGAATAGATTCCGGCAAAGCACGTTCTAGTTGCTCCACAAACGAGCGCATCTTAAGTGCAGCTAACACCGTGTCGATGGGATGTGTTTTATTTCGCTCAGGAATACCTCCGGCCGCCATATA
This sequence comes from bacterium, assembly GCA_024742815.1. GTDB lineage: Bacteria > Bacteroidota > Rhodothermia > Balneolales > Balneolaceae > HXMU1420-13. Next base: position 637,153 of record JANSXX010000001.1, read on the forward strand.
ACTGTCGCCAATGGTTTTGATTTTGATAATCCCGTGTTGCTCTACAAAAAGATCAAATTTGTCGAAGTAGAAGGAGAGACTTTCAATGAGTTTTTCCGGATTTAAATCAGGCACAATGCGGCTGAAGTCATGAAAGTCGGTGAACATAAAGGTAGCGTCTTCATACCGCTCGGGAGTCACTGTACCATATGCCAACAAACTTTCGGCCACTTTTTTGGGGAAGATATTCTGCAACAGATCTTCATACTCGCGTTTGGTAATCTCCAATTCCTGATTGGAAGCATTTAACCCATGCTGTACTCGTTCGAGCTGTGCATTTTGGCCTAGCGCGTTTTTATAAGTCGAAACTAAGAGATTTACAAGGTGCGAATAATCGGCTTTAATCTGATAAGTTTTCCCTTCTATTCGAACAGGAACTGTTTCTTTCACATCCGAGACCGCCACAGGATTATGGAGCAATTCGTCTACTTTGGCGAAGAGTGTCTCATCGTCGTAGGGTTTGGTGATGTAATTGTCGGCCCCAACTTCTATTCCTTTCAACAAACTCTCGGTTTGAATGCGCGAAGTGACCAAGATCACCGGAATTTTCCGAAATTTTTTGTCGCTCTTTATCTTTTGGCACAATTCGTAGCCGTCCATCACGGGCATTTCAACATCACTTATAACAAGATCAGGGTATTCATCTTGCAGGATGTCCCAGGCATCGGCACCATTTTGTGCGGTAAGCACTTCGTAGCCTTTTTTCAATAGTTTATGCCGGGTGATGGTTACCAGTGCCGGATAATCATCAACAATTAAAATGCGAGGTGTGGTTTGTAACATGGCCAAGGTTATTTGATGCCAAATATAGGATATTAGAGATAGGATTAGTATTTGGTTTTTTTATAAAAGCTTAGTTCAAAAAAATGTAAGTTTGACGCCCTACAAAACTCATCGACATGCAAGACACTATTCAAAAAAACTGGACCCCAACTTCCTGGATGAACAAACCGGTGCAACAATTACCGGAGTATCCAAACAAACAAGAACTAGAGGAAAGCTTCGAAACACTAAGAAGTTTACCGCCGTTGGTAACTTCGTGGGAAATCGAAAAACTGAAGGAAAAACTCGCTGATGTAGCCGCAGGAAAAGCTTTCTTATTGCAAGGGGGCGATTGCGCCGAAAGTTTTAATCTTACCAAATCACCGAAAATCGTGAATATGGTAAAGGTGTTACTGCAAACCAGTTTTATTCTGATTCACGAAATGGGTGTTCCCGTTGTTCGATTAGGTAGAATTGCCGGACAATACGCAAAACCACGTTCCAAAAATTTCGAAACCGTAAATGGAACTGAAATTCATAACTATCGCGGTGATTTAATAAATGGTTTCCAACCAACAGAAGCCGCACGTTTGCCGGATCCACAGCGACTGATTGAAGGATATCACAAAGCAGGACTTACCCTAAATTTTTTGCGCGCATTAGCGGATGAAGGTTTTGCTGATTTGCACCATCCGGAACAGTGGGAACTAAATTTCATGAAGAATAACGATTACTACAATGAGTACGAAGCCATGGTAGAGTCGATTAAAAAAGCAGTTCGATTCATGGATGCCATCGCTCCGGAAAAAGCAACGACACTCCAAAAAGTAGACCTTTACACTTCGCACGAAGCATTGAATCTTTATTACGATTCGGCACAAACTCGGCAAGTTCCTCGTAAATCGGGCTTTTACAATTTAAGCGCACACATGGTTTGGCTGGGCAATAGAACCAGAAATCTGGATGAAGCTCATGTTGAATACTTAAGGGGAATCGAAAATCCGATAGGTATTAAGATTGGTCCTCCTTACACCATCGACGAAACACTTCGTTTGATTGAAACCATTAATCCTACCCATGAAGCCGGAAAAATTGTATTAATCACGCGTTTCGGGAAAGATAAAATCGAAAAAGAGCTGCCGGAACTAATTAGAGCTGTTCGAAAAGCAGGACTGCCTGTAGTTTGGAGTTCAGATCCGATGCACGGAAATACATTCTCATCCCACAACGACTACAAAACCCGAAATTTTGATCACATCTTATCAGAGATAAAATCGGCTTTTGCCATTCATAGAGCTGAAGGTAGTTATTTAGGAAGTGTTCACTTAGAACTCACAGGTGATAACGTTACCGAATGTGTTGGTGGTGCAAACGGATTAGGAGAAACTGATCTGGATATGAATTACGAAACCTTCTGCGACCCACGCCTAAATTACGAGCAATCGTTGGAGATGGCCTTCCTCGTTTCCAAAGAGTGGAAGCAGAGCTACTTGTAATATCACAGATTTTTTAAGTTGACACTCAGTAAGGGCGCAAGGCCTTGCGCCCTTACTGAAATATGTCGACATGGTAGAGTTGGCCTCACAACTTCAACACTGCCAAATCTGACACGGTACTCTGTCGCCTCGGCAATTCCCGCTGTCAACCTTTCAAACAATAAATTACGAGTCTGAAAAAAATTCATTTTCAGATTGTCGGGATGTCATACGCTTCGCTTACTCACCAAATGGCACGTCCGTTGCATTATTAGCAGTGAATTTGATTCACAAACATTCTAACTAATAATAAAGACAACGAGAGGTTCATTATGGGACTTATTAAATATTCAAGACCAGACTCAGACATTCTTTCAAGATCATTCGACGATCTTTTTAACGAGTTTTTCTCTAACACTCCATCCTACAAGAGAGATGGATTTATGCCAAGTGTAGACATTTCAGAAAGCGAAAAACAATTTGAGCTTTCTGTTGAACTACCCGGCATGAAGAAAGAAGACATCAAGATTGATCTTGAGAACGGACGACTCACAATTTCAGGTGAGCGTAAATTCAAAAACGAAGAAAACGAAAAAAACTATCATCGTGTAGAATCCAGATTTGGAACATTTACCAGAACGTTTCATCTACCGGACTCAATCGATGAAGACACAATCACCGCAAAATATACCGATGGTATTCTAAATATCACCATCGATAAGAGCGAAGACAAAGTGAAGAAGCAAATCGAGATCGCATAATCTCGATCATTAGGTTAAGGCATGCCGAGGCCTGTGGCTAGGGTCTCGGCTCTTTTTAGTTACAAGATGTAAAGCTGTGTACAAAACGAAACTAGCCGTCCGTTAGGGCAACGAATTTTAATTACAAACTATACATCAACATGAGTACAACAATGAAAAATGCTTTTGGGATTGCCGCCGCCATTCTACTTTTACTAGGTGTGAATGCAACCACCGACTTCTCAAAAGTAGATCTCCCTTTTTATGATACCGAAGTTGTTCCGGCGGAAAGTAAACCCGTTGCAACACTTAAAGATTTTAACGATGCGATCGTAGACATCGCTGAAAAAACAAACCCTGCCGTTGTAACGGTTAATACTGAGAAGACGCAAGAAGTACGAGTTGTTAATCCATTTTCCTTTTTTGGGAACCCTTGGGGGCAACCGGAAGGTGAAACACGAGAGCGAGTTCAGCGTGGACTTGGATCCGGCGTAATTGTTTCTGAGGATGGTTACATCTTAACTAACAATCACGTTATCGACGATACCGACGAAATCAAGATTACCTTATTTAATGGTGATGAAGTTACCGCAGAGCTAATCGGTGCCGATCCTCAGACCGACATCGCAGTATTGAAGATTAATGGCAAAAACTTACCGGCCATTGAACTTGGTAACAGCGACGATGCCAAAGTAGGATCTTTTGTTCTGGCAATTGGAAGTCCGCTAAGCAATGATTTGGCGCATACTGTTTCCTTTGGAATAGTGAGTGCACGTGGACGTTCATTAAACAATTTGACTTTATTTGGCGATTACATTCAAACGGATGCAGCCATTAATCCCGGAAATTCTGGCGGAGCACTTATCGATTTGAACGGTGAGTTGGTTGGAATTAATTCTGCCATTGCTTCTCGTTCTGGTGGAAACGATGGTATTGGTTTTGCAATACCGATCAATCTTGCCAAACGAATTATGGACGATTTGATTGACGACGGAGAAGTTTCGAGAGGATATTTAGGAATGAACTTTGGTGGCGAAGTTGATCAAACAATGGCTCTTGCAATGGGCTTAGATAATGCACGCGGTATTATTGTTGGTGAAGTGGTAGAGGATGGTCCTTCCGATAAAGCAGGACTCCGTGAAAGTGATATAATCATCAGCCTGAACAACGAGCCCGTGCGCGACTGGGACGCATTTCGCACAAAAATTGCTTCCTATAAGCCCGGAGATACCGTAAAACTTGGAATAATTCGTGGTGATGATGAGATGGAACTTTCCATTGAATTGGGCGAACGACCTAACGAATTAGCTGCTGTTAATACTGAATCTGCACGTGATATAAACGAGCGACTTGGATTCAACGTTTCTGAGCTAACCAATGATTTAAAAAGACAATTAAATCTTGGAAACGATACTGAAGGTGTGGTTGTTAATAGCATAGAAGAAAGCAGTAATGCCTTCGAGCGCGGATTAAGAAGAGGCGATATTATAACCGCTGTGAAACGTAATAGAGTAGAAAGTCCAAGTGAATTTTTTAATGAAATTCAGCGTTCTGTAGATGATGGTGACAAAGCAATACTGCTTACCATCGAAAGGAATAATGTGAAACAATTTATCGCTTTCGAGCTTTAAGATACTGTTGACCTATTTATTGTACCCCGAAAAAGCCAAAGCTAAGGCCCTGATACGGTCTTAGCTTTTTTTTATGGGCGTATCGTTTTGTATGGACGTATCGCGATACGCCCATACAAACGAGGCTTTTTCTAAATCAACACAAAATCGCGATCGCGGAGTAGGGGGGTGAGGTCTTCGGGGGGCGGGAAATGTTCATCTCGGAATTTATTCATCGCATCAATGGTGGCGTTGCTAAGCAATTCGGTAACTGTATCCATGGCTTCATCCGAAATGAGAAAGGGAGTACGATCAAAGACGGCTTTATCACCTTTGCATTGCACAGTAAGCTGAAACTGCAAACAATCGTTTTTTGGCTTGCCCGTGATCATACAGGAAGACATCCACTCTTCAGGATCAAAATTTTCTGCTTTAATCAATGCTTTTTGCCTGGCAAAATCCATGTTGTCCATGAAATATTCATTCATCGCCTGATGCGATTCTTTTGAATATTCGCTCATCACCGAATCCATACAACTCATGCACATCGCAAATTCCCAGATCAAATCTGTAGTGCCGGTACCGGGGTAATTTACCATCGCTTTTTCGATGATATACTCTTTGTCATCGAGTAAATACGTATCGCACATTAGGCAGCGCTCAATGGGCGCTCCGGTTTCCGAGTTATGAAAAATGGAGGGTATTTCCTGAAGTTTTTGTGGCATAGTTGAGGATACTAAAAATCTTCAGCCCAACCTTGTTAAAAAAGATTTCGATTGAAATAGTACACAATTCCGAGTTGGAAATTCCAAATAAATCGATGGGTTGTATTCACGTTTGAATTAATTAGATGCTGTCGGTCGTACTGATAATCATTAGTGAGGCCAACCGATCCTGTTATTCCCATTCTATTTTCGATAAAGTATGTGATACTGGAAATTAGGCGAGTATTGAGATCATGTGATTTAATGTCTCCAGTATTCAGTCTTTCTTTTGGGCCGAAAGTGTAAAAAGAAGAAGCAAGTGTGTTATTAATATTCCATCGATCTGTTAAGATATACAGCCAACTTAGCCCAATTTCACTCCGAAATTGCCAAGCGAAATTATCCTTCCTCTCAAGAGGAAAAAGCCCAGCGTTTCTAAAACCAATATGAACCTGATTCTTCAGATCCAGGTTTTTGTAGATATTCGCTTCCATTGCGAGGTCAGCAACTCTTTGTATAGAAAATTGCCTCATTTCATTTCTATTTTCTTCTACTTTAACGTCTCTATTTTGTAGACTGTTGTCGTATCGATATCCAACCGTTAATAAGACTTCAGCACCTTCAAATCGTGCCCCTAATTGTTCATCAAACACATCTTCGAAATAAAATAAATCATAGGCACCGAGTTGATCGAGCTTATTATTTATGATTGAAGACAAATCTCCCCAAAAGTATTTTTCCGGTCGATCATAGGTTTGAGTGTAGGCGGGATATTTGGTGAATTGTTCAGCAGTTTTAAGAATCTCTGCATCTGACAACGATTGACCTGTTACTACCTGATATCTTTCTTTGAGCCTAATCGCTCTTAAAACCGTGGTTACATTTCGAATTCGCCCAAATCCAATCCCGATGGATGGATCAAAGGATATATTTCTTCTATTGGTGTTACTTTTTTGTAACCCATTATTGTAATTGTCTGACTTATACCGACCGAATCGGTAGGCGACATTGCCATATAAACTTCCATTCAGAAATATACGATCGCTTAAATATCGGGAGTAATTTGCATTGAATGCGTAGGAAAAATTATTATCGAATGAGCGTGTTTCAGAATCTCGATCTTCCTCCTCCTCTTCCAATGTCGTACTATTGCTTTCCTGAAAGCGATGGGTAAAATTTGCACTCGTTGATATTTGAAGAATTCGTTGTTCACTCTCTTCATATCGGAAATACGATGGTGAAATCGAAAACCGTTCGCTTAAATTTGAACTCGTTTGATCTTGGGTTTCTCTGTTTATGTCGTACCGACCTTGAGTATTACTTCTATTCGTTTTTTGTCCACTTACATTTAAGCCACCGCTATTAATACTAAACTGAGAATACCCCCAACTCGGAAGCCGATAATCAATTAGTTGTTGAAAGTTCGATGAATCCGAAAAGCCGATACTTTCTTGACCCTTAAGTTCTAAACTCGAAACTAATAGAATGGTAAAAGCGAGAAATAATATGCGCATGAAATAAATATTAGATGCTTGAAGGGTAATGAAATTATATGAATATGGATAGGATAAAGATGATGATTTCAACAATTCTGCAATTCCGTCAGTACCAAGATTCGGGCATGATTTTGGACAATATTTCATCAGAAAATAAAACCAAGAGGAATTTATGAATCTGAATAAATACACCTTAAAAGCACAGGAAGTAATTCAGCAATCGCTGGAGTTGGCGCAGTCCGGGAATAATCAGGCGATGGAACCTGCCCACGTGATGAAAGCTTTTTTGATGGACAGCGATAACATCGTGCATACTTTGTTTAGCAAGCTGGGAGCAAACACTACCGGCATCGAAAAAGTAGTGGATATTTCACTTAGCAGATTACCGAGAGTAGAAGGGGCCTCCGTTTCCGGGCAGTATTTATCACCGAATTTGAAATCTGCGTTGGATACAGCTCAAAAAGAAGCTACAGCATTGGGCGATCAATACATCAGCAGCGAACATGTGTTGTTGGGACTTGTTCAAGTGAAAGATGAAATCACCACGGTACTGAAAGATCAGGGCGTGAATAAAGAGAATATCCTGAAGATTTTAGACGATGTGCGAGGCGGGCATAAAGTGGATGACCCAAACGCTGAAAGCCGATTTGCTTCGCTGGATAAATATGCCCGCGATTTAAACGAGTTGGCTGAGAAAAATAAACTCGATCCGGTAATTGGCCGAGACCAGGAGATCCGGCGTGTAATGCAGATTCTTACCCGTCGTACCAAAAATAACCCGGTTTTAATTGGAGAACCCGGTGTTGGAAAAACTGCAATCGCTGAAGGAATGGCACTTCGGATCGTACGAGGTGATGTGCCGGAAGGACTCAAATCAAAAAGAATTCTGGCGTTAGATATGGGCGCGTTAGTTGCCGGTACTAAATTTCGCGGGGAATTTGAAGAGCGTCTGAAAGCCGTGGTGAAAGAAGTCACCGAATCAGACGGCGAGATCATTTTATTTATTGATGAAATCCACACCTTAGTTGGGGCTGGTGCTTCGGAAGGAGCGATGGACGCTGCCAACATTCTAAAACCGGCACTTGCCCGTGGCGAAATGCATGCAATTGGGGCCACCACGCTGGATGAGTATCGAAAGTACATCGAAAAAGACAAAGCCCTGGAGCGTCGTTTGCAAACTGTTTTAGTAGGCGAGCCGACTATTGAAGATACTGTTTCTATCCTCCGAGGATTGCAAGAGCGATACGAAGTACATCATGGAGTTCGAATTACCGACTCGGCGATTGTAGCCGCAGCAGAATTATCTCATCGATATATCGCCGATCGTTTTCTGCCGGATAAAGCCATCGACTTAATTGATGAAGCTGCCTCAAGATTACGATTGCAGATCGATTCTCTTCCCGAAGAATTGGACGCCGTTGAGCGACAAATTCGTCAGCTTGAGATTGAGCGAGAAGCTTTAAAACGCGAAAAAGATGATTCAAAAATTCAAGGCATTGAGAAGGAAATCGCCGATTTGGATGAAACGCGGAAAGGGATGCGTGTGCAGTGGGAGCAAGAACGGGATCTCATCCAAAAAGCGCAGGAATTAAAGAAAGCCATTGAAACGACCCGCAATCAAGCTGAAAAAGCCGAGCGTGAAGGGAATTACGAAAAAGTGGCGGAATTACGATATGGCACCATCACCCAGTTGGAGAAAGATTTGAAATCTGCCCAGGAAAAACTGGATGAGATGCAGCAAAAGAAATCCTTGCTTAAGGAAGAAGTAGACGCCGAAGACATCGCTGATATAGTTGCGCGATGGACGGGAGTTCCTGTTAAGAAAATGCTGCAATCAGAGCGACAAAAATTGTTGTTACTCGAAGAAGAGCTTCATAAACGAGTGATTGGTCAAGATAACGCCATCGAAGCGGTGGCCAATGCGGTACGACGGTCTCGCGCAGGTTTACAAGACGAAGATCGACCGATTGGGTCGTTCTTTTTTCTTGGATCCACTGGTGTTGGGAAAACCGAATTGGCCCGAACGCTGGCTGAGTTTTTGTTCAATGATTCGAGTGCAATGATTCGCATCGACATGAGCGAATACATGGAAAAGCACTCGGTAAGTCGACTGGTAGGAGCGCCACCGGGTTATGTGGGCTATGATGAAGGCGGACAGCTCACCGAGGCCGCACGACGACATCCATATTCGGTTATTTTGTTGGATGAAATCGAGAAAGCACACCCCGATGTTTTCAATATTCTGTTGCAAGTACTAGATGAAGGTCGACTAACCGATAACAAGGGAACTACCGTGGATTTCAAGAACACCATCATTATCATGACCAGCAATATTGGTTCGCATTTAATTGTAAATGAGATGGAGAAATCGGGAGGAGAACTAAGTGATGAGCAATATGTGGATTTACAAAATCAGCTGATTGATCAGTTGAAACGAACCATCCGACCGGAATTTCTAAACCGTGTGGATGATATTACGGTATTCCATCCATTAGGTAAGCAGCATATCCGTTCAATTGTAGACATTCAGCTAAAACGAGTGCATCAGTTGCTTTCGAAGAGCAAAGTTTCTCTTTCCGTTCCTGATATAGTGAAGGATTGGTTGGCCGAGCGGGGCTACGATCCGGTGTATGGAGCTCGACCATTGAAGCGAGTTATTCAGCAGAATATCACCAACGTACTAGCTACTCAGCTTCTAAAGCGCGATAGCGATACTCCTGTTGAATACGAAGCAACCATCAACGAATACGGCGATGGGATTACCTTTGTGGAAGTGGTAAACGACGTGGAAGAATGGGTGGAGGATTAAGGAAATACGAAGTACGATTTCTGGATTAAAGAATTACGATTTGATGTGAATTCTAAAGGTCCGGTTTTTACTAAGTCGATAAATTTCAAAATCACTATCGATGGTTGCGATATCTCGAATTCCTAATCGTTCAGCGATTATTATCAGGCATCCATCCGCAAAATCGATGGGGCGATCAGCATACTTTTCAAAGTTTGAAATCAATGAATCAAAATCTTCTTGGTTTATTGGTTCAATCTGGATTGCCCCCGATTCGACCCATTTTAGAAAAGCAATCTGGGCATTTTGATCGAAATCTAATAGATATAAGGTTTCAGTAATTGTTGCCAAAGAAGTTATAAGCGAGCCTTTGTAGCTACTCATAAACTTAATTGCTTTTTCGTGATATTGGTCCGATTTATCAAAAAGAGCAACAATAGGTCCTGTATCGATGAGGCAGAATCTCATCCCTTTTTAGATCGTATTTTTTCAGAAACTTTACTGCGTTTATTTTGAGAAAGAGTGCCTTCACCACTATCAAATTTTCCGAATACATCTTTACCTAAATCGTAGGGGGTAGGTGCTTCTTCGACGCGTAAATATTGCTTTAAACTCTTTCTAACGATCTCTGATTTGGAAACTCCGGTTGCTTGTGATCTTCTTTCGAGTTCCTTTTCTGTTTCTTTATCTAAGCGTAGAGTTAACATAATTAATCAAATTTGTATTACAAAATGTAATACAAGATTCGTTTTTTTGCAATTAATGAATCAAAAACTAATTCCCGGGCTCATAAAACTAAGATAAAATATAGCAAATATGAGCGCTGCAACTTTCCAGGAGATTGATAGATTAGGCTCAGGTATAGGTTCCATTTCATCTTGCTCAGACTTCCAGAAAGCAAGGACTAAATAAGGAAATAGAAAAGTGAAGCCATTTATTTGTTTTCCAGCAACCAAGCGCATTCTTGAGCAGGAGCCATGCCTTTAATTCCACCCGGAACTTCTTTTTGTGCTACACGCGATATAGAATACTCGGCAGAATATTGTTCCAAAATCTCTTTTCCTGAGATGGAAAAAGGTGGACCGGGAACCAACTCCTGATCGTAATCGAAAACAATTAATAGTTGTGGAGCTGCTTTTGTGATTTCGATCAAGTGATGGGTATATCGAAATCGCATTTCTTCAGGCAAAGCAACCAACGCGGCACGATCGTACACAGCGTTTATGCTTCCGATCTCATCAGTGGCTAGTTCAAAAAAATCACCTACAAATACAGAGAGTGAATCGCTACTATAAACCTTTCCTGAATCCCATTCAGAAATGGTCGGTGTAATCTCTAGCATGGCAAATAATTCAATGGTAGCGGATTCACTGAGTTCATTTCCTATAACATTTAAACCCTGACCCAATAACCAAGCTACGTCAACAGATTTCCCGGTCAAGGGCACAAAAACAGTGTCATCTCTCTCTAGTTTAAGTTTGTTGAAATGGGAAAGTAGTAATTGGTTGGGTGAAGGCTGATCAAACCCAATTTGACGATTCTTCCATCGATCCAGCCAGTACGAATATTCCATGTTTTTTTGATCTAAGAATACTGAAAATCTTGACGATCTATTCGCATCACATAACATTCGTCATCGCCGAACATTTTTGTTTCGATATGACGGAATCCGATTTGTTCGTAAAATTGTATTGCTCGCTTGTTAGCAGTTAATGGGTCGATGAGTACTGCCTGAACATCAGAATTTTCGAAACAAAGCTTTAAGGCTGTATGCATCATCTTAGTGCCGTAACCCTTTCCCAGGTTTTTTTCTTCACCAATCCAAATATCAATGGCTCTTAACTTTTGCTCAACTTCTCCCCAGTAGTGAGTGGGTTCATTTGCTGGATCAATGATCATTACGTATCCCAATGGTTCATCATCAATCATGGCGATATACTGTTGAACAAATTCAGAGTCATTCATCAAATCTTCTTCCCAATTCCAACTTCCATTTGGGTCTGATTGAATAACAAGATCTTTCGTGTCCCAGTACTCCAAAAGTTTCAAATCTTCGATGGTGGCTTTTCGAAAATGTACTTGAGAGCTCATAATTGTAGATTATTGGTATAAATATGTAAATATGCGAATATGCTTTTTATTATTTCCCACATAATATATGATGGTGATGATGCCCGAAAATAAAGTCACTAGCTATGGGTTCAGCATAAGCGGTACCCGCAGCTAATAAAAGTACAATGATTAGTGCCGTCTTTTTTTGATCTTGTTTCTTAGACTTTTTCAGCATCCACGCGAGGGTAGCAAATGTGCCCACTATTGCGATTTTAAAAAGACGATGCTCCCAACTGATGTGCGAACTAAATCCTCCGATGATCCAGAAGAAGAAGAGGGAAGCACCGATTAAAAAGAATTGCTGTGAAGTTTTCATATCTCTTGAGTTTGTTAATGGATATTCTAAACTCACGTGATCAAATAAAAAAGGTTTCGGCACCTTCCGGAACCGAAACCTTAAGTCTTCTTATATACTAACTAACGAAGTAAACTTATAAGCGTGCAAGTACTTGATCTTTTACCTCTCTAAGAACTGCCACGCCTGCAAAGATTAAACCGACAACAACGGCGGTTAATCCCATTTCAAAAATTGTGTTAGAAGGATCAAGCCCTCCAAGTATTCCAAATAATGTAATACTGGCTACGATGATAAAAATTGGTTTTGCGATTTCCATGATGATGTTCATTTTAGTTTCTCAGATGACCTGTTGCTAAGACGCAGTTTGAGGAAAAAAGTTTACATCACGATCCGCTTTTTACAAGGTGTTACTAATTTCAGGTGTTCGGGTGTTCGGGTGTTCATCATTCCATGCTGTTCACATCACCATTGGAAGCTATTTTTTGATATTCAGTGTCGTTGGGTTCCCAAAGTTCAATTTTGTATCCGTTGGGGTCCATGATCCAGCCAAATTTACCGTACTCATAGCTTTCCACTTCGCCGATCACTTCAACACCTTCTTGCTTCAATGTTTTCAGCAATTCTTCGAGTTTTTCTACACGATAATTAATCATTGCATCCTTTGTGCTTGGATCGGTGTAGGTGGTATCACTTTTAAAAATACTCCATGCAGTAAATCCATGCTTTTCTTTTACTTGATCAGTTCGCCATCGAAAAGTACCACCCCATTGTCCTGATTTGATCCCCAAATGCTTATGATACCACTCTCGCGTTTCTTCAGGATTATCCGCTTTTAAAAATACTCCGCCTATTCCTTTTACTCGTCGTGCCATTATTTATCACCATAGTTTATAGTTGATCGAACCCATTTCCATTCTATTTGTTTTAATTCCCCTTCATCTAATCCACTGATTCCAACTTTAATGGTATCAGGATGGATTAAGTGATAATGCAAGTGTTGGGGGAAGTCATGATTGGGGTTCGAAAATGTAACTTTGTTTATTTCCAGTTCCGAAGTTCGAAATTCAGTAGCCTTACCACCCTTTGGTTGTGCAAAGTAAATGAGGCCTTCTTTGGTTTCTTCGATGCGAAGGAATTCAAAGAAGGAGCTCGATTCCGAAAATGTATCACGATGCAATCCAATTAGTGTACCTCCTGCCGGTTCTGTCCAGTATTCTTCCATCATTACCCCGTTTTGATTTCCAATCCACAATCCCGACATCCATTCAAGATCATGAATAGATTGTGCGTTTGTAGTTTTTACAAATAATGTAATTAGGATTGTAATCAGTAGTTGGGTTTTCATTATTTAGTCATTGTGTTGATCAAATAAAATCTGATTGCCGTCCGGATCAGCGATACAGAAATGGCAAGGACCCTTTTCATCTTGAATAGTTGGTGACTCCATCAGCCAGTTGATGTCTGATTCTTCTTTTAATTTTTTGTGGATTTTTCTGGCATCGGTTGGGTTGAAGGTGATAATATTTTCTTCAAACATATCCTGAAATAGCCCAATTTTAACGGTGTCTTTTTGCATGATCAGCCACTTATCTTCAACAGAGCCAAATTCTGATAGGGCTTCAAAGCCAAGCTTCTCGTAGAATGTTTTTGATGCTTTAATATCTTTTACGGCTAGTGAAAGGGAGTGTGTTCCAAAGTTCGACATGTTATGCCTCTGTAGTTTTTAAATTAGGATTTGCAAGAAAACGCGGGTTTTTAAATAGGAAAGCACTAATCAATGACACTAATAACCCAACCGGAAAGATTTCCGTGAAGGTCATCGGTAAACGAAAAAGAACTTTGCCATATCGTTCTTTCATCACTTCCATTTCCTGAATGGTTCGCTGAATTTGTTCTTCCGTTGCGCCATTGTTGCGTGCATTTTCTATGATAGTAGCGGTGTACTCCTCTATAAAGGCATAATCTGTGAGAAGTAAATTTATTTCCCAAGTGATTACGTACACCACACCAGCTATTAAAGAGATTCCCAAACCCACTTTAAAAGCCGTTCCGAAATTTATCACACCGCCAAGTTCATCGTCTCGGTATTTTTTTGTGGCTACAAATATCATCGAAAATCCAATAAGCATTATGGTATAGCCTAATGCTTCGGAAGCAAAGAATGAATCGGCTCCGGCTTGAGCGGCGTAAATTCCCAGCGTCATGCTAAGAATAATTACAGCGCCGGTTATAGCTCCGTAGGTAAGAATAATTTTGCGCATCGTGAATGTCTTTTAATTAATAACTCGGCGCAAAAGTGGCGAATTTCTTGATGAGAACAATCACCCGAAAGTATGATTTTCACCGGAAAGTTGATAAAACTGATATGGGGATTCGGTGATTGGGTGATAGGGGCGTCAGAATAAATAGCTCAATTTTTTGTAAGGAGTTCGTTTGAATTCGATCTAACAAGGAAATGAAACAAAATTAGATTATGACTTTTACAGAATGGGAAAAACAGATTCCCGAAGATTTGAAATCGGATGTAGTTTGGCGAATTGAAGGATATAGAATTTCTCTATTTTTGTCGGATGCATGTTGGTACGATACTCAACAATTAATTGACAATAAACGCTTTGCTTTAGCTGATCAGCTGTATAGATCTGTTGGTTCAATTTCAGCAAATATCATTGAAGGGTACTCAAGGTTTTCAAATAAAGAAAAAGCACGGTTCTATGAGATTGCTTTAGGCTCAGCCAGAGAGGCAAGAGATTGGTATTTTAAAAGCCGACACATATTAACTGTTGATAAAACCGAGATTAGAATCAAAAAGCTTACATCCATCATTAAATTATTACATGTAATGATTATTGATCAAAGAAAACGAAATTAATAATCTCTTCACCGAATCACCGAATCACCGAATCACCGAATCACCGAATCACCGAATCACCGAATCACCGAATCACCCAATCACCGAATCACCGAATCAATTTCAACTCCCTCGCTTTTTCCACCGCCTGTGTGCGTCGTTTCACTTCCAGCTTTTCATATAAGTTTTTAAGATGAGTTTTTACCGTGTTTACTGAAACGAATAAGGTATCCGCTATTTGTTGATTGGATAAGCCTTTTGCAACTTGCTCAAGTACTTCTAGTTCACGATCGCTGATTTGCAAAAAATGGAGAGCTTTATCATTTCGAGTGAAATCAGATTGGGATGGCTTTGGAGTCAATAGTTTACTGCCTGCCCAAAGTCCGAGTGCTGCGAACACAGAAGCTATGATCAGTATTAAAATCTCTACCGATAAATCACGAACCAAATATTTATACTCAAAGTACTCGAGTAAAAATAGAAGCATCGCCATGGCTAGACCATAAATCAGGATGGTTTTTTTCATCGGTTTTGCTAAAAAAAGGGAGCCGAAACTCCCCTAATTATCAATCAAGCAGATTTTCAGGATTCAATCCCTTTAAATCATCCACTACATATTCACGCCCTTTGCGGATAAGTTCACCATCGAGATAAACATCTGCACCAATGCACACTAAATCCCAGTGGATGTTACTCGAATTTCCATTGGGCGCAATTTCGTAATCTTTACCCAATGTAAGGTGATTGGAGCCGTATATCTTCTCATCAAAAAGAATGTCGTACATCGGGCTTTTTATAACCGGATTTGTTCCAAAGCTAAATTCACCAAAACGACGGGCACCTTCGTCGGTATCCAGAATATCTTTGAGTGCTTCATTATTGGAGGAATCAAAATCTACAACAACGCCATTTTCCACAACCAGCTTCACAAATTCAAATGGTTTTCCTTGATATACAGAAGGAGCGTAAGTGATATGTCCATGTACAGAATCAAGAATCGGAGAAGTAAAAATCTCCCCATCCGGAATATTGTGTGCGCCGAAGCAAGGCACCCAATTTTGTCCTTTTACCGAAAATTTAATGTCAGTTCCTTCTCCTTTAAGATGGATGATATCAGTTGCTCGAAGTCGCTTTTCGAGCGGTTCCATCGCAGCTTTAAGTTTTCCGTAATCAACAAGACAGGCTTTATAATAAAACTCGGTAAACTCACGAGTAGGCATTTTGGCATTCATCGCAAAGGCCGGTGATGGATAGCGCATGATGCACCACTTTGTATTATTCACACGCTCTTCGAAATGAACCGGATGCAAGAAATGCTTAGAGTATGCTTCGTTTGCTTGTTTACTAGCTAACGAATTTTCATAGATATTTTCTGAAGCGCGGATACCGATAAACACATCCATTTGCTGCATTTTTGGAAGCTGATCTACGTTAGCCTGATTTTTCCAAAACGCTTCATCACCTTTTTGAACAAGTAATTTTTGTGTTTCAGTATCCTCAATTTGTACAAAAGGATGTGCACCTTTTTCACGAATTTGTTCTACAAGCGCACGCAAAAGATTAATCCCATTCAATCCAATTAATTGAACCATTACATTTTCGTTCTCTTGTACTTGAGTGCTGTGCTCTAAAATAAGAGCTGCCATTTTATAATCGTTTTCTGAAATCACTTTATTCTTTTTTAATTATGTAAGCTGAGTTCTGTAATAAAAGTAAAATAAAAACCAATAAATTATTAAGTGGAACCAGATTCATACACATCAAAGCTACATTAATTAAATGCTAATAAGTACTGTAACAAAATTGGTAAGTCAATCTCTTATGTTTGTATTACAATAAAATCTAACGGGGGAATTATGTTCAAAGCAAAGCAAAGCAAAGCAAAGCAAAGCAAACTTTACAACTAATAATCTTTACTCTGTTTTTACTTCAATCAAACGATGTATTTGCACAGGCTAGAGGAAGCCAAACTGAAAAAGTTAAAGAGTTCATTACTGAGCGAAGTTCTAACATTCCTGAACATGCACAAACTAGAGCACAATACTACAGGGCATTTAAAGAATACAAAAAAGTTCATATAGTTCAACTTCCTGAACATCTATATGATGAGGAGGTGTTAACACTTTATGTAGATACAAATAAACGAGAATTACGTTTTAACAAGAACAATGGTACTGAAATTCAAATAGTGAAGAGAGAAATAAGTGTGTTTTCTGATTCGATATATATTTGGAAGGGGGATATTTATGATCCTGCAAGTGAAGAGATCATGGGGGATGCTATGTTGGTACAAAACCATGTGGGAGAAATTACTGGTACCATTGATGTGGGTGGATTGTTTTTTCAAATTAGATCATTAGGAGCTTCGGGCTTAAGTGCTATTATTGAATACGATGAAGAGGAAGTAAAAATGCAGAACCAGATAAAGATAGATAACGGAGATTTTATTTATGATCAAGTTAGAATAGAATCACAGAATCTAGAAACTACCGAAACTGAAGATTGTTCATATGAAAGAAAAAATACTTTATTAGAAGATTTTGCGTCGGGAGTGAATACCTCTGTAGTCAATTCATTGACAAACCCGACATGCCCAAAACATTTTGCCAGAGTATTAGTTTTATACACTGCAGGAGCGGCAAACTATGGAAATATTAATAATATTATTGCGCAGGCGATAACTGAGACCAACGACGCTTATTGGAATAGTAGTTCTTATACAGGCGCGGTAATTCTTCAACATTCACAACAAATCGGTTTTGGTGAATCTTTTGATATTGGTGCAGACTTAGGAACTTTAATGAATAATTCTTCCGTAAATACTTTAAGAATTCAACATGATGCAGATATTGTTGTTATTCTAACTACACCTGGCAGATATTATGGGACTTATGGTGCTGCAGCTACTTATAAAGCAGATTATAATGGTGCTTATGCAATCGTTGATGTATCCAAGGCAACAGGGTCAAGATATACTTTCGCTCACGAAGTAGGTCACATTCAAGGCCTTCAGCATCATCCAAACGACAGAAACACTTTTCCAGATGGTTTGTATAGTTACGGATATGGCCATCGAATAAGTTACATTGGCTGTGGATTTCTTGGTTTAGGTTCGTGCGACCGCTCAACCATTATGGCGTATACCCCAAGTAGTTATTCTAGAATTAAATATTTTTCAAATCCTGCAGTTAGCTACAATGGACAACCATTAGGTATTGCAGGACAGAGAGAAAACTATAAAGTATTAAATAATACAAGGGTGACCATTGCTAATTTTAGAGATGCCAACGAAGTAAATGCGGCTATTAGTTATGTAGAAGGAATCAAAACACAATATGGTCAAAATTTTACATTCTCAGATAACTCTTGTGGAGGGAACGGTAGTTATAGTTTTGAATGGCGTAAAAGTTGGAATAACCCAACTAATTTTGGAGGAATAGTTTCTACAAATTCAACCTATTTTCCGGCGCTCTCTCCCGGAACCTGGTATGTACAACTTAAAGTAACTACGGGAACGGGGCAAACCAGTACAAAAGTTATTTCTGTGGTAGCTGAGGCTGATGATGGCTCTGGAGGAGGAGGTCCGGGTGGTGGGCCTATTCCAAAACTAGTGAATCCGGATAGCGAAAATGAACATGACTTGCCTGAAACGGTACAGCTTCTACCAGCTTATCCAAATCCTTTTAATCCTAGTACAAATATTTCATTTCAACTTCCTGAATCCGGTCATGTACATATTGGTGTGTATGATCTCAATGGTAGAGAAGTGAATGTATTGGGCGATCGGGTATTTTCAGCCGGAACCCATCAATTGAGGTTAAACGCCAGTGATTTATCCAGTGGAACCTATATTGTACGTTTACAATCGGGTTCTGTAGTACAAACTCAAACACTTACTTTAATTAAATAAACTAATATAAATTCTAGTCGATCTTAAATAGACCAACTTTAGAATATATGAATATTATCAACGCTCTATTACTAGTATATTTGTTATTAATAGGCTGTACGCTCAATGGTTCAAATGGAAAAAAATTTGAACCAACATTTAGAGCTGAGATTAATGGTGAAACATTTGATATTACAATGGTTGATGAAGTCTTTGTTAGTCAAATAGCAGGTATTTCATATAGTAATGAAATATCATTTTTATCAATCTTTGGGAGTATCTACAATGAGGAAATGTACCCCTATAAAGAGACTCTTAGTATATCAGTACCCTGGAATAATATATCCCAATATCACTCTCTTGGTAGTGATACAACCTATTATAATGATAATTTTTATTGGGTTAAAAGAGCCATGTATTCTGAATGGGATGGAGATGCACGCATTTCGAATTTCGTAACTAGATCATCTGAACAAGGTAGTATATCAGTTAACATCGAGGAATTACCTAGTGGCAATCTAGTGGTATATGGGCAATTTAGTTTTACAGCTATTGTTGAATATAGAGGAGCAGAACTGAGCCAAAGAATAGGTCAAGATACCTTGCATATTACCGATGGGGAATATCGAATGTTATTGGATGATAGGTGAGAATGAAATATCGTTTTTAAGTTCAATGTGTAGGTTAAAATAATCATTCATACTTGCATGTCTCTTTCTTTCGGCTTGTAATTTATTTAATCCTTTTTCAACGAAACAGAATTACGAGCTCAGAAATCAAGAAAAGAGTTAAAAGCTGATTACTTTAAAGCTTAATCACCTGATCGCAGAGTTTGATTTCTTTGGGATCGTTTGAAGCAATGATCACCAGTTTGTTTTTAGCCTTTTGCATGTTTACGATTTTTTTGATGAGTTCATGTCCCGCTTTATCAAGATTAGAACCGGGTTCGTCCAAAAAAATCACATCCGGTTTTCGAATTAATGCCGCAGCAATTTTAACGCGCTGGCGCTGTCCGGTAGATAAAGACTTAAACAGTTTCTTTCGATGATCTTTCATTTGAACCTGATCAATCTGACTGTTTATGTGAGTGAGTTGAGTAGGTAACCCCGCAGTTTGTAATATAAACTCCAAATTTTCATACACGGTTAACTCATCATACAAATTGATGTAAGGAGCGGCATAGCCAATGGTTTTTTTAATTTCATCTTTTGGGATTTCAATTTCCTTATCGATCCACTTAAAAGAGCCTTTTTGAGCCCGAGTGAGATAAGCAAGACATCGCAATAATGTAGACTTCCCACTACCATTGGCTCCCGAAACCCCTAGAATTCCATCGGAGTGCTCAAAGCTTAAATCTGTGAAAATGGGCTTTCTGTTGTAAGTTTTTGTAAGTGCTTGTACGCTCAAAGAAATCATATCTAAAGGTAGTAATGAGATAGAACATTAGGAATGGTTATTTCTTCATTTAATCTGAATAATTCTTAACGTTATTTTATTGGATTGCCTGACTACACGCGTTAAATTGGGCAGTATTTCTGGGCACATATGCAAAAAACTATAAATCAAATTACAGACAACCTCGCAGGGCTAGTTACCGCAGATAAGCCATTCTATACTCCAAAAGAGTTGTTAAGGGTAAAAATTCCATCTTTTGTGGTAGAACGAATCCGGATGGCGCTGGAAGATAAAGTACGGGAAGAGCTTAGGGAATTGGAGTCTAAATGGTTTGATAGCTCATCAAAATTAGCGCAACAAGCCTGGCAAGATTTTCAAAATGCGGCGGTAAGTACATCACATATCCCAAAGACTGAACTTTACAATCTGCTAAATAGTGTAGTATCTGACATTGTGCATGTATTCATTGAACCGAGAAAAAATATGGCGAATTATATTTTTCGAGATGATGAAGAACTGGCGCTCGAAGAGGTAGAATATCGCTGCTCAAGGCTTACCGTGTATAAACATTTTGGTACAGCAATTCCGCTGTATATGAAAAAACGCGGACTGAATTCACTCACGAAAGAACGATGTAAGTTTCTTATCCAAAAAATTGACGCCAAATTGGTGGCAGCTTATACCGCCGAAGACTGGGCCCAAAAACTTGAGCAATTATTTGTGCTTTTCGGTGGAAAAGTAGAGCCAAAGTTATTAGCTATCTTTTTCGAGGATAAAGGGCTTCCTGCCATGGCAAGGAAATTCAGCGCGAAAAGAAAGCTGGTAAACAAAACGGATTTTATTTATATCATTTCGGCCAAAGAGATTGATGCTACCGAACCTGAAGAGCGAAAAAATGAAGAACAATCGCTTATTGAATCATTTTTTGGGGAATATTCTGATGATCCGGCCAACTCAAAACTGTTTGATGACACATTAGCCGGAAAATTCCTTGAAGGCAGTTTGTCGGATGATGAAATGAACGAACTATTGCAAGATATCGCAGCTGACGGAGTAATCGAGGTAGATTCTGATCACGTTGCATCTTTAAATGAGCTGTTTCAAAGTGAAGGTGAGGATGAAGAAGACGTAGCTTCAGAGACATCAGAAGAAATTGCCGAAAAAATAAAGAGCCAAAATCTGGAAGGACATGAAGACATCAAAGAATTCAGAGTCAACCTCATCTCCATTTTAGATCAGGCAAAACATTCGTTTGAAGATATTTCCGGAGAAGAGGCATCAAGTATTTCCGAAAAGGAGCAACCAACATTATCTATTCAGCTTGACGAATCTGACGAGGAAGACAATTTAGATGAAGTGGAAAATGAGGATCCTGTTGTAGAGCAAGGATCAGAAGTAGAACCCGACCAACCTACCTCAACAGATGAAGAAGAAAAGCCTATGTGGGCTCAGTTTTTGAGCAACGATCAAATGGATGTGTTGATGGGTGGGAAGCGTAGCGAGCAACGTACTGATGAAATTGATGAACAAGAATCTATTGAATTGGAATCGGATGTAGAAGACGAGATTATTGATGTTAATGACTCTTTCGATCCGGATGATGTGTTTGGTGATGAGCCGCAGAATACGCAGGAACATGCATTAGAGAATGAAATTCAAGAGTTGTTGGTGGATCGGGTAGATGAATTCAGAAAAGAAATATTTAATTCCTCTGAAGCTGAAATGCAGCAGGCTTTGCTACGCCTTCAAGAGTTTAAAACCTGGCTAGAAGCATCGGCTTACATCCAAAAAGATATTTTCAAAAAGAATGATGTAGATCTGTTATCGGGGGCAACGGTAGATTTCACTGATCGGATGCATCGCTTTTTTAACGAACGCACACATTCATAAGGAGCGAACATGGAAGCAAACGAAAAAGTACAACGGCTAATGGAAATGCGGGCTGAAGCTTTAAAAGGTGGAGGCGAAAAACGTATCGAAAAACAGCATCAAAAAGGAAAATTAACCGCAAGAGAGCGTGTTAATCTATTACTTGATAAAGGCTCGTTCGAAGAGATTGACGCATTTGTAACACATCGTAGTGATGCATTTGGTCTTGGTAGTCAGAAAATATTGGGGGATGGAATCATTACCGGATACGGCAAAATTAATGGTCGACCGGTGTATGTTTTCAGCCAGGATTTTACTGTTTTTGGTGGATCACTATCCGAAACATTTGCCGAAAAAATGTGCAAAATCATGGATCTTGCTATGAAAAATGGTATTCCGGTTATTGGATTAAACGATTCAGGAGGCGCTCGAATTCAAGAAGGAGTTTCATCGCTTGGTGGGTATGCCGAGGTGTTTTGGCGTAATAGTATGGCATCTGGGGTGATTCCTCAAATTTCAGCAATTATGGGGCCATGCGCTGGTGGCGCTGTGTACAGTCCTGCACTCACTGATTTTATTTACATGGTTGAGAACACGAGTTATATGTTCGTAACCGGACCAAATGTGGTTAAAACAGTTACGCACGAGGAGGTTACTTCCGAAGAACTTGGGGGAGCTTCTACACATAATTCTAAATCTGGTGTAGCACATTTCGCAGTACCTAACGATGCAGCTTGTTTACAAGACATAAGAAGATTAATGAGCTACATTCCTCAAAATTGTGAGGAAAAAGTACCGATGATTCCGGCGAAAGCTCCTAATTCTGCAAAGGCTAAAGCGCTTGAAGACATTGTGCCATTGAATCCGAATAAACCCTACGATATGCATGATGTTATTCAGGGCATCGTGGATGAGGATTCGTTTTATGAAGTTCATAAAGACTATGCAGAAAATATTATTGTAGGTTTTGCGCGCTTGGGCGGACGAAGTGTTGGAATCGTTGCAAATCAACCTTTAGCACTTGCGGGAGTTTTGGGGATTAATTCGTCGTTAAAAGGCGCTCGCTTTGTACGCTTTTGTGATGCTTTTAATATTCCGCTAGTTGTATTTGAAGATGTTCCCGGATTCTTGCCCGGTACCGATCAAGAGTGGGGAGGCATTATTAAGCATGGGGCAAAATTACTGTATGCTTTCTGCGAAGCAACGGTTCCGAAAATGACAGTTATTACCCGTAAAGCTTATGGCGGGGCTTATGACGTGATGAACTCGAAACACATTCGAGCCGATTATAATGTAGCCTGGCCAACAGCAGAAATTGCAGTAATGGGAACGAAAGGTGCCGTAGAAATTATATTTCGACGTGAAATTGCTGCTGCTGAAGATCCTGCTGCAAAGCAAGCAGAACTCGAAGCACAATACGCCGAAGAGTTTGCACATCCATATAAAGCAGCCGCACGTGGGTTTATCGATGATGTTATTCTACCATCCGAAACACGTGAAAAGTTGATTAGAGCTATGGAAGTTTGCCAGCATAAAGTGGATTCTGTACCCAAGAAAAAGCACGATAATCTACCGTTGTAGAACAATCGAACATTGAACTTCCAAAATGAACTTCGAAGTTCAATGTTCTTTTTCATTGTTGGATGTTCCTCAATTCCTAACTCAGTGGTAAAGAGTTTTTAATTAGAGCTCTTCATGAAAATCCGGCAGTAGTAGGTTATTTAGGATTAAATTAGGAACAGCGCTATTGTTCTGATTCAAATCAGATTAAGTTGTTCATTTATTAACTTCAATTAGAACAGCATCTAGGTTATCAAACGCGGCGCTAAGACCTTCTTTCATGCCCATTTCTATAATTTGTTTTAGGTGTTCTTCCGAGGCATATTCAGTTTCAATAGTTACTAGGGTAGAATTGGCATTTGATTCGAACTGGTTGATAAAGGTAGCGATTGGGAAATCCGGATTGATGTTTCCCTCATCATCGCAAAACGCATCTTCCCCGGCAAAGTCTTTCTTCTCATTAATTGACACATAGTCGGTTCTTCCAACATGTTTTTCTCCCTCAGGTCCAACCATGGCATAGATTCTATGGCCACCAACTTTAAATTCCATATGTGAGGTAACTGATTTCCAAGGTTTCGGTGCCCACCATTGATCAAGCAATTCTGCTTCAGTCCAGGCTCGCCATACCAAATCAAGTTCGGCATCAAAAGTTCGGGTAACTGTTAAAACATTCTGTTTCGCCGAAAAATGTGTTTTATTCATGGTTTTTGAATTATGTGCTTAAGTTATTATTGATTTTTCTTTAAATCGTTGAATAGGCTATCCAATTGATCGAAACGCTTTTCACAAAGCTTTCGGAATGGCGTTAACCAGTCTTCTAATTCAGCCAATTTCTCCCCTTCTAATTCGCAAATTCTTTCTCTGCCTTCTTTATGAATGGATATCACACCACATTCATGCAGATACTTTACATGCAACGAAACAGCTTGCCTGCTGATGTCAAATTTCTCAGCTAGTGAATTCACATTTTGTTTGTCTTCGATTAAAGTCATCAAAATGCTTCTACGGGTGGGATCAGCAATGGCATTAAAAACGTCTCGTCTCATTCAAAAAATATTATGCAAGTTATTTATTGCATAATATAAACGCAAGGACTTACTTGCGCAAATTGTTTTCTACAATTTTCTAATATTGAATGAAATGCAATTAGATTGATAGAGTTGTATCACCATTAGCAGGATTGTGCATCAAAAAGCACGACAATTTGCCGCGGTAGAACAATCAAACATTGAACTTCGAAGTTCAATGTTCGATTGTTCAATGTTTGAAGTTCGATTGTTATACCTATTTCCTGTCAACGATAGCTAGGGTACATCGCGAAGTACAGACAAGCTTCCCTCGTTCGTCGGTGATTTTGGTTTCCCAGACATGAATGGTTCGCCCAATTTGAATGGGGGTAGAAATTGCAGTTACTTTTCCGCCTTCAGCAACTGATCGATGATGATTGGCATTGATTTCGATGCCAACAGCTGTTTTACCTTCCGGGATATTCGCCCATGCTCCAACCGAACATAACGTTTCTGCTAATGCAACGGATGCTCCTCCATGAAGAATTCGAAAAGGTTGAACCGTACGCTCATCAACCGGCATCTCAGCGATCATTTCTTCCTTACCGATTTTCAGGAATTTCATGCCAAGCGTAGAGCCCATGTCTACTTTTCGTTGCTCAAGGAACCATTTTACTTTTTCTTCGATACTTTTGTCTATCTGCATTTTTTATTTGCTTAACACTGTTAAGTTGTGTAATTATTTGTTGGAACCGCTTTCTTATGTACATTCGGCAATAGCCAGATTCGTAAACCTAACGTTATGAAAGTATGAAATATGAACCAGCTGTAGTACCAATATTAATAGACCAGTGTTTAAATAAAAACAAACTGGGTATTGCCGCTGCTGTAAAGCGTAATGGCGAGTGGAAAGAAACTCCTGTAGATGAGTTTCGGAAAAAAGTAAAAAACCTTGCGCTTGGGTTATATCAGCTCGGCGTGAGAAAAGGAGATCGGGTATCCATCCACTCAGAAAATTCAACAGAATGGCTAATTTGTGATCAAGCCGTACTCTCGATTGGAGCTGTTAACGTAGCCATTTACACTACACAGCCTGCGGATCAAATCACTTATATCCTCGAAAATTCTGAAGCGAAAGTACACATTGTCTCAAATGATGAACTTTTTGGAGAAACAAAACCTCTGATCAAAGAAATTAAAACGGTTACATCTATAATCTCCATTTTGCCATCTAAGCACGAAAAACTGTTGAGTTTTGAGGGTGTGATGGCACAAGGTGAAGCGCTGGATAAGGAGCAACCAGCATTATTTGATGAACTCAGAAATGCCATCGAACCGGAAGACCTTGCTAATATCAATTATACATCAGGGACAACCGGTGTACCGAAAGGAGTGATGTTGACGCATATGAATCTAGCATCAAATACGATCGCTTCTGCAATGAGAATGCCTTTCGATACGTCCAAAATTGAACATCCAAAAGTACTTTCATACTTGCCGCTAGCGCACATGCTCGAACGTATTGCCTCGTATTTGTACATCCACGAAGGGGCATCGGTGTATTATGTAGAAGATATCAACGAGTTTAAGTCGGATTTAGTGACTATTAAGCCTATTTACTTTGCTACCGTACCAAGATTACTAGAGAAAATAATGACGGGTCTAAAGGTTCGTGGTCAGGAATTAACCGGATTGAAAAAGAACATTTACTATTGGGCTATACATTTCGCCGAGCAGTACGATCCGGAGAATCCACCATCAGGTTTTGATGCCATTCGCTCGAAAATTGCAGACAAAATGGTGTATTCAAAAATCAGAGATGGCATGGGAGGAAATCTCATTGGTACCACAGTAGGTGGTGCTGCACTCGCTCCCAACGTGATGCGCTTTTTTAATGGAATCGGGTTTAAAGTTGGCATGGGATATGGGTTAACCGAAACCTCACCGGTGATGACATCAAGTCTACCCGATCAAATCAGAATTGGTTCGGCTGGTGTGCCTTTAGTTGATGTAGAAATTCGAATCGCTGAAGATGGCGAGATTCAAACCATCGGGCCAAATGTGATGAAAGGCTATTATAAACTTCCCGAAAAAACAGCCGAGGTTATGACTGATGATGGCTGGTTTTGCACCGGCGATATTGGCCATATCGATGATGAAGGATGGTTATTTATCACTGATCGAAAAAAATCGATGTTTAAGTTGTCGACAGGTAAGTATGTAGCCCCTCAACCAATCGAAAATGCACTTATGAATAGCGGGTTTATTGATCAAGCCTTAGTAATTGGTGATCAACAAAAATTCTGTGCAGCACTTATTGTACCGGATTGGACGAACATTAAAAAGCGATTCGATCAAAAAGAACTAAGCTACAACGAGAACGAATTAGTAACAGACGAGCGCGTAATTACAAAACTTCAACGCGAAGTGGATAAGGTAAATCGGAAGCTGCCACACTGGGAAAAGGTGAAGAAGTTTATCCTCATAAAAGACGCCTTCACCATCGAAAAAGGGGAGCTTACCCCAAAAATGAGTATCCGAAGGTCTGTGGTAAAAAATAACTTTAAAGAAGAAATATCCGGCTTATATGCCGATACCAATTCATCAGCACTATGAAATCACATCGAAAAATTCGAAAAGTAGCCGTACTTGGAAGTGGAGTTATGGGGAGTCAAATCGCTGCCCATTGCGTAAATGCAGGCCTTGAAGTGCTACTCTTGGATTTGAAGAATGAGGATTCAAAGAATCCCAATAGTATTGCTGATGACAACGTGAAAAAACTCCTTAAAATGAAACCGGCGCCGTTGGCGGATCCATCACTGGCTTCACAAATAAAAACCGGGAATTTTGAGGATAATCTCGCCGATTTATCATCTTATGATTGGATTTGCGAAGTGGTAGTGGAGCGGATGGATATCAAGCAGGAGCTTTTATCAAAGATTGATGCAGTTCGTTCAGATTCGGCCATTGTGAGTAGCAATACTTCCGGACTCCCCATTCAGGAGATTAGTAAAAACTGTTCAGATAATTTTAAAACTCATTTTTTAGGGACTCATTTCTTTAATCCCCCAAGATACATGCATTTGTTGGAGTTGATTCCCATTGAGGAAACTTCTGATCAGACTCTGAGCACCATGCGTCTGTTTTTTGATGAGATTCTTGGAAAAGGAGTAGTTACTTGTAAAGACACCCCGAATTTTATTGCGAATAGAATTGGTGTGTATTCGATGGCTAGTCTGCTTCCACATTTTTTTGGAGGTGATTTTCGAGCCGAAGAAATTGACGCCATGTGTGGCACACTCACCGGTTATTCAAAAGCAGCATCCTTTAGAACAGCCGACTTGGCCGGGTTGGATGTATTGCATCATGTAGCGAATAATATTTACCCATCCATCCCTAACGATGAACAAAGAGAAGTGTTTAAGCTACCTGCAGGTTTTGGAAAAATGGTAGAACAAGGTCGGGTTGGTAATAAGGCAGGAGAAGGTTTTTATAAGAAAGTTCAAACCAAAAATGGCAGAGAGTTTCATGTAATAAATCCAACGACTTTCGAATATGAGCCTCAAACAGAATTAAAATCTGAGATTATCAAAGAGGCAAAGAAAATTACTGATTCAAAGGAAAGGCTTAAGTTTTTGGTAGAATCTGATTCTGAAGAAGGGAATTTCATTTGGCAGGTTCAGCGTGATTTATTGTTATATGCCGCCAATCGGGTTCCTGAAATATCCGACTCGATCGAAGCCATTGATCGGGCTATGAAATGGGGTTTTAATTGGGAATTAGGTCCCTTTGAGCGTTGGGATGCACTTGGTTTACACTATGTTGTAGATCGTGCAAAACATGATGGATTTGAGGTTCCTGCGCTTATTTCTCAAATGCTCGATGACGGTTTTGATAGGTTCTACCAAAACCAAACAGTATATGACCCAACCGAAAAGAGTTATACAAAAGCTTCATCAAGGTCGGTTAAGGATATATCCAAAAGTGCTATTTTACTTAATAATCGAGTTGTGACAGCCACAAAATCATCGGCAATTATCGATTTAGGTGATGGCATTGCTCAATTTGAGTTTAGAACTAAGAATGCAACCTTGAATAGTGAATTGGTAAACGATCTCGAATCTTGTCTTTCTCATGTAAAAGACCATTTCGATGGTTTAGTGTTATCTCATTGGGGTGATAATTTTGCCTACGGCGCCGATTTGATGGAAGTAATCACCTTCTATAAAAATGGGCAAACTGAAAAAGTTTATGACACAGTAAACAACTTTCAGCGAACCGCTGTGGCTTTGCGTTATGCACCATTTCCCGTTGTGGCTGCTCCATTTGGGATGACTTTAGGCGGAGGTGCAGAATTTGTTCTGTATTCCGATAAAGTTGTGGCTCATCATGAATTATACATGGGGTTAGTTGAAGTTGGTGTTGGATTAATTCCTGCCGGTGGAGGAACTACAGAACTACTTCGAAGAGCAATGACGAATCTGCCTGAAGATGCCGATCCACTGCCTTTTGTTAGAGAAGTATTTAAAACTATCGGATTAGCTAAAGTTTCGGATTCAGCATTGAAAGCTAAAAAAATGGGACTGATTCCGAGTGACTCAGTGATCGTAATGAATCGGAATAATCTTCTTGAAACGGCAAAGCAGGAAGCTAAAACATTGGCTGAATCAGGATACACTCCACCTGCAAAATCAAATATTAAAGTATTAGGAAAAAAAGCAGAAAGTGTAATGAAAATTATGCTTTATGTGATGAATGAAGCGGGGCATGCAACCGACTACGATAAAGTAGTTGCTCAACGAGTTGCTCATGTACTATCAGGTGGAAATGTATCTGAACCACAGGAAGTTAGTGAGGATTTTCTACTCAAACTCGAAAGAGAAGCCATTTTTGAGTGCTTGCATGATGAGCGAACACAAGCACGCATCGAGCACATGCTTAAAACCGGTAAACCACTAAGAAATTAACCATGAGAGAAGCTTATATAATCGATGCAGTTCGAACTCCTTGCGGTAAAGCTAATAAGGGATCACTGCGATTTACCTACCCGGATACGCTGGGCGCAACGGTAGTAAAGGATCTATTGGCAAGAAATAATACTGTTGATCCTGAAGCAATAGACGATGTAATTATGGGATGTGCTTTTCCGGAAGCTTCTCAGGGTTTAAATATAGCCCGACAAATTGCTTTACTAGGCGGGTTGCCGGATTCGGTTCCGGGAATGACCATCAATAGATTCTGCTCTTCAGGTTTGCAGACCATTGCATTAGCCGCTGAGCGAATTTTGGTTGGTGGAGCTGAGGCCATCGTTGCAGGTGGAGTAGAAAGTATGAGTATGGTGCCGATGGGAGGATTATCATTTCAACCAAACCCTGTGATCGCTGATCAACGACCCGAAATATACATTAGCATGGGACTTACAGCCGAGAATGTAGCTTCGAAATATAAGATCAGTCGTGAAGATCAGGACGAATTTGCTTATCAAAGTCATCAAAAAGCAATTAATGCGTGGCAGAATGAGCGCTTTAAATCTCAAATTACAAAGGTGAAAGTAGTTGAGCAGCTCATTACCACGGATGGTGAAATTATTGAGAAAAGTAAGCAATTCGATCAGGATGAAGGTCCACGAGCAGACACATCTGTAGAAGTTCTTGCCAAATTACGACCTGTATTTAAACAAAACGGAAGTGTAACGGCCGGAAACTCATCCCAAATGAATGATGCAGCAGCGGCGGTTTTGGTGGTTTCAGGCGATTTCTTAAAGGAACACAATCTCGAACCAATAGCACGGTATGTTTCTTTTCAAACCGCAGGAGTTGCTCCTGAGCTTATGGGCATTGGACCCGTTGAAGCTATTCCAAAGGCATTAAATCAAGCTGGATTAGAGCAAAAAAGAATTGATTTAATAGAGCTGAATGAAGCATTTGCAGCCCAATCACTCGCGGTAATCAGAGAGTTAGAATTGGATGAATCAATGGTGAACGTAAATGGTGGAGCTATTGCAATGGGACATCCACTTGGGTGTACCGGAGCAAAATTGACCACACAGATTCTACACGAATTGATCGCCCAAAAGAAAAAATACGGAATGGTTACCATGTGTATTGGTGGTGGAATGGGCGCCGCCGGAATATTCGAAAATTTAAAAAACTAACTATGTTTACAGCCGACACTATGAAAGGTAAAACCATTCTGATTACGGGTGGGGGAAGCGGTTTAGGTTTAGCAATGGCAAAAGGATTGTGTAGTGCCGGCGCTGATATTGTAATCTGTGGTAGAACTCTTGAAAAGCTTGAAAAAGCTTCAATAGAAATCGGGGAACAGCGCGAAGATGCTTTAGTCAAGTTTTACTCTGTGGATGTTCGAGATCACGAGCAGGTTGACCAAATGTTCAATTCGATAAAGAATGAGATTGGGTCGCTGGATGGTTTAATTAATAATGCTGCGGGCAACTTCTTGTCGGCGTCTGAGGATTTATCACCTGGTGGGTTTAAAGCCATTGTTGATATTGTTTTGCATGGAACTTTTAATTGTACGCATGCTTTTGGCAATTATCTGATTGAAAAAAAACAGGCCGGTAGTATTCTAAATATTGTTACCACTTATGCCGAGCATGGTTCAGCTTTTGTGCTACCTTCAGCTTGTGCTAAAGCCGGAGTGCTCGCCATGACAAAATCATTGGCTTATGAATGGGCAGAATATAATATCAGGGTAAATGCAATTGCTCCCGGTCCATTTCCAACAAAAGGTGCTTGGGCAAGATTGGTCCCTGATTCTATGCTGGAAAAAATGATGATCAAACAAAATCCATCAAAGCGGTTAGGTGATCATCAGGAATTAGCCAATTTGGCGGTATTCCTGATGTCTGACCTCGCACCTTATATTACAGGTGAATCTGTGGTTATTGATGGCGGGGAAAGCCTAAAAGCCGGGCAGTTCAATTTTGTTACCGATATGATGTCGCGAAAAAAACTGAAGATGGCATTTAAGGCGATGAAGCCAAAAAAGTGATTATCCGAGTAGGATTGATGTAAGAATTACTGCACCTATTACTGTTAAGTAGAATATATCAGTTTGTACATCTGGTCGATGTAGATGTAAGTAATGCTTATTTATAGTGTGTTCGAGTCCAAGTTTATAATACTTGTTATATATACCTGTTTTCATAATTACCTCCAGGTTACTCTCTAAAGCTTATTTATAGTCCGAGTCAGCTAATTGTTTTTCAAGAGCTGAGATTCTGTTTTTTAGTCGATTAACTTCAATATCTTGTTGAGTGATTCTTACAAATTCACCATCAATATTGGTTTCAATCCAAAGTTTTTCGCCTTTATCGAACTTTACTTTGGTTACCAATTCGTAAGTGTTGTGATCGTACAGTTTCCAGATTCCATGCTCCAAGAAACTTTCATCATTTTTGAAATAAAATCCTTCCTGTAAAACACCGCCCTCTGCACTATACATGGTCATCGAGTAATGGTCACCAGTCAAATGAGTAACAATTTTCTGATTCTCAACTTGTTCAATGGTGTTCTGTGCTGTTGAGTTTGTTAATCCGGTAAAAAGGATAAAAACAAGGGTAAGTAATAATGTTTTCATAGCAATACCTCTCTAATTAGTTGCTATCCAATGTTACCAAATTGTTAACATAAAGTAAAGCAG
Source organism: bacterium (assembly GCA_024742815.1). Taxonomy (GTDB): domain Bacteria; phylum Bacteroidota; class Rhodothermia; order Balneolales; family Balneolaceae; genus HXMU1420-13. Next base: position 669,413 of record JANSXX010000001.1, read on the forward strand.
ATGTTAACATAAATTTAACACACTGTTAAGAAAACTGATTCAGTCGTGCCTCTACACGTTCAGTTTGAATTGCTAACTGTAGAGCATCGTAACTATTATACCCTGTTTCTTTACCCATTTGAATGGACTTCAAAAATAATAGAGCCGCTTTTTCGGCTGCTTTTGATGCATCAAATTCTTGCTTTTCAAAATAAATTCTCTGCGAATCGTTTACTCTCCCAATCCGAACAGTTTGATCAAGAACATTGCATTCTAATATTTCATACTTGTTGGCAGCAAGCCGCTGATGTCTGTTCGATCCCGAGCCTGAATAAATATTTATGGTTGCAGTTGATCCATTATCAAATCTCAGAAATAAGTGAATGGCAATAGGGTAGCTGCCCGATAGGAAAACTGATTTAGCTTCAATATGATGAATGCCGGAATCGAGCCATTTCATACAAAGTCCGATTTCATCTATCCAGTAACTTTTAAAAGACGACTGGAGGTTTACAATCGTGTTTTTTTCAATTTCTTTATCAATATGCAGATAAGAGGGTCTGGGTAATTTATCCATCATCCATCGTGTAGCCGGTGCTAACGATGGCCACTGTGAAAATTGAACTCTGCATCCCGATTCTTTAGCCGACCGGTGGATTTTTTCCAACATTTTAATGTCGGTGGGTTGCTTCGCAATGAAAAAGCAATGAAATCCTTTACGTACTCCTTCCAATAATACTTGTAGGTTTTCAGGACTTTCATCCAAAATAAAACATGCATCCACTGAGTTCAGATCCTGAATGGTGGGGCACAATTCAACCTCGCTTACAATATTATGTGGGCGTAAATGTTGCTCCCAGGCAACTGCTCGTGTTGCATCTCCTACAATTCCAACTTTCATGTTTATAGCCATTAATTTTGGCTAAAATGCAAATGGAGATGCTATTTTCCAACTACGAGATTAGTCGGGCATTACAATTGCGAGAATAAAATACATAAGGATGGTGGAGCCGTATAAAAAAGCGAATATGATGAATAGTATTCGTACAATTGTTGGATCCCATCCCAAATACTCTGCTAATCCACCACAAACCCCGGCGAGCATTTTGTCCTTTCTTGATTTTTTTAACTTTGCAGGCATAGTTTTTTGAATTTATGTCATAAATCAACGGCAGGATACGACGCGGAATTGAAATGGTTACAAAAAAAAGCGAAATATTTTTTATTTCGCTTTTCACTTATAAAAAGATTGGGTTTCACTACTTTTGTAGCCTGAAAACTATTGGCATACTCATCTGAACATTTACTTTTTGACCTCTTTGTAAACCGGGAGTAAACTTCGTGTTTTTAATCACACGTAGTGCCTCTTCGTCGCAACCGCCACCGATTCCTTTAATCACCTGAGGATTTTGAACATTTCCGTCTTTGTCGACTACGAATTGCACAACAACTCGTCCTTCAATACCAGTTTTTCGAGCTTCTTCTGGATAGTTAATTTGCGTTATTAAGCTGTTAATTCCACCGCTCGGTTCGGGCATTTGTTCCACTTTACTGAAGAATTCCGCATCATTGTATTTGTTATCTGCTTTTTCAGCAGTTTTAGAGGTTATATAAATTGCTTTAGTTGTCCCGGAATTATCAACCCGTATTGAGCCTATGTTTTCGGTTAAGATTGCATCGTTTAGATTTTCAACTTCGGTAAGTGTGCCATCGATATAAATCTTGTACTCTTGTGATTGTACCTGTTCCAGATTTAAAAAAGGAGGGCTTTTGGTTTCCATCTCAGGAAAATCTGATTGTGAGGATGTTTCGGTACAAGCCGTTGCAACCGTTATTGTAAGAGCAATAAGGGTAATACTTGCTAAATTCAGAACTTTTTGTGGTTTACTTTTAATCATAGACATGTTTTGTATTCGCTTTTTTAGATTTGAACTTTGTTCGGTTAAAGCGATCTGGAGGTTGGGTTGGTGATCAGAAGATTGTGAAACACTGAAAATCAGCTTCGCATATTGTGTAGGCGAAGCATGAAATTCAGTGATAACCTCCTGATCACAGGATGTTTCGCGAAAGTCATTAATTTGAGTAATCAAATTGTTTATAAGTGGATTAAACCCAATTAAACTTCTGATAAAGCTTATCAACACATTCAACTTATAATCTCTTCGGTGAATATGAATCAATTCATGTGCAACTATCATATTAAAGGTAGTATGATCGTCTTGTAGAAATTTCGGTACTACAATGATTGGAGTTTCCCATCCGAATGTAAATGGAGTGCTAACATCAGCTGATCCAATAAAAATTTGAGAGTGATAATTCAAAGCTGATCGGAAGTTAGCAGAGTTCAGTTGATTGTGATCCGATAATAAATCTAGCTTCAGCTTTTGCCGTAACCTTCTAAGATTCACTAAATTTACCATTAACTGAATGATTCGATAACAAGACAGAATCATCACACAATAGGTAGTTAGTGCAACAAAGCTATAAAAATTAAATGAAGTGGCTGAAGAAGCATCCGTCAAATAAGCGCTAAATGATAAGTCGGGTACAGGAACCGTTAGCACTGCGAAAACAGTGCTAGATTCAGTAATACTACCGGTAAATAGGCTTGTTATTGGTGTAATAATCCAATTTAGAAATATAGCAGTAGGGAAAGATATCAATAGAGCTACTCGGAGGTAATAATCAAAAAATGGTTGATTGGATTTTCGCATCTGTACCAGATACAAAACGATACCGACTAGAATTGTCCACCATAAAAAAGGGATCCAAAATTTATGAAAGGCTTGCTCCCCAAAATTTGATAAAGCAGAAAAATCCATACCCATTATCTCTCCTCCATATTATCAATCAGTTTCTTTATCTCTGCCAGTTCCTCTTTAGATACCTGTTCGTTTTGAACCAGTGTTTGCACCAGCGCTGCCGCAGAGCCATTAAACACTTTCTCAAGCGTGAGGTTTAATAATTTACTTTTTACTTTTTCTGGATCTTGTTTGCGCGTTGCACTATACACATAGGCATTCCCTTCTTTACGATACTTTAAAGCTCCTTTTTCAGTAAGGTTTTTCATAACAGTCATTATAGTGGTGTAGGCCACTTGCCTTTTTTTAAGTATTCGATTTCTTACATCATTTACGGTGGCTTCTTCTAATTCCCACACAATTTGAAGAACTTCAAGTTCGGTTTTGCCTAAGGGGATCGCTTTCATTTTATTACTATTGAGTTAATACTAAGAACATAGTATTTAATTTAATCTAAGTTTGCAACTCCTTTTTTGGAACGCTTTTTTGACGGATGCTTTTTGATTGGGTATGAGTAAACGACCTTTTTTATCCCAAATTGACCAACGCATAGAAAAACCAGAACTTGGAAATGCTGAAAAAGCTGTATTTATACTTCACGATCAGTTAAATCTTGATCATTGGCCCAACTGGGTGAAAGAAGAAAAACCGCTGCTGATTTTTATTGAATCGAAAGCGAAAGGGAGCAGCTTGCCTTATCACAAAAAGAAGTTAGTGTATGTACTAAGTAGTATGAGGCATTTTGCAATCGAATGTGCGGAAGTAGGATATCCCGTGTACTATCATTCTACAGAAAAGTGGTATGGGGATGCATTAACTGAAATGTTGGAACAGCAGGATCATCTATCACTTTTTATGATGGAAGCATCCGAATGGGATACTCGGGAGCAACAACAAACGATTAAAAATGAGTTCGAGAGAAGTGTAGAAGTCATTCCCAATAATTTCTTTCTGGCTGATGTCAATGAGTATAAAGACAAAATTGCCCCCGGCTATCGAATGGAGTATTTCTATCGAGATATGCGACGAATGACCGGCTATTTAATGAACGGGACTGAGCCCGAAGGTGGTGAATGGAATTACGATGAGGAAAATCGGAAGAAACTCCCAAGAAAGATCAACATTCCAAGTATTGCAAGCACCGAAACCGACGAGATAACAGAGGAAGTTATAGAGTTGATCGCAGCGAACTACAGCGATCATTTTGGGGATATTGATGGATTTGATCTAGCTGTTACTCGTAGACAAGCTCTTTACAGGCTCAATGAATTCATTGATGAACGGCTGGATGAATTTGGTCCATATGAGGATGCTATGGCCACAGGGAAAGATGTGATTTTCCATTCTCAATTATCCATTTATATGAATAACGGACTGCTTCATCCCAAAGAAGTATGTGATAAAGCACAAGAAGCCTACGATGCCGGTAAAGCAAAATTGAATTCTGTAGAGGGTTTTATCCGACAAATTATTGGTTGGCGTGAATTTGTTCGAGTGTATTATGAGGCAATGATGCCGGATGTAAGAGAAACGAATTACTTTGGCTTCGATAAACCATTGCCCGATTTATATTGGTCCGGTGAAACCAAAATGCACTGCATGAGCGAATGTGTACGTCCGGTTATAAAAGATGGTTATTCTCATCATATTCCAAGATTGATGGTGCTGAGTAACTTCTCTAATCTAACACATACCGATCCAAGAAAGCTAAACGAATGGTTTTGGTTTGGATATTTGGATGCCTACGAATGGGTGGTGCTGCCAAACGTATTGGGAATGAGCACCTTTGCCGATGGAGGAGTTTTAGCTTCAAAACCGTATGTGGCAGGTGGGAATTACATCAACAAAATGAGCGATTACTGCAAAAGTTGCTCTTACTCGATCAAGGAAAAGACTGGTGACAAAGCCTGTCCATTTAATTATTTATACTGGAATTTCATCGATCAGCAGCGAGAAACATTCCTGGAAAATGGAAGAGCAAATTTTATGGTAAACATGTTCGATAAAAAAGATGATGTAGAGAAAAAAGCCATCCGTGAATCGAGCGAAAAGTTCATCAACAATTTGAAGCGGTATGATTAATTAAGAATGGTTCAATTATCAATTAAGAATTAACTTTTAAACAGTTTATTATTTATTTATTCCATTCTACTATTTTTATTCTGCTAACTGCTAACTGCTAACTGCTAACTGCTAACTGCTAACTGCTAACTGCTAACTGCTAACTGCTAACTGCTAACTGCTAACTGCTAACTGCTAACTGCTAACTGTTAATCTCACATCTATATGTTATAGAGCAAGTCATTCGATGAAAATACATTCGTAGCAGAACCTAACTACACTGCTATGAAAACTACACATCTCTTTTTTCTGGTTACTCTATTATCGGCTTCAGCAACAGCACAGCCCTTCAATTTCGATATCAGCTTTGCAATGGGTACTCCACAAGGTGCTTTTCAGCAATCTCTCGAACGTGATTCATACGGAGTTGATTTTGCATTTACTTATCAAATTGGGCGCGATATTCCCATCCACATTGGTGCAGGAATGATGTATCAAAACTATGGCTGGCGCGAGCGAGAAACTCAATTTATAGATGGTGTTCCTGAGGTAGATGTTAATGTGCGTACAACCAATAATATGATAACTCCTCAGCTAATCATGAGAATTGAGCCAAATTTAGGGAGCTTCTCGCCATTCATTGAAGGTTCCGTAGGGTTCAACTATTTGTACACTCAATCTTCCATTACTGATTTGTACGACGATGAAGAGATCGCAAGCACTGTGAATTACGATTACTTTACTTCGAATTCGGGTATTGGTGCAGGGGCTAAATTTCGACTATGGGAAGGCTTTAATGATGACGGTGACTTTGTTGGACTTCATCTTATTCTAAAAACTAAATATATGTTAGGTGGAGAAGCGCTTTATCTAAAAGAGGGTGATTTAATCCCCAATGGTAATAACTTGGATTATGTAGTTAGCCAATCACGAACAGATCTTACAACCTTCAACATTGGGCTTGTGTTTAATTTCTAATCAGAAGCATTACAATGTATTAAGCCACTTTTCTGAAAGTGGCTTTTTTTGTTTATTGATGTGCTTACATCATAAATAAAATAAATAAGATGAAACTAAAAGAATTTGGGGTAATTGGTGTGGGAGCCATTGGGTTCTTTGCTCTTTCTTTTACCGGATTTGAATGGGTGGCGCTTGGTTTTTTACTGATTTGTGCCATTATTTTTGTAGCTCTACTAGTTGGAAAGAGTAAAGCATACACAGTAAGTATGAGTACATATCGGGTAATAACTTTAGCAGCGTTGTTATTAATTGTTGGTCATGCTTTACGCTTTGCTGTGGATTATGATCGGAGAAACTCACAGAAAGAAATCCTCCTTGAAATAAGGTCAACTATAGAACGGAGTGTTGCGAAATCGGATATCATGGAAAAAGGGTTTTACATCTACCGAAGTGTAGAAATGGGTGAACATGAAAGTATTTTAGGTGCCTCCAAGGCGATTATTGGAGATCGTCTGCTGGAAAATAATGTCTACTTATCTGATTTCGATAAGTCACAAATTGAGTGGCCTACAAGTAATGATGACGATGCAGACTTTTTCTATTCCATAAATGAAGAAGAGGATTTGCTAACATTTATTGTAGTGGCAAATATTCCACCCGGCGCAAATCCGGAGTACGAAAACCGAAACGGGAATAAAGGAAAAATGGAAATGGAGTTTGTAGTATCAAAAGAGGGAGTGACTTATGAAATTCTTAACTAGAAGAATCAACGAGTGGCTGATTGTTATTGGCTTATTTCTGCTAGTATCTATGGCAATGGGATATATTATTGGCACATATATAAAAAGTCCGATGAGTTGGAATAACTTATTTAGTCCGGTAAGCACACAACTATTTTTAAGCCACGGATATCAAAATGCAATAGCGTTGTTTGCCGGTGATGCTTTAGATCCTATTCCAATACAAACCTATTTCATCACATTTATAAGTGTAGTCATATACCTGATATTAGGTCCTTGGCTTCTGTATCATGGTTTTATTAGCTCCAGAAAAAATGAAGAATACAAGAAACCCTGGCAATGGTATGTGGGTGCTATTATTTGCGTTGGATCGCTTAGTATCCTTCCCATGACTTCATTTACAATGATAGTTACCCAAAATACAGCAATAAGTGCTGATAAAAGTAGAGAAACCGATAAGCTTAGGCAGGAAGCATTTGATATAGGTTTTAAACTAGCTCAAGAAAAAGTGAAACAGTCATCAGGTTTTTCGCTCACTTCATTTGAAAAAACGTATCCAAAAGAGCAAAATTTAGAGATTCAATTTGATGAAGTGGTTAAAGACTCACTCTATCGAATAGTTACAAAAAGTGGTAAATATGATCTGAGCGTACAGGTGGATGTACAACCGTATGAAGAGGATTTTCTACTAATTCGGAATTAGTAAAACTGCAATTCGGTTTGTGATACTAAAGAACAAATTTCTACATGCAAAACATCAATTCGTACCGCAAATTTGAACGAAATAAGAATGAAGTAAAAAAAAACGGGGATTATGTACTGTATTGGATGCAGATCAATCGTCGCTTCCACTATAATTACGCTTTGGAATATGCGGTAGCATGGGCTAATAAACTGGATAAGCCGCTTCTCATCTATGAAGGCTTAAATATTGATTACCCTTGGGCTAGTGATCGCATTCATACCTTTATGATGGAGGGTATGAAAGAAAACCTTGAATTTGCACAAGATCATAATTTAAACTATTTCAACTATGTAGAACCGAAAAGTGAAGCCGGCAAAGGATTATTCTATAAGCTTGCTGAAAATGCTTGTTGTGTGATATCTGACGAATATCCAGTATTCATCATTCGCAAACATAACGAACGGGTAGCAGATCGAATAGATGTGCCCTATACCACCATCGATTCCAACGGTATTATCCCTCTTGGAATAACGGATAAAGATCCCTATTCGGCCTATTTGTTTCGGAAAGTAATGCAAAAGCATTTTATCGAAGCTTTTTCAAATCCACCGAAAAAGGATCCTATCAAAGATTTAAAAAATAATTCCAGAGTAGATTTACCGGATGGTTCTGTAGATAAATATTCTTCAGCAACGAATCAATTTGAGGATATCCGGAAAACCGTTGCGGAGCTTGAAATCGACCATAGTGTACCCGCTGTTGATGTTTCCGGTACTCGGCAAGCAGCCCTTGGAAAACTCGGACATTTTGTAGCTCACAGTTTGTTCGATTATGACGAAAAAAGAAATCACCCTGATGAAAAAAAGACAAGCGGGCTAAGTCCATGGCTACATTTCGGAAAAATCAGCGAGTACGAAATTGTTGACACTGTACTTAAACATCAACCGGAAGGCTGGTCACTCGACGATATTACTCCCAATGGTGGAAAGAATTCAGGGTTTTTTAATGGTGATCCAAATATTGAGGGGTTTTTAGATGAAGTGATTACATGGCGCGAAGTTGGATTTCATTTTGCCCATCATCGCCCGGATTATGACGAGTTTGATAGCTTACCCGATTGGGTGAAAAAAACGATAGATGAACATCGGGATGATAAACGTGAGCATGTATACTCGCTGGAAGAGTTTGAACAATCCAAAACACATGATGAGTTGTGGAATGCTGCACAAACTCAACTTCGGGAAGAGGGAATCATCCATAATTATCTAAGAATGCTCTGGGGCAAAAAAGTAATTGAATGGACGCCGGATTATCGTACAGCACTGGATTACCTGATTGAGCTAAATAATAAGTACGCATTGGACGGCCGTGACCCCAATTCCTATTCAGGAATATTTTGGTGTCTGGGACGCTTCGACCGCGCCTGGCAAGAGCGGGATGTGTTTGGGAAACTGCGTTACATGACCAGCGACAGTACGAGAAAAAAAGTGAAGTTGAGTAATTATCTAGCCACCTACGGAAGTCAGAAAAAATTGCTCTAGTGATTTCAAGTTTGGTTTTAGTGTAAAGGCTCTTACATTCACATTAATTGCACATATTTCACTAAAACCACTTCATGGATTTGTTTCAGGATCCTAAATCCACCTCATCAAATCAAGTAAACGAAACATCTTCATCAACTAATTTTGATGAACCACTTGCGACACGAATGCGTCCGCAATCGCTGGCTGAATTTGCCGGGCAGGAACATTTGGTTGGGGAAGGAAAAATGCTTCGTCGAATGATTGAAAGTGGAGTGATAGGATCGCTAATCTTTTTTGGTCCGCCAAGTTCAGGGAAAACCACGCTTGCTCATGTAATTTCACGAGAAATAAAAGCTTCGTTTGCTGTCATAAATGCCGTGTTGGATGGAATTAAAGAACTTCGTTCGGTGGTAGAAAAAGCCGAAAAGCTTCGAAAACTAAATGGTCGGAAAACGATCTTGTTTGTTGATGAAATCCATCGCTGGAATAAAGCACAGCAAGATGCTTTACTCCCTCATCTTGAGTCGGGTATCATTACTTTGGTAGGAGCAACTACAGAAAATCCGTTCTATTCTCTGGTTAATCCGTTGTTATCACGATGTCAGTTGTTCGAGCTTCATCCACTTACCGTAACGGATGTACGTTCCATGCTGGAGCGAGCAATTTCCGATGAAGAGCGAGGTATCGGTAAACAAAATGTTCACATCAAAGAGGATGCCATTCAACACTTTGCCGAATATGCAGGTGGTGATGTTCGCAATGCGCTTAATGCACTCGAAGTGGCGGTTTTATCCAGCAAACAGAATCAAGAAGGTGTGATTGAAATTACGCTGGATATTGCCAAAGAGAGCATACAGCGTAGAAATGTTCGCTACGATCGTACCGGCGATGAGCATTATCATTATATCTCTGCCTTTATAAAATCGGTACGGGGTTCCGATCCGGATGGTGCTTTATATTGGATGACAGCCATGTTAGAAGGTGGAGAAGACCCAAATTTTTTGTTCAGGCGTTTATTTATTCTGGCATCAGAAGATATTGGTTTGGCTGAACCAAATGCGATAACGGTGGTGCAATCGTGCCACGAAGCTTTTATGAAATGTGGAATGCCTGAAGGAATGTATTTTTTGTCTCATGCTTGTTTGTATCTGAGTATTTGTCCAAAAAGTAATAGCGCCGGAGCTATATTTAAGGCCGTTTCTGAAATTCGTACTAAAGGGGTGAAAGACATTCCTGTTTATTTGAAAGATCGTACTGCAAACAGACTTTCATCAAAATATATGGATGTTGAGAATGCATCAGAAGATTATAAATATCCGCATGCTCATCCACGAAATTGGGTAGATCAAAGGTATCTGCCGGAATCAATGTTTGATAAGAAGTTCTACGAACCCGGTCAAGAGGGTAGAGAAGGATTGTTGATTCGGCGATTGAATGAGATTAAGGATGCACTCAAGAATAAATGAGTTAATTAATCAATGAGTAATGACCATCCCTTTTTTTAACTCTGTACCGCGTTTAGTTTCAAATTGAATTGGGAACCCTACGGTTGTGGTCCAACTAGTTGCACGAATAGTATTAAAGTGTAAGTGAGGATCGCTACTAAAACCGGTATTGCCTGCAAGGCCAATTGGTTGAAGTGATTGCACGGTATCACCTACTTCAACCAATGCACCTTTATACATGATATGCGCATATTGGCTCATGGTCCCGTCTGCATGAATAAGTGTGATATAGTTCGCAAAATCGCGATACTTTTTGTTTCTGCCACCAACGTTATAATCTTCAATTACACCTACTACAATTCCATCGCGTGCAGCGGTAATAGTGTCGCCTTCCTCCATTCTAAAGTCGATAGCATAGTTAGAATAATCCGTGTTATGCGAATAACTACCATAATAAGCTTGCATAACTTTATAACTTTTTCCCTTAGGAAAAGGCCATCTGTATCTATAAGAGGTATCGGGTTCCGAGTTGAAATGATCACCAAGAGAAATGGAAAACTTTAAATCATAAATCGTACTGCTGTCATATTCAGACTTGCTGAATGTTAAGGTAGTATCAGAAAATGCGGGGAGTATAAATCGAAAATCATCCGAACTTTCGGTTTCTCTTGAATTGGATCTAACACGAAGTGGTGCAGCGGTAGGATTTTCAAGAAACACAGAATGTTTAGTAGAATCGGTAGTGATTTCTTTGGAGATGCTAAACTGTTGATAGCGCTCTTTCGGTAAATCACATTTGGAAGAAAAAAGGAATACAAGAATTGTAAAAAGTAGTGATCGCATGTGAATAGTTAGATTTAAAAAAGAAGAAAAGAAAACAGGCGAAGTAGATCAATACTTCGCCTGTTGTTGTTGGAGTCACTAATACATTTAATGAGACCGACCTAACCAACCGGTCTGCAATAAGTATTAGGCGGAATAAACACTAACTTAATCGCTTTAAATATATTGATAATCTAATTTCTACTAAAATAATTAGGTTAAATTATTGTTAAGCTTAAATTATATCGTATTAATTGGAAAAGCGCTTTTATTAACAGTGTTAACTAAAAAAGAAAGGAATTCACGAATTAATAAAAATGGAATAGTGTTAATTTTGAGCATCAAAAATTAAAAACTACCATGGATTTAAAAATTATCAGCTCAACAGATCGGCCAAATTCTATGTCGCTTGCGGTATCAAATTATGTAGCAGGTTTGTATCAAAAAGAAGGAATCAATGCCGATGTAGTTTCTTTGGAAAATTTTCCAACAGCTGATGTAGAGGGTGGGAAGTATGGCAAAAGTATACCATCCATAGAAAAGTTTAGATCACCAATACTTGAAGCTGATGCCATCGTTTGGGTGATTCCCGAATACAATGGAAGTTTTCCCGGTATTCTTAAACTATTTATCGATTATTTACCTTTTCCTGAAGCATTCGTAAAAACTCCTATGGCTTTTATTGGAGTGGCTTCTGGTGCGTTTGGTGGATTGCGAGCCGTAGAGCAATTCCAGATGGTTGCTAACTATAGAAACGCCCAACTTTATCCGGAACGTGTATTTATACAGCGAGTAAATTCGGTCTTTGATCCAGAAAAGGGACTGAGTGTACCTCTTCAACAAGAACTGTTGGAGTCGAAAGTTTCAGGATTTATCGAATTCGTGAAAAACTTAAAACAGCCGGTAGCTTAGGCTGTTTTAAGTAAGTATCCAACGCCATGTAGCGTAATTAGATATCGCGGATCGTCGGGTTGAACTTCAATTTTAGCACGTAATTTAGAGATGTGAACATCTACGGTGCGCGTATTAGTGCTAAATTCGTAGCGCCATACTTTTTCAAGAAGTTCATCGCGGGAAACGGGTTCACCGCCTGCGGATAATAGGTAGCGTATTAATTCAACTTCACGAGCGGTAAGTTCATTAACCGTCCCATCAGGCAGGGTAACTTCCGATTCCAATAAATCGATAACGATATCGCCTAATTTAAGTACTTCTACTTGGCTTGAGCTTGAATATGCGCTTGCACGACGAAGTCGAGCCTGAATTCGAGCAAGTAATTCTTTTACACCAAATGGTTTGGTTAGGTAGTCATCGGCACCAAGATTTAAGCCTTTAACCTTGTCAATTTCCTGATCTTTGGCTGTGAGCATGATAATCGGGAAAGTGTACTTTAAATCACGTACTTCTTTGCAAATATCGTATCCGCTTTTGCCGGGTAACATGATGTCCAGAATCATTAAGTCGGGCGAGTGTTCTTTAACAAGTTCAACAGCTTGTTCGCCATCTTCACTTACAATTACATCATATCCTTCACTTTCAAGGGTGTCGCGAAGTGTGAAAATTAAGCTAGGTTCGTCTTCTACGACCAATATTTTTAAAGTCTTATTAGGCATATTCTTTTGTGTCAGGTGCGTTTGCTGATGCAGTATTATTTTCCGGCTTGGATGTTAACGAATGTTCTTCTTTCACCAAAATTGGAAATTTCAGTGAAAAGGTGGTTCCAATTCCCACCTCACTTTGAACATCAATTTTACCACCATTTAATTCAATCAAATTTTTAACAATACTAAGGCCTAGTCCATGTCCTTTCGTTTTGGCTACTAAGGTGTCTTCTACCCGGTAAAATTTCTTGAAAATATTTCGCAGGTGCTTTCTTGGAATTCCAATACCGGTATCAGAAACATTGATGATCACTTCTTTATCGGTAGAACTAGTGGTGTACAAGATGTTTTTATTGTCTTGACTGTATTTGATAGCATTCTCGGTAAGGTTGCTAATTACATTTTCGAAGTGATCGGGATCTAGCATCACCAAAGCAGGACGTGCAGTTAGTTTCAAACCTACATTAAATCCCTTGCCTTCTATAAAGCCTCTGTTTTCTGCCACAAATGCTTTTAGAGCTTCATTTACGTTTACTGCAGTAGCCTGAATCAGCGTTTGACCGGAATCTGTTTTTGCCACATCGAGTAATTTTTCGATCATCTTTCGTAGCCTGATCGCTTCGCTATAAATGTGATCACCGTACTGCTTTAGTCGAGCAGTATCTTTTACTCTGCCGTCTGATATATTTTCTCCGGCAGCTTGCATAACCGCAAGCGGGGTCTTCAACTCATGGGTGACATTAGCTAAAAATCCGGCCTGGCGTAATGCAAGGGCTCGTTCTCTTTGTGCGGTGTAGAACATAAATAAAAGTGCACCAACCAAAAATAATACTGCAAAACCGAGTACCACTAAATTCTTTACAAGTGTGTCGTTGTAAGCCGTAGCAAGTGGATTGTCCAGAAATGCTACTTTTATGTTCCAGTTCTCGAACATGCTGGTACCGAAACGCTGTCGTTTATCAACCAGTTCAATATCATAGTTTACGGTTGGATCATTGGTCGCGAGTACCACATCGTTTGCCCAATCATGCAACCACAAAACCGTGCCGCCTGCCGAATCAGGATTGAAGTATTTCATCATTAATGGCTGTATCGTTTCATTAACGATGTAATCTTTGTTCAACGTTGTTGTTAGGTACCCAATCACCCGATTTTCTTTTAGGTTGATGAAGCCAATGTTCATCGTACGGTGCGCATCAAACTCGATATTATTATTCCAACGATAGTTAAAACTATTCAGCTCAATCCGAGCTTTCGTTCTAGCTAAACCGACACCATCACATAAAATAGTGGGATAGTCTTCGGTACGTTCGAGTTGGTTTTCAGAATAATTGTAGGCATAAATCTGAGAATCATCTGCACAAGGATCTATATCAGCCGGTGTATAATAGATACCTGTAAACATTGGGCTTCTGGCAGCTAATTCAATTTTTTCCTGAATTTGAGGAGGAAACTGACCTGATTGCGAAATAGAATATTCAACAGGTTCGAGTTCAATTTTATTAAGCCCTAAAAACGGGGAGTAGATTTCACGACGAACATCCTGCATTAGATCTTCAACCAATGCAATTTGTCGCTCTTCAACTCCCAAGGTCATTTTATCCCTGATATCGTATAGGGAGTACACGTTCATTCCGGTAAGGGCAATCACGGCTGCAAATCCCAAGCCGAGAAGTAAATATCGGATCGCTTTATTGCGAAGTACTTTATTGAGTGAGTTCATGATATAAATTTATCACAAACGCAGATTGATTCAATGCAGAAGTGGTAAAAAAACGTGAATCTGAGAGTTAGAATTACTTGAAATTTCGTTCAAGCGACTCTTTAATATCGTTAAATTCGATGGGCTTAACGAGGTAATCTACGTAGTTGGTTTCCTTTGCACGTTGTACATGATAGGGATCGGAATTTCCGGTTATATAAATAACCGGTACATCAGAGAAAGTTCGTATTTCTTTCATGGCATCGATTCCATCCATATCGCCTTCTAAAGAGATGTCCATCAAAATTAAATCCGGACTGATACGGCGTGCTACTTCTATGGCTGTTTTTCCATATACGAGTTCGCCTTCTGCATCGTAGCCTAATTTTTCGAGATAACTTTCATACAGTAAATTAAGGATTAAATCATCCTCAACGATCATTACTGTTTTTCTTTTATTATTGTCCATGAATTACAATTACTAAGACGTTTTTACCCCTTCTAGCAGATGGTTGAACGTTAAATATTACACATTTTTGAGAGCCTTTGAAAATAGCATTTAAAAAAAACAATTTTGTTGGCTTAAGTTCCATTATCGGCAGCTTGTGCAACGATATAATGATAACTCTTCACTAATATTTAAATCAGCAGATTCATTTTATCTAAAACCAAGAGATATTACCTTGTTGGAGTTCATTAAACTTTGGTGATAAAGGTAGGTTTAGCTCACCTATAGAAGATTGTTAGCATTTATGATAAACGAAAAAGCCCTCAAACGAACAAAACAGCGCATCCTTAATTCGGTTGCTTCCGAATTTTCTGATTGGGAAGTCTCCGATCTAACCATCTTTTACACAAGAGTTCAGGATCATTTAGAAAAGCTGTTACGAGAACTGCATTATTTATATAACGATCAGCCGGATTGGTATTTTTACGCCGAAAAAATGGTGTTGGAAGCCGGAAGAAGTTGGAAAAAGCGACCAAAATATCTCCAAAAAGTAGATGCAGAGCGAGAAGCAAATCCAACCTGGTTTGCTTCACACGAGATGATGGGAGCCGTTTGCTATGTTGATTTATTTGCTGGTGACCTGAAGGGAGTGGAAGAAAAACTGCCCTATTTTAAAGAGTTGGGCATTACATATTTACATCTGATGCCACTCTTCGATCGCCCTCATCCTGAAAGTGATGGTGGCTATGCGGTAAGTAGTTATCGTAAAATTGAGCCTTCGCTCGGCACTATGGCTGAGTTAAAAAAACTGACAAAAAAGTTTCGAAAGGAAGGGATTAGCTTGGTTGTCGATTTCATCAATAATCATACTTCGGATGAGCATGATTGGGCAATGAAAGCCAAAAAAGGGGATCCATTTTATAAAGATTTCTATTTCTTTTTTCCTGATCAGAGTGAGCCAAACCAATATGAAGTGAATCTGAGGGAAATCTTCCCGGAAATTCGTCGTGGAAACTTCCATCAAAATGAAGAAACCGGTGAATGGGTGTGGAGTACCTTTCACAACTTTCAATGGGATTTAAATTACCGAAACCCTGAAGTATTGATTGCGATAGCCAAAGAGATGTTGTTTTTGGCAAATCAAGGAATTGATGTTCTCCGGCTTGATGCTGTGCCATTTACCTGGAAACAAAAAGGCACCAACTGTGAAAATCTACCTCAGGCTCATGCGTTAATCCGAGCCTTAAATGCAGCTGCCAGAATGGGTGCTCCGGCACTAACGTTTAAATCTGAGGCCATTGTACATCCCGATGATGTAGCAAAATATGTACATCAGGATGAATGTCAGCTTTCGTATAACCCAACAGTGATGGCGCTTATTTGGGAAAGTATGGCCACGCGTCAAGTAAAACTGCTGAAGAAATCGATAGAAAACAGATTTTATATCCCAGAAGACTGTGCTTGGATTAACTATGTACGCAGTCACGACGATATTGGCTGGACATTCTCTGACGATGATGCCCAATCGCTAGGTATTTTCCCTGATGGGCATCGTTTTTTTCTAAACCACTTTTACGCAAAGGATTTTTCCGGCTCGTTTGCCAAAGGGGAGCCTTTCCAATACAATCCCAAAAATGGCGATTTACGAGTTTGTGGTACCACTGCATCGCTAGCTGGACTTGAGCAGGCGCTGGAATGGAATGATGAAGGAAGAACTTCAGATGCTATCAATAGAATCATTGCTTTGTATTCGATGGCACTTACCATTGGTGGTATTCCACTGTTATATTTGGGGGATGAAATCGGATTAATGAACGATTACTCCTATCAACAAAATCCGGCAAAAAAAGAAGATTCGCGGTGGGTCCATCGTGTTGCGATGGATTGGGATAAAGTAAGCGTTGCTCAAAAAGGACAGGGTATTGAAGGAACTATTTTTCAAGCACTGAAACACCGCATTCATCTAAGAAAGCAACATTCAGCATTCGGAAATAACAATATTGAACTTGTAGAAACCCATAATGAGCATGTACTTGGATTCTCAAAAAAAGACGAAAACGAACAGGTTATTGTGATACAAAATTTTAGCGAAAAAAAGCAAGAGATACGTTGTTGGTTACGCTCGGGAACTGACGTGTTAACCAATAATACTGTTGATTTGAACGGTGTAGTTCAATTATCGGGCTATCAAGGGATGTGGGTTAAATTAGATGCGTAATAGTTTTGCTTTGGTGTTGGTGATGTTCATCGGCACAAGCTTCGGAAATGCACAAGGAATTGTTAATACCGAACGGATGCTAACAAATGCCGGCGATTCATTGACGCTATCGTTAGAGATTGCAGGCGATTTAAGTTTGGGAAATGTTAGTTTATTGCAGGTAGATACTCAGCTTTCTTCAGGCATTCGAAAAGGGAATCATTTATATCGCGCACTTTTTGGGTACGATTTTTTACGAAGTGATGGCAGTACACTTTCTGCAGATTTATTTCATCAGTTCCGCTACAATTATTTTGTAAACAGGCATTCATTGTATGGTTTCTATCAGATACAAAATGCAAAAGCTTTAAAGCTTAAAAATAGGCAGCTTGCCGGTGGCGGTTTTCGATTTAATTTGTATCAAAAAAAGAAAGAATATGTTGATGTTGCACTTGGCGGGTTTTATGAATCAGAGATTTACAACGATCCTAATGCAAGCAACAATCGAACAGCCGTTCAGCAATTTCGAGTGAATGTAAATGTGTTCAATCGATTGATGTTAACGCAACGAACTCAGTTTTTAACAACGCTCTATTATCAGGTTTCGGCAGAAAACACCAAGGATGCACGTTTGTTTTTGGAATCAACCATTCGATACACTCTTGGGAAAAGTGCGTTTTTTGTGATGTATCGCGATCGTTATCACAGCACGCCGTATATAGCCGGCATCGAAAAAGCGGATCAAAAAATTCTCTTCGGCTTTTCTTTCGATTTATAACGGTGCTAAATAGTATGTTCATCGTGTGAAAGACTGTGTTGATCGAATAAGTTTTTTGCAGATTTTTAGTCTCTTTTTCTTTGAGGCGAACCTTTAATCAAAGAAAAATGCCATGAAACGCATACTCTATATTCTGATACTAGTTATTATTTATCTGCTGCAAACCGGATGTTTTCTGAAATCCGTACATCCATTAGTAGAAGAGGAAGACGCTATTCTCTATGAAGGACTTGAAGGGATTTGGGAAACGGACGACCAACGCTGGACCTTCATCAATGATATAACCAATTTTCCAGATCTTGAGTCTTTTTTTCTTGATGGTGATATGGGTTTTGAAGCCGACGAGGATGAGGGATTGGGAATGGGAAACCTATACTTAATTTTATTTGAGAATTTACAGGATCTGTCGGCCGACACGGCTTTATTTGTTGGTGCGGTTACCGAACTAAACGAGGCATATTTTCTCGATTTATATGTGCTGGCAAAATCTATATCGGAGTTGGAGGAAAGTGAGTCAACCTTTGTAGATTCGCATTTCTTTCCGGTTCATACATTTTCGAAAATTGCGGTTGAAGATGATGAGCTGTCCATAAAAATGTTTAAATCTTCATTTATCCGAGATTTGATCAGCGCTAACCGCGTTCGAATTAAACATGAGGAAACCGACGATACTATTTTAATTACCGCTTCAACCAACGAATTGCGAAAATTTGTTGAAAAATACGCCCATGAAGAAGAAGCTTTTGAAGGTGCTACTGAGTTAAGCTTTAAAGGATTCAGCCATGACTGATAGAACAAAAACGATGTTAAATCACCTGATTCAGCATGTGTTGTTTTGGGTGATTTCTTTCTCCGTTTTATTGCGAGTGATGGATCAGGATGGTGAAACAACCCTGCTTGATGTGATCTACACGGGCTTATTCCATGTACATTTGGTGTGTTTTGTATACACTTTATTATTTCTACTGATCCCTCGACATCTTAATAAGTCGCAGTTTATTCCATTTGCAATGACATCGGTGGGATTATTTGGGTTTGGATATTTCCTGTATCAATTCACATTTAATTCAATCGCCGATTGGCTTTTCCCTGACTTTTACTTTGTAGCAGTTTATGAGCCCATCGAATCGCTGAGTATTCTGCTCATTTATTATGTAATAACCACCTTGTTGTTTCTTTCGAGATCGTGGTTTGAGGCATTGGAGTTAAAAAAAGAAGTAGCTGAATTACGCGAACTAAATTCGAATAACGAATTAAAGGCGCTTAGAGCTCAAATTAGTCCGCATTTTTTATTTAACAGCCTAAACACCATTTATGGACTCAGCATCAAAAAAGCGCCTGAAACACCCGAACGTATTCTCTCGCTTTCACAAATACTGAGGTATAATCTAGAACAATCCAACGATGAACTAGCTCCATTAAGGGACGAGATGAATTATTTAAAAGATTACATCGAATTACAAAAAGCCCGTTTAGATTATCCGGAGCAATTAAGAATGGTAATTCTGGGAGATATTTCAGATCAAAAAGTACCCTCGTTAATATTTATTGAATTACTCGAGAATGCTTTGAAACACGGAAATATTCAACAGGAAGGTGCATTTGTGAATTTGAAATTAACACTCAATAGTGGTTCAATAGAAATGATTTGTTCGAATAGTATCGAAAAACAGGCTAGCAAATCGTCGGTTTCTACCGGTGTAGGTTTAGAGAATATCCGCAAACGATTGCAGCTGCAATATCCTGAAAACCATGATTTAGAGATTTCTCAAAATGAGTATGAATTTGTGGTTTCGGTGAGGTTAGGCGATGTCTGATCTACACTGTTTAATCGTAGACGACGAGCCAATTGCACGTGAAATACTTCGGCAGTTTGTTGATGATACTCCGGGGTTAACCTCCGTTGGCGAATGCATGAATGCTCTCGAATTGATGGAAATATTAAAGAAACAAAGAGTAGATCTGATTTTTCTTGACGTTAATATGCCCAAATTATCAGGGATTGATTTTCTTAGAAGCCAAAACGTTCAAACCAATGTAATTTTGACGACGGCCTATCCGGAATACGCGCTGGAAGGCTTTGAATTGAATGTAGTTGATTACCTGCTCAAGCCCATTGGATTTCCAAGATTTTTGCAAGCTGTAGAAAAAGTGAGGCAAGCGGCCGATCAAAAGGAAATAAGTTTCACTGTAAAAACGGATGGCAAGAGTTATCGGATTGAATGTTCTTCTATTCAATTTGTAGAATCAAAAGGGGATTACTTGCAATTACATCTTTCTGATCAGAAAATAATGGTATATATGACAATGAAGAAATTGATGGAATTATCTCAAGGCCGAATAGTGCGAGTGCATAAATCGTTTGCCGTAAATATTTCGTCCATTGATTTTGTAGAGGGGAATATGATTCAAATTAATGATTCTAAAATTCCGATAGGGGCAAGTTATAAAGAAGAGTTTCTGGAAAAATGGGGGAGAAGTTGATCAACTACGCTAAAGTACACAGTTCGAAGCTGCCGAGCGCAGTATTGCTCTGTTGATTGAAAACAGTTGAACTTCGGACTTTGAACAATTGAACTTTGAATTTCAGTAAACAAGAGACTATGTCATCCCGCAGCGAAAGCCGGGATCTTTGGCTTGATGAACGGTTTGCAAATTATGAAAGGCGAACTGAGCTAGATTGCCACGGGATATCAATTAACCGGGAGCGAACTCCCTACTTGTATATGATTTTGGTAAAGCTACAATCATAAACAAGCAAAGGCTTTAACCTTGGCGTTTTAAGCTTATTGTGCAAGAACCTACGTCATCCCGCAGCGAAAGCCGGGATCTTAGGTATGAATAACGGTTTGCAAATTATGAAAGACGATCTGAGCTAGATTGCCACGGGATATCAATTAACCTTGAGCGAACTACCCACTTGCTTATGGTTTTGGTAAGACCACGATCATAAGCAAGCAAAGGCTTTAGCCTTGGTGTTTTAAGCTTATTGTGCAAGAACCTACGTCATCCCGCAGCGAAAGCCGGGATCTTAGG
>JANSXX010000045.1:0-3161 GCA_024742815.1 bacterium
CCCCGAGCTGTGTGTGGGGCCGGATGCTTCCGGTAGGCTCAGGGGTGCCGTCACACGATTTGGCCGCGTGCGACTGCTGGTGCGCCAGAGGCAGACCAACCCACACCTCTCCTTCCCCTCTCTTTCTCTCTCCCTCTCTCTCCCACTCTCTCTCTCTCTCACTCTCTCTCTCTCTCTCTTTCTCTTTCTCTTTCTCTCTCTCTCTCTCTCCCTCTCTCTCTCCCTCCCTCTGTCGTTTGTACGACTTCCTGAACTGCTGGTTCCGACTGAGATGCTGCTGCGTCTTGCTTTCACTTGGTTGCCGGCCTTCCCTCCCCACCCTGCTTTCTCTCTCTTCCTCCCTCTTTCTTTCCTTTTGAGCCTTCGGCTCCTGCCGCTGACCCGGAGGTACCGGTCGTCGACAACAGCCTTGTCCTCTACCTGCGCGTTGTCCTCCTCGTTCTGCCGCCCTAGGCGCGTGCCGGGTGGTACTTTGTCCCACGCGCTCTCCCCCCTTCGGCGGTTCCCCCCTTTTTTTGTTTGTTGTTGTTCTTGTTTCTTCGTCTTCTTTCTTTCTCTTTCTTTCTTTCTCTCTCTCTCTCTCTCTCTGTCTTTCTCTCTCTCTCTCTCTCTCTCTTTTCTCTCGCTATCCTTGCTTGGCGTGCTCGCCGGCTCCGCCGCGCTTGGCGTGCTCGCCGGCCGGCCTCTTTCTTGGCGCGCTCGCCAACTCCCCCCTCCCTGGCGTGCTCGCCAATCGCATTGCCCGGCACCCTCGCCAGCCCCGCCCCTCTTGGCGCTCGCCTACTGGGCCCTGGCTTGGCGTGCTTGCCATCTCGACCTGCGTGGCGCGCTCGCCGCCGGGCTGATGGCTTGGCCTGCTCTCCGTCTTTGCCATTTTTGGCTGGTCTGGCGTGCTCGTCAGCGGTTTGGGGGATGTGTGTTGTGTGCGTTGGTGTGTGTGTGTGTGTGTGTCTGTGGGTGTGTGTCTGTCTGTCCGTCCGTCCGTCCGTCCGTCCGTTGGTCCGTTCGTCCGTCCGTCTGTCTGTCTGTCTCTGTGTGTGTTTGTTGTTTTCTGTTGTGTGTGTGTGTGTGTGTGTGTTTTTTTTGTGCCGTGTTGGGTTGTGTGTTGTTGTGTTGTGTGTTGTGTGTTGTGTGTGTGTGTGTGTGTGCGTGCGTGTGGTGTGTGTGTGTGTGTTGCGTGTGCTGTGTGTTTGTGCGCGTGTGTTTGTTTGCGTGTTTGTGTGTTTGTGTTTTCGTGTTTGTGTCTGTGTGTGTGTGTGTTTGTGTGTGTGTCTGTGTGTCTGTGTGTGTGTGTTTTCCTCTTTCTGTCTGTGTGTTTGTCTGTTGGTTTGCTTGTTTGTGTGTGCGCGGGCGTGTTTTTTTTGTCGTTTTTTTTTGTCTGTTCGTTCGCTGGTTTGTTTGCTTGTTTGCTTGCGTGTTTGTGTTTGTGTGCCTGTGTGTGTCTTTGTGTCTGCGGGTCTGTGGGTTGCGTGTCTGTGTGTTTGTGTGCCTGTGTGTTGGTGTGTCTGTGGTTGTTGGTGTGGGTGCGTGCGCGTGTGTTTTCCTTCGCGCGGACGCTGCCTGCAGGCATCCGATGCCCCTTTCTGCCGGGTTGGTTGCTACAGGCCTGTCATTTCGTGCACCACGCTGCTAGCGCTTGGGCTGCGTGCGATCCGGGCGCAATACCACGCTCGCATCGACTCCTGGATTCAAGCAAAGCGCTGGCAACTGCTCCCACAAGCGCAGCAGCAAGTGCAGCAGCGGCCGGAAGGGCCCGTGCTTGGGCCGGAGCTCGGCCGATGGGCCATGAATGGGCAAGCTACCATACGCGAACTGCGGTGGCAAGTAGCTCCCCGGACTGTGCTCCTAGCCCGCTTGCGACAAGAGGTGCCTGGCAGATTGCCGGCTGATCCGTTGCGCCTACTGCAGCCCCACGGCCTTCCAGTGCTGAACGGCGAGGCTTTGGAGTGGGGCGTAGGTTGGAGGACCTGGGACGGAGTTCGGATGCAATTGACATTGCCCCCGTGCTCCTGCCACTTGGGCCACCCACGGCTTGGATTCTGCGAAACCTGCGGCGGCTGCAAGTTGCCCCCCATAGCCTTGGCGGATGCTTTGCCGTGCCGCTGGTGCCGGTCTTTGCACGGAGACTTGTGCAGGGGCTGCTGCATGACCTTGCACCATCGCGGAGGGTGCGCCTGGAACCGGGGCTGCAGCCTGCTATACCGGCCGCGGCCGCAAGAGCCCGGCGCCTTTTGCCCGGACTGTTGGTGGCAGCTGGTGCAGGCAGCCTCCCAACAGATACCAAGGCCGCAGCCAACATTGGAGGGGCCGTTGGCTGCCCATCTGGCTGAAGTGGCTGGCCAGCTGCGGCCTGGGGCCGGCGCGCCACTGCAGGCGCCGCCGCGAGGGCCGAGTCGCGGTGCCCGCCGCTGCTTACTCCGGCGGCTGCGGGGCCAAGCGTGGGCAGATTGCACCGCCTTGGTCCAGGAAGTTGCAGCAGAAGCTGGCTTGCCTGATCCGCAAGTGCGGCGCATGCTGCGCCGGCTCCTCGAAGAGGGCAGAGTTCGCCAGCGGCGCAGAGGTCGGTTGCTGGAAGTCCAACTTGCCCAACCAGCCTGACTGACTGACATCTTGTCCGCAAAAGCTACGCATGCTTGTTTGGCCTTACTGCATGAGTGCTTGCATGCATGCATGCATCACCTGCATGCCTGCCCTTCCGGCATGCGCTTCCAGCATGCATGCCTGAGTGCATGCCTGCACTGCATGCATGCCTGCACTACCTGCATGCATGCCTGCGTTGCCTGCATTGCCTGCATGCATGCCTGCATTGCCTGCACCGCCTGCATGCCTGCACTGCATGCATGCCTGCACTGCCTGCATGCCTGCGCTGCCTGCATGCCTGCACTGCCTGCATGCATGCTTGCATGCCGGCATTGCTTGAGCTTGTGCCGTTTGTTTGTCCTGGCAGGTTTCCAGTTGGAGCCTTCGCCCTTGGCCACTTCTTGTCGGGTGTTGTTTCGTCGTTTTCGTTTTCGTTTGTTGTCGCGGTTGCCGTTGTTGCTTTGGGTTGGCCATGACGCTTGCGGAGCCATCTCCCTGGCCTGAACTCCAGCGGGTAAGCTGCTGCGAGGGATGCTGCCAGGTGTTTGGCTTTGGCGTTGTTTCGCGCCAAAGGCCGTGTC
>JANSXX010000105.1:0-1375 GCA_024742815.1 bacterium
AAAAACCCTGACAAGGCACTAGAATTTTCAAGCGGGGCCCAAAGGACAGTAAGCTCTAGAATGCCAAAAGGAGAAGCCTTCAAAAGGACGAGCCTTCAAAAGGACGAGCCTTCAAAAGGAAGAGCCTTCCAAAAGGAAGAGCCTTCAAAAGCAAGAGCCTTCAAAAGGAAGAGCCTTCAAAAATGAAGAGCCTTCAAAAATGACGAGCCTTCAAAAAGGACGATCCTTCAAAAAGGACGAGCCTTCAAAAAGGACGAGCCTTCAAAAGGACGAGCCTTCAAAAGGAAGAGCAGCCTTCAAGAAGGAGAAAGGCCAAAAGATGAGTAGGAGTAAGGTGATGGGAGGTTGCGTCCAAGGAAGTGGAGTAAGGCGATGAATGTGTGAAAGGAAAATTGGTCAGGAAATGAGAAGGAGGATGGTGGTAAACCCTTCCAGCGGCCACAGGAAGGAGGAAGGTGAAAAAAGTGAGAGGCCCAAGCGTAGGGCCACAGAGAAGGAGTGACAAGGAGTAAGGTCATGAATGACTGCCGCCAACACAGGGCCACAGAGACAGGAGTAAGGTAGCTTCTTGGTTTCAGCTGCCTTGCGGCAAGCCTACTCACACCCTTCGCCACGAGAAGGCGAGCTACCATCGAAGGGCAAAAAAGCTACAAAGGGGCCATTATCAGCCACCTTTGCAACGGAGCAGGCCATTATCGACCTGCTCCATGGATTTACTTCCGCATCTTTTACATATGCATTTATGTATATTTATTGGATTCTTATTTCGATTTTAAATTTTCGTGTTTTGAAGCGCATTTTAATTGAAATTGTCTGATTGTTCCTTGAAATCTGCGAGATAGAATAAGCCACAGGCCTGTGTCGAGCAAGGTCAACAACAAAAGAATGTGATAGGCCTGCAAAGCTTGATGGAGTAAGGTCATAAACAGAATTGACTCAGGTGTGGCATGATGTTCCCCTCTCGGGGCCTTATAAATACCAAGGCTCGGCTGGAAAACAGCAAAAGGATAAGTCTGAGAAAGTAAAAGTTGGTATTGTTTTCATTGCTTGTTGATCTGACAAATGATCATGCTGTCAGGTCCCACATGACCCTGCAGCATGTCTCCACTCCACCGGCCTGGTAATGCCGAAGGCTGAGCTCGTGCTGGTGCAACAGGTAATGCTCCATAGCGTCCCTGTGCACCTTATGCCCACCTTCGTTAATGCGTTCCTTCAACGCATATTCACATGCCGAGCGCAAGTCGGTGGTGTTGCATTTTCCAACACCATCGACCTTGCGGCGGAAGTCATCAAGCTTCCACGCGGCAAACAAAGGCACCTTCTCACCCGCCTTTGGCGGCGGGAGGCCTTTGTATTCAAGCACGTGCGGCAAGTC
>JANSXX010000094.1:0-1561 GCA_024742815.1 bacterium
AATTCTGGCACCACGGCCCCATTAAGGTTTAAATATTCATAGAAGAGATTGTGTAGGGTTTAGGGTTTAGGGTTTAGGGTTTAGGGTTTAGGGTTTAGGGTTTAGGGTTTAGGGTTTAGGGTTTAGGGTTTAGGGTTTAGGGTTTAGGGTGTCCCAGCGGACGGCGCCCCCGTGAAACACGAACGGGGCGCCGAGCGCTGAAATCCCAGCCGCCCGCCCAAATTTTGACCTTGTCGGGTTTAGGGTTTGGCGGTTGCAAACCCTTCGGGTCTTTACAGTTTCCCCGCCCTTCCCCTTTTCTTTTTCAACGGCCCCGCGGCGGCGCCGTTCGGGATTTACTTGCAGCTTCGCGAGCTTCGCAGAGCGTGCGCGCTCGATGCTGCTGCGCGGGCAGCTGGAAAAAGCAGCCGTTCCAAAACTCGAGGCTTTGCGGCGCGGGCTGGCTTTCTCCATCCAACAACGGCTCTGGCTCTTTGGCGTCCTGTAGCTGCTGGCTCTGACTTTTGCTGTTGGCTGTTGGCTCTTTAGGCTCTGCGCCAGCTCTGCCTTCTCTGCTCGCTGCTAGCAGGGCTGGCCATCTGCGGGAAAATTGCACCTCTGTCAAGCCTCGCGCCGTTCCGACTCCTTGGCGTCGGCGCCTGTGGCTCTGGCTCTGGCCTCTAGCTGCTGGCTCCGACTTTTGCTGTTAGAGCCTTGGCTTTGTCTGGCCCTCTGGCTCTGGCCCTCTGCTTGCGCCTAGCTGCTAGCTCTGGCTTTGGCTGTTGGCTGTCTGGCTTGGTGCTCTGCTTGCGCCTAGCTGCTTCTGCTGCGGCGGTTGATAACGTGCTTATGCGGGATCGTGTGGAATTATAGCTCCGCTGCCATGGCTGCTTCTGCTTCTGGCTGCTTTGGCTTTAGCTGCTGGCTCTGCCTCTTGCGCGGCTCTGCCTCTGCCCTGGCTGCCTCTGCTTGCTACGCTTCTGGCTCTGCCGCTCTGCCTTTGCTCTAGCTCTGGCGGCTGCTTTGGCTCTGGCTCTGGCTGGCTTCGCCGGCTCTGGCTCTAGCTTTGGCTGTTGGCTGTCTTGCGCGGCTCTGCCTCTGCCTTGGCTGATTCTGCTGCTCTTCTGGCTCTGAGGCTCTGCCTTTGCTCTAGCTCTGGAGGCTGGATCTGGCTCTCGCCTCCGGCTCTGCCGATGTCAATTTTGCTGCTTTCTGTATGTCATTTGGAAGGCTGCAAGGCTTTGTCAAGGGCTGCCAGGCCCAATGGCCGTTTTATCAGCAGTGGCCGATTTTATCAACAACGGCCGCTTTATCAAGGCTTGTCAAGGGTTTTCGGCGTTCTCCGATCAGGAACGGGAGGTTTGGGGTTATCTGTGTAGAGATGAAATGCGGCTTTCCCAGTGCCGCGCGTGCTTGCCATCTGTCTCCGGCTCGCTCGCACTGCCGTCGCTTCGCTGCGGGCGCAGTTGGGAGATCCCGTTTTATCAACCGCGATGCCAGATTATCAAGGCCAATGGCCAAAAGGGCTGCCAATGGCGATTTTGCCAGCCGGCTAGCTCCAATGGCCGTTTTATCAAGAATG
>JANSXX010000060.1:0-2118 GCA_024742815.1 bacterium
AAAAAGGCTCTTTTTGGAGCAAACGACACAATATATAGCTTTTTCAGCAAACGGCAGAAAAATGCACACCTGGAGGGTCTAGGTATATATGTATATGAAGGACACATGATTGATTTTGATCTATTTTCTGCATATACTAAATATGCATTTGCGCGAAATATAAACCAAAGCATAAATGTTTGAATGATACGCTGTGATGTAACACGTAGTTGGTTGCATTTTGCTATGTGTGTTAAGTATATAGCTTGTAAGAATTTTGATGTTCGCGTGTGTGTTGACGACCCCGAAATAGATACACCTTTGGCGTTTGCTCTCCCCCTGTTCGTTCCTTAAGGAAGCTGTGTTTTAGGGTTGTTTCGAATCGATGTTTGGCTCAAGCGTGCGTGATCAAGGTGATCGACCCGCTGGAGCTTTATAAATGCAACGAACTGGCGATGAGATGCGCCACGCTGCCGATCATGCAACGGAAAGGGTGCGCGGGGTGCTTTGCGTGTACACCCTATACATAGAGCTCCAGGTCGTGAGCCGTTTTTCGTTCTTGCAGGCGCGGCTGTCATCGTGTGATGTTTGATGGAATTGCCCTGCGACCATGCTCGCCGCATTGAACAACAACTAGGTGTATTATGGAGCAACTAGTTGTATATATTTCTTGGTAATACAACTGGTTGTATATTCATTGCGGTAGGTTTTTACAACATACGACTGGTTGTTAAAACAATGTCTGGTTTGAGCTTTGGGTTCTCCAGGTTTTGCAGTTTCAAATACTTTATTAGCAGTTGTTTCTAAATGTTTTTTCAATCTTTCTTCTACTCTTCTTTCTATTTCTTGTTCATCCACTTTTGGAATATTATCTTTAACTTTTTCATATACATCTTCTTTAAATTCTTCTACTTGCGTTGGATGTAATACTCGCTTTTTAACTGGTTTATTTAAGTCAACATCTTTTTTACGTTCTCCTTTGCATATGTGAGAATATTTTAATGATTTCTTACTCATTTCTGTCTTACAATCGGGGCACTGGACTCTTTCAATATTCACTTGTCTTGTTTTATATTCTTTTTTGGTTTTAAACGGTTCTACTTGCTCTTCTTTCGATTCTTCTTTGGGTTCTTCCCTTATTTCTTCCTTTGGTTCTTCATTAGGTTCTTCTGGCTTCTCTTCCACTGGTTCAACTTGTTTATCACCTTCATTTACATCAACAACTGTTATATCTTTCATCTATATATATTTCTATATAGAATTAATTATATAGAAATATATATTAACTATTTGATTGTTCGGTAGGTTCTAATGACTTTAAATATTCTTGATGCTTCAATGTTTTAAGATGTTTGGATTTACCATATTTACAGTATGACCCCCCGCATTCACATTCTGTTTTAATAAGTAGTCTGTCTTTGTTGTCATGATAATGTTGTCTCTTTTGTTCATTGATTTTCTCGTTATTGTCAATGCGATATTGAGTTTGGTATGCTTCATGTTTATCTTTATTTGCTTCTTTGTATTGCTTACCCAGTTCTCTGAACTTTTCCTTGTTATTCTCATAATAAATGCGTCTCCTTTCAACAACCATATCCTTATTATCAATATAATACTGCTTGATTGTTTCCTTATTGTCTTGGTAATATTGTTGGTCAGTTCGTCCTTCTATGCGCTTATTTACACAATCACATTCTCTTTGATAATGCCCTTCCCTTGCCTTTAAATCTTCTTTATTGTCACAATTAAACCTTTCTACCAATTCTATTTTACAATTTTTAGCCCCATACTTTTCAAACAAAGCAAATGCAGAAACATAATAAGAATGTCCTTCCAAAAACTTTTTATACATAAACCTATGAAATTCAAACCTTTTTTCCAAAGGTTGAACCGTAGAGCCAACATAACACATATTATAGCCATTATCCCATATTTTGTATATCTTCCCATTACTATAATTCACCATTTTTAACTATTAATATATATAATTTATTGTTTAAATACATTTTACATCTCAACGAATATTAAAGAAAAGCTACTATCTGCACCGTGTAAATCTATGGTTTTACCAAAACTATCAACATATTTGAAATGAAGACGACGCAAATGACGCATACTAACATCATTAGCATCGTTTAA
>JANSXX010000156.1:0-1008 GCA_024742815.1 bacterium
ACAACAACAACAACAACAACAACAACAACAACAACAACAACAACAACAACAACAACAACAACAACAACAACAACAACAACAACAACAACAACAACAACAACAACAACAACAACAACAAGGTACCCCGCTGCTTTCGCGGCCCCACGATTTCGTCGTAGTGATGACAAATATCCTATTATTTACAGGGTACGATTTCACGACGAAATCATGGGTCCGCGGAAGAACTTTTTTGGGCACTTTAACGGCTGACATCTTGCATTTTCACCTCCAGCAGGCCCAAGCGACAGCCTTCTTGTCTGATTCACAGTTTTGCATGAAGCACCATGACATCACACGATTCCAGACGTGGTTTGATGCATGTGACAGCAGGCGGTTCTTCGTGGCTTTGCCACTGAATTTGGACCACACCTTCATGTGGTTCCAAGAGCGGTCCAGCATTTGTGTCCCAGCTGAAATCCATTTACCGGCGCGGTTCTTCGTTCTGCGCACCCACTGTCGTTTCCTATGGTTCACAGAAACGTTCATAAGCTTGGGGAAATGCTTTCTGATGATGCAAGGCCATGACCAGGCACCGTCTGAGCTCACCGTCGCACCAGCAGCTGGTAGACCCTTAGAATGGCATGAGCAACTGCGCGCCCCGACAGGCAAAGCAGTTTCACTTCCCAAGGCACTGGAAGAGGTAGAAGACGCCAAGACACCCGCCCACGTAGTCCACGAAGAAGACGCCAAGGCACTGGAAGAGGTGTAAGTCCACGTAGTCCACGAAGAAGACGCCAAGGCACTGGAAGAGGAAGAAGACGCCAAGACGCTAAGGCTCACAAACATCCCCGCCAACGCGGCCGAGCTTCTGCGACACCCCAAGACTCCCATCTGGCTGCTCAGGCGCCAACTGATCGGGAGCTCCGCGCGCCCCAGGCGAAGATGCCACAGATATGGGCGTCCACACCTGTAGCTCCGCGCGCTGGGAACTGACAGATCTCACAGAGCATGGCGGCGAATCATCATTGG
>JANSXX010000087.1:0-1648 GCA_024742815.1 bacterium
CTTCAAACTATAGCTGCTTGTCTTCTTTAGATAGTTTGATAAGTCTAATCTTCTTCATCTTGTGCAAAGCTCTTACTGCTTGATATGCTTGTGGTTGAGGCTTTTGCAGCTTCAATATTTACTGCAGCTCATGCTTCTGAGTCTTTCAATCGCTCAGCAGGACTTATTCTGTAAACTTATCGGCGATCTATGTTTCGCAAGCTTCGCTTGCTCACAAGACTCGCCTCTTTTTACATTTGAGTGCTGCATATTTTAGTATCGATGCAAGCGAAGCTTGCATCTTATTATCTTTAAGTTTAGACTACAATGATAAATCATTGCAGGGCGAGCAATTCTTGCTCTTGAATCTCGGCATTCAGAGCTGAGCAGAGCTCTGCTCTTCAGAAAATAAATTAAAAGCTCACTCTTCAGCTTCAATTATTGTTGTGTGCAGCTACAACTTAAATTATTTATCGGCTTGCAAGGCTTGTAACTTATTTTAGAGTCTAGATCTCATCCACTGCAAGACTTGCTTGCAGTTCTTCTCAAAAACAGCAACACCAACTAAATTATAACAAGTACCAATTGCTGTCACACTTAATATTGACCAACTTAATATTTAGTGGCTGCAACTCTCGATTCTAGAGATCGACACGCTGTGCTAAAAACAAGGATTAGAGTAAATTATGTAGATTTATGCATAATCCTCAGCCAGCAAGCTGTGCTCTGCAGCAGGATTTAGAAGGATTCAGCTGTAATTATCACTCAAAAGCCAATATTATGCGTATTTCAGCATTTGACAAGCTGTGCTATTTTGCACTTTTAGTGCAAATCGTGCATTCCACTTCATAATTTGTGTGCTTCATAATTTGTGTGCTTCATAATTTATCTTGCGTGTCTATGCAAGCTGCGCTTGCAAGACCACGCGCTTTTAAAATAAGGCAAACCAACACCTGAACACACAATATTGTGAACTACTGAATTCTTCAGTCATTGACACGCTCTGATACGAATGACTATGATTCAGGAACTAACGATTTAAAGCCGATTACGGTAAGCTCCTCGAGGCGGGTGTTTTCACCGATCCCCAAATGATTGGAAAGCCAGTCTTCGGCAGCAGATTTAGCTCAGCTTGTCACTTTTGCCTCGCGCGGGGTTCCTTCTTTTCCTATATATTCCTTTAGGTTCATTAAGGTATTCTTAGTTTTATTTTCTTTTTGTTCCTATAGGCTATTAACGTAACTAAAGTTACTCTTCTTTTTTCGCCGACTGTAAGGAGGCATTACCTTAGATAGGCACGCGCACCGATGATACGATCGGGTCCGGCCCATCGCCCGGCCCATCAGGTTCAGGCACCTAGCCGATCGGCCAAATACGTATCGGTGCACATGCACAAAGCACTAAATCGTCTCAAGCTGAGCTCATTTTGCACTGGAAGACTTGGGTTTGCCATCATTTCCCAAAAGTGAAAGAACCCGGCAGACTGATGTTAAGGATTTCGGCTTTAAATATGGAGTTCTCGTTCTCCAATCATTTTCCACTGAGCATAGCTCAGCGTGTTTTTGCTGAACAAAATGATGGAGAATAGTTGTTCCAAAGGCAAATAGCTCAGCGTGTGAATTGTGTAATTCTGTGTAATTCGAAGGTATTGCACCAAAATCATTGCATC
>JANSXX010000103.1:0-1410 GCA_024742815.1 bacterium
CTTGCTCCAAAGAGAATAACCCTAAACCCTCTGGTCTAAGGGGGGCTGAGCGTATCCAACCTCCTTTATAACGCCTTGATAAAGCGGCCATTGGCCTTGATAAAGCGGCCATTGGGTTGGCCGGCCTTGATAAAACGGCCATCGAGCTTGCCCGGCTTCGTAAAACTGCCATTTGACACAACGGCCGTGCCACTGAGTCCTTCTTTAGCTTGCTTTGGTAAATCGGCCATTGGGTTGGCCGGCCTTGATAAAACGGCCATCCTGCTCGCCGGCTTCATAAAACGGCCACTTGTTAAAGCGGCCATGGTTTGGTCGGCTTGGCCACTGATAAACTGCTTGTACGGGGCAATATGAAATCGGCCATCCGCAACCCAAATCTGGAGATCTGGCCATTTGGCCGCTTCTTGTTGATAAAACGGCCATCGCGGCCACTGGCCTGGCCCTTGCGATAAAACGGCCACTGAGGCTTGGCTTTGATAAAACGGCCATTGCCGGCCGGCCTTATTAATTCGCTTCGCCAGCCTTTGATAATGGCTCGGCCTGGCCGCTGATAAACTGCTTGTGCGGGACAATATGAAATCGGCCATCCGCAGCCCGAATCTAAACATCTGGCCATTTGGAGGCTTCTCGTTGATAAAACGGCCATTGCGGCCACTTGCTTGGCCCTGATAAAGCGGCTTGTTGATAAAACTGCGATTTTGCCGGCCTTTGATAAGACGGCCATTCATAAAGCGGCCATTCGCTTCGCCAGCCCGCAACTGTGGCGGAATCTCTGATTGCAAGAGCGCAGGCGCGGAGATGCAACACTGGCGCTCCGCAATCCGTTCGCGAGCGGGCGCGGACCTGTAAAACTGGCGCTCCGCAATCCGATCACGGGAGCGCCGGGCACGGAGATGCTGAAACTGGCCCACCGCGATCCGATCACGGGAGTGCCGCGCGCGCGGGAGGCTGCAGCACAAACCCATAGCTGCGGCGGAAGAAACGCTGGCGCGGAGATGCTAAAACTGTCCCTAATCCGATCACGGGAGCGCCGCGCGTGCGGGGGGCTGCAGCACAACCCCCGCGTGCGCGGGAGGCTACAGCACCAACCCACAACTGTGGCGGAATCTCTGACCGACAGCGCAGACAAACCCATAGCTGCCGCGGAGTCTGCGACTGCAAGACTTGCGAGCGGACTCTCCGACTGCGGGAGCACAGGCGCGGAGACGCTAAAACGGGCCCGATCGGGAGGGCCATAGCTGTGGAAAAATCTATCTTGGATCACGGCAACCCTAAACCCGGGAAGGTTGATGTTTGGGTGGTCAGGGGTGGGGGGAGCGCTTAACGCGGCGCGCGCCGCCCCGACGCCCCTGGCGTCGAGGCGCGCGCTTTGTCTAGGCAAACCCTAAACCCTAAACCCTAAACCCTAAA
>JANSXX010000140.1:0-1095 GCA_024742815.1 bacterium
GGTTCAAGTCCACAGTCAGTGAAGAGCAACAAGCGTTCAAGGGATACGTCAACAACTACTCGGTAAGCGACATAATATTAAAAGGGATGAAGGGTTTATCCTACTTAAAATACCAGAAGCAACGACTGACAGAATTCCTCAACAAAAACCCGAATATGAAAATAATCGTGGAAACCGATTTATCATTCAAAAATCCTAACAATGAAGTTATCCAAAGGAGGTTAAAAAGCAGAAGATACAATGTTCATAATCCCGATGAGTTGAACGGTGTCTTAAACAACATTGGTCACGACATAGAGACACAAATTGAAATAACCGAATACGTTCAGTCGGGATTGGTTCTTGCTCAAGTTGAAAAGTTAGTCATCAGTTATGATAGGTATAATCCTACCCGTGGTTCATCATTCATTCCATTACCTGACTGGGTGGCAAACAAAAAGGCGTGTATCAATATTAAAAACGAGGACGATTTATGTTTCAAGTATTCCGTTCAATGCGGATTTTATGAGTTATACAAAAAAGACCATCCCTGCGAGATGTATCATTATAAGAAATATGTTAGTGACCCGACGAAGGAAGGCACCAAAGGTGACAGTTTCATCAAGTGGGATAATATAGAGTTTCCTGTCGATAATGATGAGATTGAACTTTTTGAAGAACAAAACAAACATATATCGGTCAATGTTTATTACATCAACCCTGATACAGATAGTAAAACAATTTTATTATACAAAAGAAGCAACAACCCGCAACCGCAACACACAATAGATTTGATTAAATTGACTGATGGTGTTAAATCACACTACGCTATCTCAAAAATTATGATAATTTGATGAGTGGTCAGACTATCAAAAAGAAAATCAAAAAGTATCATTGTAGAACCTCTCATGGTTTTCAATCAGAAGAACTTTTAAAGAAACACGAAGAACAGGGATGTCTAGCAGTGGAGGGACAGAAGATAGAAATGCCAAATGTTGGGGAGACTATAGCATTCCAAAACCATGTCAAGAAACTAAAGGCTCCCTTCGTAATCTAATGCTGACTTTGAATGTTTGACTGTGCCCATTGATGTGAAAAGCAAATCGGCAAAAGCTA
>JANSXX010000109.1:0-1329 GCA_024742815.1 bacterium
AAGCAAGCTTTGCTTGCGTCCTGAACTCTGAAAGAGTTTAGTTGGTTCACAATCAAAAATAAAACACGCATAAATGCATGCCGAAGGCATGCATGATACGAAGGTTTAAGAAGAATATTGCTTACGAATGGGAAAAGAGCAAAGGCTTGCAGCCGAAGGCTGCAATGATTTGCGATAAGTTTAGGAAGAATTATACCTGCAGAAGAATATTAGAGATGTTTACGATTTACTTGAGCACATGCAGCAATCTTTTGCAGATTATTGAAACAGTAACCAATGAAGAACACATCTCGATACACATCTTATTATCAACTCAACTCACTAGGCAATGTCATAGGACTCGTACTATCCACAACAAATCGTCTCTATATTGGATGCTTTGGTATTTTAATGTTTCCACTTCTAACTTTAGCAACTATTGCTTATATCGCAGCTTTCATTCTTGCACCTGCAGTAGATATTGATGGAATAAGAGAACCAGTAGCTGGATCACTTCTTTATGGTAATAACATCATAACAGGAGCTGTAATCCCAAGTTCTAATGCAATTGGTGTTCATTTCTATCCAGTTTGGGAGTCAAATGGATTTGATGAGTGGTTATATAATGGTGGAACATATCAGTTTGTAGTCCTTCATTTCATGCTTGGTGTTGCTTGCTGGATGGGTAGAGAATGGGAATTCAGCTTCAGATTGGGTATGAGACCATGGATATTTGTAGCTTTCTCAGCACCCACAATAGCTGCATCTGCTGTCTTCCTAATTTATCCAATTGGTCAAGCTAGCTTTTCAGATGGAATGCCTTTAGGAATAAGTGGAACATTTAATTTCATGCTTGTCTTCCAAGCAGAGCATAACATCTTAATGCATCCATTCCATATCCTAGGAGTAGCTGGAGTATTTGGTGGATCATTGTTTAGTGCAATGCATGGTTCATTAGTTACATCTTCACTTCTTGCAGAAAGTGCAGGAGACATTAGCCTCAATGTTGGATATAAGTTTGGTCAAGAAGATGAAACTTATAGCATATCAGCAGCACATGGTTATTTTGGTAGACTCATATTTCAATATGCTTCCTTTAATAACTCTCGTAGCCTTCACTTCTTCCTAGCAGCTTGGCCAGTTATTGGTATTTGGTTCACAGCACTTGGAGTAAGTACAATGGCTTTCAACTTAAATGGTTTAAACTTCAACCAATCCATCCTAGATTCCAGTGGCCATCTAATCTTAAGTTGGGCAGATATTGTTAATCGTGCTGATCTAGGAATGGAAGTCATGCATGAAAGAAATGCACACAATTTCCCATTAGATCTAGCATAAGTACAGCTGAAT
>JANSXX010000133.1:0-1146 GCA_024742815.1 bacterium
AATATTAGATTTCATATATAAGTTGAAGACAACACATATATTGATTTATCTTATATTCGTTTATTTGCTAATCTTAAAAACACCGACGGAACACGAAGTCATTTTTTACGACCGTTAGGTAATTTATCATCCTTCTTCAGTCGTTATAGATGCACGGTTGGAGGTCAGCAAGCTCAGGATATTATTGAATACAATAGGCACTGTGAAACGTATAATTCTTTTAAAAGTCAAGATGCCCGAGATATGGATGATTTAGAAGGCGGTGCTAATCCTCGCTGGGATGATGACTTGAGGCATACATATGCCACTGGCTTAGCAGAAATGTTAGATGTTAATACACGAACCAATCCCGCTGCCTCCCCTGCGGCAACAACATTTCCAACTACACGAGACCATAACAATTGGGGAGATTTAACAGCACGATATACTCGCCATTCAGTAGCAGGAATTCCCGGCGCTAATGGTTATATGAGATTAGGACATAAACCAGTATGCGGACTGTTAGAAAGCAATTATTATTTACCTTTACGATATGCTCCGCTTGAACTGGAATTTACAATTGTATCAGATGAACATATACCAGTCATTACACCATTTGCTAAAACCGATGACAATGTTCATATTGATGCAAATGGTTATTATTTCACAACTGGAGACACCAGCACCTCGTTCGAATTGAATAACGTAATCATTAGAGCTGAGGTAATTCAATTGGACAACACGGTCAACAATTAGAAGGTCAAAGTTTGAAATTGGTATTTCCAATGTATCACACTATGACACAATCATTCAACGCGGGAGGAAATGAAATTAATATGAACATTGTTAAATCCGCTTCTAAATTAAATGGTTGTTTCATTACATTGTATCGCACACCAAGAGCAGGTGTAGATGCTGATAATAATGATTACTACAGACACGATAATTATATTTACAAGCGATGGAATTACTTTTACAATCCTATGATTAATTCAAGAATCTTTGACGGTCCTGATCCAGATGGCGCTGATCGTGAGCGTTTCCAAGGTAAAGGTTTTCAAGATAAAGATTTAAATTTAACGTGGCAATTACAAATTAATAATAAGAAATATCCAGAGTTTGAATGCCAGAGCCTCGCCGAGAGTGCCTACTACCTCCGAAGAACAT
>JANSXX010000003.1:0-344305 GCA_024742815.1 bacterium
CCGATTGAGTCCAAAGGAGTTTATTCGTGCTCAAGCTGACGGAGCATATGGCGACTATACAGTTAAAATATTCTCAAAATTAACCTCAACGAAACGGTTATTCGTTAATTAAAAACGTCAACCTTCTTTAGGCATCAACAACGAGTAACGAATAACAATTAACGATTAACGATTCCAAGCAACCAATCCATCAACAACCAATCTCGCCATTCCGTGGCAAACATAAAATTCACTTCCTTTTGCAAAGCTTCGCTTTCAATGAATTTTATTTTTGAGTTACTTCTTGGCAACTCAAAAAATTTATAGCCTACATGAAATCTAGATTCGTTTTCGCTCTTGCACTTTTGGTTAGTTTCCCGACCTTATCTTTAGCACAAGGAGTGCTCACCTTCGAAGATGTGATGAAATTTGAAAACATCACTTCCTCTGATATATCTGACAATGGAAATTGGTTGGTTTATGGTGTCTGGCCGGACCGTGGCGATGGTCACCTTATGGTACAATCGGTAAACGGTAATCAAGAGTATCGAATCGATTTGGGGGATAATCCTAAGATTTCCTCCAATGAACAATGGGTAGCCGCTCGAAGAAATGTGCCATTAGCCGTTCAGTTGAAGGACAAGAAAAAAGCCCCGAAACCAGGAATGAGTCTACTTTCAACATCCGATGGTACTATTGCACAGTTTGATAGTGTTCGTAGCTTTGAGTTTTCGAATAATGGGGAGTGGCTCGCTTATCATCGTTTACAAACTAAAGAGATCGAAGATTTAGAATCGAAAAACAAGCGACTCGGTTCAGAATTAGTGTTACGTGAACTTAATACCGAACAAGAGTACTCTTTCGATTTTGTGACCGGCTTCGAGTTTGATAGCCTTTCCAACTTTATTGCTTTTTCGGTGATTGATACATCGAATGCCGCCAATGGATTGTACGCTTTTGATCTTAATGACAAAGAAACGATAACTATTCAGCAGACAGAATTCGGATTATTTGGCAACATCACGTGGGAGCCGAAATCCTCAAAACTTGCTTTTACTTCGGCATCGTATGATTCATCCTTTCAAGAAACAGATGCTGACCTGATGCTGTGGACTTCACGCAATCAAAAACTAGAAACACTGGTATCAGCTGATGATACCGGTAATGAATTCGTACTTCGTTCTCGAAATCGATTGACATTCACTCACGATGGCAACCGGTTGTTCTTTGGATTGATGGATCGGGATATGGTGGCTTTGGATCAAAATGAGGAGGAAACTGAAGAAGAATCTGAAATTGATATTTACGATATCGAAACCATAGTTGATGGTCGTGGATTAGATATTTGGCACGGTGATGATCCCCTAATTAAAACGCATGAAATTCAGACATGGAATCGTCGAAA
This sequence comes from bacterium, assembly GCA_024742815.1. Lineage (GTDB taxonomy): Bacteria > Bacteroidota > Rhodothermia > Balneolales > Balneolaceae > HXMU1420-13. The sequence goes on from JANSXX010000003.1 coordinate 1,385, forward strand.
AAATCACCTTTACACGGCTGTTTATCATTTCGGACGTAGAGCAAATTGGGTGCAGTTAGCAGATAAAACCGTACCTGATGTAAGTATTTCGCACAATGCTAGTGTAATTTTGGGCTACAGTAATTTGCCGTATCAAATCGAACGAACCTGGGATGGAACCTATCGCGATTGGTATGTAATTGATTTAAAAACCGGAAATAAAAATCAGTTCTTAACAAAGCTTGGTTCGTTTGTTCAACTGTCGCCGGGCGGAAAATTTGCTACGGTATATCAGGATAATCACTGGATGTTGTATGATATAAAGAGCAATAAATTCTTAAATCTTACCGAAAGTATAGATAATCCTTTCTATAACGAAGACCACGATTACCCAAGTGATGTGCCCGGATACGGAGTTGCGGGGTGGACAGTAAACGATGCGTCTGTGTTGATCTACGACAAGTTCGATATTTGGAAATTTGATACAAAATCCGGAAGCGCAACTAACATTACGGGTGGAAAGGGTAGAGCAGAAAATCGAATTTTCCGAATAGAGCGCCTAGAGAATAATTGGGATGCTTTTTCAGCAAATAAAGAACTATTACTTACCTCATATCACGATTTGAAGAAGAATTTCGGATTCTATTCAACACGAATTAACGATGCTGCTGTGAAGCCATTGTTGGAAGAAGAGAAGAAATTTACTTTTGTCGAAAAGGCCGAGAATTCTGATGCCGTCCTTTACAAGCGTGAATCTTACGATGAATTCCCCAACCTTTGGGTGGCAACAGATCATTCATTTAAAGAGGATAATCAACACACAAACCTCCATATGGATTTATCCGAAAAGTGGAATTGGGGAAAGGCAGAACTCGTGGATTGGCTAAGTATCGATGGCACTTACATGCAGGGAGTAGTAATAAAACCAGATAATTACGATCCGAATAAACGCTACCCGATTATGACCTACTATTATCGATTCTTCACCAATCGCTTGCACGATTTTAACGAACCAAGAACCAATCACCGACCCGTTTTTGCACAGTATGTCAGTGATGAATATGTGGTTTTCTTGCCGGATGTACGCTTTGAAATTGGTCGACCGGGTTTTGCCGCTACAAAAAGTGTGGTTCCCGGAATCCAAAAACTAGTAGATTTGGGTATTGCCGACCCGGATAAACTTGGCTTGCATGGACATTCCTGGAGTGGTTATCAAACGGCGTTTATAGTTACCCAAACCGATATTTTTGATGCAGCCGTTTCGGGTGCTCCGGTTAGTAATATGACCAGTGCTTATGGCGGTATCCGTTGGGCTTCGGGATTAGCACGAAGTTTCCAATACGAAAAAACACAGAGTCGAATCGGAGAGAGTTTAGTTGAAGCTCCGCTCAAATATGTTGAGAACTCTCCGGTCTTTTATGCCGATCAAATCACCACGCCCATGCTCATCCAACACGGCGATGACGATGGCGCGGTGCCTTGGTATCAAAGTATCGAAATGTATTTAGCCATGCGCCGTTACGACAAAGACGTGATTTTCTTGCAATATCATGGCGAGCCGCATCACCTGCAACGCTTCGAAAATAAACTGGATTACGCGATTCGTATGAAAGAGTATTTCGATTACTACCTGAAAGGAGAAGGCGAACCGGAATGGATTATTTCAGGGGAAACCTATCAAGGGCGGTGATGATCAATATTCAACAAGGAATATTCAGTGAACATTGTTTGTTGACGAACGACAAACGACGGCCGACGACCGACGAAGGATTTCTGTCTGACGGCTAGAGTCCGTCTGACAGATTTTAAGGTGAATATCTATGCTAGGCAATCCAAAAAAAGTCGAGCTGAATACCCGGGAGTGAACTCCCTACTTGCTTATGTTCTTGGTTCTACCACGATCATAAGCAAGCAAAGGCTTTAGCCTAGCGGTAATTGTTGATTGCAGAGAGTTGAGCTAAGGTTTATCACAACATTCCGTGTTTTCGTGCTTCAGTGGCAAAATAGCAAGGAAAAAGGAAATAGGAGAAAGGATCAAGGACGTACGACGACCGAGTTTTCGGTCTGAATGCTTGAGCCCGTCTGACAGATTTTGAAGTGAATATCTATACTCTAGGCAATCAAATAAACTCTAGTTAAATACCCAGGAGTAAACTCCCTGCTTGCTTATGTTCTAGGTTCTTCCACGATCATAAGCAAGCAAAGGCTTTAGCCTAGCGAATATTGTTGATTGCAGAGAGTTGAGCTAAGGTTCATCACAACATTCCTTGTTTTCGTGCTTCAATGGCAAAATAGCAAGGAAAAAGGAATCAGGAGAATGGATCAAGGACGTACGACGATGGACGTACGACGAACGAGTATTCTGTCTGACGTCTAAAGTCCGTCTAACAGATTTTGAGGTGATAAGCTTATACGTGGCAATTCTCCAAACTCGAGCTTAATACCCGGGAGTGAACACCCTTCTTGATTATGTTTTTGGTTCTACCACGTTCATATGCAAGCAAAGGCTTTAGCCTTAGCGATTTATTGTTAGACGATAGTCTGCTTTCAAGGCAATAATAGCAAGGACAAAGGAATCAGGAGAGAGGATCAAGTTGATGTTCGAATAACGAATAACAATTAACCAATAACCAAGTCACTCCTCAACTTCAGTAAAAATATCATTCACCTCTTGAATGGCTTCGTTGGTACCAACAAACACCACATGATCTTCGGCTTTGATCTCGGTCTTACCTCTGGGAACCACAAATTCTTTATCGCGAATTAAAGCAGCTACTACACAATCGGTGGGGATGTTGATCTTCTCGATCACCTTGCCAACTACTTTTGCTTTCGCGGGCACTTTCATATCGATTAAACTAGCCACGCCATTTTCAATTTCGAAGAGATCGGCAACGCCGGGACGATCCAGGTAGTTTTCCACCATCGAAGCAGTTGCCAGTGGAGCACTGATGCACACAATACCGTTATCCTCAAGCAACGAGATGTAGGAGGGATCCCGAGCAATTGCAATCACCCGTTTAACACCCAATCGTTTTGCTTGAAGAGCCATTATAGAGTTTCGCTCATCGTCGTTGGTGGCGGCAATGGCCACATCCATTTTTCGAGGTTCTACCTGTTCCAGAAGCTCTTGCTTGGTTCCATCGCCAGTAAAAACCGGCACATTATAGCGTTCGCCCAGCTGCTCGCTTCGCTCTTTATCTTTTTCTATAAAGGTGATCTGATACACCGACGAACGAAATACCATTCGGAATTCATCTTGTTTCATCAGGCGATCGGCAATATTGCCTCCTAAGTTTCCGCCTCCAATTATTAACACGTTCATTCGTGGCCTCCAGTATGATTGTAGTTTAATTTTGATGCGTTCCAGATACACCGGCAGTCGATCCAGGACTTTACGGTTGTTGGGGATCAGGAAGTAGAGAACGATTCCAACAAGGGTTAGTCCGAGTCCCAGTATCAAACTTTGAGGATCAAGCATGGGTACAAAGAACCAGCAGGAAATAATTCCTAGAATAGGAATAAATGGATATAAAATGATTTTATAAGGTCGCCGTAGATTAGGCATATTCCGATGCAGTGCGATCACAGTATAATTCACAATTCCGATGGCAATCAGATAACCGAAACTACTGGCTGATGCCAACACCCGAACCACACCGGATGCTCCTAGCACCGCAACCAAAGCTGCACATATAAACAGCGCGATATGCGGAGTTTTAAATTTGGTATGCAGTCGCGCAAAGACCTCTGGAAAATGTCCATCCCGACCTAAAGCGAATAACACTCGTGAACTTGCTCCCAACGTGACACTAAATGCCGATAAACTTGCCATTATCGTGGCGATAATTCCCGCCCAGCGCCCCCAATCCCCAAATATTAAATCAGCAACATAAATAAACGGCGTGCTTGTATTGGCCAATTCGGTATAATTTACCACGCCCATCATCACCCAAAGCAGCAATACATAAATAACCATTCCCACCAAAAGTGTGATTAAAATGGCCCGCGGAATATTCTTTGCAGGATCAACGATTTCCTCGGCGGCAACGGTGATCAGATCGAATCCTACATACGAAATATAAATAAGCCCCATGGTGGGGATAAGAGGTCCCCAGCCGTACGGAGCGATAGGATCGAGATTGGCCGGTTCCACATAAAAAGCACCCAAAAGCCCAACGCCAACCAACACAATCAATTCTACGATGTTCATGATGGTGATAACAACCAGTGCTTCGGCCTGACCTCGTAAATTCGTGAGCGTAAAAAACACGGTGGTGATAAGTACGATGGCAATGACACTAATCTCGGGGAAGAAATAATTTTTGATGGTATAAGCAAAAATTACCACGTAAAGTGAACATGCCAGCGTATTCCCAATCCAGAAAAACCAACCGGTTAGAAAAGCAACGGGGCGGGGCAGGGTACGACTAGTAAACGAATATCCGCCACCCGCAATTGGTAACGCTGCACCAAGTTCACTGTAGCTGAGAGCGGTAAATAAAGTGAGCAATCCCATCGCCAGGTAGGCGATGATTCCAAGTGGTCCGGCCGACTCAGCCACTAAACTGGGCAGCGCGAAAATACCGGGTCCCATCATGGCTCCGATACCAATCATCACTGCCATAAACAGGCCAATATTTCGTTTAAACCCGGATTGCTCCGCCATATAGATGCGTTAAAAAATTCACCTCAAAAAATATATCATTATGCTAAAGTGCAACCGTAAATGTTGAAAGGAATTGAGGCAAAAAAACATTCACGATCCCGACAGCGGTCGGGAGAAGTGATCTCAGTATTTCGATTCAAGGTTGGGTCATCCTGAGTGAAAGCGAAGGATCTGTACGGGTGAAGGGCAGAAGTTGAATCAATTCTAAAGTGATTTTATCAGCGCTGAACAATTACCTGCCATAGTGCAAATAATACGTCTAGATGCTTCGGCAGTAGCCTCAGCATGACATCTCGGGTTTAAACTAAAAAACGTGCCTTCGACAGGCTCAGGCACCGTCTTCTAATTACTTCGTGGAAATTAACCAAGGTGGGTGAGCTTGTCAAACCCACCGAGTCCTGCCTTTCAAACTAATTGTTACTGACCAAACCATCTGACGGTTTAAACCCGTCTGATGGATTACTGAAGACGCGGGTTTAAAATGTGAAAGGCGGAAAATGACATTTAATATAATTGAAAATGGACCGGTGGTTGTTGACGAGAGAACAGAAGAATCAATTAATAAGCATTGAGCTCACAGCATTCTTCAGATCATTCTCTCGTAAATCTTTATGTGCGATATTACCATCTCTATCAATCAAATAAGTTCTTGGTATATATACTGCATTATAAAGTTGTGATATTTCGCCATATCCATCATCGAAAATCTGATGCCATTTCAAATCATTGATTTCAATGAAACTATTCACCTTTTCAATTTCGGTATCCAAAGAGACGCCAATCATCACGAAGTCTTTGTTATCCTTATTCAAGCCATAGATTTCCTTTAGATTAGGAAGTTCTTTGATGCAAGGTCCACAAGTTGTAGACCAAAACTCAATAAGCATCACTTTTCCGCGAAGTTCTGATAAATCAATTTTCTTATTGTTGATGGTAATCGCGGAAAAATCAGGAGCAGGATCACCATCTTGAAGAGAATGGATCTCATTGAAATATGATTGTGCTTGTTCAACTATTTTTTTCACAGCCTTTTAATACAGTATCACGATTGATTTCAAGTACAGTTCGTAAGTAGATATCAGCTTTTTCATACTCTTTGTGAAAGAAATACGATCTTGCAATATAAAAAGAGAGATGAGTTCTGCTTATTTCATTTTTGGCTATGTTATTCCATTCAATTAATTGTTGAATCTCTTTCTCACGTTGCTGTTTATTGATAAAACCCAGTATACTGCTTTTTTTTCGAGGTAAGCTGTAAAGGTTTACTAGTTCACCCCAATAATCTTCATCAATAGATATATTTTCTAACGCTATTTCCATTTTGGGAAAAGCTTCAAACACATACCAAATAGAAAAAGCTCTTTTGAGATTTTCAAGCCTTTCTTCAGATTCCGTGAATTGTAAGTAATAGCCATAGAGTTTGTCAGCATAATATTCCTCTGTTCTGTTTTTGTAAACTTCACTTTCAATATTTTGATTTTTAAAGCTTAGATAATCCTCTTTAATATTTTCATGAACAAGATTTGAAACCGAATCTAATTGTTCATATGAAAGTGTCTTAGCTTCAAGAGAGTCATAACCATACATCGTAAGATCAGTATCTATTACAATCTTGTCATTGTTTTCTTTTGAACAATGAATAAGAACTATGCCAGTGAGAAGTAGTAAAAGTATGGTTGAGTTTCTTTTAAGCATTTTTGGAATGATTCATTCAGATGTAGCAGTCTTCACTATGGATGATGATACAAAAACTGCCAACTATTTTTACTAGTTTTACTTCTAATCTGATTAATGGAGCTGATTGTTCAAGCTAGGCATCACGAACCAGTAGTTTGTAAGGAAGAAAAGCTATAAAGCATTAACGATGCTTGCTTAAGAGTAACTTAAAGTCAATTGCTTGGATTACATCAATAGAAGGGAAGTCGATGGTTTTTAGGATATCAAAATCTTGGTCATGGCTTACTACACAATCAGCATTACTAGCAAAAGCACAGTCAACGAATTTATTATCATCAGGATCATGAGAAATTAAATACAACTGAAAATAAACCTCAGTTTTAACCACGTTTTTTATTCCAGTAGTGTTCTGATCAGATATTTCGACGTCTCTTCATTCCATTTTTCAGCAATTACTTCTTCATATTCGGTTAGAATCTCGTTTGTGATGTGTAGCTGATAATCCCCATTTAATAATGCTTGAAAAATCCAGTGATACTCTGATTTCGAAGAGATAGAAACCAATAAAACGTTTGTATCGAGAACAACCTTAAGTTTGCTCATCGTTTAACCATTCTTCCATCACCACATCGCTTAATTTTTTAGAATCCCAGACTTGGTCAGCGTGACGAATGGCTTTTTTCGCATAGAAAGTACTCAGCATCTCCTTTAATTCAGCTAATTCTTCGTCAGATAAATCAGTCGAATATAATTTTAGGAGTTCAATTTGAACGTTACTAAGTGGGGTTTTTAGTTCATCCATAGAAGAAATAACGTTAATTACGTACTTATATTCAATGCCTTAATATTCCAGCAACCTTCGAAGTAGGACGTTCAACTGCTCCAGGTTCAAATACCCTTCTTCCAGTTTTTTGTTGAAGGGGATGGGGGTATCAATCGGGGCGGCTCGTAGAACGGGAGCGTCTAGATATTCAAAACAGTGTTCGTTGATGAGGGCAGAGATTTCGCTCATCGGTCCCATGGTTATTGAAGGTTCTTGCAACAGCAGCACCCGACCGGTTTTTTGCACCGATTGGTAAATGGCTTCTTTATCAAGCGGAGCTAAACATCGAAGATCGAGGATTTCAAGTCTAACACCTTCTTTTTCGAATTGATCGGCGATTTCAAACGCCCATTGAACGCCATATCCGTAGGTGATAATAGTAGCATCGGTGCCTTCTCGTTGGATTTTTGCTTTCCCCAATGGCTCGTACACGGCATGATCGGGGGTAACGGCTCGTAAACTTCGGTACAGCTTTTTGTGCTCGAAAAATAGCACCGGATTGGGATCGAATAACGAAGCGTAAAGTAAATTCTGGGCATCTTCTACCGTTCCGGGAACCACGATTTTGAGTCCGGCATGCGGCATAAACCAACCTTCGGGCGATTGGGAATGAAACGGTCCGGCTCCAACACCGGCACCGTGAGGCATCCGAATGGTAATATTCAGTGCCGGTGACCAGCGATATTTCGATTTGGCAATATTCTGAATGATCTGATTCATCCCACAGCTTACAAAATCTGAAAACTGCATTTCTACCACTGGTTTGAATCCTTCGAGTGCGAGTCCAACCGCTGCACCCAACACTCCAGATTCGATGATTGGCGTATTTCGAATTCGATCTGCACCGAATCGGTCTAAAAATCCCTCGGTGATTTTAAATACGCCGCCATATCCGGCGATATCCTGCCCCATAATGATGAATTGTTCATCTTCGGCGAAAGCTTGTCGGAGGGAGGATTGAATCACATCCACAAAGCGTTTTTCAGATGTGCTTCCCTGGTGTTCGGTGACTTTAGGCAATTCGGGTTCTTCCAAGGAATAAACGGCATCGAGCTCGGTTTGAAGATCAAATTCCGGTTCTGAAGCATTTAAAGCTCGTTCCAGATCCGGTGTAAACAGGGCATCAACTTCGTCCTGAATCTGATCAAATTCTTCCCGAGTGTGCATATGATGCGTTTCCATATACTTCTCGAAGCGCATAATCGGATCCTTCTTCGACCACTCATCAAACATGTCGTCGGGGACGTAAGCCGTACCCGAGGCTTCTTCGTGTCCGCGCATGCGAAAGGTTTTGGCTTCGATGAGCACCGGACCTTCTTGCAAAGCTCGTTTACGCGCATTTTTCATGGTGTCGATGACTTCCAACACATTATTCCCATCGATATGATAGCCGTGGATTCCATAGCCTTTTGCTCGATCGGAAAGGTGTTCGCAGGCATATTGTTCGCTGGAAGGAGTGGAGAGTCCGTACCCGTTATTCTCGATGATAAACACCACCGGAAGTTTCCAGACGGCAGCCAAATTAATGGCTTCGTGGAAGTCGCCCTCGCTGGTGGCTCCATCCCCACAAAAAGAAAATGCAACCGCTTGTTCACCCTGAAGTTTTTTCGCCAATGCAAGACCATCGGCAACCGGCATCATTGCCCCAAGATGTGAGATCATTCCCACTATGTTGTGATCTAATGTACCGAAGTGAAAAGAGCGTTCACGTCCTTTCGAGAAGCCGTCTGCTTTGCCGAAAAGTTGGCAGAATAATTCATAAAACGGAACGCCTCGAGTGGTAAAAACTCCAAGGTTGCGATGCATCGGCAGGATGTAATCATGTTTTTCGCTGGCGAGCGTAACACCAACGGCTACAGCTTCTTGTCCAATTCCAGAAAACCACTTAGAAATGCGATTCTGACGCAACAATTTGAGCATACGCTCTTCAATTCGTCGTGGTAAAAGCAGTGCTTTGTAGATGTCGAGCGCTTTTGAGCGCTTCATTTTTTTCTTGGGTGTGATCACGTGTAAACTTCGACTCCATTTAGTTTAACCGCAGGTAGATAGCCAAATTTAAATCCATCGACAATCTCCAATTTTCAATTTTACAAATATCAATTAGGAATTAGGAATATGGGAATTAGGAATACAAATTCTCGATCATGACAGCGGTCGGAAGAAGTGATCTCAGTATTTGTGATTCTGAGATTGCATCATTGGAATGACTTTATAAAAAACTACTCCATCATTTCGACGAAGTCGGGGTGATGGAAGTGCTGATCTAGGCGATGACCTGAAACTTGAATCCATCAGCAGGGCTTTATGCCCGACAGATGGAGGAGCATTTACTCAATTCACAATTTCGACAATATTTCGGTAAAGTAATGATAGGAAAGTTGATAATGCCTTCGGCAGGCTCAGGCACCGTTTGTTCGTTTTTTATGGGAACAATGTAAGTGGGTGAGCTTGTCGAACCCGCCGGTTTAACTGATATTGCTTCATCGCAGGCTGCTCGCAAAAGGGGGCTAGTTCAGTTTTTAGTGAGTCATCCATACGTTGGCAGGGAACTGGAGTGTTAAAAAAGTGTAGAGTTTTAGAACGCTCAAGATTCCCACCTCCGTGGGAATGACTTGATAAGAGAACTCTTTTGAGGATTAGTGCTTTTGAAACGAACCACTCAGCAACATTCAATATTCAACAAGGAATAATCAATATTCATGACTGGAGATACGAAAGGCTAAATAAACTTTAAATAGTCTGTGCCTTAGTACTTTCGTGGTCAAAATTATTCCTAATTACCATATTCCTAATTCCCCTCACCAACCCAACAAGTACGCAAAAATAAGCGGTGCCACAATGGTGGCGTCCGATTCGATAATAAACTTCGGAGTTTCGATTCCAAGTTTTCCCCAGGTTATTTTTTCGTTGGGAACGGCGCCCGAATAAGAGCCGAAACTGGTAGTAGAATCCGAAATCTGGCAGAAATAGCTCCAAAGTGGTGCATCGATGCCTAAGTCCTGATCTAGCATTGGAACCACGCAGATCGGGAAATCACCCGCAATACCGCCACCAATTTGGAAGAAGCCAATTCCATTTTCGGAGTTCTTTTGGTACCAATCGGCCAGAAAAATCATGTATTCGATACCGGATTTCATCGCGTTCGGGGTTGTTCGTCCTTCGATACAATGAGAGGCAAAGAAATTACCACAGGTCGAATCTTCCCAGCCGGGAACAATGATAGGGAGGTTTTTTTCTGCAGCGGCAAGCAGCCAGGAGTTTTTCGGATCGATTTGATATTTCGATTTCAAATCATCTGATAGTAGAATATCGTAGAAATACTCGTGGGGGAGATAGCGCTCACCGGATTCTGAGGCAGCCACCCATCGTTTTACCAAATGCTCTTCGATGGCACGCATAGCTTCTTCTTCAGGTATGCACGTATCGGTCACTCGATTAAAGTGATCCTCGAGTAGTTCCTGTTCATCTTCCGGACTTAAATCCCGGTAGTTTGGAATACGCTTGTAGTGGTCATGTGCTACTAAGTTGAAGACATCTTCTTCCAGATTCGCACCGGTACAAGTAATAATGTGCACCTTATCCTGTCGAATCATTTCGGCCAGAGAGATTCCCAATTCGGCAGTACTCATAGCGCCGGCCAAGGTGATCATCATCTTAGCATTGTTATTCAGCTGATCCTCGTAAGCCTTTGCTGCATCGATTAATGCGGCAGCATTAAAATGGCGGTAATGATGTTGAATAAATTGTGAAACCGGGCCTTTATTAATCATTGTATCCTAAAATATCTAACATTGTTTGTACAGATTGCTCGTCGCGATAGAGATATTCAACTTGATTGCCTTCCTCGTCAATATCAACCACAATTTGTTTTGGGGATGGAATAAGACAGTGCTTAATTCCTCCATAACCACTAATGGCATCCTGATATGCTCCTGTGTGGAAAAATCCGATATACAACGGCTCCGGATCATCAGCAGGATAGGTTGGCAACACCACATGTTGATCTAGTTGCTCCGAGTTGTAATAATCGTGCTGATCGCAACTAATTCCGCCAATATTAATCCGCTTTGATGGGCGATCCCATTTATTCACCGGGAGAAGAATAAATTTCTCATTAATGGACCAAGCATCGGGGATGGTATTCATCAAACTGTTATTGATGATATACCAAAGCTCGGCATCGTTTTGCTGCTTTTGAGCAATCACTTCAAAAATCACAGCTCCGCTTTCACCAACTGTATATTTGCCGAACTCTGTATAAATATCGGGATGAGGAAAATTATCGGTATCGCAGTGCTCCGCTATGGTTTCGATAATGTAATTGGCAACGGCTTTGTAGTCGAATTCAAATCCAAGTGAATTACTGATCGGGAAGCCTCCGCCAATATTTAATCCATTCATTTCTGGAGCAATACGCTTCAATTCCGAATATAAATTCAATGCTTTTTTAAATTCTCCCCAATAGTACATAGAATCGCTGATGCCCGAATCCACAAAAAAGTGAAGCATTCGTAAATCGAATTTCGGATTATCAACAATTCTGGACTGCACCAGCTCCATGATTTTATTGTGATTCAATCCCATTCGAGATGTGTAATATGCCGCAGAAGGCTCTTGTTCTACCGATAGACGTATTCCAATTTTAATTGGGCCTTCAATATCGAGTCGCTCAAGTTTGTCCAACTCGTCTACCGAATCGATAATGGTAATGGAATTGTTAAAACCTAGTTTGTGAAGGCGTTCAATCTTCAGTAAATAATTGTCGGTTTTGTACCCATTGTGGATAATATAGCGCTCCTCGTCGATGCGATGATTATCAAAAAGTCGCTCGATCAGATCAATATCGAAAGAAGAAGAAGTTTCTAAACTCACATTTTCTTTCATTGCCGAGCGTACAACATGACTAAAATGACAACATTTGGTACAGTAACAAAACTCGTAGGTGCCTTGATAAGCATGCGTTTGCATTACTTCATGGAAAATAGATCGCGCTTTTTTTATTTGAGATCGTATTTTCGGCAGATAGGTTAAACGAAATGGAGTTCCGTATTTTTTTATAAGTTCTGCGAGATTAACTCCGTTAAATTGTAAGCTACCGTCAACCAACTCAAAACCCTCTTGCGGGAATTCAAAGCTTTGTTCGATCAGCTCTTGGTACGTATGAATCATTTACTTCTTCGATTTAAAATGAGGGTTGCAAAGGTACTTAGAATCAAGCAGAGATGTAAGAACCGGGTGATTTTTAGCAATCGCCGTCTAATTTTTATAGTCGTTTTTCCGATTCTTTTTTTTGGGTTCTCAATCGTTTCAGAAGCTCAGGAATTTCAATTTCTTTCGATGGATGGCGATACACTTTTCGTTCCTGCATCGGTTATGGAAAGGATTGCCAATCAGCCAGCAACTGCCAAAAACATCTTAACCGTCTACTTTGCCGATCAGGGTTTTTTGAGCGTAAAGATCAAAGAAATAGGCAGCATTTTCTACGTAGTTACAGACGAGCCATTTAAAGCGAATTTGGCGATCAGGGAAGGAGAGAAGGTTATTGCTGATATATCGAAGATCAGATACACCAAACAAAGTATCGAAGACTTGATTGAGTCAACACTCGATACCTACCTCCAAGATGGATACTATTTTGCCGAAGCCACTATTACCTCCTTCAACATTGATACGCTTAAGAATAGTGTGGCGATTGAAGTTGATTTGAAACCCGGAGAGCAAGTGATCCTACAAGGATTAATTGTGAATGGAAATCGCTTAAACTCGGATCAATATTTGTCGAAAATTTCAGGGGTAAGTAGTTCATCAATAACAACCAATACCACGCTTCAAAAAATAAGAGAGCGGTTGTTGCAAAGTGAATTATTCGAGGAGGTTAGCTTCCCACAGGTTCAATTAGTTGATAATGAATATTACGCCGTGGTTGATGTACAAGAACTTCAGCTTAATCAGTTTGATGGGGTGTTAGGTTATGTTCCGGATGCGAACGGAAACGGACAAATTGTTGGGGATGTTAAGCTAAATTTGTGGTCGGTTTTTGCGGAAGGAAATGGCATTGATTTGATTTATCGAAGAATTGAGCCGGAAGTAAGTCGATTGAAGGCAAAAGTAAAACAATACTGGATAGGATCGCTTCCGGTTGGATTAGAAGCAGGCGTTCGATTATTTCAAAACGATACGACCTATCAACATCGAGAGTTTAACATAAGTGGCTTCTATCAAACCTCTCCTCAATTAAAAATGATATCAGGGATATCTGTAGAAGGTACAACGGGATCAACCGGGAACATGATTGAACCGGGAGGAAATCGCAGAACAGCCTCACTTGGATTTGAATTATCCACCTTAAATAGATTGGAAGTACCAACTAGCGGAATTAAAGCTTCAATTATTTTTGAGGTTTCTGAGAAAAGTGTAGACATCGATTCCATTCGCAGTTTTTCCCAACAACATTTGACTGCTCAGATTGCTGGATTTATCTCGTTAAGCGAGCAAAGTGTATTAGCGGTTCGATCTGAATCGTTTGTACTTAATGGCAGTACTTTTACCGACAGCGACTTATTTCGTTTTGGTGGGGCGACATCTTTAAGAGGATTTTCGGAAGAACAATTCACTGCATCGTTACTGAGCTGGGCGGATGTAGAATATCGGTTTATGACCAATCCAAATTCTTACCTGTTCTCTTTTGTTGCCACCGGCAGATACCATCGTCCGAAATTATTAACTGAATCAACCCATCAATTTAAACAAAGCGAATGGCTTCAATCTTTTGGATTTGGTTTAAGTTATAAAGTTAGAGTAGGGCGACTTAGTTTTTCTTACGCCATCTCCCCACAAAGCGGGCTTGGTAACGGAAAAGTACATGTTGCGTTAACAACCAGGCTTTAATGCCGATAATTTGACATGTCGTAAGGAAGTTTTATCTTCGACTCAGTTTTTATGCTTATTAAGAAAGACTGAGGGAATGGGCCCGTTGATGTCTTGGCAACCGTTTGAGTTCTTGACTCAAAAAAGGTGCCAAATCCCACTTCGTGTTATGCGAAGAAAAATAAGTGAGCTTTTCCTTCACTCTTTGTTAATAAGCCAATCCTTAATAGAGTGACTATCAAAGAATTATTACAGCAGCGCGTTTTAGTTTTGGATGGTGCGATGGGCACGATGATCCAGCGGTTTAATCTCGGTGAAGATGATTTCCGAGGGGAAGGATTTCGTGATTCAAGCATCGAATTGAAAGGAAATAACGACCTGCTGTCGCTAACGCGCCCGGATGTGATCCAAAACATTCACGAACAGTATTTGGAAGCCGGAGCAGATATTATAGAAACAAATACTTTTAGTGGTACGTCCATTGCTCAGGCTGATTATGATTTAGAGTCTGTTGTGTATGATTTAAATTTTGAATCCGCCCGGATAGCAAAAAAAGCTTGTGATATTTTCACCAAAAAAGATCCCTCAAAACCGAGATTTGTTGCCGGTGCGATGGGACCAACCAATAAAACAGCTTCACTTTCGCCCGATGTAAGCAGACCGGAGTATCGCGCTATTTCATTCGATCAGTTGGCGGAAGCCTATAAAGAACAAGCGCGTGGATTAATGGACGGTGGCTCTGATGTATTACTTATCGAAACCATTTTTGATACGCTGAATGCAAAAGCTGCCATTTACGGAATATTGGAGCATTTCGAAGAATCCGGAAACGAAGTTCCGATTATGATTTCCGGGACAATCACCGATGCAAGTGGCCGAACCTTATCGGGACAAACCGTAGAGGCTTTTTTGATTTCATTATCGCATGCACCCATTTTATCGATTGGGTTGAATTGTGCACTTGGTGCATCCCAATTAAAACCGTATGTGAAAACCTTGGCTCAAAATGCCGGGTATTTTATCAGCGCATATCCGAATGCAGGGCTCCCCAACGAATTTGGTGAATATGATCAGGGTCCGGAAGCCATGGGTAAAGAAGTGAAGTCTTATCTGGAAGATGGTTTGGTAAATATTTTAGGAGGATGTTGTGGAACAACACCGGATCACATTAAAGTAATGGCAGAATTGGCAGCAAATTATCAGCCCAGAAAAATTACTGAGGGAGTGTTAGCAGGATGAAACCCAATCCAATTACACTTAGCGGACTTGAACCTCTCATTATCACACCCGATTCGAATTTTGTTAATGTGGGGGAGCGCACCAATGTTACGGGATCTAAACGATTTTTGAATTTGATCAAAGCCGGTGATTATGAAACAGCACTGGAAGTGGCTTTGGATCAGGTGCAGGGAGGAGCTCAGATTCTGGATGTAAACATGGACGAAGGCATGCTCGATTCGGCCAAAGAAATGACCATCTTTCTGAATTTGATTGCCTCAGAGCCGGATATTGCTCGCATCCCCATAATGATTGATTCTTCGAAATGGGAAGTAATTGAAGCCGGGTTAAAAGTAATTCAAGGTAAAGGCGTGGTGAATTCCATCAGTTTAAAAGATGGAGAGGAAGAGTTCATTCGTAGGGCAAAAATTATTCGAAAATTTGGTGCAGCGGTCATAGCTATGGCTTTTGATGAAGATGGTCAAGCCGATACACTAGATCGGAGAATTGAAATATGTCAACGGTCCTATAAATTATTAGTTGATAGGGTAGGATTTAATTCTTCTGATGTGATATTAGATCCTAACATCTTTCCAGTTGCAACCGGAATGGATGAACATCGGCGAAATGCACTCGATTTTTTCCAAACAGCGAAATGGATTCGAGAAAATCTACCGGGTGCCCATATAATTGGCGGAGTAAGTAACGTATCGTTTTCGTTTCGGGGAAATAATCCTGTTCGTGAAGCTATGCATTCTGCCTTTTTATATCATGCCATAAAACACGGTATGGATATGGGAATTGTAAACCCAACGCAGCTTGAAGTGTATGATGAAATCCCAAAGGAGCTGCTTGAACGGGTTGAAGATGTACTGCTTGACCGTAGAGAAGATGCCACTGAACGATTGCTTGATATTGCCGAAAAGTACCGGGGAACAGGTGAAATCAAACAAAAAGAAACCCAAGAGTGGCGAACAAAAGCTGTAGAAGAACGATTGAGTTACTCGTTGGTAAAAGGTATCACCGAATTTATTGATGCCGATACCGAAGAAGCTCGACAAAAAATCGGGAGTCCACTTCGGGTGATAGAAGGTCCGCTAATGGACGGGATGAATATTGTTGGCGATCTGTTTGGGGATGGAAAAATGTTTCTGCCTCAGGTTGTGAAAAGTGCTCGTGTTATGAAACAAGCCGTAGCATATCTAACTCCGTTTTTAGAAGAAGAAAAAGCAAAGAATAAGGATGAATCCCAACGGGCTAAGGTACTTTTGGCTACGGTAAAAGGAGATGTGCACGACATAGGGAAAAACATAGTTGGAGTGGTTCTTGCGTGCAATAACTTCGACATTGTTGATTTGGGAGTGATGGTGCCCACCGATAAAATTCTAGATGAAGCCGAACGAACCGGAGCGGACATAATCGGACTGAGTGGTCTTATCACACCCTCTTTAGATGAAATGGTAGGCGTTGCAAAAGAGATGGAAAAGCGTGGAATGCATACACCTTTGTTAATTGGTGGAGCTACTACGTCCAGAATTCATACAGCTGTTAAAATCGACCCCAATTATTCATCGCCGGTAATTCATGTGAATGATGCCTCTCGATCGGTCTCCATTTGTACAGATTTACTTAACGAAGAGCAGAAACAACCCACAAAAGCAAAATATAAGACGGAGTATTCGAAGCTAAGAACCGTTCACGAACAAAAGAATCAAGCTCGAACACTGTTATCCTTTGATGAAGCCAGAAAGAATCGATTTAGCATAGAATGGGATAAGCAAAACATCCATCCACCAAAACAGACGGGCATCTTTGTTCGTGATTCTGTAGATCTGAGTACCCTTAGAAAGTGCATCGATTGGTCACCTTTTTTTAGAACTTGGATGTTGACAGGGAAATATCCTGCGATTTTATGTGACGAGATGGTAGGAGAGCAGGCATCACAATTATTTGATGATGCGAATCAATTACTTGACGAAATCATTACAGAAGATCTCTTACAGGCAAAAGCAGTTTTTGGACTGTTTCCGGCAAATTCGGTAGATGAAGATATTATTTTGTTTACCAATAAAGATCGGGATGAAGAATTAACCCGATTCCATTTTCTGCGACAGCAAGCTGAGAAGAGATCTGGACAACCAAATCATTGTCTGGCTGATTTTATAGCTCCAATCGATACCGATATACATGATTACTTGGGATTATTCGCAGTAACGGCTGGTCTTGGCATCGAAACATATTTGAAGCGATTTGAAGATCGCCACGATGACTACAATTCCATTTTGATAAGAGCCTTAGCTGATAGATTGGCTGAAGCTCATGCCGAATACCTTCACTATAAAATTCGAACTGAATTTTGGGGATATAGTGAAGAACCTTTCGATAATGAGGCCTTCATTGCAGAGCAATATCAGGGAATAAGGCCTGCACCCGGATATCCGGCATGTCCTGATCATACCGAAAAAAGAATTTTATTTGATACTCTGGATGTAGAGAATAATACAGGGATTTCACTCACAGAATCTTGTGCGATGTATCCGGCTAGCTCGGTGAGTGGTTTCTATTTTGCACACCCTGAATCTCGCTACTTCAACGTGGGAAAGTTTGGGAAAGATCAGATAACAGACTATGCACGAAGAAAAGGGCAAAGCGTTGAAGAAACTGAGAAATGGCTTTCTTCTAATTTGGGGTACGATGAATAATCTACAGAAAGTCATCCTGATCCGACAGCTGTCGGTGAAGGATCTACAAAAATATAGACCGTGGCAAATAATGGGCTTTGTAGATTCTTCGCCAAGCTTTAGCGTGGCTCTGAATGACCATTTTTTAATCGAAGTTAAATATGAAAGTAACCGACTATTTTAAAGAGGCAAACGGAAAAACGCTGTTCACATTCGAGGTGTTACCACCTTTAAAAGGACAGAATATTCGAACATTGTTTGATCATATTGATCCGTTAATGGAGTTTAATCCGCCATTTATTGATGTGACCTATCACCGGGAAGAATACTCGTATAAAAAGCGAGAAAACGGATTGTTGGAAAGAAAAACAGTGCGAAAGCGTCCGGGTACAGTTGGGATGTGTGCCGCAATTCAAAACCATTATAAGGTGGATGCGGTCCCACACATTATTTGTGGAGGATTTACTCGAGAAGAAACCGAAAATGCACTTATCGATTTACATTTTTTAGGTATTGATAATGTGTTGGTGTTGCAAGGAGACGTTCGTAAACCCGACCGAGATTTTGTAGCGGAGCCGGGTGGACATACCTACGCTTCTGAGTTATTGGGTCAGGTTGTAGATATGAATAATGGCATTTACTTAGATGACGATATTGAAAATGCAACAGCTTCCGATTTTTGTATTGGGGTTGCCGGTTATCCGGAGAAGCATGTAACGGCACCGAATATGGAAACCGACTTGAGATATCTAAAAAATAAAGTGGAAGGAGGAGCGGATTACATTGTAACCCAGATGTTTTTCGATAACCAAAAGTACTTCGACTTTGTACAATGTTGCAGAGATGTTGGTATCAACGTTCCAATAGTGCCTGGTTTAAAGCCAATTACTACAAAACGTCAGGTTACCCTGTTGCCTCAGTTATTTCATATTGACATTCCCGAAGCATTGAGCGTAGAATTAGAATATTGCAAAGATAATGATGCAGCTCGACAGATTGGAATAGAGTGGGCTATTCAGCAATCAAAAGAGTTGATTGAGTTCGGAGTGCCCACTCTACATTATTACTCGATGGGTAAAGCCACTTCGGTGTTCGAAGTGGCTAAAGAGGTTTTTTAATTACAGTTTTTTGCGATGTTTCACAATCCTGTCAACCTGTTTGTTTTTTGATTGATCCATAAAATTGAATTCCTCAGAAATATCGTAGGTAGCAGTGATTTTATCACCAATTTTTACTGTATCAAATTGAGTTGGAGAGGTAACTATTTCTTCGTAATCGCCTAGTGTTACTAAATGTTTTTTGGCTCCATCTTCATCCGCAGAATTCCAATCAGAAGGAATTTTTTTATCAGTTATCACTCCGGTTACTGCTCTTTTCTCACCTTTGTTTTTCAGTTTTCTGTAAAACTGAATTTTTTTAAGTGATTCCAGAAATGAATAACCCATTATGGCGGCAATTACTATCAAAAATCCAATGATTGATACGGTAAACACCTGACTTGAAAAAACGCCCGTTTCATGTAAAAAATAAATTAGAAGCGGTACGATTAACGAAAATACAAAACCTTGTAATAATGAAGTTTTTGACTCTTTGGCTTTCGCTACGGTTTGGTTGATGTATTGCAGATCGCTATTATTTAATTCTGCAGTATGTTCTCTGTAAATACTCATAATTAATGTATGTAAGTTGTTAATATTATATGAGTATATACATCAATTATAGATTAATTGTTCCCATTAGCATAACAAGTACAATAGTTTGAGAATAAGCGATAATAAATAAGTGCTTTTACAATAGTTATTTTTGATCTTTAAGAAGATCCCGTATCTCACTCAGTAGCTCAATATCTTTTCTTGTTGGTACTGTTTTTTCGCTGGGCTCTAACGATTTAGATCGAAGCTTATTAAAGGTTTTAATCACCAAAAAAATAGTAAAGGAAATAATGAAGAAGTCGAGGGTGCTTTCCAGAAAGACTCCATAATTGATAGAAACAGCTTCTTGTAAAACTGCACCGGCTTCATTAGTAATTTTGGGTTTTAGGATAATTTTCAACTCTTGAAAGGGTGCATCACCAATCCAAAAACCAAACATAGGCGTGATAATATCTTTAACCAGCGATGACACTATATTATTAAATGCCGTACCAATAATGATACCCACTGCCATGTCGAACATGTTGCCTTTAATGGCAAATTCTTTGAACTCTTTGATGATTCCCATCTCTATGATAACTATTTAGTTTAATTTGAGTTTATACCAATTCTTTCGGCTACTTTTCCAAGAAATTCATCATCGGTAAGAATTGCAAGTTCAAAAGCGTTTAAACTGCCTTGCAACCGAATACTCTCAATCAAAGTTAATCCATCTAAAAAGTAAGCAAGCTCAGTAGTTTCACCATCTTTATCTTTGGCATACAAAGCTTTGGTAAGTACAAACGCGGTGGAGCCACCTTTCATCCCGGCATGACTTAACCATTCCTGATTTGCCGGATTTTCCATAAGTGATTCCATCACCTCGTCAAAATAGTGATGAGTTTGTTTACTAAAATAGGTTTTAGAATTCAGCTTTCTCATCAATTGGGCATACTCATTGGTAGTGGAAGCAGGAAGACGATCTGACCACACTTTTTGAGCATCTAATCCAATTAAAGGAACACCCGACATGTAACTAGTATCGGCCACTAATTTTTGATGAATTTCATCGGAGAGGTCTACATACTCTTTTTGTGTAAGTGATTGTAGAGAATCAATTAACGGCTCACCTTCGATGGTTGGAAATCGTTCATGAGCAATAAATAGGGAAGAAACTAAATAGTAAATTTCACTGTGGTTTTTGATTCCAAGTGATGTAATTCTACGGTTGATGTTTTCTAAGCCCAAAAAAGCACTCAACCAATCGGTATTGGCGTTCGAACTATACCGAATCATTCCTTGCGCTATTTCTCGTATGGTTGCAGAATCAGCTTCAATGGTATTTAACCATGCAGGATGCGCACCTCCATCACTTCCTTGAAAATAAAATCGGTCTAATTCCACTAATGCAATCATCGAATCCGGATTAAATATTTCTTCGGAAGCCTGAACTGCATATTCGATAGCGATCATAATTTTTACAGTACTCGCTAATGGACGCATTTCGTCGGAGCTTTGATCTGCAATTAATTTTCCATTCCGAAATAAAGTAATAGACGTGGTTTCGGGATGTTTAGCGATGTATGAAAGCACATGATTTTTGTTGGGACTGAAATAGAAAAAGGTTATCCCGATGATTAGTGCTAATATTGTGATAATACCGCCTAGTATAAATAGCAGTTTTTTCATGTAATACTATGGTTTAAACGATTAATTTGCTTCAATTTGCTGTCCCACACATCCTTCTAAAAAGCGGTGGATTCGTGTCATTTGTTTATGACCGAAACGTTGGCCAAAATAAGCAACTAAATAGAGGCTAAGAAATAAGAGGATAAGTCCGGGTACAGCCCACAAAATCCCTGCGGGTTGACCAATTGTTCTAAATGATAGACCAATCATGGCTACAATTATTGTTGCAAAACCGATAATTGAATAAAAGAAAACGAACATTGTCCAAACAGCAGGGCGTGGTCCATAAAGTCCGCGAACCAAAGTGCCTTGTTCATCTTCTTCAATAGTTATGGTAAGTTGAGGCGACCAATAATGTTGATCTTCTTCGGGTGGGTAAATGGTGGCAAAGTTTTTAGTGACCTGCCCATTGCAATTACAAACTCCCGTTCGTAATTGACGGCGAATCTCTGTAGTAATCTCATCGGAACTCAAAGTAGAATAAAATCGAACACGAGGACGAACTCTTCGAAAATGAATTAGATCCTCCTGTGTATCAGAGTTTTTTAAATCCATTCTAATTCTGATTCTTTTAGTGTTTTATCAGTGTTGATTTTGCCTGTATGAGCGGTTCCTTTCGGTTCAATAAGCATAACCCAACATTCTTCCTCGGCAACTGGAAAATGCTCAGTGGCTTTCGGTACAACATGTAAATCACCGGACGTTAAATGTATAGTTTTGTCCCTGTAACGCATTTCTAAGTTTCCTTTTACGATATAAAAAAGTTCATCCTCATGTTCATGGGCATGCCATACAAATTCACCTTTCAGTTTTGCTATTTTAATCAATTGCCCGTTGAATTCACCTAATATTTTAGGAGTCCAATATTCATCAAATAAAGAGAATTTTTCCTTTAGATTGATTGGGAGCATTTAAAATTTACTTAATAGGTT
This sequence comes from bacterium, assembly GCA_024742815.1. Taxonomy (GTDB): domain Bacteria; phylum Bacteroidota; class Rhodothermia; order Balneolales; family Balneolaceae; genus HXMU1420-13. The sequence continues at coordinate 23,551 of JANSXX010000003.1, forward strand.
TTCGTTCTCAAGCACTTCTTTTCTCAGATGCTCGGTTTTTTCTTTCTTGGATTCTCGTAAATCGATAACCACAGTACCGGCAATTTTATCGTGAATGGCTTGTCTGTTTGCATCCCAGTACACTTGAAAAAAGCCTAAAAACCCCGTAGCGAATCCGGCTGCATATCCGCCGAAACGTTCAAATGCAAAAAACAACCCAATGGGTTTGTTGTTAAGCCTTACCACTCTAATTCGTAGTAACCGTTTCCCGATAGTTTGCCCTTTAAAAAAGGCAATGGTTGTGATAAAATACAAGCCAACCCATCCGAGAGAAAGTCCCATCATTTTGAAAGTTCGCTTAGTGGCTATATACAAGCTTGGATTTTCAATTTGCTCAGCTAAATCTTCATTTATTTCTTGTAGATCGTCTGCTCTGTTATCGAGCTTATTTACTCTTTCTGATAGTTCATCAATTTCGGGTTTAGCAAGAATCAAAGCTAAATCAGGTCGAAGACTGTCCAATGCAGTTGTATCGTTCTCACGTAATGCAGATGCAAAGTTAAAAAGTAAACTTTCGAAGTTTGAAGTATAGGCTACTTTATTCGTTTTATCATCGTCATTTAACCCCATTGATTCTTCCAGTGCTTCAATCTGTTGTTCGAGTTTTTCAGGATCGGAATAATCCATAGCCATCATTTGATTACTAAATTCCCCCCAATCGATATCCTGCCCGGTTTTGATGTCATCATTTATCTCTAGATTGGTTTCAGTAGGATTGAACGTTTCCAATACTCCTAGTGCGATTGCGAAAACAAATAAGCTCGAAAAAGCAGCACCTGCAAATCTAAGTAAGTTTTTAAAAGTGCTTTCAGTTCGGGTTCTGACTACAATCCAGAAAATGAGTACAGTTACCGCCGAAGCTAATACAAGATTTCCTAAATCGGCGAGTATGTAGGCGATAATAACGTCGATGATGATCGCCAAAAAACGCCTTTTCGGTGTTGCCAATGGTTGCCCTAATAAATCAGGGTGAATGGCAAAAGCAAAAGGCGTGACTATCTGTTTTGGATCCTTAATCATTCTGATGGCCTAAAATCGCTACAAAAATAAGAAATCGTATCTCTTTTACCTGTGAAGTGAGATAGTACTGGTTTTGAGATAAATACGAAATAATCGGAATATTCTGGATAAGACTTACAAAGCTGCCTATACAGAATTTTATGAGCTCTTTCAGATGGATACAATGCCACCTGTAATTCTTGAATTGCCCAGGCATTGGGTTGAACTACATATTCCACTCCATTATGAGGTGGTTTATAAATGTTTTGTAGCTGGAAGGCTAATTCATCGGGTATTAAGACTTCTGATTTGATCTTATTTCCCGAGTATAATGCACCTGAAAGATGCTTTGGCCACAAATTCCAAATGCTAAGCACAGGCAAGAATACAAAGAAGACAATAAGAGTGATTGAAGTGTATCTGGAGTAACCGGTAAACATTTGTTTAATATCAATCACCGGCTCCTTCAAATAAATAAACAGGTAATAGAGTAATCCCATAAAGGCCAGGTTCCATGGCCAAATTACCAGATTTGTATTCCAACCTAACGGACCAACAATTCCTAAGATCAAAATGTGCATTGCGATGAGAACACCTGCGGCCAAGCGGGCAGTTTTTCTGAACAGTAATGCTAAACCGGCAGATAATTCAAGAATGGGTGCCGTTATCCAAAATTTATCAACAATTATTTGGTAAGATGAAGAAGGTAAAAATGATTCTATTGGAGTAATAAACCAGATAAATGTACTGTTGGCAAACCCACCATTCAATTTTAGTAAGCCACTCATCAAATAAACACAAGATAAAATGATCCCATAGATAGTTAGCTTTTTTCGCTGTTCAGGAACATTGAAATAGATTCCAATGAAAAGCAGAAAATAAAAGAACCAAGGCTGAATTCTGTTGTAATCACCTAGTGCATAAATTATCATAAAAGCTATTGCAAGATTTTTAACCTTGACAGAAACTATTGGAATCGATAACAAGAATAGCGCTAACACAAAAATTATAGATGAAATAATCGATACAGAGAGCGGAATTGCTACATCGAAAACCGGAAGCTCCGGAAAAGCTCTAGGTACAGGAAACCACACTCGGTAGGAGATGGCAATGCACATTATCAATGCTGAGTGGCAAAGTACAAATAGTATTCGATGATCATTAACGGTGTTTTTTGGCCTGAACTGCATCACCGAAAATAAAAAAAGCCGATAGAAATTCTATCGGCTTAAATGGGTTATTTTTTATCACTAGAAATCAAGGTTATAAAAATCTACAACTTGCTCAAAATCGTTGTAGTCCAGTCCTTTGCCTTTGAACATCTGTCCGGGAGGAATAGCAACAACTCTTATAATATCTCCATCAAATAAACTTTCGTTTAACTGATTATTGTCGGGTGTTTCGCCTTCTAGAATTAAGTCAAAATTATCAATGTCGAAAGCATAACGCAGAACAACTACATCGTTTTCAAAAGGGGTGGATAAGGGCAAAGAGTTCCATGAAGTAGATCCATCAAACTGAATGTAGGCGATTACCAAACCTTCATCAACTGTACTAACATCAAGTACACCCCAAGAATACGATGCCACTGATACGAATTCATCTACCACACCGAAGTCGTCGTCTGAATTGATCACAAAAGTTCCTGTGTAAATTTCAACTTCTCCATCGCGACCGTCTCGGCCTCGAGGTCCTTCGGGACCAATAGCTGCTATACATGATGAAAAAATGAATCCCAATATTAATAATCCAAGTGTAACTGTAGCTCTCATAGCTGCCTCCATATTGATTAATGCTTGGTTGAATCTACATGCTAGCACTTCAACAGAATATCACATGTTGGGGTTAGGCAATCCATGCGATATAAATCAAAACGATTTAATCTTGAACTGAGTTAGCATGGAGGTTTAAGACTATCATTATTTTCGCTAACTTAAACAAATAGCTGAATGCAAAACAGGATAGCATATTGAGTAAAGTGTTGATGGACATATTGGGACTTTCTACAAGTCCAAGTAGTGGTGGGGCGTATGCACTTATATTAACAGAAGTTAACGGGATGCGAAGGTTGCCTATAATTATCGGGTCATTCGAAGCACAGGCTATTGCTCTAGAACTTGAAAATATAAAACCTCCACGTCCAATGACTCATGATTTACTCAAAAATATGATTCAAGGTTTTGATGCGAGAGTTCAAAATGTGTTGGTAAGTGATTTATCTGAGGGAACATTTTATTCAAAAATAATTGTAGAACGAGGTGATCAACTTTTTGAGGTTGATGCCCGCCCGAGTGATGCCATTGCACTTGCGGTTCGATTCGGTTGCGAAATTTATGTGAATGAAAGAATCCTGAAAGAAGCAGGAATTCGAACAGATCAAGAAGTAGAAGAACAAACTCAGAAAACCGAGCAGAAACAAGAAATGGATTCGGTAAACGATAATCTCTCGAAGCTAGAACAACTCGAAATAGATTTACACACAGCCATCGAGACCGAGAATTATGAAAAAGCTGCAAAAATCAGAGATCAAATCTCAAAAATGAAAGGATAATTAGTGGAAAAAAGTCAGTGTTCATTTAGTCAATTACCTTTTTCATCGCTCTTCTCAACTTATATTCACGATTATCCCAAAGTACAGTCCTATTTTTCTGCAAATCCTTTCAGCAACGAAGAGGTAGAGGATCGAATTACTCGCATTCCAAAGTATGATAACAGGAACGAAGTTGTAAATGCCTTGGCCGATTATCACGCACAATTGGGTGTGGCAGATGAACAACGTACAATCCTTGAAAAATTTGCGGATGATGAGTGCCTCGCGATAGTTACCGGGCAGCAACTGGGTGTAGCAGGTGGGCCTCTTTACACTATTTTCAAGACCATCACTACCATTATTTTGGCAAAGGAATGGGAGCAGAAACTCCGAAAACCGGTTGTTCCTGTTTTTTGGTTAGCTGATGAAGACCACGATTTTGAAGAAATTGCTCAGCTTGGCATCCCCGGAAATGAAGAACTTGTTCAACTTAAACTTTCTCAAGACGGGAAGGACTTACCTGTTTCCGAAGTTCAGATTGATGAATCGATAACAGAATTGTTTTCAAAACTTCGGGATGAATTCCCTGACACTGATTTTAGTGAAGAACTCTTTGATCGCCTACAAAAATTTTACTCGATTGGAAATACGCATGCACAGGCATTTGCTCAACTAATTAGCTCTTTATTTTCAAGCTATGGATTGATGATTGCCGGCAGTAACCACAAGAAGTTAAAATCGTTGGTTTCGGGAGTTTTTAAACAATCGGTAACCAAGGTAGAAGAGATACAGGAATCCCTTGAATCTCAAAGTACTTTATTGGAGCAGCAATACCATCGTCAGGTAGTTATTGGGTCTACAAATCTCTTTTATTTTGATGAACAAGGTCGAAGTAAAATAGACAGGGAAGGTGAAGATTGGATTATTGGCGATCAAAAGTTCACTGCAGAAGAACTACAAAGTAAGATCGATTCAGAACCTGAGCGATTTTCCCCAAATGTGTTTCTACGCCCAATTATTCAAGATGCGCTTCTGCCAACCATTGGCTATGTGGCCGGACCTGGTGAGATTGCATATTATGCACAGATGAAATCCTATTACAAACAATTTGATATGGAAATTCCGGTAATATTTCCAAGAATCAGTGCAACGTTGTTGGAATCAGGAATAGATCGCATCATGCAAAAACTTCCATTCGAAATGTGTAGTTATAATCAACGCATCGAAGATTTAGAATCAAGATACATTGAGTTAAACAGCCCGGCAGATTTAGATACACTATTCAACACCTGGATTATAGATATTCAGAATTCTTCTGAAAAACCTATCGAAAGAATTTCCTCCATCGACCCAACCTTAAAAGGGATGGCCGGCAAAACGGTAAGTGGTTTCGAAAATGAGTTAAACAAGCTAAAGGGCAGAGTTTTCCGATCCCTTAAGCAACAAGAAGAAACTCAACTAAAACGCATTCGAAAAATTAAAGTCCAACTTTTTCCGGATGGGTTGCAAGAAAGAGCGGTGAATCCAACGTATTTTATGAATAAATACGGGTTGGATATTTGGGATCAATTAATTGAAGATTTCTCTTCCCAAGAACTTGACTTATCTACGCATCACATCATAAAACTTTGAACAGCATAGATGCTCGATAAAACCACATTACGAGCTCAGATAAAACAACAACGGTCAGCAATTACTTTGCACGATTGGGAAAAGTGGTCAGCTAATATTCAAAAACGATTATTTACTTATCCCGCATTTTTGAAAGCGAAAAGCATTCATTGCTATGTTTCGATGAATGACAGAAAAGAGGTGGATACACACGGTATTGTTGAATCATGTCTGAAGCTGAATAAATTGTTGTTTGTCCCGATAATGAAAACGGAAGTTAATGAATTACAACACGTAAAGATTTCAACGAATGAGGAATTGAAACCTAATGAATGGGGTGTTCCTGAGCCGGAATATGGTGAACGTTTAGATATGATTGATCCAGACTTGATTATAGTACCTCTGTTAGCTGCTGATAAAAGAGGCAACCGATTAGGATATGGAAAAGGCTATTATGATCGGTTTTTATCACAAATAACATCACTAAAAGTTGGATTAGTTTTCGACCAGTTTATATTGGATGAAATTCCCACTGAGCCGCATGATATTCCTTTGGATGTTTTAATTACAGAAACCAGGATAATTAATGTGTAACCTCACTATTTTTGGCTCGTAGCATCACCGAGGAGGATTTAATAAATGACACAACGCACACGAACAAAAACATCATCAAAAACGGGCACCGCATCGCTCGAGTTCGACGATTTCGATTTGCATTCAACGATGCAAAATTTCTTGGAAGAAGATCAGCAAAAAGAAAGCGAAAAGGGCATTTGGAATTTTGCAACCATCACAGGTATGGTAATGCTTTTTATGGGAATGACTTTTGTATTGCAATGGATAGGATTACCTGTTGGTACCGGATTCTCTGAATTTGCACAAGGCGCGATTTCTGCATTACCATTCATTGGAGGTGCACTGGTTACATTGGTTGGATTTGGATTTCTAGTGGGCGATCGACGCAGAGTTAAAGCCGCTGAGAAGAAATTAAAACGTGAGATGAAAGCACGAAAGCAACGTTCATCCAGCTCCAAAAACATGGACGATATTCATGGTTCATCAAGTAGATTTAGCCGAAAATCAAAAAAGAAAAGATCTACTGAAAGTGACGACGATATTTTCGGATCCTCGTTCAATACACTTCGAAATGATTTAGATTCCGATAGTTCTTCCTCAAGAAATTCTGCCTTTAGTTCCGAATTCGACAGCTTTAGTAGTTCCTCTTATGGTTTAAAACAATCCAAAAAGCTTATGAAATCGCGCTCTGATAAAAAATGGGCAGGTGTTTGCGGAGGTTTAGCAAAGTATTTCGGAATTTCCTCAACAGTAGTTCGCTTACTGTTTGTAATTGCTTTTTTTATGACTTCAGGAGCAAGTATTCCTATCTATATTGGCTTAGCATTGGCAATGCCGAAAGAGCCCGTTGAAATGATGGACGATTTCGACTTCTAAATACTGATCAATTATGCTGATAAGTTTTGAGGGGATTGATGGCTGCGGTAAATCAACACAAATTGAACTACTTAAAGAGCACTTAATTCAATCTGGAAAAAAAGTAGAAGTATTTCGTGAGCCCGGCGGATCTGCCATTTCAGAACAAATACGGGCAATCCTTTTAAATACTGACGATGACATCCATCCGGTTGCCGAATTACTTTTGTTTTCGGCAGCTCGAGCTCAGCTAATCGCGGAGAAAGTAGAGCCTGCTTTAGCGGATGGATATATAGTAATATTAGATCGATTTTATGATTCTACAACTGCTTATCAAGGTTTTGGTAGGGATAGTATTGAATTAGATTCCATCGCTGCGATAAATGCCATCGCCTCGCTCGGAAAAATTCCAGATCTCACTTTTTATTTGAAAATCAGTTGGGAGGAATCCAAAAAAAGAACGGCTCATTTGCAAGAAGACAGAATGGAAAAAGCCGGACAAGAATTTTTCGAAAAAGTGATTGAAGGATATAATCATTTAGCAAAAAGAGAAGAGCGATTCGTTGAAATTGATGCTTCGCAATCGATTAATTCCATTCATGAAACAATTTTAATGAAAATAGCAGCACTGTAATTGCTGCCAAAATCGATATTATTGATAGGCTTACATTAATTTTAATTGTATGATTTCATTCAAAGTTGGCGCAGAATATTTGTTGTATAGATAATTGAGGCTTAATCATATTATCCGTATTTTTAGAACAATATGGATGAATCCTACCTTTTTCATCGAAATCTGGTTCATCGTAGAAAAACCCAACGATTAATATATCCAAGATATCTATTATGGCGCACGAAAGAATCGAAATTGATTTGCCACTAGCTAAAGTTTATGAATTACTAAGCAATCCTGTTGATTTCCCTAAATTCATGGATAGAGTAGACGCAGTTGAGAGAATTAATTCTCAAACCTTCGAATACCACACAAAAATTGGCAACGAAGATTTCGTTTGGACTACAAATTTAATTGACAACCTTCGAAATACTCGTTTCGCTTGGATTACTATCAATGGTAACCTTAACCAAACAGGTACCATTCGTTTTACTCCTCTTGATAACGGTACTCGTACTCGCGTTGAGTTTTCTTTAGACTATCGTACATTTTTTGGAGACCCAACTGAAGATTTGGCAACTTTTATCGAAGAGTCTCCAGCTCAGTTAGTTAAGGATCTTCAAAAGTTTAAAGAATTAGCAGAGTCTGATACTTTTAAAGAAACTCAGCTTGAGCCGAAAGAGGAAGTAACTGCTTAAAACAAGCTTTTAATTACTATTTTTAATGCGCATTTATCCAATGCGCATTTTTTTTGTCGATAAGTTTCCAAATCATGAAGTTTACTGAGTTTTTACAGTCCAAAGCCTCCAAAGAGCCACATTATTTGCTGATTGGCAATCCGGTTAGTCACAGTGTATCGCCGCTAATGCACAATACGGCGTTAAACTATTATCAAATTGACGCAACCTATCATAGCATACAACTAGAATTACAAGAATTAAGCTCGTTAGTTTCTCATTTTAACAATCCGGCTTTTCATGGTGCTAATATTACAATTCCCTATAAAATGGAAATGTTGGCTATTGTTGATGAATTAACTCCTACAGCAAGCGCCATAGGTGCAGTGAATACGATCATCAAAAAAGATGATAATTTAATCGGGCATAATACTGATGCTTATGGATTTATACAGCCATTGTTAGAACTCGATACTGAGGAAATTGATACAGATCGAGCTATCATTTTTGGGACCGGCGGTGCAACAAAAGCAATAGTATATGCGCTGAATGATTTTGGTTTTGAAGAAGTTTATCTGGTATCAAGGGAGCCAAATAGGTTTAATCAGCGATCAGCATTTTATTGTTCGTATGATAATTGGTTCGATTATGCAGATGAAGCTTCTTTGATTATAAATGCAACCCCATTGGGTATGTATCCTAATGTTGAAACTTCTCCGGTTCAGGATAATGACATAGATCTTTTAAGCGGTAAAATTTGTTACGACATTGTGTACAATCCTGTGGAAACAAAGTTTATCAGACAGGCTAAACAAGCACAAGGAATTACGATTGGCGGTCTTGATATGTTGATACATCAAGGAGCTGAATCATTCCTAAAGTGGACGGGAAAACACTTTCCTGTTGGATTGATTAAAATGAAATTGGATGAGCACTTTTCCATTTGAATTTATTAGACCTTCACAGCTGAATAATGCACGCATTATGTCGTGGTTTAGCTATAAAAATCCGGACTTCCATTCCGAAGGAGCTCATATAGAAGGTCTGAATGTTGGTTTCAGTTCTAATGAAGATCAACACGTTGTGTTAAGCCATATCCATTCACTTTGCAAATCGATTGGAATTCGTCACAGAGATCTTGCTCTCGCTAATCAAATTCATAGTAGTAATGTACTTGTAGTTGAACGTGGTGGTGTATATCCAAATGTTGATGCTTTTGTATCCAAAACACCCGGAGTAGCTTTAGGTATTCAGGTTGCTGATTGTGGAGCCTTGTTGTTGGGAGATTTCAAAAATAAAGTGATTGCTGCTGTCCATTCTGGATGGCGCGGCGCTGTGGGAGAGATAGTACCACTCACAATTAATAAAATGATTGAGATTGGCGCTGAAATACACGAAATAAACGCTTATCTAAGTCCTTGCCTTGGGGTTCATAATTTTGAAGTAGGGGAAGAAGTTTCATCAAAATTTCCCGGTCACCTTGTTAACAACGATGATTATGAAAAGCCTCATGTTGATATGGTAGGTTTGCTTAAAGAGCAATTAATCGATGCCGGAGTTTTAACTAGCAATATAGAAACGGACGGGCGATGTACCATCGACGAAGATTCTCTTTTCTATTCATATCGGCGAGAAAAAGAACAAAGTGGAAGAATGCTTGCTATCATTAAATTGAATAAATTCTAGCCATCCAGAAATTGAAATTATTTTGCAACACTTTGGGGTTAGTGTTCTTATACTCAACAAGATAAATAACGGCTTTTGAATAGAAAGAGAATCGCGATACTCGGATCCACAGGATCGATAGGAACACAGGCTTTAGAGATTGTTCGGCAACATCCTGACAAATTTCAAATAGTAGTGCTAACCGCAAATAGCAATGTGGAGTTGCTGCTTGAACAGATTTCAGAATTTAACCCGGAGTATGGCTTGATATGCGATGAAGAGAAGTATTCCATCCTAAAAAATAATGCCTCTTCGGCAACATCTACTTTATCAGGGAGTGAGCATCTTAAGGAATTAGCCTCATTACCAACTGTTGATATAGTTCTAAATAGCTTGGTTGGTTTTGCCGGTTTTGAGCCTACTATGGCTGCTTTGAAAGCAGGAAAAAAAGTAGCACTTGCCAACAAAGAATCGCTAGTTGTTGGTGGTAAATTGATAAACGAGCTACTTAAAGAAACCAACGCAGAATTAGTACCTGTAGATTCAGAACATTCCGCGATGCTTCAAAGCATTGTCGGTGAATCGGTGCACTCTATCGAAAAGATTGTGATAACAGCAAGTGGTGGACCATTTAGAGAGTATACATTAAAGCAGATGCAATCGATTACGGTTGATCAGGCGCTGAAACACCCGAATTGGGAAATGGGCGCAAAAATTACCATCGATTCATCGACTATGATGAACAAAGGACTCGAAATTATTGAGGCCCATTGGTTATTTAATCTTCCGGTGGAGATGATTGAACCCGTAATTCATCCGCAGAGCATCATTCATTCTATGGTAACTTTTACTGATGGAAGCAGTAAGGCACAATTAGGTCCGCCGGATATGAAAGTTCCTATTATTTACGCACTCACTTACCCGGACAGATTACCATTAGATACACCGCGAATGGATTGGACGAAAGCGCACGAATTGACTTTTTATCCCGTTGATTATGCAAAGTTTCCATGCGTTAAATTAGCGATGGATGCCATAAACGATTCCGACATTGCTCCGGCAATATTAAATGCTGCAAATGAGATCGCAGTACAGCGCTTTTTGGACAAAGAAATTGACTATATTTCGATCCCAAAAATCGTTGAAATAAGTTTAGAGAAATTATCAGATCAAACTGAGATAAGTCTCCAAAATCTAATCGAAATAGATAAAAAAACAAGGGATTTTGCATCCCGAATTAATTGATTACATGGAAGTTATAGAGTTATTAAAAACCATCGGTATCTTTGTAGGTGCACTCATGATTCTTGTATTTATACATGAGTTGGGTCACTTTCTCGCAGCTAAAGCATTTGGTATGCGGGTTGAACGATTTTCGGTGGGTTTTCCTCCAAGAATTTGGGGATTTAAATGGGGCGATACGGATTATTGCCTAGGTGCAACACCGCTTGGTGGATATGTGAAAATATCCGGTATGGTTGATGAGAGTATGGATACCGAACATCTGGCGCAAGAACCACAGCCATGGGAATATAGAAGCAAACCCGTTTGGCAACGGATGATTGTTATTACCGCCGGTGTAATATTCAATATGATACTCGCCTTCTTCATTTTTACGGGAATGACTTTAAACAGCGGCAAGCTAACCTTACCGTTGGAAAAAGTGAGTGGTTTATATATTCCTGAAACTAGTTTACTACATGAGATTGGTTTTGAAACCGATGACCGTATCATTGGAGTAAATGGAGAAGCGGTTGCAGCGTTCGAAGATTTAGTTTCACCCTCTGTACTTACGTCTAGCAATCTCACTTATCAAGTGATGCGAAACGGGCAGGAAATTGATATCAATGTTCCACCTAGTTTTTTGGATAGCTTACAGACCCGCGATTTTATAAGCCCGATTTTTGCGTTTCCAAGCACAATTTCCAGTGTTTCGTTGGGAACACCGGCATACGAAGCAGGCTTGAAAGCCGGTGATACATTCATTGCCGCAGATAGTATTGATATCAATTACTGGATTCAACTTACAGAAATTATTCGCGCTGCTGATGGTCCAATCAACTTTACTATAAAGCGCGGAGACTCGCTATTTACCAAGTCAATTACACCAGATAATCAGGCCATTGGTATTGCATCTCCAACGCTTGCAATGGCAGGAGGAGAGCGAGTAGAACTAGGCTTCTTTGCTTCGATTGGAGATGGTTGGGATCAAACTATTGAACAAACCGAAGGAATTATTGGTGGTTTTTCCAGAATGGTTACCGGTGATATTTCAGTACGCCAAAATCTAGGTGGTCCAATCGCGATCGCGAATATCACAAAGCAGGCTACTGATCAGTCTGGTTGGGATGGCTTCTGGACAATCACAGCATTGTTAAGTATTACACTGGCTATTATGAACATTCTTCCGATTCCGGCATTGGATGGAGGTCACTTAGTATTTCTGATTTATGAAGGAATTGCACGTCGCGAACCTTCCGAAAAAGTTAAAATTGTTGCACAGAATATTGGTTTCGTAATTTTACTTACCTTAATGGTGTTTGTAATCTTCAACGACGTTTTAAAATATTTCTAAATGTTCGCAAAAGACGGCTATCCGAGTATGGCCTTGGCTACAGCAGTCATGGCCATTGTTTTTTATCTAACTTACACCTTCATTGAGCATTGGATTGCATATCCTATTTACGGGATTTTCTTTGTGATGTGGGCAATAGTGATTTATTTCTTTCGTGATCCTGAACGAATTCCGCCTGAAGGAGATAATCTGCTCATTTCACCGGCCGATGGGAAAGTAGTACTCATTAAAAAAGTGGAAGAAGAAGTGTATTTGAAAAGTGCTGCCACACAAGTAAGTATTTTTCTATCGCCGTTAGATGTGCATGTGAACCGAAATCCGATTTCAGGTCTACTTGAGTATTTAAAATATCATCCCGGAAAATATTTGATGGCATGGGATGAAAATGCATCTACGTTAAACGAGCGAGCTGATTTTGGGGTAAAACACCCGAGTGGAACTAAGATCTTCTTTAAACAAATCACGGGCTTTCTTGCTCGCCGAATTGTGTATCATATCAAAGAAGGAGATCAGTTGAAAGCTGGGGAACGTTTCGGGATGATGAAATTTGGCAGCAGAATGGATATTATTGTACCCGAAAATGTAGAAATAAAGGTTAAAGAAGGAGATCGCACTTGGGCAGGGCAGTCTGTGTTGGGTGTAATCAACTAACATGAAATACCCTATCCAGAAACAATATCATAGTTTTAAGAAACGAAGAGAAGTTTTAAAAGCTTCAAAACCACCTGTAAACAAGCGGATTGCGGTTCCCAGTTTCTTTACCTTGATGAACTTGTTTTCTGGATTTCTAGCCATCATTTCTATTGCGGATGGTGATTTAATCAGAGGTGCCTGGCTGATAATGGCAGCTGGCATGTTTGATGTTTTTGATGGCATGATGGCACGCTTAGCCAATGCCTATTCCGATTTTGGTATTGAGCTCGATTCCTTAAGTGATATGGTATCTTTTGGAGTAGCTCCTGGCTTTTTAATCTATACTTTTGCGCTATCCGATTTGGGAATGTTGGGTGTACTTGTAGCTGCATTGCCACCTCTTTGCGGTGCTGTTCGACTTGCACGTTTTAATGTTAATGCTCGGCTGGAACCTAAGTCTGATGTATTTATCGGATTACCAATTCCTTCCGTTGCGATAACCATAATTGCGTTTTACTTAACATTCAGAGGAGATCTTGAACTTTTTGATTTCTTTAAAAATGGAGTAAACAGCGTACTCATCCCAATGGTGGCGCTTGTTAGTTTTTTGATGGTTAGCTCCATTCAATTTGAGAAAATTCCGCGCTTCGATCGCGAATCAATCCGATCAAAAAAGGTATCGTTCGTACTTTTCATTATTTATCTATTGCTGATTGCAACGCTGCACGAATATGGGTTAATGGCTGCGATTGTGATTTACATTTCAAAATCGATCATCGAAAGCGCCATTAAGTTTTTTAAGGATGATTTCGAAGAGGAAGATACCTTTCAGGATTTTAGTTAAAGCATAGTACTATACGCTTCCGCTGTTTTTTCAGCTACCTTTTCCCAGGTGTAATATTCTAAAATATAATTTTTTAGCTTGTCACTTTTTTGTTCTGAAAGTGCCTTTGTTATTCCATCAAGTAATGATTGATCAGAATTAGGATCAGTGTATGTGGCCATATCTCGAAAATACTCTTTCGTGCCGCCATACTTTGTTATTACCACTTTTGCATTTGTAAGTGCAGCTTCCATAGCGGCTATTCCTGGAGTTTCGAAAAAAGAGGGGAGACAGAAAATATCGCATGCTGCATAAGCACTTTCGAGTAAAGGATCAGTGTGTGCTAAGGTGGGTATCAAATGAATGTTATTGGAATTCTTTGCTAGTGAGAGACATTCATCGCTGTAAGTATCAGAATAGAAATCACCTATTATTACTACTTCTCGATCAATTTTTGGTGCAATTCGTAGTAGTTGAATAACATTTTTTCGCGCAGCACCGGCTTGGCCCACAAATAATACGAAGTCCTTTAGCTTATATTTTTGTTCAAATAATTCGGGTGTCGCGTGTGCGAATCTGGATTCCACTCCATTTGGAACTACCGTAAATCGAGATTCCGCAATATCAAAAGCATCTCGAACTAACTCTTTTTCTTGGATTGTATTTGGTAGTAGTATATCAGCAAGATGACAAATCTCAGCCTTTATTCCATACTCTGAACGGATTCCGGTCCCGAGTTTCGACAACAATTTCTCCACTTTCAGGATATTTCGAATACTTTTCGCTGTTCGGTTGGCAAAGAACACAGGGCTTACCGCTAATGGAATTCCTTTATTCTTCACTTGTTTTGCAATTCCAATTGTCTCCGGTGATGATGAAAAAATATGCACCAGATCGAAGTCAAAATGGACATGATCTGAATGAATAATTTCTACGGAAATACCTAGTTGCTTTAAATGCTCTGAAGTTTTTAGTATTTGTGTTCTTACACCACCATTAACTGCGGCAAGACTAAGTGGAGCTGCAATTCCAATTCTCATAACGTTTTCCTGTTTCTCCAATCTAAGAGGGAGGTTTTAATCAACTGCATTTTCCCACGTTGTAATTCGCTTTGAGTTTTTGGTGAAGGGAAGTCAGGATCTACCCACTCATATTCTTTAACTGAATCAAGTGGTTTACTGGTTTTGGAAGTAGGCATTAGCCGGTATGACTTCGAGCTGAAAGCAATTTTTACAAAGATGTTATTATCTGAACTATCCAAAGTTAACACTTTGTTTTTTCTATCAAACTTCGCTTCGATTAAGGCCTCATTTCTTTGCTTCCAGAACAGAGCATATTCCAAAAAAGTGATAGGATTTAATTCTGAATTTTGAACTTTTTTGAATACCGAGTTCCAAACATTAATACCAATTTGCATAGGGTGATGATAAAAAAATACAGGCTCTCTCGAACGAAGCTTTTTGGCCAATATCATTTCGAAGTATTCCGTCATTTCGACTTCGTCAGCTGCTTTCCGATTTAAACTTCCGGTACAAATAGGATGAATAGGAATTTGAAGAGTTGGGTGTAATGTACCTTTATGAATTGGAAAGAAAGGTACACAATCATAACCCAGTGTAAACTCTGAGCTGTACTCGCACTCAAATTTTTTGAGAACATCTCCTAAAGCTTCATTCCAAATACCATAAGGCACACAAAAGCCTTTAGGTTCGATTCCTACATCACTAAGCTTTCGATAACCCGTTTCTATATTATTAAAAATATGTTCATAACTGGCTGATGTCCCATGTTCATAGCCATGCAATGCAATTTCCTGATGCTCAAATTTTTTAAACTCTTCCAACCATTCTTCGTGCGCTTGCACATGCAAAAACCAAGTAAAGGGAATGGAATAAGCCTTTGATAGTTGGTACAACTCTTTTATGGCTTGTTTTGTACCAAAATCTGAATCGATTCGAAATCCGAACACAGGTTTTTCAGTAGGAGAGTGCCATTTTTTTATATATGGCAATGAGCGATGAAAATGTAATTCCGACAGTATTCGATCTAAGGTGACCAATAATGCATTCTTATCTACTGAACTCACCAACTCATCAGGATGCATTAGTGGGCGGAAATAGAATCGTTTTCTGTGATAAGAAGTGTCTGCAAAATCATTTTCCGGTGATGCTTTCCATTGAGCAACAATTCCCCTTCCAGTTGAAAATGTGGAAACTTGGGATTGATAAGGAGCAGGGAGATGAATAGTGATATCATCAATTGGATCCCTTTTATCAAAGATGTTGATCGATACTTCTCTAGTGAATAATAGTGATCCAGACTCTTTTAAAAACTGCTGAATCTGTTGAAGCTGCGTTGTTGTAGGGTGCTTATTAACAATCAACACGGAGTAGGAAGTGGTTAACTTGTTTTCGAACCGAACTTCTTCATAACGAACACCGAGTGAATCCAACATAGAAATCCACTCGGGTGTTAAAGCTAATACTCCGATACAAATCCTGTTCATAAGCCAAGTTTTAATAAAAACCAGTTTATATCCTTTTTGCGAATAACACGTGCAAAAAGGAGTATGAAAAATAAAATTACGGCACCTATAATCGCTTCAACCCAATATTGGATGCGTACAATATCCATCAATTTATAGGTTACAAAAAAGGAAAGTATCGTAAGAATAAAAGGCATGATATAACGCACTTTCATATGCTTTGTGTACCAGTAGTATGCAAGAGTCCCAATGAAAAATTCACTTAATACTACTGCAGCAGCAACTGCAAGCACACCAAATTGTGATGCTCCTATAGCAATAAGTACGATACCGATAGCGCCACCTATGGAAGTTGCTTTGAGATAATCTAGATCCTTACCAAGAGCAACTAACCCATGCGAAAAAATGCTATTCTGAAAAGTGACAAATAGTAGGAAACTGAGAACCATTACGATTGAGATAGAATTTTCGAATTCATTTCCAAAAACTAAAAGTATAAAATCGGGAGCACCTAAGAACAGACCAATACTTGCTAAAGCACCTAAAACCAGCATTAAACGCATGGTATGATCCATATTTAGGGTTGCTAGTTCTTTATCTTCACTCCACTGCTTCGATAGATTTGGGATTAAAAGCTGAACAAAAATCCGATCGATTAACATACCAGCAATAATTAACCGAAAAGCAGCGCTATACTCACCGGCGTTTGAAGTGGTGAGAAAGTATCCAATTGCGATAGGGGGAAATAGTTGAATTACTTGTGCAAAAAAACTACCGCTACCAACCGTTATGGCAGCTTTCAAACCGTCCCATAAAATATGAAACCCACGGATGCCTAACTGTAAGGGTCTATCCTTTAAGAATATCCATATCAACATAACAGCTGACGCCAACAGGCCCGTAACGTAATAAAAAGGTAAGGCAGGAATTTGATCCATTGAATCCACAAAAAGTAAAATCAGAATCAGGTAAACACCATTTTTTATAATGTTTGACAAAGCATTTACTTTGTAGCGTTGTACTCCTATAAAGTACCATTCCACTAAAAAAGAATGCGGAATTAGGGCGAGCATAAAACCACGAGTTAACGATAATAGCTGACTATCTTCGATGATGAATGGCATTAAAAACCAACTAATCATTAGTACAGATAAAGCCATAAAAATGCGAAGTATCAGCAGCTCGCTAATTCGGTAGTTGCGCTTACTTTCGTCGCGCGCAACTTCGCGACTCGCAATATTGAATAAGCCAAAATCGGCGAAAAAAACGAGGTATCCCAAATAGGCCATCGCAATACTTACTAAACCAAAGCCTTCTGTACCTAGTGATCTGGCAAGATATATTGTGATAATAAAAGCTATACCTCGTGAAAGAATATCACCGGTAAAAATATGGGTTATTTTTCGCGTAATGGATGCCAATTCAACCGGTGATTAATTGAGTGATTAGTTCAACACATTCATTTTCTGAGTTGAATAAATGCACATTGGAGTGTGTTTCGTAGTGCATTAATGCTTCGAGTCGTGGAGCAACAACGGGCTTGTTATAGGCAAGTGCTAATTCAATGCCGCCGGATGTAAGAATATCATCAAAATTAAACACACACACGTCGATTGCATTCATCAAATTTGGAAGTAGATCTTCTGAAATGAACCCACGGTGATAGTATAACCAATCACTACTTTTTGAAGATTCTAGGATTTTTGCATCTATTTCTTGCATCCCTTTCTTAACATACCCGGCAATAATCATTTGTTTTGCAACCGATAGTTGATCCACAATACCAATTAATTCAGGATATCTTTTATACGCACTGATTGCGCCGAAACAACCGATTGTTGGAATTTTTGGTGTTAATTGGAGTCCAAATATTGTGTTGATATGACTTACAGCTTCTATCTTTTCGATGAATTTTGATGGAAATTCAGGATGGGGGTAAACCCGAATTTTCTTCGAATCCACTTCATATTCTTTGCTAACTAGTTCAACAGCTTTTGGAGTGTGAACTAATATCATATCACAGATTCCAGCAAACCATTGGTATAGCTTTTTGTGCTGGTGTCTCCATTTTTTGTTATGAGGATAAAGATTGTGCACCGTCCAAATAATGGACCCACCAAAAGCTTTGTACAAAGTGATACATATCAGTTTATAAATGAGGCCTATTCCGGATTTAAGATCTTGAAATTCTAACCAGTGATAATGTAGTATGGCGTGTTTATCTGTTAGCGGAGCGAGTATCAGCTTAATGTGAGCAAACGCACTCAGGCTATTGATATTGATATGCTTATCTGCCAGTAAGTCTTTGTACAGCAAATACAAGTAATCGGTTGTAGGATAATCATATCGAATAAGAGGAACCACGAAAATGGTGGCAACCTTATCGGAAACTTCCTTGTAGATGTGCAAAAGTGATGTACTCGGCATTCAATGAAATTGGTTCGCTACAACTGATACGTTAAACCAATTGAATGTACAGTTCCGAAGCCGGTATTGAAAGGAACCAATGCATAATTAAAGCGAACATTTTCGGCGATAAAGCCCAGCCCAAAAGAAACCGGGCGAACGTTGTTGGAAGTTTTATAGCCGGCTCGTACTTCCACGATTTCTGAGATTAGTAAGTTCAATCCCAGATTAAGGTAATTCTCGTCTGGATTGATCTCATCAAATTCATCTTGTTGATCATGGAGCGGCATCACAAAATCTGCCATAATCGTGGCAAGGATTGGTAATTCTGGCGATTGCCAGTGCACAAATTCCATCACATCAATGGAGGTGCCTACCGTAAATTTTGTGGGTAATTCGGTAGCTCTTTGATCAAGTTTTTCCATTTCGCCTGCATTGGTTAACGCAGCACCAATACGTACTCTCTCATCGATGGCTGAAGTCACGATTCCTGCATTCATCGCAAATCCATTTGCTCTAAAGGGATATACATCTTCGTTCAGATACTGCCCGGCAACTCCTATGGAAAAATATTTGAAAACATAAGCATAAGCCCCCGAAATTGAGACATACTGTATGCTAAATTCACCATTAGATTCGCCCGGACCATTACGCTGTTCAAATCCAGAAGCTCCTGAAGTATAGAAAGCAAATGCTGCAGCGCGCTTACCATTAACCAGATTTATGCCACCAAATAAGTTATTGGAGTCCACTATCCAACTTGTGTAACCTAAACTTATGGAGGTGCGATCTTCACTGGCAAGCATGGCGGGATTAGAATAAATCGAAGAAGCTCCAAAAGCGGTAGCAACAGTGGCTTCAGAAATTGATAATTCAGCGGCTGTTGCACCAATGTTGAGCAATTGAAATCCGGAGGATTGGGCGTTTACCACACATGGCAGTAATAATATTATCCAAATTAGATTCTTTTTCATAAGTGTAAACGTAATGCAAAGACGTGAAAATTAGAAACACCAAAAGGTTCACGGACAAAGGCGTAATCAATAGAAGGAGAGAATCGATCGAAGGGTAGATGCACTGAAAAGCCGGCACTTAAGGCATTACTGCCTTCCGTTTTTGTGTCGGCAATTCGGTATCCGGCTCTGAGTGTAAATCGCTCGTGAGCATGCCACAATCCTCCTATTTTAAATTGCCCTGAGTTGGTGTTTAAAGTTTCGATTGTTGAAATAGATACTGGCGTATCAGAATCACCAATAAATATCTCATTATCCGTAAACTCACTTGAATAAACCTGAAGCTCATATTCACTATTAATACTAAACTGTTTATTCTGATAAGAAACTGCCCATTTTATGCGCGTAGGGAAGTTGTTAACCACATTTCGAGATTGTGATTGCCCGTACAAATCGCCCGAATTCCACGTGTAATTAGCAAATAAATCCTGAATACTCAGTCCAATATTGAAACTCTCGTTTAAGAGATATAAAAATCCCAAATCCAGACCTACCGCAGTGGCAGGGGATAGTTCTTCGTGATAATTCGCATAATTTAGTTTAATCCCAACACCACCGTAAAACTTTGGACTAAATCGGATTCCAAACGCGGTATTAAGTTGGTATTCTGAGATATCAAAGGTACCATTTGGGTATCCACTAAGCGACCGAGCATCTATATCTTTCACACCCGCTCGGATTAATCCAAACGCGATACCTGCATTTGGTGGAAGTTGCACATGTACACCGGCATTTTGATATACACGATCAAAATCCATAGATGAAACCGACAAATCAATTTGATTATGCTCTTGAAATACCGCGGCTAGTGCCGGATTATAATATGGATACACCCCTTCGCTAGTGGATGCCCCCATCGCATTACTCATGGCCATACCACGCGGACCAAATCCTGATTGAAATGCAGCGCCTGCAAAACCTCCATTTTGAGCTAACGCATCCACACTGAATGATAGCAACAGAATATTTAGTGCAACAAAAAGTTTAATTTCTCTTTTCATTCGATTAACAGAAGTTTTCCTTTAATGGTGGTTCCAGCTGTTTCAATTACATAAAAGTAGGGACCGTTTGCTACATTTCTACCATATTGATCGACACCATTCCAAATAGCTTCATAGCTGCCGTTTACTGCTTGTATTTCGTCAAGCTCACGTACTAGGTTCATCCCAAAATCAAAGATACGGACGTTGATTTCACCAGGATTATTCACATCAAATCGAATACGAACTACTTCATGCTGATTAGGCGAATAAGGGTTTGGATAAGCATAAGAATCTACCGTTTTAGCCGATTCATCATAGGTATTTCCACCCGTTAAAGGGAAATTCACGCGGGTGATTTCCCAGCTTCGGCCAAAATCGTCGGTTGATATAATTCCATCGGTAGTTCCAATCCAAACACGATCGTTGGTAGATGTGGCTGATTGAAACTCTGTCGTTGATTTCAGAAAAGTATTCGCACTTCTGATCTGTGGCGATTTCACCCAGCTATCGCCACCATCAGCCGAAATAAAAAGTCCGTTTTCGCCAGCAGCAAATACGTGATTATCCTTAACAGTGATTCCTAAAATTTTCTCACCAATCAGCCTTTGATCAAAGGTTGCTCCGCCATCGTCGGTGTAAACTATTCCAAAGCGATCCAATCCTTGAAAAGCTGAACCCGTGCTTTCTGCTAACCAGTTTGTCATCCAAATTCTTCCGGTAGCGGTGTCCTCGGCAATTTCTATAATCCAACGAGCTAACAAGCCATCCGAAGAATTATCGAATCCCACATTTTTCCAACGAATACTATCGATAGATGCGGTTAGTGCATTATCCGATACATTTATTCCTCCGGCACTTCCAAACCAAACACGGTTTTGAGTATCAATATGCACGGCAAATCCTTTTAGATTGTCATCGCCCACGCTATTGTAGATATTTGCACTTTCTGTACACACTCCATTTTCTACACGTTGGCAATCGGGCCATACATAGTCGTTTCGTTCGGGGGTTAGTTCATCCACACCGAAAGGCGGTAGTATTACTCTTTCCCAGCTTCGGCCGGAATCTGTGCTACGTAATAAGCCTGATGCCCAGTTTGCTGAGAAAATTACCTCATCTTTTACGGCTACATTATAAGGAGGAGACTGTTCGGGAACGATGATTCTCTTTCGTGTATATTCCATGCCACCATAAACAAAGGTAGTATCGCCCTCAACAAAGCGATCGAGTAAAAACTCGCTAAATTGCCAATTCTCGCCACCATCGTTGCTAATATAATATCCAAAGCCTGCAGGTTGAGGTCCGGCCGGTGTTTGAGAAGTAAATCCCAAACCGGCTACAATCGTATTACCGTCCAAATCAATTGAAAACACTCTTGCATCTCCATTATCAATGAAATCGATACCGGTAGGACGGAACCATTCGGGGCCGTTATCAACATTACGATTGAGTGCGGGGCTAATCCAAACGGTATCGCCAGTAGCTGCAATCGAGGAAACCCCGTTTTGGCGGATACTATTAAATTCGGAAGAAAGTGGACCAATTATTTGGGCAATTCCTTGTGTCGAAAGTGATGTAAGAACTACAAGAATCAGAAAATACTTCAAAACTAATTGCTCGATATTCTAAAAGTTGTTTGGGTGGTATCGCTAACTAAACCTCCGATATCCGTTGCATAATACAGAATGTCGTAGGTTTGTGGATCGTTATTTGCGCTAATGGTAAAGCTTGCAGTGAAAATGGAATCGGCGGCAAATTCATCTTCTTGCGTGCCATTATCCAATAAAGGAAAGGGCGAGCCTGATACTTCACCGCTAGCCCTGCTGATTAATCGTAGAAATACACCATCGATGGTATTCTGACCATCTTCATCGGTTACTTTAGCTTTGAACGAAACTACTTTAGAGCCTTGATCCGGTAAGGATACGGTCTCAGGATTTTCAGCAAAAAGAATAACGGGTGCTGCATTAGAAAACCCATCGATATTTATGTAGGATTGAGCATACGTTCGCTCACCATCTTCTGTGAACGCATTAACTTCTACTATTAAATCTAGTACTGCAGTAGTCTGAGTTTCAAGTTCGAAATCAGCAATATAATTGTTTCCACTGGCAGTCATTGAATTATTAAAAAGAACTACTCGGTTTCTCTGGTCAATTACAGATAACGTAAAATTTACAGGCTCTAAATTAGCTAAAGAAGTAGGAGTTACACTAATATTGAATGTAAGAGTTGTATCCTTATAACCGTCTGTTTCTTTCGAGAATGACACTGAATTAGGCATAACCACGAAATCAGTTAATTCAGGTAAATTAGTGGCAATGGAAGGTGGTTCTCCTGTGGAATCACACCCTTGTAAAACTATAATTAAGAAAATGAGTGATGAATAGAGAAAGAGGTGTTTCAAACCAAATAGCTGATATAATTTTCGGTGTTAATGTTACGGATTAGACATTCTCAAATCCACTACGATATTGGTTAGTTTAAATTGTGGAAATTCTTCGTTGCTTTTAGAAAAGTGCCCTTTTATCTTTTGCGCATTATGCAAATTAAAGGTTTAAATAAAACTGCTTGGTGGTGGCCTGTTGATGAATCAACAGCGGGCTTGCTGCATTAATTTGCTGCTAAAAAGAATTTGAATAAATACCCGCTGTTCCTAAGGAAGAGTGGGTTTTTTTTTGAAATCCACTTTGAACAGTGATTTCAATTAAACCAAAAGCTTTGAACAAAAAAGAATTTCTATCACTCGCTTCTACGCACACTGCGGTTCCGGTTTACAAGCGCTTACTCGCGGATGTGTTAACCCCCGTATCTTTATTTTTAAATATTCGTGAGCAAGCACGCTATCCGTTCCTACTCGAATCGGTAGAAGGTGGTGAACAGTTAGCACGTTATTCATTTCTAGGTCGCAACCCATATCAGGTTTTACGATTTGATGGAGCTGTAACTACGCTCGAAAAAAATGGCTCCACCGAAACTATCGAGAAAAATTATTTCGATGTACTCCGCGAGCTTACTACTGCTTATTCTGAACCATTTATTCCTGATCTGCCGCGATTAACCGGAGGAGCGGTCGGCTTTTCGGCTTACGATACTTTTAGATTGGTAGAGCATTTACCAAATACTCCACCCGATGATTTGAATATCCCTGAAGCTGTATGGTCTTTTTATGATGAAATCTTCGCTTTCGATCACGTAAAGCATCAAGTCGTTTTGATAAAAACGGTTTTTGTTGAAGAGCATGATGATCTAGATCAGGCTTATGAGGAGGCGATGAGCGCACTTGACGCCATGGAACTAGCCGCAACACAGGGCGACTATCAAAAACGTTCTTTCAAGATTTTTCCGGATTCACTTTCCAGTAATATGGAACAGTCTTACTTCGAAGACATCGTGAATAAAGGCAAAGAGTACATCTACGAGGGAGATATTTTTCAGGTAGTGCTATCTCAACGATTTCAAGCTGATATGGAAGGAGATGCCTTTATGCTATATCGCGCACTTCGTATGGTAAATCCATCTCCTTATTTGTTTTTTTTAGATTTCGAGGATTTCCACATTGTTGGCTCATCACCGGAAGTGTTGGTAAGTGTTCAAGACAGCACCGTAAAAGTGTTGCCCATTGCGGGTACTCGACCACGTGGTAAGTCACATGCTGAAGATCTCGCTTTTGAAGAAGATTTATTGGCCGATCCTAAAGAATTAGCCGAGCACGTGATGTTGGTTGATTTGGGCAGAAATGATTTATCAAGAGTGTGTAGCGCAGGAACAGTAAAAGTAGTACGCGACCATGTAATTGAGCGCTATTCGCATGTGATGCATATTGTTAGTGAAGTTCAAGGACATCTTGCAGATGAGAATACATCGGTTGATGCATTGATGCAGTGTTTTCCTGCAGGAACCGTGAGCGGTGCGCCGAAGATCAGAGCGATGGAAATTATCGATGAATTTGAACCAACCAAACGTGGTATTTATGCCGGTGCGGTCGGTTATTTCGATTTTTCAGGAAATATGGATACATGCATTGCCATCCGAACGATGGTTGTCGCAAAAAACAAAGTTTACATTCAAGCCGGGGCAGGAATAGTAGCAGATTCTGATCCGCAAAAAGAATTCGAAGAAACTCAAAATAAAGCCGGAGCGTTAGTTCAGGCACTTAGCATTGCACTAGATATACAATGAGTACAAAAACTATTTTATCAGGAATTCAACCTTCAGGAAAACTGCATATTGGGAATTATTTCGGCGCCATTCGCCAACATATTGCCATGCAAGATGAAGGAGATGCATTCTATTTTATTGCCAATTATCACTCCTTAACTAGTTTAAGAGATGGCAAACAGCTATATCAAAATACCATCGATGTAACCCTCGATTACTTGGCACTGGGACTCGATCCGGAAAGAGCTACTTTCTTTGCGCAATCTGATGTACCGCAAGTAACAGAATTAGCATGGATATTAGGAACACTCACTCCGGTTAGTATGATGGAGAAAGGGGTTTCTTATAAAGATAAGATTGCAGCTGGATTAAGCCCGAACATTGGACTGTTCACTTATCCCATTCTACAAGCAGCTGATATTTTGATTTATCACTCAAACCTAGTTCCGGTGGGAGAAGATCAAAAACAAAATATCGAAATTTGTCGTGATTTGGCCGGTAAATTTAATCGAGAGTATGAAGGAGAATATTTAGTTCTTCCTGAAGAACACATCGTTAAATCTGTTGCGGTAGTGCCCGGTACCGATGGTCGAAAAATGAGTAAGAGTTACAGTAATACCATTCCGATTTTCGGCGAAGGAAAAGCGTTTAAAAAGACCATCATGTCGATTCAGACCGATTCTACAGCGTTGGAAGATCCTAAAGATCCTGAAACTGACAATGTTTTTGCTCTGATAAAACTCTTTGCCTCGAAAGAAGAGCAAGATGAAATTGCGGCGAAATACAGAGCCGGTGGGTATGGATACGGGCATGCGAAAAAAGAATTACTCGGCTTTATCCAAAACTATTTTGGAGAGGCGCTAGAAAAACGAAAGCAACTCGAAAAGGATATCGACTACGTAAAAGATGTCCTTGCCGAGGGTGGGAAAAAAGCACGAATTCGAGCTGAAAAAGTGATGACTCCAATCCGTGAAGTAGCCGGAATCGTGAGGAGTTTCTGATGGTATTAATCATCGACAATTACGATTCGTTTACCTACAATTTGGTGCACTTAATTGCAGTGGAAACTGACCACTATAAAGTGATCAGAAACGATGCAATGAGTATCGAGGAAATTAAAGCGCTCAATCCAACTAAAATTCTGATTTCACCCGGACCGGGCCGACCTCATGAAGCAGGGATTACCGAAGAAGTGATCAAAGAGCTGGGCGATAATATTCCAATTTTAGGTGTTTGTTTAGGACACCAAGCAATAGGCGAAGTGTTTGGTGCCAATGTAGTTCACGCGCCTACCTTAATGCACGGTAAGGTGAGTGAAGTGGAACACGATGGATTATCAATATTCAAAGATGTTGAGGAGAATTTCACGGCAACACGGTATCATTCTTTGGTGCTTGATCCTGATACAATTCCGGAAGAACTGGAAATAACAGCCCGAACCGGAGCTATTGTGATGGGAGTTCGTCACCGCTCTAAACCCATCGAAGGAATTCAATTTCATCCCGAAAGTATTCTTACCACAGAAGGACCCAAAATGATTTCAAACTGGTTAAAGCAATAATGGATTTTAAAGAGATATTAGAACGTTTATCCTTCTCAGAAGATTTAACGCCCGAAACTGCAGAATTTGCTATTCGACAAATCATGTCGGGACAAGTAAATAACGAGCAAGTAGCAGGATTTCTAACTGCAATGCGCTTAAAGGGGGAGACACATCAGGAGTTAACGGCTTTTGTAAAAGTAATGCGAGAAAAAGCCACCAAAGTTAATGTAAATGTAGACAGAGCCATTGATTTGGTAGGTACGGGTGGCGATAAATCCGGCACATTTAACATTTCGACCGTTTCGGCTTTTGTTGTAGCCGGTGCAGGCGTTCCAGTTATCAAACACAATAACCGAAGTGCATCGAGTAAATGTGGAAGCGCGGATGTGCTCGAAAAGCTTGGAGTAGACATCGAACTGAAGGCAAATCAGGTTGAGCGCGCTTATAATGAAGTAGGAATGGCCTTTATGTTTGCTCCCATGTTTCATCCGGCTATGAAATATGTGATGCCTGCTCGAAGAGCGCTGGGCTTCAGAACATTCTTCAATATACTCGGACCAATGTGTAATCCCGCCGGTGTACGCAGGTATGTAATCGGTGCGTTCAGCAAAGAAGTGGCAGAGAAAATGGCGCACATCTTAGCAAATCTCGAAACTGAATTTGCATACACGGTGAATTCGCACGACGGATTAGACGAATTGAGTTTAACCTCCGGTGCCGATGTGTTCGAACTCAAAGATAGTATTCTATCAATGCCGATTCTATTCGAGCCTGAATCGCTTGGGTTTGAAAAATGCTCTATGGCTGATATTTCGGGTGGAGATGTACATGAAAATGCTCAGATTTTCGAGAATATCTTAGATAACAATGCGACACAAGCCCAGCGAGATATCGTTTTGCTAAACGCAGCATTCGGAATTCAGGCATCCGGTAAAGTGTCGAGTTTAGGTGAGGCTAAAATTCTGGCAGAAGAAAGTCTTGAATCAGGCAAAGCCCGCGATGTTTTTAATAATTATGTAGAGGTAAGCCGAAACGTTTAACTATGCCGACCATCTTAGATAACATAGTTTCCAAGACTTCCGAAGATCTCAAAAAGAGGAAGAAAGAGCTTCACTTTAACGATTTACATTCTTTGGAAGGCTTCGAAAAGAACAGGATCTCCTTTAAATCTGCCTTGCAAAAAAATGGAGTTTCGGTGATTGCAGAGGTTAAAAAAGGATCTCCATCGAAAGGAATTATCAGAGAAGATTTTAATCCGGTTGATATCGCACTTCGGTATCAGGATGGTGGAGCTTCTGCCATTTCTGTGCTGACTGATGAGCCTTTTTTCAAAGGAAATATTCAGTATTTGTCTGATATTTCGAAACGCGTTGAATTACCATTGCTTAGGAAAGATTTCATCATCGATCCCTATCAGATAAAAGAAGCGAGGGCGTTTGGTGCTGATGCTTTTCTTATCATCATGGCAATTGTTTCGGACGCCCAACTCGACGAATTATTAGCCGCGGGACGAGAATTTGGATTGGATGCCCTAGTTGAATGTTATGATCAGGATGATTTTGATCGGGTACCGTTCGACCGAGTTGATATTCTTGGAGTGAATAACCGCGATTTGAAAAACTTTGAAGTAGATGTTCATCGTGGAATATCCATCCTAAAACAGGCACCTGAAGACACAGTATTGGTTTCTGAAAGTGGAATATCATCGGGTAAAGACATGGCACTTTTGCATCAACAAAGTATTGATGCGGTATTGATTGGTGAACATTTTATGCGGCAACCCGATCCCGGAAAGGCTGTTTCTTTGTTAATTGAAGAAGGGGAAGAAATTTTTGAGCGGAGTTTACAGAATGGATAACCTGACCAAAGTTAAAATTTGTGGAATCACCAACCTCGAAGATGCACGATTTGCTTCCGGTGCATTGGTAGATTATTTGGGATTCATTTTTGTGGAATCAAGTCCACGTTACATTGATCCGGAGAAAGCGGGAGCCATCATTAATTGGGTGGAAGGTCCCAATAAAGTGGGAGTTTTTATGGATCAACCACTGGATGATGTGAATGTGCTCGCGAAGTTTTCGGGAATCGATTACGTACAATTGCATGGACAAGAAACCATCGAGTATTGCCAATTAATCGAAAAACCAATAATTAAAGTGATTCATGTGGGGGAAACATCCACAAAAGAAGAAATCGAAGCTCAAGTAGCTTTGTACAGCAAGGTGGCAGAATTCTTGTTATTTGATACCAAAGCAAATGGAAAATTTGGTGGAACGGGAATCACCTTCGATTGGTCGTTGTTAAACGAAATTGCTGATGACACCCCATTTTTTCTGGCAGGCGGATTGACCCCGGAAAATGTATCGGAAGCGATTGAATCTGTTCGACCATATGCTGTTGATTTAAACAGCGGGGTTGAAGAAGAACCCGGACTCAAAGATTTTGAAAAAATTGAACAGCTGATGGAAAACCTGAAATCGTATAAAATTTAGGTTAATCACAGATAAATTGAGCGCGAGCGAAGTATAAATTTCGATAATTATTATGCAAGCAACTGAAATTAAAACCAAGTACGACCAACCCAATAATCGCGGTTATTTTGGTGATTATGGCGGGAAGTTTGTCCCCGAAATTCTAATTCCTGCGATCACAGCATTGGAAGAAGAATATCAAAAAGCGCAAAACGATCCTGAGTTTCTACAGCAATATCACGAATTGTTGGAGGAGTATGTTGGCAGACCAACTAAGCTCACTTTTGCCGATAAACTCACTGCCCATTACGGAAAGGCAAAGATTTACCTGAAACGGGAAGATTTATGCCATACCGGAGCGCACAAAATTAACAATGCGATCGGACAGATATTACTTGCTCGGCGCATGGGAAAAACCCGCATTATCGCTGAAACGGGTGCAGGTCAGCATGGAGTTGCTACCGCAACAGCTTGCGCTAAGTTCGGCATGCAATGCATCGTGTACATGGGTGCTGAAGATACCGTTCGTCAAAAATTGAATGTAGATCGAATGCGTTTAATGGGCGCTGAGGTTCGCGAAGTAACCAGTGGGTCAAAAACACTAAAAGATGCCACCAACGAAGCCATCCGCGATTGGGTGACCAATGTTGATGATACGTTTTATATTATCGGATCAGTGGTTGGGCCTCATCCATATCCTATGATGGTTCGAAATTTCCATCGCGTAATTGGGGATGAAACCAAACGACAGATTTTGGAGAAAGAAGGTCGTTTACCGGATTATTTGGTAGCCTGTGTAGGTGGTGGATCGAACGCACTCGGTTTATTTTATCCGTTTATGGATGACGACGTTGAAATCATAGGTGTTGAGGCTGCCGGTTATGGTGTGGATTCAGGTCAGACTGCTGCAACCATTACCAAAGGAACTCCGGGCATTTTACATGGCTCTTTAAGTTATTTGCTTCATGACGCTAACGGACAAATTGAATTAGCTCACTCAATCTCAGCCGGTTTAGATTATCCCGGAATTGGTCCGGAACATTCTTATTTACATGATTCCGGTCGGGTACAATACCACGCAGTAACAGACGAAGAAGCGATGGAAGCTGTAAAATTATTATCGCAAAAAGAAGGAATTATTCCTGCGCTAGAAACCGCACATGCCTTTGCATGGTTAGAGAATCTGATGCCGGAAACCACTGCTGATGAGATTGTGATTCTTAATCTCTCCGGTCGCGGTGATAAAGACATGAAAACGATTTCTGAAAACTTGTAAGTGCGGATTGCTATCCGCCCAATTAACGTCTGAATAGATGAACCGAATAACAAAGAAATTTCAAGAAAAAAAGACGGATGAAAAGCTTATGAGCTTGTTCATCACCGCAGGGTACCCGGATTTAGAATCTACTGTGGATTTGATTTTAGGCTTCGAAAAAAACGGAGCGGATGTCATCGAATTAGGCATGCCTTTCAGCGATCCTTTAGCTGATGGTCCGACCATTCAATATTCGAGCGATGTTGCTATCGAAAAAGGAATTTCCATCGACAAAATCATGGATATGGTGGCTGAGATTCGTAAACATTCTGAAATTCCGATTATTTTGATGGGTTATATGAATCCGGTTCTCAGGTATGGTGTTGCTAAATTCTGTGATCGAGCCAAAGAAGTTGGAGTAGATGGATTTATCCTGCCTGATATCCCCGTAGAAGAAAGTGGATTGATCGAACGAGAAGCTAAAGAAGTAGATATTCCAATCATTTATTTAGTGGCCCCAAATACCACCGACGAGCGTATGCGTCTAGCAGATGAAAAGTCCAATGGTTTTGTGTATTGTGTTTCGGTTACCGGTGTTACAGGAGCTCGAAGTGGTGAGGAAGTTTCTCAATCAGTAAATAGATTCATCGAAAGAGTTGGTGAAAACGTTACCAAAAACCCAAAAATGATAGGATTTGGTATTAAATCATTTGATGATGCACAAAAAATTGCTGAGAAAGCAGATGGGTTTATTGTAGGGAGCGCGCTGATAAACAAAATCAAGGAAGTGTATCCACAACAAAATTGGAAAGACCACGTCTTTGATTTCGTACATTCTTTAAAATTTGGGAAATAAAAGTTCAATTTATGAGGTATTTGAAAAGTTTAGTTCTACTCGCATTATTGGCAGGATTAGTTGCATGTGAAGGTGATTTCAGAGAGCGGGCAGATGGTAATCCGAGAGAGTTTATCGTAGTAATGGATTCTACCAAATGGGAGAGTGCAACTGCCGAAGCTATTCGAGATACCTTCGGGAAATATATCTTCACCTTACCAAACGCAGAACCGAATTACGATTTAATGTTTATGCCCATTCGCTCTCGGCAGCAGTTAGAGCGCATTCGAAAAGGTAGAAACGTAATATTTGCAGCTCCGCTAAACGAAGACACTAACGTTGGTCGACAAATTAAGGCGTTTTTGGATGATGGCGTAGAAGCTCGGGTAGAATCCGGTGAAAGCTTTGCCTTTCCAATCGAAGATCAGTGGTATAAAGATCAATATGTGTTGATACTTACCTCGACATCAGATTCTGTACTTGCTGAAAAAATCAGAAATTCTGAACAAGCGTTGGTCTCAAGTGCCCTTGAAAAAGAACTTCAGCGCTGGAATTGGGATGTGTACGAGAAGAAAGAGCAGACTCAGTATTCCGATTCGCTCTGGAACGATCATGGCTTTATGGTCCGCTTTCAGCATGATTATTACAAGGGCGTTGATACGCTAAACTTCCAAACCTATAGACGATTACTGCCCGATAATGAGCGCAGAATGTGGATTTGGTGGAAAGATGATGTGACTGACATTAGTTTTTTAGATAACGACTGGATAAATGCCACACGCGATAGTTTACTGCAAACCTATTTTAAAGGAGGGAGAGAAAATCAATATGTTTCCACTGAATATCGTCGTCCTGTAGAAACAGAATCCTTCCAAAAAGGTAGATATTTAGCCTACGAAACTCTCGGAACCTGGCAATTGATCAATGGTGCCATGGGCGGACCTTTTGTCAACTTCACTTACTATGATCCTGCTACAAATCGATTGTTTATGATCGAATATCATCAATTTGCACCTCGTGTTCGTAAGAAGTTGCCGTTCGTGCGCCAATTCAGAGCAATGGGGAGAACCTTTGAGAGTGATTCTACCTGGACATCAAATTAAAGCGAATTCGTGGATAAGAATACTGATAAGCACCAATTTATCCGCGATGCGCTAGAATTACGGGAAAAACAAAATCAGCTAAGAACATTACATCCTTTAGATCCTGCAATGAATAGTATGCAGGTTTATAAAGATGGAGTTCCATTAATTAACTTCTCATCGAACGATTATTTGGGGCTTTCTAAGCATCCGAAAGTTATTGACCGGGCTGAAGCATATCTAAAAAAGTATGGCGCCGGATCGGGAGCGAGTAGGTTGGTTACGGGCACACTTACTATTCATGAGGCACTAGAAGAAAAGCTTGCGACTACCTTTGGCACCGAAGCTGCTTTATTATTTAACTCGGGTTTTCAGGCCAATACTTCCATTATTCCGGCTCTGGTTGATCGCAATTCATGTATTTTTATAGATAAAAAGTGCCATAACAGCCTTATACAAGGTTCAATTTTGAGTAGGGCAACCATAAAGCGATTTAAGCACAACGATTTAGATCACCTCACTGAGTTACTAAAGCAATCGGAAAATGGAAAGTACAATCGACTTCTTATCGTCTCCGAAACAGTGTTTAGCATGGATGGAGATCGAAGTCCGGTAGTAGATCTTGCAAGATTAGCAGCAGATTTTAACGCACTTTTTTATTCTGATGATGCTCATGCATTAGGCGTATTGGGTGAAAGCGGCTTAGGATTAAATTACCAGCAAACCGGAATTGATATTTCGCTGGGAACCTTTGGTAAAGCCTTTGGAAGTTTCGGTGCTTTTGTAGCTTGTTCACAGGAAATGAAAGAATTTTTAGTTAATCATTCGGGTGGATTCATCTATACAACCGCTTTACCTCCGGCCGTGATAGGAGCCCTCGATGCAGCACTTGATTTGATCCCGGAAATGGAAGAAGAACGGAAAAGGCTGATTGAAACGATTGTCACTTTTAAAGCAGAGCTCGAACAATTAGGTTTTGAAACAGAGCCCTCCGATTCGCAAATAATTCCAATAATTATCGGTGATGAAAAGGAAACAATTGAATTATCAAATCATTTGCACAACAATGGTTTATGGGTTTCAGCTATACGTCCGCCTACGGTAGAAAAGGGTGCTTCAAGAATTCGTATTACTTTCACTTCGAAGCACACAGAGAATGATATTCAAAAGCTGTTAGCCGCTTTAAAGACCTGGAAACGATGATCGAAATTTTAGCTTATCATGGGTGGGGATTTGATGCGTCTTTTTGGGATAAGATGAAGGGAAATCTCCCTGAATCATTCACTTTTAAAGCAGCAAACAGAGGCTATTTCGGGAAAGATTATCTGCCAACATTTAGTGAAAATGCCGATACAAAAGTACTCTTTACTCATTCATTTGGCACCCATTGGTTGAACGAGGAATTAGTGCATCAGGCAGACTATTTGGTGTTATTCAGTGCATTCGATCAGTTTATTACCGGACACTCTGATCAGGAAAAAAGAGAAAGAAAGATGCTCCAGCGAATGATTACGCAATTCAACCGAGATCCAGATGAAGTGTTGAAGAACTTTTATGCAGGTTGTTTTCATCCCTTTAAAAAGTCTTTTACTGTGCCGAATGAAATGAATGAACAGCTTTTGAGTAATGATCTTGAATTGCTGAAAGATTGCTCATTAGATTGGAGTTCAATTCCCACCAAAGTTATCGGCATTTGCGGAGCTGAAGACCAAATTGTGCCTTACCAACGTACGAATGCTTTTTTCGACCAATTAAGAGTTAATTCTGTAAAAGTGATCGAAAATTCAGGACACGCTTTGCCAATTACAAATTCTTCGGATTGTTGGTCGTTTCTCAATCGAGTAGTTCCTATTTTTAGGGAGTATGCAGAAAGAAATGAATCTGAATAATAATATCGCCCGTTCATTCGGGAAATCGGCTCAAAACTATCATCAAAAGGCGGAAATTCAACGTAAAGTTGCAAACGGACTTGTTGCTTCTTTACGTCCCTGGAAGGATATTTTACCGGAAGGTCCGATTCTTGAAGTAGGCTGCGGAACAGGGTTTCTAACCGGAGCAATGATTAATGAGTTTCCCAATCGAGCATTTACAATAACGGATGCATCATCGGATATGGTGAATTTTGCTAAAGAGCAGCTTGGGGAGACATCTACGAGAAGATTTGAAGTTTTGAACGTGGATACAATCTCATCTTCTGAGCCCAAATATGCATGTATCGTAAGTAATTTTGCAGCCCAATGGTTTGGTGATACCGCAATCGGACTTGAGAAACTCGGGGAGATGCTTCTACCGGGCGGGCTACTATTAGTTGCTTTTCCGGGTAATCACAGTTTTGCGGAATGGTACGAGTGTTGCTTGGAACTCGGTTTACCTTTTACTGCCAATCCACTTCCGGATGTTGAAGAAGTGGTGGTGAAATTATCGATGGGACCTTTTCAAATTGATTATTATGAAAACGATCTGTTCCAAACTTTTGATCATGCCATTGACTTTTTTAAGCACATTAAGGAAATAGGAGCAGGCGAAAACTTAACCGGTAAATCTCTAAACGCAATACAATTACGGTTACTAGCTAAGCATTGGGATGAGAAGGTAAATCCCGTAAAAGTGAAATGGCATGTAGTGTATCTTGCTGCAAAAAAAGATGGATAATGATCGAAATTCCTAAACAATTTTTTATTACCGGAACTGATACCGAAATTGGGAAAACGGTAGTCTCCGCAATGTTTATGTCTGCTTTGGATGCAACTTATTGGAAGCCAATTCAATCCGGACTTGAAGAAGAAACCGACTCGCAGTTTGTTCAACGAATCTCAGAAGCTGGTAATGAGAGAATTATCCCCGAGCGATGGGTTTTGAACGCACCAATGAGTCCACATGCATCCGCCGAAATTGATGGAGTTTCAATCACATTGGATGATTTTGAATTACCAAAATATCAAACCCGACATTTAATTGTTGAAGGAGCAGGTGGATTGATTGTTCCGATCAATTGGGAACACACCATGCTGGATATCATCGAAAAATTAGCGTTACCGGTTTTATTAGTAGCTCGATCTGGTTTAGGAACGTTGAATCATACGTTATTATCATTAAAAGCGCTGCAGGATCGTGGAATTCGGGTTTTCGCAATCATGATGAGCGGTCCTTACCACGACAGCAACCGCGAAACACTGAGAAAATTAAGTGATTTACCCGTTTACGAACTTGGTCATCTTCCCAACATTGATAAAAAATCATTGCAAGTGGCATTTAGCCAATTAGTTAGTCTGGAGGCATAATACAATCAGCATGCACAAGAATATCTGGCAACCATTTACCATTTTAAAAGGCAGTCCTGAGCCCCAAAAGGTGAAATCGGGTAAGGGAGCGTATCTTACGTTAGAAGATGGCAGAGAAGTGTTGGATTGTATTTCGAGCTGGTGGGTGAATTTGCACGGTCATGCACATCCTGACATCGCAAAAGCAGTGTATGAACAAGCTCAAAAATTAGAGCACGTAATTTTTGCAGGATTTACCCACGATCCGGCGGAGCAACTCGCTGAAAAAATCACTTCTAAGCTTCCCAAAAGTTTAAATCGGGTATTCTATTCAGATAATGGCTCAACGGCCGTAGAGGTGGCGCTGAAGGTTTCCTATCAGTATTGGCAGAACGTAGGCGAGAACCGAACAATCTTTATTTGTTTTGATGGAGCTTATCATGGCGATACACTTGGTGCGATGTCGGTTGGGGAGCGCAATAACTTCTTTGCAGACACTTTTAATGATCTGCTTTTTGATGTAGAAGTAATCCCTTTTCCGGATACATGGATTGGAGATCCCGATCGTGCAAAGAAAGAAGATGCAGTCATCGAGCATTTGGAGAATTTGTTGGATGAACATCCCGAGAAATATGCTGGTATTGTAATGGAGCCGTTGATTCAAGGCGCAGGAGGGATGCGCATGTGCAGTGAAGAGTTTATGCAAAAATTACACTGGGTAAATCGACAGTTTGATGTGCTTTTAATTTTGGATGAAGTCATGACCGGATTTGGCAGAACCGGGGATTATTTCGCCTGCTTAAAAGCTCAGGTTGAACCCGATATAATTTGTTTGAGTAAAGGAATTACAGGTGGTTTTAGTCCATTGGCTGCAACTGTTTGTAGCGATCATATTTACAATACTTTTAACACTGATGATCCGGTTAAAACCTTTTGGCATGCGCATAGTTATACCGGTAATCCTATTGGTTGCGCGGCCGGAATTGCTTCGTGGGATTTGTTGATCGAAAATGAGCATCGCTTCAAACAAATGGAGCAAATTCATTTAAAAAATATCGAAATGATTGCTGATCATCCGAATCTCAAAAACGCGCGGGTAAAAGGAACCATCGCAGCAGTAGATATTATTAATGATGAGGCAGATGGGTATTATAATTCAATCGCCAGTCACATCAAGAAAAACTGCCTTGATCTTGGATACTTATTTCGTCCGCTAGGCAATGCTTTTTATTTGATGCCGCCATATTGCGTTACCGAAGCAGAGATTGATGGGATGTATGATGCGTTGTTGGAATTGATTGATGAGTGAATTTCAGTAATACATTTTTAAAGAAACACCAATTGTTCAAAGCCCAGCCATCATTTCGCTAAAAGCGGGGTGATGGAGTTGTAAAAGAGATAAGAATTTGCAATTCAGCAGTAATCCATCAGCCGGATATTCATCCGACAGATGGAGAAGCTTAATCAAAGTTCTCAATTATTGAAAAAAAGATCGGCATTCACGAATTGACCCTTCAAACGTTTTATCAAATGAATGGTTTTAACCATTCATAAAATGTGTTGAAGTGAACTAAAATGCTCAGGAATTTTTGTTTTTTCTATCATCTTTAAGGCGGGTGAGCTTGTCGAACCCCCGTTGAAATGTAGCCAATTCTACTATTGAATGGTTTTAACCATTCATCTTCCCGCCAATCCAACCTAAATGGGTGTGTTTGAAATCATCCGAATGTTTGAGTCCGTATCCTAATATTCGATCCATGGCTGCGTGACCAAATAGGATGGCTCCTAAGAGTGAAAGTATTTCAGAATTAAAGTGAACTCCAAGCAAAAAAACGATGACTGCCAATCCCTTATGATGAAATAGATTATAAATAATCGCACCAAATTTTGTGTTTATCGCATATCCAAACATCCCTATATCAGGACCAATAAAAAGGATTAAATACCACCACCAATCAGCTTCTTCCATCACCAAAAAGATTATAGCCGCGAGTAACTGAGCCGATTCTTCTAGTCTGAGAAGTACTTTCATTATCCTAATTCTCCATAAGTGTTTAATATCCGATCCATCATAGCATTGGTTGATTCATTTACAATCATTCTATCTGCCTCGGCTTCAAACCAAGCAATGGTGTCTTTTATACCTTCCGAAAATGGGATGGTGGCGCAATAATCGGGGACAAAGCACTTGATTTTCGAATTGTCAAAAATACCGCAGTGGGCTTTATCACCCCAAAGCCCGTCTTTTTCACCGGGGGCGATTTTGTCAATAAAATCTGTCGCAATATGAACAGCATTTAGCTCAGCACCAGCTGCATCAGCCACACATTGATAAATTTGATT
Organism: bacterium; assembly: GCA_024742815.1. Lineage (GTDB taxonomy): Bacteria > Bacteroidota > Rhodothermia > Balneolales > Balneolaceae > HXMU1420-13. The sequence goes on from JANSXX010000003.1 coordinate 60,984, forward strand.
CCATGTTAACCATTCATCGCTGGTAATATGAAAAGCATGACCAATTGTGCGCTGATTGCCTAGCAATCCGTTAAATCCTTTTGCAAAGTCTTTGGAGTGTGTGATGGTCCACAAACTGGTTCCATCACCTTGTATGATCACTTTTTGGCCTTTTCTCATACGATCAATTACAGTAAATTCATTCCAACCGCCAATCGTTACCGGAATTACGGTTTCATAAGTATGAGAAGGACGCACAATAGTGATCGGGAAATCAAAATCACGATATGCACTCATCAAGGCATCTTCGCAAGCGATCTTGTTGCGAGAGTATTCCCAATATGGATTATACAATGGGGTTGATTCCGTGATGAGCGGAAAAGTAGGCGGTTTTTGGTAGGCCGAAGCAGTTGAAATGAAGATGTATTGCTTTGTTTTACCGCGAAAGTGTTCCAAATCATTTTGAATATGCTCTGGAGTAAATGCAACCCAATTTACCACTACATCCCATTCATGATCTTTTAATGCTAACTTAGTTTGCTCAGTATTATAAATATCGGCGGTAATGGTTTTGGCACCTGGTATATCAATCTTTCTGTTTCCACGATTCAACAGGTATAAATCGATTCCTTGTTCAACTGCTAACTTACTGCTTGCCGTGCTGATATTTCCTGTTCCACCGATGTATAAAACTTTCATAGTTAATCCCTTTTACTAGGTAGATATTGAGTATAATCCAGATCCTTTTTAATGGCAATATCCATAATTAGCTTTTCTTTGTAAGGCAGTAGATTACGCTTGTTACCTTCCACTAATTCTTTAATCAAACGATTGTTTAAAATGAAGGTTTTCGTATGATCTCCATAAGCTTCTTTTATCCCTTTTTGGATAGGTTTATAAAAATGAAGCTTCGCTACTTTCACTTGATGCTCTAAATCGCGATATCTTTCATATTCTTCTTTCGAAGGTTTTTTGTAGGCTTTTTTCCGACGTGATAACTCTAAAGCTTGTGCTTCCTGTAAGGCATTTTCAATCTGGGCATGCAGTTCGTCTATAAACTCATTGTTCTTTGTAGAGTGATGATTGGAATTGATCGACATCCAGCTCCCGGCTTTTTTAGGGTTTTTAGCGATTTCTGTGATGGTTCTACGCTCCGAAATATGGTATGGCGGACGATTAACCGATTCTGCGTGACGATCTCTCAAATGCATCAACTTTGAAAATATGTGCCATTCCACTTCCGTCATATCGCCTTTATATTTTTCTTTCAGAATCTCATTCTGATCGGCGTCCTCATAATTCTGAGTTTCGAAATGATGCATTTCCTGATCAATCCAAACACTAACACCACGCTCGTCGGCATGTTTAACAAATACATCATATAAATCAGGCAGATGGATTACATCCAGTATCGCATAATTGATTTGCTCATCCGATAACGGTCGCCTGAACCAATTACTTTGCTGAGAAGCTTTAGAAAGTGTGATTCCCAATACATCCTGCAACAACGTAGCCAACGAGGCCGGTGGATAATTCAGTAGCGCACTCACCATCTGCAGATCATATAAACCTCGCGGAAAACAACCCAATGAATGGAGTAGTCGGATATCCTCACCAAAAGAAAACACAATTTTTTTGATATCCGGATTCTCGAAAACTTCGAAAATGGGTTGTAAGTCCAATTCAGCTATAACCGGGTCGATGAGATAAGTATGAGTCCCATCAAAAATTTGAATCAGGCAAAGATTGAATCCATAGCGGAATCGGTTCTTGTCAAACTCCAGATCTACGGAGAGCTGTTTGGTGTTGTTTAATTGTGCGGCTGCTTGGTTTACTGCAGCCTGATCATCAACGTATATATACGGTAGCTTTTTTTGTTCACTCATGCGCGATGAGTATAATGAATGATGAAATCAGATTGAAGGACTAAGTGTTAACTTTTGATAGTTCTGTAACAAGTATCACGATTAACGATGTTGTTCGTATCTATTAACCGGAAGGGCAGATGCGATTCGTTCAATATCTTCGGGAGACGGAATAGAACTTAGTGAATTCATATTTTCGGTTAATTGTTTGATTGTTCTCATCCCCAAAACCGCACTCGAAACTGTTTGCTTGGCGAGCACATATTGAATAGCCAATGAGAGTTCATTTCCTGTATCCTGGAGTTTTGCTTGAAGTTCAGCAACTTGCGATTCAGCGTAATTCAAATACGGTTTAGCGGGCTTATCTACCAATAATCCTTTCGCAAGTGTTCCTCGGGTTATCACCGAAATATCATGTGTACCTAACAGTTCCAGCATTGCTTCTTCGGGTCGGCGATCTAGCACACTGTACTGCATCATAACGGAACTCATATTCGATTTTGAAACCCATTCCCTGATCACATTTGGGCGAATCGAGGAAATTCCGTAGGCTCTGATTTTCCCTTGTTCCTTGAGCAATTCAAACGCTTCAATGGTTTCGTCGATGGGATCTTCAATGGTACCACCATGCAGCTGATAGAGGTCGATGTAATCGGTGTTTAATCGGCGAAGAGAATCTTCTACTGCTTTGAGAATGTATGTTTTGGTAGGATTCCAATCCCAGCCGGAGCCGTCTTCCCGCCATTGATTACCAACTTTGGTGGCAATAATCACTTGATTTCTGACCGACTGAAGTGCTTTTCCAACCACTCGTTCATTTTCGCCCTTGTTGTACAGATCGGCGGTATCGAAAAAATTAATGCCACGATCTACAGCAGATCGAAGCATAGATTCGGAATCTTTTGACTTTACATCCTGCGACATGCAACCAAAACTGATTTCTGAAACTTTAAGTGATGTTTTTCCAATTCTTCTATACTTCATTGATACTTAGGTAGTTGTATGTATGGATTAAATCAAAAATATTAGTGATATGCCTACATCACATTACTTTTTACTTTTTCTGGCGATAATTTGCTTAGCCTGTGCTCCGACAAAAGTGGCACTCGATCTTAAATCTGATCAAATGATCAGTGATGTTAACAGGGAAATGAATGTAAAGAAAACGAAAGTTTACCTGAAAGAAAGACGAGTACTTACAAAGGGTGAATTTGTATTGAGATCGGATTCACTGTTGCAAATCAATGGCGATGAAATTCAACGTTTCGGAATTGATGAAATCTATGCGATCAAAACTGTTGGAAATCATTCATCAACAACAATACTTTCGGTAGGAATGATAGGCGCAGGAGCAGCGATTTTCGCTACCACACTAAAAGATTATTCAGATCAGTATCCTACTCCAAATACGCCTGATGAATCAAGAAGTGAATCGTTAACAGATACTTTTAAAGGGAATTTCCTTGGTTCGTTACTTACCATTTCTGGACTGATTATTCTAATAGGAGGAATTCGTCAGGTTACTACTTGGTACGAGTTTTAGAAATTACTTATCCGCTTTAGCAATAATCCAAACAGCATGGATTAACCCGAGAATATAAAAGCCGAATATGGTGAGTAAAATATTGATCCAAAAGGCACCTTTAATGCCAACGGTAAAGAAAACCCCAAGTGGTGGAAGTAAAATGGTAAGAATGATTCTAAGAATACTCATGATAAACTAGGTTTGATTGGTTTTGCGTGTGGAAGGTACGAGCTAAGGTAAATTGAGTTACATGCTAAGTTGATTGATGAACCCATTCGTCATTTGCATGAAAGTGGAGTGATAGAAAGCTTTTATAATTGTTGGTATTCATTTCGCTTTAACTTGAAACCAACAGCCGGGTATCCACCCGACAGATGGATAATTAAACGCTAAAAAGGGTGAGGATAACGCTAATTTACCGAATCAATTTCTAATGCTTCGAATAAATAAAACCGAATCATTTCAATATCAAGTGACTGATCTACCGGGAAAGTAAGCGTTCGAACATATTTTCGTTTCTCTGCAGCAAGTGCGTTATAAGGATCGGGGAGAAGATGGCCTTGAGTAAAACCTAAAACCACTGAGTGATCGGGTACATTTCCCCATGGAATGCTGGCCGGCCAAATACAACAAATGTTTTTGCGAACGGAATAGAAAGGCACGTTAAAGGACAGTTTTTCCTTTATGTGCGGAATACATTCGAAAACTAAAGAGCGAAGTTCTTCAACTATTATAAGTTCATTCTCCGGGAGATAATCCAGGAATTCATCCACTGAATTAAAATTCACTTTCTGAATTTTATTCATCCGATGCAGGCAAGGTTTCGATCGCAGATTGTTGGGTGGAATCGATAAAGGCATGCAGACGATTGAATTCTTTAAAGAATTCCGGGATGACTTCGAGTGCGTAGCTACTGTTAGAGTTTATCAAAATGCTGATGCCTATTTGTCGCTCCCGATCGAATGCAATTTCACTGCGAAAACCATTCACATACCCACCATGGTACACAATGGTTTGATCTTCATGTTCTAATACTCGCCAACCCATTGCATAAAATGATTCATTCACACCATCCCAATGTCTGCTAAATCGTTTATTTGGGATTCTCGAAACAGGTGTAAAAATCTCATCCAAAGTAGATTCTGATATTAAATCCGATCGGTTTCCGGTTAACAGAAGTAACCATTGTCCCATATCTTTGGCCGAAGCGTTAATTCCACCTGCCGAAATTGCATTGTAATAATTGTCTTTGATGGAGACAGGAACGCGCTTTTTTTGTCGATAACTGTACAAATGTGGCTGAGCAACGTTCGTATTGGTTTCGAACACAGAAACATCCGCCGATGCTTGTGTCATTGCCAGAGGCGTAAAAATTTCTTCTTCCAACAGTGTTTTGAAATCGGTATTGGTCCGTTGCTCCAGCACTTTCTCAATAACACTGTATGCAGCATTGGTATAAGCGTGTCTTCGACCTTCTTGATCGATAAGTGGGACATCCTCAAACCGGGGGATAATTCGTTCAAGGGTTAAACCATCCTCAACAAGATTGGTGTAGGCATGGCGGGGAAGTCCCGTTGTGTGTTCCAGCAAATGCCTAACTCTAACTCGTGCTGTTTGCTCATTATCATTTAACCTAAAATAAGGCAAAATACTTGCCACAGAATCATCGAAGGATAAAACACCCTGATCATACATCATTCCTGCTAACACTGCGGCAAACCCTTTAGAGACACTGCCAAGGCGGAATACAGTATAGGCATCAACCGGCATTTCTGAGTTTAGCTCTCGCACACCAAAACCATTCGAAGCCAAAACCTGATCCCTATAAGTGATGACATACGAACCACCGGGGATGTTTTTGTTTGTCGCACCTAAAGAAATCGTAGAATCAAACTGCTGAATAAATTGCACCAACGAATCTCTAACAGGGTCTTTTTTTTCTACGGGATTAGCGGGAGGGGTTTCCGATTCATAAATTTTGGTGAAACCGAAAATGAGCAGAATAATCCCTATTAAAAAAATGGCTTTAGGCACGAAGTAGATAGTTTTATAATTCGATGAGTGAAGTTACGTATTAAATTACTTTCAACGGTAATCAGAGACGAAAAAGAATTCAAAAGGTTAGACTGAAAATTTGGTAAGCCTGTTTAAAAAAATCTGAATTACTTCGCTTTAAACTTTCGGTTCTTCTTCGTGAGAGGTATAAAACAATCCTGTCCCCAAATGCCCATAAATAAAAAAGCTCTTAGTGTGTTCTAAGAGCTTTGGAGGGTGAAATGCTTATTTATTTCAAAAACGAGCTGTACATCCAAACTTTCTTTTCTTGCTCGCGAATGTAATCGCTCATCATAGCATTGGTTCCTTCGTCGTCCATTAAATCCGACATATTTAGGATGGTTCGCTGTTTTTGAAGTAAGATTTTGAATGCACTCAATATCTCTGAAACGGCTTTTTCTCCGTCTTTCACTTCCACACTTTCGGGGATGTCTGCTACTTTCAAATATTCTGTAAACCTGTGATCAGGAGAGAACCCTAAGGTCAACACGCGTTCGGCGACTTCATCGATTTTTTCGAATAGATCGTTATATAATTCCTCGAACTTTTCGTGTAGTTCAAAGAACTTATCACCCTGAATATTCCAGTGGTAGCCGCGTACATTTTGATAAAAAACAGAATAGTTAGCCAACAACTCATTTAAATGCTTAGCTAACTCTTCACTCTTTTCGATATCTAGTCCGATTCGATTTAATTTTTCCGCTTCTTTAGTTACAGTACTCATAATTAACCCTTGATTTATATGTTAAATTCAACCGTTAGAACTCACATCATACAGAAAAGATTCAAATCATTACATCGTTTAAAATGATTGAAAGTATAGCGGAAAACTAAGTACGTTTCCGAGCTTGAATCAGCCAGAATAAGGAGCTCAATTGTTCATGACGTGTTTTTTCCAACTGCGTATGAGTTAGCAGTTCATCCACATTTCGAGTGATGGAGGTAGCTAAAAGATTGGTAAGCAGATTTAGGGCTTTTCTTAGAAATCCTGCTGTTTTTCCCGGAGCCACAAATTTATCCATGATGGTACACATGCCACCCGGTTTCAAAACTCGCTCTGTTTCGGTGATGCAACCAACAGGATCTGGAATTACTGCTAAAATTAAGTGTAGAATTACGATATCAAAACTTTGGTCATCGAATACCAAATTACTACCATCCATTACATAGGAATCGATTTCCATTCTCAGCTCTCGAGCACGTTGATCACTCGCTTTAACCATGGCCGGTGTTATATCTACCACAGTAAGTTCAATATCTTTTGGGAGAAGGTCTAAATCCAAGCCGGTACCGGCACCAATAATCAATACTTTTTGTCCGGATTGGAGCCCCAAAGTTTCAATCGATCGCTTTCTTTTTGGCCAGAAGTAACGGTCGACTACATTATATACCGGTCGATAAATCGTATATCGAATTTTATTCCATGTGTTGGTATTTACCATCACTTTTTAGGTAAATATTCACCAATTACGGATTCCCAGATTGCGTAGCCTTTTTCATTCATATGTAAATTGTCGCTGATGAAAATATTATCAAGCACAGCTCCTGAATCATCAAGCATAGGCGACCAAATATCAATAAAGGTAATATCGTTAAAATCACCCGTTTCAGTTAATCCATGCAAAGCATTATTTAAGCGCTCATATTCATCCTTTAAATGCCAACGGGCAACGCTTGGTTTTGCAGCAATCAGATAGAGTTGAGCCTCAGGTAGGGTAGCTTGAATATCGGATAGTAAGAGAATAGCATCTTCTAAAATTTCTTCGGTAGATTTGCCGCTATTCACATCGTTATCTCCTTCGTAGATAAATACCATATCCGGCTGGAACCGATAAATTAACTCCTCCCGATAATGCATTAAGTCACTGAATTCGGATCCTCCAAACCCATTATTCAATACTTGATAACCGGGAAAGCTCGACTCCAAATTTCCCCACATTCTTATGCTTGAACTTCCTGTAAAAACTACAGTGGGTTCGGTGGTAGATTTCTCAAATTCACGTTCAGTAATAATTCCGATTTCTGAGGCAAAACGGGTAGGATCTTGGCCATTAACCTTTGTTGAGTAAAGTAGAATGGGAAGGAGTAGTAGCAGAGTAACTCTCATTTTTTATTCATTAAGAATGAGCGGAAATCGGAGAATTCTGCATTAAACGGTATGCTCTTTTTTTCAAGTGATGTTTCTTCAACATGCGCAGGAACGGGTACATCACGCAGTATTTGATCTTCCACTGTTTGTTTAAATTTTACCGGATGCGCAGTTTCAAGGAGTATTCCTGTGCCTTGTTCAGATCGGAAGTAATCCATTAATCCGAGATAACCTACCGCGCCATGAGGATCTAAAATGTATCCGTAGAGGGCATAGGTTTTTCGGATGGCATCTCGAGTACTATCGTCGGTGTAGGCATAACCCGAAATGTGTTTTATCATTTGTTGATAAGAACCTTCAAAAAGATCCAGCATTCTGAAAAAATTACTCGGATTGCCCACATCCATCGCATTCGAAATGGTTGAAACACTCGGTTTCGGTTCGAAATTTCCATTCCACAGATATAAGGGAACGGTGTCATTGGTATTTGAACAAGCCAGAAAATGTTTGATGGGTAATCCCATTTTTTGAGCAATCAATCCGGCACTCAAATTGCCATAATTACCACTTGGCACAGAGAAAATAGCATCATTTTTGGCTTCATCAGGCAGTTGTGCCCACGCATAAAAATAGTAGATAATTTGTGGTAGCAATCGCGCTATGTTGATGGAATTCGCCGAAGTAAGTTGTTTTGCTTCTCTGAGTTCATCATCAAGAAAGGCTTGTTTCACCAAAGCCTGACAATCATCAAAAGTGCCGTCCACTTCCAAGGCGGTTATATTTCCACCTAAGGTCGTCATCTGTTGTTCCTGAAACCCGCTAACCTTACCTGACGGATATAAAATAACGACTTCAATTCCATCAACATTAAAAAACCCATTGGCTACGGCGCTTCCTGTATCTCCCGATGTGGCTACCAATACCGTAAGTTGGTTGCTTTTCTTTTGTGTAAAATAACTCAAACAACGAGCTAAAAATCGTGCTCCAACGTCTTTAAACGCCATTGTTGGGCCATGAAATAATTCGAGTGCATACACCGAGTCATTTATTCGGGTAAGTGGAATATCAAAGCTTAACGTGTCTGCGACGAGTTCTTCTAAAGTTTCATCAGGGATTTCCCCATCCACAAAATGCCTTAATACTTCGAAGCCGATTTCGGGTAGACTCTTGGTGGAAAGTTCATCGAAAAAAGACGAAGGGAGAACGGGAATTTTCTCAGGCATGAATAGCCCGTTATCAGCAGGTAAGCCTCTAAAAATAGCTTCCTGAAAATTTACCGGTTCAACAGTGCCTTTGGTGCTGTAATACTTCATGAGATAATTTGAGTGCCGTGAGCATTAACCTGAGAGATGTACACATTCGCCAATATACCATTGCTCGCATATACATTATTAAAAGCTATGGCGATACCTTCGGCAATTTTTCTGCTGAATGAAAGGGCGAAAATGGAGGGACCGGATCCCGAGATACTAGCGCCTAATGCTCCTTCATTGAGTGCTGCTTTTTTTGCGTCTTTAAAATACGGAATCAGTTTACTGCGTATGGGTTCTGTAACAACATCTTGTAATGATCTGCCGATGAGATCATAATCCGGTTTTGCCAATCCTGAAATTAAACCACCCACATTTCCCCATTGAGTAATAGCATCTTTAATCGGGATGTCTTTTTTCAGAATCTTTTTCGAATCCGACGTTTTTATTTCGATTTGAGGATGTACCACACTAGCATACAGCATATCCGGATATTGCAGTTCGATGATATCTAAAGGCTCGTAACTGCGGATTAATGTAAAACCACCCAACAAACAGGGCGCAACATTATCGGCATGTGCCGCTCCGGATGCAGCGCGTTCACCTTCCATCGCAAATTTAACCAGTTCTTTTTTCTTGAATGGTTTTCCTAATAATTGATTTACCCCAAAAACTGCAGCAGAAGCACTGGATGCACTCGATCCCATGCCACTTCCGGGTTTGATATTTTTGGTTGTATAGAAATGAAAGCCAAATTCGATGGATTTTCCATACGCTTTCATCAAAGCTTCTACAGCTACACCAATTACATTTTCTTTGGGGCTCACCGGCAAACCTTCACAACCACGGCCGTTTTCAATGACCCATTTTTTTGTCGCAATTTTTCTTATGGTCATGGTATCACCAATATCTTTCATGGCAAATCCCATCACATCGTACCCGCAAGCTACATTTGCAACTGTAGCAGGCGCAAAAACTTTTATTTCTTCCATCAATCAGGCTGAAGTTATTCTCATCACATCTGCAAAAATCCCCGATGCAGTTACCGCAGCTCCCGCTCCGGCTCCTTTAACTACAAGGGGCTGTTCACTATAGCGCTTAGTGTAGAATAAAACAATGTTGTCTTTTCCATCCAACTCGAAAAATGGATGTTCTCTACCGAAAGTCTGCAATCCTGTTTGTGCTTGCTTTCCATCGCGCTCAAAGGTTGCCACATATTTTATTCTCTTTCCGGCATCGGCCGCTTTTTGATACATTTTTTTGAACACATCGTCGTGCTTATCAAGCATTGCATAGAAGTCATCAAGTGAGTCGGTGTTCATGCATTCTTCAGGCACAAATGGTTCATTACCGATGTCTTCCAATTCTAACTTGTATCCACTTTCGCGGGCAAGGATCAGTATTTTTCGCATTACATCAACACCTGATAAATCTAATCGTGGATCCGGTTCTGTGTATCCTTCAGCTTTCGCTTGTTTAACTACATCGCTGAATTTTTGACTTCCATCGTAAGTATTGAACAGAAAATTAAGAGTACCTGACAGCACCGCTTGAATTTTAGTGATGCGATCGCCGCTCTTTAACAAATCGCTTAAGGTAGAAATCACCGGTAATCCGGCACCAACATTTGTTTCAAATAAAAACTTTGCCTGATATCGGGTTGCTGTTTTTTTGAGGTCGAGGTAGGAATCGAAGTCGGAAGAACAAGCCACTTTATTGGGCGTAACTACCGAAATACTGTTTCTTAAAATTCGATCGTACAATTTCGGGATATCGTTGCTGGCGGTGCAATCCACAAAAATACTATTTCGCATATTCATTGCCTCCATAGCTTCCACAAATCCCTGATCAGACATTGGCGTACCGTGATCTTCAATATCTTGCTTCCAGGTATCCAGATTTATGGTTTCTTCATTAAAGATCATTTTTCTGGAATTAGCCAACCCACATACATTGAGCTGCACTTTAAAGGCTTCAGAAAGAAAGTCGTTCTGTGCTTTGATCTGATTCAGAAAGGCTTCACCCACATTGCCTACGCCAATCATAAATAAATAATACTTTCGAATATCCGACAGGAAAAAGCTCTCGTGCAATGAGTTCAATGACTTTTTCAGATGTTTCCGATCGATTACTACCGAAATATTCAATTCAGTAGAACCCTGAGCAATTGCTTTTACATTTACTCCATTGTGGCTGAGTGTCTCAAAAAGATTGGCACTTACCCCAACTTGCTCCCGCATACGCGTTCCCACTAAGGCAATAATCGACAACTGAGTTTCAACGGTGAGTGGATTTACTTTTCTAAGCCTGATTTCGTTCTCAAATTCGGCTTCAATGCTGATACGGGCTCGTTCTGCATCTTTTTCGGCAATTCCAACGGTGATGGTATGCTCAGAAGATGCCTGCGTGATCATAATTACATTGATGCTTTCACGACTTAAGGAAGCAAACAGGCGATATGAAAAATTAGGTACAGCCACCATCCCGGAACCGGAGAGCGTGCAAAGTGCTACGTCTTCGATACTTGATAATCCTTTCACCAAATCACCATTTTCGGCTCCGTTTTTGGTGATTAATGTGCCGTGATCTTCCGGCGAAAAGGTGTTTTTAACTTCAACATCTATGCCTTTATCCAACACAGGTTGAATGGTTGGCGGATAAATCACTTTTGCCCCAAAATGCGAAAGCTCCATGGCTTCTTCGTACGACAAATGCTTTATGGGATGGGCGAGAGGCACCATTTTCGGATTTGCCGTCATCATCCCGGAAACATCGGTCCATATTTGCAGCTTTTCAGCATCTAAAGCAGCTGCGATGAGTGCGGCTGAATAATCCGAACCACCACGACCTAACGTTGTTGTGAAATTCCCTTCGTTCGAGGAAGCGAGAAAACCGGGGATGATGCTGATATCATTATATCCATCAAACGCTTGTTGAATATTGGTATAACTCAAAGCCAGATCTACCACGGCATTTCCAAAATGGGCATCGGTTTTAATGATTTTGCGGGCATCCAATAATCTGACCTTTAATCCACTGGAAGCTAAATAATCGTGAATGAGTGCAGAGGAGAGTCGTTCCCCGAAACTTAAAATGTGATCACTGGAACGTGGCGAAAGCTCATGAATCAGAAAAACACCTCTGCAAATATCTTCCAGATCATTTAGCAGAAGTTTAATGGTTGTAACCGTACTGCTGCGTTGTGTGGCCGGAATTAATGCTTCGATTACATCGAGATGTCGCTCTTCGATTGCAACCAATAAATCGGTATAACTTTCATCTCCGGCTTCGGCTTTTGCTGCTAATTCTACCAATTGATTGGTAATCCCGCCCAGTGCAGAAACCACCACAGCTTGTGGGATTCCATTTTCTACATGATTCTGAAGAATTTTCTGAACTTGTTTCAGGCTTTGGGCTGTGCCGACCGATGTTCCGCCAAATTTTAAAACGTACATAATATCTACTGTGATGAATATAATTGAGTGATTCCGAAGGTAGGAAACTCTGTTAAGGGATGTAACTATTTATTGACCCGGTGCGCTATTTAAAGCTGTAAGCGGTTTTCTGAAATTGAATGTCGATTTTTCGTTTACTTTTAGCCGAATTTGGCTTAAATACCGAGCTATATTTGAAGGGTAATCGACGCTTAATTATAGATTCACTCTTTTTGATAATCACTTAGTTACAATCAACTTAATCATCGGAGTATGAATAAAAAAAATAAGAAGGAAGAACGGAAACCGAATACCTCACGTCGCGATTTCCTAAAAACTACCGGAGCTTTAGCAGCAGGAGTTACCATTCTTCCGAGTTCTGTAATTGCGGGGTTAGGACATAAAGCGCCAAGCGATAAACTAAACATTGCCGGGATTGGAGTTGGCGGAATGGGACGCGGTAATTTGCGTGCCATGAATTCTGAAAATATCGTTGCTCTTGCCGATGTAGATTGGAAGTATGCAGCTCGTTGCTTCAACGATTATCCCGGAGCTCAAAAGTATATGGATTACCGGGAAATGTTGGATGAAATGGGCGACGATATCGACGCTGTTATGATTTCAACACCAGATCATACCCACTACGTTGCAGCTGCCGATTCTATGCGGGCCGGAAAGCACGTGTATGTTCAAAAGCCGTTAACGCACTCGGTGTATGAATCGCGAATGCTAACTCAATTAGCAGACGAAACCGGAGTCGCCACTCAAATGGGAAATCAGGGAAATTCAGGAGAAGGAATTCGATTGGTTTGTGAGTGGATTTGGGCCGGAGAAATTGGGGAAGTAACCGAAGTACATGCGTGGACTAACCGACCTATCTGGCCTCAGGGGTTGATGCGACCAACGGAAACTCCATCCACACCACCAACCTTAGATTGGCACAACTTTATTGGTCCGGCTCCTTGGCGACCGTATCATCCAAAATATACGCCTTGGAACTGGCGTGCATGGTGGGATTTCGGAACCGGTGCATTAGGTGATATGGGATGCCATATTATTGATCCTGTTTTCAAAGCACTTGAACTTGGTCAGCCAACCACTATCGAAGGCTCATCCACACAAGTTAATACAGAAAGTGCGCCTGTTGGAAGTACGGTTCATTATCATTTCCCGGCTCGTGGTAAAAAAGGTAATGTAAACATGCCTGCGGTTGATTTTACCTGGTACGATGGCGGTTTGATGCCTAAACGCCCGGAAGGATTAGCACCCGGAAAATGGATTGGCGACGATTGGGGTGGAGCCATGTTTGTTGGAACCGAAGGAGTATTGATTTGTGGTACTTATGCCAGAGATCCATTTATTGTGGGTAGAGAAAATGATCCTCCACGTGTCCCACAAACGCTACGACGTGTACTCACCCCGATGAGTATTGCTGCAGAAACCGATGCTTCTGCAATTACCTCTCACGAAATGGATTGGGTACGAGCTTGCAAAGAATCTCGTAGAAACCGTGTTGAGCCAAGTGCTCATTTTGGATATTCAGGTCCGCTTAACGAAGTGGTTGTGATGGGGAATTTAGCGATTCGTCTACAGGATTTACGCCGACCTCTACAATGGGATGGTGAAAACATGACCATCACCAATATCGATGAAAACGAGCAAATTCGCGTGGTAACCACCGATACCTTTGAGGTTGTGGATGGTGATCCGAAATTCAACACGAATTACGCTACGATTAATGCCGCTCAAGCAGCACGAAATTACATCAAAAGACCATACCGAAATGGTTGGAGTTATTAATTAGAATTTGAAAAGAACAGTTAATCGAACAATGAAAAAACAAATCACTCAATGTTTGAGTCTGGCAACAATCGCAGTGTTTCTGCTAACTGCTTGCGCTCAACAAAAAGAACAAACTGCTACGGAACCCATGGAACCTACACCTAACACCTTAACCCAAGCTGAAATCGACGACGGCTGGATGCTGTTATTTGATGGAGAATCTACCGATGGCTGGCGCGGCTATCAAAAAGAGAGCTTCCCCAATGCATGGATGATTTCAGATGACGGATCGCTTCACATACAGGGATCGGGTCGCGGTGAATTAGGAAATGCCGAGGGTGGAGATATCATCTACGATCAGATGTTTAGCGACTTCCACTTTAAAATTGAATGGAAAGTAGCCAAAGCTGCAAATGCCGGAATTTTCTACAGAGGAAGTGAAGACGAGCAGTGGGATTATATCTGGAAAACTGCCCCGGAAATGCAGGTATTGGATAATGTAAACCACCCGGATGCAGAATTAGGTAAAGACGGAAACCGTAAAGCAGGTTCATTATATGATTTAATTCCTGCCGATCCCCAAAATGCTAAACCATTTGGTGAGTGGAATTCTGCTGAGGTTATAGCACGTGGAAATAACATTCAGCATATCCAAAATGGAGAAGTAGTAGTTGAATATACCATCGGCTCAGAGCGAATGGCAGCATTAATTGCCGATTCTAAATGGCCGGGAATCAACGAAAATTGGGGCAACATTGCGATGGAAGGAATCATCGGACTTCAGGATCATGGCGATGATGTATGGTTCCGTAATATTAAGATTAAAGAGCTTTAGTAGGTGTGAGGAGTGAGGAGTGAGATACTCCTTTTTATAACTCGTCTTCGTTTATTAGTAGCTCTTGAGCTTTAAATGATTAATACATCTGATTTTAAGCCTTCATTTTGTCAATGAAGGCTTTTTTATATTGAAAGTTAAGGGTAATCATTTACCTTCTTCTCAACTTCGAGCCTTTCAGTGATTAACAATAAGAACCAATACATCGAATGAAAACAAAGTTAAGCTTTTGGCAAATCTGGAACATGAATGTCGGATTTCTAGGAATCCAATATAGCTTTGGATTACAACAAACCGCGATCAATCCCATCTTTCTGTTTTTGGGTGCATCCGAAGAAATGCTACCCATCCTGAATATTGCCGGACCGGTAACAGGTTTAGTGGTTCAACCTATTGTTGGTGCTATTTCTGATAAAACCTGGCATCCGAAATGGGGACGAAGAAAGCCTTTCTTCTTGATTGGTGCCATTCTCGGAAGTTTGTGTTTGTTTGCCTTTCCATTAAGTCCCACCCTTTGGTTTGCAGTTGGCTTACTATGGATTCTTGATGTAGGAAATAACATGGCCATGGAGCCCTACAGAGCTTTTGTTGGTGATAAACTACCCGATGAGCAACTCAGTTTGGGATATCAAATGCAAAGCTTGTTTGTGGGTGCGGGTATTTTATTAGCCAACGGTTCTATCTTTATTTTTCAGGATTTATTAGGTGGTGGAGAGGAAGTCGCTCAAACCATTCCTACCTGGTTATATTATTCGTTCTTCATTGGCTCGTTCTTATCAATTTCTACGATTCTTTGGTCGGTACTAAAAACTCCGGAAATACCACCATCCGAAAAAGAACTCACCGAAATTCTTGCCCACAAAGCTCAGTCATTCTGGGTTAAGTTTAAAGCGCCGTTTATCGAAATTTGGGATGCCGTTAAAGTAATGCCGAAATTCATGTGGAAACTCTCGGCGGTTTATTTATTTCAGTGGTATGCCTTGTTTTGTTATTGGCAATATATCACACCCTTGTTCAGAAATACGCTTGGTTTCAATACTTCAGAAGCAGCGGCTCAGGCTGCGAAAATGAGCACCACCTATAACATCGTGACCGCTGTAGTTGCCTTAGGATTGGTACCGCTAACCGTAAAATTTGGCGGAAAACGCATTTACGCTGCCAGTTTATTGGGTACAGGACTTGCGCTGTTGCTCATTCCGAATATTCATGATCCTATTTATGTGCTTTTCCCCATGGTGTTATTTGGTATCGGTTGGGCGGCGATGATGGGTATTCCATATGGAATGGTTTCGAAAATTGTGCCACAAGATCGGCGAGGAGTGTACATGGGAATTTTGAATATGATGATTGTTATTCCAATGGGAATCCAAACCGTGAGTTTTGGTCCGATTTACAAATTTCTGCTCGGTGGTGAAGCTGCAAACGCCATGTACTTTGCCGGAATCTTTTTTATTATTTCTGCCGCATTATCGATGCGCTTGAAGGAGAAGAGGGATTAGTGGTTAGTTTTGATCAACTTCGCAAGTAGCTTCGTTGATTGAAAGTGATGAGTTTTGAGTTTTGAGTTTTTAGTGTTGAGTTTTGCCTTAGTTTTAATCAACGAAGTTTTAACGTAGTTGATGCCTCAGTGCCTTTGTCACTTTGTGCCTTTGTAACTCTGTAACTGTCTTTTGACCATGATTCTCTTGATTTAAAGATTTACAGGATTTTGTTTGAAGCTTTACTAGCTATCCTGCAATCAAGAATTGAATTTGATACTGTGTAACTCTGTTACAAAAAAACCAAACTCTCCTTTGAAGATTACCCGCAACTTGCCGTATATTTGAGTCTTGCCAAATAGCCAAAGTGGCGGAATTGGTAGACGCGCACGACTCAAAATCGTGTTCCTTCGGGAGTGTCGGTTCGATCCCGACCTTTGGTACTCAAAATGCTGAAATGGATTCATTCCATTTCGGCATTTTTTATTTACACAGTTTGGACCAAAAAGTCTATCTCACATAAGCCGTTTATTTCTAGTTGATAAAAATGCTATAGAGATTTAATGCATTTTTAAGTTCCAAAAAATCCTGTTAATCCCTAAATCATTCTAATCAAGGT
Source organism: bacterium (assembly GCA_024742815.1). Taxonomy (GTDB): domain Bacteria; phylum Bacteroidota; class Rhodothermia; order Balneolales; family Balneolaceae; genus HXMU1420-13. The sequence continues at coordinate 77,895 of JANSXX010000003.1, forward strand.
CAAGAGAAGAGGAAATTCAAACAACCCGCGGTTCAATTATTATTGAAGATCCCACTTGGGTGATTTGAAGGCGATATCAGCTAATCCATCAACAAATAATTTTACAGAGTATCATCCAAATCCAACGTAGATTTCGCCAAATCAAATAAGGTATCTATCTATGAAAAAAGCGATGTATTCACTCTTTGTATTCTTGATAACAGCAACTCAATTGTCCATTGCACAGCAGCCATTTCAACGGCTCGATGTGTTTGATCTTCAATGGGTGGATAATCCACAGATTTCACCGGATGGACAGCAGATTGTATATCAGCGGCGAGGGATGGATATCATGACCGATCGCCGGACTTCTTCACTATGGCTGATTGATGTAGATGGGGAGAATCATCAGAAACTGACGAGTTTCGATAAGAATGAATCGCAACCGAGTTGGTCGCCGGATGGAAAGCGGATTGCCTTTGTCACTTCAGATGAAACCCACGGCGCTGAACTCTTTATATATTGGGTAGAAACGGGAAAGGTGGCGCGCATCACACAATTGGAACGCGATCCGGGTGGAATTAGCTGGTCGCCGGATGGCAATTATATCGCCTTCACCATGAAGATTGAGGAGAAAAATCCGGTATTAGTGAGTGCTCCAAAAAAGCCGGAAGGCGCAAAATGGGCAGCCGCACCACGGGTTACCGATCGATTTAAATACGAGCAGGATGGAGCCGGATATTTGGATCCGGGATTCACCCATATTTTTATGGTGAACGCCGGAGGAGGAGCCGTTCGCCAATTAAGTTCAGGAGATTTTAATCATGGTGCACCGGTTTGGGCTCCTGATGGAGAAACCATCTATTTTTCGGCCAATCGACATCCGGATTGGGAGCGAGTGCGCCGTAATTTTGAAGTGTATTCCCTGGATGTTGCTTCCGGTTCAATTATTCAGTTAACTGAACGCTTTGGTCCTGATGGAAATGCCGCAGTTTCGCCGGATGGTGAGACCATTGCCTATCTCGGTTATGAGGATAAAATTCAGACCTATCAGGTAGCCAAAATTAGTTTAATGGATGCTGATGGTTCAAATCAACGTATGCTGAATCTTGATTTGGATCGCTCTATTTCGGATGTACAATGGGCTTCGAATGGGCGTGGATTATATTTCCAATATGCCGATGAAGGTGTTTCAAAAATTGGCTACACCGATTTGAATGGAAATATGGAAGTGGTAGCTGAACGTATTGGCGGAAATTCCATTGGTCGACCGTATGGCGGCGGTTCTTTTACGTTATCGGATGGAGATGTAATCGCTACGAATGTTGCTTCTCCGTATCATCCTGCCGAATTAGGAGTGGTTACACGTCGACGCGGACTTACGAAAATCACACGTTTAAACGACGACCTGTTTGCACAACGTACCTTAGGCGAAGTTCGTGATATTTGGTATACCTCTTCGGTAGATGGACGTGAAATTCAAGGCTGGGTGATTTATCCGCCAAATTATGACGAATCGAAAACGTATCCTTTATTAGTAGAAATTCATGGTGGACCCATTTCTCATTATGGTCCGCACTTTACTCCTGAGTTTCAATTATTTGCTGCAGAAGGTTATGTGGTGTTTTATCCAAATATGAGAGGAAGCACTAGTTATGGAGAGGAGTTCGGAAATTTGCTGTATCACAATTATCCGGGTGATGATTATCACGATATCATGGATGGTGTGGATGTGTTGATTTCGGAAGGCATCACCAGCGAAGATAGTTTATATGTTACCGGAGGGAGCGCAGGCGGAATAATGACCGCGTGGATTATTGGAAAGAACAACCGTTTTGAAGCTTCAGCCGTGGTTAAACCTGTGATGAATTGGATCAGCAAAACACTGGTAGCCGACAATTATTACGGTTATGCCGACTACCGGTATCCGGGTCAACCTTGGGAGAATTTTGAGGAATACTGGAAGTTTTCGCCGATCTCTTTAGTAGGAAATGTGGAAACTCCAACGCTATTGATGGTTGGAACCGAAGATTTGCGTACGCCGCTGTCTGAATCCAAACAATTGTATAATGCATTACAAATTCGCAAAATAGAAACCGCATTGGTCGAAATTCCGGGCGCGAGCCACTTTATTGCCAATCGCCCGAGCCAACTCATCACCAAGGTGGATCACATTTTAGCCTGGTTTGCGCGTTATAGACAATAAACAATATTCAATATTCAACAAGGAATATTCAATGATATTCATCGGGTCATATTTTGATTAGTGTCAACCTAACACAGGATGTAACTTATCATTGAAAACTATTTACTCCTTGAATGTTGATTACTGCTTGTTGAATAATGAATATTGAACTTATTTATTCCTCATATCCATTTGGGTTATTCGAGTAATTCTATAAGCTCATAGCTGCGTTACAAAATGGTAAATTATCATCTTGAGGATGCTTCCAAAAGATCTATATGGGTTAAGAATACATACCAAGTTTACTGATCGAATGTATATCAACGATGACGTTTTCTTGCGCCGATCCTACCCAGGTATGCAAATTACATTGAGCATTCAATAATAAACGAACAACACTCAATATTGAAAACTGTTTACTCCTTGTTGAATATTGAATATTGCTATTCTTCATATCCATTCGGGTTATTCGATTGCCAGCGCCAGGTGTCTTCGCACATTCGATGGATGTCGAATTCTGCTTTCCATCCAAGTTCTTCTTCAGCTTTTGTAGGATCGGCGTAGCATTCAGCAGCATCACCGGGCCGGCGAGGTGCTATTTTATAGGGAATGTCTACTCCAGAGGCTTGTTCGAACGCTTTAATCATCTCTAAAACAGAACTGCCTGAGCCGGTTCCTAAATTGTAAGTTACAACACCGGGTGCTTCTTCTAGCTTTTCCAACGCTTTTAAATGCCCTTTTGCTAAGTCAACCACATGGATGTAATCCCGAACTCCGGTTCCATCTTTGGTTGGATAATCATCCCCAAAAACAGCCAACTCTTTTAATTTACCAACAGCTACCTGCGAAATGTAAGGGAGAAGATTATTGGGAATCCCATTAGGATCTTCACCAATCAAACCAGAATAATGCGCACCAATGGGATTAAAATATCTCAACAATGCTATGTTCCATTCCTCATCCGATACATAAACATCTCTAAGAATCTGTTCACACATCAATTTGGTATATCCATATGGATTTTGAGCCGAGATTGGAAAATCTTCGGTAATAGGCATGGTTTCCGGTTCACCGTAAACAGTGGCCGAAGAACTGAATACTAAATTTTTAACGCCATGTTTTGCCATAACTTCGCACAAGTACATGGTGGAGTTCAAATTGTTTCTGTAGTATTTCAGCGGCTCCTTAACCGATTCTCCAACCGCTTTAAAGCCGGCAAAGTGAATCACGGCATCTATGTGATGTCGACTAAATACTTCATCCACAGCGGGTTTATTCAGTAGGTTGAATTCATAAAAAATGGGTTTACGTCCGGCTATATGCGATACACGAATCAACGACTGCTCGCTGCTGTTTGCCAAATTATCAATTACAATTACTTTGTGGCCTGATTCGAGCAGCTCAAGAACAGTATGGCTTCCGATGTAACCCGCTCCACCGGTAACTAAAACGGTCATAGATGATGTATTTATTTTTGAATTCGCGCCAAACTACGATACCTAAAAATAAAAAGCCCCATTAAAATCATTAATGGGGCTGAGGGGTATGACCACACCATGGTCATCTCTTTTCGGGGTACAAATGAGAGTACGAGAATTATTTGCTATCGGATTGGTCGGTTTTATTAAAAAATTAAACCGCTACTAAACCTAGTTTGTTAAAAAACTTGAGCTGACTTTTATAAGAGCTGTAACTAGTCACGAATTTACCTTTGTATTGATCCGTTTCGAACTCAAGAACGGTTTGGCGATTCATTCCCGACTCATCAACAAAAATATTTACGCTGACAAAGCTATCAATAGCCATTAACACCGCTCGCTGATAATTACTTCGGTTCACCAGTAGGGCAAGACCGTGATCGTAGCGTTGGAAAATCCCTTTAGAGTCTTCCCAAATGAGTACGTCTTCGCCCTCCAGTGTTGTAAGGGATTTGATGAAGTAGTAACTAGAGCCGGTTACTGTGAACCATTTACCGGGTTCTTTATAAGGTTTGCCAAGTACAGGAGCGATATTATCCTGATCAATCTCACTTTCTTTTAGAATCATGCTTGATGAATTAGTTGTCTATATCCATGTAATGAACTAGACTGAAACTAAATGTCGTTCCCTGATTCAAAGCACTGCGTACAGAAAGTTTAGCGCCGTGTAATTCTAATATTTTTTGAGCGATAGAAAGTCCCAAACCAGCACCTGTTCCCGGACTTCTGCTCTCATCGGCCTGATAAAATCGGTCAAAAATTCGGGTGAGTTGATCTTCCGAAATTCCTTTACCGGTGTCGGTTATTTGAACAGAAACCTGATCACCGGCGTTGGCAGGCGTGATACTTACCATACCACCATCAGGGGTATTTTTTATGGCATTATCAATAAGGTTCGATAGTGCACGCTCCATCAATGCGATATCAGCCGTAACCAGTTTTAACGGCTCATTTGGTAATACTGCTTTAAGCTTTACATTTTTAGCTTTGGCCAATGGTTGAAACTGCATAACCACATCCTGAGCCAGTTCTGCCATAGAAACGGGTTCTAAATCGGGTTGTACATTTTTGGCATCTAATTTTGATAACTCAAACAACTCAGAAATCAACTTACCCAGCTTTTTGGTGTTTCTGATTACCACCTGATAGTATTTTTCGCGATCTGCTTCTGATAATGTTTTTTCTGCTTCTTTGAGCTGAATAGTTTCCAGATAACCTTGAATGGAAGCCAAGGGACTGCGTAAATCATGCGAAATATTTGCTACCAATTCTCTGCGTAAGCGGTCTACTTGTTTTATTTCGTCCATGTTGGCAACAATGGTATCTGCCATCTGATTGAATGAGGAGGAAAGTGTTCCCAATTCATCCTGTGAGCGAACGTGTACACGTTCATCTAATTGACCATGTTCAAAAGCAACTACGGTTTTGGTGATATTCCTTAACCGATGAGTGAGTAATCGAAATACCAGTAAACCAAGAAACACGGTGGTTAATAAAACAATCAGTAAGCCGATCATTGAATTCTTGATGATATAACTCTCAGCCAGCATTCCGGCAATCTCGCTGTATTGTTGGCTTTCTAAAATCACATATAAGTAACAGCCTTCGCTGCCCATAATGGAAATATTCGACACAGAGAACGGTTTACTAGTCTCAGGATTCAGCGGATCTTGACCTAAAATGGGAAGAGGATCACCACGTAAGAAAGCGTCCAATGGTTCTGTATTTACGGTAGCCATTGCCAGCTCGGGTGGAGCATCATCGCTTAAGTACGACTCTTTGATCATCCCATTACTTTTTAACAGATAGATATCAACCTGTGGATTGATTCCCTTCAAATATTGAATCTTACGTATGATACTGTCCGACTCAATCGCATCGATTAAAAAGGGTTGTAACTCGGAAGCGAGTTCTGTAGCCAGGTTTACGTTTACTTTCTGCGTGGTTTCCTCGACAAACATCATCGAGGATTTTAAGGTGAGGTAAGCCAGTGTTACTCCCAAAAAGAGTACACAAAACAAAAACACGGCCGATATTTTAGCGTAAAAGCTGTTGGTGAAGATCTTCATGCGATTAACTCATCCATTTCTACAAAACGATAACCTACACCCCATACCGTTTTTATGTATGTGGGATTGGAGGGATCGTCTTCAATTTTACTGCGCAGTCGGTTAATGTGGCTATTTACAGTATGGCTGTATCCACTATATTGATAACCCCAAACAACATCCAGCAACTCTTGTCGGCTGTACGCTTTTCCGGGATTTGTGGCGAATAACATCAGCAAATCAAACTCTTTACTGGTCAGATCAAAGCTTTCATTTTTTAAAGTGATGGATCTTTTTTGAGGGTAGATGGATAGTTCGCCAAAAGTGATGGAGTCAGATATGCCGGAGGTATCATCATTTTGAACCTGACTACGTCTCAGCAAAGCCTTAACCCGCGCTGTGAGTTCTCGAATACTGAATGGTTTAGTAAGGTAATCATCGGCACCAAACTCGAGTCCCATAATCTTATCGATTTCTTCTGCCTTAGCGGTAAGCATCAAAATGGGAGTTTTAGAATCGTTTGCTCGGATTTTTTTACAGATTTCAAAACCATCTAATCCGGGAAGCATTACATCCAGAATGAGCAGCGAATATTCACCTTCGTTAAAAGTTTGTAGCCCGGTAGTGCCATTAAATTGTTGATGCACTTCGTAATTTTGATCTAGCAACTGAATCTTAATGAGTTCAGATAAATCGCGATCGTCTTCGATAATAAGTATGGGAGTGGACACAGTGTTCTATTTTTTCTCTAAAATAGAAATCTGCATCAAAGAAAAGTATCACGAGAACGTAACATTTAAGCGTTCTCGGCAACCTCGCGTAATTCAGCTAGAACTTGAGCAATAATTTTGCTCATACGCTGTGAGGAATTTCCTAATTCTGCGTCTGGTTTTTCTTCCCAGATCAGTGATTTGGCGGTTTCATATTCTTCCAGAATCATGTTTAAACCCAGCATTTGTGCTACAGGCTTAATTTTGTGTCCGGCTTTTCTGAAATTAACTTCATCACGCTTTATGAGGAAAAGGGTATAGTTTTCGTTGAATTCCTCGAAAGAGATAACAGCCGCTTCGGCAAATTCTTTGATATATTTTGCTTCCCCAAAAAGCATTTCGTTCAGGGTCGTAAAATCAACGATTTTTTCTTGGTTACTCACTTCAACATTTATTCGTTTGCGGGTTCTGTTATGTTATGAGGAACTGGATTGCCATTTGCGTCAATATGCACAAAAACAATTCGGTCGATCGTAATAATTGTGTCTTTACTAAATTTAGTTCGAACTTCGCATTTCACTGTAATGGAAGTTCTTCCAAATTTAACAGTTTCCATGCCAATCTCAATTACATCTCCCAATTTTGCCGAACTAACAAAATTAATCTCCGACATATATTTGGTTACAATTCGGCCTTTTCCAAGTTGACAGAGCACATAAATCGCTGCTTCTTCATCGATCCAGCTTAATACAGCGCCTCCAAATAAGGTGCCGTTTGGATTAAGATCTTGTGGTTTTACAATTTTGCGACTAAAAAATCTCATACTTTTTCTTGATGACAATTAACTTCCGAAAGTTAAGAAACTAAGCACAGGTTCGATACCCAGTTTAGGATTTATTATAGGATAGTATTGCCATTTGTTATACCGAATGTAGTTTGTTTTCGGCACTTTCTATTAGAAAATTAACTGATTATAACTACCTTCTGAATCAAGTTAATGCTATTTAAGCATTCTCGTGTAACATTCGATAATTATATCCTCTTTAATACTCCATATTAGATATAAGTACGGCATTAATACGTTATGAAAACCATTGCTTTTACAAATCAAAAAGGCGGCGTAGGCAAAACTACCTCTACCATTAACGTTGGGGCAGGACTTGCAAAACTGGGCAAGAAAGTATTGTTAATCGATCTCGATCCACAAGCCAATCTTACCTATTCCTTACGCATGCATTCTCAACGTCTGGAAAAAACCATTTATCAGGCACTTAAAGGACAAGTAAAAGTGCAGGATGTGGTAATCAAGCACAACGGGTTCGATTATATCGCGTCATCGTTAGAATTGTCGGGAGCTGAGTTGGAATTAGCCAACGAGCCGGCACGAGAAAGTTTATTACGCAATTTCTTAAGCCAATTAAAGGGATCGGAATATGATTATGTGTTGATTGATTGTCCGCCAAACCTGGGATTGCTCACTTTGAATGCTTTTACTGCGGTGCAGGATGTGTTTATAGTGCTACAATCCGAATATCTGGCTCTTCATGGTTTATCAAAATTGCTTGATCTGATAAAAGTGGTTCAGCAACGTTTAAACGCCGATTTGGAAGTTGGAGGAATTATCTGCACGTTATACGACAGTAGAAAAAATCTGAATAAAGAAGTTGTTGGGCACATCAAAGATTACTTTGGCAAAAAAGTGTTCAATACTATTATTCGGGATAATGTTGCCCTGGCAGAGGCTCCAAGTCACCACAAAACAATTTTCGAATACGATGGCAATAGCAATGGTGCGAAGGATTATTTAGCTTTAGCTAAGGAGATAAAAAACGGCCACTAGCATTATGGATAAGAAAAAGGTGATGGGGCATAACCCTCTAGGTATGGATCACCTGGCAGACGCTAAATTTGATTTTATTCCTTACACCGAATCCGGTTCGGCGCAGAAGAACTCTGATAGTGATAAGCCCAAAAAGAAACGAAAGGTAGTAAGCTATTACCTGGAAGAAGATCTTATTTCTAAAATCAGGGATAAAGCCACCGAAAATAGCGAATCTTATTCCGGCTTTGTAAGTCGTAAGTTGAAAGAAGCCATCAAAGAGTAAACATATTGCATTGAGAATTCTCAGCTTAATTTTGGTATACTCTATCAAATTTTAGCCGATGATACACTTCCATTCTGCTCAATCTTTACTATCGCATTTACCGGCACTTTCTGAAGCATTGCGTGCATTTCTTACGAAAAGCGATCCATTTGAGGCACCTTGGATTGTGGTTCAGAATAAAGAAACTGAAGCGTGGTTACACACTGCCATTGCCGATGGAATGGGTATTTCCGGAAATCTGAATTTTATCTTGCCTAATCAGTTTGTATTTAAACTGTACCGAGATATAGATCAATCATTACCCGAAATTTTGCCCTCCGATCGGATACCATTGCAATGGGGTATTCTAAAAGTATTGGATGCACATAAAGCGGAGCTTTCAGCATCAGGATTAGTAATACCGGATTCTATTGATGCTAAAATTGCCCTTGCCAACGAAGTAGCGGACGTATTTGATTTATATCAGATATACCGACCTGAAATGTTAGAACATTGGGTAAAAGCCAATCAAAAAGAGAAAGGAAATTGGCAAATAAAATTGTGGCAGTTATTGATTGCTGAAATGAATCAGGTTGCTGAAGGTATTCCTGCTCGCTATCAAATACCAGCGTTATTGACCCAATCGATGCAAAACGGTGGTATTAATCTACCTGATGAAGTTTTTGTAGTTGGTATTTCGCATTGGAATCAATCGTTTAATCGGTTGATTACTCAAATTGCTAAACAAAGTGAAGTTCATTGGTTTCAGCAAACTCCGAAAATATCTGATAATATCAGCGCAATGTCATCGGACTGGGAACATCCTCAAAGTTCTGTAAAAAAAGCTTTGATTGATGAGTTAAAACAGCATGACGTTTCTTTTTCCGTGAATCAGCCAAATGAAACAATGCCTGCTGAGTTGAATGCGGATCGGATTCAAGTTCATTCTTGCCACAATCCGAAGCGTGAAGTTGAAGTGTTGTATCAGCAATTACTGTCGTTATTTGATACCGATGAATCACTTTCAGCGCATGAAGTGTTGGTGATGGTTCCGGATTTGGATGAATACATGCCTCATCTTGAATCGGTTTTTTTACATGAACATTCTCCCACAAAACTTCCGATTCAAAATTCGAAACAAATAAATAGTGATGCGGAAGACGCTTTTTTAAAGCTTCTTAGCTTTTTTGCAGAGGGAGAAAAAGTGAGTCAGTTTCTGGACCTAATCTCATCTTCGGGAATTAAGAAAAAATTCAAGATTACTGATGATATACTGATTTATGTAGAGCAATGGTTCGAAAAGATGCATATCCATTATGGATTAACCGTTCACGATTCTGATTACAGTATAGAAAAAGGCATTTATCAGGTGTTTGATGGTGTTTTGCTAAAAGAACAACCATTTGCTGTGTTTGATAATCATGTTCCGTTTCCAATTCCACTAAAAAAAGAAGCGATTCAATTTGTTACACCGCTACATGCGGTTTTTCGTGGGTTAACATCTATCAAACAGAATATTGAGTCAGAAAAAACTATCAACGAATGGATGTCGGATGCTCTGAGGTGGTGTTCACAACTATTTCCGGAGAATTCATCCATCAACAAAACATTGACTAAGCTTCAGCATCAGGTTTCTCTTTTTAACAATCAGGAAAAATTCGGCTTAGATACTTTTCGAGTTTGGTTAACTGAACATCTTGTTTCTTCTGATGCCTCAGCAACACAACCTGGAACCGGAATACAAATCAGTAGCTACATTCCATATCGAAATATTCCTTTTCGGGTTACTGCGATTTTAGGATTCAATGAAGGAGTGTTTCCAAGAAATCCTAAACGTCCAACCTTCGATTTGATTCACCAAAATCCACAACCGGGTGATCGAATCACAAAGGCCGACGATCAATTATTGTTTCTGGAACGTATGAGTTCTACCTCCGATTTTGTTCATATCAGTTTTGTTGGAGAAGGGGAGCAAGGCAGTTTAGTTTCTCCAATTGTGCAACAGATGATGGATGGTGTTGAGGGTTTAAAAGTCCAAAAACATAATCTCCATGCCTTTAGCGAATATGGTAATTCAGATGCTCTTTTTTATGAAGATGCAAATACCAAACTCTTTGAATCAATAAATAAATCGGGGTTAGACTGGAAGCCCATCAACCAAAAAATATCTACTTCCCCGGAACAACAAATTGAATTTTCTGAGTTAATTAGTTTCTTCACTAATCCTTCTAAATACATTTGCACGAACAGATTAGGAGTGTATGATGTATATGATGATGAATTGCTAAATGATCGGCAGCTCTTTAAAGTTGATGGGTTGCAGAAGTATAAAATCCGAAACGAAATTGAATCTGCTTTCTCCACGCTTTCCATAGAAGAAATGCTGAGTTATCTGAAAAAAACTGGACAACTACCAAAAGGATCTCTCGCTGTTAATACCCTGTATGCTGAGTATGATAAAGTCAAACTTATGAACGCATACATCACCCAGCATTTCCCGGATGAACATCGAGCAGAAGAAATCAATCACGTGGTTGGAGACTATGTGATCCATGGAAAGATTTCGGGTATAAACAATTCCACGCTTGTTCGAAGTCAACTGGCCAGTGTGAAGGGCAAGCACATTGTAAAAATATGGCTGGAGTTTCTGGTTGCGCAATGTTTTTGTGGTATCAAAAGTGCAATACTCATTGCCTTCAATAAAGATAAACTGGTAGTTCACCGTTTTAAAAGCTGTGATAATCCACATGAAAAGCTTTTAGATTTCTTAGAGTATTTCAGTAAGCCCTCGTTTGATGAAAAAGAGCTTTGTTTATTGCCTGATTTATGCTGGGAGTTGGTATGCAGCGATTTGGAGCCGGATAAAACGAATAAAAAACTAAATGAAGTTTGGGAAGGAAGCAGGTACAGAACCGGCTTGATGGACGATTATTACAATGGGTTGATCTTCGGAGATGTCAATCCGAGTACGTTCCCTGAGTTTATGAATTTAATTGAGCAGTTCTATCAACCTATCGCTATGCATTGGGAAGAGGAGGCGCCATGAATAAAGCTCTGAACGTGTTTGAACTTACATTAAATGGTAAGTTTTTGATTGAGGCAGGAGCCGGCACCGGTAAAACCTACAATATCACTTCACTTTATTTGAGAGTGTTGGTTGAGAAATTACTAATGCCGAATCAGGTGTTAGTGTTAACCTTTACCAACGATGCAACTAACGAATTAAAACAACGCCTTCGGTCAAGAATTCAGGAAGTCATTGACACGTTTAACGGCACAGATTCTGAAGATGAATTTGTAACAACCTTTGCTTCTAAGCTTTCTCAAGCTCAAGCCGACCACCTTCAACACTGTTTATATGCTTTTGATGAGGCTGCAGTTTCTACTATCCATGGTTTTTGTCAACGAATACTCAGTGAATACTCTATAGAATTCGGGGTGTCGTCGAATTTTGATCTGTTAACGGATGAGTTGCCATTACTTACAGAAGTGACCGATTCTTTTTGGGTCGATTATTTCTTTAAGTCAGAAAACGAAAGTGAGTTTGAACGCTGGAGCAACTCATACCTTGAAGCAGCTTTTAAATCCCCTGAAGATTTCTTGGATGCATACCGAGAGCTATGTCTTAATCCGGATCTTGATGTTAGCAGATATGATCGTTCATTGGATGATTATCGAGAACTATATATAAAGGCTTCAGAGGCGTTAATTGCCTTAAAAAACCAGCTTGAAGTTGATAAAGAAGCATTAGCCGAGATTATTGCAACGAGTCCGCTAAGCGGTCGATACTATCGCAATAAAGAAGACATGTTTTCGGAATTCGTTAATCTTGTGCAGAACACTCAAACACCGGGATTAATATATAATGGGTATGATACAAAAGCGGATACTTTAGAGGGTTGGTTTCAGAAGTTTGGAAGATTCATGCATGAGAATGGTGCAAAAAAAGGAGGGAGCATACCATTCTTGCAAGTGTTTGATCGGGTGGATGACTTTTATGAGTTGAACAACGATTTATTATCTATTAAAAATGCATTTGTTGGTCATGCAATTCGAGTAATTCGTCAGAATTATGCGAGTTTAAAGAAACGAAGGAATCAAATTGGCTATAACGATTTATTGGTAAAAGTTCGGGATGTTCTTCTCCAAAATTCCTCGCTTGCAACAAGCTTAAAAAATCGTTTTCCTACTGCCTTTATTGATGAGTTTCAAGATACCGATCACATTCAATATGCCATATTTGAAAAACTGTATGAAGGCGATGAATCCATATTTTGGTTAATGATTGGTGATCCCAAACAGGCAATTTACAGATTCAGAGGCGCGGATATAAACACCTATTTATATGCTAAAAAACAGGTTTCTACAGAGAATACACGAACATTGCTACATAATTACCGAAGCTCAAAAAGTCTGATTCAAGGTATTAACGCATTCTTTAATTATTCAGAAACTCCTTTTGGATTGCAGGATTTACACTTCGAAGATGCAGAGTATCCTGTTGGGCGAACTTCAGATTCTGAATATATGCTTGGGAATAATGAGGTTCCTCCAATTACCGTTGTTAGTTTTACTCAGGATAATGAACGGGTAGGTGAGCTAAAGAATCTGGTCATGGAATCGGTTTGTACCGAAATCGTACGCTTGCTTAATGAACCTTATCAAATCGATGAACATCCGGTATCTACTGAGGACATTGCCATTTTGGTGGATAAACATCAACATGCTGCAGAATTACAACAAAAACTGGCTACTCGTGGACTAAAAAGCATCATTCGCAGTAAGGCATCTGTTTTTGAAACACAGGAATCTGATGACCTTTACCGCATTCTCGTTGCAGTGGCTGAGTTCACGAATCAAAACTATATTCGTGCGGCTATGTTAACTCGTTTGTTACGGTTTTCAGCCTCTGACGTCCAACGAATGTTTGATTCAGAAGAAGAAACAATTTCCATCTTACAACGCTTTTCTGATCTCAATGAACTATGGCAAAAAGAAGGTTTTTCGCGGTTCATTAATCGATTATTTGTTGAGTTTGATATCGAAGTAAATGCAGTAAAGACAGATTCTCCCGAACGAGTGATTACAAACTTACTGCATTTAAAAGAGCTCTTAGTTGATGAGTATCGGAGACAAGGGAAAGGGATTAATGGGATGTTGCGTTTCCTTCAAGAGAAAAGAGAACGTCCAAATGCAGATAATGAAACTGAGATAATTCGGCTCGAAAGCGATGGTAAGCTCATTCAAATTGTTACCCATCATGCAAGTAAGGGATTGGAATACCCTATAGTATTTTGTCCGTTTTTGTGGGATTTAAATAAATCGAAACCCCCATTCATTGTACAGTCGGATGGAAAAAGTACAACTGCAATTCTTAAAACCGATTCTGCCAAGTATGATGAAGCACTACCTTTTTTTGAACTAGAAGAAATTTCTGAACAGAAACGGTTAGCCTATGTGGCACTTACAAGAGCAAAATCCAAGTGTTTTGTGTATCTGCCGACAAATAAAAAAGTGAAGAATGCAACCGGACGGAATATAATCGTTGCGCTATGGGAGGAAAATGTAGAACCTCAACTTTCAGATATTTCGGAGTTGGAGGTTAAAGATCTAAGCATCGACAGTAAACACCTATCGCTAAAGAATAGCGGTAAATCAGTGCAATCAGAGTTTAAACGATCGCATCGAACAGATTTATGGGAATACCCAAGAATGGTTAGTTACAGCTCGTTGGTGGAGAGCTCAGGTAAAGAAACAGCCAAAGATTTTTTATTCAAAGATATAGATGATGATGTGAATTCAACGGTGGCTACCGAGGAAAAGGAAGGAAACGATATTTTCGCATTGCCAAAAGGGAAAAATACCGGAAACATCGTGCATGCAATTTTTGAAAATATCGAATTTGATAACCCCGATCGGCATCCTGAAGTGATAAGAGAAATGATTACTCTCTATAACATTGATAAAAAATGGGAGCGGGTGTTAATCGAATTAGTGCAAAGAAGTTTACAAGCTACACTAATTGATCAAATACAGTTGAACCAGCTACCAAAGCAAGATACTCTGGTTGAAATGGAGTTTTATATTCCCGTTCAAGAGTTATCCAAAGCTAAATTATTGATGCAATTAGGTAAAGAAGAAGAGGAAGACCTTCAAAGTATTAATGGTTACTTGAAAGGTTTTATAGACTTAATCTTCCGAGTTGAAAACACGTACTACATTTTGGATTATAAGACCAATCACCTCGGTAACAGATTTGATGATTATTCGAAAAGTGCACTCGCCGAGGAGATGAAATCAGCAAAATACGATGTGCAATACCATTTATATACGCTCGCTTTATATCGGTATTTACAAACTCGAATACCCAATTTCGATTATTCTAAACATTTTGGTGGCGTATTTTATCTGTTTGTTCGAGGGATAAATCCTCAAGAAAAATATTCTGGTGTATTTTTCGATAAGCCGGAAGAATCACTTATTGAGGCTTTAAACAAAATTGTAAGCAAGAGTGAGGGATAAGAAATGAGCAATTCTTCATTTAAAATTTCTTTTCTCACTCGTCTTGAGCACCAGCAATTACTTAGTTCAGAAGTGATAGAATTTGGACATTATTTGCTTGTTAAAAATCCGAATCTATCAGATAAGGCCTTTATTGCATGTTTTGCTTGTATGAAAGCTTTTGAAGAGGGTAGAACGGCAATTGATTCAACCTATCTGCAAGATTTTTTGGTAGAGGTTAATTTAAACGACTTTTCTGAATTGTTACTTGATGAATATCTGTATGAAGAAAAGATTATTGGTAAACCGGGAGATTACAATCTGTTTATTTACAGTGATGGGTTTCTATACATTCACACATTCTATGAATATGAAGTTCAATTATCTGATTGGATCCTAAAAAAAGCCGCACAATCTATAAGTTTGAATGAACTGCAAATGGAGAAGTTAAATCAATTTTATCCTGAGCAACATGAGGAAGAAATTGATCTCCAAAAATTAGCGGTTAAGCTATCACTACTTAAGCCTCTGGTGTTTTTAACAGGTGGACCCGGAACCGGTAAAACCTACACTGTTCAGAAAATAATTGAGATTCATAAATCTATTTTTGGTGAGGAATATCGAATACGGCTTGCTGCACCCACCGGAAAAGCTGCACAGCGTATCAATGAAACCTTAGGAGAAATTGATGACGAGAAACTAGAAGCACAAACTATTCATCGTTTACTTGGAGCAAGAACAGGCTTTGACTCTTTCAAATACAATAAAGATAGACCTCTTGCAGTCGATTTAATGATTGTAGATGAAGCATCTATGATGGACCTGTCACTTTGGGTTGCTCTGATAAATGCCCTTCCGGAGCATGCAAAACTAATCGTTGTTGGTGATAACAACCAATTGGCATCGGTAGAAGCAGGTGCGGTTTTAAATGATATTTGTAAGCCATCTGATAATACATTTTCTACTGAAATTGCAGCTAGTCTCAATTATAAAGTAGCTTTTGAAAGTAATAATGCTATAAATGATTGCATCATTACGCTCACAAAAAGCAAGCGTTTTGGCGAAGAAACAGGTATTCAAGCACTAGCTGAAGCAATTCGAACAGAGCAAGCTGAGTTAGCTATTCAATTACTTGAGGATGAAGAGAGAGTCGATATAAAACGAGTAGATAACTCTACCGACAATTTAGATTCATTAATTCATGAATATGCAATTCAACCCTTTTTTGAAAAGGAAAGCAATATCTCGCTGAATGCATTCTCAATTCTTTGCGCATTAAAAAAAGGTCCTTCTGGTAGTAAATCTATAAATAATAAGATCGAGCGAGCCTTAAAAACAGGCTTAAACCATTCGTTATCCAGAGAATGGTATCCGAACCGAAAAATTATTGTCACCAAAAATCAACATGCTTTGGGCGTACAAAATGGTGAACTTGGTATATATAAAGCTGATCATGAACAGGTAAAATTTAATAATAATCAGGTACCGGTGAGCAGGTTACAATCGTACGAGCCGGGCTATTGCATTACTATTCACAAAAGTCAGGGAAGTGAATACCAGCAGGTATTGATTGTGTTGCCGAACAAAAAAAATCGTGTGTTAACCAAAGAACTTTTATATACAGCTGTAACAAGAGCGGGGTTAAGTGTTCTTATAGTAGGAGATAGGCAATTGATAAAAGAAACAATTCTCACTCCAACACTAAGAAACAGTGGTTTAATGAATAAACTCTGGGGTAAATAACGGGGTAATCCAAGAATTTACTTACAAAAAAAGCTGTAGCGCTAACTACAGCTAATTTTCTGTACCCCGAAAAAGCCAACGTATTCATGGATAGCAGGTTGATAGCCTGTTATCTCTCTTTCTTTTTCGAGGCTAAGTAAATATCGGACAATGCCTAACCGAATACCTTTATTTTCTTCTAATCTACATTACACATTCTTAATAGCATAAGGATTTTGGGAACACTTACGGTGAATTGTGCCTATAAACGGGTGAACTAACTAACAAACCAAAAACCAATAAACACATATTATGAAGTTTAGTAGATCATTTAAGTCGATTATATTTGTACTCGGTTTTGCCGTTTTAGGACTTAATTGTTCTGATGATAACACGTCGGGCACCAGTTCTGATTACGCCACAATTTCGGGTCAAGTAGAAAGCTCAAAATCAAAAACTATAAATAACCAAGCTACTGTTGTTTCAGCTGCATATATAACTGCAAACGGTAGTGTAGAAACCATTAGTGATACAGAAACTAATGTAGATGCTTCCGGTAATTTTGAATTACAAGTTGATGCCGAAGCATACCAAAACATCATTGTTGAAGCTAAATCAGATACAGAAACTACAATGGGATTTGTATCAGGATCTGTAGAAAATGGATCTGAATATACCATAAAGCCTATTGATGCTGAATCGAAAGCAGAGACAATGGTATTTGCTGAGTTAGTAGCAAATAATGGATCAAACAACGTATCGAAAGCTGAAATTGAAGCAATAGTTACTTCAGAAAGTGCAGCAAATGTAAATTCAAGTTCAGCAACCAGTATTGCAGCCGCATTAAAGAAAGGTGCAGAAGTACGAGCGGCTTATTTTCAGAGTGAATTTAACTCAGAAAGTGAAGCAAAACTTGAAGCTATGATGGAAGCAATGGCTGAAGCGCAAGCCGACTTAGAGGCTAAGCTTGCAGCATCAACATCTGCCGAGAGTGAAACCAATGCTTATGTAGAATTTGAGCAGGATTTCTTTAACGCTTATTTAGCCGGTAATACAGAAGCATCAGTTGCAGCAAAAGCTGCAGAAATGTGGAGTCGTGCCGTGATTAATGGAAGCGCGAATGCATCAGCAGAAGCTAGAGCATCTGCGAGTATTCAAAGTTCAGTAGTTCTTGCTCACTTATTAGATGTAGCTGTTGAAGCCGAAGCAAGAGCAGCCGGTGCTAGTGAATCTACCATTAGTGCAGTAGCACAAGCATCTGTTGATTTACGCAATAATTTAAAGGCAACCGCTGGTACTGAGTCTGAAATAAGAGCAGAGTTTCAAACCTATCATGATGAAGTTCGCACTGCGATCGAAAATGATAGCAATTTTAATGCAACTGTAATTGCAGAAATCGATACTCAAATTAATGCAACTTCAGGTTCAAAAACAGTTTTTGAATCAGCACTTGCAACTACTGCAACTGCAGACCTTATGGTTGATGTATATGAAACCTTTTTCACATCAATCGAAAGTAATGTAAGTTCTTCAATGCAAGGTAGTAGCGATACTAAAATCGAAGCAGTTACAGAATTAATGATTCTAATTAACGCTGCCTCGTAATTAACACAGCTTAAAAACAAAAAGGAGCTCTTTTTAGAGCTCCTTTTTTTATATCTATACTTTTGGTTGCTCAGTTATTTCACTTCTAAAAGTTCAATTTTAAAAATTAAAGCATCGTTTGGCATGATCGCTCCACCCGGACGTGGATTCTCTCCGTAAGCCAACTCAGATGGAACATATAATTCATACTCACCGCCTACCTTCATCAGCTGTAGTCCTTCAATCCAACCGGGAATCATTTGTCCGAGTACATACTCAGCAGGATTTCCACTACCATAGTTTGAGTCAAAAATAGTTCCGTCGATCAAACGTCCTTCATACATCACAACAACGGTATTTTGTGGTAAGGGTTTAGGTCCGTCACCTTCTTTAAGTACTTTTATTTGTAAACCCGATTCAGTTTCAATTACACCGTCTTTTTTTCGATTATTTTCAAAAAATTCCTCGGCCTCTAATCGATTTTCAGTCTTGATCTTATCCTGAATAAATGTATTAAACTTTTGGAACATAGGGCGCAGCTCACCTTCCGAAATACGGTGTTCATCCCCATTTAACCCATTTAAAAAACCAGCTACATAGGCATCTACATTTACATCCGGAAAACCCTGACTGCTTAACCTGCTACCGTTCTGAAAAGCAATCGCATAGCTGGCACTATCTACTAATGAATTCAATGCTGTTTCAGTAGAAAATTCTTTTTCGGGAGAGGAACAAGCAAATAGGATGAATGAGCTAAGAATGATTGTACTTGATGAATGATAAAAACGCATGATTAGATTTTTGTTTGTGGATTAATTTTAAATCACAAAGATATAAGAATTGTGATAGTAATACACTTTATAAAGGTTCTGTGTATATTCCATGCTGTATTGATTAACAAGCATTTATATTACTTTGACGTTTAAAGAATTTGACTTAAATGAGTCGCTACAAATGGGGTTGCAAGATATTGGTTTTACTGAGCCAACTCCCATTCAAGAAAAATCTATTCCATTAATTTTATCCGGGCAGGACGTTCTTGGTGCAGCCCAAACCGGCACCGGTAAAACCGGGGCTTTTGTTATCCCAATTCTTAATCAAATTTTATCTGAGCCAAAGGAAGGGACAAAAGCATTAATTTTATCACCAACTCGTGAACTCGCACAGCAAATTGATGAGCAAATTTTCGCTCTCGGTTATCATACCGGGTTAAGTTCATCGACCATAATTGGAGGAGAAGATTTTGCGAGACAAGCAGAAGCTATTCGAGCCGGAGTTGATTTGATCGTTGCTACGCCCGGGCGTTTGATCGATCAAATGAAAGTGCTTGATGTTGATTTTACCAATATCAAATACTTGATTTTGGACGAAGCTGATCGAATGTTAGATATGGGCTTCCTACCGGATGTAAATCACATTATAGATAAGTTGCCTAAAGAACGGCAAACCTTATTGTTCTCTGCTACGATGCCAAAAGAGATTCAACATCTTGCTAAAAAGATTCAAAAGAATCCTGAGCTCATTCAGATTGAGATGTCGAAACCATCGAATAGTGTTGCTCAGCGTGCATATCAGGTAGATGGACGCGAAAAACTGAAATTAACGCAGCGTTTACTTGATGAACTTGAGTGGACTTCCTGTATCATTTTCACAGCTACCAAAAGAGGGACCGATCAGCTAGAACGACTTCTATCCAAAAAAGGCATCAATGCCGCGAGTATTCATGGCGATCGTGATCAGGATGAGCGAACTAAGGCATTGAACAGTTTCAAAAACGGGAAAGTACCTATTATTGTAGCAACAGATGTGTTAGCCAGGGGAATCGATATCGCCGACGTTTCCTTAATCATCAATTACGATGTTCCGCAAGCTGTTGATGATTACATCCATCGGATCGGGCGAACCGGTAGATATGACAAATCCGGGATGGCAGTCACATTAGTAAGTAAAAAAGATGCCAAGTTGTTTAAACCCATCAAGCAAAAAGCAGGAAAAGATCTTGAGATTATTGATGGGGATGCACTTTTAAAGTCTGAAAGCAGTAGTGATGGCCGTCAGAATGATGCCAAATCATCGAAATCTAAAACGAACAAGAAGAAATCGGATACAAACAAAAATGAATCTGATAAAAATGTAGAGGCTAAATCTGCTTCCAATTCTAGTTCAAATAAGAAAGGCTCGGCTAACGACATCACTCCCGACTTTTCCAATGCCAAGACCATCGATGTTTCAAAAAGTGAGCAAGGTGGGTTTGTGATTGAATTGAAGAATAAACCGGCAGACGAAAAGAAACAGGAAGAAAAAACTGTGTCGGTTAAGTTGCCGAAAAAAGAATCTAAGTCAAATTCTAAGAAAAAGGCAGTTTCAAAAAAATCGAATTCGAAAAAGCAACCAAAACAAAAAGCAGCTAAACAAAGCAAACAGCCTAAGAAAACAATTGAGTTAAAAACCATCGATAAAGCTGCTGAGCGAAATAAAAACGCACATAAGCCAGCAAAAGGCATTTGGGGATTGATAAAAAGCTTTTTGCCGAAATTTTAGCAATCCGTTAATCTTGCGGTAATTCTAGGAAAACTTTGAATATTCAACTTACGATAAAAAAATGCGCTTTTTACTTTCCTTAATTTTGATGTCTTTTATTCTCACTTCTGTCTCCAAGGCTCAGGAGCTTAAACTAGACACTATTTCTGTTCAGTTACCTTCTTTGGAAAAAACCGAGAAATATCCATTGGTTGCTGATGGACCAATCAAAAATGTGATTTTTATTATTGGTGATGGAACAGGTTTAGCACAACTGTATTCTGGTCAACTAAATTTGGTAGGTAAAGACGGTCGCTTAGTGGTTCAAAATATGCCGGTTACAGGTTTTTCAATTACCCATGCTGCAAATCGATTAGTTACTGATTCGGCTGCCGGTGCTACCGCTTATTCTTGCGGTGCAAAAACCAATAATGGAATGATTGCCTATTTACCTGAGGGCGAACACTGCCGAACTATTCTTGAGCTTGCCGAAGCAAAAGGAAAAAGTACCGGTTTGGTTGCAACATCTACCATAACCCATGCAACACCTGCAAGTTACGCAGCTCATATTGATGCTAGAAGTAAGCAACCAGAAATTGCCGAACAATACCTAAACTCAGGAGTTGAAGTTTTTCTAGGTGGTGGGAAAGAGTTTTTTATTCCACAATCTGAAGAGAATAGCTCGAGAAAAGACGATCTTAATTTGATTGATGAGTTTACCGCAAATGGATATGAGTTTGTAGAAAACGTAACTACGATGAAAGCATCGGATAGTGAGAAAATTCTAGGCTTGTTCTCTGCAGCAGGTATGCCATCAGAAAACAGAACTCCAACATTAGCTGAAATGTCACAAAAGGCAATCGATGTGTTATCAACAAATGAAAATGGATTTTTTCTGATGATTGAAGGTTCTCAGATCGATTGGGCCGGGCACGATAATAACGCTACTTATGCCATGCGTGAGGTGAAAGATTTTGATGCAGCGGTTAAAACCGCACTCGATTTTGCGGTAGAAGACGGCGAGACGTTAGTGGTAGTTACCGCCGATCATGAAACAGGAGGGATGACCCTGCAATACGGTAATAGTAGTGAAGAAATGGAAATTGCTTGGAGTACCGGTTACCATACAGGTGTTCCAGTTCCGGTGATGGCTTACGGCCCACATGCTGTTGAATTCACCGGCTGGCACGATAATACTGAAATTGGAATATTAGTTGCCCAATTGGCTGGGGTAGGAACTCTTCCTCAAATCATCGAATAATTTTTGTTTTGATTCTGGGCCGATCGGTTGAAACGTCGGTCCAGGCTAGTATTTTCGATTTACCGATGACTTCTAATTGTGGAAATCCGCCGCTTCTTGATACAGATACTTGATCTACAATCTGCAGCGACCTTCGTTTTCCATATTCATCAAAAGAAGCAATTTTAAGAACAGCAGAATCGTCGCTTCTGCTCATCCAAGTTACCCATATTACGTTATCCGATGTAATGGCTACATCCACTCGGCCTAGTGGCGTTTCCGCTTCCAGCTCCTGAATTTGATGCCATGATTCCCCTAAATTAGTTGATGTGCGCAATTTTACTTTTGCCGTATCATTCGCTCCGGTGAACCAAGCTAAGGCCACTAACTTATCATTTGCAGCTAATACCGGACCATTAACAGGACATGCAGCTATCTTCCAATTATCATTGCTTATATTTTTTCCTTCCGTCCATTTACCGGTTTCGAGATTCATAGTTGATACATAAATATCTCTAATTTCCTCTGCACTTCTATTCCGGTAAGCTGCAATTAAGGTATTATTTGTATTTACCAATGTGGTTCCACAACATTCACAAACCGATTGATCTATAACTTGGTCTGATACCGGCTTATTTGGCGTAATCACTGCCCCTCTCAACGTCATAGCATGATCTAGATTCGTTTCCTGTTCACCTGAAACGTGACCATGGCCACTTTTCATATTTCTACCATCCAGCCAAATTGCATAAAATGAATCCTCGCTGATAGGTTGCATGCTTACAAAACCATGCTCGGTTGGGGTATTGTCGGTGTGTGGTGTAAGGGGATCAGAAAAAGCACTCCCATTGTAGGTAGCAATGGCAACGTCATAAGAATAAGTTCCGCCGGGTTTTTTTTGAAGCCAATGAGATGCCATTGGTTTGCCATTTTGCGCAATAATCGAGGGGAAATCAGCCCAATTCACAAACCATGAATCTGAGGAAGAAATGAGCATTGGCTCGGTCCAACGTTCTCCATTGTATTTGGCATAATAAAGAAAGGTGGTGTCACTCACAGTTTCCATCCAACTCATAAACACAGTTTCGGTGTTATCCGTAAATAATCGAGGATATTTGCCGTGCTCACTGGCTGGATTTTCTATTTCGATTTCTTGTGGAGATGACGAACAATGAATTAAAAGTAGACTTGATATCAGTACCAACAGAATGTTAAGAGATCTGTTCATCGATTTTTTGTTTAGTTTTGAAAGCAAGCAAAATTGCAACGGCATGCATAGAAATTAAAATCAAACTGAATAAAAATTCAGGTTCAGGATTAGCAAAATACTCACTCACTCTCCAAACGATCATCAATATTAGTAAAAGTAGGAAGTTTGAGAAATGCTTAGAATTTAGAATTGTGGCATTAAGCATGCCTGCAATCCAACTAGAAATTAGTATGGTAACAGCGAAAATTACCACCCATTGCCATCCCGGTAGTGCTCCGGTTCCATAGAATGTGAATTCAGTTTGTTGGTAAATAATGATGACTATCCGAACAAATAATTCACAAAAAACAGCGAAGAGAAATGTTCCTAAGAGCGTAATTAATCGTTTCAATAAAATCCTTTTCCCTTTTTTTGAATTTGTTGATGTTCAACCCAAAATTGGACTGAATTCTTTCTTATTTTAGACCAAAAAATACTGCTATGCGATCATTAGTTATAATTCTTTTTGTTCTTTTACCTTTTACAAATATCAATGCACAGGATGAAGTCATTAGACTATCTGAGCCGGTTACTAGTACCGAACAATATGAAACATTTGGTACAGTGTTGAAGCTAGGCAATGATGAAACTATAATCTCACTAGATGAAGCAATTAAGCAAAGTGGGAGTGATCAGGAGTTTATCATCAAAGCAAATGTGAAACAGGTTTGCGCAAAAAAAGGCTGTTTCTTTATTGCTGAGGGAGAGTCGGCGGAGGCTAGAGTATCTTTCATAGATTATTCCTTCTTTATTCCAACCAATTCAACCGGAAAAGAAGTGTTGTTTAAAGGGAAGATCGAAGAAAAGATTCTTTCTACCGAACAAGCTAAACACTACGCAGAGGATGCAGGTGAAGATCCTGAGCTGATCACCAAAGAGCAAAAAGAATACGCGATTGTTGCAAGCAGTGTTCGTATACCAAAAACTAAATAATTTATGCCAGAGAACGATTTTTTAGCACCAGAAGAGACTACATCAAGCGACAAACAGTTAATGGAATCGCCCGAAATAGAGGCGATAGCTCAAAAAGTAATAAAAGACTACAAATTAGAATTCGGACCTGCAGAAATTGGCTATTTTCTTGTTTACCCGCACATCAGTAAACAAAAAGCAGCTAAATGCATGAAAGCCACCCGTGAGGTAAAGTACTATTCAGGTAATGATTATTTAGTGGAAGTATCCGGAGAGCTTTGGGATATGCTGGATACCAAAACCAAAGAAATGATGATCTATCATCAACTACTCCATTTGGATCCTACTTTTAAGTCCAAAACTCAAGAGTGGAAAATGAATCTAAGAAAGCCTGATTTCGCTGATTTTTACGCCATTAATGACAAGTTTGGCAACGAGTGGTATAAAACTATACAGGCTACTGCTTCTTCTTTATACGATTTAGATCCTAAACAGGAAAGCAAAGTTTCGCTCTAACTATTGAACCGTATAGCCTTCGGCTTCAAGCAGTTTACTTACCTTGGGAAGGTGATTACCTTGGATTTCAATCACTTTCCCTTTTATAGTTCCACCGGTACCTAACTGTGATTTAATCTTCTTGGTTAGTTTTTCTATCACCTGTGGATTGTGCGTAATTCCACGAATAACGGTTACTTGTTTTCCTCGTCTACCACCGGTTTCCAGTGTTACTTTAACTTTCATTTATACATTAACTTTTTTCCAATTTCCTTTACGGAAGATAAGAAAGCCAATTACACCAAGTAAGGTTTCTGCAACAACTATAGCATAAAACACACCATCTTGTTTAAAACCGAATTCTATTGCAAGCAGATAGGCTAATGGTATTTCGATCAGCCAAAAACAGATAAAATTGATAATAGTAGGGGTGGTGGTGTCTCCGGCTCCGTTGAACGCTTGTATGATTATCATGCCAAATGCATAAGCCAGATAACCATAGCTTATAATTCGAAGACATTGTGCACCGATACGGATAATCTCCGGATCTGTTGAGAAGATTGCAATCAGCCATTCCGCAAATATGTAAAACGTGATACCTACTAGTGCTAGAAATACCATGTTAACGCCTGCGGCGGTCCAAACAGATTTTTCTGCTCGTTCCGGTTTATTCGCGCCTAGATTTTGTCCAACTAAAGTAGCTGCTGCATTACTCATACCCCAAGATGGAAGTATTGAAAAAATAAATATGCGAATTGCGATAGTGTAACCTGCAACAGTTATACTTCCAAATTCAGCCAATATTCGAACCAATCCAATCCAGCTGGAGGTTGCGATGATAAATTGCCCAATTCCACCCAAACTCAAACGAATAAGTCGTTTCATGATATCCCACTGAACAACCAATGTTTCTTTTATGATGGATACTCGGGTTTGATTTTTCGATAGGAGATATAATTGATACAGAACCCCAATACCACGCCCAATAACTGTGGCAATTGCTGCTCCTTTTACTCCAAATGCAGGAATAAAGCCGATTCCAAAAATAAGTATGGGATCCAGGATAATGTTTAATCCATTTGCCAGCCAAAGCACCCGCATAGATATAGCGGCATCTCCTGCTCCTCTGAAAATTGCGTTAATCACAAAGAGTAACATGATCACAACATTACCACCAATCATGATGGAAGTGTAAGCGTACATTGTTTCAACAATCACAGGTTCTGCCCCCATCAATCGTAGTAAATCTTTGGCGTAAAAGATGCCTATCAAACTGATAGGAAGTGAAACAAGAAAACCTACAATGATTGCCTGCACCGCGGATTTTGAGGCACCTATCTTATCTTTTTCACCAATTCGACGAGCAACCATTGCAGTAGTTCCCATCGAAAGACCAATCCCAATCGCATAAACGATGGTGATTAATGATTCTGTGATTCCAACTGTAGCTACTGCATCGGCTCCCAATCTTGAAACGAAAAAGATATCGACGATGGCGAATACTGATTCCATTGCCATTTCCAGTACCATAGGAATGGAAAGGAGTAGGATAGCGCGGCCAAGCTTTCCTTCGGTAAAGTCCTGATCATTTCCTGCAATGGAAGCCTTAATATCGGCCCAAAGAGTAGTTTCTGTATTTGTGGTAGGCAACTAGATTTTAAAGTGAGATTACTGAAAATGAATTAAACAAAAAAAAGTGCTAACCATTTGGCCAGCACTTTTAAATCTGTTTGTTGTTAGAATGTTTTTCGTCGAGTACCACTTATTGGGGTAAGTGTAGTTTCGTTTCCGGATGGGGAAACAACGGTGATATTTATGGAAAGATCTGCGGGTTCATTTGAGTCATCATCAATATCACGAATTGAGAAGGTAAACTCCGTCGCACCCGGACCTGGGAAAATGTAATTACCTAAAGTTAAGTTTACATCTCCGGTGAGCTCGATTCCTTCGCCTGCATCGACCGAAATTGTAGTTCCTGCCGCCATGGGATTACCATTCAAATCGGTTACCGTATAGGTAAATGTGTCACCACCACCTGGTGCCAAATCGAAGGTGGTAGGGTTTGCCGAAATGGTAGCTGCAGAAGTTGAGAATACAACATTAACCGATTTTTCGATCAACTGATTGTCTTTATCCACAGTTGAGGCTGTTATGGTAGCTAAACCATCTCGTGGAAATGGAGTGCCATCAATGGTTTGTGAATCATTGGGTCTGCGAGCACCCGAAATTAACTGAACAGAGGCAAATCCCTGATTATTGGTATTGCCCTGTGCAGAGCCTTCGATTACACCACCGGTTGTACTAAAATAGACAGCAGTTCCCGGTTTTACAGGATTACTAAACTCATCACCAAGAATAGCTGTGATCTCATTCGTTCTTCCGTTGATCGAATATCCTTCAAAATTATATTTACTTGGAGCAAGACTAAAATGATCAGCATCAGGGAATCCTCCATGAATGGTGACAGCAATTGGTCGGGATCGAATAGTAAGGCCAATGTCTTCTCGTACAATTTCAGCTTGAATTTGTACTACACCGGATTTCGTACCGGAATACAAATTTGTTATTACTCGACCCGAAGCATTTGTAGTGCCTGTTTCGGGTAATAAACCTTCACCACCATCAGGTCCAACTAAGATGCTGAAATTAACTTCGATTTGATTATTCAAATCCAAATTACGGCCGGCACTATCCTGTACTTGGAAGGTGAATGTACTGTTTACGGTACCACCAGTTCCTTGAATGTTGATGAACTCATCCGAAATATTGGTGAGAATAATCGTAGCCGCTCCTGAAGGAGGTCCACTTACACCATCAGCGGAACTACTGCCTCTGATATCGTTGAAAATGGTTGTTACCTGTAAAGGTGTTTCAACAGAAATGGAAATAATGATTACATCATCAGCATTACCAATATCTTCCACAGTAATTTCAAACTCAGTGGATCCATCACCAGGTTGCATGATATTTCCAAGTTCAACGAAATCATCGCCCGTAATAGAAACCGAGCCTTCTGCCGTAGCTCGAATTATAGTTCCGGTTGGCATCGGACCACCATTTTGGTTGGTTACCGTAAACGGAATATTGATTTTACCGCCTGCATCTAAACTGAATTCTGTTACAGGTGAGGTGATAATGGCTTGACTGTCACTACAAGTGAAATCAATATTTCGAGAAATTGGGTTTCCATTTTGATCAGTTGTTGTAGCTGTAACTGTACCTTGACCAGCGGCTCCATTTCCATCTAAACCAATGCAACGTAACCAAACCGGATTAGAACCATTTATCAACGCTTCACCACGGTCGTTTGTGAAAGCAGACCCGGCAACTGTACCTAAGTTTGTTGAGAACGAAACAGCAGTTCCGGGTTTTACTGGGTTTCCGAATTCATCGGTTAGTGTAACATTAATGTTCTCTTCTCCACCTTCTTCAAGGTTTTTTCTTTCCATAAATACATCAACCCCTTCTTCAACAGGAAACCCACCAAAAATTGTTAAAGCAATTGGTTTGGAGCTTATTGTTAGCCCAACATCATCACGCACAATTTCAGCAAGAATTTGTACAACACCTGCTTTATTACCCGAATAGAAGTTGGTGCTTGCGCGACCTGAAGCGTCAGTATTAACAGATTCAGGTAATAACCCTTCACCACCATCAGGGCCTGATAGAACACTAAAATTAACGGTTACTTGATTATTAATGTCGACATTTCTGCCCGAAGAATCCTGTACTTGAAAGGTAAGCACAGAGTTTACGATTCCGCCCGTTTCACTAATATTAAGTTCAGTTTCGGAGATTGAATCGAGAATGATAACCGCAGCACCTTCAGAAGGTCCGGAAATTTCACCACCAGATGAATTGCCCTTTATATTAAACGTTGTAGTAAAACCTGAAGGAGAGGTAACGGTTACGGGTATAACTAACTCGTTTGTCTCGCTACCAAAGTACTCTAGAACAAATTCAAACTCGGTTTTTCCCGGTCCGGTAGAAGTTGCGTTTGGAATAGTAATGTTGGTATTTCCGGTGAGATCGTAACTTGCATCATTATCGACAATATTTAACACAGTGCCTTCAGCCATTGGTCGGCCTGAAACATCCGTTACAGTAACGGTGAAACTTTGGGTTCCACCCGGCTCAACAGCAAAATTAGGAGGATTTACAACGATCAATGCCTCGCTATTTGAACAAACAACATCTAAAGTCTGCGAAATTTGCTGATTGTTCTGGTCAACAGTAGTTGCGGTAATTACGCCGGTTCCAAAGATACCGTCGCACCAAAAACGCACTGTAACTTCACCATCATTGTTGCTCTGAGTTTGTTGTGATCCTTCGATAGAACCAATCGAAGTTGTAAAGTAAACAGCTGTTCCAGGTTTTACAGGATTGTTGAACTCATCAACAAGTTTTGCTGTAATGTCTGTTTCCTGTGAGGAGCTTGATTCAATATTTGTACGATCTGAAGTGAGGTAAAATCCATCTTGAGTTGGAAACCCACCATGAATGGTAATTGCAACAGGAGAGGACTGAATGGTAAGGTTTACATCCTCGCGAACAATTTCTGCTTGTATTTGAACTACACCGGCTACATTACCAGAGAATAAACTTGCAGTAGCTCTTCCGGCAGCATTTGTTCTAACTGTTGGTGGTACAATTCCTTCGCCACCACCAGGTCCGGATACAATTGAAAAGTTGACCATTACTGCATTGTTAAGATCAAGATTTCGCCCTGCAGAATCCTGAACTTGGAACGTAAACTCAGTACTTATGGTGCCGCCTGTTTCTTTTATGTTTAGTGATGATTCTGCAATACTAACAAGTTCAATAGCCGCAGCACCTTCAGAAGGTCCAGATACTTGTTGTCCGCCATCGTCGCCACCATCACCTCCATCACCGGTTTCGACAGGTGACAGTTCGATTGGCTGATCCAATGTAATTTCAAGTCCACCTGATACAGGCACATTTAAGGTATTGTCAACAAACCCGGTTTTCTTAATGGATAAAGTTAGTGTTGCCGACTCTGTTACTGTTAATTCGGTAAAGCTGAATGCACCATTTTCGTCAGTTACTTTTGCGGTTCCGGCAAATTCCTCCGGAGCTGTAATTTCAACAATGGCTTGATTTATAGGATCTCCCGTGAGTTCGTTGATCACATTACCGGATATGGTTACATCATCATTTGTGCTTGTGGTTTGGCATCCTAAGTACACCGAAATTGCTATTACAAAAATTACCGAAAAAGGGGCTAGGCGTTTCATACGATTTTATCTTTTAAGAGAAAAGAACTGTAGATCAGTTACAAATTTTGAACATAATAGAATACTAAGTATAACCGCTAGAGGAAAGCAAAGAAATAATATTTGGTAGGAATTATACTTTTTGAGATGCTAATTCTGGTTCTGGAACGAATTTCCATACAACATAAGCGGTGACCACAATTGTAAAAGCACCAAACATTGTGTTAGACAGATAGCCGAAATACTCAAAGAGAGGACCTGCTAACACTCCAGCGAGTCCAGAACCAATGTTCCCAATGGCTACGAGTAAACTCATAAGCGAGCCTCTGTTATTAGCACGAACAAGTTCACTTGATAGAGCTTGAAAGGGACTGATTCGCATTGCAATTAAGATCATAGCTACCGGGAATAAAATAAACGCTACCCAAAAGCTTACGGTAATGTAAGTAGTTAAGCCCATGAGTAATGCTAACCCAATACACGACCAGATGATCATGTTTTTCCGACCTATTTGATCAGACAAATTACCGGCTCGCGGACCGGTGATGGCATTCATAATACCACCTGCAAAGAAAACCCATCCAATATCTGATACAGTAACATCGAATTCCTTTGTAAGCCATGCTGGTAAGTAAATAATATATATAGACAAGCTTAGGAACATCAGCAGATATGAGAAAGCCACCGCTTTAATATCGTTTTGTTTTAGTAGAACTTTGTACTTAACAAAAGTAGTTTTTATGGTGATTTTACTTGTTTGAAGCGCTACATCTGGTTGAGGAACTTTTAAAAAGATTAAAATAAAAGTTAGCCCCATGATGATACCAAACAGAATAAATGGAAATTTGAAGCCAAAGTGTTCTGCAAGAAAAGTTCCTAGAGGAATACCCAATATTTGTCCCATTGCAATGCCACTCATAATCCAACCGTTTGCCCAACCACGCTTTTCATAAGGGAAATAATCCCCAACATAAGATACCGCAGCACCACTTAGTACGCCGCCGGCCATTCCGGTAAACGCACGTAAAATCAAGAGTGAAAGAAAAGAGTCGGCTATTCCATGAAGTAACAGAAACACCGTCATTGTAGATGTACCGAGAAGTAAAATTTTGCGACGACCAATTTTATCAGAAAGGGGACCAACTACAATTGCACATAATCCCAGCATAGTTGCATACACTGTAACCAAATTTCCGAGAAGACTTTCAGAAGTATTAAGCTCTGCACCAATTTTAGGTAGGATGGGGGCTATTATCATTACTTGGCTACTCGCTGCAAAAACAAGTAACCACAACGGGAAAATAATAAAATAGTGATTGCTCTTATCCTTCATTCAAAAGTGTCGATAAGAGATATTAAGAGAGAGTGCATTTCATAATGTACATGTTACCATAAATTAATATGAAAAATTCATCAATGTTTTATTAGTTTGTAACATCATCTATAATTATTACTCATTCGTAGTATAGTACAATATAAACGGCTAAGAATATTCTAATTTTGTTTTAAAAGAGTATTTCTGAACTTGTTTTCAAACGTGAAAGTTTAAATAAACAATAAATAAAACCTAGGAGATAATCATGGGTCAACAACAATTACTTCTCGTAATTTTAGTAACAATCATCGTTGGTATCGCAACTGTAGTTGCCATTAATACCTTCTCAAGTGCTGCTGATTCTGCAAACTTAGATGCAGTTCGACAAGACTTAGCTCAAATTGCTTCTTCAGCTCAAGCATATTACATCAAGCCTACCATGCTTGGTGGTGGTGGTAACGATTGGAGTTCAGTAACTTTCAACAACATTACCTTCCCATCTGATAGTATCTACAACAGTGGTCTATCTGCAGCTAACACAAATGGTGCTTATGTAATGACAACCAGAGCTGCTGGGCAGTTAGTAGTTACTGCTACTCCAGCTAGTGGTGCTGTAACTAGTATTGTTGCAACTATTACACCTGATAATATGACTCAGGCTACTAACCAGTAATGGTTATTTGATTAATTCATTAAAAGCTTCTTCATCAGTTGAAGAAGCTTTTTTTATTTAAGCCATGAATTATGGGACAACAACAACTAATGCTATTATTAATTGTAACTGTTATTGTTGGAATAATGACAGTAGTAGCAATTACATTGTTTAGCAATTCAAGAGACGAATCGATTAAAGATATTATACGCCAAGATGTAATGGAAGCAGCTACACTTGGCCAAATGTATTACAAGAAGCATCCTATGTTGGGTGGCGGTGGTGGTAGTTTTAATAATATCTCATTAAGTGATATTCAATTAGATTCAACTACAGCAATTAATACATTTGAAATTTCGGAAACATCAGGCAGTTATTTTAAATTACTCGCTACTCCAACAATAGGAGAAATTGATCCATTTACAGCTGTTGTAACAGTGGATAATGTTGTTTGGGAATAAAACTAACGCTATAAAGGAGCAAGTATGGCACAGTTTCGTTTAAAGGCAGTATCACAAAAAGGTAAGGTTGTACAAACAGAATTTGAAGCAAATAACAAGAAGGATGCTCAAATCAAGGTTGATCGCTTATCGAAAACAAATGGGTTACGCATACAAGCTCTCGATCAAAAGTATACTTTCGTATATAAAGTAAAAAAGTCGGGTAGTAAAAAAACTATAGCCGGCGAACAGGAAGCGTATACCAAAGAAGAACTCGAACGCGCACTAATAAAACTTGGATATCAGGTTGTAAGTGTAAATAAAAAGCTCTTCAACTTTGCCGGCGGTGTACCGATGAGTGAAGTAGTTTCTTTCATTAGTTTATCTGCCGACTTACTAAAACAACAGCTCACCTTTGATGAAATCCTAAATCTTTTGATAGAAGATACTACCAACAAGAGGATGAAAGAGGTGATTAAAGAAATTCAAAAAGACTTAAAAGACGGTAAAGAGGGTTCGCAGGTTTATGGAAAGCATGAGCCAATATTTGGAAAATTTGCGGCCTATATGTTAAGTGTTGCTTCTACTTCCGGTAACATGGCACTGGTATTTGAAAGCACTGCAAAATTCCTGGAACGTGATGCAGAGTTCAAAAAGAATTTAAAGAGATCGTTAATGATGCCGGCAGTAACTGTATTTGCTGTTGTTGGCGTGGTATTATTTTATGTAGGCTATATATTTCCTTCAACAGCTGAATTATTTGTGGAAATGGGAATAGATTTACCCCCTATGACACAATCTACACTTGACCTAAGTTATTGGCTAAGAGATAATTGGGTGATGTTGCTAATATCATTTATTGCTCCGATTGTTGGGTTTGTTTGGTTCGTAAACACATCAAAAGGAAAGCTAATTGTTGACAGGGTGATTATTAGAATACCTGTAATTGGGGATTTACTTCATAAAACGAGTATCGAGATCTTTTCAAGAGTATTCTACACTCTTTACAGTGGGTCTGGACAAAATATTGAAGTAATTAGAGTAGCTTCCGAAGCATGTAGAAACACTTATATGGAAAAGCAGATAAAAGAAGTAGCAATAAAAAAGATGCTTAAAGATGGTGCCGGTTTGATTGAAAGTATCGAAGAAACCGGTGTATTTACTCAAACAGCAATAAGTAGATTTAGATTAGGTGCCGAATCCGGTGCGCTGAGAGAAAATGCAAAACAGCTTGCCGAATATTACGAAATTCAAACTACTTATAAGATGCAATCTGTAATTGATACTATAAATTTGTTTATAAATTTGTTTATCATGATCTCACTAATTGGAATTACCGTTGTATCATCAGAATCGGCTGTTATTAAACCTAATTCAGGCATCTAAAATCACTTGTATTACTCCTAATCATGGGTAAAATCAATATACGTCGACATATTGGCGATATCCTTGTACGCAAAGGAGTAGTAAGTGAAGAGCAGCTTACTCAAGCTCTTCAAATTTTAGAAGAGGAACCGTCAGGTAGTTCCAGACGATTAGGTCAAATTCTATTCCAGGATATTGGTCTGAATCGGCATCTCATCATGCGCGAAATCTCTAAAGTCTATGCATTTAGGGAAGTGCTAGCCGATGTTGAGATTGTTCCTGATGAGATTATTGATACCATCAAAAATTATGTTGAAAAACTCCCGGAAGAAACGGTAGATGAGCTGGTTCATCATAAAGCGTTGCCGTATCAAATTTCGCGTGGTGATTTAACAATTGCAGCGGCCGATCCATCCGATCCGAATCTGCAAACCATCATCAATAAACTCAATTTTAAGCAAACAGAATTAGTTTACTGTAATTACGATCTAGTTGAGCAAATTCTCGGTAAAGTTTACGAGCGCAAAAATGAGTTTCTGGATCTTCTTGAAGAGATCGATTACGAAGAAACCAATATTGAAGCCGACGAAGAAAATATTGATGAGGAAGAAATCGATGCAGAGATTAACCAAAGTATGCTCAACTCGTTGGTTGAAGGGATGCTGGTTGAATCTGTTCGGCAAGGTGTTAGTGATTTGCACATTATCCCAAGCGGTCCTTCTTCAACGGATATTCGATTTAGAATTGATGGTAAATTGCAGCTCTGGTATCAACAGAAAAATGTAAAACCGGAGGCTATCTCGGCGGTTATAAAGGATAAAACCAGAAATGTAGATCGCTTTGAGCGGGATTCTTCGCAGGATGGATTTATTCAACGGCAAATCGATGGCTATAATATCAGGTACCGTGTTTCCATCATGCCCATTGTAGGAAATCAATACGATCGCAAATTTGAGTCGATTGTAATTCGAATTCTGGATGATAGAAAAGTAATTCGTGATTTGGATTTACTTGGTTTACAGAAAGTAGCCAAAGATAATTTTGTTAAGTCGATTCAACAGCCTTCTGGTATCGTCATTATTACCGGTCCTACCGGTAGTGGTAAGTCAACCACGCTGGTTGCAGCCTTGTATTATGTGATTGATCCTACGAAAAACGTACTAACCGTTGAAGAGCCGGTAGAATATATTATTGAAGGGGCAAGGCAGTTAAAAATATCCACGGCAATGACCTTCGATCAAAGTATTCGTGGTATCCTGCGGCATGACCCTGATATTGTACTTGTGGGTGAGATTCGTGATTTAAAAACAGCAGAAATCGCTATCAAACTTGCGAATACAGGTCACTTAACCTTTTCAACCTTGCACACCAATGATGCGCCTAGTGCAGTATCGCGACTTTTTAAAATGGGCGTAGAACCATTTCTTATTGCGAATGCGGTAAATTTAGTAATGGCTCAGCGATTAATTAGAAGGTTATGCAAAGATTGTAAAGAAGAGTTTAAACCGCATCCCGAAATCGCAAGAGGTCTAGGTTTTACTGATGAAGAAATTGAAACTACAACATTCTATAAAGCAGTAGGTTGTGATGTTTGTAGCGGAAGTGGATATAAAGGAAGATCTGCGATACACGAAGCTTTATTCTTTTCGAAAGAAATAAAGCAAATGATATTAGATGCAGGTGGAGATATTGATGAAAATTCAATCAAAGAATTAGCGATAAGCCAAGGTATGTTAACTCTGCGGGGTTCAGGTCGCGAACGGATAAAAGAAGGAATCACAACTATCGAAGAAATAATTGCATCAACCATCGACGATTGAGCATTATTTAGTTTTATTATTGATGATTTTAACACATATTTAACAGCATGTGCAAAATAGTGAGGTTTTATGAATGCAGGTAACGAGCCGTCGAAAGAATGGATGGCAGATTACATAAAAAAGTTTTTAAAAGAGCCACCATTACTCTTAAAAAACTTTCATTATGAAGATGTGCTGGAATTTCTACAGCTAGGAATAGAAGAAAAATTTCAAGCAGATGATATCATTCTAAACGAATCAGAATACGTTAATTCGGCTTATTTGGTAGCAGATGGTAAAGTGGCCATTTGGAAAGATAACATACAGTTGGCAACGCTTTCGGAAGGAAATTTTCTTGGTGAAGCTTTTTTATTTAGTAAAAACAGTAGAATGGCCAAAGTTACGGCAGAAGGTGAGTGCATTTTACTTAGGTACGAACGATACGAAGCTTTAAACTTCTTCAGAAAAAAGCCTGAAAAATTATTCAATATATTCACAAAAAATATCATCGAAATTCAACAGAGAAAAATAAGTAACATGAACATTCAATTATTGAATCTTAAAAAACGATTATTGAATGATTCCAATTGGTAATAGTGTATTACATTATATACCAATCCTGATTATTATTTTTTTCGTAACAATAGGTGTGTAAGATTATCTATTGATTCCATCAAAAAGATGGATTTATCATGGCGGCAATTGATTTAGACAGAATATCGGGGCTTATAAAGCCGATT
Organism: bacterium; assembly: GCA_024742815.1. GTDB lineage: Bacteria > Bacteroidota > Rhodothermia > Balneolales > Balneolaceae > HXMU1420-13. Next base: position 114,147 of record JANSXX010000003.1, read on the forward strand.
TTGGATCGCATTCCCAAGACTGCGCGAGGACCCGAATTGCATCGAAGAATCGGAGATCTTATCGAAAATGCCGACATAAGCCTGCGAGTAGACCTTAAAGAAGCGCTGGATTCCTTTCTTGTAAATATGATTAAAGTAAGTGCTTCGGATATTGATTTAGGCGGCCCCGGTTGTAACGGAAAAATCTGGTATCGAATTTTTGGAGATAAGAACCCGCTTAAGCTTCCTAAAAAGTTAGAGTATCTTGAAACAGATGTTTTACTACATAATGTTTTATTAGCTACACAACGCAAAACATTACTCGAAAAGAAAAATCTGGATTTTTCTTACTCAATAAATCTTGGAAAAGGAAAGAGTCAACGATTTAGAGCAGATATGTATTTCGATTTAGATCATCTTGGCTTGAATATGAGAAAGATCGATAATAACATCCGTCCGTTTAAGTCACTGGGTGTTCATGCAGAAGTAGCAAAAGCTGTAAGTTTAAAGTATTACAAATACGGTTTAACACTAATTACCGGGATCACCGGCTCTGGTAAATCATCTACCTTAGACACCATTATTGATGCGAATAATCGCACGGTTGATGCTCACATCGTAATCATTGCATCTCCGGTGGAATTAATTCATGAACCCATTCGCTGTGTAGTACGTCATCGTGAAATTGGTAGCGATGTACACTCTTTTAAAGAAGGGGCAATCCAAGCCTTACGGCAAGATCCGGATATCATTGTAATTGGAGAGCTTAGAGATCCTGAAACTATAATGACAGCTCTCGAAATTACGGATTCTGGACATAAAACCTTTGGCACTTTGCATACTTCATCAGCAATGGAAAGTATCGAGCGTATTTTAGGTGAAATGCCAAGCGAAGAACAAAATCGAGTACGTGCTCGCTTAGCCGATGTGTTAACCTGTGTAATAAGTCAGAAATTAGTACCCTCGTTAGACGGAAAACGCGTACTTGCTAAAGAAGTATTATTAGCAAATTCTTCCATAAAAGCAGCTATAAGAAATAATAATATAGGTGAGATTTATCAAATGCTGATGGAAGGCAAAGAGCGTGGTATGAATACCATGGAACAGGATTTAAAAAGGTTGTTTGATGAAGGTAAGATTTCTAAAGAATCTGCCTTAAATTACTCGAACAATAAAACCAAAATGGTGCAACTTTTAAGCGAGGTTAATTACTAATAGGTGAAGTCAGGTAAATTATATACCGGTATTGTACTTGAAGCGGATAGCCTCAAATTTGCTGTAATCCAAATTAAGGATAAGAAGGTTCAGCTTGTTCGAGTGGATCGGTTTTCACTATTAGAAAAGCTCGATAAACCCACAGAGGAAAAAGAGCTTAATGATGTTTTCGGAGAAACCAGCGACGATGTTTTTGATCTTGATTCTGCACTAAACGAAGACAGTTCTACTTCTGAGATTGATCTTGATGATGACATCCTTAGCGGTATTGATGATGATATTCTTGGTGATCTTGACGATGATATATTAGGTGAAATTGGAGATGATATAGATCTCGAGCTCGACGAGCTGGAAAAAGGGGATGAGATCGTAGATGTAGACATGATCGATGAAACCGAAGGTCCGGTTTCTAATGAGATTCAGGTTTTTAATTTTTTATCTAACATCGATCCCAAACGCGTTGATCTTGGTTTAAATATTCCCGCCGGTACTGCCATTTTTCAGGTATTAAAGGATGTTGATTTTAACGACGTAAAGAAGAAAGATCTAAAAGTCATTATCGACGATCGACTTGAAGCATTATATGGAGATCCAAAAGATCCTGATTTTTATTCCTATGGCGTGCGTGAAGATGGCGCTCTTGTACTATCTAGTATCGATGATCAGCCCATACTACTTTCGTTAATTGATAGAGTAGATACCTTATATCGAGGGAAAATCTTTATCAGTGAGATTCTTCCGGATGAGTCGATTTTATTGGCAATGGTTAAAGCCAACTATGAACTTGAAGATGAAAAAATTACCTGTATTCTTCAGTTTTCAGAGCTTAATTGTCGCGTAATTTTCATGAAAGGTGACAAACTCTGGCTAGTATCACCGATTATTACTGAAGGTGTTCGTTCGAGAAAGTTTTTGAATACTGTATTCTCAAAAATTCTTTTCCAACTTGATACAGGCGAAGTTCCAAACCTCGACCGATTAATAATATGCAATAACTCGTTGGGAGAAGAGGGTATATCGTTTTTTAAAGAGCGCTTTCCTGATGTAGAAGTTTCAGAATTTGAGTTTGCTGAAGAGTTATTCGATCCGCAGGAGCACACTTTAGACTCCATTGCCCCATTTACAACGGCTATCGGTACAGCATGGGCAGCAACGAACTTCAAAAAAGAAGTTTTTTCAGGAATTTCTTTCTTGCCTAAATACGTAATCGATCGGCAAAAGATCTTTAAGCTTCAATGGCATGGTATCTTGTTATTAATTCTGATTATGATGTCTTTTCCGGGAGTCAACTTTTTATGGCAACAACATTTTGCGGAGATTAATCGGTTGGAATCTGAAATCTCATTGGTTGATACCCAACTTCAATCGTATGCTCCAACAGTAAATAACTACAACAGAATTAGTAGTCAGCTTAGTCAAATTCAAGATAATCTTGTTTTGATGAATACCTTGGCAGAAAATTCTATCACATGGTCGGTAAATTTGAACACCATTAACGCTGGTATTGATAACATTGGTGGAGTTTGGCTGACAAATGTAACACCGGGTGATGAGCCAAATACACTTGAGATACAGGGAATAGCTCGTTATCAAGATCGAATTGGACAGGTTGCTGAATTATTTGCCGATGCAACTTTGCTCGACGTTACTCGCAGCGAAATTCGTGAAGTTGAGGTGTACAACTTTAGCTATTACGTGAATCGCATTGTTGCAAATACCGATGTTTATACACCACAGAACTTACAAGGTATGGGGGACCTTATAGGCAATTAATGTCATACGCTATACGAAATACCCTAATTTTGCTTGTTACCTTGTTTTTAATATTAGGTTTGGGTTTTTCATATTCGAAATTCTTTTTAGAATCGAAGGTGGAAGATTTGGAAAATTCATTGGTAGCTAAGCGAAATGATTTAGCCTCAAAAGAAGACATCAACATACAATTCACGGAATTAAACGAACGGTATCAGGCCGCATTAGAGGTTATATCGAACTACGATAAAATCCTGTTTAGTTCAAACAAGCCTGACGATGTATTCGATTTCTTGAACCGAGTGAATGCCGAAGGTGGCAACCAAATGTATTACGATTATATTTATACAGATTCTGTTCCAAGTAGCGAATATGGGATCATTGAATCTTCTATCGCAGGTTATGGTCGATATGATGCACTTACTGATTTTGTAAATCGAATTGAACATTCTCAGCTACTAAATAAAGTAAGTAACCTGACAATTTCACCTGCTCGGCAAGATGACGATTTGCATACCGTAAACTTTTCATTCGAGCTCGAAAGTTATTATGAGAAAACGAACCTATTTGATTCGTTAGGAAGAAATTTTTCGATCAATTTGGATGAGGAAATCTCAAATTACAATCCACTCTTTCCTTTAATTCAACCAACTGTTCAAGCCAATGTCAATGGGTTGACCGATATCAGAGGCTCTCGGCTAATTGGTATGACAGATAACCGTGTTTTTGTTAGAGATCAAACCGGAAGAATAATTTCCCTTAAACAAGGTGATCGTGTATATCTGGGTAGCTTAGTTTCTATAGATTTACAAAATAAAAAAGCTACCTTTAACTTGGACGTAGGCGGCATAGAAGAAGTAGTTACCCTGGAGGTAGTTCGATGAAAAATCAGCAATTATATCATTTACGGAAGCTTAAAATTGCGATAATCGCGGTTTTATCATTTTTGTGCATGCCAGTAATGGTTAATGCTCAGGATGAATATCCGAGAGAGTACACCAATCCGGATGAAATCGTAGCCTTCGACCGAAGTACCAGCTACGAAGAAGCCATCGAAGTTATCAACCAATTTTACCAAGAGTTTCAAAACAAATTCATAATCGATCAAACCGGAACAACTGGTTCTATAGGTGTTACGCTACCGGCAATGCACTGGAAAGATGCTTTAGATTTTATACTTAGGCTGAAGAATCTATCGCTTATTGAATCCGATGAGTTTGTTGAAATTGTGCCATTATCCTCTTTAGCAACGCCTGAAGAGCAGCAACAAACCCAGGCTCAGCAAGGTGAAATCAATTTAGATACACGAGAAATTCGAATTAACGCAACATTTTTTGAAGGAAACCGAAGAGCTTTACAGGAAATTGGGGTTGATTGGTCGACATTGCGAGGTACTGTTCCAACGGAATTGAATAATATTGTTGGTGGGGAAGGAGCCGGAGCCGGTGAAGGCTTGCCCAACACAACATTTAATGATCAGTTTGTATCCATAAATTCTTTTAATGCAGCAAATGTCTCACAAAATGTATTCAACGCGTTAGTGAACCTCGGCCCATTTGGTGAAGGTGACAACGCAATTAGCGTTCAGGCACTATTTAACGCTTTTGAAGCTGATAACTTAGGAGAAGTTCTTGCAACGCCATTTACAAAAGTTTTAGATGGCGAGGAAGGTCGGGTTCAAGTTGGTCAGGATTTCTCGATAAAACAGCGAGATATTGCAGGAAACGTAACCGACCAGTTTTTTAGCACAGGAACAATATTAACAGTTGTACCAACAGTAATTGATGTTAATGATACTTCATTTATTCATCTGGAGATAGAAGTTGAACGATCTTCAGCTCAACCTGATGCGGTAAGTACAATCATCAATAAGCAACAGGCATCCACGCAGGCACTATTGTTGGATGGTGAAGCAACAACGATTGCAGGACTGTATAGAACCGAAGAAACAAAAGTTCGAAGAGGAATTCCGATCTTAAAAGATTTACCGCCATGGTTCTTTGGCCTTCGATATTTATTTGGATACAATTCCAACGATTATCTGGAAAATGAGCTAATAATCATTGTGCAAGCTTCACTCGAAAAAACAGTTAAACAGCGAGCAAGTGAGAAATTTGCAACGAAGCAAACTCTGTTAGATACTGAGCGAGATTACCTAAGAAGTAATTTGGATGCCGTTTTCAATAACAATCTGCTAACAACTCCTGTAAAATTACAGGAAGATTTAGATGATTTTGTTTCTGATGAGAATCAAGAAATGAAAACAGAACCTTCTAAAACTGCAGAAGAAGCTCTAGTAGAATCACCGGATACCTCAACTGATAATACTGAAGGTGATTCGGAAGACGAGATGCCCGAGGAAGTAGTAGATGAAGCAGATACTGAGAATAACGAAGATGATGCAGTAGAGGACAATGAACTTACTCCGGAACAGCAGCGACTGGCTGATGAGTTAAGCATGCCGGTTGAAAACCCGGAACTTATGGTGCTTGTGCCACGTGCGTTTAGTCTAAATGAATATTTAGAACAACAGCAAAATGGAGGAGAGGAACAGGAATCCTATGAAAGCGAAGATAAAAGGTTCTTCGTTATTGGGGGCTCATTCATCGTAAGAAATAATGCAAATCGATTTAATGAGTCGTTAATGGATGAAGGATATGATACACGCATCTTATTTCATCCCGAAAGCCGTTTCAATTATGTGGCATATCAAGGCTTCGCTACTTTCGATGAAGCGGTTAGTTATTTAATGTCGATTAGAGAAACTGTTAACCAAGAGGCCTGGCTATTTAGCTTACCGCGCTAAGGCTCTACACATTTTTTTTGATGAAGTCGATGGATATTTTATTAAATATCCTCGGCTTTTCTACATTACAAACGTGTCCGCAATTATCGATTACTTCAAGAAATGATTGCTTGTGATCAGCTACAATTTGCTGAACCGGTGGTAGGAACATGTAATCTTCACTTCCCATCACATAAAGCATGGGAGTATCAATTTCTTTTTCTTTAAAGTATTTAAGCAACGGATTTACAGAGTTGGTTAGTTTAAACCATCGCATAAACTCTTTCTGGTACAGTTTCTTGGCTTCACCAATAAATAGATTACGCGCTTTTTCATGGCGCTTTCGAGGCATAATTATCCATGCAAAAAAGCGATATAACCACATGTATGGCACGAATTTTTTAAAGGTATTGCCCAAAAAAACGAGTAATCTGGAGCGAACATTTAATCTGGTGATTGCTCCACAAAGAATAGCAGATTTGACTCTTTCAGGAGCTAGTTCGCTTAAGTTTCTAATGATTATAGTACCAAGAGAAACCCCCACAAAATGAGCTCTTTGTATGTTTAGGTGATCGAGGACTTGTAGTACATCTTTACTGATATCATCAAAAGTATATTCTTCTTCGTAGTACATTTGTAAGGCGTCTTTCGATTTACCATGTCCTCGTAAATCAACCAGAAGAACATTGAAAACACTTTTAAATGCCTTTAACTGCTGGAACCAAATAGACGAACTTCCCCCTGCGCCGTGTACAAAAACCACCCATTCTTTGCTTTCGTCCTTTTCGTATTTTTTATAGTAAAGCACTTAGTACTAATATTTTACATTACTTTTTTGTGATGAATTTATATACTGTTAATAGTTAAATAACAGTTCACCTCTATTTTGTTCCTGTTATTAAAACTAAGCAGAATGAGCCTCATCAACAATTATATATCTTCAACAAAAGTATCAGAATTTTCAATTCCGGGACAAAAATATTCTGTTAAAATTGCTTCCGACAGAACAGAGGTTGAAAAAGCACTCCGTTTACGATTTGAAGTGTTCAATATTGAACTGGGAGAGGGGTTAGATTCATCTTTTCAAACATTTATGGATGAAGATGAATACGATCAACAATGTCATCATTTATTGGTAATTGAGAATTCAACTTCCAATGTAATTGGTACCTATCGTATTCAAGACGATCAAATGGCCGCAAAAGGCAATGGTTTTTATACCGAGCAGGAATTCGATATTTCTCAATTTCCAGAGTATGTTTTATCTAATTCTGTAGAATTAGGGAGAGCGTGTATCCACAGAGATCATCGAAGTGGAAGAGTGCTTTACTTATTATGGAGGGGACTCGCACGGTATTTGGCCTTGTCGGGTAAGAGATTTCTTTTTGGCTGCTGTTCAATTACCAGTCAAAATCCTGCTGAAGGAGAAGCATTCTATCATTATTTGAAACAAATCGATGCCTATCATTCTGAATTTCTAATTGATGTACAGCCAAAATATAAATGCATCAATTCCGATAATGGTTTTGATTTCAATGAAGAAGTGAAGCTTCCGCAATTGTTTAAACTATACATCGAATTAGGAACAAAGGTATGTAGTAAGCCGGCATTAGACACCACTTTTAAAACGATTGATTTCTTAATTCTTTTAGATAAAGAAGGGCTTTCGGAACAATCTAAGGCGCTTTTTTTGCGATAGTTTTCATACTTTGGTGTATGGCGAATTTGAGAGCAGCATTTCGATTAATTCGATTTATACTGGCTACCCTTATTTATTATTCTGTGATACTTTTTGGCAATGTTTTGTCCATTTTTGGTGCAGACAGGAAAGGCTGGGCCTCATATGCCAGGCATAAATGGGGCAAAGCAGTAGCGAGAATAATTGGTATGCACATACAAATAAACGGCGATGCTCCGAAGCCTCCATTTTTTTTAGTAGCTAATCATCTTAGCTATATAGATGTTTGGGTGTTATTCTCTGCTGCGAAAGGTACTTTTATTGCCAAAAGTGATATTAAAGATTGGCCTATTGCCGGTTTCGTGCTTTCAACATCTGGTTTGATTTTTGTGGATCGATCCAAAAAAAGTGATGTAACCCGCGTGAATGCAGAAATCACTACTCATTTGACGCCTTCTCAAGGGATTTTTTTATTTCCGGAAAGTACAACCAGTAGTGGAGAGGATGTTCTACCTTTCAAGTCATCGCTTTTTCAATATCCGGCACAAGTAGATATTCCTGTTTCTGCAGCATCCATCAGCTATTCCTGTGAGCATAAGGAGGTTGATTGTAGCCGTGAATTATGCTGGTGGGATGATACACCATTCCCGAAGCATTTTTGGAATGTGCTAAAGATTAAACAGTTTGATGCTCAAATAACTTTTATCCCGGATAAAATCAGGAGTTCTAATCGTAAAGAACTAGCACTTCAAAGTTATAAACTCGTTCGAGATCAATTTAAACCGGTAAATCAATCAGAAATACATGAAGCAGACACCGGAAGTATTACAGTCTAATATCCATTTTTTAGAGCAAGGCATCGAATTACTTACGTCCATTAATGATGAACTATATGAAAAGAATAATGGAGACTATCATAAAAGCGGGATAGGGGTTCATTTTCGACACATTATTGAGCATTATTTTAGTTTGATCCATTCACAATATTCGGGTGTTATTAATTATGATCTTCGTAATCGGGATGTACGATTAGAAAATGATCGATTATTCATGATACAATCGCTTCAAGAAGTCATTGAGGCATTAAAAAAACTTGAAGAATCACCCAAACTACTTCAAAATCATGTCGAAATTGTTTGCAATGAAGAAAGTGACTCAGAAAGTGGGTTGATTAGTAGTTCATCAATTGTAAGAGAATTACAGTTCCTAATCAGCCATACGGTACATCATTACGCGCTTATCGGGTTGATTCTAAAAACGATGGGGTATATTCCAGATGAGGATTTTGGTGTAGCACCCTCTACATTAAAGCACAAGAAATTGAGCAATACAGTTGAGAGGATTTCGTAGAAGGATCAAATATGTCTGAATCAACGAGCCGCTTTTTTTTAAAAAAATGGGTACTCATTGCGGTTTGTTACTTTGCGCTTTTGGCAGCTTCGTTCGGATATCAAATATTATTTAATGGGGAAAACGAGAAGAATGAAGTTCCCAATAGTGATAGCATAACTACTATTTACATCGCTGATCCTGTTAACTCCAAACTTGAACAATTTGAGAGTTTTGATGGAGAATTTTTGATCATAGAATTGGAACGAGAGAGTATCAATGATCAAGTAACTAATGTTGTTCAGCTCACAGATTCACTAAAAATAGCTCGCTATCATTTGATTGGAGAGGGAATAGGTGGAAGCGTTGCTATGCACATTGCAGCACAGTCTTCATTAAATGATTCGATTGAGTCTTTATCGTTGATTAACTCTACTGGAATAGTAGAGCTTGAGTTACTTGGTGGTGCGTTCTTGAACCAAGCTATTTATCAAGGAAAAAAAATAGGTTTTCAGCTTCTCAAAGCGTTGGTTCCGCATTTTGGTTCGTTAGGTTTTTTAAACAATCATATCACGAAAGCAGAGATTCAGGTTAAATCGGATCACCAAGAAATCAGGGAAATACTTAAAACTATCCAACTACCTGTTTCCGTGATTCATACTGCTGATGCTGTAGTTAGAAAGGAAGTTGCCACTGAACTTCATCGATTGCTCCCACAAAGTGAATTCCAAGTAATAAATCGAGAGGAGATTGATTCCACAATTGCCGCATTTCATCAGCGTGTGGATGCAAAGGATGCTAAGGTTCGTTCAGAGGTTTCGATGGCGTTAGATATACTCTCTAAACAGCCTTTTGACGCTTCTAACAGCATAAAAGCCGAGGGTAAAGCTCTAATCATCTTAATGCTGGTTATTATTTTTTCCACCTTTATTACCGAAGATCTTACTTGTATTGGAACCGGACTTTTGATCGCACGCGAAATGATAGGCTTTTTTCCGGGGGTGCTCGCTTGCCTGATCGGTATTTTCGTGGGTGATATTCTACTTTATTTGATGGGACGATGGGTTGCTAAAGGCACACTCAATAAAGCACCACTAAAGTGGTTTATCTCTGAAAAAGATCTCGAACTGTCCTATTACTGGTTTGAAGCAAAAGGTCCTGCAATAATAATTGCTAGTAGATTTATTCCCGGATCGAGATTTCCAACCTACGTAAGTGCAGGAGCGATTGGAGCTAATTTCTTTACCTTCATCTTTTATTTCGGAATTGCCTCTTTAATGTGGACTCCAATCTTAGTAGGTCTTGCAGTGGTTTTAGGTAATGAGATGATCGAATATTTCTCGGTGTATCAAGAGTATGCAATTTGGGCTCTAATTGGTCTATTTGCTGTATTTTATATACTGATTAAAATTATTATCCCATCGTTTACCTATAAAGGCAGAAGATTGTTAGTAGGCCGATTTCGAAGAAAAGTACACTGGGAATTCTGGCCACCTGTTGTTCTTTACCTACCAGTTGTGATTTATATCATTGGATTATGGATCAAACACAAAAGTATTGCTTTGGTTACTTTAGCAAATCCCGGAATCGAATATGGTGGACTTGTGAAAGAGTCTAAATCCAAAATTCTCCGTGCCATTCAAAAACAAGATGCCGTAGCAAATTTCCGTGTGATTAATGCTGATGAACATGCATTTTCTGATTGTCTGACTTTTATATCAGATAATAAACTCACTTTTCCCGTTGTCCTAAAACCGGATATAGGGGAACGAGGTAAGCAAGTGGTAATCCCTAAAAATGAAATGGAATTGAAGCGTATGATAGCTCAGTTTTCGAGTTCATTTATAATTCAGGAATACATTAATGGAAAGGAGTTTGGTGTGTTTTATGCTCGCTATCCAAATCAGGATAGTGGTGATATTATTTCCATCACCCAAAAAGAATATTTATGGATTACCGGAGATGGCAAACATACGCTAGAAGAGTTAATCCTGAAAGATGAGCGCGCAGTGTGCATGGCTAATACTCATTTTGAACAACATGCTGATCATTTATTTAACATTATTCCCAAAGGAAAATCGATTAAGCTTGTTGAAGTTGGTACCCATTCGCGTGGAGCTATTTTTAAAGATGGAATTCATCTAAAAACTGAAGCATTGGTTAAGCGGATAGATAAAATTAGTAAAAGTATGAATGGTTTTTATTGTGGCAGATTTGACATCAAAGTCCCGGATGAAACACATTTTAAAGAAGGGAATAATCTGAAAGTGCTTGAGTTAAATGGGATTACATCCGAAGCGACTCATATTTACGATCCTAGATATCCGTACTGGTATGCGGTTAAAACATTGTGTACGCAATGGAAAATGGCCTACGAAATTGCAAACCAGGTAAACATCCAACAGCCAGATAAAAAAATACCTTCGCTTAGAGCACTTATTAAACTCTTTGGCTAGAATTTTTGTCTTTTACTCGCAAAAAATGCTTTAAGCAGATATTCCGCATCGTGTTCTAGCACACCTTGAATTACCTTAGCTCTATGATTCAAAGCCTCGTTGTCGGCAATATTAAACAGGCTACCACAGGCTCCTGATTTAACATCTGAAGCACCAAATACTACGGTGTCTAATTTCGACCAAATAATACCACCGGCACACATTGGGCATGGTTCTAGCGTAACATATAAGGTGCAATCACTTAAGTATTTGGAGTCAATCGTATCGCAAGCTGCAGAAATCGCTAACATTTCGGCATGAGCTGTTGGGTCGTTTAAACGTTCAACCTGATTGTATCCTTTGCCCACAATTTGATTCTCATGTACAACAATTGCGCCAACAGGAATCTCTCCTTCTTCGAAAGCACGTTCTGCTAATTGTAGTGCTTTTGCCATATACTGTTGATGAACCTGCCAAATCGGTTTTTCTGAATTACTCATTCTGCTTGATTGATGTAGGTAATTATCTCTACTTTCGGGTCGAATTTTATAACATCAAGTTTATGCAAAAAGTAGAAGAAAGTATTAAAGAATATTTGCTCGATAATATTCGAACCATCCCTGATTTCCCCAAAGAAGGCATTCAGTTCAAAGATATAACCACGCTATTGTCGAATAAAAAAGCATTACAACTCACTACTTTTTTGCTCACCGAGCCCTATCTGGAAAAAGAAGTGGATGTTGTGGTTGGCCTAGAATCACGCGGGTTTTTATTTGGCACCAACATTGCTCAGAATTTAAATGCGGGATTTGTTCCTGTTAGAAAACCCGGAAAACTACCGGCAGAGACCATTTCTCAGCAATATGAATTAGAATATGGAATGGATACCCTTGAGATGCACGCCGATGCGATAACTCCGGGTGCCAAAGTATTAGTTCATGATGATTTAATTGCCACCGGTGGTTCTGCTGTTGCTGCTACAAAATTAGTACAAGAATTAGGCGGAATAGTTGTTGGTTACTCATTCATTATGGAGCTTAGTTTTTTAAATGGACGGGCACTGCTAGAGAAAGAAGCTCCAATCGAATCTATTCTGATTATTTAAGGAACAAAGTTGGTTTTGATGGCTTCAATTTTGTGAATCTATATCACAAGAGGAAAAGTCATGAAATCTATAAAAATACTAGTTCTGATCATGGTGTCAGCCGTAAGTTATAACTGCAATAACGCGCTGATAATCGAAGATGTAAACTATGCACAACACGTTGAGTCGGTTGTGGCGCCAAACGAAGAAGGCATAGTAAGCGACCAACGAAATAATATCCGTTTTTCGGTTCTTCCACTTTTAAACGAAGAGTTCGGCGCTGATTCTGCACAATCTGTGGAATTTGTACGAATATTGAGAAATGCTGATGGGTTCTATTTCATTACCGCCAATGGATTTAAAAATGTGTATGTGTTCGAACCAAAAAGAGGGGAGCTAAAACTCAAAAAAAGCATTCATATATCAGAAAGTGGTTTGGAACAACCGGCACTAAATTGGAGAGCACCCTATATACAAATTATTGCTTATAACACAGAATCCCCTCTTTATATAACCGAACAAGGAGTAATTAAAAATCAGGAGAGTAAGTCATGAAAAAAATAAGTGTAATACTTTCAGCGATGATCATGCTTTTTCTTGGCTCTGTTATGGCCCAAGAAAGTGATTACGAAATTGTTGAAGAATTTAGACTCAACACCGATCAACTTGAGCAGAAGATTCAAAATGCAATCACTACCACTCAAATTCAGCTTATCGAGCAAGAATTAGACTCACTAGAACAAGCGTTTGATAAGCATTCAACCATTATCAATCATGCAATGTATCCGGCAACATATTCTGAAGAGATTGAAACTCTGCGTGCCGCTTTGATTAACAATGAACATCGATTATACCTCATCGAAAATCAGAGAGAACAATTGTTTGATCTGAGCAATCAGGTGATGGCACATCGAGCGGAAATAAACCGATTATACACTCAGGTTGATTCGTTAAATCAGGAAATCACCTATTCTCAAGCAAGTGAAGCACGTTTATCAGAATTAGTAAGTAATTATAGAAAGAGTGTAGTAGAGCGGGATCGTTTATTATTTGGGATGATTGATTCTTTATTGGTAACACATCAAAAAATTCAGTCATCAACTAGAGGAGAACAGCAATTAAGTACTTATACCATAGAAGACCGAAATAATCCTTTAGGGATGATTCAACATCTGATAGATCAAAATATTGAGGCTACCCACGCAAACAATGCCATGCTTTCGGTTAATGATCATTTAAGAATGCGAGCCTTGCAAGTACAATTCGAACGAACTTGGGATCAAATTAAAGACGATTTCATTGCGATTTATGGTGAACCGGAGGAGCAATGGGAAGCACGTATTGATACGTCCTTAAAGCAGTGGAGAATGATTGCTTCACAAAAAATGTGGCAATCTGTTGACCAATATCTTGCTCACCATCAAATTGATGTAAACGCCTTTGATAATACTCAGAGTTTTTATTCCGCTATGGATACATTTATTACCGAAGGTCATGAATTGAGTAAAGAGGAGTTTCTGGTTTCAGATAGTTATCAACAGTTCGTAGAATTCGAGAAATTTTGGAATGAAACATTCAAAACACGTTGGATGCCAAAAATGCCTGAGGGAGTTTTATTGAATGAGGAGCAAATAGCCACCATAGATGTTGCAATCACAAACTGGGAAGAAACTGCACGCCCAATCCATCCTATGTTGGCGGCTTTGTTAGCACTCACTGTGGTTAGCCTTACAGGATTCGTTTTGGTAATGTTCAAATCAGGAAAGGCAAGTAAAAAAGGTTGATACATTTGTAGCATGGACGATTAAATGCTACTATTTGGCATGAAATCTTATAAAATATTTTCCTGCATATTATTATTTGTACTAGTTAACAATTCTGTATTTGGTTTCCAGAAAAAGCCGATACAAGCAGATGAAACACTACTAATATTTGTTAGGCACACAGAAAAGGCGGACGACGGTACTCGGAATCCGCCTTTAAGTTTTGAAGGAATTGAACGAGCAAATGCATTGGTATCTAAACTCGTGAATACGCCACTAGCAGCGATTTATAGTACCGATTATAAACGAACAATTATGACAGCTACCCCAACTGCATTCCATTTCGAATTACCGGTGCTAACTTATGATTTTAGCAATCTTGATGCATTTTTGGATGGAGTAATTGCTGAAAACAGAGGAAAAGCTGTGTTGATTGTAGGACATTCCAACACCACGCCGCGATTGATCAACATGGTTTTAAGGGAGGATAAACTCAGTCAAATAGACGAGAAGCAATACGGCGATTTATTTTGGGTATATATCAAATCTATGGGAGAGGGAGAACTGACGGTTAGCTCTTTTTAGTGATTAAGGCAACGAATAATTTTTGCGCAATAACCACTCTGCACCCAACAAGAGAATAACCAATACAAACCAAAATATGGATCGAATAGGGTGGATGTAGGCTTCCACAAGTTCTTCGGTTGAAGTTAGGATTCCTTCATCGCGAAGGGTTTCCCAGAAGTTTTGTATTTGATTATAGATAAAGAAACTACCGCCACTTTCTAGTGCCATTGAATTTAGAAATGGATCGTTTCTAACGGTGTTTATAAGTTCCGAACTGGAGTCTTCCACCAAAAACTCCCCGGTTTGTTCATCCAATGTTCTAGAGCCTTTTCGTGCAGTTGCTGAGAAAGAGTATAAACCATTACTCAATGATTCAAATTGAATGGAATACCGCCCGGCACCATTATTCGTCATATTGAATACTCGATCATTGCCCGATTCGTCGATCAAATGAAATTCGATAGCAGCATCCGATTCAGATTCACCACTTTCGTTCACCAAGCTCGCATTAATTATTACCGACTCAGAACTGTTGAATACAGTTTTTGATGGTGTTATGGTGAGTAATCGTTCATCCGGATTATTGGATGCCCAGGTAATTGTATTTAAGAATAATTCTTCGGCAAATAATCGCTCCGTTTCATTGGTACTTTGAAATAACCGATGCCAACCCCAGGCAGCTATATGAGCTCGACGAGAATTACCTCTGTCAGCTATGGCAAGTACCGTATTTGGAGTTACCATATTTTGAAATTGAGTATTCAGTAACGAAGTTATGTCAACACCGTTAACTGTTGTGCGCAATGAAGTTAGTATTGGAGCTAAGGCGTCATAATTTACTTCGCTTACTTCCAGAATAGGGTGATCTTCGTTGTTCGCATTCGGAATAATATTCAGCTCAAAGATCTGAGCTCCTTGATTATTTAGTAATCGAATAGGAAGTCTCTCATCTGAGTTTCGTCTGGTCCGGGGCAGTTCTATATATAAAGTAGGTGTTTGAGTGATGAGCTCTTCCTGATTTGGTAACCAATCACCTTGTAGTATCCCGTGAAAAATTATCAAATCAAGATCATCAACATTTGGAGACTCTGTCTCAACAAAAGAATTACCTCCTAACCAAGTTAAGGTGCTTAGTTCATAGGATGGATCGGAAAGAAGGAGTGAACGAATTGCTTTAACATCTGGGTGAATTTCGCTCGCAATATGAAGTACCCGCGTTTTGCTATCTAATACATCTATACTAAATGTCCTTGTGTTATTTTCAGTAGACCATTCTTCATCTATTGCTTCAATTTGCACCTGAAAAGCCTGTAATCCTTCTTCTTTGAGCGGGAGTTCTAGTTGAATGGTTTGTACTTCTTCAGAGGCTGAAAACGAAAGTTCTTCGGTAGTAACCGCATTTTTTTGTCCATCAAAAATAGTTAGAACCGTTTCAGAACCGGAAAACCCGTTTTGTGAAACTTCAACTTCTACAATGTGATTACTTTCTGTGTAGCCTGTATTATTTGTTAAAATATTGTTGATGGTAACATCACGTACTGCCGAGGTATCACCGGTAGCGATGGTAAAAACAGGAATTCCAAGTCCTGCAGCTTGAATAAGTGGATTTCGACCGATAGTAATAATGCCATCGCTTATTATTATGGCAGCATTGTAATCGTCCTGTAATTCTTCAATTTGTGTTATCGCTTCGGTTAAATTGGTTTGTGATTCCGAAAATGTCAAAGAATCAGGTGAGAGGACCGGTCGAGTATCGTTACCGAAAGAAAAGAAATCAATGCTTGCTTCAGTTCGAGATTCAAAAGCCAGCTCAGTTAGCAACTCATTTACAGACTGTATTCCTCTATAATCTCCTTTTTCAATCGCTAAAGACTCAGAATTATCGAATAGCACTAACAACTTAGGTTCACGCTCAACAAATTCCGATTGAAAAAATACCGGATTAAAAATGAGTAAAGCAATAATGGTTAATGTGATTGCCCGTAACGTTCCTAATAACCATCTAGAGCCTACAGGTAAGCTCTTTTGTTTATGGTAGCTGTAAAGAGCGAGGCAAATCAGAATTGCAATTACTGATATAATCGCAATGGTGGAGAAAGAAGACTGGAAACCTTGAAATTCCATAAATGTCATCCTTCTAATTTACATCTTCCAATAATCGCTCAATTAGCTTGATGGTGGTGAATCCTTCGGCCTCGGCTGCATAATTATTTACGATACGATGGCGCAGTACAGGAACAGCTAAGGCTTTAATATCCTCTTCGGTTACATTATATCGGCCTTTTGAAAGCGCTCGGGCTTTACCACCCAAAATCAAATATTGGCTTGCTCTAGGTCCCGCGCCCCAACTCATATATTTTTTGATATAATCAGGAGCCATTTCCGAATTCGGACGAGTCATTCCCACTAATTTCACCGCAAAATCCAACACACTATCAGGAACGGGTACTTCGCGCACCAACGATTGTAATTGATTAATCTTCTCTCGATCAAGCATGGAGTTGATCTGAATATTTTGCCGTGAGGTAGTTTGGCTCACAATCTGTTTTTCTTCTTCAAAGCTTGGGTAATCCACCCAAATATTGAACATAAAACGATCAAGCTGTGCTTCGGGAAGAGGGTAGGTTCCTTCTTGTTCAATCGGGTTTTGTGTAGCTAAAACAAAGAATGGTGTATCTAAGTCATAGGTTGTTCCTGATGCGGTTACATGATACTCTTGCATTCCTTCTAGCAAGGCCGCTTGTGTTTTAGGCGGAGTACGATTGATTTCATCCGCTAACACGATGTTTGCGAAGATAGGCCCTTTTATAAACTTGAACTCTTTAGTTCCTTTATCAACGTTCTCTTCAATAACTTCTGTTCCGGTTATATCGCCGGGCATTAGATCCGGTGTGAATTGAATTCGATTAAAAGATAGATTGAGTGAATCAGCTAATGTTCTGATGAGCAATGTTTTAGCTAGTCCCGGTACTCCAACTAAAACACAGTGACCTTTAGAAAATAGACTTATCAGTAAAAGATCAATTATATCTTCCTGTCCAATTACAGCTTTATGTATTTCCGATTTAATGTTATCGAAAGCAGTTTTAAATTCATCGGCTAGCTGAACCGGATCATTTAGCTCAACGCTCATTAATTATTCTCCTTATTTGGCATGGGTATACGATACTCGATGTATACATCTTCTTTCAATTCTTCGATCCAATTGGTGTATTCTTCCACTTGCTTACGCTGAAGCGCAATGCTTTTTAATCGCTCGTAGTCTTGTTCCATATTTGCCACATGCTCTGGTATTTGTTGATCTAATCGAACAATGCGGTAAGCCTTCCCACCATTCCCAGATTGTAGATTAAAAGGGCGAGGTTCAGAAATTGTCCCAACTTCATCCATCAATAAAACAACTCTGTATAACGATGGGTCTAATCGATTCAATGGAATTAAACGTTCACCGGTTTGTGGGTCCAGAATTTTACCGCCCGTAACTTTAGTTGCCGGATCTTCACTTCTGGCCTTAGCCATCATCGAAAAAGTGATGTCGTTGTTGGTTTGGATGGAATCTCTTATTTCGATCAAGCGCTGTTGAGCATATTCATCATCCAACTCATTACTATCTACAGAAATGAGGATGTGGCGTGTTTCGATTTGATCTCCAACTCGACGGATTAATTCAATCACATGGAAGCCAAAGCTTGTTTCCACAACTTCCGAAATTTGACCGGGCTGAAGGGCAGCAGCAGCAGCAGAGTATTCGCTTACTAATTCATTTAATCCCATTAATGGGAGAAGTCCACCACGTGGACCAGAAGGGCCATCACTATGGCGACGTGCAAGTTCTTCCAAACTTTTGCCATGATTTAAAATCGAATCTCTTAGTGATTGCGCAAGCTGATAAGCGGCATTTTTTGCATCTGCTTTTGCAGGTGGTACAATTACAATTTGAGAAAGCGAAACTTGTTCAGGTATTGTAGGAAGTGAATCCTTTGGAATTGAATTGAAAAACTCTTGTACTTCAGGACGAGTAATTTTAACCGTTTCAAACTTACCCATGCGAACCATTTCGGTAAGCATTTGCTCTCTAAAATCTTCCCTAAAGTCTTCTTTTAATTGGATGATCGATTTGCCGAAGGCTTGCTCCAATGCGCGTTCACTGCCTGCTTGGCGTATTAGTTGATCAACTCGTTGATCCATTTGTCGGTTTACGCGTTCGTCTGGCACTACAATAGAATCTATCTTTGCTTTCTCAATTAGTAGCTTGTTTTCGATAGATGCATTTAAAAAGTCGTACCACAAGCCTTCAGAAAAAGGGATAGGTTGCCCCATATTTTGTGCTTGTCTGAGATAAGCGGAAACATCAGAATCGATGTCGGATTTTAAAATGATGTTGTCGTTTACAATGGCTACAATTTGATCGGCCGGTTGCTGAGCGCTTACAAAGGAGCTGTTAAGCCCAAGAAATGTGATAATCAGCGCTAAAAAAGTATATTTCATTGAATAAATTGTGTTCGAATTTTGCTATTTGCTACTGTTGAACGGAGTAGCTCTCTATTTCATTATTTGCCTGCGCCTGAAGATAAAGATTCTTTACATAGGTGTTGAATGCTATTCGCTTTTTTTCAAGGATTAACCAGTCTTTTATTTGGTCGATGAGCCATTCCAAATCGGGATGATCGCCGGCAGCACGTTCTTCAAGTAATTGTACAAAATGATATTCATCACCTATTTGCTCAATCACTGAAATTTCTGATTGCCCAATAAGTTGCAGATATCTGTTAAGAATCTGATAATCGCTGGCTGCGATAGAAACTGGCCAAAACCGTTCCGACTCTCGGATTGCTAAATCTGGATTGATGGTGAAATTTTGTGCAACTACTTCCCATTCTATACCCCTTAGTAAATCTTCTCGTGCGTCTTCAGCATCCTGTAATGTTGCAGCTCTTACATGTCTAAACCGAACATATCGTTCCTCGAGTACAAAACTGACTCTGTTTTCGAGATAGTAGGAACGGGCTTCTTCATCCGATACGGTAAGTTCTTCGCCCAACTCAGCGATGATGTATTCCTGAGCTGCCTTGGCGATATAATTGTCTCGGATGTTTGAGAGCCGTTGAATGACATCCGGTTCACGATGTACTCTTAATCGGTATGCTTCCTGCAATAGAATTTGTTTTCTGATCCACTCTTCACGGTATTTTTCGTAGGCACCTACACTGTCTTGTTCAAACAAATGAGGGGGAATATTTGCTCTGGCCTCAGAAAAGGTTAAAACGGAAGAGCCCACTTTTGCTAAAGCAGGCTCATCAAATTCAGCTTTTCTTGTACAACTCATAAAAGTAAGTACCAATAATAAAAGCAGTAGGTGTCGATTCATAAACACTTATTCTTTTTGCTGATATAGTTCTCTCAATTTCTCCGGATAAGCTTCAATTTCGTACGTTTCTCTAAGTCGGTTCAACCAATTTTCTTCACGAATAGGTTGATATTCTGAAGCTAATCGGAAGAAGGCCTCGTCGAATGTCATGGTGCGAGCGGGTAAAATATCTACCAGATAAAAATGTGCTTTACGGTTTCCATATTCGAATCTTTCAGATAAAGTTCCAACAGCCATGCTATCTAACTTCGTAAAAGGTTCTCCTCTAAATGCTCCGGTTGAGTCGCTTGTTACGCCTACTCTAAAGCCATTAGTTAATAGGGAGTCGGGATGGTTTCCTTCTTCCAAATATGCTATGGCACGATCTAATGCGGTATCTCTGCTGGAGGTAATCATATAGTAATAAAATCGCGTATCGAAACGATAGTCCTCAAGATTATTTTCGTAGCGGTTGAGTAGGGCAGAAGTGTCAATGGTCGCAGTACTCCAAACTGAATCCTCATTAATTTGATACACCACTAAACCTT
The DNA here is from genome assembly GCA_024742815.1 of bacterium. Classification (GTDB taxonomy): domain Bacteria; phylum Bacteroidota; class Rhodothermia; order Balneolales; family Balneolaceae; genus HXMU1420-13. Next base: position 134,629 of record JANSXX010000003.1, read on the forward strand.
CTTTATAACTATTTACCTGTGGTTCAAACTCAGGGAATTCAGTGATTGTAAGTTCGAGTATTCTTTGATCAACTTGAGCTTCTTTAAAACGATTAAACCAATTATCGGTATAAAATGGAGTTGATTCATTTGCTCGAGTTTCGTTTAGGTATGCAACATAATCGTTTACGGTAAAGACATTATCTCGAAATGAATAAATCTGTGTATTACCCAATTCGCTTGGAACGGTTAATTCGCTGTAACTAGTAGAATCTATTTCTTGAATGTAAGATTTAAATTCAGCGTGAGAGCTTTGATTAGAGCGTGCATTATATCGTTTTTGCAGATAGTCAATTACAAACCCATTACTCTCTTGAAATGCATCTGATTCTTGTAGTAAATCCATCAGATATTCATCACGTGCCGCTTCATTATCAAAGCTACGCACGCTATCAATTCTGAAGATGTGAACCCCATAATTCGTGGTTATAGGTTTTGTATATGGCTGAGAAGGATCTAAGCCCATTAATGTGTCAACAAAAGTTGCATTGTACCTAGAGCCATAGTTGACCCATCCAATGTAGCCTTCGTTTTGAATGGAGGGAGTATCTTCAGAGAATTCGCGTACCACCGCGTCCCACGGGCCACCAAGTTCCAGTGCTTTATAAGCTTCTTCTATTTTTGACGGATTGGAATTCGGACGAACATACACATGATAGACTCTACGATCAGCTTGGCGCTCACGTTTGTCAAGAAGTTGAATCACGTGGTAACCAAATTGAGTTCGAACAGGCTTACTAATTTCGCCTACTTCTAAATTGTAAAGTGCATCTTCAAAAGGCGCTACAGTTGTACCAACAGAAAACCAAGGCAGTTCGCCTCCCATAGATCGGCCGTTTCTTTTTGTTGAGTACTGTGCATCTAATTCTTCGTAGTCTTCGCCATTGGCTAACCGTTCTCTGGCCACTGTAATGCGTTCAAATGCTGCAAGAGTATCGGCCGGTGAGGGACCCGGAGGGAGGGAAATAAGAATATGTCGACTCTTAAGTTCCTGTTCGTAACGATTCTTGAATTCGTTGAATTTGGCAGGTTTAATCACCTGATCCATCCAATACGCATAAGACGCTTGCTTTGCATACAGCTGGAACTCGCTTTCGATATCTTCATTTTGATAATAACCAGCTCGTTTAGCATCCAGAATTTTTGCACGATAGTCGAGATATATAGGTAAAAATTCTACTAAATCTTCTTCGGTACTTTCTTCGTTGCTCCCGGCTACAAAGTTGTCGTAAACCTCCTCAAATGTTATAAAATTACCACCAACTACTCCTACGGCATCAGGAGGAGGGATTCGATCTGCTTGAGATGATTTACTCCCAGAACAAGCGGAGGCAGTTAATAGAAAACCTACACATACTACTTGTAAGATGTTTCTGTTCATATCTGTTGATGAATAATGATGTTTTATAGTTTTGATTATTAAAAAAGCATTCCTGCGATGGTGGCTGTCATTAAATTAGCCATTGTTCCGGCAAATACAGCTTTCAAACCAAATTTAGCCAGTTCAGATTTTCTTGAAGGTGCTAATCCGCCAATACCACCAATTTGAATCGCAATGGATGAAAAATTCGCAAAGCCACAAAGAGCAAAGGTAGCCATTGCAATAGTTTTAGGTCCCAGATTGGCCGCAGCCACTTCTTCGGCTAATTTTAAATAAGCCACAAATTCGTTTAATACTATTTTCGTACCTAATAAAGCTCCCATATTGGTAGCGTCTTCCCATGGCACTCCAACTATCCATGCAATTGGAGCTATTGCCCATCCTAATAACATTTCGATAGTTAGTTCGCTCCCAATTACTTGTGTGAGTCCGGTAAGGTTACTTACCCAACCAGTGAAACCATTAAACATTGCCAATAATGCAACAAAAGCCAGTAGCATTGCACCTACATTTAATGCCAAGTGTAGTCCGGTACCTGCGCCACTAGCTGCTGCATCGATGCCGTTTGCGTCTGTCTTTTCTACTACCATTTTTACATCGCCCGCCGTAACTGATTGCTCAGTTTCGGGTTGAAGAATTTTTGCAATTACGAGTGCTGCAGGTGCTGCCATCAAACTAGCACCTAAAAGTCGCTCTGCAAAAAGCTGTTGCGCTACTTCAATTTCTAAGCCATTTGCAGCTGCAAACGAAGAGCCCAGCATAGCTACATAAGCAGCCATTACGCCACCGGCAATGGTAGCCATTCCACCTGTCATAACAGCGAGCAGTTCCGATTTTGTCATCTTATCAATAAAAGGCTTTATCACAAGTGGAGCTTCTGTTTGGCCTACAAAAATATTTGAGATAACAGAAAGAGTCTCTGCTCCCGAAGTTCCTAATAATCTTTGCATCCCTTTAGAAAGAAAACGCACAATGGCTTGTAATACTCCATAGTGGTATAAAATAGAAGTTAAAGAAGCGAAGAAGATAATGGTTGGTAAAATTTGAAATGCGAATATTACACCAACACTGTCTTCATATTCAGGTCCCCGACCTAAGAAACCGAAGAGAAATGCAGCGCCTTCGGTTGTGTATCTAAGAACTACTACAAAAAAACCGGCAATTACCTCAAATAATCGCATGGGCCATCCTAAAGGACTCCAAAGCTCGGTTAAAAAATCTGATTTCAGGATGAAGATCGCCAAAATGAATTGAATGGATAAACCGGTGATTACAAGTCGCCAGTTTATGCTTTTTCGATCTTTACTAAGCAGGTATGATACCCCGATAATTGCGACCATACCTAAGAGACCGCGTAAAATATTTTCCATTAAGAATGGGTTTGGTTTTCGATTTCTTCTTCCTCAACAGTTTTATTGGGTAAAATGAAAGGACGAATTGGTTTTCCGCGCCTTTTATCAACCGAAGGCCTGAAACAATGCCGGGCACGAGGTTCATAAGCATCGTATTCGCCAACTAAAACGGTATTTTCGTTTTCAACAACGCGTTGAGAAAAATTAGCCATTACACCACTTTCGCTGCAAACAGCATGTAATTTGGTAACAAATTCTGCAATGGCTAATAAAAAGGGCATAGGACCAAATGGTTTTCCTTCAAAATCCATGTCTAAACCGGCAACAATTACTCTTTTACCGTCATTTGCTAAAGAATTCGCTACATCAACAATGCGCTCATCAAAAAATTGTGCTTCATCTATACAAACCACATCACTATTACCGGTAAGCAAAACAATTTGATCGGCGGTATCTACCAAAATACTAGGAAGTGCGGTTTCATTATGAGATACGACTTCTGTTTCGCTGTATCTTTTATCGATAGCCGGTTTTACCACAATTACATTCTGTCCTGCAATGTGTGCTCGTTTAGCTCTTCGAATTAATTCTTCGGTTTTTCCACTAAACATTCCGCCACATACAACTTCAATCCAACCAAATTCTTTGGGGGCTAGCGAGGGTTCGTTAATCATTAATTAATCTTTGATAGATGCCTTTTAAAACTCCAAATATATTGGGCTAAGTTATGAATGGAAAGAGCTAATATGGATTAGATTGTAATCGCAATCCTACACATAATTTTTACATACGTTCGGGTTTTCGTACTTTTTGGGAATGAAGAAGTTTGTACTCAAAAAAGATCAAAATACTCCAAAGCCAGAGAGTTATTCAATAAACTATAAAGACTTATTGAATCCCGAACAGTTAAAGGCTGTTTTTTATGATCATGGACCTGCATTAATTATTGCCGGAGCGGGTACCGGTAAGACACGAACTCTAGTTTATCGAGTAGCTCGCTTAGTAGAATCAGGTGTGCATCCTTCATCCATTCTGTTGCTTACATTTACTCGACGAGCTGCACAAGAGATGATTAGTCGCGCCAGCTCAATTCTGGACGATAGGTGCAAACATGTAAAAGGAGGGACTTTCCACTATTATTGCAGCCAACTCTTGCATCAATATGCCGGTGAAATTGGGTACCCGGACAACTTTACCATTATCGATACAGCCGATGCATTGGATGTGATTCAACATGTAAGAACTCAGTTGGGATTACATAAAAAGAGCAAACGATTTCCGAATAAAAATACTTTGCTATCCATTATTTCGGCGGTCAAAAATAAACACTTGGATATGCGCGTAGTGGTTGGCGATCAATATCCTCAGTTTATGGAGAATATCGAGCAGATACAGCAAGTATACGAGGGATATCAAACATACAAAGAGAAGAACTTTGTAATGGATTTTGATGATTTGCTGGAAAAATCTGTTCAATTACTTCAATCCAACAAAGAGGTAAGAACCAAAGTGGCAGCGCAGCATCGGTTTATAATGGTTGATGAATATCAGGATACCAATAAACTGCAAGCTACTCTTACACAATTACTTTCAAGTGTTCACAAAAATGTTATGGCTGTGGGGGACGATGCGCAGAGTATTTACGCATTTCGGGGCGCGGATCATCGTAACATCCTAGAGTTCCCAACACTTTATGATAACTGTACTCTGATCAAACTCGAGGAGAATTACCGCTCAGCTCCTCAAATTCTTGACGTAGCGAATGAATTACTAAAACAAGCATATCATAAATTTGATAAGCAGTTGTTTTCGCGAAAAGAAGAAAGTGATAAACCCGCATTGGTTAAAGCCGCATCCGACAACGAACAAAGTCGATTTCTTTCACAAGCAATATTACAACTAAGAGAGCAAGAGATTGGGTTAAATGAAATTGCCGTTTTGTTCAGGAATGGGAGAGATTCATTTGATCTCGAGATAGAATTAAACCGAAAGAACATTCCGTTTGTAAAATTTGGGGGACTAAAATTTACAGAAGCCGCACATGTTAAAGATGTACTAGCTCACATACGCGTTTTAGTTAATCCGATGGATACGCTAGCATGGAATCGAATTCTGTTACTAATTGACGGGATTGGTCCCAAAACAGCTCAAGACTTATTTGAATGGATTCGATTGGCTTCAAATCCTTACGCGTTGGAGGCATCGGAGGTTGTAAGTAAAAGTTACATGAAACAAATCAAAGCGTTAAGTAAGCTCCTTATTGAATTGAAGTCCAGTGACTTAACTGTATCAGAAACTATATCAAGAGTAGTAGAATATTATAAAGCGTTTTGTGAAAAGAGATATGATGATTATCCTAAACGGCTTAAAGATTTAGAAACATTTATCGGTATTGCTGCAGCTTTTAGTTCACTTTCGAATATGCTCCGCGACTTAGCACTAGATCCTATCAATGCAACAGCCATTGATACTGAGCAACAACAACATGACGAGGCACCTTTAGTTTTAAGTACAATTCATTCGGCTAAAGGATTGGAATGGGAGCACGTATTTATCATGCAATGCTTAGATGGGGTTATTCCTTCGTCGTATTCGGTTGAAGATGAGGAACAGCTCGATGAGGAATTGCGATTGCTTTACGTAGCATCAACAAGGGCAAAGCAAATGTTGTATTTCACCTATCCGGCTTTGGCACAATCTAGTTATGGGGATTATTTCACGAAACCAAGCAGATTTATTGAACAGTTGTCGGAAGATGTATTAGAACCCTGGATATTAACTGAAGAACCCGATGTTGACTTGCTGGAAAATCAAGAAAATTACTTAACAGATTGATTAGTTTTTCTTCATAAACATATGCTGCTCAATGATATCCCTAATTAACCAATAAATAGGATAAATAGGGACGAACAAAGCTAGAGCAACCTTCCAACCACTAAATTTTGGTTTTCCGCCATCCACTGGAAGTGTAATTCCAGCAAGGCCTGCTATCCAGAAAATCGACAAAATAAAAATGACGAGTGATAGACCAAGTGCTCCAAAAAAACCAAGTATTTCGTATAAGCTGCTAAGCATGGCTAAGTGTTGTTTGAAAAATGCGTACTTTTAGGCAAAAACTACTAATTCAATTTATTAAATGCTTCCTGTTGTTTCTATAGTTGGACGTCCAAACGTTGGTAAATCTACAATTTTTAATCGCTTGATTGGCGAAAGACGTGCCATAGTTCACGATGAATACGGAGTAACCCGAGATCGACACTATGGGGAATCGTATTGGAATGGCGTTGATTTTACAGTAATTGATACCGGCGGCTATTTACCCGACGACATGGATGTTATGGTAGTTGGGATTAGGGAACAGGTTCACATTGCTCTGGAAGAATCAGATTTAGTTCTTTTTGTTGTTGATGTGGAATCCGGTATTAATACTCTTGATAAATCAGTAGCGAATCTACTACGCCAGCAAGAGAAACCGGTATTAGTTGTAGCCAATAAGGCTGATAATGAGATGAGGAGATTGAATGCATCAGAGTTTTATGAATTGGGATTCGATGAAATTTTCCCCATTTCTGGGATCAGTGGCTCAGGAAGTGGAGATTTACTCGATCGAGTGGTAGAATTACTACCAGAAAAAGAGCCTGAACAAGAAGAAACTGCACCTAAACTTGCATTCGTAGGCCGACCTAATGTTGGAAAGAGTAGTTTGGTTAATGCATTGTTAAATGATGAACGATCCATAGTAACTGATATAGCAGGAACAACTCGTGATACCATCAACAGTAAGCTGGAATTTGATGGGAGAGAGTACATTCTTGTTGATACTGCAGGCTTAAGAAAGCGGGTAAAAGTAAAAGAAAACATTGAGTTTTATTCTACGGTTAGAACCGAAAAGGCAATTAGAGAGTGCGATGTAGCTGTTTTAATCTTAGATGCAGTTCGTGGATTTGAGGATCAGGATAAGCGAGTGCTTCGAGAAGCCGAAAAATTTAATAAAGGCTTGATTATCGTATTAAATAAATGGGATTTGATAGATGACAAGGACACAAACACTGTAAAAGAATTTGAGACCTACATTTACGAATCTGTTCCGCAGCTTAATTATGTTCCAATTGTAACTATATCGGCAGTAAATAAGAAAAGGATACACCGAGTTATTGAAATGACTGACGAGGTTCTTAATGAACGTGCAAAGCAAATTAGTACTTCAGAATTCAATAATTTTTTGGATGAAATTCTGCATGCTCGACCGTTACCTATGAAGCGCGGGAAACAACTTAAAATTAGCTATGCGAGTCAGGTAAAATCAAATCCACCGGTGTTCAAATTCTTCATGAATAGTCCGCAAGATTTACCACCTAATTATCGCCGATATTTGGAGAATAAAATTCGTGATAAATATGGATTTACAGGTGTACCCATAACTATGACTTTTAAGCAGAAGTAAGTACGCAAATGTTATCTATAAATTGGATAAATATACTTCTAATTATATCCGGGTGTATAAGTTCGATACTTTTATTTAATGTGGCTTACAAAGCAAAATCTTTGTCGAATTTATTTTTTGGGCTTTCGATTTTGTTTTTACTTGTAGGTATAATTACGGGAATGATTGTGACTGACTACACAGACGTTGCTAACGAGTGGGGAGAGTTATTGGCCATGACAAGCTTATTATGTGGCTTATTCGTCAAAACCCGGAACTCTAAACCGATATTTGCCAGATTTCCTTTACCGATGACGTTGCTGCCAATATTGGGTGTATTGTTTTATCCAATGATTAACCAAGCAGACGTAATAAAAGAATTGCTTTGGATAACGTATCAGGGTGGGGCGTTAGTAGTAGCTTTGCTTGTAATCAGCATCAATCACTTTTTATATAAGCATAGAACTTTACTATTGTTAGCATGTATTATTATAGCAATTTCATTCGCACTTTATTGGTTTATAAGCATTGGTGATACTCTGTTTACTCAAAATATTGCGCTTGCATTATTTGCTTTGGGAATGCTGGTAGGATCTATTGGATTTAAAAAAGTAGCTATAACAAAAATCGAAAAATAAAGTTAATGAGCTTATTAAATAAAAAAGCACCGAATTTCGAATTACAGAATGGTGAGTTCGAGCAGATAAGTTTAAATAATCTAATCGGGGAGACGAACATTGTTCTCTTATTTTATCCTTTGGCATTTTCAAGTACATGTACCGAAGAATTATGTTCTGTACGAGATAACATGAAAATTTATGAGGCACTAGATGCTAAAGTATTTGGTATCAGTGTAGATTCATTGTTTGTTCAGAAAAAATTTAAAAAAGCTCAGAATCTGAACTTTGAGTTGTTGAGCGATTTCAACAAAGATGCGATGAAAGCTTATGGAGTTTTTGATGAAGACTTCTTTGGAATGCATGGCGTGTCCAAAAGATCTGCATTCGTAATTGATAAAGATGGAATAGTAAGGTATGAAGAAATTCATGAGACCAGCGATCAATTACCAGACTTCAATGCAATACAGCGCATTCTAGGGGAGATTTGATCTCCTTTTATCACAACAACTTTACATAATATATATTATAGGGTAATTATTTACCGTGTTAATGCTTGGTTTGATTTGAATATTTATATCAGCGGACATTTAGATTTATAAAAACTGACGTATAGATTACTTCACTTTTATTACTGATTAGCTTTTGCCAGACAAAGCTTTCTTATCTAATTAACTCACTCTAAATCCTGAACTCATCAAAAAACTTTTCATAGACTTAATCCACCAAATTAGTCCACTATGTATTGTTTGAATAATTAGTAATTCTGGGATAGTCACTTAACCTTAATTACTCAATGCCGATAAGCTAAAATTGAAGAGTTTACATTTCGATATTTTAAACTTGGTTAGTTTCATATAATCTTAGATCTAGCCTTAGCAATTGCGAGTGTATCCTCTTACATTTGCTCGGTATAAAAACTATGTAGGTAATTTCGCACGGTGTGTTATGAGAAAAGTTCTAATTGTAGAAGACGATAAAGTACTTTCATTACTCCTCACAAAAATGATGGAGAAAATGGATATGGAAGTGATTGCTACAGTTACTGAAGGCGGTGAAGCTATTCGATTAGCTAAAGAATTAACACCGGATCTTATCTTAATGGATATTATGCTCGAAGATGATATTGATGGAATCGAAGCAATGATTACCATTCAAAAAGAAGACATAAAAAGCCCGGTTATTTTCATCACTGGTAATTCTGATTCTTATAACCGGGATCGAGCTGAAGCTGTAAACTATGTGGATTATCTGGTGAAGCCTATTAGTTTTTCTATACTTAAAGACTCCGTCGACAAACTTTCCTAATCTTTATTTACTGTCTTTATTGTAGATTTTAAATGTAATCGGTAGTGAATATCTAACTGCTACTGGTCTACCACGTTGCATACCGGGTTGGAATTTCGCAGTTTTTACAGCTCTGATAGCTTCTTCATCACATCCACCTCCAATTCCGCGCATCACAACAGGATTTACAACTCTACCTTCTCTATCAACTACGAATTGAACTACTACTCTACCTTCGATGCCAACTTTAAGTGCTAGCTCAGGATAAACAATGCGTTTTTGAACTCCTGCTATTCCACCAATTAAAACTGGTGGCTGCTCAACAACAACAAATATTTCGTCTTCAATTTCTTCTTCAGCTTGTTTTGGTGGTGGCGGTGGTAAATCCATCGGACCATCTAGATCAAATTCTAAATCAAGCTCAACGATGTCGTCGGCAATGATTTCATCATTAGGAACTTCAACCGGAACTGGTGGTCTTGGTGGCGGTGGCGGTGTATCGGTTTGTTTAGTTTGAACTATTTCCTCTACAAATACTTCTTCCTGAACTTCAAAAAATACTTGTTCATCGCCTTGTTGTGGGTAAAAATCCATCTTAAACAGAAAAATGAACAGGGCTAACGAAAATATTAATCCCAATTCTATACTGATAAAATAGTTTTTACGTAGGGTGCTGTTACGTTTCATTCTTGTGATTGGCTCTTTCATAATATACCTCCTATCAATTGTTAATAGATGATAACAGAGATGTATGAAGATTTGATGAAATCGCTTTCACAAAAAAATAGCCCTATTAAGGGCTATTTATAATTAAAGACTTTGGCTCTTTATTTTGTATTCAAAGAGAATGTAATAGGTAAGCTATAACTTACATTTACAGGTCTCCCCCGCTGATATCCAGGTTCAAATTTGGCGTACTTTAACGCTTCGAGCGCAGCTTCATCGCAACCTCCGCCAATACCTCTTACTACTCTTGGATTAATAACTTCACCTTCGCTAGTTACAACAAATTGTATAACAACTCGTCCTTCAATACCGGCATTTCTGGCCAATTCAGGGTACTTTATTCGTTTCTGTACGCTTGCGATTCCCCCAATCAACACTGGTGGTTGTTCTACAACTACAAATATTTCTGCTTCTTCATCGTCGTTAGCCGGTGGTGGCGGAGGTGGTAAATCCATAGGTCCGTCTAAATCGAATTCCAAATCTAATGCAACTATATCATCTTCAATAATTTCATCATTAGGAACTTCAACCGGAACCGGTGGCCTTGGTGGAGGTGGTGGCGTAGAGACTTGTTTAGTCTGTACAACTTCTTCCATAAACACTTCTTCAGGAAGTTCTAAAATCATAGCTTCGGGCGGAGCGGAAGTCAGGTTTAGATTAAATACAACTACAAAAATGGCTAAACTTGCAATTAATCCAATCTGGATTTTTAAGCCATAATGATTTCGATGATATTCTTTATAGCGTTTTATTTTTTTGACAGGTTCTCTCATAGCGATAATAAATGTGGTTTTTGATAACGGGCACATTATCCGAAGAGAACATTATTAAGTTGCGAAGGGTGTGTAAATTAATTGTTACCTTTTGTAATAACCTTTAAAGAACCCGGGTTCATTTTAAACTCAATATCTGTAATGAAACCAATGTCTTCCCCATCACAGTGAGCCGGAAAAGGCCGATCAAACTGTAATTTAGCTTTTGTACATGAATATGTTTTGAGGATGTGCTGAGAGAAAGATCCAAAAAAAGACAACCTCAAAAATTGATAAAACAATTGAATTCGGCTCTTGATGGCAGCAACATGTAATTCAAAAATTCCATCATTTGAGCTGGAATTGGGTGATAATTGATAAGAACCTCCCTCCCAACGGCCATTGGTTGCCAAAGCAAGGTACGTATCAAAGCTCTCTTCATGGGATTCATTATTGATCTTTACTTTAACTTTAGATTTCGAAATGGAAAGAATAGCTTTAGCAGCCGCAAACACATACTTCAGCTTTCCTCTAAGAAATTTACTTTTTGTAGCATATTTGTTCGTCAAGCCATCAACGCCAATCCCTAAAGTGTTAATGCAAACGCCCTTATCCCACGTAATAGAATCGAAAGCTACGGGTACACCATTTAAAAGGATATCTAAATACGCAATTTGATCCGTTTCATTTCCCAACATTTTAGCGAAATCGTTTCCACTACCAAGTGGTAGAATACCTAACATCGAGTTTTTACCAATCAATTGTTTGGCAACAGCTTGGGCAGTACCATCTCCACCACAAGCAACAAACACTGAGGTCGGTGAATCATTAGATGCTACAATCTCCACTATTTCATCAACTGTTTTTGTATGAAAAGCTTCATATTGATCAAATTTTTCGTCGATTATGGGTTTTAATTCTTCAAATCGACGAGTGGCACGCCCCGAATTTGCGCGACTGTTTACGATAAAATAATATGTAAACGGTTGGTTCAGTGAGCTTAATCGAAATGCTTAATATTGATCTCAAATTTGCCCTTTTTATTTTTCGAAACAGGAATTCGATCTATAATAGCATCAATAGAGAAGGTGCCTTTTATTTCTAGGAAATCTATAGAGTCCTTTTTCACTTTCTTTATTGGTGCATGGATACGCAGTGGATCAATGACCAATAAAAATAGCTTAGTGGTATCTAGAAATTCGGTATTAGCAACGGCCTCTATATTTTTGCCCTCATAAGTGTAAATAACGCCATCTTCTATCATTGACTGAGGCTCGAAAGTGCCCTTTTCAGTTAGTTGTTTCCACTCGCTGTGATCGATTAAAGTAAATAGTAAATCGTATTCCAAAATATTGCTGCTAATTATATGCTAAATGAATGATTGCATCGCCTTTATGAACAATTGGGTTATTGTTCAAGCCGATGATAGTCCCTTTTTGTGAAGATAACATTCTTGCTTTTCTACCACCAAATGGCTCGCTAATATACCCTAATTCCTGTTTTGGAAGAACCGTATCTCCCAAAGAAGCCGTTGCATTAAATAACCCTGATTTTTTGGCTCGCACCCACATCGATTTCTTAAACATTTTTGTTGTAGGTTTTTCTTGATCCAGAGTTTTCATTCCAAGATGTGCCATCACACGCATCGTACCTTCAATGCCTTCAGAAATCGCAAATTCATCAAACCTTAGGGTTTCTCCTGCTTCATAAACAATGATAGGCTTCCCTTTTTTGTGCGCTGCCATTCGAAAAGAATTCTTGATTAACGCAGAGTGCAACATTACGGGTGCTCCAAAGGCTTTAGCTAAGATTTTTGCATCAGGTTGATTAAACGTACAACGAACTTGCGGGAAATTGGCTCTGCTTGCACCACCGGTATGGAAGTCAATGCCGCAATCAACTACGGGTAATATGGATTGCATGAGCGTATAAGCAAGCAATCTTGCTAAGGATCCATCTTTTGCACCGGGAAAGCTCCGATTGATATCTTTTCCATCGGGCACGCCACGCTCGTTAAAAATAAATCCATATACATTTACAATTGGGATTGCAATCACTGTTCCTATTTCAGGCTGAAGCGACTTTGATTCAATCATTCGACGGATGATCTCTATGCCATTGGTTTCATCACCATGTAAGCCACCGGTAAGCAAAAGTACCGGACCATCTTTTTTAGCACGAAATACCTGTACCGATAAATCAATGTTAGTGTGCGTTGGTAACTTGGCCACATTCATTGTGAATGATTTATGCTCACCAAGCTTAACATCCAAGCCATTAATCGAGATGATGTCAGGCATTACTTTTAATTTTACGGCGTTTAGAAGACTTCGATTTCATCGCTTCAGTTTGCTTAACAACATATCTTACAATACTTGAAGCAATGTCTTTTTTTGTAGTTAGTTCGATTCCTTGAAGTCCTGGAGAAGAATTCACTTCCAATATTAGTGGTCCCCGTTCCGATTGCAACATGTCGACCCCTGCAATAGGTAAACCCATAGCTCGGGCAGCAGTTAATGCGGCCTCTCGTTCTACTTTTGAGAGTTTGATTAAGGATCCACTCCCTCCTTGATGTAGATTTGAACGAAACTCACCTTCCTTGCCCTGTCTTTTCATGGCTCCAACAACTTTCCCATCTACTACAAATGCTCGAATATCGGCTCCTTTCGACTCTTCGATATATTCCTGAACAATAACACGTGCTTTCATGCTATGAAAAGCTTCAATAATAGATTGAGCCGCTTTTTTGGTAGGTGCTAAAACTACCCCATAACCTTGGGTTCCCTCTAATAATTTAACGATTAGAGGAGCTCCACCTACCGATTCGATCAGTTTGTTTACCTCTTTCGAGTAATTGGTAAATACTGTTTTAGGCAGACCAACTCCTGAACTCGCCAATATTTGTAAACTTCTTAATTTATCTCGTGAACGCACCAAGGCCTGACTTTGAACCGCAGTAAAGGTATTCATCATTTCGAATTGACGAACCACCGCTGTACCGTAAAATGTTACCGAAGCACCAATCCTCGGGATTACTGCATCCACATAGTCTAAATTTTCTTTATTGTAGTAAATCGTCGGATTATCCTGCTCAATAACGATATCACATTTTAAATGATCGATTACTTTTGGGATATGTCCGGCCTTTTCGATGGCCTCTACTAACCGTTTAGTGGAATATAAAGCTGCGTTCCTTGATAAAATACCTATGGTAAGTTGCACTCTGTTAACTTCTTTGTTTTAGTGATTGATTTTTCTTGGTTACATCAACCAGAAAATGATTTCTTCGAATAAATTTTCTTCCAATCAGGATAGGAAACTTCATTTCTGAACGATCTGTGAGTGATAACTCGATATCGTATTCATTCCCAAAAAGCAGAATCTTAGTTTTCACAAAGTAACGTAGCTCCGTTTGTCCATTTGAGCTTTTTACTTCTCGCTTATCATGAATGGGAAATACAAATAATTGTTCGTTATACGCAGGGTGTTCCGGATCTAATAAATTGAATTGAATAAAAGTAGCTCCACTTTTGTGAACTTCTTCGATGTGATGGCAATGTACACTCGAAGTGAATGCACCAGTATCTATCTTGGCTTCGATATTTTCTATGTTCCAGAGAGGTAAGTCTACGCGTTCTGTTCTTCCTAATGTATGTCGTTTCATCTTCTTCATTGATCGCATCAAAAATAACTCTAATTATGCACTATCTCATAACAATGAGGATAATTTTATATCATTCGAAAAAAAAACCACATGCGCCTACCATATTTAAGTATTGATACAGCCAAAGTTGAAGCCAACATAAAAAAAATGGTATCTAAGGCTGTTCAAAATGGTTTAGAATTTCGCCCTCATTTTAAAACACATCAATCGAAACAGGTTGGTCAATTGTTTAAGGAGCATGGAGTTAAAGGGATTACCGTATCTTCGGTTTATATGGCCGACTATTTCTCATCTCATGGTTGGGATGATATTACCATTGCTTTCCCGGCTAGTGTTTTGTTTGCACCATTGTATAACGAATTACTTCAAAATTGCTCGTTAACCTTGCTGTTGACGGATTCTGAGGTGGCAAAAAAGCTCGATTCCAAGTTGAACTCCCCTCTTTCTGTGTATATAGAAATTGACCCGGGGTATGGTCGTAGTGGAATAGCGTTCGATGATTTTAATGCCATCAAGGAACTCAAATCCACCATTGAATCGTGCAAAAACTTAACGTACGAAGGATTTTATACACACTGTGGACATACTTATAAATGTAGATCAAAAGATGCTGTTAAATCACTTGTCGAGCCAATTCTCACAAGCCTTGGCAATTCAAAGCAAACATTCGGGGGAAAGATTTGTTTTGGGGATACTCCCTCCTGTTCAATACTCCAACATTTTGATGGAATTGATCAAATCAGTCCGGGTAATTTTGTGTTTTATGATTGGATGCAATTCAATATCGGTTCGTGTAACCCAGAAGAAATAGCCGTTTCTATGCATTGCGAAGTAGTTGCCAAGTATGAGCAACGAAATGAGGTATTAATTCATGGCGGAGCAGTTCATTTTTCAAAGGATTTTATCCTAAACAATAATAATGAGCCGAATTATGGGGTTTTAGTGGATGATTGTAAGAGTAACTCTCCATCCTATATAAAATCACTTTCGCAGGAACATGGAATAGTTTCATGTTCAAAATCAACAATCGAGCAAATCTCAGTTGGGGATGTCCTTGAGTTTTATCCCATACATTCTTGCTTGACTGCCAATCTCATGCGTGAATATGTAACTAAAGCCGGTGAAGTGATTTCGCAATTTGGTTCAGGTGCGCCATATCAACTGTATTAGAAAAGAATTTGAAAACCAACTGAATTGCCATAATCTCCAGCAATTCGCTGACTAAATTCGGCGTATAAAAAACCGAAGATCTTAAAAGCTGCTATTCCAATTTCAACCTGAGTTTTTGATTGTGAGTATGGCAATAAAGGCTCTAAACTAGCTTTATCGTCGATTGTGCCAACAGTTAAAAAGGTGGCTAAATGGATTCCACTTTTTTGTAAAAGTGGTAAAGGAGATTTTCGGGTTAGCGAACTGCCGAATTTATACTTCAGTCTTAATACAGAAACTCTATGGCCTATCGGTTCTCGAAAACTCACGGTATTAAATGGGCGTTCGCGTACATAATCATCTAGCACAAAACCATTGTAAGTAAATAAGCGCTGCGAAGGCGTGCCATCACTAGAAGCTCCTGCAATTATATCCGTTTGGATAAAGTGAGAACTAAATACAGGGATGTTAAATTTCACACCCAATCTATATCGATGAAAATCAAAATCGCCGCCCCAGTTTGATGTACCCATCTCCCAAACTACATCTCCCAACCAGCCGAAATCTCGGATGTTATAATCTCTTAGAAACTGAGTTCGTAGGTATTTTCTGGTGTCATGATGTAAATGGAATGATACTCCGGTTAAAGATCCATTTTGCATAGGATAGATACGGTCATTATTGGGTATCGATCCCATAAGTTCAGACCGACCTAATAGATTCTTATTCGTTGTTGTCACCAATGCAGAATGACTTTCATTAAGATAGAGCACACGGAAAAACGATTCTATATCGAAGCGATATCGAAAACCGGATGCGATCCCTTTTCGTAAGAAATAATTGTTCACAGGTTCGCTATCGAGTAATTGAGCCAAGGTATGTCGGAATTCGAAGAAATCGAGTGGAGTACGATTGTATTCATAATCCTGATATTGCTGCACAACGTCTTTCTGGACAATAATTTCAGGTGCAAACGCAGTTCCAGGAATAAATTGAAATCCTGATAATGTGTAGGTCCAATCTTTTTGCCCGAAGCTATAGGCTGTAATCGCACGGTATTGATAATTTGGATGTACTGGCGTTCGGATTCCCAGCCCAAGTGTATGCCCTTCTACTCGGTTAAATCGATAAATATCGCTGATATTGGTGAGATAGAAACGTTCTAATTCGTATGGTAATCGAAAGAAATTACTCATCACGCTCATACCAAGTCGAAGTGTGCGATTTTTTTCGGTGTACGTTTTTGCTTCGTCCAAATAGCTCAGGTTGTCGTTAGCAGCTGCCGTTGAAACACTATCCCAATAGGTTCCACTTTTACGATGTGAACCTGCTACCATTACCGAAGTATTTAAATCGAGCGCACCCAGAGAAAGTTTGGGATTCACTTCATGTCCCGACCAAGCCCACTCATCTAAATATTGAATAGGTTTGGCTGATGCGAGAAAATCTAAAGTTGCCGAAAGTTTGGTGTTTTCAGGAAGCCAATAGTCACCTACTTTCATATAACTCTGTTTATATCGAAGATTTTTTATGCTAAATAAGCCTGTATTCGTACTGGCGTAATCATTTAAGCGCACATCAATTCCAAGTATTGAATTCGTACTTTGCTGCACCCAAACGCTACCTTCAAACAAAGGCCGATTGTTGTTTTTTGGTGTGAAGCTGATTTCAATGGTACCGGAAGGCCACGTGGAGTCAGCGGTTTGATCACCTAAATAATAAAACCTTCCGGCTCTCTTAGAAATCGGTCCAATTACCGTAATATCTTCAGAGAGAATACTAAGTGGCACTAGTTCCTGATTAAGATTTAAAGGTGGTCCGCCGGTTGAAAAGAAATCGTATTCGCTAAAAAAATTCTTACTCGATCGATTAGCTACCGTAGTTTCCGAGAATCGCTCTGGCGAAATCACATGTTTTATTTCTGATACTCGCTCCGAGAATGCGATAGGTGCTACAGAATCTATTTCAGAATCTTGCGTACCAAGAATTGCCAGTTTATAAACGTCGGCTCGATAGGAAGTTAAACCCTCATTTTGTTGCTCTCTGAAAACGGCCAGTTGTTGAACCATTCGAGTTACCCGGTCGGCACTAACCACAATTTCTCCTAAAACCAGCCGATCTTCTTGTAACTGAAGGGTCAAACTTTTTTGTTCTTGGGGAGCTAATCGAACTTGGATTAAGGTATCTACATAAATCATGGATGAAAACTGAAGAGTATGAATACCCGGACCTAATTCAAGTTCGAACAATCCATTTTCATCGCTATTTGTCCCGATGGTTGTGCCTTCTTTCACAATGTTAACCAAAGGGATCGTTTCGCCGGACTCAGCGTCTAAAATCACCCCGGAAATTGATGCTCTTTGAGCAATACTTTGCGCACTAAAACCGGTTGCTATGCACCCTGCAAGTATGCTTAACCACGTGAAATAAAAAATCCGTCCCAAAGAATAGCCGTTAAAATGAAGTTCTACTTATTTGAGTGTACCAGGCTCAAGTAATTCAATGGTTTTTGCATCTCCATCGATGGTAGCCTGTACTCCAACGGGAATCGTGAGATTAAGTTCCTCATGACTTATCATAGCTCCATAAAAAGCTGGTATCTCTAAGTCTAATAAATAGTCATCAAATACTTGCTGTAAACTCAATCCATTCGCTGATTCATCACAATTAGTACACTTACCAAAAACCAAACCATTTATTTTATTTAGGATACCAGAGAGTTTAAGCTGAGAAAACATGCGATCCACACGATAAATATCCTCCCCAACATCCTCCAAAAACAAAATGGCGTTGTCGAAGGACGGTAAATAATCGGAACCCAACAAGGAAGTAAGAACTGTTAAATTTCCACCGAGTAAGATACCGGTAGATTTCCCTGAATTGATGGTGTATGCAGCATCCTCTTGCTCTGAAGGGATTTTATACAAAGGATTTTTTGCATCGTGTAGCACATCTACCCAAGAATTTCTAGTGTACTCCGGCCAACTGGATTTGCCTACTGGTCCATGAAATGTAATTAAGCCCGTATTTTTATAAATGGCCATATGCAAACTGGTGATGTCACTGAAGCCAATAAAGGGTTTTGGATTAGCTGCAATCAAATCGAAATCAATTAATTCTAAAATTCGATTACTTCCATAACCTCCTCTTATACATAGGATTCCATCAATTGCTGGATTGCTGAACATTTGATGTAGATCTTCCACTCTATCTTCATCTTTGCCTGCCAAATATCCGTAACGATCATCTACATGATTGCCTAAAACTAAGTAATAGCCTAAGTCGGTTAGATCGACAAGCATCTGATCAAATTCCGTTTTCGAATAAATTGGGCTCGCTGGCGCCACTAATCCGAGAGTAGCGTTTTTTGGTAATGCTTTTGGGATTACGTGCCGTTTAGAAAAATTCTCTGATTTTGATAAATCATGTATGATGGATGGAATCCCCACTAAAGTTGTCCCTAATAGCTGAATAGATTGGCGTCTTGATATGCTCATGAGCTGATTTTACTGGAAGTATAATTTTTCGGAGAGAATATAGTCTTCCACTTGTTGAGGAACCAAATCAGAAATTGATTTTCCTTCATTTAATCGTTCTCGGATTAATGAAGACGACACAGAAACCGGTTTATGAGCAATGAACGAGGTTTTTTTGAGTATGGATTCAGATACATTTTGATGATGAAATTCCGGTCGCTCTGCTACTAACAGATCAACTTCGTTCAATATTTGATCATAGTTTTTCCATAAATGAAAGTTCTGCAAGCTATCGCCACCCAAGCAATATCTAAAAACCAAATCCGGATGTTTATCTTTTAAAGCCCGAATCGTTTGGATGGTGTAAGAAGGTTTAGGCATTTCTTGCTCGATGGTAGAAATAGATACCGCACTCAAATCCTCAATAGCAAGATGCAGCATCGCCAATCGATCGCTATACTTCGCATGATTCTTATCTGCTTTATGAGGCGGATCGGGTGTTAAAAGAACCCACAATTGATCGATGAGATCAGATTCAGTAAATGATCTGAAAATTGAAATATGGCCGTTATGAACGGGATCGAAGGTTCCACCTAACAATCCTATTCGATTAGCCATTAGTTGCTACCTATAGAGTCTCCGGTAGCGGTTGGATCAATATCTGCTAACTTATCAACTGCTTCCAGATAAAGTGCTTCTGCTTCTGCTCGATTATTACTTTGAGGAAAGAGCTGTAAATATTTTTCATAATTAGATATAGCGTTGTTATATCGCTCAGCTTGCTTCGATTCTATACTATTGTCGGCATAAACAATATAGGTTTCGATTTGCTTCAGAAGAGCGCGTTCAGCCCAGATCGATTCCGGATACTGATCGATCACCTGATCAAAATAAATAGTTGAAGCTAGGTAGCGGTCGGTTCGCAAGTAAAACTCACCGGCTTCATAAGCTTTGCGCGCTAATTTATTACGTAATTCATCGATTCTTTCGGCAGATTCTACTACCAACTCACTATCAGGGTATTTTGTGTTGAAAAGCTGAAATAATTCAATAGCTCTTCGCGTCGGTGTTTGGTCCAGACGATATCGAGGAGATTGCTGGTAATAACACATGGCCAGTTTATATTCTACTTCCTGTCTCTTTTCATCGCGCGGATAGTAACTGATAAATCGCTGATATTCTGAGGCCGCTAGTATGTACTGATTATCATTATAATAGCTTTCGGCAAGGTAAAACTGTGCATCTTTCGAGAAGTTTGTCCCCCTACCCATTCTGGTTACTAAATCGAAGCCGTACGCGGCATCGTCGTATTTACCTGCTTCATAAAGTGCTAGAGATTTATCGTAAGCTACATTTAAAGGGTCTCCCGGACGAATAAGATCTTTGTTTCGGCAAGCCCCAGTTAGTACGGTTAGCGATAATAGTGCGATAGATAAATAGCGCATAGTAGATGATGTAAACTCTTTAGTGATCACGATTTTGTAAGAAGATAAGCAGATTTTCGAGTTCTTTCTTGTACTCGTTTTCTTCAAATTGTTCAAGTAATTGATAAGTATGTGAATAGTAATTTTGTAAGATTTTGGCCACATCATCCATCACATTCAATTCTTTCATAATTGAAAGAACTTCATCCACCTTTTTTTCATCTGGATTTGAAGCCTCTAAAGTAGAAGTAATGATGTTTGATTGTTCCTCATTCGCACGTTCTAACGCAAGAATGGTGAGATATGTTTTCTTGCCTTCGAAAATATCTCCTCCCGGACGTTTACCAAATTTCTCAGGATCAGCAGTGGCATCTAAAAGATCATCTTGAATTTGAAAAGCAATCCCCATTTCCATACCAAGCTGAAATAAAGCATCCTTTTGGACAGTGGTGGCATGAGCAGTAATTCCACCCATTTTAAGCGAAGCTGCAAGAAGAGCTGCTGTCTTACCACTGATCATGCGAATGTATTCGTCAAGGGTAACATCCTCTCTATTTACAAACTCCATATCAAAGGCCTGACCTTCGCACACAGTAACGATAGCGTTCAAAAAGGTAGAGTTTAAATCGAAATACTCTTGTTTGGAGTAATTTTCATCAGCGCCATAAGGATGCAAGAAGCGCATGGCATCGGCAAACATCAAATCGCCGGATAAAATGGCTACATTTTCGTCCCATTTTTTAAACACGCTTGGCCTGCCTCTTCGTGTATCGGCCGAATCCATGATATCGTCATGAACCAAGGTAAAATTATGGAGCACTTCTACTGCCAGAGCGGCCGGAACCGAAGCTTCTACCGATCCACCGCACATTCCCGCAGCAAGCATCGTTAGCAATGGACGTATTCGCTTACCACCACCATCCATCGTGTATTTATATGGTTGGTATAAACTTGCGGGTTCATTAGAAAATTCAATGCGCTGAATTTTCTCTTCAATCTGATGTAAAAGCTGGCTTCTTAAATCTTGGTTTTTCAAACGATATATACTTTAGAACAGCTTTAAAGATACTGATAATATCAACGCATTGAGTATTTATTTCTCAATTAATAACGATCGATTCATTTCTTGAATGGATGAACACCCAAGCAATAACATGAGTGTTTTAAAACTGCGTTCTAGATGCTCAAAATAAGCTTCTAATTGTTTCTCTCCACCAACTTTTATGGCTTTGATAATAGGTTGAGCTGTTGCTGAAAAAGTAGCTCCCAGACACAAAGACTTTGCAATGTCGCTTGCCGTACGAATCCCACCGGAAGCGATAAGCTCAAAACTTCGCTCCCATTGCAATGCTGAAATTTGCTGTAAACAAACGGTAGTAGGAATGCCCCAATCATCAAATTCGAAATTTGCTATCTCATTATCTTCTCGTTGATTTTCAACCTTTGCCCAGCTAGTCCCTCCTGCTCCGGCTACATCAATGGCTTGAACACCTGCATTTAATAAACGTTTTGCTGTGTAGGATGAAATCCCTGCTCCTGTCTCCTTTGCAATTACCGGAATTGATGCGTCATTTACCAACTGTTCGATGCCATCTAACACCCCTTTAAAATTGCGATCACCTTCGGGTTGCATCATTTCTTGAAGCGGATTCAGATGCACAATCAGTGCATCGGCTTGTATGGAATCAATCATCAATTTTAGATGATCGTGATTAAGTCCGCCAATTAACTGGGCTCCACCAATATTCCCGGCGATAAAAGCATTAGGTGCTTTTTTTCTAGCTACCGCAAAAGTCTCGATTTGAGTTTCATCAACCAACATGGCGCGTTGACTCCCTACTCCGAACGGAAGGTCATGTTCTTCACAAAACTCTGCAATAATTGCATTTACAGGACCTGCATCGGAATAGCCGCCCGTCATAGAAGAAATCATCAACGGAAAAGAAAAGCTTCTTCCAAGTAAATTTGCTTGTGTTGAAATTTCATCGAAGTTTACTTCGGGAAGTGCATTGTGATTGAAATAGAATCGCTCAAATCTGGTAGTAATGCCGTATTGGGTTTGATCGGTTACCGTAAGTTGAACGTGGTCTTTTTTGCGAGTGGAAATATGTGACATGACATAAAAATCAAATTCCAAGAATCAAATTCCAAACAAATTCCACTGTTCAATAATTTAGATCAAATAACTGCCCGAATTGATATGGAATGTCTGTCCGGTAGCGTGTTTTAGTTTACCTTGGGCAAGTAAAAGCACCAAATTTGCAATTTCTTCGGGTGGAGCGATTTCATTTAGTGCTAGCCCTTGAGTTAAATATTCGGCTCCATAAACTTCAATAGATTCACGAGCCATATCGGTTTCTACAAATCCTGGAGCGATGGTGTAGGCTGTAATTCCTTTCTTACCCATACTTCGTGCGATACTTTTGGTAAGTCCGATCATACCTGCTTTGCTGGCAGCATAGGCCGCATATTCCTGAGTATCTCCACGCATCCCCGCTCTACTCGAAATATTGATGATTCTCCCTTCGATTTCTTTTTCTGTCCACGCATTTATTGCCCATTTACATAACAAAGCCGCTGATCGCAAGTTCACTTGTTGGGTGATATCCCAAGTCTCAAGCCATTCCTCATCAGATATCTCAAAATCCGCATCCCGAAACATCCCTGCATTGTTTATTAATACCTCAGGAATGGAGTCTTCGAAGAAGATTTGCTTCAGTTTCTGAACTTCATCTGGTTTAGATAAGTCACAGGCTATATGGCGGTATTCGTTATTCGTGTAATCGTTAATCGGTTTGGTTGAGGTGCCGATCACCGAATAACCATTAACGAGTAACGAATTACAAATTGCCTTTCCGATTCCGCGAGATGAACCTGTGAGAAGTGTTTTCATGTTGAATATTAATGTTGAACTTTTAACTTATTCAGTATGAGTCCAACTATCTTTCGATACAAAGGCTATCGTTTCTTTTTCTTTTCACGAGAAGAAGAAAGAATGCATGTTCACGTAATTCATGCGGAAGGTGAAGCAAAAATTTGGATCGAACCAGAAATTGAACTCAGTAAGTCAGTTGGCTTTAATAAAAAGCAAATTAGCGCTATTTTGAAACAAGTGGAGAAGAATCAAGATGAAATCAGAAAAAGCTGGAACGACCATTTCAAAGAGTAATGCAGAGATTACTAATATATCTGCACATGGACTATGGTTGTTTCACATTGACAAAGAATACTTCCTGCCTTTCGAAAGTTTTCCATGGTTTAAAAATGCTAAGATTGAAGAAGTTCTTAATATCGAAGTACTAAATAATACTCATTTCTACTGGCCAGAATTGGATATTGATTTACATCTTGAATCCATTAAATCCCCAGAAAAATATTCTTTAGTTTCAAATAGAAACAAGTAACAATTAACGAGTGGCTACAGGCACAAAACTACAAGCTTCGCCATACATAATCTTCTTTGCTGTTCCGTGTAACTTATTTGTAACCAACAAATAGATTGAATCAGGTACATGGATATCTCCGCATCCTTTTATTAGGATGAATTTGTCTTGATATTGGCTCCAATCGTGATTATCCACCCTTCTGCGGTAAAGTTCGTAGGTTACCTCATGCTTTGAGAGATGGAAAACTTCTTTGGCGAATTCTGAAGCGTGTGTGGTGATAAGCATCCAAGCCCACGGAGCAATTATGGCATCGGTTGAACAAAATACCGACAAATATTTCCCCTCGAACTGCGACCAATCAAATTCTTTAAGATGAGCTCTGAAATCAGCTTCTTTAAGGAGTAATTCCATATGCAGAAAGTCTTTGATATCAAGCTCAGCTACAGGGGTATCATCATAAAAAAGCTTAGCCAGATCAAGGGTGATCAGCTTGGTATTCGCTTTTACTTTGTTGATGATTGTTTCGGACATGTTTGACAGTTTGGTCGTTATTTAAAAGAGTCTTTCAGAGCGAAAGCGATGAACCTAGACTATTATTATATCAACGTTGATTATCGTTTTTACTAAGACTTAAATTCGATTCCTTTATCCGTTCAGATCCTTCGGAAGTATCCTCAGGATGACCTTTCGTGAGGGTATTAAACCGAAAAAGATTCCCCACACGAACAAGTGCGACTAGCATTTGGATTATGAAAATGAAATCCCTGTCCTTCCAGTCCATCGGTGAAATCAAGCTCTGTCCCGGCCAAATAAAGAAAGCTTCGCATATCCACGAAGACTTTAAGACCGTTTAGTTCGAATACCTGATCATTATCGCCAGGTTGAGCATCAGAAGCGAAGTCCAGATTATAAGTTAAACCGGAGCAACCGCCAGATACGACTCCAACTTTAAGATAGGCTTCGCTTGGTATATTCTGCTCAGTACGAATCTCTTCTATTCGTTGATAAGCGCGTTCACTAATGGTAATCTCGCCCATCGTTGACTTTATTTAAACTGAAATTACTTGAATTTCCGGATCGATTCTTTTCACCATGCTTTCGATGGCATATAAAGTACCCGTTGTTGCCGTAGGACAAGTTCCACAAGCACCTTGATAATGAACTTTCAATCGATTGTCGTCTAAACTCAATACTTTCAATCCACCACCATCAGCCAATAAATAAGGACGTACTTGTTCATCAAGCATTCGATTAATTTCTTGGAGTCGCGGATCATCCGAATTCGCAGCCTCTTCGCTTACGTGAACGGCGTCATCTGCTTCTAAATCCAACTGTGGTTTTGCTTCGCGAATTGGTGGAGCGAGTTTACGAAGTAACTCCGACCAAACAGCTTTACCATCTTGAGTGACTGTAATATATTTGTCCACATAATAAACGTTAATCACGTTTTCGATAGCAAATAACGCTTTTGCTAACTCATCATTTTCAGCTTCAACGCTGTTTTCGAATGAGCGAGTAACGCCGTTTGTGAGCGGTTCTGCTAACACAAAACGCATTGCATCGGGATTGGGTGTACGTTCTATCTCTTTAATTTTAGCCATCTTTCTATCTGTTTATGCGAAAAATTCTTTTGTATAAATAATTGCGTCTACGAGGCGATCAATATCGGCTTCATTATTGTAAAATGAAATGGATGCTCGCAATGTGCCCGGTATATTATAATAATCCATCACCGGTTGGGCACAATGGTGACCGGTACGAACTGCAATTCCTTCCTTATCCATAATGGTTCCGGCATCGGTTGGATGAATACCATCCAACAAAAAGGAAATCACACTAGCTTTATGTTTAGCTTCACCTACAAATCGAAAACCATCAATTTCGGACAGTTTTTGCGTTGCGTAATCTAATAGTTCAGCTTCACGTGCTGCGATATTTTCCATTCCAATTTCGTTTAAGAAATCGATAGCGGCGCCTAAACCAATGCCTGCAGCTATGGGCGGAGTTCCAGCTTCGAATTTGTGTGGCAGATCGTTATAAGTGGTTTTTTCAAAGGTCACTTTGTCGATCATATCCCCTCCGCCTCGGTATGGTGGCATTTTATTCAGTAATTCTTTTTTACCGTACAAAACGCCGAAACCGGTTGGTCCGCACATTTTATGTGCAGAGAATGTATAGAAATCAGCATTTAAAGCCTGAACATCCACTTTTGTATGAGGTACAGATTGTGCTCCATCGATCAAAACAACGGCATTTTTAGAATGTGCTGCTTCGATAATTTCCTCAACAGGGTTGATGGTTCCCAATGCGTTCGAGACATGGATTAACGCAACGATAGCCGTTTTCTCTGACAACAATGCTTGGAATGCATCCATCATCAAGTTCCCTTGTTCATCCATTGGAATCACTTTAAGAACGGCACCGGTTTGCTCGGCTACCATCTGCCAAGGAACAATATTCGCGTGATGTTCCATCTGCGAAACAATGATTTCATCACCTTCTTTTAAGAAAGTACTACCATAACTATTGGCAACTAGATTGATAGAATCAGTAGTACCGGTTGTAAAAATTACTTCTTCCAATGAACTCGCATTGATGAAGTCTTTTACTTTGGTACGTGTTGCCTCGTAGGCGTCGGTAGCTTTTTGACTGAGTGAATGAATACCACGATGCACATTCGCATGTTCGTTGGAGTGATACGCATTCAAGCGATCAATCACAGATTGAGGCATTTGGCTCGAAGCTCCATTATCGAGATACACCAATGGCTTTCCATTTACTTCTTGCTGAAGTACCGGAAATTGGTTTCTAATTGTTTCCCAATCAATTTTGGTCTCGATATTTTTTAAAGTCTCTGCCATATATGTTGTTATTCGTTAATTGTTAATCGTTTGAACTAATAACGAATAACAATTAACTAACTAGTCTCTGGTTGTGTATTTAATAACCTCGTCGAGAAGTAGTTTTTCTACCGATTCTACTTCCATGCTTTCCACACTTTCTAGTGCAAATGCGTACACTAATAATTCGCGTGACTTTTGTTCTGTTAGTCCACGTGAATGTAGGTAGAAAACTTCCTCATCATTTAAATGACCAATAGTGGCACCGTGCGAACAGCGAACATCGTCTGCAAAAATCTCTAGTTGAGGCTTAGTGTTCACTTTACCATCATCAGAAAGCAATAGGTTTCGGTTTTCCTGGAAAGAGTCGATTTTCTGAGCATCCTTCGCTACAAAAATCTTTCCGTTGAAAATTGAATGTGCATTATCGTTTACTACTACTTTGTGCAACTGATGGCTATTTCCATGTGCATATCGGTGATCCATAATTGAATGAGTATCAGCGATTTGATCTCCATCAATAAGTACCAGACCATCAACGGTGAAATCAACTTCTTCTGCGTTTTGGATAACGCGAGGATCGTTTCTGAACAGTTTTGCACCCAAACAAATAGTGTATGAATGATACTCTGCATTTCGGTCGATCATCGCAATTGGGCGTGAAACATGAGCTGCTTGCTTCGAATCGCGCTGGATTCTGGCGTGATGTACATGCGCACCTGCAAATAAACGGAATTCAGTTACCGGAACATTCAGGTAAACGTTGTTTGCTAAGCCAATGTGCTCTTCAATAATGGTTGCTTTTGAGTACATCTCCCCTACAAAAAGAAGTCGAGGCGTTGCGTAGAAAGCTTTCTCAGCATCCGTAAAGAGGTTAAGAATATGTATCGGTGCGTCTACTGAAGTTTCTTCCGGTAAATAAATGAAGGCAGCATCTTCGAAAGCTGCGTCATTAAATGGAGCAAAAGCATCATCATCATAATTGGTGATGGTTCCTAAATGCTCTTTTACCGCATCATGATCACCATATTCGCTCATGTTACCCACAATTACGTGGTTCGGTAAATCGCTGATCGAAGATAATTCTTCGTTGTAGATTCCATTCACAAATACCAAGCGAGTATTTAGTGCTTCCGGCAAATAATGCTTCGAGATATCACCGACTTCGGCTGCATTTGCATCAGTAACAGAAGTAAAACGGTTTTTCTTGATAGCGTTAAGGTCAATAAATCTCCAATCTTCGTCTTTTCGAGTTGGAAATGGAGTGTTTTCCAACGCATCTTTCCCACGAACATTAATGGCTCGAATAGCTACCGAATTGGCATTGCTTTGTATTTCACCATTGATGTAAGAAAGCATAGTGTCTTTTTGAATTACTTCACTCATTACTGAGCCTCACCATTTAGTGCTAATTCCTTTTCCATTTTGTCGTAGCCGTTTGCTTCTAATTCTTCAGCAAGGCTAATATCGCCTGACTTAATGATTTTACCATCCATCATAACATGTACAAAATCTGGCTTGATGTAGTTTAGTAAGCGCTGATAATGCGTAATCATAACGATAGCATTTTCATCGTTCGCAATTTTGTTTACGCCATCTGAAACTACTTTAAGTGCATCAATGTCCAATCCTGAGTCAGTTTCATCTAAAAATGATAAAACAGGGTTTAAAACAGCCATTTGGAAAATCTCGTTTTTCTTTTTCTCTCCACCAGAAAATCCGGTATTGATAGATCGATTCAGAAACTCATCCTTCATATCGATTACATCCAATTTACTTTCGATGTAATCTTCAAACTCAAGAGGATCTAATTCTTCACGGTCGTTCGCACGGGCGATGGTATTGTATGCTTCACGTAATAGTGTACGGTTAGTGATTCCTGGCACTTCAACCGGGTATTGAAATGCTAAGAACAATCCCAAATGAGCTCGCTCATCGGCATCAAGTTCGGTAATATCTTCGCCATTAAATAGAATCTCACCTTCTGTTACCTCATACTCGGGATGACCTGATACCACTTTTGAAAGGGTACTTTTACCACTTCCGTTTGGTCCCATGATTGCATGGATTTCACCGGCGTTTACTTTCAAATTAACGCCTTTAAGAATTTCGATATCTTCGCCTTCAACTACGGCGTGTAAATTTTTGATCTCTAACACAGTTCTGATTTTTTGCTTTTTAGTTTATTTAATTTCGTTATGCGAGGTCATTTAAGCTATTAGAACCATAACTGATTCTTCAGTATGCTACGCATGACCTAATTACCGGCAAGTAGTTTTTACCCTACACTACCCTCTAATTTCACGTCAAGGAGTTTATTGGCTTCTACAGCAAATTCAAGCGGAAGCTCTTTCAGTACATCTTTTACAAATCCGTTGATGATCATCGAGATTGCATCTTGCTCACTGATTCCACGTTGCATCAAATAAAAGATTTGTTCTTCACCAACGCGCGATGTAGTTGCCTCATGCTCCACACTACTACTTGGATTTTCACTCGAGATGTATGGGAAAGTATGAGCGCCACACTCCTGCCCTATCAACATAGAATCGCATACAGAGTAGTTTTTAGAGCCATGTGCTTTCTTACCGATTTTAACTTCGCCTCGGTAACTATTTTGCGAACGGCCGGCAGAAATACCTTTAGATATAATGGTACTTTTGGTGTTTTTGCCTAAGTGAATCATTTTTGTACCGGTATCGGCCTGCTGCATTTTTGTAGTAACAGCAACCGAATAAAATTCACCGATAGAATTATCACCTTGCAGAATAACACTTGGATATTTCAACGTTACAGCAGAACCGGTTTCTAGTTGAGTCCAGCTGATTTTAGAGTTTCTACCTTTACAAATACCACGTTTGGTTACAAAATTGTAGATACCACCTTTTCCATTTTCATCACCGGAATACCAGTTTTGAATGGTCGAATATTTGATATCGGCATTATCTAAGGCCACTAATTCTACTACTGCAGCGTGCAATTGATTTTCATCGTACATGGGCGCAGTACAGCCTTCTAAATAACTAACACTTGATCCTTCTTCAGCTACAATAAGTGTTCGTTCGAACTGACCCGATTCCATATTGTTGATTCGGAAATAGGTGCTCAATTCCATCGGACATTTAGTATTCTTAGGGATGTAGCAAAATGATCCGTCAGAAAATACTGCAGAGTTTAATGCTGAAAAATAATTATCACGCACCGGAACAACCGAAGCCATATACTTCTTCACTAGCTCAGGATGATCTTGTATAGCTTCACTCATCGAGCAAAATATTACACCTGCTTCCGCAAGCTTCTCTTTGAATGAGGTAAAGACAGATACACTATCAAAAACAGCATCAACAGCTACACCGGCAAGCATTTTTTGCTCTTCGAGAGGAATACCCAATTTCTCGTAAGTTTCGCGGATGTTTGGATCCACATCATCCATACTATCTAATTGAGGCTTTTTCTTCGGAGCCGAATAGTAAAGTAGATTTTCGTAATCGGGCTTTTTGTACGTAGCATTGAACCAAGTTGGTTCTTCCATTTCTCGCCACGCATGATAAGCCTTCACACGGAAATCAGTCATCCACTCCGGTTCATTCTTTCTTTTTGATAATTCACGTACAATTTCCTCGCTTATTCCTTTGGGGAAATCTTCGTATTCAACGTCGGTAGTGAAGCCATACTTATATTCTTCACCGATCATTGATTCTAATGCTTTAACCTCTTCGCTCATGTAATCTTTATTTGTCGTTAATTACTTACAATTTCTAACCGCCATTTAATGCGTGGCGTTCAGACATAAAAACTCTTATTTAGACACCGTCCAAAGATAATAAATCGCTGTCTCAGAACTAATTGAGAAATCTTATCAGCGGAATAGAAAAGTATTTATTTACAGCTTTTTGCTGTCTGATTTTGGCGCTGATCGGTATTCGGAGGTCAACATCCCGGCAAATCCCCAGTTTTCAACTTCAATTTCATCAATTACGATGTGTATGTGTTCAGGTTTTTTACCCAACCTATTAACCAGCGATTGAGTGATGTCCTCAACTATCTGTTGCTTCTGTAATTTTGTAACACCGTCTTTGGTGATTTTAACATTTACGTACGGCATAGTTTATTTTTCGGGTATCTCGCTTCTAGTAGTTTTAATCCAGTTTTTGGCTCGTTTTCGACAACTGAAAGTTCTTTTTGAAAATGATTGTCTTGTTAATTAAATCTTATTTCTTAGAAAAAGAAATATGCGATTACGCCTAAAAAAAATGTAAAGACAAATAATTGAATTATAAACAGCAATACAGTTACAAAGCTTAGGGTAATACTTTCAATTTTTCTTGATTTGTTAGAATATATTCGAAAATACATGATTGAAATAATGGCATAAAGTATTCCATTGAATAATAATGGGATATTATAAATGGGTAAGAGCAATGTAAGTAAGAAGGTAGAATGACCAATAATAAATGCTGAAGTTGCTATATGCTCGGCAAGATTCTGTTTAGAAAACAAAAAAGCAGAAGGTAATGAGAGAAACAGTACCGAAAAGATCCAGTAAAATTTGAAATATTCTGCCGATATCTTTCCGGCTTCATACCCAATTTTTGTAATAAGATGTTCTGCCATTTCGGGTGATAAATCGGACTCAAAATCTGAGGTAAAATAACTACTTAAGATAAGATACAGACTGAGGGCTATAACCAGGTACGATACCGGATTAAAAATTCCTTTTCGTTTACCATTCAGATAATCAGTAACCAGCTTTTTGGGATTAAAAGTCAGCTCCCTCAAATTATATAGAAACCCTTTATCCATATTGATGAGGGTTGCAAATGCTTCGACAGCAACAGCTCGAACGGTTATCCTTCTTAGATTACCAATCTCTCCACAATTCGGGCAAAACTTTGATTGATGGTCAAAACCACATGAGGCACAGGTTATTTGCTCAGTTTTTTCCATTTAACAATTGGTAGTTGATTTCGAAATAAGTACTTATTCATTCAACTAAGGAATTCGCACTTCTAACAATTTACAAGTAGAATCGGGTTTTAGTTCGATATTAGAAATCTCATTAGGTATCAAAATTGAATCGCCCAAGTTGTAGGATATTTCACCGTCCTTATATTTGATTTTACCTTCACCCGCCAAACACATCAAGATTACACATGAGTCTAGGCTTGAGTAGTCGCGCTCAAAAGATTCATCGACGTTAAGTGCTCTCGTAACAAAATATTGACAATTTCCGATTTCTACGTCAGGACTCGACTTGTCATAGTTCGTCTTATATTCAGGATAAAAGTTGTAATCGATAGCATCAATTGCTTCGTTGATATGCAACTCCCGTCCTTTTCCATTTTCATCCACACGATCAAAATCATAAATACGGTATGTAATATCCGAGGTTTGTTGAATCTCGGCAATCAATAATCCCTTTCCAATCGTATGAACTCGCCCTGCTGGAAGAAAGAAAACATCATCGTTTTTAACCTCTTCTCTGTTTAGTAATTCGATTAACTTTCCATTATTGAAATACGAAAGGTATTCGTCTTTAGAAGTTTCTTTATTAAACCCGGAAATTAGTGTAGCTCCTTCATCTGCAGATACCACATACCACATTTCAGTTTTACCGAACGAATTGTGACGTTCTCCTGCAAGCTTGTCATCAGGATGCACTTGAATACTAAGATCATCATTAGCATCAATAAACTTAATTAACAGCGGGAATTTATTACCAAATCGTTCAAATACGGATTCACCGATCAAATCGCCTTTATATTCATCAATCAACTCTACTAAGGATTTTCCTTTCAAAGCACCTTCAGAAACAATCGAAATGTTTCCTTCTACTCCTGATATTTCCCAGGATTCACCCACCGTTTTCGACCCACCAGTTGGTTTATCTAGAACTGATTCAAGTTTTTGTCCGCCCCAAATTTTGTTTTTTATGATGGGAGTGAATTTTAAGGGATATAGTTTTTTCATAACTAACGATCGATTTTCCGGTAGATTAAATTCCTGAGATTCAGAGTTCGCCTTTAAAGGATGCGAAATGTGATATTCCATTTATATCAAGACAATAAAGCAGCCACACATGCGGTATTCACGATGTCTTCCCAAGAGCATCCTCGAGATAAATCCATCATTGGTTTTGCTAAACCTTGAATTACCGGTCCGGTTGCGGTGGCTCCTCCCAATCGTTCGGTAATTTTATACCCGATATTTCCAGCATCCAAATTAGGGAAAATGAACACATTTGCTTTTCCTGCTACGGGTGAGCCCGGTGCTTTTTGCTGACCAATACGCTCAATTAACGCTGCATCAAACTGAAGTTCGCCATCAATATCTAATGTTGGTGCGTTCGTTTTTGCAATTTCGAGTGCTTCTCTAACCAAGTCTACACGTTCATGATTTGCACTTCCTTTTGATGAAAATGATAGCATAGCAACTTTTGCAGGATCTCCTGTTAATGCTCGGTGAGTCTCGGCTGAATCAATTGCAATAGTTGCTAATTGTTCTTGATTAGGATAAGGCACAACAGCACAATCTCCATAGGTGAAAACTCTGCCATTTTCGAAACTCATCAAAAAGGTAGATGATACTACATTTGATCCTTGTTTTAGCCCAATTGTTTGAATAGCTGCCCTGAGTACATCGCCGGTTGTTGATATTGATCCAGCTACGGCGCCATCAGCATCACCTGCTGCAAGCATAGACGCCGCAAAAAAGAGAGGATCTTTTACTTGCTCAGTGGCTTGAGCGAGTGTAATTCCTTTATGCTTCCTTTTTTCAAAAAAAGATTGCGCGTAAACACTCAATTGTGGGTGGGTGTCGATATTCAGTATATCTAGCTTTGTGTTCACCTCATTGTTATTGCTTAAAAGTACGGGAGTGCAAAGTTGATGATCAGCTAGAAATTCTGCTGCTTGAACCACCCTTGGATCACTGGATCTTGGAAATACAATGACTGCTTTTTTTTCGGATGCTCTTTTTCGAATGCTCTCTATAATGTTCATGCTAAATGATGAGTAAAATGATTGCGATTATTGCTGCGATTAACCCAAAAAATTGGGTACGTGAAAGTAGGTCTTTCCAATAAAAAATACCCAGAAGAGTGCCTAACAATACATTCAGTATATTTGTTAATGAAAATACCAAAGCCCCTTCCAGCATTTCGAGGGCGATTAAGATAAAATAGGACGAATAGAGGTTCACAATTCCAACAAGAACACCATAAAACATATGTTTTCTTGTGAACTTAACTTTCCCTTTATACGCCATGTAAGAAAGTCCCAAAATAAAGGCGCTACTAAATATTAATGCTAAAAAAGCCTCTTTTGGTAAGGCTGAAGTAAACTCGCGATCGTATATTTTTAATAGCACATCTACGAGTCCATTCAAGAAAAAGAGAAGCAATAAAGAATACGAAAACACTCTTTTGGCATTCGATTTTTTTGATTTCGGCAACAACAGAACCAGCGCCACAAACACGATAATAATCCCCAAATAATTCGCGGTATTTAAAAACTCTTTATACCAAAACAAACTTACAATAACTGGCAATACCAGCGATAACCGCATAGCTGCTACACTTACCCCAACCCCATTTTTGTGCAACGAAAAGCTATATAGGAAAAAATTTATGATAAACAGTGCGCCCGTGAAAAGAGCAAAAACCAATGTTGCAGGAGCGGCATCAGTAATTACATCTAAATGATCTATTTGAAACCCACTGATTAAGCTGGCTACGGCGTAGTTTACTGTAAGTATAGGTACAATAGACAACTCTTTATTTCGAGCAAGTTTGAGTAAATGAGCGATTGCAATAGAGCAAACTACACTGGCAATGATGTACAAGAAACCAGTCATTATTCAATCAAACTGATGCCGGATTCACCAAAAAACAATATATGTTGGGGTTGATTGTGCAACCTTCGGCTGGTGTAATCAACATTCCGTTGTAAATGATTTACTATTTCAGAAACCGTAGTAGCGCCTTGCTTTATAGCATCTGCAATAAAGTAACTGAAGATACTGTGGCGTTTTTGTTCCCCCCCGCTTCGTGAGTAATTTCTTGATCGTTGAGTTTCGGACGAACTAACGATAATTGCACTGTTGGGATTATTTTCTAGTATCTGATTGGCAAGCGGTTCGATAAGTATCTGATCCTGATCATCAATATTGTCGATATCGAGTAAAATGATGAGTTCTTCTACAGGTAATCTTGAAATCCCGCTAAAAAAGGAATTAAGATTGATCATGCTTGAGGTGCTGCCGCCAGTGCCATAAAGCAGCATTTCGCTATTTTCTCCTGATGTTACATATCCCGAAACATAAACTACCAGATGTTTTTGATCACCACGTATGTCGTTTGCTAATCGATTGTAAGCCAATACAAGTTGCTGTTGATTCTCTACATTGGTAACGGTTCTGATGTTTCCGCTACGAAAAGAAAATGCATTCTCAAGGTAAGCCGACATTAACTGAGCATCACGTTCAGCATAATTTCGTTCAGATAATTCCCCTTGGTATTCTCTGTTGGCCAACACAAAACCAAAACTTCTTTCATTTTGATCTACATGAGTGGGGATATCCGATTCAACATCGATATTTCCAAATGGAATATTGGGTACCGTAACAATTGAAAGTTGTGATGCGAATTCTGTTGGTCGCCAAATAAGGTAAGCATCAGACTTAGAAACATAGGTTTCAGAGATACCAAACAATACTTTGTACCATAAACTGTCTTCTTCCACAAATCTGAGCTGACTTCCCTGCGCCAAATCCGTTAATATGGTTCTTGATTCCAATACAGGTTCATCACGTAAAGCAGTGACTTCGGTATCAATCACAACAAACTGTTCTAAAAACGATGAAATGGGAACGGTGTTTACGTAAATATCCTCATTAAAATAGATTTCAACCGTAATTACATCGTCATCCTGGTACTCGGATTCCTCCGGATTAAAGCTTTCGAGCAAATTTATGGTAAACCGACTGTTTCTATACTCGAGATCATCGCCAAAAGCTACGATTTCTCCATCGTGGTACATCGTATAGGATATATCGGTGGATAAATCAGGGGATGCACTCACGGTATCGGTTTCCGTAACAGAACCTGTTCTCCGAAGTAATCGAACTTCGCCTGTTGGCGTAGGATCTCCGGTAGGATTCATATTGAGAAAAGATGCTAAGGAAACTAATGCTGCAGTCCCAAATAATGCTTGTTGAGTGGATTTAGGCTGATCAATCAGTAATGCTGCAGATGTAGCAAGCGAAGCACCGCCTAAGCCAAGTAATACCGATTTAAAACTAGGCCGATAGCGTTGGATGTACCGATCTGTTCGTACTCTTTGTGTATACTCGAAGGTATTGGCTGATTTTATTTCGAATTGAATCACCGGATTCTGAGGCGAAACTGAGCCAACTCGGGTTAAAAACTGATCGGAAGAAAGTAATTCAAAATCATTACGATCAATCTCATATTGATTCTCAACTACCCATTTTGAACTGGAGCAAGCAGAACCAATCAATAAAAATAGAATCAAAATGTTCCGGAGTCGGATCATGCCCAGGGTGTTTGTTTCGATGCCAGCGCAATTTTAGCAGAATCTATCGCAATTACTAATTCCTCATTGGTAGGAATTACCATCACTTCTACCTGAGAATCATCCGTTGAAATTACAGTATTACTTCGATCAGCATTTCGATCTGCATCTAGCTTAACACCTGCATATTGCATGTCTTTGAGGATTAACTCGCGAATTTTTGCTGAATTCTCACCAATACCACCGGTAAAAATTATTGCATCCACTCCATTCATTGCTGCGATGTAAGCACCAATATATTTTTTAGCTCGGTAGCAAAAAACGTCGATAGCTTCTTGGCATCGTCGATCGCCATTTTCGGCTTCTTCGAGAAGATCTCGCATATCGCCCGCATATCCACTTAGGCCAAGTAAACCGGAATGTTTGTTTAGGAGTGCATGAACATTAGCTAGCGAAAGCTCTTCTTTTTCAATCAAATAAAACATGATGGATGGATCGATATCGCCACTTCGCGTTCCCATCACCAAACCTTCCAAAGGGGTAAATCCCATACTGGTATCGATAGAAAGTCCGTCTTTGATGGCTGTAATAGATCCACCATTACCTAAATGACAAGTGATTATTTTGGTGCCATCTTTTTTCTTCTCAGCGAGTTTGTAATACTGTCGACTTACGTAATAGTGACTGGTTCCATGAAAACCGTATCGTCGGATTTTATACCTGCGATATAAACGGTTTGGGATGCCATACAAAAACGCATGCTGAGGGATGGAATGATGAAAAGCAGTATCAAATACCGCAACATGAGGTACATTAGGCAAGTGTTTCTTAGCTGCTCTGATGCCCTGTAAGTTTGGAGGATTGTGAAGCGGAGCAATATCGAATGCAGCTTGTATTGCCTCTTCAACGTCTTCATCAATAAGAACGGAATCTTTGAATGTTTCCCCACCATGCACCACTCGGTGGCCAACCGCTTCAATTTCATCAAGTGAATGCAAATAATCGTTATCTGCTGCAATCAACAATTCCATAATTGTTTTAAGGGCTGCAGCGTGATTTTCAAGAGCAATGGATTTCTTTATTGGCTTTTCACCTTTAAACTCTTGCTTAATAATGGAGGTTACTGCTCCTATCCGTTCTACCAATCCTTTACAAAGGGTCTCTCTGTTCTCTGTGTCTATTAATTGATATTTAATGGATGAACTACCGCAGTTTATGACAAAAATCTTCATGACTAAAAATTGAAAATGGCACCGAAGCCAATAACGTTTCTAAATTTAAAATTGCTTTCGTTATTCATTGTTGATGAAAGCCAGAATGGTAGATCGTATCGGACAAAAATGCCTCGATCTTTACCTAAATAATCAGGAATGTTGATCGAAAACTGAAATCCGAGTCCTGCATCCGCTAACCACTTTTCCGATTCAAAAACACTCTCAACTTTTGGCGGAATTACTGCCGGGAATACATCGACATTGGGATCGCGAAGCACGCTAGTGCCTTTACCTCTACTAACATCAATAAATGTATACGTTCTGAACTCAATCAGATCACCAAGATATTTGATGTTTGTTAATTTATTATGAAGAGGATTCGGAAAATCAATTTCTGCATTTAATGAGATACTTTGATGATGCAAGGGAAACTCAAACTGCCCACCAGGAGAATTTTCCATAGTTTCCAACAACTCTGACATGTATGCCTGATATCCTCTCAGATTAGCCCCTCCCTCAAAGTGAATAAATCCATCATTCAGCCATGAAGTAGGCACCGTTCCTGAAGCTCTTGAAAATCCATTCCATTGCCATTCAACGGGAGCACCATTTGTAGAAAGAAACTTAAATTCAGGAGTTGCTAACTCAGAAGTAAACCCAAGAAAATTCCTGAGCCTGATTTTATAATCACCTGAATAGTTAATCACATAATTTAGCGTAAGCGTTGCAGTAGAAAAGTTTATGGTATTCTTATCAACATTTCTTTGAACGGTGACATCGCCAAAAAACTGACTTCTATCAAACTTTTCACTAATCCTAATATTGGCTCCAATCATCGTTCTCCAACCTTGTTGCCACAAGTATCGATACGGTTGATATTCGGCGTCAAAATGGCCTTGTCTTGAGGTAAAAACTGAAGCCTCTACATAGTCTAATTCCTGAAAACCTCGCTGCCATCGTTTATTGAATTGAAGTTTATGAATCGAATATCCGGTGCGAACAGATGAAATCAGTTGAACACTCCCTTCGTTCATATAACTGCTAATGGCAGGGATAGGATTTGTGTATGAAACATAATAGCTAACAGGTTTTTCCGGAAGTTTTGTTGCTAACCAAATTCCGGCATCCACTCTGTGCGGACCATCTTTAAATGTGCCCTGCATTTCGCCTAAAAATCGAGCTCCTAACCGAACGCCATCGGTTGAGTTGAGCCAAGCGTCTGGGTAAATGGCAAGCTCGTAGGGTTGAGCTTCTATATTGGTTGAAAATGAACCAAAGCCAACAAAGAAAATGATTGCAATTAAAGCTCGATGTGCCACTCGGGTAGTATTTGTTGATTTCGTAACAACTGATCTGTTAGTCGAATCAAGCGTTTTTGTTCCGGCCATGCGATCATAGCATCAATTTCATCCGCCTTAACCCAACGGTATTCGGTATGTTCGTCGTCTAGAATAATGGATGCAGATGTTGGTAACTCGGCAGCAAAGGCCGGTATTTGATGAATCTGATCCGATGATGCTTCATAAAAGCTATTCACGGATGGAATTGTCCAAAAGATTTCAGGAAAAACATCTAGCTCTTCTTTTAGTTCTCTAAGCGCAGCTTGCCACGATGCTTCGTTTGCTTCCACTTTACCGCCCACCATGCGCCACTGATTAGCGTAAATTTTCTTTTTTGAACGCAGTAATAGCAAAAACTCCGGAATCCCGGAGTTCATTTTGTACACATACACATCGATGAGCTTTTTCATCGTGGCTTATATTTCGATCTTCTTAATCTCAAGTTCTAAAATACCTGCAGGTACTTTTACTTCCACAGTTTCACCCACTTCCCGGCCCAGTAGTGCTTTTCCTATGGGTGAATCCACACTAATTTTTCCTTTCTTAAAATCCGCTTCGTTTGCAGATACTAAAGTGTATTGCATTTCTTTATTCATCTTTTTGTTTAAGATGGTAACCTTAGTTAATACACGAACTTTTGATAAATCCAGATCTTTCGCATCAATAATTCGAGCATTTGCAAGAATGTCTTCCAATTTAGTGATCCGGTCTTCCATGTGCCCTTGTGCTTCTTTAGCGGCATCATATTCGGCATTCTCACTCAAATCCCCTTTTGCACGTGCTTCGGCAATATCTGCGGCCACTTCACGTCGCCCCCTGGTTTTCAAGTCCTTTAGCTCTGCATCAAGCTTATCATAACCTTCTTGCGACAAATATTGAACTTTACTCATACTCTTTTTCTGTTCGGTTGCTGATATAAATAAAAAGAAGCATGCCGAGGTCGGAATGCTTCTTCAATTGAGTGCGGAAAATACAGCCTTTCCAACTGTTTTTCTAATCTTTCTGGCAGAATAACCTTAGTTCGCAGATTGCAATTTCCATTTCCTCATCACCCAATAAGCACCGGCTAATGAAATCGCGCATAGGATAGAACCTGCAATAAATGCAGCGCCCGGCAATATGAACGGCGCACTCTGTGAGGTGAAGTAACCAAATAGGCCTGTCATCATTGGCGGACCAATTATCGCCGACAAGCTAATCAAACTGGTTAAGGCCCCTTGTAATTCGCCCTGTTGATTATTCTGAACTCCATTTGATATGATGCCTTGTAACGCTGGTCCGGCAAAACCACCAAGTGCGAAAGGCGCGATCATCACTAAAAGCATCCAACCACTTGGGACAAATGCAAAGCCAAGAAACCCGAAGATGTAGAAAATCAACCCGATGTATACTGATTTTTGCTCGCCCCATTTTGGAATAAACACTCGGGTTAATCCACCTTGAACTACGGCAACGCAAACACCAACAATTCCCAGCGAAAAGCCAACCATAGCCTCATTCCAATCAAACCGGAGCATAGTGAAGTACGTCCAGGTGCTTTGAGTAGCATGATGAGATAAGTATAAGACAAAAAAGATGACTACTAATCCGGATATTGCAGGGAACTTCTTGATTTGAAGCAATGAACCCAACGGATTTGCTCGCCTCCATTCGAAAGGCCGACGGTTTTCTTCTGATAAGGACTCGGGCAGGATGAAGTATCCATAGGCACAATTCAAAAATGCTAACCCAGCTGAGGCAAAAAACGGCACTCTTGCGCCATATTCACCCAATAACCCTCCAATTACAGGACCTAATATAAATCCCATCCCAAAAGCAGCACCGATTAATCCAAAATTCTGTGCTCTTTTTTCAGGTTCGCTGATATCAGCGATGTAAGCAGTTGCTGTGGTATGTGAGGCTCCGAAAATTCCGGCTAAAATTCTGGCTCCAAAAAGCCAATAAATATTGGGTGCAAATCCTGTGATGATGTAGTCTATACCAAATCCGGCAAGGGACAGTAGTAATACTGGTCGCCGACCAAAACGATCACTGAGTCCTCCAATAATCGGTGCGAATAGAAACTGCATTCCGGCATAAACAAACATCAGCCAACCACCATAAATCGCTGCTTTCCCTAAACCTTCACCGGTTAATTCCATGATTAGAGCCGGGATCACAGGGATAATAATTCCCAGACCGATGGTATCAATTACAACGGTGATGAAAATAAAAGTAAGTGCTGCTTTTCTGGGTTTTTTCCGGCTCATGGTAAAAAATGAGCCCAATGATAGGGTTATTTGGAATAGAATGATTGCCTAAATTCAGCCAAAAAATTATGCCCAGAAAATTATCTACCAAAGAAATCCTAGAAGAAAACCTGGCACAAAAACCGCCCAAAGGGATGGAAAAAGTGAAAGTTATTCTTCATGATATACGAAGTATGCATAATGTGGGATCGGTGTTTCGTTCTGCTGATGCATTTGGCATTTCAGAAATAATACTATCCGGCTATTCCCCTACTCCTCCACGTGATGAAATCACCAAAACGGCCATTGGCGCCGAAGAATTTGTAAACTGGCGATATGTTGAGGATGTACTCAACGAAATTGAAAACTTAAAAACATCGGGATACCTCATAATTGGACTGGAACAAACCAACGACAGTGTTTCGATGTTGGATTTAAACATCGAGCCAAAACAAAAAATATGTATCGTAATGGGTAATGAAGTTTCAGGAATCGATAACCAGCTACTTCCGCTGATAGACACTTTCGTGGCTATCCCACAATTCGGGCAAAAACACTCCCTAAACGTTTCTGTGGCAACCGGAGTTACTTTTTATGCACTGCTGGATAAATTCCATCGCCTGTAACTGATAACGTAATTCTAAAAATTATGAACGAATTTCTTACTTCATTAACCGATAAACTATCCTCGATATTCGACCCGGAACTCATAGGTAGTTGGCTCGCAGATGCCGTTGTAAATCTTTTGATTGCAGTAAGCGTATTCACTGTTTTTTATTTGGTGTGGAGGATCATCAAGTTTGCTTCGAAACCCATTTTTGAACGATCCAAACTCGATGAAACCAGCAGTATTTTTATTAATTCTATCATTAAGTACACCATTTTAATTTTTGGTGCGGTTACAGCTCTTGATTCAATAGGAATAAAAACTTCGGCTATTCTTACTTCCCTTGGTATTGTTGGTTTAACGATAGGATTTGCTGCCCGCGACTCACTTTCAAACATCATTTCAGGAATCATCATTTTTCTTGATCGCCCATTCGTAATTGGTGATCTGGTTGAAATTGACGGCAAATATGGAAAAGTAGATCGCATCACATTAAGAAGTACCCGAATTGTCACGGTAGATGGTAAGATGCTAGCTGTTCCCAATGTGGATGTAATCAACAAAACCGTGAGTTCTTACACCAACTTCCCGCATCTAAGAATTGATATTGAAGTAACCATTGGCGTTGAGGAAGACATCGACAAAGCCAGAGCTATTCTTCTTGAATTAGTTGAAAACACCGACGTTTACATGACTACCCCACAACCTGAAGTCATCGTAAAAGCGTTGAACGATTACAATGTGTTACTGGAACTACGGGCATGGATTCATCACGAAAGGGAACATCTTTCTCTTAAAGCAAAATTAAGGGAGCAGATTTTTAAGACCTTCAATCAACATAATATTGCTATGCCTTTTGAAACTATTTCCATCGAACCTTTAAAAGTTCTGACTTCTGCCGAGCAATGAATTAGCTTCTCCATTTCGATCATCAAATAACATGTATTTTTGTCTTGTCAATTCTATAAATCCGCTTATTTTTAGCCAAAATTTTAATCAACCAAATCAACTAGATGAGTACGGAAGCCGCTAAGCCCACATTATTTAATCGATTTTTAAATGCAATTGAAAAAAGTGGGAATAAACTCCCGGATCCGGCCATCCTCTTCTTTTATTTGATGGTGTTTGTTTGGGTATTATCGGCTTTACTCGCTCCCATCGATTTTGGGGAAGTTCATCCTCTAACCGGCGATGAGCTTCGAGTAAATAACCTACTCACAGGTACAGCATTGGCAAACTTCTTTGCTACCATGGTGAGCACTTTTACCGGATTTGCTCCACTAGGAATTGTTCTGGTTGCCATGCTTGGTGTTGGAGTCGCTGAAAATTCCGGTTGGATTGATGCCGGTTTAAAAAAGCTGTTAAACGTAACACCAAAGATGCTGCTTACCCCAATGCTAATTTTAATTGCGATTGTGAGTCATACTGCCGCTGATGCCGGTTATATTTTGGTGATTCCATTAGGTGGGGTGATTTTTTATGCTGCAGGTCGACATCCTTTAGCCGGTATTGCCGCTGCATTTGCCGGAGTTTCCGGTGGATTTGCAGCCAACTTTATCCCTTCTGCTATTGATCCACTTATTATGAGCTTCACCTTAGAAGCTGCAAGGATTTTGGATCCGGAAATCGCTCTGAATCCATTGAACAACATCTATTTTACCGGAATCTCATCTGTTTTGATAGTAACAGTCGGCTGGTTTGTAACCGATAAAATTGTTGAACCACGCTTAGCTGATACTAAAGTGGATGGCGATGAAGAAGAGATGCCTCAAATGGAAGAAGTATCTACCAAAGAATCTCGTGCTTTCTGGATGGGATTCGGAGCTATGCTTCTTGGTGTTGTGGGATTAATTGCCTGGGCCATCCCCGCCGATTCTGCCCTTCGTGGTCCCGACATGGTGGATCCAGAGTTGATGTCGCTTACTTCGTTCAATGCTCCGTTAATGCAAGCTATTGTACCGCTCATTTTCGTTTTTCTGTTGATTCCGGGCGTGGTGTATGGCATTGTTTCCGGTAAATACTCCAGCTCCAAAGACATGATCGATAACATGACGAAATCTATGCAGAGCATGGGATATTATATTGTAATGGCCTTTTTCTGCGCCTTGTTTATTGATGCCTTTGCGACCTCTAATATTGGATTATTAGTGGCTTTAAAAGGTGCTCAATTCCTGCAATCATTAGCCCTTCCCGGACAAATAACCATTGTTGGAATCATCATTTTAAGTGCATCGGTAAACTTGCTGGTAGGTTCAGCATCCGCGAAATGGGCGCTTATCGCTCCTATATTTGTCCCCATGTTGATGCAATTGGGCATTTCTCCTGATTTAACTCAAGCTGCATATCGAGTGGGTGATTCGGTTTCTAATATTATCACTCCGTTGCTTCCTTACTTCCCTCTAGTGGTTGTATTTTGCCAGCGATATGTAAAGAATACCGGTATCGGAACTCTTATTTCGATGATGCTCCCATACTCCATCATCTTCGGAATCACATGGACGATCTTCTTGCTTGTTTACTGGTGGATTGGAATTCCATTGAGTTTCGAAGCGAGTTATGTGTATCCTTGAACAATATTCAACATTCAGTAGGCAACATTAAATTTACATTTGTGAGGAGTCAGCGACGAAGCAATCTCGTACAAACGACGAACGACGGACGACGAATGGTTGAAGATGAAAGTCGAATAAAATTTCCTACGATTCCTTAAGCTGGTTCAAGCATCCGTTTGGACCATGCGCACTATATTAAATGAATTTGATTTTGCACAAGCGGACGCTTACGCTAGATTGGGAGAGAATGATTTTTCTTACTAAGTCATGCTGAGGCTACTGCCGAAGCATCTAACCGAATAATTAATATAGCATCTGAATAGGTGCGCCTGGCCAGTGTTAAAGATCATAAACGATCAGATATTTATTTCAACCTTTCATCATTTAGATCCTTCGCCACCCCTCAACGTGGCTCTGGATGACTTTATTAAAATAAATAGCTGAACAGCGAGCATATTATTGTTTTTGATACAAGCTTGTATTTAAATGCAGTAAAAAATAAATTGCATCATTATTTATGAGAACAACCATTGATATACAACAGGATTTACTTGAAGAAGTAATGAAATTGACCGGTGCAAAAACCAAAAATCAGGCGGTAAATGAAGCACTAAAAAGTCAGATTCAACGCGCAAAGAGAAAGCGTTTACTTACAAGAAAAGGAACCATCGATCTGAACATCGATCTCGATAAAATCCGTCAGCGGTAATGCAAAGTTATCAAGTATTGATAGATTCATCCGTTTGGATTGATTATTTCAAATCTGGAAAAAATGAAACTCTTGATCGATTAATTGAAGAGGATTTGATTTGTACTAACAGATTAATCCTTACAGAATTAACTCCTTTCCTAATTCACCAAAATCAGGCATCTATAGTTGAAGAGCTTAACGCCGTGAATATCATTCCTTTG
This sequence comes from bacterium, assembly GCA_024742815.1. GTDB lineage: Bacteria > Bacteroidota > Rhodothermia > Balneolales > Balneolaceae > HXMU1420-13. The sequence goes on from JANSXX010000003.1 coordinate 179,531, forward strand.
AACATTGACTGGGATATTATCCAGGAATACCAACTTATTAATCTTAGAAATGGTATCAATAATGTTGGGATTCCTGATCTTATCATCCTTAATCAGGTTATACCGCATAAGTTGACATTATTTTCTTTCGATAAGCATTTTAAGCTTATGCAAAAGCAGTTACAATTTGAGTTAATGGATTAGCAAAATTTGTTAACCTCTTGATCCATTCACCTCGTTTCACCTCGTTCCCAACGTCCTCGTTGGGAATACAGTCTAGAAGCTCCAGCTTCGAGGTTACAATTCCTTAGTTCATTTTCGCTCATCAGAGATACTTACTTTAATCAATTCATTCATCGATTTGTAATTTCTGGCTGAAGAATATCTCCAATGATCAGGAATATCCACAAAACCAGCTTTAATTTTGAATCTGATTGCTCAGGTTCCGGCTAACTTTCCCTTCTTTTTCAATGTCCAAGTCGGGCAAGCAATTCATAAGCTCGAGCTTCTAAATAATCACCCATAAACACTCTTCACATACTTCGACAACTTGGTAGTTGAAAGTCCACGGACAAGGCGTTCATCGGCGGTATAAAGAGTCGATTCGGTGAACACTGCTGTAGCCACATAAAGGGCATCGTAGTAGGAAACAGGTAACTGCGTAGCGATTTCAAAAGCTTTATCAAGAATTAAAGCGTGAGTTATGAGTTCAAATTCATGTTGTTTTAACTCTTCATGCTTTAATTCTGAAATTTCAAGATCTATCTCACGTATTCGATACTTTTTTGAAATGATTGCGTTCATTTCGATAGGGAAAATCGCTGGTTGGTAAAGTTCCTGAATATTGGCTAACAACTCCTGAACAAGTTCAGTACCCTCCTCATAAAACAAAATTTTTGCAACCACAGAAGCATCTAGAACTGCTTTCATCGACTATCTCTCAATTCTCGAATAATTTCAACACTGTCGGAATGTTTGATTCCATTGGCTTTGTAATCTTCAATTGTTTCTTTAACGATATTTTTGAATTTCTCTAAATCATAACCTGCATGTCTTTCAATCATCTCATGAAGCTCATTTTGCAGCGATCGATTATTGGCGGCGGCTTTAGCTTTTAACTTTTCAAGTGTTTTTTCATCAATATTTCGAATTAATACGTCTGGCATAAATCTACTGTTTATTTGATATCATAATGATATCGTTTTATGATTAAATTTACCATTAGAATTAATATCCACAAAGTTGATTACTTATCGACGAATGGTAAATGGCGAACGACCAACGTGGGAGGAAATCCGTAATAATATCATGTCTGTAAATGAAATCAGCTATCTAGAGCCAGGCATTAAAAATGATGATTTTAAAAGTGTGTGGGCAGACTAACTTAGTACAGTCAGTAATTAGTCGAGTCTCCCATAAGTCATCTGTCATTCGTCGTTAGTCGTTAGTCGTTTTTCGTTCGTCGTATCTCACAATACCAAAATTCCCACATTCACCACTCATAATTAACCCATCCTTTCATTATCTTCGCGCACCAGAACGTTTCAAATAGCATCTATGCACGAAAAGAAAAAGATTTTAGTTACCGCGGCGCTCCCCTATGCAAACGGCCCACTTCATTTAGGACATTTAGCAGGAGCCTACCTTACCCCCGATTTTTACTGCCGATACAGGCGTTTAAAAGGCGATGATGTAGTTTTTATTTGTGGATCTGATGAACATGGAGTTCCCATTACCATTGCAGCCGAAAAGGAAGGTGTAAATCCGCAGGATATTGTGGATCGCTATCATGAGATGAACAAAAAGGTGTTCGAGGATTTCGGAATTGCTTTCGATTATTATGGACGCACTTCGTCTCAAGTGCATCATGAAACGTCGCAGGAGATTTTTACAACGCTCTACGATAAAGGCTTCTTCAAAAAGAAAACTGAGCAGCAATTGTATGATGCCAAATCAGACATGTTTTTGCCCGATCGCTATGTGAAAGGAACCTGTCCTAATTGTGGATACGAGGAAGCCTATGGCGATCAATGCGAGAAATGTGGAGCAAGTCTATCTCCTACCGAGTTGATAAACCCGGTGAGTGCCCTTAGTGGCGAAAAACCCGAGCTCAAAGAAACGGAGCACTGGTATATGCCATTAGGAGATATTCAGCCCAAATTTGAAGAATGGCTAAACACTCGGGAAAACTGGAAACCCAATGTTATGGGTCAGGTTAAAAGTTGGTTGCAGGATGGTCTTGCAGATCGGGCGGCAACCCGTGATTTAAGCTGGGGAGTTCCTGTTCCCTTAGATGAAGCCAAGGGCAAAGTACTATACGTTTGGTTCGATGCGCCTATTGGATACATTTCAGCTACCAAAGAATGGGCGACAGAGCAAGGAAACCCCGAAGCTTGGAAAGACTATTGGCAGAATCAAGATTGCGAGCTTTATCATTTTATCGGGAAAGACAATATTGTATTTCATTGCATCATGTTTCCCATCATGTTAATGGAACATGGCGAATATGTATTACCAAAGAATGTGCCTGCTAATGAATTTCTGAATTTAGAAGGCAAGAAACTATCTACATCACGCGGTTGGGCAGTTTGGTTACACGAATATCTCGAGGATTTTGAACCTGATTTACTTCGCTATGCCTTAGGTACCACCCTCCCAGAGAGTAAAGATTCTGATTTTTCCTGGAGCGATTTCCAGGCACGCGTGAACAACGAATTAGCCGCTGTGTTGGGTAATTTTGTGTTTCGAGCGCTTTCCTTCACCCAAAAATTCGCGGATGGTAAAGTACCGGAATTAATAAATCCATCAGAAACTGATTTGGAAGCTTTAAAAGCGATTCAACAGCAGAAAGAAAAAGTCACCGCAGCATTTGAATCCTTTAAATTCAAAGAAGCCATTCAGGAAAGCTTGAATTTAGCTCGTGTTGGAAACAAATATTTTACCGAGACAGAGCCATGGAAAACCCGAAAGGACAATCCACAGGCATGTAACAATACGTTGTACGTGAGTAATCAAATTTGTGCAGCGCTTGGTGTAATAATGGATCCCGTACTCCCGGATTCCATGAAAAAATTACGAGCACAACTTGGGATGAATGATGAAATCTCTTGGGATCAAATTACTGAGGAAATGATTCCCGCCGGAACAGCTGTTGATGCGGGCGAAGTACTATTCACAAAAGTGGAAAACGAACAAATCGAAGCTCAAATTAAACGATTAGAAGAACGCGCTGCCGCAAACGATCCTGCCAGTAACTACCCGCCACTCAAAGAGAATATTGAGTTTGGGGATTTTATGAATATTGATTTGCGAGCAGGCGAAATTTTAGCTTCAGAACGAATTCCTAAGTCCGATAAACTACTCAAACTTCATGTAGATATTGGCATTGAAACCAGAACCATCGTTTCAGGTATTGCAAAACACGTAGATGAGTCGACTCTTGTTGGCCAGAAAGTATGTGTGGTTGCAAACCTTTCTCCCAAAAAATTGATGGGTGTAGAAAGCAAAGGGATGATTTTAATGGCCGAAGATAGTGAAGGTAATCTGAAGTTTGTCGAGACCGAGGCCGAAAATGGAAGTTCTATCTCCTGAAATGGTAGCAATTAAACTCAAAGAGAGATCAACCCGCACCATCGATTTTAAAAATTACGCACTTGGCTATACCATTCTGGAAGACGGTATTGTATTCCGATTGTTTGCTCCTAAAGCCGATCAGGTACAAATCGTTTTTTATGATAATTATGAGCATTTGTATGGCACTGATTTTAGAATGCTTAAAGATGACGAAGGAATTTGGAATTACTTCTTCCCTTCCCTTGATATCGTTGATTCATGGTATGCCTACAAGTTGGATGTCAATGAGAAATCATCAAAATTTGAATGGACCGATAAATATATAGCCGATCCATTCAGCAGGCTTGTAACCTCTCGAAACCATTATCTGGGTTTTGCTAAAACAAAGATTATCAAGCCGCACGAATTTGACTGGGAAGATGACACTTTTCAGGCACCGAAAGACCTTCGGGATTTAGTAATCTACGAAACACACATTAAGGATTTAGTCGCACACCCATCAGCAAAAACGTATGTTCAGGGCGTTTACAACGATTTTTGGCAAGCAGAAGTTGGCGGAATCAAACACCTAAAAAAGCTGGGCGTAAATTGTGTTGAGTTTCTACCCCTTCAAAAATTTGCCTACTTCGAACCTCCTTTTGGTACAACTATCTCCTCCGGTTTAACAAATACCTGGAACCATTACAGCAAGAATTATTGGGGGTATATGACTTCCTTTTTCTTCTGCCCGGAGACTATTTATGCATCGGATGGAAACCTGAATCATGGTTCAGCTGTAGGGCGTAACATCAATGCCTTAAACGAATTAAAGGAATTAGTTAAACGCCTGCATGCCGAAGGAATATCCGTAATCATGGATGTGGTTTACAATCATGCTTCGCAATATGATTTGAATCCACTTAAATACACAGCGAAAGACGAGTACTTTCGGTTAGACGATCATGGGAACTATTTAAACGATAGCTGGACAGGTAACGATATTAATACACGAAATCCAAATGCCCGAAAACTAATCGTGGAATCGGTGAAATATTGGATGCAAGAGTTTCATATTGATGGATTTCGATTCGATCTGGCCGGAATCATTGATTGGGAAACGGTAGATCAAATCAAACAAGAAGCTAGAAAAATTAATTCTAATGCTATTCTTATCGCAGAGCCTTGGGGCGGAGAATATAAACCGGCAGGATTTTCGGAGCATGGCTGGGCAAGTTGGAATGATAAACTCCGTAATGGCTTTAAAGGATACGATCCTGTAAACGATAAAGGGTTATTGTTTGGTAGCTGGCATCATGGCTGCAATCGCTATGCGCTCGAAAATTTCATCAGAGGTACGCTAAAAACCGGGGAACATGGATTGTTCAGAAGTTCTGAACATGCGGTAAATTATTTAGAAGCACATGATGGTTACACACTTGGGGATTTCATAAGGATTGCATTAAATCCTCAGAATAAGGAGCAAATCTTTAAAAAGAAGAACCAAGTTGTAAAATTGAATTCTAAAGAATTAGAGATTGCAAAATTAGCAGCCATGGCCTTGATGGTGAGTCAAGGTGTGAGCATGATACACGCCGGGCAGGAATGGGCGCGCGCCAAAGTGATTCGAGATCCAAAAGGAATTGATCCGCGCAATGGGAAATTAGATCACGATAGTTATAACAAAGACAATGAAACCAATTGGTTGAACTTCAATGAGATTCAAAGCAATCAGGAACTTTTCGATTATTATCGTGAACTCATTAAACTGCGCTTAGAATCACCAGCTTTGCGCAAATCCGATCCGGGAGCCATTAACTTTAAAGTGTACCTCCATCCTTTGCATATTACTTTCTCGATTGATGGAAAAAACACCAACGACCCCTACGATTATTTCATCTCGTTGAATTGCGATCCACATTCTTCGCATAAAATTGACTTACCGGAGGGCGATTGGACCATGGTAGCAAATGCAAGAAAATGTAACGTTGAAGGCATTCGCACTGTCAAAAATCAATATCGATTGCCAGCCAGCACAGGAGTTATACTTAGACGGTTGCGGTTGAAGCAAGCATAAAATATTTTACGCCGCTACAAATCTAACATTTTAGGAGATCATCACTTGGCAATATCATCTACAGAAAGAGGTTCTTGGAACTCAAAACTTGGTTTTATTCTGGCTGCCGCCGGATCTGCAGTAGGACTTGGAAACATATGGGGATTTCCGACCAAAGTAGCAACCGAAGGTGGCGCTGCTTACTTGGTAATTTATCTGCTGTGTACATTTTTAATCGGTTTTCCCGTGATGGTTGCCGAACTTTCTATTGGACGAAAATCGGGCAAAAACCCTGTTGGTGCCTTTAAAGCATTATCATCTAATAAGTTTTTCCCACTTGTTGGTTTATGGGGCGTAATCTGTGGGGTGATGATTCTCTCCTTTTATACAGTAATTGCAGGCTGGGCTTTCGGTTTCGCGTTCGAAGAAATCTTTTACTACTTAGGCTGGAATGCGGCAGCTGATCTACTCACAGATACCGGTAATGGATGGAAAAATGCCATCATTGCTTCAGTTTTTATGTTGGGAACCATCAAGATTATAACCGGTGGCGTTAGCGATGGAATCGAAAAAGCCACTAAAATGATGATGCCACTTCTTATTGGTATTATTGTAATTATGATTGGTTACGTGCTAACCCAAGACGGCGCTATGGATGGTGTTCGTGAGTATTTACTACCCGATTTCAGCAAAATTAATGCTCGATTAATCTTCTCTGCGATGGGACAAGCATTCTTCTCATTATCTCTGGGGATGGGCGCTTTGATTACCTACGGATCTTATTTGAGCAAAAAAGAAAACATCCCACAAGCCGCAGCTTTTGTAACTCTCGCCGATGTTGGAATTGCATTTTTAGCCGGTTTATTAATTATTCCTGCAATGTATGTAGCACAAGCAGCAGGTATTGATATTTTTGTAGGTGACCAACTCGCATCTTCAACCAATTTAGTATTTCAAATACTTCCTGCACTTTTCCACACTATAGGTGGTGCCGTTGGATTAATTCTTGGAGTTGTATTCTTCTTACTGTTGAGTATTGCAGCCTTAACCTCAACGATTTCACTCTTAGAAGTACCCGTAGCTTTTGTTATTGATGAATATGAAGTTCCTCGAAAAAAAGCAGCCTGGGGAGTTGGTCTTAGTATTCTTGTAGTTTCTGTAATTGTTGCTTTTAATACATCCCTCATTGGTACGTTTGATAATATTTTCAATAACTTCGGGCTTCCTCTCGGTGGTTTACTGATGTGTATTTTTGTAGGATATGTTTGGAAAACCGACTCGGCTTTATCAGAAATGGAGCTTGGATTTGCTGGAGTGAAACAAGGCTTATTCGCCAAAATATGGCCGATTTTCATCAAATTTATTTGTCCTTTGGTAATTGCTTACAACGTGTACCAAGGCATACTAGGAATGCTATAACTTTATTTGATCAAAATGGTGGCTTGTCCACCATTTTCTTTTCTTTCACTTGTTATCCAAAACGGGTAGCCCTATTTTTGCGCAACTAAAAACGGAGTTACAATTTAATGTCTAAAGTCTCAACGTCCGATTTCAGAAATGGTTTAGTTCTGGATCTCGATGGCGAATTATATTCTATCACAGAATTTCAGCATGTGAAACCCGGAAAGGGTCCTGCTTTTGTACGCACAAAATTAAAAGGTATCGTTAACGGCAAAAATATTGATAAAACATGGCGCTCTGGCGAAAAAGCCGAGTCAATTCGTGTTGAAAACAGAGAGTATCAGTACTTATACAACGATGGTTCCATGTTCTACTTCATGAATAATGAAACTTATGAGCAAATACCAATTGCTCCCAATCAAGTAGAACGTCAGGATTTTATCATCGAAGGTCAGACCTGTAAAGTGCTGTTTAATGCCGATGATGAACAAGTATTATACGCCGAACCACCAGATCATTTGGTGTTAACTGTTGAACAAACCGATCCCGGCGTAAAAGGTGATACTGCCCAAGGTGGTTCTAAACCTGCTACCTTGGATTCTGGCGCTGTGGTAAACGTTCCACTATTCATTCAGGAAGGGGAAAAAATCCGAGTTGATACACGAACCGGATCATACATTGAACGAGCTAAATAATTTGATATGGACTTAAAACTAATAAAGAATATCCTAACAATGATCTCTGACAGCGATGTGGACGAAGTTTCCATCGAAGAAGGAGATTTTAAAATCAAAGTAAAAAAGACCGGAACCGTTGAGCAAATTACATATACTCAACCTGCAGCCGCTCCCGCAGCACCGGCACAACCTGCTGCCCCTCAGGCTCCGGCTCAACCTGCACCTGTCGCTGAATCAGCGAGCAAGCCCACTGCAAGCGGAGAAACGGTTAAGTCGCCAATTGTAGGTACGTATTATCAAGCTGCTTCACCAGATTCTGATCCATTCGTAAAAGTGGGCGATACTGTACAAAAAGGTCAAACATTGTGCATTATCGAAGCCATGAAAATAATGAATGAAATTGAAGCTGAATTTGGCGGAACTTTAAAAGAAATATTAGTTACCGATGGCACTCCCGTCGAATTTGATCAGCCTTTATTTATCATAGAAAAAAGCTAATTCCACCGCATGTTTAACAAAATACTGATTGCTAATCGCGGCGAAATTGCTCTTCGTATTATTCGAACATGTAAAGAGCTCGGCATCAAAACTGTGGCTGTTTATTCTACCGCAGATGAAGAGAGCTTGCATGTAAAATTTGCGGATGAAGCCGTTTGCATAGGCCCTCCTGCCAGTAAAGACAGTTACTTAAAAATACCCAGCATTCTTGCAGCGGCCGAAATTACCAATGCAGAAGCTATTCACCCCGGCTATGGATTCCTCGCTGAAAATGCTGAATTTTCGAGAATCTGCACCGAGCACGATATCAAATTTATTGGTCCATCACCTGATGCAATCAATAAAATGGGTGATAAAGCGGTAGCCAAAGCAACAATGATTGCCAATAAAGTGCCGGTAGTTCCGGGAAGTGATGGAATTGTAGAATCGTATGAGGATGCTAAGAAAGTTTGTAAAGAAATTGGCTATCCTGTAATTATAAAAGCATCCGCTGGTGGTGGCGGACGTGGAATGCGCGTGGTTGAACGCGAGGAAGATCTTAAAAAGAATTATGAGATGTGCTGCAACGAAGCTGCCAGTGCGTTTAATAATCCTGAGGTGTATATCGAGCGCTTTGTTAAAAATCCACATCATGTTGAAATTCAAGTATTGGCCGATCAACATGGAAATGCCATACACCTTGGCGAACGTGATTGTTCATCTCAACGACGACATCAGAAGATTTTGGAAGAAGCTCCTTCTCCACTTATGACTCCCGATTTACGGGATCGAATGGGACTAGCGGCCGTTAACGCTGCCAAATCGGTAAATTACGAAGGAGCTGGTACCGTAGAGTTTTTAGTAGATGATGATCTGAATTTCTACTTCATGGAAATGAATACAAGAATTCAGGTTGAACATCCGGTTACGGAAGAAGTAACAGGGCACGACTTAATAGAGCAACAAATTCGAGTTGCTGCTGGTGAAAAAATTGACGATCTGTCGGTAGAAATTGAAGGTCATTCGATTGAGTGCAGAATCAATGCCGAAGATCCGGAGCATGGGTTCCGTCCTTCTGCAGGTGTGATTACTGTTTTCCATCCACCGGGCGGTCATGGCGTACGTTTAGATACACACGCATACTCTGGGTATCGCATCCCTCCTTTTTACGATTCGATGATTGCAAAGCTGATTTGTACGGCTCCAACCAGAGAGCAAGCCATTGCAAAAATGAAACGAGCGCTTGAAGAATTCATCATCGAAGGGATAAAAACTACCATCCCATATCATATTCAATTGCTGGACGATCCTAACTTTAAAGCAGGTTCAATCAGCACTAAATATTTAGAAACATCATTCAAATTTAAACCTAAGGATCAAGAATGAGCACTCCTGCTGATTTAAAATATACCCGCGAACACGAATGGGTTCGCGATAACGGTGATGGCACTGTAACTGTTGGAATTACTGATTTCGCACAAGGCGAATTGGGAGACATCGTATTTGTTGAGTTGGAAGAAGCGGGAGCTGACTATTCTAAAGACGATACGTTTGGTACTGTAGAAGCAGTAAAAACAGTTTCTGATCTTTACGCACCTATTGATGGCGAAGTGATTGAACTGAACGAAGCTCTTGAGGATAATCCTGAGCTCGTAAACGATGATCCCTATGGTGAAGGCTGGATGATTAAAATGAAAGTAGCAGATCCGGATCAGCTAGAAAGCTTACTATCAGCCGAAGATTACCAAGGCATCACCTCTTAATAATTCTTATAGATGAGCAGACATAGCGAGTGGATTTTAATTCTTGATTATGGTTCACAATTCACGCAGTTAATAGCACGTCGTTTACGTGAGTTTAATATCTATTGCGAAATCCATCCGTTCAATGTCAATTTAGAGGAAGTCTTAACTCCAAAACCAAGTGGAGTTATTCTTTCAGGTGGACCGATGAGCGTAAATGATGAAGGCGCTCCACACTTGCAAACGGAAATATTCGATTGGGATGCGCCAATTTTAGGTGTTTGCTATGGTTTGCAATTACTTTCCCATACCGCTATTCCCGGAAGTGTTGAAAAAGCTGAAAAGAGAGAATATGGTCGAGCCCACCTCATTATCGATAATTCTAGCGATTTACTGAAAGATATTGAAGACGGCTCCGTAGTTTGGATGAGTCATGGCGATCATATTCATCAACTTCCTACTGATTTTGAAATCATCGGACACACAGCAAATGCAGATGTCGCTGCAGTTCGGCATATCAACAAACAAATATTTGGTGTACAATTTCACCCCGAAGTTGCCCACACCGATTGTGGTAAACAGCTGCTAAAAAACTTCGCTTATAATATTTGTGGATTATCCGGCGATTGGACCGCAGCCTCATTTATCGACGAGCAAGTGGCTTCTATTCGTGAAAAAGTTGGCTCTGACAAGGTTTTGTGCGCGTTATCGGGTGGAGTGGATTCAACAGTGGTAGCAACGCTGATCCACAAAGCAATTGGCGATCAGCTAGAATGTGTATTTGTTGATAATGGCTTATTGCGGAAAAATGAATTTGAAGATGTACTCCATCTTTACACTCGAGATTTGCATCTACCTGTTCGAGGGGTAGACGCCACTGATTTATTTATGGACCGCTTGAGTGGCGTATCAGATCCCGAGAAAAAGCGCAAAATAATAGGCGTCAGCTTTATCGATGTTTTTGAGCAAGAAATAGGCACTGATTCTGATTTCAAGTATTTAGCACAGGGCACACTCTATCCGGATGTAATTGAAAGTGTATCTTTTAAAGGTCCTTCCGCAACCATAAAATCTCATCACAATGTGGGTGGATTACCGGATAAAATGAAACTCGATTTAATTGAACCGGTTCGCGAATTATTCAAAGATGAAGTTCGGGATGTAGGGCGCGAATTAGGAATCCCCGAACATTTTATCTCACGGCATCCTTTTCCCGGACCAGGTTTAGGGATTCGAGTAATCGGTGAATTAAGCAAAGAACGACTCGATTTACTCAGAGAAGCAGATAAGATTTTTATTGATGAACTGAAGGCAAATCACTTGTACAACGAAACTTGGCAAGCCTTAGCTGTTCTTTTGCCGGTTCAAAGTGTTGGCGTTATGGGCGATGAGCGCACCTATGAGTTCACCGTTGCCTTACGTGCAGTTACTAGTGTTGACGGTATGACCGCCGATTGGGCGCATCTCCCCTATGAGTTTTTGGCTCATGTTTCTAATCGGATAATTAACGAAATTAAGGGAATCAATCGCGTGGTGTACGATATCAGTTCTAAGCCGCCGGCCACCATCGAGTGGGAATAAAATCATCAGAACAAAATGGATTCTGTGTAGTGTAAGTGGCTACAAAAAAATTACAATGAAAAAAGCACTATTCTTTTCGGTATTCGCCTTATTCTTCTATAGTTCTTTGTTTGCTCAAAGCATTGAAATGGGAAGAAATCTATATCAACAAGGAGATTTTGAACGAGCCATTTTTGTACTTGAACGAGTTCCCGGCGAAGAATCTGAATTGTTACTGGGTAAAAGTCATTTCGCACAACGGAACTACCTAAAGGCAATAAATATATTGAGAGGGATATCAGATTCTAATACTGAATGGAATCAAGATGCGAGATATACTATGGCGTTAGCACATTTTCAGCTCAAAAATTATGCAGAGTCGCTCGAAACACTACATGGCTTACTAAGTGAGTCAAGAACAACTGCAATCACTCGCAGAGCTGATCAATTTTACAACGATGTGCTTGGCTTCCTTACCGATAAACAACGATTCACGGTATTTAAAGCAGTTTCTGAGCAAGAAATTCAGTTAGATATTATAGAAAAAGCATTAGGTCGAGTCCATTATTCAGTAGCTACTGCATTATTTGATTTATATGAACGATCAAAAAGTAGTGAAAATACTTTGAGGGAAAATCGTATTAAAACAGCTTTATCAGATTCTATCCAATATCAACAGAGTTTCAATCCAAATCGCCTGAAAACAGCTCCTGATGGGATCTCATACAACATTGGAGTTGTTTTACCGCAGTTCGAATTTGATGCAACGGAGTATGAAATCCCTCAACACTTGTACTATGGGATTCAGCTTGCAGTGGAACAATTCAATCAAGAGAATCCGAATAAAAAGGCATTTATTACATACAGAAATACCAATCAAGAAGGAAGTTCAACAGTATCCATTTTAGCCGATCTGGTCTATAAAGAAGGAATTGATGTCCTGATTGGTCCCTTATTTTCTGAGGTAGCGAAAGAATTTTCAAATTTGGCTGAAGCTTACGAAATACCAATGTTGCTCCCTTTAGCCAACGCTGATAGCCTAGATTTATACAATAATTTTGTATTTCAGCTAAACCCAAGTTTTGCCACACAAGGTAAAATTATGGCTAGAAAAGCAGTTAAAGAACTCGGCTATGATACACTTGGTGTGATCGCAGAAGCGCAATCACTTGGTGCCCCCGCAGCTAGAGCATTTAGGCACGAAGCAGAACGCCTTGGCGGTTATGTAGAATACTATTTTGAAGAAGATTTTGAGAGCCTAGGTTACGACATTAGAGATTATACTCAGTTTTTTACCACGGATACCCTCGATTCGGTAGCTATGGTTAAAGCAGTTTACGCACCATTTACAGGCTCTATAGCACAAACTCTGATCGAAAGTATGCTTACCGATTTGGAAGCAATGCGAAGTAAAGTAGCAATTTTAGGCTCAGAAGAATGGCGCGAAGTTAATATTGAATCTCGTCGCCTAGATTCTACCCAGCTATATTTTTCTCGCTCTTTTAACGTAGATACAAGCACTTCAGATGCACGTAAATTTATCTCCGAGTTCAGAATTAGGTTTTCAACCGTTCCTAACGATTTTGCTTTTATTGGCTATGATGCGGCTTCAGTGATCCTTGAACAATTAGACTTTGTAAATAACCCTGCAGACTTAAGAGACTCTTTAAAGGATTTACGTGGTTACAAGGGCTTGAGTATTGATGTGAGTTTTAATGGAACGCACGTAAATGAAAAAATATCAATAGAAAGGATGATTCGTGACTACGAACGAGTTTTTGTAGCACAACCCGGTCAAAGTCAGCAGAACAGGCGTCGACGTTAAGCTGATTTACTCCGAAGATTGAGCTGCCTCTCTCTCCTTTTGACGTTTAATTCGATATTGCTCTCGTAACCATTTTCTCCATCGCTCCGAAGCCTCTTGATGTTCTGCAAATGTTCGAGAGAATTCATGTCCACCTTCTGGGTTTGCAACCATATACAAAAAATCATGCTTAGCAGGACGCAACGTAGCAATTATCGTAGATAAACTAGGATTAGTGATAGGTGCAGGTGGTAATCCACGATTTAAATAGGTATTAAATGGATGCTGAAATTTGTAATCCTCAAAAAGTAATCTTCTTCGCTCACCAAGTGCAAAGTTTACGGTAGGATCGGCTTCCAGTCGCATTCCTCTATCGATCCGATTCCAATATAAGCCAGCAATAATTGGTTTTTCGTCTTCAAGTTTTGCTTCCCACTCTACAATAGAGGCCATGGTTAAGATTTCTGCAATCGTATATCCCTTTTCATTCGCCTCATCTGAAAATGGTTCTACAACACTATCATCAAATTCTTTTAGAATCCGACGAATAATCTCTTTTGGGGTGGATGTCCAATAAACTCGATAAGTTTCCGGCAACATTCTGCCTAATAATTCTTCACTGGATATATTTAATTCGCTTAGGAAAACAGAATCTTTAAAAACTGCATATAAACTCTGGGATTCTAGCTTCAAACGTGAAGACACAGATGTTGAAAATCGTTCTTGATCGATGCCGGGTAGAATAACAATCTCAACGGGATCCTGAATACCAAGCGCAAGTTTTGATAATAATACTTCATATGAATACTCTCCTTCAAACTCATAATTACCCACTTTAAATTGCCTCCAACCGAGTAACCGGGTAGCCCATTTAAAATCGGATGCATCAAATTCTGCATTATTTACTATCAGAAGATCAACTAGTTCAGATACTCCAATGGTTTCATGAATTTGGAGTGAGGCTGGTTCAGAAAATCGAAATGCATCATTGGCTGATAGACGAAGTTGACGTGTGCTAAATACTAAGAGTGCAACCACTAGCAGGGTTAATGAAGCAGTAGTAAAATCAGTTTTAGTGATCGAAAATTTTCTGAACAGATTCATAGCCAAAGATACACAGTTCTACTTAATGTATTTGTTTCAAAAAACGTAAACGAATTGAAATAGTTCGCAACCAATACAATTAGCACTCGTACCCATGCCCCGAAGAGCAAACGAGCTTTTGGATGCTGCAAAGCACCAAATGCCCTAAAGAAAAACCCGAACTTTGACCGGTTCGGGTTTCTTTATTTTCGATCAATAATTTCGACAATAAAATAGCTTCTGAAATTAGCTACTCTCAAATACTTGTATCAAAAATTGAATATGTTCATTTATTGGCTTACCGATATACTCTGCTCCCTTATAAATATCATCTCTAGATACATTTGCAGCGAAATTTGCAGTCTTTAGTTTTTTAGTTACCGACTTTGGTTTCATCCCTTCAAATCCTGTGGGTCGCATTAAAGAAACGGCATGCATAAATCCTGAAAGTTCATCACAAGCAAATAAATATCGTTCAATCTCTGTTTCTGGGTGCTTACCGGTACGCCCAGGTGCATGAGCTTTGATAGCGTTTATGATAGCCTCACTGAGATCATACTTAGGGAAAATATACTCGATGGCATAATTCGGATGTTGATCCGGATACTTTTCCCAATCTAAATCGTGTAATAATCCGGCAATCCACCACTCATCAATTTCCGTACTATCCTTATGTAAGCTCTTGGCATAAGCTTCCATAGCAGTTGCCACCATTTCGCAATGATGCCTCAATGCATCGTTTTCGATAAAAGAATGTAATAGTTCTCTGCAATCTGCTCTTGGTATCATCAACTTTTTGTTCGTTATTAATTAAAATTATTAACCACTCATCGTTATAACTGTGAAGCGCAGAATACTCAAAATATTTAAAAACATCGCATTTGTCTTCCTAATTACCTGTTCCGTTAGTTGCCTAAATAATATTGAAGATGTAACCGGAACGGTTCAAACTAATGTGAGCTTTAGTGCAGATGTCCAACCCATCATGCAACAACACTGTGTGAGTTGTCATAACAATAATTTTGCTAATAATAACTTCAACGCCACTTCGTATGAATCCATTTTATCAGGTTCAGGTACCGTTTATGGCAATCAGATTGTAGTACCAAATGAACCGGACCAAAGTGGACTCGTAGATATTATTGAACCGAATCCCGAAAGTGGATTACAACGAATGCCAACCGGCGGGTCGCTGAGTGGAGACGAAATTCAAATTATTCGCGCCTGGATACGTGAAGGCGCTCAAAACAATTAATCATGAAGAATATTTTACTAATCACACTATTTGCTGTTTTACAAACCACAGTATCAGCTCAAACCTTCTATGCCGAAGATGGTAAAGCGGTGTTTTTATCGAAGGTTCCACTACACTCGTTTGAAGGCTCTTCCGAAAATCTAGTGGGCATGATAAATCTAGATGAAAATATTCTGGATTTTTATCTCGATTTGGAAACCTTGGATACGGGGAATGGAAAACGTGATCGTGATATGCGACTGACATTAAACACCGAAGAATATCCTTTTGCAGAATTCTATGGCACATTATCCTCACCGTTTGATATCAATAATCCTGAACCCCAACCCGCTACAGCAAAAGGAACCTTCAAAATCCATGGCAATCAACAAGAAGTTGAAATTGAAGGCACTCTACAACCAACAGAAGATGGATTATTACTTAAAGCCAGTTGGATATTGAATCTAACCGACTACGATATTGAACCACCAAAACTACTCATCATCAAAGTTGATGAGAATCAGGAAATTAATATTGAAATGTTATTAACCCCCTACAGCGAGGATGAATAATGAAATATTTGACTACACTGTTACTCCTCCTCCTTTTATCCTCAACATTGATAGCTCAAATGCAGCGCCAACGTGCTGTTAAAGACGGTCCCGTTGAAGATATTTTCAGAATTGGGTCGATTACAGGCATGAGTACAGTTACAACCTTAGAAGCCCGAAATTTAAATAGCTTGATCATGCATAACTTTGGTCTTGTAAGTACAGGCATAGAAGAATTTTATGGACTGGATCAAAATGCGGCTGTTCGACTTGGTTTTGATTACGGGGTAACCGACGAATTAACAATTGGTATAGGCAGAACAAGCGTAGAAGATAATGTTGATTTCCGAGCCAAATATTTAATCCTCAAGCAACTAGAATCTGATAAAATTCCCGTACAGATTGCGATTAAGGGTGATGTTGGGATTAATACTCAAAAAAACACGCAATTCGATGAGTTTACCTTTCAGGAGCGCTTAAATTACTTTGCATGTATTATGATTGCGAGGAAATTTAACAAACAGCTTTCTCTGCAAATTGCGCCTATGGTCTCTCATTTCAACACCGTTAAGATTGAAAGAGCAGGAGAAATTCCCGAAAATACTCATTATGGCCTGGGTATTGGTGGTAGGTATGCATTCGATGAGAGAAAAGCTATTACTTTTGAATATTTACCGGTTATTGGTGATCGATCACCCGGTACCAAAAATCACTTTGCTCTAGGATACGAGATCGAAACTGGCGGTCATGTTTTTCAAATGTTCTTCATGTCGGGTAAATGGTTTACCGAACAGCACTTACTTGCTCGCACAAACACCAATTTCTTCGAAGGTGATTTTCGATTAGGCTTTAATATAAATCGAGTATTTGGGCTTTAACCCAATTACATCATAGAACGAAGTTCTTTAGCTACTTCACGGTTGTATTGAAAAGCTAGGTCTTTGTGGTTTACTAAATCCACGATTGTTCCAATCAAGCAAAGTCCACCTGTTAATAAATAAAGAATTCCCATTCCAATTTGATTTAACAGGAAACGATGAATTCCGGCAATGCTGAAAAAACCAAGTAAGCAGGTAAGTAGTATAACCTGAGGGTCTTTTCTACGAGCTCGGTAGGCATTTGAAAACCTATTGAGTTGTTCTACACTTAGACCTTCTGTGATTTTATTTAGATAAAGCGCTTCGTCTCCGGTTGCTTCCGGTATTGTATGGATGATATTAGACATATTGGGTACCCAAAGTTTCTTTTTTGTAGTTGATATAAATTGATTTCCAGATCATTAAAATTCTAAATGAAAGTAGTGCTACGGTAAATGGTCCCATAATATTTGCTCCAAAAGCCGCCTCGAAATTGCCGCGTACAGTGAACGCTATCGAGTGACCTAGCCCCTCACCTAAGCAAAATTCGAATCCTGCGATGTCAAATAGACACCAACTTGTGCCAACAGTATATGGATTCATGGTGCCCATCAAAATCAAGCCTCCCAAAAAAACCATCCATTCAATATGTAGTGCTCGATTACTCATAAGTTTGGATTAACTTCGATACAATCTATACGAAATGGTACCGGCTTGAATCACTAATTTAGATGTTAATTCGAATTCGGTAGATGAGATCAATCCTGATCTTTTGATTACAATTGCTCCAAACATTTTAGCCGTCTCAGGTATTTGATATTCATTTACTAAAAATCCTTGTTCGTTCACCGAATAAAGTGGTATCACAATTTCTGCGGGCAAGTTTTTTTCTTTAGCGATGGTGCTAAAAAAAGTATGCTCTTCGCTGTAGACGTGATTACTAAAAAAAGGTTGACCTGTTTTTTTGAGTTTCTCAAAACCCGGCTCACTAAAAATATCTCTGATGTCTTTTTCATTTTCTACAGCAGTTCCTTTAAAAGTAATAAGTTGCGAACTGGCTTTACCGAGAACCCACATACCAACAAAATCAGCGAATAATAAAGCTCGCAATTCAGCACAAAGCGTTTGAACGGTCTCATTAAATAAGCCAAGTAAAGCAGTATCCATTAAACTCATTACCAACTTATTTTTACTTTCTTCGAGCGAAGCATCTAATTGGTCGAACACAATATTAGTGACCAATTTCATATTTATTTGCTCGATAATCTTGTTCGGATTTTTATTGAATAAACTTTTTGGTATAAAATCCGATGCCCCTAAATCGTAGGCTTTCTTTTCTTTCTCAACTGTGGGTAGGCTCGTCATTATAAGCACAGGTATATGCTTCTTATCTTTATCCGCGCGTAACGATTCCAGCAATTCTAATCCGGTCAGATTTGGCATGTGAATATCAGAAAGGATCAAATCAATGTGGTCGGAAGAAAGAATATCGATGGCATCTTGACCATTTCGGGCATGTTTCAAATCATAACGCTTACCTAACAAACTTTTTGTAAGAATATGAATGGCTTCATCGTCGTCGATTATCAATAAGGTGTTATTCATCAATTTGGATTAGTTAAGCGGCAATTGAATGGTAAACGTTGTGCCTTTTTTTTCTTCAGAATCTACAAAAATATATCCATCGTGTAAGCCAACATAATGTTGAACTACATCTAATCCCAAGCCAATTCCAACTTCCCCTTCAGTGCCTTGTAATCGTATACTTCCATTTTTATTAAACAAGCGTGACACCATGTGCTTGGGTATTCCAATTCCATTATCTTTAACTATGAGTTCTATCTTTTTATCCTTCAACTGCGCGATAATCGTAACATTACCACCAGAAGGAGTAAACTTTATCGCATTTGATACAAGATTATTAAGTACAATTTCCAACTTGATTTGATCTAATAAGTACGTACCCTCGTCAATGTGAATATCTGCTTCAAGCTCAATTTTTTTAAGAATAGCTTTAGGGCGATGCATCTTGATCACATTGTCAACTATTTCTCGTGGATCAGATGGTGCTTTATTCAAAGTTATTTTTAAATCCAGATGATTTTCATCATAGAGAACCTTGTCCACGAGGTTCAAAAGTTTATTCGCACTTTCCGTTATGATTTCTGAAACCTGATATTCTTCCGTTTCAGGCTTATGCATATTCTGCAAATGTGTACTGAGTCCAACGATGCCATTAAGCGGATTATATATGTCATGACTAACTATTCTCAATAACTCTTTTTTTCGTTGGTTTACTTCTTTGTATTCCTGCTCGTGCTTTTGTAATTGTTGTAAACTCAACTCATAAGCTTTTGTAACTTGCTTCAAGGTTAATTGAGTTTTTATTCTAGCAATTACTTCCTCTTGCTGAAAAGGCTTAACGATGTAATCTACTCCACCAGCTTCAAATCCTTTTAGTTTGTCACGTAGATCGGTTAATGCTGTTATAAAAATGATTGGTACGGTTTGCATATTTTCGATTGCATGAATTTTTCGAGCTACATCGTAGCCAATCATATCCGGCAATAAAATATCGAGAAGTATTAAATCAGGGTTACGCTGTTCCGCAATTCGCAGACATTCTTCAGCATTGTAGGCGGCTAAAATGTTGTATCCTTGATTCCTTAGAAGAAGAGTAAGCAACTTTACGTTCGACTCTGTATCATCTCCGATAAGAATTGTAAAATTTTCTTCACGAACATGGAATTGTTTCATGCTTAAATGCAGTTATTTTACTGAAGCTAGAAGGATGCGTCCATTTTTAAAAGGAAAAAATATTTTTTTGTAAAATGTTTGCAACTTTTTTGAATCTCGTTCGTCTTTATCGCAGGAATAAATCTTAGGAATAATGAAAATCACAACTTTACGACAACTATCTGTTTTTTCATTACTACTATATTTGCCACTCTTCGCCACAAACTCGTTTGCCACTCCCGCGAATGATGATACGCTTCTAGAAATCACTGATAGAAATAATCAAATCAGTCTTGGTATTTCGAATAATGCAATTACCGTTACAATAACCGAGGAATTGCGTGTCATGTACAATAATGAAATTCGATTATTTGAGCGAAAAGAATGGCATACATTTTCAGATTCCGGAGGAAACTACATTCCTAGCACTCACTCTTATTTAGATTCTGATATCATTGAAATACCTTTATCTGATATTAACTCAATCCATTTAGTGAATGATGGATTGGATTTTACTTTCGATGCTTACTCAAAATCTGAGTTTAAAAACGTTTTATCTGATTTAGGGTCAGATTTCTTCAAAAATTTCAGCTCCGAGGACTTAGCCTCATTTCATCAAGTTTACCTCAGTGTTCAATAAATTAACATAGAAGTGAATTCTTAATGTAACAGAGCATATAGTCGATAACTCCTTTAATAAAAAACTGGAGAAGACTATGCTGAAGTATATACTGCTCTGTATATTAGCAATGTCGGGTTATTACGCTTGGTCGGTGTTTCCTGTGAACCACGGACCCGGCGTCACAAATCCAAATCGCCCCGAATTAAATTTCACTGCTTTCGACAAGCCCTTCAACTATAAAGGCAATACTTTAAAGCCAATAAAAAGGTACGAAGCGGACGTTCGTGTTTTACAAAAAAAACGCTATTTATTTGACGCACGTGCCTCATTGTCGCCCATGGATATTTTAGTAGGATGGAATGAGATGTCGGATGCCAGGAATGTGGATTTTATTCATTTTTCAATGAATAACAGAACGGCATCGATGAGCTACACTAAACCCCCTATTCCCGTAAAGCAGATCCATCAGCAGATGGATCACCTGCATTTGATTCCTTCTAATAAAGAAATAAAATCGACCATTAACGGTTTGAGACAAGGGCACAAAATTAAAATTGAAGGAATTATTGTTAACGTAGAATCGATTGATAATTATAATTGGGATTCTAAAACGATACTAACCAATAAGGAAGAACATAGAAAACTTGTTGTATGGGTAGAGTCGATACAAGTTGAATAAAAAATAATTTTATATACTTGAATTGAATACAAATAAGCACTTTATTTTATGTACTTCTTTTAAGGGTCAGAAATCATAACATTATGTCGTCAAAAAAAGTAGGAACTGTAAAGTGGTTTCATAATATCAAAGGCTACGGCTTTATCAACTCTGATAATGACGAAGAGGTATTTGTACACTACAGTGAGATAAATTCTGATGGTTTTAAAAAACTTAAACGTGGTGAAAAAGTTGAATTTACGTTGGCTACGGGTGATAAAGGCCTTCTTGCAAGAGACGTTACTTTATTGTCTACCGAAGATTCGCATGATCCAGATATATTCTAAACCATCTATTTAATGACACGTTGGCTTAAGGATGTACTCCTTGATGTAGTTGCACTATCATTAATTCTTATTTTTGCTTTTACCGGTAATCAAATACTCGAGATAATTCTTTGGGTGTATACTATCTTATTGGTTACAGGTAAAGTGTTATACTTTTCATTCAATTATCTCCAAAAAAAAGCTAACACCGAATCGGTCCCACCGGCTTTTTATCATAGTACTTATTTAATAAGCGTTGCTGCTTTTGGGTATGCTGCCAATTATTATTTAGCCACCCTTTGGCTGTTGATTTGGATCTTATCCACTATTGCGATGCTTAAGAAAAATAAGTCGAAAACTATTTAATACAACTTCTATTGGATTGCTCATCTAAGGCTAGATTTCTTTTACTACTAATTCTCGCGTATCCATTTTCTAATTCATTCGCTCAACCTTCCGAGAAAGATGATAACCGATATGTTTCCACAACATTGGGATACTCTACGAATTCGGTAATACTACTTGGTAAAACGCCGAATACTAAAACCTTTTATTCTTATATCGGTTTTGGAAAGGAAATCAAAAGCCCCTTACCTGGTGTTAATACTTATGTGACTCGCGGTATCGTACCTTACATCGAATTTAGCTACCCGAAAAGAGACGAAGGAAGTCGTCGCGACATCGTTTCAGGCTTCGGAATATCTCCTCTTGGCTATTCATTTGTGAAGCCCTTTAAATATTTTGATTTCGAAACTGCTATTAAAAGTGGTTTAAGTTTAATCAACAAAACGTTTCCCACAGATAAAGGCAGACGACTGAATTACTCATTCGATATCAAGTTGGCTATACAGCGCCAATTGTTTTCTCAAACCTACTTATCTTTGGGCTATACATTTCATCATATATCGAATGCGCAAACAGGATCTGAGAATCCCGGCGTTGATTCGAACATATTTTTTTTTAGCATCAAACAATTTTAGACATGTCAATTACAGCAATCATCGAGACAAATAAAGGTTCTATAAACCTTAACCTATTTGAGTCAAAAACCCCTAAAACAGTAGCAAATTTTGTAAATCTTGCACAAAGAGGCTACTACGATGGACTTACTTTCCACCGTGTTATTGATAATTTTATGATTCAAGGCGGCTGCCCTAATGGAGATGGTAGAGGTGGTCCAGGGTATAATTTCGAGGATGAGTTCGATCAGGAATTACGACATGACGAACCTGGAGTTTTATCAATGGCTAATGCAGGTCCCGGAACAAACGGAAGCCAGTTTTTTATCACACATGTGGAAACTCCGTGGTTAGATGGTCGGCATTCGGTGTTTGGGAAAGTAGCGTCACAGGCAGATCAGGATGTAGTAAACTCAATTTCTCAAGGTGATCAAATTACCTCTATTACAATAAATGGCGAAACCTCTGATTTATTCGACCAAGTTGAGGAGCTTACCGTTTGGAATGAACTACTTGATGACCGTTTTGATGGGTTGAACCCGGCTTAATTTGCTACACTTCATCGGATAGAAACTTACAAGGGTTGCAATAACAACCCTTGTTCTATTTTTTTGTTTTCGAACTTAGTGAGTTTAAAAATTGTCTGACTTTTTAAATGATTTCTTCATCACTTAAGTAAACGCCAATCAAGTTAATAGTCCCATGATATTTTAGTGTGAAACATTTTAAGCACTTGGCGGTAATAGTTCTCGAACTTAAATACGGATCAGTTATGAGAAGCAATAAATTTTTGGGGTTTCTGCTCATCGCCCTTTTCGCCATATCAACTCAAACAGTGGCACAAGATTACGACAAATACGATGAATTAGAATATCGTAAATGGCGTGTAACTATTATCCCTCCTCTTTCAACCAACGGCGCTCGCACAACCGACTTTACTGCTAAAAGATCAATCAATCTTATTGGTGGATACCATGGTGCGCTTGATGGCTGGGAAATTGGTTTACTCTACAATGGTACAAAATACTATTCTGCAGGGTTGCAAATCGCGGGGATAACCAACTATACGCGTGGAACCATGGAAGGAATGAATATCGCGGGAATTGCAAACGTTGCAAACAAATCAATGTCGGGTTTACAAGTTGCAGGCGCACTCAACTATTCTAATCGAGATATTGAAGGGCTTCAAGCTACCTTAGGGTTAAATTATTCCAGACTTTCTATTTCGGGACTCCAGGCTGCCGGTATTGCAAATATTAGTGAGCGAAATGTTGAAGGCTTACAAGCAGCCGGCATTATGAATGCTTCTAATGGAGATATATCAGGTTTACAGGCAGCCGGTATCATGAATATTGCTAAAGATGATGTTGAAGGGTTGCAAGCGTCAGGTGTACTTAACTTTGCAGGTGATGACTTATCCGGTATGCAGGCTACGTTTGGAGCAAATATCGCATTGGGTAATATTGAAGGGTTATTCGCATCAGGTGTGTTCAACTTATCACGCGAAAATGCCGATGGTTTATTGTTTACCGGAGGTGTAAATCTCGCGAAAAATATTAATGGTCTATCTATTGCCGGAGTTGGAAACTTTGCCCGTGAATTAAATGGGGTGCAATCTGCAATGGTAAATTTCAGCGAAACTGCGATGGGGGTGCAATTCGGAATCCTGAATATTGCAAAGGAATTTGAAGGCGTACCGTTAGGAGTTCTAAGCATTTACGGAAATGGAAGAAAAAATATTGATGTACGATTTTCTGATGGAGGCTTTACCGATTTTTCTATTACAACAGGAACCCACAGAGTGTATAACATGGCAATGTTTGGATATAATACCTTACTTGATCGTGAGGTGTACCGAATAGGATTTGCGGTTGGGTTAGAAAAAAACATCCAAGATTCTTTCGAGAAAATTGAGAGTACTACCCTTTTTGTGAATCAGGAGTTTAGTGCCCATCATGTGTTTGAGGGAGACTATGACAAAACACTCAATATGATGTATTCTTACAAATATTTAGTAGGAAATAGATTTGCGAACGGACTCTCGTTGTATGCCGGACCAAGCATCAATATGCAAGTTTCTCGTGTAACCGGTAGCGACGATTACAGTTGGTATAGTTTGTGGTCGCCCGATAGAAAAGGCAGAGATTATCAATTCTGGGTAGGCTTTACTGTAGGTGTGCGTGTATTTAAGCAAATGAACTTGCCACTTCTAGAGAATGAGTGGGACGGTTTTGAAAGTCGGTGGGATTGGTAAACAACTCCAATCATTGTTAATCATTTGTGATGAAATTGAGATTTGGGATTGGTAATCTAATAGATATTGTTTCGTCGAAAAAACAAACTATCTATGAAAATCATTATCACTTTTACAGCAATTTTATCGATTACAGGATTTCTCTTCATAAACGAAGAGCATACATTACATAATGATGCTTTACATTCGCATTCTCATTCACCATTAGTGGCCATGCAAACTGATACCGTTCCTACGTTCCCTTATCAAAAAACAGAAGCCGAATGGAAGGAGATTTTAACCTCCTCCCAATATCGAATTCTTAGAAAAAAAGGGACGGAAATACCTTATATAAACGAATATTTCGACTTTAAAGGCGATGGAATCTATGTATGTGCAGGTTGCGGGCAGCATCTTTATGATTCGGATCATAAGTATAAAAGTGGGACTGGCTGGCCAAGCTTTTGGAAACCTATCGATGACAGTTTAGTAGTTGAACTAGAGGACAGAAGTTTTTTTATGGTACGAACCGAAATAGTTTGTTCTAATTGCGGTGGACATTTAGGTCATGTGTTTGATGATGGCCCACAACCTACCGGTTTGCGTTATTGTATGAATAGTGCAGCAATGAAGTTTGTAGCTCGCGATGATATTTCAGAACAAGATTCGAAATAAATTGTTTATGATTTGAATTTATTCGTTCTTTTCGAGGCATCCATCTGGATGCCTTTTTTATTTCACGAACTTGATGATTGATGTCTAAACCTGTCCTGCTTAAAAAAGCTGAATTTAATCCTCGCCTTAAAACGTATCTAAATTTGTATGGTGCATTTACCATGCTGGTTATGATTATCACCATTCCCTTTCTTCCGATTTGGTTTATCATTGCCCCCTATTTCATCAATAAATATTTCGAGCGTTTAGAGTGTGAACTCACAACACGTTCACTTCGATTCAAAAAAGGATTTATCGTACAAATAGAAAAAACCATCCCACTGGATAAAATTCAGGATTTAACATTCCGAGAAGGCCCACTACTCAAAAAATTCGGGCTAAGCGTTTTAAAAGTTGAAACCGCCGGAAATTCCGGTACTGCTACCGCTGATTTAAGTCTGATCGGAATAGTTGATGCACACGAATTTCGCCAAATGGTATTTGATCAGCGCGATAAAGTTACAGACAACTCTGCTTCATCCGATTCCGACTCAGAATCCTTAGCCCAAATTTTAAGTGATATCCGAGATTCTATAAAAGTGATAGAAGCGAATATTTCTAAGAATTAATTTCTGCACACTTCATCTATTCTTCATACGTTAGCCCTTAGTTGATAAAAAATTCAGGGGCATGCGTTTTTTAGGTCTATGTTTTCTTCCATTTCTATTTTCCTGTTCTGTATTTGAAAATGAACAGGATTTCGAGATTCATCCTCCCAGCATTATTGGGGAATGGTATCTTATTCATGATGAAGATGGAAATCCTAATTTTTTTCACCCTTCGAAAATAGATACTGCCGAGTTTGAGAGAATTATAACTATCGATTTTTTTGAATCTAATGATTGCTCAATAAATGATCTTAAACCTAAGTATAATAGATATTGGAGCTGTGTTTGGTCGATTTACGCTGAAGAAAACTATACTCGTTTCTTCTTAAATCTAGATTTTGATTATCAATTACCAGCTCCAACATTTTTTGATAAAAGCACAGGTATCTTATATGAAATTATAGAGCTTTCACAAGATAGATTAATGGTAAATACATTGGGAGGTTACAATCAATGATAATTAGGTTGGCATATTTACTACTAATCATAATTACGCAGAATAACTGTTCAATACTTGATACAGAAGGAGTAATTGAAATCAATTCGGACTATGCTGCTCAAAAATGGATGTACTTAAGTAGTGATAAAGACTTCGTGTTAAGACCATATAACCGTGATAAAGCTAATGAAGCTGAATACCATATTATCTATGATTTGATAGAAAGTAATGGTTACACTTCATGTATTATTTCACATTCAAATAGGCCTACAAATTACTACAGAAAATGTACTTGGTTAATTCAAGGAGCAGAACCAGACCTTTATTTCAGATTATTTTACAGCATAGAAGACAATAATGCTATTCGGAGAAATTTCAGTTATTTCTATAGAGTTCAAGAGCTTTCAAAAGATCGATTTCGATTAAAAATGTTAAGAGAAGTGGTGTTGCATTAACATCGTAATCATGAAATATCTCATATTTGTTCTTCCCCTGTTTTATTTCTCCTGTTCACTTTTCGATAATGAGCAAGAGTATGAAATAGATCCTCTCCAACTTTATGGCGAATGGTACCAAGATGAATTTAAAGGCTCTATCAATTTGGTTAAAACCGGCGAATTTGATTCCACAAACGCCCCAGTAAGGCTTATCAATTTTAAATCTGATAACAGCTGTACTCTCGAATATATCTATCCACCAAATAACAGGTTTGGAGACTGTGAATGGAGAATTTATGCTGATGCTTCAGACATATATCTTAAAATAGACTATGATGAAATTGTCATTCAATGGCACATTTTTGTGGGTGAACTATATCGAATCAAGGAGTTAAATGAACACACTTTTCGAGTTGTTCAAATAGGAACTAAAAGAGATGACCCATCATGAGATTCGTACTATATTTACTATTGGTTAGCTTCGTTCATTGTTCCATTTTAGGTGAAAGAGATGAAAAATTTGATTTGATCCCAAGTAATTTAGAAGGTGAATGGACTCGGGTTAAATTCAACGAGGCATTTACAATTCACAAGCTGATTGATTCAGCTGATCTTCCTACAACCCAACACATTCGTTACTCATTTACTGCAAATAGTTTTAATTCGTGCAAGATCTATAATTCTGTACGACCTGATAATTTTTACGGATATTGCAGATGGAATATTTATGGCGAGTATCCCGATATATATCTTTCGATAGAATACCGTACTTCAAATAACCCGAGTGGTGAAATTCAAAGTTTTCTTTATCAAGTTGTTGATAAAAGCTCCGATCAAATTACCTTGCGTACTATTCGGCAGGCATTATGAATACTTGAGGTAATATAATTTCACAAGTACAATTAATACCATTACAGTTTCTGGGGCAACAATCGCTTATTAAAGAACCAAACCAATCCTAAAGCTAATATCCACTGTCCAACTACGGTAGCTACCGAAAATGGATCGAAAGGATTATACCAGCTATCCGGTGCATATTCTGTTGCAGAAAGATAGAACCACCATAATAACAAGGTGATTACCTCAACAGGGATAATATACTTGAGTAAAATATCCCACCATGCCCCAAGTTTAGTTTTACTTTCTTCTGTATTTACAAGATTTAGTCGGAAATCCTTAGCTCCAAAACTGATTACTGCGTACGATATAAACGCTCCTGAAACCATCAATCCAACCCCCCAAACGAAATCCTGATTGGCAAAGAAGGTTAGGTTTAATGCAGATGGAATACCGAACGCAAATCCAATGGCGCAAATCCAAATTGTGGCTTGTTTACGCGAAACGCCAGTGTCCACAAACACTTTTACAGCCAGTTCTATCATAGAGATCAGCGAACTGAATGCCGCAAAAGTCAATCCAAGGAAGAAGAGAATGGAAAATATGCCGCCACCGCCCATACTAGCAAAAAGCTGCGGCATCCAGATAAATGTGAGTCCTGTGCTTGCCGGACCCGAGGTTTTCATCACATTTAGAATTTCAGCATCCGACATCGAAGATCCTAACGTACCGAAGACAGTGCTAAATATGATAATGGCTGCAATCAATGAAATCATATTATTCCCAATTCCCGTTTGAAAAGCGCTGATCGTAATATCATCTTGCTTACGCATGTAAGCACCATAAGTAAGAATCAGTCCCCAAGCAGCGCCCGTATCCCAGGCGTTTTGAGTTAGAGCTTCCAGCCAAATTTGAGGATCCTTAAGAGTAGACCAATCCGGAGTAAACAAATACTTAATCCCCTCCATGCTTCCTTCAAGTGTTAAGGAGCGAATCAACGAAACAAATAAAACGAGAAGAAGTGACGGAATCAGTATTTTGTTAATTCGCTCGATAGAGGAAATTCCTTTTATCACTACCCATCCTCCAAAAAGCATAATAATCGCATGCATGAAAACAGGCATTCCTGAAGCATGAAAATTATCCCATAGCATCAACGAAGCTTCGTAGGAATCTGGTAGGGATGCCGTTAACGACTGGAATAAATAGTATAAACACCATCCGGCTACCACACTGTAGTAGAACATAATAGCAGTAGCCACAAAACCGATGAATCCGCCCATCCACCCTTTTTTTTCGCCAATCAATTTTGCGAAAGCGCCAACAATACCGGAACGACCATTACGCCCTATTCCATATTCGGCGATAATCAGTGGGATCGACCATAAGATCAGGAAACTCAGCCAAGCTATTAAAAACGCTCCGGCTCCGGTTTCTCCCCCATTTTGTGCGGCAATTCTGGGGAATCTCCAGATGTTACCGGTTCCAATTGCAATGCCTAAAACGCTTACTAATAAGCCAATTTTGGATGAAAACCTTTCCATTGATGGTGCTGCCATGCAAATAATTGTTAATTAAAAAATAGGGATACTTTTGGCTCGTTTAGATTGCCATTTGAACCGTATATTCAACATCATTTTGATGTGATACAGGCTATGCATATCATTGCTGGCCAATCATACAGGTTAAAAATCGACTATCCAAAACTTTTTCAATAGCCGAACTTCATTTACATGTTTTCAAATCACCAAACGACGAATAAATATTTAGCGCTTTTTGCTTTTTTTACCTCGCTAGTTATCTACACCTTAACCATGGCCCCAACAGCTAGTTTCTGGGATGCCGGCGAGTTTATCGCAGTTGCCCATGGTCTACAGGTTAATCACCCACCCGGGGCTCCTTTATATTCCATAATGGGGCGACTAGCTTCCATGTTTATGCCTACTGAATACGTTGCAGCGAGCATTAACTTTTTGAGTGTGTTGTCATCTGCGCTCACCGTAATGTTATTGTATCTGATCATCGTCCGCTTGATTCGTGAATTCAAAGGACATCCGAATGAGATGGCATTGATCGATAAAATTGGAATGTATGGTGGAGCTTTAGTTGGCGCTCTTACTTTTGCGGTTACCGATACGTTCTGGTTTAACGCTGTCGAGGCAGAAGTTTACGCAATGTCGATGTTTTTCACTGCCATTGTAGTATGGTTGGCTCTAAAATGGAGCGAAAACCACGATGCAGATTACAACGAGCGTTGGCTGGTTCTAATCGCTTATATGTTTGGTTTGGCTATTGGGGTTCACTTGTTGAACTTGCTCGCTTTATTCTTCGTAGCGCTCATTGTGTATTTCAAGAAAAGAGATTTCACACTCATTTCTTTTGTAATTATGGGGGTAATATCCGTTTTATCATTCTTCCTCATCTATCCACTTTCGATACAATATTTACCAGATTGGGCAGATAAAATTGGTGATGCAACTTACGGTCTAATCGGTCCGCTCACTTTTGTTTTGCTGATTGTTGGCTCGCTTAGCTACGCTATTTACTACACGCATAAAAATAAATATCGCTTAGCAAACATCATGTTTATCAGCTATGCCATGATTTTAATTGGGTACTCAAGTTATGCGGTAATTATGATCCGTTCGATCGCTGATCCTCCGGTAGATGAGAACGACCCGGAAACCGTAGAGGCCTTCGTAAAATATTTGAAACGCGAGCAATATGGTGACACTCCAATTCTCAAGGGCCGATATTATGATGATGCAACGGCTCAGATTTCACAGGATGAAAAGTTTTTCCCACGACGGTATTCCAGCGATCCGAGACACATGCAGTTTTATGCTCGGTACGATAGTGACTTAGAGTATTTCTTGTCGCACCAAGTTAACCACATGTACATTCGATACTTTAACTGGAACTTTATTGGTCGCCAAGCAGATATTCAGGATGCAGGATGGCAATCCGGCTTCGAGGAAGAACGCTATCCCGAAAACAAAGCAAGTAATGCGTATTACTTTATTCCTTTTTTGTTGGGCTTATTTGGGTTGATCTATCATTTTACCTCCGATTGGAGGCGGGCATTTGCAGTTTTTGCACTCTTCATTGTTACAGGTTTGGCGATTATTGTCTTCCTCAATCAAAGTCCATATCAACCCAGAGAGCGAGATTACGCCTATGTGGGCTCATTCTTTGCCTTTGCAATCTGGATTGGAATGGGGGTAACCGGCCTAATCGAGATGTTAAAGAATTACACGAAAGACAATACCATGGTGGCTTATGGTGTAATCGGTTTGTGTTTACTTGGCTCTCCAGTTTTAATGGGAGTTGAAAACTGGGATGATCATGATCGCTCCGGTAGATATGTAGCGCCTGATTATGCTAAGAATTTATTGAACTCGTTAGCGCCAAATGCAATCGTGTTCACGAATGGCGATAACGATACTTTCCCGTTATGGTACGCTCAGGAAGTTGAAGGAGTGCGTACCGATGTTCGCATCGTTTGTTTGAGTTTGTTGAACACCGATTGGTACATCAAACAGTTGAAGCATCAGTGGTCGCATGAGTCTGCCCCACTACCGATCAGTTATACCGATGAAGAAATTGATCGCATTACTTCCCGAATCGATCGATGGGATCCAAAGACGATCAACATACCGGTTGATAAAAATATGCTGAAAGAAGCTTTTTCTGAAGACTATGAATACAAAGAAGCGATCGGAGTAAAACCAGATACATCTTTACAAATTCTACAAGTAGGAACAGATTTTGAGATGCCGGTTGATTCACTGGATAATCAAATGAGCTGGCGTGTAAATGGTCGCTTTTTTGGTAATGATGCTCAAGGTAACGGTATCTATTACATGCAGGTTCAAGACTTATTAATTCTCGATCTATTGGAAACGAATAATTGGTTGCGCCCTATTTACTTCGCAAATACTGTTTCATCGCAAAGTATGTTAGGCATGCAGGATTACTTCAGAACAGAAGGAAAAGCGTATCGCGTAATTCCTAAGAAAATGGAAAGCGAATATACCGGTTACATTGATACCGACATTCACACTCGTCGCTTAAATAACTTCAGCTTCAAAAACTGGAATGATCCTGATTTATATTTAGATGAAAACATTCGCCGAATGCTTGGTAACTATCGATTTAGCTTCCTGCAATTAGCAGAAACTTACTTAGATCAAGGCCAGCCTGATAGCGCAGCATATTGGTTGAATCGCGCCGAAGAAGTGATTCCATTCCGTCCGGATGAAGAAAATTATAACCTTCAGGCATTGTTTGCGGTTAATTATGTACAACTCGATATGCTCGAACATGCATCGCGTGTAATTGACGTAATTAAACCTAACATTCAACGAGATTTTACCAGAAGTTTCGAAGCATTTATCCGTGCAGAAGGTGAATTTCAGGACTTGAGTGCAGAATTTGAAACCGCACGAAGAGAAGGCAATATTCAAGCTCAACGTAAATTACGTCCTAGAATTAATACGGTTAACGAACGACGGCAAGGTTATGGAGATCAGTTGATGCAGGTTCGTCAATATTTATCTATTGTAACCTATGTGTTATACAAAACCGAAGCCGTAGATGAGGCCAATGAATTAGTTAATTTGGTAAATGACTCCTTTGCAGGTACTCCTTTCCCAACATTACCAACAAATCTTGAAGAAAGTGAAATGGAAATGCGCAGATACGGTTTAACTGAATAAGCATTTTTATATATTTCGACGAAATACAACGTTATGATACATCAGTTTACTAAAGAAAATATCGAAGCCATCGGAACCGTATTAGGCGCAATGCCAAAACCGTTGGGTGATGATGTGTACCGCATCGAGGTGATAAACGAAGAAGAAAATGCAAAACTGGCACTGGAAATTCATTTGGGACTCGAAGCTAACGGGCAGCAAATGAACCTTGTTTCTGTGTATTCTTACAGTACTTTTTTGCAATTACAAAACTGTACGGCCTTCATCGCTAGTGATATTTTGGAGCAAGTTACCTTTTTCGGAAAATCGGGCGACAAAACTTCCGGTCTAATTGTTGATAAAGCAGCCGGTTGCAGTTTGTATGCTAATGTAGACGAATCCATTATTTCCGGCGATTTTACCCAACTTCCCGAAGATTTAATGATGTGCGGAATCGCGCTTTCGCTTACCGAATCGATGGACGACGATCTCGGAATTTAACGCGATGGAAGGCATCCATCCTATCCAACTGTTTAACACAAGTGGCATCGAGATTCCGATTCTGGAAACCGATGCCATTTTTTTGTTAGATGCCGTTTCTAAACACTTCGAGGTAGATT
The DNA here is from genome assembly GCA_024742815.1 of bacterium. GTDB lineage: Bacteria > Bacteroidota > Rhodothermia > Balneolales > Balneolaceae > HXMU1420-13. Next base: position 212,387 of record JANSXX010000003.1, read on the forward strand.
TTGAGCTTGTTGAAGTGGTATATGTTGATGAAGCCGAAATACAACGGATAAATACCGAGTACTTAAAGCACGAGTATGTAACGGATATCATCACTTTTTGCCTTGATGAGCAACAAACAGATTCCGCGATTGAAGGTACTATTTACTGCTGTGCTCAACGGATTTTTGAGCAAGCCGAGGAATTTGATCAACAACCTCGTACCGAGTTTTTAAGGGTGCTTATCCACGGCTTAATTCATTTGAATGGCTACAACGATCAAACGCCGGAAGAAAAAAAAGAAATGACCCGCCTTGAAGATCATTTTTTAGATTTGATCAACAACTAAAACAGATTTCATAAAAAAAGGGTCATCTTTAACAATGACCCACTTCTTCCAAATAACACTGACCGATCGAATTGGGAGTTAATCCATTTCGATTAGTTGCCCGGATAATTGCATTAATTGAATTTCCGCTCGTTTTGCCTGGATTTTCAATCTTACCATATTCTGTTGAACACGAGAAACTCCAAGTTGTGCCTCTCGAAACTGAGTATTTGTTATTTGTCCTAACTCAAATAGCTCTTTACTTCGCTCAAAATTCAACTCAGCAGTTTCCAAATTCAGCGTCTCTTTTTTCAATAGAAACAAACTAGTTTGATAATCCTGATATAGATTCATCACATCTCTTTCTAAGGTCTTTTCTGCTAATTGTAGCGATTCCTGATTGTTTTTCAGCGTAACCAATGCATTTTGGATTTGAGTCTCTCTACGAAATCCATTAAACAGGGTAAGACTGACTGAAATCCCTCCATTAAATCCTGAAAGCTGTTGGTATTCGAATTGCCCCGCATCCAACTCATTTCTTGTGTAGTTGTAGGATCCATTTAAGGATACAACCGGAAACCGATCTGATCGGGATTGTTTTAATTGCAATTCGGCACTTTCCGAGGCTAACCTACTAATTACCAACGCTGCATTATTTTGTTGAGCTTGGGTTAATATTTCATCAAATGCCAACATATCATTAATTCCAAACTCATCATTCAAAGCAAGGCTTTCTGATGGAGAAGCACCCAATTCTATCAACAAGGAGCGTTTTGCATTTTCTAATCGGGCATTAGATTGTACAAGTGCAACGCTGTCTGCATTTAAATCTACGCGAGCTGTTAGTACATCTAAACGGGTTGCATTTCCGAAATTAAAGCGTTCCGTCACCCGCTGAAGACGATTTTCTGAACGCTGGATGGATTCCTCGGCAATTCGTACAGATTCATTTTCAAACAATACATTCAGGTATTGATTAATCACTTGAATAAGTGTGCCTTCAATTTGCAATCGAGCTGAAATACCGGATTGTTCCGCTAACGTATTCAGATTTTTGAATGTGTAATAGTTTCCAAAGCCATCAAACAACACATAATTGGCACTGATTGACCCATTTAATGCCGTACTACCCGCATCATCTACATTAATATCGGGCTGATTTCCAGGGAAACGTAATTCTGTATCCTGAATGGAACCACTGTAAGAACCATTTGCGGTGATGGTTGGCAAGAAGCCGGCATTTCCCAAACTTGCATTATTTTCGGCAATTTCGACAGTACGTTTCGCAATCGAAATGTCGTGGTTTTTATATAGCGCAATAGTTATGGCATCTTGCAGTGTGATAGGTTGATCAAGCAGCGTTTCCGTTTGCTGTGCAATTATTTGTGGATGAAATAAAACAAGGGCGAATAGAAGTGTGATAATCTTATTCATTTTCTTTCTCCCATTCTGTTTCGATGTAAGCGGGTTCAACTTCTTCGCGTTTGATGGTTAATTTTTCTCCGGTCCATGCCCATGTTCTGAGCCATTTAGTATTTAATCGGATGGTGTTCGCTATCAACAAAAAGGCTGGTAAAACTGAAAGTAATAGAAATGTGCCTACCAGTAAGCCATAAGCGATGGTTATTGCCATAGGAATAAGAAATTGCGCCTGAAAGCTTTTTTCAAAGATTAAAGGGGCTAGACCCGCACAAGTTGTAGCCGTGGTTAGCAGGATGGGCCTGAATCTGGATCTGCCTGTTTCGATTAGAGATTCCATCACATCTTTTCCTTGCCTAATGGAATTATTAAATGCATTGATGAATACCAATCCATCATTAACAAGAATCCCGATAAGAGCTACAAATCCTAAAAAGGAAAGCAAACTTATTTGAAAACCATGTATGTAATGTCCCAGCGCCATGCCAATAATTCCAAACGGTACAATGCAATAGAGCACAATGGCTTGAATGAATGATCTGAATGTGAATGTTACTATAGAAAAGAGTAAAATCAGAATGGCCGGCAGTGCAAAACGAGCTGAATTTGCTGCTTTTTGAGTTTCCCGAACTTGCCCTTCAAATTGATAAGTAACATTTGGGTGAGCAGCGAGCACAGGTGGTAGCGCAACGTTTTCAACTTTATTTAAAGCCTCGGTACCGGATACATCGAGATTAGCAAGCTCTGCTTCTACTCTAATCTCGCGCTTTCCATCCCGGTGATTGATTGCTACCAATCCATTAGTAAATTCTATATCAGCTAATTCGCGCAATGGATAGGAACCTCCATTTGCTGATCGAATACGCATATCAAGTAACTGGCTGATATCGCGACGATCTTCAAGAAGATATCGTGTCCATACCTTAACCTCGGTAGTACCACGTTGTAAGCGTTGTACTTCATTTCCGAAAAATGCATTTCTGACTTGCCCGATCACTTCCAGATTTGTAAAACCGAGTGCATACGCTCGGTCTTTTAAGGTAATTTGAATTTCCGGCTGATCCTCATTATCAGTATCGGTGATATCTCGCAAGATATCTAGTTTTTGCATTTCTGCGATCAGCATTTCTTTGGCACTTCGCAACTCCTGAAAATTATCAGCAGCTAGTGAAACCGAAACAGGTTTACCAAACGGGTTTTGTGATACAAACGAAAGTAGAGTTGCATCCGGAATGGCTCCCACTTCTGCTTTTATTGCTAATGAAATATCAAAACTTTGAATATCTCGTTCTTCCGAGGGAATCAGGTAAAAGTTGATTGACGCTTTATTACTTCCAGGACCTAGTTTAGTTACGATATTGCGAATGTAACCAACTTCATCACCCGTTCTCTCTTTATATTGTTCGTTAAGGCGTAAGGCTCCTTCACGAATTTGCTGAACTCTAAGTTCCGTAACGGCTTCCGAAGTTCCTTGAGGCATCTCCAGAGTGGCAGTAACGGCATTTTGTTCAATGTTCGGAAAGAAAGTGGTTTTCACATATCCACCCGCGATGGCACCAAAGGTTATCAGCAGTAAGCCGATAGCCGTTAACACCATAAAGGTTTTGTTTTGCAGGGTAAATCGTAAAAAAGGTACATACACCTCATCACGCACGTAAAACAGCTTTTGCTCCAACCAATGCTGAATGCTTTTATCCTCTTTTTCAGGATCTTTATGCAAGTCTTTGGAATGTGCAAGGTGTGCCGGCAAAAACAAAAACACTTCAATTAACGACACCAGTAATGCTCCCGCTACAACAAATGCTATTTCGCTAAAGAAATCACCAAGTTGACCATCTACAAAAAAGAAAAAACTAAAAGCGATACTGGTGGTTAATATTGCAGATGTTACCGATGGCACTACTTCCATGGTTCCTTCTACCGCAGCTTTTAATGGATGCATCCCTTCTTCATACTTTTGATAAATGTTTTCGCCAACTACAATTCCATCATCTACCAAAATTCCGATAACAACTATCATCCCGAATAGCGAAATCACGTTAATGGTGATGCCGTAAAATGAAGCAAGAACGAACATTCCTAAAAATGAGATAGGTATTCCCAATGCAACCCAAAAGGCCAATCTGATGCGTAAAAACAAACCAAGAAGTATAAATACGAGGAGTACTCCTACTAGCCCATTGTCTCTTAGAAGCTCGATTCGTTCCACCAGCGAGATGGTAGCATCATCAACAAGTACTGCTTCTACCCTGCTATTTTCAGCGTTAAATTCAACGATATAGTTTTTGATGAACGCCGAGGCAGCTAAAATATCTTCTTCGTTGGTGGTGGTTACAAAAATGAAAACCGCTGGCTTACCATCTAGGTAGCCTTTATTGGTGTTTTCATCAAAGGTATCTTCCACAGTTGCAACATCCGAAAGTTTAACGATGGTACCATTTGGATCACTTTTAACTACGATATCATTAAAGCCTTTTGCATAATAATTCTGCTCATCAACACGAATCGTAAATTCTCTACGTTCGCCTCTCAGAATACCACCGGTTATTCGTACGTTCGAACTAGCAACGGCTCTGCTGATATCTGCAAAAGTTAGTCCATAAGCCCGAAGAGCATCTTCACTGACTCCGATTTGAATTTCCGGCTCGGTGAAACCACTTAATTGTAACTGCGAGAGTCCATCGTAAGCTAATAGTGCATCTTCAAAAGCGTCGATCGTACTTTTTAAAGTGGTTGGGGTAACGTCACCCACTAACGCGATTTCACCTACTTGATTGAATGGTTCTTCTTTGAATACAACTACTCGTTCTAGCCCAACCGGAAAAGAAGAGATTCGATCAATCGCATTCTTCACCTCCTGAAGAACAACATTTGGATCCTGATCGGGCAACAATTCTACACGAACGGTAGCAAAATTCTCTTGTGAAACCGAAGTAACCCGATCTACACCTTTGGTTCCTTCCAGACTTTCTTCAATTTTTAGTACAACCCCTTCTTCAATCTCGATGGGTGATGCACCGGGATAAACCGCTTCAACAATAATGAATTGTACGGTTCTGTTTGGGAAAAATGTGGACGTTAAACTAGATGCAGCTAATACTCCAAAAAGGATAAACAGCAAAATACCCAGATTAACCAGCACCACATGCTTGGTAAAATATTCAATTAAGCTTCTCATGATGTCATCCTCAATTACGAACAGGAACTACGCTTCTACCCTCAAAAGAGGCATCACGAAATTCATTAATCACTAATTTACCATCTGTAATACCGCGAACAATCGTACTGTCATTTTCTGTGGTTAACACTTCTACACGTTCGAGAACTGCTACATTATTTTCGATTACAAATACCAAATCGTTTCTAACCAAAGCTTTCGTAGCAATTTTATCAGCGTTTTCGAATATTTCTCCCTCAATAGTTCCTGAAACATACTGGCCGGGTAGCAACCGATTACTTTTTACCGTTAAGTAGACCAATAAGGTTTGGGTAAGTGGATTTATTCGGGCGTTGATTCGTGCAACATCTGCCTCATAATCTGTGTTTTGATCTCTATCAAGATGTAAAGCAACATTGTCTCCGGTTGATATGAAAAATCGATCTGAAGCATTAATCGAAGCCTCAATCTCATAACTTCCGGTTTGGGTAAACTGTCCTAAAGGCTGATTGGGACGAACCAAAGTGCCGGGCTCGATAAGTGCTTGTGTAACTACACCATCAAAAGGTGCAGTAATCGTGAATTTCGATAAGCGAACTTCACTTTGTTTGATGGAATAATAATTGGTTAGCACATTTCTTCCTGAAAGGAACAGAGTAAATTGCCTGTTTTCAGAAGATGGAACCTCAGCGAGAGGCCGGTTTATATCCATTGAATTTAAATAGTCAAACCATGCATCATATTCGTTAGGGTAGTCGATTTTTATATCCGCAAGTATTTGAGTGATCAGCGATTGGAATTGTGATTTTTGGCTCTTCAACAATTGTTGCTGTTCCCGATCATCCATTTTCAGGATAATCTCTCCTTTTTTAAATGCCATACCTTCTTCAAATTCTCTGGCTCCATCATGCAAAATCCCTTGAACTTCAGCAAAAAGTTGAATTTCATTTTCAGGTATTACATTTCCGGTGAAAGTAATACTCGATGTAATAGCTTCGTTTTTTATCTCTTGTACAACTACTCCAATTCCGTCATTTGTACCATTGGTGGCAGTTTGCTCTTCTTGAGGTCCGGAAGAAAGAAACCGGAATAAAAAAATGGCGCCGATGAAAAATACTATGCCCGCTATAATTGATATTTGTCTGAATTTCATTGTTTTGATGTATTAATACTTGATGAGTTCATTGCTTGTTCGATATGATGCAACAATGATTGTAATTGTTTAGTGAGATTTTCGCGTTGATCGCCTAAGCTACCGAAGAAATCCTGCTCAGCTTGTAGCATTACCGGTAGAACCTGTTTTATTTTGTTGTGGCCGGCCTCAGTTAACTCCAGTACATTGACTCTGGAATCATTTTCAGAGCTTTTTTTAGCCAAATAGCCTGCTTCTACATTTTTCTTAACCATTTTGGAAACAAGCATGCGATCAATTTTTACCAGTTCTACCAAATCCTGCTGGATTACTTCTTCCTGATTCTGACTTAACCACCGTGTTCCTACCAAAGTGATAAGTTGGGTGTGGGTCATATCATGTTCGCTCACCATTTGGTTCACTTTTCGCACCCATTGCATATTGATTTGCCAAAACAGAAAACCGAGTTTTTCACTCGGTATCGGAAGGGTGCTTTCTTCTAGGGTTTGTGATTTTGAATTATTTGTTGTCATGACTACAAACTAAGGAGTTTCTGTTGCAACGACAACAATATTTCTAGAATCATTCCAAGTAATGCAGAAATGATGAATTTTTTTTCAGCGTACAAATCCCTTAACATATCTATCGAAATATCGTAGCGGACGAAATGGCTGAAATCGAAGAAAAAAATATCATCAAAGAAAACAGTAAGAAGTACGCCGGGCAGCTCTGGAACTTGATTACTGAGCAAATAGAGCGACAAAGTGCAAATCAGGAAAAGTTACCGGCACACCTTGCTCCGCCCAAAAAAGAATCAAAGAATAAATGGCTAATCAAGCTTCTTTTCTTCTTTCCGGTGCTTTTGTTAGGTGGATTTATCACCTCTTTTTGGTGGGATTTTAACGGCATTAGCACAACACTGTTTGGATATGATATAGTCTTCGAAGGTTTACTCAAAGTACTAACTATAAGCGGCTTGATTGGGTTTATGACCAACTGGGTTGCCATCAAAATGCTTTTTCGTCCAACTCATCGTCGCCCAATTTTAGGGCAAGGTTTGATTCCCGCTCAAAAAGATAGAATTGCTTATCGATTAGCTCGTGCTGTTTCGGAAGATTTGATCAATCCGGAGATTATCAAGAAAAAGATTCACGAATCGCAGGCAATCAGTAAATATCGAGAGAAAGCAACTCAATATATCCGCAATATTATCGACGATCCCCGATTTCGTTCAGAGCTGAAAATACTGCTGGTTAGTTATGTTGATGAGATGATGACTGAACCGGAAGTTCGAGCAAACATTGCCAAGAATTTGATCAAACAAATCAATTCTGCCATTGATGAAAATTCATTTGAAAGAGTAGCTTTAAAAGCATATAGCTTTTTTAAAGGGCAGGAAATGCAGGATCTTGTTGAAGAAGCTCTTACAAAATTGCCTTCGGGTGTTGAGCGCAGCTTAGATAAAATGGATGAATTTCTTGATACCCTCCCCGATCGCATCGATAAAAACAGCGACACCATCGAAGATTTAGTCACAAATATGCTGTATCGCCTGATAAATCAACTCGATGTGCATGCTCTTGTGGAAGACAATTTGCGGCAGTATGATGAAAAACGGATTGAGCTACTCATCAAAAATGCGTCAAATGATCAACTGCAATACATTCAATATCTGGGAGCAGTTTTAGGAACACTTGGTGGCTTTATCATCTGGAAACCGATTGCGAGCTTAATCGTTTTAGCTTCCATTATTCTCATAATTTATGGTATCGATGTTTTGTTAATCAAAATCAAAGTTTCTGATTAAACTTTTTATCTTAAGCAGGTAATTTTTCACTTTAATTGTATTCCTGTCTTGAAGATTTTAACTCATCTACGCATCCCATTTTTTCTTAGCATTAGCGTATTAGTGCTCGCTAATTGTTCATCTACCGGTGAACTAGCCCAAAACAGTACAGTAAATGAGCCAACCGAAACTGAAACTGTTGCTACTGAAGCAGAAGTGTTAGCTCCTACCGAAGATTGGCATCTGCTCTCCCCTAACTCCGATCCATATTTTGGAACAGGTGTTGAGTTGGCTTACGAACAGTTGCTGGCCGACAAACAACCCCGAAAAGAAGTAATTGTTGCAATTATTGATTCTGGAACGGATATCGAACACGAAGATTTGGCCGAGAATATCTGGATTAATGAAGATGAAATTGCCGGAAATGGAATTGATGACGATGGAAATGGCTATGTAGATGATATTCATGGTTGGAATTTTATTGGAGGCGCTGATGGATCGCATGTAATCGACGATACGTACGAAGTAACGCGTATTTATGCCTCATTGCGAGATGATTATGAAGGGGTAAATCCGGCTGATTTGAATGAGGAAGAACGCGCTGAATATGAATACTATCAGGAAATTAAAGCCGACTATCTTGCAGAACGAAATGAAGTGCAAACAGTGCTTCAAAACATTATGGGTTTCGAGCAAGCAATTATGGGCTCAAAGCAAGTATTTGGTGTCACTCACATTGATTCTGTTTCCGCTGAAGACTTAGAACCCGATGAGTCGGATACTCCACTAAAAGCACAAGCAAAACAAGTGTTATCGTATGTGAAAGAAGTGGGTTTAACCGAAGAAGAATTGCAAGAAGCCAAAGAACAATATCAGACTTTAGCTGAATTTGGAATGAACCCAGACTTCGATCCTCGCGGAATTGTTGGGGATGATTACGATGATCTTACCAACAGATTTTATGGTAATAATGACGTTGCGGGTCCAAGAAGCGATCATGGAACACACGTTGCAGGAATTGTAGGTGCAATCCGAAATAATAGTGTGGGTATGGATGGGATTGCTGATGTAAAGCTGATGATCGTGCGAACGGTTCCTATGGGTGATGAGCGAGATAAAGATGTAGCGAATGCTATCCGATATGCCGCAGAAAACGGAGCCGATATCATCAATATGAGTTTTGGTAAGGGCTACTCACCACAAAAAGCGTATGTTGATGCTGCCGTTCGATTTGCCGACAGTCTTGGCGTACTGATGATTCACGGTGCCGGAAATGATGGTGCCAATATTGATACAACAAATAACTTCCCGAGCCGAACTTACTCAAACGGTGGAATAGCTATCAATTTTATGAACATTGGAGCTTCTTCTTGGGAAGATGGAGAAGCGTTACCGGCCGTATTCAGTAACTATGGATCTGAAGAAGTGGATCTTTTTGCACCCGGTGTAGAAATCTACTCTACCTATCCCGAAAATGAATATAAAGCAAACGATGGTACCAGCATGGCTGCCCCGGTTGTCTCTGGTGTGGCTGCATTAATCATGGCCTATTATCCGGATTTAACAGCGACCCAAGTGAAGGAAATACTGATGGATTCTTCCACAAAACCTGAACAAAATATTGTAAATCGACCCGGAAGTGGCGAAGAACCTGTTCTAGTGCCTTTTTCAGAGCTTTCAATCTCAGGTGGAATTGTTAATGCATTCGAAGCCCTTAAAATGGCCGATCAACTCAGTGATTATTAATTAGAAAACAACATTGTCTACGCTTGATGCAGTAATAGTAGGATCAGGTCCGAATGGATTATCTGCCGGTATCTTATTAGCCCAGCAGGGTTTGTCTGTGCAAATTATTGAAGCGGAAGACACCATTGGTGGTGGTACACGTACCAAAGAATTAACCGAACCCGGCTTTTTACACGATGTTTGTTCGGCGGTGCATCCAACCGCCGTGGCATCCCCTTTTCTATCAAAGCTTGAGTTGAACAAGTATGGCTTAGAGTGGATTTATCCGGAAGTTGCAGCAGCTCACCCCTTCGATTCCGGAAATGCAATTTTAGGTTATCAGGACCTTGAAAAGACCAGTGAGCAATTCGGAAAGGATTGCAAGTTATATAAACGTCTTTTTTCTGAATTCATCGAACATTGGGATGCTCTTCGACATGATCTTTTCGGTACGCTTCGATCGGTACAAAACCCTTTATCGATGGCAAGATTTGGTTGGTACGGCTGGCTATCAGCGAAAGATTTTACGAGTTCTTTGTTCAAAAATCCCGAGACCAAAGCGTTTTTCGCTGGAATGGCAGCTCACAGTATTCTACCATTAGAAAAGCTCTTTTCATCTTCGTTTGGATTGGTTCTTACTACATCGATGCACGCTGTCGGTTGGCCTATCGCTAAGGGCGGATCAGCAAAGATCACACATGCGATGGCAAAGTATTTTGAGTCGCTTGGTGGTAGGATTGAAACCGGAAATCGAATCAAAAGCTTTAAAGAACTACCGAACGCACGCGCAGTTTTATTTGACCTTACTCCTCATCAAATCGCAAAAATATGCGACCAAACGTTACCCTCTGATTTTCGAAAAAAACTTGAGAATTATGAGTATGGTCCAGGAGTTTTTAAAATGGATTTCGCGGTTTCTGAACCGATCCCCTGGAAAAATGAAGAATGCAAAAAAGCCGGTACCGTCCATTTAGGGGGTACATTTGAAGAATTAGCACACTCGGAACGTGAAATCTGGAAAGGTAATCACCCTGAAAAACCATACGTATTACTTTCGCAGCCCACGCTATTCGACCCTTCGCGAGCTCCGAATGGAAAACATGCTGTTTGGGCTTATTGTCATGTACCTAATAGCTCTGAAAAAGATTGCAGCGAAGAAATTATAAACCAAATCGAGCGATATGCGCCAGGTTTCAGAGATACCATAATCGCAACGCATAGTATGAATGCGGTACAGATGAATACCTACAATGAAAATTATGTGGGTGGCGATATAAATGGAGGCGCTCAATCTTTTAAACAACTTATTGGTCGACCAGTGCTCAAATGGGATCCATATAAAATGCCACAAAAAGGTTTATATATCTGTTCGTCTTCAACTCCACCCGGTGGTGGTGTTCATGGTATGTGTGGATTTCATGCTGCGAAATCTGCATTAAAAAACGAATTCGGTATCACGCTATGAAGATTCCTGAGATTTTCACTTCAAATCCGAATGAGTTCAACCAACCTCCTATAGAACAAGCTTCTACAATTCCATCAAGTTGGTATCACGATCAGGAAGTGTATGATTTTGAACAGGATGTGTTATTTGCACGAAACTGGCAATATGTTTGCCATCAGGATCAGCTAAAAAATGTTGGTGACGTTGTACATGCGACTATAGCTGGAAATCCAATACTGGTCATCAAAACCAAAGATGAAGGAATTCGAGCGTTTTATAATGTGTGCAAACATCGGGGTGGTCCGCTAGCCGTAAAAAAGGGAACCACTACCGTTTTGCAATGCCAATATCATGGGTGGACTTATCTTACCGACGGAAGTTTACGTGGTGTACCGGATTGGAATTTGGTAGAATTATTTGATGAGAAAAATTTCGGATTAGAACCTGTTGAACTCTCTTTTTGGGATGGATTAATCTTTGCGAGAATTGAATCAGGTGGACCAGATTTGCTACAAATTGTTGAAGGCATTTCGGATCGTATCTCGCCGATATCTATGGAAAAACTTCAATTCTACAAAGAGATTGTGTACGATATCAATTGTAATTGGAAAGTATATGTAGACAATTATCTGGAAGGCTATCACATTCCAATTGTTCATCCTGAACTCGCTAACCTGTTGGACTACAAGAATTACGTAACAGAAGCTTATCCTTGGTATTCGTTGCAATACAGTCCGTTTAGAGGTGAAGACAATGTTTATCAAACAGAAGAAGGCGAAGCGTTTTATTATTTCTTATTCCCGAACATGATGCTAAATATTTTGCCTGGTCGACTTCAAGTGAATTTAGTAGAGCCGGTTTCTACCAATCGCTGTAAGGTATATTTCTGGTATTTTTATGACGATTTATCGGCTAAAGAATCGACTGGAATTATCAAAGATGATTTGGAATACAGCGAAGTTATTCAGCAGGAAGACATCGAAATCTGTGAGGCTGTACAACGTGGTCTCCAATCTAAAGCTTATGATAAGGGCAGATTTTCGGTGAAAAGAGAACTTGGGGTGTATCATTTTCAGAGTTTACTCAAAAAACAGTTTCGGTCCGTTTTGTAAATCTTAATTCTACTCTAAATAAGTAACCAATGTTATTTCGGTTATAGTTTAGGCTCTGATTGTTTCGGCCAAAAGTGTGGATTTGTAATAAATTGGCTGTTAATCACTCATTTTGTTGTAAGGTGAAGCATTAACCAACCTGAGCAGCAATGAAACAGAATAAAACTCCGCAGAATAAAAGGTCAACTAAGAACCAAGTATCCCCTCCCAAATCATCAGAAACAGGCATTCGATCACTCTTTGATCAAGAAGAAAGTATTTTCCAGCCTAAAAGTGGCTCATCCAGAATCTTTACTAAACACTACACCAATTTTAGGTTTCGATAATCTACATCTCCATCTGTCGGGCGTAAGCACGGCTGATGGATTCCGGTTTAGAACTGTTTGAACTTGAGCTTTATCAACAAATCCATCACCCCGACTTCGTCGAAATGATGGAGAGTTAAAAAAGAAAGATTACAAATTTACAAACTGGGACTTTGGCCTTGCTAAATTTTGGCTCTATTGAATAGTGGGTTCGACAGGCTCGTCCATCTTTCTGTTTATTATAGAATTTTTGAAAATGGTGCTTGAGCCTGTCGAAAGCACCATTTTTATTATTTATTCTTTACCAAAGGCTAAAGCCTTTGCTTGTTTATGACCGATGCTTATTCTCACCTATAAGCAATCTCAAATAAAAGTCCTGGAAAATCAGTTTGACGATCTGTGGGTTCGACAAGCTCACCCACCTATCTAAATGTTCTAGAAATTATTGAAAATGGTGCCTCAGCCTGTCGAAAGCACTATTTCACTGCTCACTGCTCACTGCTCACTGCTCACTGCTAAACAAACTACTTATGATTTTCAGGATCCAACCAACGAAGTGTTTCCCAGCGATACATTCCCGAATTATGTCCATCCACCCACGTAATTTGAAGCGCATGGTTCCCAACCGGTTGTAAGCTTTTGATATTCATTCGTGGTGGATTCTCAAGGAAAAAAGCTTGTGGTTGAAAATTCTGCATATTTTCGTGTCCTCCTCTGCACATTACACACGGACAGTTTTTTCGAAGTCCGAATAACGGATACCGCGATTTGATACCATCTTCCCAGGTTACTTGAAGAATTTGTTCTTCATTAAATACATCTATTCCTACTGCGGTAGTTGCTTCGTCCATGAATGCTTTTTATCGTTCCAAAATGGAAAATTACGAAATGCTTTGGATAATAATCACCGCAGGATTCACATTCTTGATCAGCGGATTTTCCGGATTTAAACGATTGCTGTATTTATACCAACTAAATCTTCGAAATATTGCTATTTCAGCTATTTTGGGACTTTTAGTTCTTACGCTACTACTATTTCTTTATCGAATTGAGTTCATGAGTGAGCAAGTTGGGGCCGCAATAATTACCAACGTATATGCATCGGTTGCAGGTTTTTTTGGTGGTGCGGCATTTCAGCAATATCAAACCAAAGCTAAAGCCGGGCACATTTTATATTCGAACCGAAGTTTTTTAAGTGATCATGCTTCGGTGATCGTTGCTATTGCAATCATCCTATACGGATTATACCGAACATCTATCTTTACTCAGTTGCCTATCACTCCTATTCGGGTAAGTTCCGGGCTTTCGTTTATTGCCTTTGGGTTTTGGGGAATGACTCTTCGTTTAGTTCCCGAGTTCCGACAAAAAGGTATCATTTTACTGGACGTTCTTATCGACTGGAAAGATTTCCTGAACTATCAATGGTTTTACGAAGAAGTGATCGAAATTGAATATGAAAAAGACGAGACTATACTATTTTTCAAAACACACATTCCGCCCGAAGATCAATTAGCCATTGAAGATGTACTGCGAGCCAAGATGAAAGAGAAAATGGAAAGTTCGTGATTCGTTATTCGTTAATCGTATATTTACCCGACTATTAACAAATAACGATTAACGAAAATCATGGCCAGCTTCGATATTGTAAACGAGATTAACGCACAGGAAATTGATAATGCGATTAACAATACCCTGAAAGAAATAAGCACGCGCTACGATTTCCGCGGACTCCATTCAGAAGTTACCTATCATAAAAAAGAGAATAGAGTTCACTTAGTTGCTGCCGAAAGCATGAAAATGCAAGCCATAAAAGAAATGCTGATTCGGAATTTCATTAAGCGTGGCATCGACTCTAAGGTGTTAGAATTTGGTACGGAGGAAGGAACTTCTCAAGGTCACGTTAAAATGGATGTTGCCCTTAAAGAAGGAATCAATCGCGAGCAAGCCAAGAAAATCGTGAAAGAAATCAAAGATTTGAAGTTCAAAGTGCAGCCCCAGATTCAAGACGATCAGGTTCGGGTTACCGGTAAAAAAATTGATGATCTACAAGCGGTTATTGCTCACCTAAAAGGCAAAGATATGGGCGTACCACTACAGTTTGTCAATTTTAAATGATAAAGTTTAAATGTTAAATGCTAAATATTTGTGTAATTAATTTTTCATTTAACACTTACAACTTAGCATTTACCGAAGGTGATCTAGCTCTACCATAATGCAAAGGTTTCGGATGTAGGGGATTTCTGCTTGTTCCGCAACAAGCTCGGCTTCAGGGGAGGAAACATCTAATTGAGTCCATACTACAGGATTTTGACCTGTTTTATCTTTCCAAGCCTTTATCTCCTCCACTACTCCGCCGGTATACCTTTTATTTCTAAACACGTTTACTACATCAATCTGAATCTCTTGAGGGATGTCATCGAGTTTTGGATAACAAGTTACTCCCAGAATTTCTTTTTCAACCGGGTTTACAGGTATTACTGAATAGCCTCGATTCATAAGATATTTGGCTGCATAATTACTCGTTCGATATGGATTCGCTGAACAACCTACCACAACTACTGTTTTGGCTTTCTTTAACACTTCTTGTGGATTTGGCTGGATTAAGTTGCTCATACTTATCAAAATATTGGTTTGTAGGATGCTTATCTTTAAGGCTGAATTTAAACTACTCAAAATAAAAGGAATATTTTGTCAACTATTAAAGACGGTGATACCGTTAAAGTACATTACACAGGAACATTAGAAGATGGTGAAGTTTTTGATTCTTCACTAAATCGCGACCCACTACAATTTACTCTTGGTCAGGGTCAACTTATCCCGGGATTTGAAAAAGCAATTATTGGTTTAGGTGTTGGTGAATCAACCACTGCTAACATCCCAAGTGCAGAAGCATATGGCGAGCACAATCCGCAAATGGAAGTAGTTGTTGAGAAATCTCAGCTACCAGAAGGCATGGAACCTGAAGTAGGTATGCAGCTTCAACTCAATCAACCGGATGGCCAGGCAATTCCTTGCCAGGTAACAAATGTTGAGGGAGAGCAAGTTACAATCGATGCAAACCACCCTCTTGCCGGTAAAGATCTTACGTTCAACATCGAAGTTGTTGAAATAGCATAAACAGTTTTGAGTTTTAAATGTTGAGTGTTGAGTTAGTTCTTAACTCAACACTCAAAACTCAACACTAAACAATTTTACATGGCCGACTTTTCCCAATCTTCTACTATATCTATTACCTGCCCAAAAGGCATGGTTCCCTTTCTTAAAACCGAATTGGTGTTACTTGGATTTGTAATTCGAAAAACACGCTTAGCTGGTGTAGAAATTGACGGCACGCTCGACGATTGTATGTTTTTGAATCTGACTCTTCGCTGTGCGCACCGAATACATTATCAGCTGAAAAGTTTCAAAGCGAGAAATGCAGAAGAATTAGCTGAAGAACTCAAATCTGTTCCCTGGGAAGATTATATCGATAAGCACGGATATGTGAGTTTAACTTCGTTCATCAACAATAGAACCATCACCAACACGCAGTTTGCAAATCTTGCTGCTAAGGATGCCATCGTTGATCGAATAAGAGCAAGGAAAGGAGCACGTCCAGATTCCGGACCAAAATTAAACCGCACCGTGGTTTTTCTCTTCTGGAAAGATGATGAGGCTGCGGTTTATTTAGATACATCGGGAGAGTCGCTTAACCGACGTGGTTATCGAAGAGAATATCATGCCGCCCCAATGCAGGAAACTCTAGCTGCGGCAATTAATCAGGCATCAAAATGGGAAACAGATTGGCACTTCATAAACCCGATGTGTGGTTCCGGGACTATTGCTATCGAAGCTGCTTTAATTGCCACTCAAAAAGCACCGGGTTTACTTCGACCAAATTTCGGAATCAAACACATTTTAGGTTTTGATGAAGACGCTTGGAAAAAACTGCGATCAGAACTAAAACAAGCGTCTATCAAAGAACCAAAAGGTAGGATTATCGCCACTGATCATGATTTAAAAGCAATTGAAGCGGCTCGTAAAAATGCCCAAACCGCAGGCGTTGATCATTTAATCGAATTCGATCTTTGTGATTTTAAAGACACCAAAATACCCGATGGAAACGGAGTGGTTGTCTTAAATCCACCGTATGGCGAAAGACTGGATGAAGGCGTTAATCTTGCTCCTCTTTACAAATCAATGGGTGATTTCTTCAAGCAGGAATGCTCCGGTAAATGGGGCTATGTATTTACAGGAAATTTGCCACTGTCCAAAAAAGTTGGATTACGCTCTTCGCAACGTATTGAGTTGTACAACTCTACTATCGAGTGCCGTTTGTTGGAATACGAGTTGTATTAAAACAAAGGAGTAATTTTAAATTTTTCATTTTTAATTTAAAATTACTCTAGAATTTACTCCCCCTTATCCACGTATCCGATCTTTCCCAACTTGCTTCGAACGCTTTTTCTAATTCAGGATCCGATGTTCCCTGTCCTTCAAGCGCTTGAATCAATCCATAATACGACCATCCATTATTTGGGTGATCTTCCAACTCTGCGCGATAGACTGCTTCAGCTTTCTTAAAATCGCCGATTTCTAAGTAAGCAGCTCCCAGCCAATGTCGGGCAGCAAATGGTAGTGGCTCAGGCTCATCGTACTGCAATCCATCTTCAATGATAACCGCCTGCTCAAAAGCATTGATTGCCGCTTTCATATCACCTTCCAACCAGAATATTTCTCCTTTCAAAATGTTGGCTAAGGTTCCGAGCAAATCTTTGCCTGAATGAAATCTAAATCTAGAATTTGTAGAATCTGCTAAATTAGCAACTCGTTTGAGATGGGCCTTTGCAAACTCTAATTCACCTTGTTTAGCCATTGCATAGCCATGACTAAAATCCCAAATTCCGGCTTGTACATCATGGGTTGGTCTTTCGGTAACCCTAAACACTTCATCAAAACGACCAAAGCGAATTAACGTCATTAACTCGTACATTGGTCGGCCCGTTAGTTTGGCGTAATCCCGTCCGGCTTGGGTTGCAATTCCACTCTGACCGTCCATACTTGCTGCAAAAGCCAGCATGTGTAGATTATGACTCGGATAAATGGCAAAACCCTCTCCTACCGCTTCTTTTTGATCGGAATGCCAAGCCATGATATTCGCTCGAACAGCATCACCCCAACGCCCGATTTCGTTCCACGTATGCGATGGCATATGATTGATATGAGAAGCACCGGGTATTGATGTCCCTATAAACTCTGAACACGCTTCCGCTTTACCCGGATCAGTGGTTGATTCCGTCGCATGAATATACAAATGGCAAGCGCCCGGGTGTTTGATGTCTTTAGCCAGTACATCTTCCAGAACTTCGTGAATTTTGATTACGTCAGGATCGTCAAGATCTCGGGTTCCTCGTCTGGGTTCCAGCAAAAAAAGTGCTTCTCCATAAAAAGTACCGGCTTCCAAATCGTCCGGATATTTTTCATATAGTTCACGAGATGCCTCGGCATAAAGCGTGTCTAACTTTGCTTGTTTCTCCTCATCAAATTCAGCTGCATAACGTACCGCCATTGCGTCGATAAAATCTTTTTCTTTTTGGGAAGCGTATCCTTGGTCGGCTAGTTCTTTGGCTTTTTGGATAGCTGCAAACGCTCGTGGAGCTTCACTTGACCGCATTTTCCCATTCAGATACGAACCCCAGGCCCATGCTTCACCCCAATAACAAATCGCACAATTTGGATCGGCTTTCCAGGCTTCACGAAAAGAACGTGCAGCATCTTGTTTAGTGAACGCGTACATCATCTGATATCCCTGATCGAAGTAACGTTGAGCTAATTCATTTTCAGAGGAAATGGGCTTGTTAAAATCACCTAAGGCTTTTTCGTAGATCGGGAATGGTTCGTCGAATTCAGGTGGGTAGGATACTTCATTGTTTTGTGCGATTATTGAAGATGAAGTTCCAAGAATAACTCCAATCAAGAACAGTAAGTCAGATTTTTGCATAGGAAATAATTTTTGGATGAAGCTAGGTGATAAAAACGCTCTCTGCAATATGAAAATGATGGATGGATCAAAGGAACAGAGGCATCAACCACGTTAAAACTTCGTTGATTGAAACAGAGGAACACTGATAAATGTTGAGTGTTGAATATTCATTATTGAATATTGAATATTCAATTCCCTATAATCTACCATGAATCACGCTGAATTACATATCAAAAATATGGTTTGTGGGCGCTGTATTAAGGCAGTGGCCGACATTCTGGATTCGTTCGATTTTGAAACTACTTCGGTTGATTTAGGAAAAGCGTACATCGAATCGAACCACCCCATCGACAGAACTGCAATCGCTGAAGCGCTGGAAAAAGCCGGATTTGAGTTAATTGATGATGAACAATCGAAATTGATTTCGATGATCAAAACGCAGGTCATTAAGTATGTGCATCAGGAGTCTAGTGAAGTGGAGCAAATGAATATTTCCTCGTTTTTAGAGCGTGATCTGAATAAAAGTTACTCCTATTTAAGCTCTCTTTTTTCAAAAGCTGAAGGCCGAACCATTGAAAAATATGTTATTCTTCAGCGTATTGAGCGAGTAAAGGAGTTACTGGTTTATGGCGAAAAAACCATCTCAGAAATAGCCTGGGAACTTGGCTACAGCAGTTCCCAATACCTCTCTAATCAGTTTAAAGCCGAAACGGGCTTCACTCCTTCTCAATTCAGAAAACTGATGGATAAGCCACGTAAAGCATTGGATGAGGTTTAGGACAAAGGGACAAAGGGACAAAGGGACAAAGGGACAAAGGGACAAAGGGACAAAGGGACAAAGGGACAAAGGGACAAAGGGACAAAGGGACAAAGGGACAAAGAAAATTCACTTTTATTCTGGATTTACAATAAAAAGAAATTATTTCGCTTTGCTCGTGAATCGAGAAAACTTTGTTTATATCTATTGGACAAATGCACAGTTGAAGGTTTTTTTAATGGCTTGTTTCCTCAATAAATATCCATAACCCCGTCTCTTTCGATGTAGGATTTCTTGATTATAATTTTAAATCAGCGTAACGATGGATGGGAAAAACTATAATTCTATGGCTTTTCATCTGTCAGGCTAAAACGCATTAAGTATCACAACCCATGATTTGGCTACATGCATTCAATTAAGGCTTGCATAGCCCGGCTGATGGAATCTATAATAGGGCACGTTTCCTCAATAAATTTCTTTCACCTCGCCTCTTTCGATGTAGTATTTGAGATCATAAACATTAAATCGGCGAAATGATGGAGATTTCATTCCAAAAACTCATCATGTGAAGATATCTCCGAAAGAATTACACAAGAATTCTAAAATCCTGTACACACATTGAAAACAAAAAATTGGAAATTCAGCACAAATAAATCATCAGAAAAATGAAGTATACCTATAAAATAGATGGCATGTCGTGCAATGGTTGCCGCGGGCATGTTGAGAAATTACTGAGCAAGATTGAAGGCGTTAAGACCGTTTCTGTGGATTTGAAGTCAGAAGAAGCAGTGATCGAATCGGAACAGGAAATTGAGCTCAAACGGCTTCAAAAACCTCTGGTTGATGACGGCGGACATTACCATATTCGTAAACCTGATCAAGAGGCACCTAAGAAAGAAGAAATTCCCGAAGAAGCCAAAACTGGCAAATACTACTGCCCTATGCGCTGTGAAGGCGATAAAATGTATGATGAACCGGGTGATTGTCCGGTTTGTGGCATGGATTTGGTTCCCGAAGTTTCCGACGATTTAGAAGCATCTGAACAAGCACATTATCAAGAATTAAAACAAAAACTTTGGATCAGTATAGCATTTACCCTTCCTGTTTTTGTGATTGCGATGTCGGAGATGATTCCCAATAATCCACTCTACCAATGGTTTGATGTAGGTATATGGAACTGGATTCAACTTCTGCTTACACTACCTGTAGTGTTTTACAGCACTCGAATGTTTTTTGAGCGTGCATGGCGTTCAATCCGCTCGATGAACCTTAACATGTTTACACTCATCGGAGTGGGTGCCGGAGTGGCTTGGTTGTTTAGCGTGATTGCACTTCTATTTCCGGTACTTTTCCCTGCAGAGTTCAAAACCGAAGCAGGACATGTATTTCTGTATTTCGAGACGGCTGTAGTCATTCTCACACTGGTACTTGTTGGACAGGTTCTGGAGGCAAAAGCCCATTCTCAAACCAATCAATCAATCAAAGCATTACTACAACTGGCTCCAAACGATGCTGTTCGAATCAGTGAATCGGGTGTTATGGAGTTTATTTCGGCAGATGAAATTCGGGTTGGTGACAGACTTAGAATTAAACCCGGTGATAAAATTCCTGTAGATGGTAAAATTGTTGAAGGAACCGCCAATATAGACGAATCCACCATTACGGGTGAATCGATGCCTGTTACCAAAAAAAACGGTGATTCTGTAATATCAGGAACCATTAACACCAATTCCAGCTTCGATATGATTGCCGAAAAAGTAGGCGATGAAACCCTACTTGCGCAAATCATCGAAATGGTGAAATCGGCGAGTTCGAGTCGCGCTCCCATTCAGAATCTGGCAGATCGTATCAGTTCGTACTTTGTACCAATCGTACTTAGCATCGCTGTCATCACGTACATTCTTTGGTGGCAATTTGGTCCCAATCCTGCTCATGTTTATGCTCTGGTAAATGCTATCGCTGTGCTGATTATTGCTTGTCCGTGTGCCTTAGGACTCGCAACCCCAATGAGCGTAATGGTAGGCATGGGAAAAGGTGCTCAATCTGGTGTGCTCATCAAAAATGCCGAGAAATTGGAGCAGCTTTCTAAGATCGATGTGCTCGTTGTAGATAAAACAGGAACGCTTACTGTAGGGAAACCTGAAATTCAGAATATTAAAGTATTAGCAAATGATTTCTCAGAATTTGATGTATTGAAATATGCTGCCTCACTAAACGCTCACAGCACCCACCCATTGGCAAAAGCATTTGTGGATGCGGCTGAATCTAAATCTTTATCTCTTTTTAATGCTAATGAAATAGATGAAGAATCCGGGAAAGGAATTCAAGGATTTGTTGATGGAAAAACTATCAAAGTAGGGAATGATCGATTTGTAGAAACCAATAATACAATCAGTAAAGAGGACGAAGGCAATACCATTTCGTGGATCAGTATTGAAGATAACGTGGTCGGATATTTTACCATAAATGATACGGTTAAAGAACTGGCTGGCAATGCAATTAGCGAATTACATAAAAATGATATTAAAGTACTAATGCTTACAGGAGACAATGAATCGTCGGCTCAAAAAGTAGCTGAAGAATTAAATATCGATTCTTATAAAGCGCATTGTTTACCGGGCGATAAAATTGAAGAAGTAAAACGCTTACAAGAAGAAGGTAAAATAGTAGCCGTTGCCGGTGACGGCACCAACGACGCCCCTGCCCTTGCTCAAGCCGATATCGGAATTGCCATGGATACCGGAACCGATGTTGCTATCGAATCCGCCGACATCACCCTGTTGAAAGGCGATATTATGGGCGTGGTTAAAGCACTCAGATTGAGTAAATCGGTGATGAAAAATATTTATCAGAATCTGTTTTTTGCATTTGTATACAACACCGTGGGAATACCCATCGCGGCAGGATTATTGTACCCGATATTTGGCTTATTACTTTCACCGATGATTGCCGCTTTGGCCATGAGTTTCTCATCCGTTTCGGTAATTGCGAATTCGTTGCGACTGAGAACGATACAACTGAACTAAACTACTTTTTCCGAATCAGTGTAACTCCATCTCGGATAGGAAGAAGTACGGTTTCAACACGTTCGTCGTTGGCAACAAAAGCGTTAAAATCGGCGATTGCTTGTGCTTTGTGATCTAAAGGATTTAGAACCGTGCCATCCCAGAGCACATTGTCGGTTACTAATAACCCACCTGACTTCACTTTAGGCAGTACTTTTTCGAAGTAAAACTGATAGCGCAATTTATCGGCATCTAAGTAAACGAAATCGAATGTTGTATCGAGTGCATCAATCAACTCCTGAGCATTGCCTTTTAATAACGTTATTTTGGATGCTTGTTTTGATTGAGAAAAGTGTTTTTCTGCCAAATTCTGATAGCGGAGATTCATCTCAATGGTTGTTATAGCGCCATTTTCGGGAAGTGCTTCCGCCATTTTAATGGCCGAATAACCGGTGAATGTCCCAATTTCAAGTATCGAGGTTGCGCCGCTTATTTTGATCAGTAGCTGCAACAATCCACCAACCAGCGAACCGCTGAGCATATCGATATATTCCAATTCCTGATCACTAGACTCGATTAACTGCTCTAATTCGTCCGAATCCTGTATGGAATGTTCTTCTGCATAGGCATCAATGGCCGCATCGGTAATTTTAAGTATCGGTTTTCCGCGATGTTTTTTCATAATTGGAAGATAAGATCATGAGCCCTATCATCACCAGAAAAGCTTTGGATTTTATTCCCGCTCGCGAATCCCGTTTTATGATCTGGTTTTTCACCACCTTCACGCGCATCCTCATGAGGATTAGATTTAAGCGCGTGCATGTGAATCATCGGTATGCGCCCAATGGCAGAAGCACAGTATATTTCTTGAATCATAATTACTGGTGGGATGGCTTAATACCGCTTTATTTAAATCAGCGATTGTTCAATCAACGAGCCAGGGCGTTCATGGAAGACAAGCAGATGCATGAACATCGTTTTTTCTCCAAAATCGGAGCCTTTTCCATAAATCTGGAAGATCCGAAAGCCACAATTACTTCTCTTAGATTCGCTGTTGATAGTCTAGCCCAGCCTAATTCCGCAGTATATATTTATCCGGAAGGCAGAATTGTTCCTCCAGCGGACAAAGTACAGCCATTTAAACAAGGGCTCGCATGGCTGGCACAACATAGCTCCGAGATAGATTTTGTACCCGTTGCTGTTCATATCGACTATTCGAAGCAATCTAAACCGGAACTGTATCTTTCCGTTGGTGAAGCTATTAAGATTGATAAAACTGCATCGAAACAAGAATTAACCACACAATTCGAGTATTCGTTAAATACCTTATTGAGCGAATTAACCGGACGTATTTACCAAGTCCATTCGTAGAACATTTTACGTTTTTGTACCCAATGCGCAGGTTCACGTAAATATCGTAAACGCATGCGCACCATCCACCAATATGATTTATCCTCTATCCTTTTTGGATGAATATACTCACTGATACCGGTTTTGATTTCTTTCCCATTTACATCGTTGAATTCAGCCTCTGCAAGAAATCGCTGATAAAAGGGTCCATTATCAATGATGTTGTTTTGTCGGATTTGCACCGTTCCTAACACTCCGGAAAGTTTTATATCCCGATAACTCTCTAAGCCCAGCCAGTTTTTTTTATGATTTCTTAGATCGATAACATCCAAATGACCGGCAATTTCTTGATTATCATTTGATATCAGCCACGCCTGATGCTGTTTGTCCTTATGCCCATTCATGATATAGTAGATCAGTGTGTAATCTTTGAAATGCACCCTGCCCCAATACCAATCTTTAAAACTTTTACTCATCGGTTCAAAGCCAATGTTATGATCATGATAGCCGTTTCCATGGAATCCGATATGATAAGTATCCGTTTTACCGGCAATTTTTACCGAACCCACAACTTTCGATCGTGGCAATAGTAAATTCCAAGCATGTTTATCGGTGGGCGATTCGCTTTGGATGAGAGAGCTTTTAGTACGATTTCCAATAAATTTGAGTTTTCCCGAAATAGAATGACCGGAATCCAACGTCTGATTCAAATTGAGTTCATATTCCACCGTATCGGCCAACACTGTTCTACGAAACGCACAGCCACCAATCGAACAATGAATATCCTCCTCTTCATCCCATAAAAACTTGGATGCCGGAAACTCTAAAAAACTGTAGTACTCAGCTTTCCCTTGTTTATATACCGAAATACTTATTGCCGGATATTGCTCAGGATCTTTTGAATATGATCCCTCTATATAATTCCCGCTGAATGGATTACCTTGATAAAAAATTATCACCATCGACCATTCTTTATCTGCCGAAAGCGCATCAAAATACCACCACTCGTAGCTGGTTTCGGGCTTATCAGGATTTAAATATTCGTCTTCGGTTTTCGTGGAAATGTTCATCGATAAATAAACGGTTATAGGTGTGCTCTGTAACGCAGAGACTTGTAACTTAATTCACTATGGATCTGATACTTTACGCCGCACTTTTTTTTATGCTACTCACCACTTTGGTGCTCCTTCGAAATCGATTTGAATTCACTTCAATTGCTTCGGTCGACGAAGATACCATTTCCGATAAAAAAGTAAGCATTTGTATTCCGGCTAGAAATGAAGAGGCAAACATCAGAAAATGCGTAGAAAGTGTATTAGCACAAACCTATTCAAATCTGGAAGTACTTGTTCTTGATGATCAATCGGAGGATAATACTCCACACATATTGGCAACTCTGGCTGCAAAAGATTCCCGATTAAGGGTACTGAACGGAACTCCAAAACCCGAAGATTGGCTTGGAAAACCCTGGGCTTGTCACCAATTAAGTGAAGCCTCTAGCGGTGAAATTTTGGTTTTTGTGGATGCTGATGTTTGGCTGGAACCTAACACCATTCAAAATGCCGTATCTGCCCTCAAAACCACCGATGCACTCACCGTTTGGCCCCAACAAGTAGTTCATTCATTTTGGGAAAAACTGATCGTTCCCACGGTCTATTTCTCGTTGCTTACGCTTCTCCCTGCAGTTTATGTTCGCCGATCACCGCGTTGGATGCCTTCGTTTTTACGACCCATTTTAAATCCAAAGTTTGTTGCCGCCTGTGGACAGTTTATTGCTTTTAATAAAAATGCCTATGAGCATATTAGAGGACACGCTCGAGTAAAAAGTGAAGTAGTAGAAGATATGGAACTCGCACGAGCGCTTAAAAATAGTGGACGAACACTTACCTTGTTTCATGGGCAAAATGCGGTTTATTGCCGCATGTACACATCTTATCAAGAAATATGGAGTGGGTTTCAGAAGAATTTTTTAGCCGGATTCGGGAATGTGTTCGAATTCCTGTTTATGGGTGTACTTCATTTTCTGTTCTTCCTCTTCCCTGTATTTACACTTGTGAATGCCCTTCTTTCTGAAGATTTGAAATTAGCTTTTATCTCGGCAACGGTCCTCATCTTATTCACCATTCAAAGATTCATTCTTCATCAATGGTTTGGATGGAGCAAAACTATTGCTCTTCTTCATCCTTTTGCGGTTTTGTGGTTTCAAGTTCTCGGGATTACCTGTTTGTACAACAAAGTTTTTTCTAGAAATACATCCTGGAAAGGTCGACCAGTTTAATACTTGAAAAAGCACGGCTTTTCGTTTTCTTTTTACTGAGCAGTTAAACATATTTGAGCAGATGAAAATACTGGTAGAGAAATATTTGAGATATCTGAATATTGAGCGAAACGCCTCTTCTCATACTATTACGTCCTACCAAAATGACCTTTCAGGATTTCTGGCATTTTGCAGCAAAAATTTTGAAGTAGCCGAAGAAAAAGTTGACATACACGAAGTAAACCGTTTAACCATTCGCTTGTGGTTGGGTGAATTATCGGAAGAAGGATTAGCTAAAAGTTCTATCGCTCGAAAAGTAGCTGCCTTACGATCGTTTTTTAAATATTGCTTCAAACGTGGACATATTGAAAAGAATCCCGCTCACTTGCTGATTGTACCAAAAAAAGAAAAATCCTTGCCTAAAACCGTTACTCAGGAAGATCTGGAGCGACTAATGGAAGGTGTAGATATTACCACAGCCAAAGGATTGCAAGACCGCGCTATTCTGGAAGTATTTTATGGAACCGGTGTTCGGGTTAGTGAACTCGTAGGGCTAAATATTACCGATGTTGACCTCCGATCGAAACAAATAATAGTACACGGAAAAGGAAATAAAGAACGCGTAATTCCATTGGGCGATACGGCCGTTAAAATCATCAAAGACTTTTTAAAACAACGAACGCAGTTATACGGAAATCGAACCGATTCTGACGCGCGAAAAGCCCTGTTTATAGCAGCAAGCGGACAAAGAATTTACGATCGCGCCGTTCGGTATATGGTAGAACGATACTTAAAACAATACAGCGAAGTCACCCAGAAATCGCCTCATGTGTTACGGCATAGTTTTGCTACACACATGTTGGATAATGGCGCAGATATTCGCATCATCAAAGAGTTCTTAGGCCATGCAAATCTTGCGGCTACGCAGGTTTATACCCACACCAGTGTGGAAAGGCTTAAGAATGTTTACGAACAAGCACACCCAAGAGCAAAAACTTAAGGAGGAACCTATGAATGTAACGTTCACAGCACGTCATTTTGAAGCCAGCGAAAACCTAAAAAACTACGCACAGGAATCTGTTCAAAAACTAACCCAGTATTTCGATCGAATAGTGAGTTGTAGTATTGTTCTTGAGCCTTCAGCGTCGAATAAAACGCCCCAAAAGGCTGAAATTTTGGTGAAAATCCCAAATAAAGTGCTTACCGCAGAAGTAAGCGCCGAAGTGTATGAAAAAGCCATTTCAGACGCTGTTGATAATATGGCCCGCCAACTAAAACGGTATAAAGAGAAGAAATTCGCCCATTAAACCATGCCATTTAGCACCCAACCCCCGATTCCGATCAAGGAAAAAATTACGGTAAAATACATCGTAGAAAAACTTCGGAGTCGGGTTAACATTAATCTCGTATGCTGCGCAGCAGAAGATTGCTGCGCAGAACGTTATGTACGAGAAGCCGACTTACACCGCCCCGGTCTGGCTTTAGCCGGATACATAAAGCTGTTTACTTTTCAACGGATACAGATAATCGGGAATACCGAATCTCAATATCTGGAAAATAAACCCAAAGAAGAGCAGATTGAGGCGTTTAAGAATCTGATGCAATTTCAGATTCCTGTTATTTTTCTTACCGATGGTAATCTTTTGCCTGATTATTTGATCGAACTGGCCGAGCAAGCCGGAATCCCCATTTATCGTACACCGTATGAGACTACGCGTTTTATGTTTTTACTGCGCGATTTTCTGGACGATCAGTTTGCGCTACAAACCGTGGTGCATGGAGCGATGGTGGATGTATATGGAATTGGTATTTTGATTGTAGGTCGCTCTGGTATCGGTAAAAGTGAAGTTGCTCTGGATTTGGTTGAACGAGGACATCGCCTGGTGGCCGACGATGTAGTGATGCTTACCAAAAAAAGCAGCGTATTGATGGGTGCAGCTACCGAAATCAGTCAACATTTTATGGAAATTCGCGGACTTGGGATTGTGGATGTGATGAAAATGTTTGGCATTCGATCTGTTCGGTATCAAAAACGGCTGGAAGTGGTGATGGAACTTACTCTTTGGGATGATAATCTGGAAGTAAATCGAACCGGATTAGACCATGATACGGTTACCATTTTGGATGTGGAAGTACCGCTGATCCAGCTCCCCATCACGCCCGGAAAAAACATTACGGTAATCGCTGAAGTAATTGCGATGAATCATTTATTGAAACATTATGGCTACGATGCCGCAAAAGCTTTTCAGGATCGGATACAGAACAAAATCGCTGAGAAATCGGGAGATGCATCCGATACGATGCGGCGGGCAATTGAATATTTTGAAG
Source organism: bacterium (assembly GCA_024742815.1). Taxonomy (GTDB): domain Bacteria; phylum Bacteroidota; class Rhodothermia; order Balneolales; family Balneolaceae; genus HXMU1420-13. The sequence continues at coordinate 240,431 of JANSXX010000003.1, forward strand.
GAGATATCGAGTAACAAAGCGTGCTTTCTCCCCTCTTTATTTAAGTACCAGCAGTTCTTATATTTTACAGTTGGAATAACTTAGGCAATGTCGATAAAAAATCACTATTACTACGACGAGGAAAAATGCGAGTTTATACCCATAGAGTATAAACGACGTGAACAGATTATCTACAATCTGGCATTATGGATACTAAACGGAGTGGTTATTGCCGGATTAGGCATCATCATCCTATCCACAAAAATTGGTACTCCCACCGAATTAGCACTCCGTGCCGAAAACGATGCGCTGTACGAACAGCTTGAGCTCACCAAAACTACTATCATCGATTTAGATAACAAGCTCGCTGAAATTGCAGATCGTGATAACGAAGTGTATCGTTCTATTCTAGGCCTGGCTCCCATCGAAGACGATGAACGACAAGCCGGTGTAGGTGGATCTGATCCTTATTCTGATTTCGAAATTTACAGTGAATCCACGGCAGATCTTTTGCGATGGACCTCGGAACGACTTGATAAACTTGAACGCAAGATTGGGATTCAGAATCTGAGTTTTGAGGAGCTAAAGCATCAGTACAATAACAATAAAGAAAAGATGAGCCATATTCCTGCCATCAAACCAAGCGGTGGAATTTTGTTAAGTGGATTTGGGATGCGTGACCACCCTATTCTCGGATATCGACGGCCGCATAATGGACTGGATTTTCGAGCGGATGTCGGCTCCCCCGTGTATGCAACCGGAGACGGACGTATTAAATATGCCGGTCGACAAGGAAATTTAGGTCGAATTGTAATTATCGATCATGGTTTTGGTTACGAGACGGTATATGCACACTTATCCGCCTTCGAAAATGGAATCCGATCGGGCGCTGAAGTAAAACGTGGGCAACAAATTGCCAAAGCCGGTGATTCGGGACTTGCTGAAGGTCCACATTTGCACTACGAAATCCGCTTACATGGCAAACATGTTGATCCTTTGTACTATTTATTCGCCGACACTTCCCCCGAGGAATACATGATTTTTAAGCAAATTTCGGAAACCAATACAAAGTCACTGGATTAACTGCTGGTTATTTTAATTCCTAACGCTTCACTCCTTTCTACCCTTTTAAAATTTCTACCGTCATCACTGTAGATGTTAGATAATTCGAGGTAAATTAAACTACTTGTGGTAACCCAATCCCATCGACGAAGAGATCTCCGGTTGGTGGCGTTGATAGCGAGATTGCCGCGTCGAGTTTTCTTTTCATTCGATTTCTGATTCCCAGGCTCCTCGCAATGACCCAAGTAAAAACAATTAAACCCGTTATCACGAGGAGAATTCAGATTACTTGAGGTAACCCAATTCCATCGACGAAGTGATCTCCTGTTGGTTGCGCTGAACAGGAGTTTGCCGCGTCGAGTTATCTAATTCTTCGATTCATAATTCACTGGCTCCTCGCAAAGACCCTAAGTAATAAGATTCATCCCTCTATTAAAAAATTCGCGAATCAAAAATAGTGATTCTCATTTCTCACTTCCTTGTTCATCTGATAGCTAAGTTTTTGAGTAAATCCTTACAAAAAATGTTCAACTAATTTTTATTCCCCGTTTTATTTGAACTGGTTTATTGAACTTTATTCACATAAAGTACTATTGATTTATTTGAAGTTAATACTATATTGTCGTGTAAAATAAACCATTATTGATGAGCTTAATGTTCATCAATACTATGTTAGTACGCTTATGAAGTTATTCATCAATGTTGCAACCATCTATATCATATTCCAAAGTGAATTATTGGCATGTATTTGCGGTGGTTACACAGTTGAGAAAAGCATCAATAACCATTCTATTATTGTAACGGGAAAAATAATTGATATTGAAAACTCGGTTGGTGATTTCGGCCTTGATATAGAAAAAATCACTTTTCTAATTGAGCATTCATACAAATCTCTGAAAACTGACACGTTAATTCTAATCAATGAACTGGGACCGTGTACACACTCATTAGAAGCAGATGAAAGTTATCTACTCTATGCTAATACATATGTATTTACTAATTCAAATGGAATAATTGAAAGAACTATTCGCCCATCGTTTTGTGGCCACACTAAAAAAATATCAGATGCGAAAAGATCACTAAGGCTATTGGATAATGCCTTTTCAGTTAATATTCCATTCTCAGAATTATCTGCTGACACTTTATATGATCATATCTGGTCAGGTGAAGTTTTTGACAACTTTGATCAAGAACCTAAATTTCCATACGGTATAGATAGTCTCAATCTATTTATTAACAAAAATCTTAAAAACTGTAATCTTCCAGAACGAAGAGAGTGGCCTAATGAAACTATGCTGCTATCTCCTCCTGACAGTTTAGATATTTATATGAATGACTTAGAAAAAAAACCTTCAACAGTTTACGTAGGTTTTGAAGTATCCAATACTGGACAGCTTTCGAATTTTGAAATCTGGCCAATGTTTTCATTGAATGATGAATGCAATGAAAATGCTATTCAACTAATTAAAGAAATCGATGAACTTATCCCAGCAAAAATAAGAGGGGTAAACATTTCAACAACTTGGTTTGTTTCAATCGATTTTAAAACAAGAACCGCGTACTAACAAGCGTTTCAAGTCGGACCCCGCACATAATGCCCGAGAGTGTTACTTTGCTTCGAAACCTTAAATTATGTGCCGGGGCCGCTTAAACGCCGGGTCGTTATATGGCAGAATTCATCACATCAAATTGAGCATGTCAACCTAGAGTAAATTTCAATAAATGTTCGACTATCTCTCATTGTTGATATGATTTACTTATTGATAATTCATATTTAGCTAAGTAGGGAATAATTTTAAAACTAATGGCAATACCAGAAGCGCAATTACAAACTTGGTCAAATCAAGGAGCCACAACTTCATCAGCAAGTACTTACAGCTCGATTAAAACTTGTATAGAAGGTAATAATTGGAATAATGATGTAAGCTTCGATATTTACTTACAAGGCTCTTATCGAAACTCTACAAATATTAGAGGGGATAGCGATGTGGATGTTGTGGTTGAATTTAGTTCTGTGTTCTATTCAAATAAGAAAGACTTGCCACCAGAACAATTGAACGAGTTCAATGAATACTTTTCAGATGGTAAATATTCTCTAAAATCTTTTAAAAATGCCGTCATAAAAAGATTACAAGATTATTATGGTGAAGACTATGTTAAAGTAGGCAACAAATCTATTAAAGTTCTTGCAAATTCTGGAAGACTAGAGTGTGATGTTGTCTGTTGTGCACAATACAGGCATTACAAAAGTTTTAGCAAAACTAATACCTCAAATTATGTAAGGGGCATAGTATTCTGGACGAATGAGACAAATGAGAAGGTTGTGAATTTCCCTAAACTACATTTTGATAATGGTGCATCAAAAAACAGTAATTGTAATTCAAATTACAAACCAACAGTCAGAATTATTAAAAATATAAAATCAAGACTGGTAAGCAGCGGAATAATTGCAAGCTCTCTAGCGCCATCTTACTTTATTGAAGGTTTAATGTTTAATATGCCAAATGGTGATTATCTAAATAGTACGCATCATTCAAGAATTTTAGCCACTTTAAATACATTCTATAATTATTCTGACGCGGAACTAGAAGATTTAATATGCCAAAATGGACAACGATATTTATTTGGTGATTCTGACCAACAATGGGATATAGCTGAGTGCAAAGAATTTAGAAACCAGTTAATTAAGTTTTGGAATGAGTACTAATGGGCGAAAATAAATTAAATATTCTTGTATTAGATGGAGGTGGCTCTAAGGGAGTCTACACGTTGGGAGTATTAAAAGAACTCGAGCTGAAACTAGAAAAACCATTATATAAGCATTTTGGTTTGATCTTCGGTACAAGTACTGGTTCTATTATTGCAGCTTTAATTGCTCTTGGATATGAAGTTCCAAAGATTGAGAAATTGTACTTAGATCTTATTCCAAAAATAATGTCCAAAACATCAAAAAAAGGAAGAAGTCAAGCACTAGAAGAAGAAGCTCAAAAAATACTTGGTTCTCAGAAGTTTGATGCATTCAAAACCAATATTGGAATTGTTGCTTTAAACTTTGAAACTCAGATGCCATTAGTTTTCAAAACTGATATTCAACAAGCCCACGGAATGAAACAATCCTTTAAGGCGGGATTTGATTGTACAATCGAAACTGCTGTGAGATGCTCTAGTGCTGCGTATCCATTTTTCGAAAAAATGAAAATAAAAACCGAGAATCATGGAGAAATAGAAGTAGTAGATGGTGGCTTTATAGCAAATAACTCAACCTTATATTCGATGATAGACGCTTATAAGGCATTAAATTATGATGAATCAAATATTCGCCTTTTGAATGTAGGTGTTGGCCAATACGTTGAAAAATCTTCGGGAATTAAATATAGGTTTTTAAAGCTATTTGGAATATTCAATTTTATCGAACGAGTTCTATCAGCAAGCACTAATAGTAATACGATAATTGCTAATCTTCTATTTCCGGATTTAGACAAATTAAGAATAAGTGAAGCTTTTCCTGAACCAAAACATGGTACTAACATGCTTGAATCAGATATTGAAAAGCTGAATCAAATGGTTCAACTTGGAAGATCTTCATATGCAAAATATGAAAAGGACATTATTAGATTGTTTGATTTAAAATAAAAACTGTATCAAAGTACTAGTAAGAAGTGTTAAGGTAATATCGAGAACCCTTAGTAAGATATGATTGAATGTTGACGGTCAAGTAATTCTCTTTAAGCCGCAACTGCTCTAACACTTGACAGGCTGAATATCGACATAATGCCATATAACAAAGCAAATCAAGCGGACGCGTTTGTGTTTAGTAACATACATTCAAATACTTAGCCGCGCCGCTTATTTGCCAAACCGTTATGTGTTTTAAAGAATGAACCAAAAAACTAAAATTACTGACGAATCCGCTTATACTAATCTCGGTATTATAAATATGGTTCACGTTTTTGGTTTAGCTTTTCTTCTTTTCTTCTCAGCAAGAATATTTTTCAACCCAGAAATATCAGTACTAAGTTTTAGTTCTCTCTCGATCATAATTATTACTTCTATTGTTTTCTATCAAGTCTTAAAACAGATCAAAAAATTAAAGGGAATAAAAAAAATCACGTATTCAGAACGCGGAATTAAATGGTTATTTGGAGGCGCTTCTTGGGATATTATATCTGATATAAGATTAGAAAAGAAAATGGGATTTTTCATAATCTGTTTTTTTACAAACGAAAAAAAGGAAATCAAAACCACACTTTCTCTAAACAAAGAAAAAGCAGTAATTAGCTACCAAAGTATATATAATATTTGGAAATTAAATACCAACACATAACAAGCGTTACTCTTAGGAGAAAGTCAAGAATGTAGTGGTTTTCGTCTTTCATGGATGCACTTCTTCCAGTACGGCGTATCCGCCATTAAAAAAAGTGGTAAATGATGGTCATTCGGCAATGTTACCTTCTCTAAACTGATTCAAGTCGAACCGAACTTTCCTTGCTTCTATCCTATTCTTAGTTATATTCATACTCCTAAATCTTAACTAATTTTTGAATCGGCGTGGGCGCTTAAACGCGGGTTATTGTATAGTTTAAATCATAGAACTCAAGAATAGGAGAAGTTATGCGAGTACTTCTAACAATGATTTCACTTTGTATTCTATTGTGCTCTTGTGAAGTTTTCAATTTATCAAGTGATAGCGGAGATGTTGTATTAACTGAAGCGATTGAAAAGTGGAAATCTAATAACTCACAGAATTATACTTTTGAAAATAGTAGGACTTGTGAATGCATGCCGCCATACGATTATATAGTTGAGGTATTAGATGGCGAAATAAAAGATGTGTATTTCAAAAAGCAAGAACACATTGATTATGAAAACAAAGAAAACATCATTAGCACAACACGAACAATAGATGAATTGTTTGATCTTCTTAAAGAATATGAAGAAACAGCGTATAAATATGAAGTTGAATTCCACAAAGAATTCGGTTATCCAACAAAAATTTATATCGATCCAATTCGTGAAATCGCTGATGAGGAAATCATTCTTGAGATCTCAAACTATTCTCCCATAAATAATTAGAAATCAGGAAGCAATAAGCGAAAGTTGTATAACAACCCCTAATCTTAGTCGAAAGTCAAGATTGAGCTGGCTTTTCCTCGCAGCAGTAAAACTTCGTTGGTGACGGCTAATGAACCCATTCAATACCAAGAAACAGCACTAATTACCTCCAGTACAAAATCGATTGCCATAAGAAAAGCATCACGAGTATTTATTGATTAATCTAACTTTAAAATACCTTGCAATCGCCCAATAAACTCGTTGAGACTCATGCACAGTTACCCTATCATTGTGCATTCCAAGAGATCCTGAAATCCAAAAAAATCTATGTATCTAGCTGTTTCACTCCCCTTTTTGAATGAGCTCGTAGCCCTCTTTTTAGTCAGCGTACTTATAGCCTATTTGAGCTATAGAATTAAATTAGTTCCCATTGCAGGATTCTTAATTGCAGGAGTGATTATTGGACCCAATGCACTTGGGTTAGTTCAAGATCAGGAACTGGTAGATATGTTGGCCGAAATTGGCATTATACTTCTCCTTTTTTCTATCGGGATTGAATTTAGCTTAGAGAAACTCGCGCGTATCAAAAATGCAATTATAGTAGGCGGCGGATTGCAAGTACTGCTTAGCGTGGTTGCTGTAGTTGGAATTTTATCTTATTTCGGGGTCGATTTAAAAGTTGCCACTTACACCGGGTGTTTAGTTGCATTAAGTTCTACAGCCATCATTCTGGGCTTAATGAGTGAACAACGGAAAACCGATACTCCGGTTGGTCGACTATCATTAGCCGTACTGATTTTTCAGGATTTAGCCATCATTGCGATGGTACTGCTTATCCCCGTCTTTTCGGGAGAAGGCGATTCTTTACTCGATGTACTTCTTGTACTCGGTAAAGCTATTTTATTAATCATTATAGTGCTGATTTTAGCACGTAAAGTAGTGCCCTGGATCCTCGATAAAGTTGCTCATACTCGTCGACAGGAATTATTCTTATTAACCGTAGTTGCCATCTGTTTTGGAATTGCTGCACTTACCAATATGGCTAATGTGAGTTTAGCATTGGGCGCATTCTTAGCAGGATTAGTAGTGAGTGAAAGCCACTACAGTGATCACGCATTAAGTGAAATACTACCTCTTAAAACCATCTTTAACGCCGTATTTTTCGTTTCGGTTGGTATGTTGCTTGATCCTAAGTTCATTCTTCAATACCCATTATTATTATTAGGAGTTACCGTTGGCGTTCTGCTGCTCAAATTTACGTTAGCTACCTCCAGTTTATTGGTTTTAGGATATCCAATCAGAATTTCTGCCGCTACAGGATTAGTGCTTGCTCAAATTGGTGAATTCTCTTTCGTTTTGGAGCGTGCAGGTCGTACTGCGGGACTCACACCCGGTGGCTATGGTGAACTAGGGTCGCAAATTTTTATAGCTGTTTCAGTATTATTGATGTTGTTAACTCCCGGCTTTCTTAAGATTAGTACTTCAATTGGCGATCTACTTGCCAAAACCCCACTAAAACACATTGGAAAAAAAGTAAAAGAAGATCCGAATGTGGCAAAGTCGGTAATTGAAGATCACGTTATTTTAATTGGATATGGTCCGGCAGGCCGAAATTTAGCCCGAGTGTTTAAAGAGACAGGCATTCCATTTATAGTCATTGAAATGAATCCGAAGTCGGTAGAAGAAATGCGAAATAATGGAATCAATGCGGTTTATGGTGATGCCACTCGTGGTCCGATTCTGGAGCATGCCAATATCATGAATGCTAAAATGCTGGTGATCGCCATAAATGAACCTGAATCATCTCCAGTGATCATTAAACTTGCCAAGTATTTAAATCCAACATTGCAAGTAATTGTTCGCACTAGATATCTTAACGACGCCTCAGCCTTAGAAGAAGTTGGAGCTGATCATGTAGTTCCTGAAGAAATGGAAACAACCGTCCGATTATTCTCATGGGTATTGAATGCATACTTCATCCCCGATCAGGAAATTCAGCAACATATCGAAGAACTCCGAAAAGAAGATTACCAAATCATGCGAGGCAGCATCAGTGAAGCACATCTGATGGTTTTGCAAGGCTTAGATGAAGAAGGTTTGCACACTCGAGCGGTTGCAGTTCGAAAGAATTCCTATGCTGATGGAAAAAGCTTGCAAGACTTGAAACTACGCAATCAATTTGAAATTACCGTTCTAACGGTCAGCCGAGCAGGTAAAAACATCGCCAATCCGGCAGGGAATTTCGTTATTCAGCCCGGAGATCGTCTAATAATGATGGGCGAAGCTTCTAAGTTTGCAGAGGCTGCACAAGTTTTCCGTGATGAAACACCTCCTGAAGAATTTATTGATAATTAGTGTTGAGTGTTGATCAACTTCGCATGAAGCTTCGTTGATTGAAAGTGTTGAGTGTAATATGCCAATTCTTAATTGAATCATTCTTAATTGATAATTGACTACGCTTTCTTTAGAATCAAACTCCACACATTATTTAATTAGGGGTTATTAAATGAAAAACTATTTGTTGGTACTATTTCTGTTTGCAGTTATTCCAAATCAATATTCACAGGCACAAGTTAAAGTAGAAGGTTATGTTATTGAAATAACAACTGGTGAACCTATTCAAAACGCTGTTGTTTTTGTAAATGACCAATATAATATCACTAAAGACCCATCTTTACGTGACACTACTAATCAAAATGGTTTTTATACATTTTCAGTAGACACTGGTAAATATCATTTTGGAGTTTATGCCCCCTATGAGATTCATAACGATTCGTATATGTTGGTGTATCAGCCGGGAATATTTAGTATACCGGATTCAATGCTTTCTTTTTTTGAAGAGCATAGGTTTAGAATAAGTTTCGGGCTATCAAGAGTGCACTTCGAAACCCACTTATTACGGTCTGATTCAGATAATTGGGTATTTAAGGATGAATATTTGATAAATCGATTGTTCGGCCAAATTAATCAACTTACTTCATCTCGAGTGACAACTAACGCTGAACCATTTCTTCAATACAAACCCATCAGTTATATCGAAAAGAAAACTTGGTAATTCTTAATTGAATCATTCTTAATTGATAATTGAATTCTCCTTATCTTTGGAGCTATGAAAAGAGTCGCCTTCGAAACCCTGGGCTGTAAACTTAACTTTTCTGAAACCTCATCGATGAGGCGCGATTTCGAAAACGATGGATACGAACTCGCTGAGTTTACCGACCCCGCCGATATTTACGTAATTAACACCTGCTCGGTAACTATGGATGCCAACAGCGCCTGCCGAAAAACGGTTCGACAAGCACTGCGCCGCAACCCCGATGCCTTTGTAGCTGTAGTTGGATGTTATGCTCAGCTGGAACCCGAAGAAATCGCCGAAATTGATGGCGTTGATGTTGTTTTGGGTGCTAAAGACAAATTTCATCTCCTCGATTTATTCGATGAATTTGTAAAACAGGAAAAAACAATCATCCACAACACCGATGTAAACGAAGCGGTGGATTTCCACAATGCGTTTTCTTCGGATGATCGCACCCGTGCTTTCCTCAAAGTTCAGGATGGCTGCAATTACAAATGTTCGTTTTGTACTATCCCATTAGCCCGAGGTGCGAGTCGTAGTCCAAAAATTGCTACGGTTGTAAGAAATGCTCAAACTTTGGTGGATGAGGGCTTTAAGGAAATAATCATCACCGGCGTAAATTCCGGTGATTTTGGATACGGAACCGATGAAAACTTTTTTCAGCTGTTAAAAGCTTTGGATGAAGTAGATGGAATTGAGCGACTAAGAGTGTCCTCCATCGAACCGAATTTGCTCACTGATGAAATCATCCACCTTGCTTCAGAATCGGATAAACTTCAACCTCACTTTCACATCCCCTTACAAAGTGGATCGGATGAGATGCTCAAAATTATGCGTCGGCGATACCGAAGTGATTTGTATCAAGCGAGAGTTGAATTGATTAGGCGCTTAATGCCGGATGCATGTATTGGCGTGGATGTAATAACAGGACACCCGGGAGAAACCGAAGATCTATTTCAAGAATCCTTCGACTTTATTGATTCGCTGGATGTCTCCTATTTGCACGTTTTCACCTATTCGGAGCGACCTAATACTCACGCTCTAACACTCGAACCTGTGATTCCAAAACAGGAACGTAAATCCAGAACCCACCGCTTACGTCGATTATCCGCCAAAAAACGCTTCGATTTTGATTCCAGATTCGAAGGTGAAACTCGACCCGTCCTTTTTGAAGAAGAAAACAAAGATGGATTTATGTTCGGTTGGTCGGATAATTACGTTCGAGTTGCTGTTCCTTTCTCGCCAAGACTCGTAAATACCATTCAACCTGTCCAAATCGGTAGCTACTCGAAAGATGGTTTTCATTTTGGCAAACTTGACGATAATCTGATCAAAGAAGAACAAACCATTCAGGAGATTCTTGGTTGATGTCGGACGATAACGGACAGCATATATTCGAAAAAGTAGCACGTTTGCTGAAGCAACAGCAGGAAATGTACGGTGATTTTGAGGTTTTGAAGAAGGTTCATAGTGACAGAGTTTCAAAGTTACAGAGTAACAGAGAAACTGAGTTACAGAGTGACAAAGTTATCAAGAACGCTAAAGCTTCGTTGATTGAATCAGAGAAACGGAGAGAAGTTTCGGAGCCGAAACAGGAGTATCAGGCGGAAAAAGAACTCACAATCGAAGAACAACTTGAGGCTTGTTCTAATTTAGATGAGCTAAAAGCACTCTGTGAACGGGCTGAGGTGTTGAAAACTGATCTTGATAACACGAATTTGGTGTTTGGAGTTGGAAATCCCAATGCAGATTTAATGATTATCGGGGAAGCGCCCGGAGAAAATGAAGACAAACAAGGCGAGCCATTTGTAGGCGCCGCGGGGCAACTGCTTGATAAAATTATGAAGGCCATTAATTTCAATAGAAGTGATCTTTATATCGCAAATATCCTTAAACATCGTCCACCAAATAATCGTGATCCAAAACCGGAAGAACGCGAAAAGAGTTTACCTTTCTTATTGAAACAAATAGAGTTAGTAAATCCGAAACTCATTTTATGTGTTGGTAAGGTATCAGCTACGACTCTACTTAATCAGGATGCAACTCTTAAAGAAATGAGACAGAAATTTCACCCATTCCACGGACGTGAGTTAATGGTTACCTACCATCCTGCTGCGTTGTTGCGAAATCAACAATGGAAACGCCCTACCTGGGAGGATGTTCAACTGCTCAAAAATCGGTATGATGAACTCGGTGGTACTCCATAAATGTGGATAACTTGTGCAAAGCTTGTTGAAAAGAAGCTAAAAAGCACTTCGATTTATTAAGTAATTTACGCGCGTAGAACGACTTTAAGGACAAAATTTGGCGAAGAAAAACGGTTCAGGTTATAAAAACGATTCCTACATAAAGAACAATGCCGTTCTTGAACAGGAAGGTCGAGTTCCCCCTCAGGCGGTTGAAGTTGAGGAGGCGGTATTGGGTGCAATGCTTATCGAGCATGGTGCTGCTACCATTGCACTTCAAATGTTGAGCCCGGACGATTTTTACAAACCCGCCAATCGTCACATTTACGAAACGCTTTCCAATTTGTATGAGCGTGATAATCCGCTTGATTTACTAACAGTTGAAAATGAACTCCGTGACAATGGATTGCTCGACGCTTGTGGAGGTCCCTCTTATCTTTCTGATCTGACCCGTTCCGTCAGTTCTGCTGCGAACATCGATTATCATGCGCAAATTATCATTGAAAAAGCGCTCAAGAGAAAGCTTATTTTAAACTGCACCGAGGTAATCAAGGAATCGTACGATACCACTTCGGATGCTTTTGATGTGTTGGATGAAGCGGAGCAGAAAATCTTTGACCTTGCCAATCAGAAAAGCAGATCAAGCGCGCAACCTGTTGCTGATATTCTTAAAGACACCCTCGCCTATCTCGAGGATATGCGTGGCAAGAAATATGGGATCACAGGTGTACCAACAGGCTTGGCTGTAGATCAGATGACAGCAGGCTGGCAAAAGGGCGATTTAATCATCATCGCAGCGCGTCCATCGATGGGTAAAACGGCGTTTGTACTTACTGCAGCTAGAAACGCGGCTATGCATCCCGATGAAAACCTGCGCACTCCTGTGGCTGTTTTCTCTCTTGAGATGTCGAATCAGTCACTTGTTCAGCGTTTGTTAACTATGGAAGCCCGTGTTCGTGCAGATGAGGCGCGAAAAGGAACATTGAATGACGAGAGCTTTAAAGATCTGATCGAAGCAGCAGGACGATTATTCTCAACCAATATTTTTATCGACGATACTCCTGCCATCACGTTGATGGAATTGAGAACTAAATGTCGACGTCTGAAAAGTGAGCATGATATCGGCATGATTATCATCGATTACTTGCAGCTGATGCAGGGCTCATCAAACAACAATGGTTCACGCGAACAAGAAATTGCCTCTATTTCACGGGGATTAAAACAACTTGCCAAAGAATTGGATGTTCCCGTAATCGCATTGTCGCAGTTGAGTCGAGCTGTGGAACAACGTGGCGGCGATAAACGTCCACAGTTGAGTGATTTACGTGAATCAGGATCTATTGAGCAGGATGCCGATGTTGTATGTTTTCTATACAGACCTGAATATTATGGAATCACAACCACTGCCGAAGGGCAATCAACGGCAGGACTTGCAGAGCTGATCATCGGAAAGCAACGAAACGGTCCTGTTGGTAGTAAAATGCTTTATTTTGTGAAAGATTATGCTCGATTTGAGAATTTAACTTCGGCAGAAGGATCCGGTGGTATGGGACTCCCTCCTGCTTCTAACGATATGTTGGAGGCGAATTCTGGATCAGGAAGTGATGGTCCGGTTATGCCACATAATCCGGCACCCGACGAAGACGCGCCTTTCTAGATGGTAATTCGGGGTTTGATAATCGTTCTGGGGTTAACCTTCTTATCACAACCCGTTCAATCTCAGGTTAAAGATTATGCAAGATTTGTAGTAAACACGCTTGCATCGGATTCACTGTTTGGACGAGGCTATGTAAATGATGGCGATAAAAAAGCCGCCAATTTTATTGAACAGCAATTCCGCGAATTTGGTGTATTGCCACTGAATAATCGGTATCGTCAATCTTTCAGCATACCGGTAAACACCTTCCCTGACTCTATTTTCTTAGCGATCGATGGACGTGAATTTGAAGTGGGAACAGATTTTCATGTGTTACCAGGTTCGCCAAGTATTTCCGGTGTTTATGATCTGATCTTTATTCCTAAAGAAGAAATATTTGATTTACCGAAGTTACAGTCAACGATTGATAATGCGGAAGGTAAAATTCTTGTCATTGATGAATACCCGGACAGCCTAATGGATAATACTCAGCGTAATATATGGGTGCAAATACAGCAATTTTTAACCAGGCATCCCAACAATAAAGCGGAAGCTACCATTTTGCTAACCAATGAGAAATTAACCTGGTACGGTTCGCAAATTGAGGATTCAAATCCTTCAATACGATTGCATAAGGATGTTTTCGATCCTGCTTCAAAAACTGTGGAAATCAAATTGGGTAACAGGTTTTATAACTCTTATCCCACTCAAAATGTATTTGGGTTTATCGAAGGTAAATCTGACTCCACCCTATTATTTATGGCGCACTATGATCACTTTGGGATGATGGGTCATGCCATTTTTCCCGGTGCTAACGATAATGCCAGTGGTGTGGCAATGATACTTTCTCTAGCCAGACATTATTCCAATTCCGATAACAAACCACCATACAACATGATGTTTGTTGCATTCGGCGCCGAAGAGTTGGGATTAATTGGTGCTAAACATTTTGCTGAAAACCCACCTTATGAATTATCGAAAACTAAATTCATGCTCAACTTCGATATTTCAGGTACAGGTGACGATGGTATCCGTGTAGTAAATGGATCGGTTTATCGCACTCAATTTAATCAATTGGTAGAGCTGAATGAAAACTACGAGTTACTTCCTCAAGTCCGAATCCGAGGCTCTGCCTGCAACTCCGACCACTGCATCTTCGATCGCTTAAACATTCCGGGATTTTATATTTACACACTTGGTGGGATCCCTGCTTACCACGATGTCTACGACCGTCCCGAAACCCTTCCACTTACCAAATTCGAAGAGTATTTTAGATTGATGACGTTGTTTGTGGATGGGATGTGAGTTTGCCACGGAAGCACGGAAACACGGAAACACGGATTAGTATCGAGTTATTTTTTCTACATTCGTAAATCGTTATTCGTTAATCGTTAATCGCCTGCATACCGAAACTATAGCGTAGGTATGTTATTCGAACGTCTTCGGTCTTTCGTCCTAAACCGTTCGTAATTCGTAAACTTATACTCGTAACTCGTTTGTCGTAGACCATCAAACAAAAAGCCCCATCCAAAAAATGAATGAGGCTTGTATTCAATGACTAAGATTGAAATTCTTATCTAGTGCGATCAGAAGTTATATCGAATTCCGAATTGTACTTGCCATCTCGAATCCAAACTGAAATCGTTGATGAAGGTTTGAGTTTGATTGGTATCAAATTCATACAATGGAACTCGACTATTCGGATCAACAGAAACACTAATTGGTTGTGTATTAACCGGTGTTTCTCGAACTCCCCAATTTGAGTTTAGTAAATTTCCGAAATTTAGAATATCTACGCTAAGCTGTACTGATTGCGCTCCTACTAGTGCAAGATCTTGCAAAACGCGAACATCCAAACGGCTGTACCATGGACTTAGAATTGCATAGCGCTCGGCATTTTCACCACGGCGATCTTTTAAGTAGTTATCTTGAGCGATGTAGTTTTCGAAAGCATCACGTTGACGTTCCTGTGCGGCCAAATCACCGGTAAAGCGATAAGTTTCGAGCTCACCCGGAGTTGGAATATAGATTAAGTCGTTTAAGAATGAACCGTCGCCATTTGCATCACCTGCATAAGTGTAACTAAATCTTCCACCTTTTGCAGCCTCATAAAACAAGGATACGGTAGTCGACCACTTGTCATTTTCACCGTAGCTCCATGTTTTATTTGCTGTACCTACAATTCTATGCTGATTTCCATACAAAGCATTAGAAGTAGCCGGATTATTCGGATCTATAACAATTGGATTGCCCTCAAAGATATCGGATGAGATTTCACGTGTATTAGAGCTTACCGTTTCGGTTTTCAAGAATGCATACCCAAGTGTAACAAATACACCATTGTCATACATCTTTTTGGCTTCTAAACTCCAGTTAAGGCTGTATCCTTCATCCGTATTTGTATACACATAGGCATTAGTCGGTCCACCAAAAATTGTGGCTCTATCGCTTGCTGCTGTGGTATAGTATGGACGATTATCCGCACCTACCAGATTCTCGCTTGGTGCACGAAGACCATAATTACGAACAAGCATTCCGTTTACATCTTTGGTAAATATAAAGTCTGACGTGATGGTAACTTTGTTGTCTAATACTTTATCGAAGCCAATATTGGTTCTCCATACCTGAGGAAATTTGAAGTCGGGATCGGTAACGTTATAGAAGAAGAAATCTGGGTTTGCAACCTGATTTCCTATCCATACAAATGGAAATCTCCCGGTAAATAAACCTGTTCCGCCACGAAGTTGGAAACTATCATCACCATATACATCCCAGTTCACTCCAAATCGAGGAGAAAACAATGGTGCATTGCTTGGTAATTCGGTATGGTCAAATGTTACAGGTTCGTCATTTTCATCATAGTACACTACGTCGGGAGCGTAAGTACCACCATCAGCAAGTAATCCGCCTTTTCGAGCGATATTCTCTTCAATTTTCTCCTGAGTATCAAAGTAAAGCGGCATATCTATTCGTAAGCCGTAAGTTATGTTTAGATCATCAGTGAGATACCATTTGTCTTGAGCATAAAGTGCTGCCTGCCCCATATTTAATTCGGCAAGCGCCCAGTTTGCAGCTGCGTTAGTAGCTCTAGCATGATCAACTACGTGATCCATATAACCTGCATTTACATAATCAACAAAGGCCTGAACGTTGTCAAAACCCGGGCCAAAAGTACCACCCGGATAACCAGGAACACCAGCAGGTGGTGCAAACGGTTCATAAACACCTAAGTTAAATGAATTATCAAACGAAAAACGTTCGAATGAGGCACCAATAGTTATTGTGTGTGCGCCTAAATACATGTCGAAGTTGTTGGTAATCTGATATACATGCTGCTCTAGGCGATTGTTAATAGAGAATGGCTCATGACCCGCTACAATGTATCGAACACCATCACGATTGATGTTAACCACTGGAAAAGGATCACTAAATGGATCACGGCTATCATCGAAAAAAGTATACCCGGCCTGAAATTTATTCGAGAATTTATTTCCTAAAATAGATTTCACTTCCACAATTGCAGAGTAAATATCGTTATTAATTCGGTATCCTGAATTAGCAAATTGCAAGGTAATGGCATCAGGTCCACGCCGTCCTATGGCATCCGGATTTGCATTCAAATCACGGTACGCATCTAAAAAGTTAAACGTAGCTGTTACCGTGTGGTCTTGATTTACGTTCCAGTCTAGTTTTAGAAGTCCTTTGTTGGAATCGGTATTTCTTAAGAATCCTTCAAATGGACCGGTTTGATAGCCAAATTCACTGGCTAATAAATCGCTAACGGTTTCTAAATCATCAGCCAAAACTCTAGATACGTTACTCCCTGAGTTAGCACCACGGTTTGCTGTAAAATTGGAACCTAAATCTTCTCTGCGTTCTGCTTCAAAGTTTAAGAAGAAGAATAGTTTATCTTTAATGATAGGACCGCCTACACTAAAACCGGTTTGCAATTGTGTTAAATCGGGGACAAAAATGCTGTTACCTGAAACGGTAGAACCCGTTAAATCCTGATTTCTATAGTATCCAAATGCGGTTCCTGTAAAAGTATTGGTACCACTTTTTGTAACTGCATTTACCGATGCACCTGTAAATCCGGATTGCGTTACATCGTACGGAGCCAAACTTACAGTAATCTGATCGATGGCGTCTAATGATATTGGTTGTGCATTCGATTGTCCGCCCGGAGTGGCTGCATCTAACCCAAAAGGATTATTAAAAATTGAACCATCCAGCGAAAAGTTATTGTATTGATCGTTACGCCCGGCAAAGGAATTCCCATCTGCGGTTGGGTTGAGTTTATAAATATCGCCGGCAGATCTTGAGATCGTAGGAATTTTTGTAAGTGTAGCGTTTTCGATTGAAGTTGCAGCTCCTGTTCTTCCTGGGTTTATATCTGCATTTGAGGTTACTACTACCTCGCCTAAGGCTTGAACATCCTCAGCAAGTACGAAATTGAATTCACTGGTTTTGCCTAATGTTAGAAAAACATCATTAACAGATTGCGATTCAAAACCGATGAAACTCACTGTGATTTCATAAGGGCCGCCGATTCTAAGGTTAGGCAAAGTGTATCTACCATCAACGCGAGTTGAGATACCATACACCGTTCCAGTAGGTAAATGACGCGCAACAATATTAGCCGCCGGTAAAGGTTCGTCGTTTACATCTACTACTACACCACTTATCGCTGAGGTTGTAACCTGAGCGGAAGCATTAAAAGACATAAAAAGGATTGCTAGGATCGATAAAAATCCTGCAAGTAATTTAATTTTCATTATTTGTTGGGGGGTTGATTTGATAATTTATTGAGCAGTGTTCTTACTCAATCATGAAATGTTAATAGAGAGCCAAAATTACGGTTTAATTACCCCAAGCTGTCCACAACTTTTCAACATATCATACCTAGGTATCCTTAATTTGATCAAACAACTCATCGAATTTTCTGATCATCCGATTCCAATCGAGGTGTTTGTTAATATTCTGCAGCGTTGATTTAGGAAGAGGTTTTGTTTTCTTCTGCAGGAGATTCCGAAGGTGTAGAAACAGCTGGTCTTCATCGTTATAAATAACAGGTGCATGCAATAACGGATTATGTAGACTTTCAGGAATCAACTCCGGGTAATGCAAACTGTTGGGTACTAAAGGATGACAGCCGCAGTAAATGGCTTCCATAATTGCTACGCAGAAGAACTCATATGTAGCTGTTGAAACTACAATATCGCCAGAATGTAATAATTTGCTGTAGGCTTCTTTGTCATCCACATAACCGAAATGGGTAATCTGATCCCCGAATCGTTTCCATGCTTTGGCAAATTCATCAGGTTTTTCATGCTTACTGTCGCCGGCCAGGATTAAATCGAAAGTTAGATCAATATCGTTTAATCGATTGAGGACTCGAAAAAACATGGCTGGATTTCGATCAAATTGCCATCGCTGATTCCAAACGATTACTGGTCGATCATTCTTTGTTCGGGTATCTGCATGCTGATCGAAATACTTTAGCTCTAATCCGGGATGTAGCACTACACTTTTATCACGAATCTGATCAACGGTTGCATAATGTTTATCGCCGGGATAATTATCCAAAAAGTCGGGTAAGGCGTCAAGTAAATCATCCAGATGAAAATGAGAAGAGAAGATTAACTGATCGGCTACCAACATACTCAAATAGTTGATATAACAGTACGTCATATCTCGTGTTTCACCTTCAGGGATGGGACGGGTAAACTGATTATCATGCATGTACATGATTTTCGGCGTATGGGCAAATCTCGGATTGGTTAGTGCCAGAAAAGCCGGCAAATTGGTCATGCTGCTCACCAGCAACACATCGATATCTTCCTCCACTTGTTTGGTAAGCTCTGCCAGAGTCACCGAATCGCCATGCATGCGCCATTTCCATCCCTTATAATTCAATTTTATGGGGATGATATTATGGCTAGAATATTCCTCTAAACCCTTTAAAAAAGCTTTATGCGAGCCGCTGTAGTAAGGTTCAATCGCGAGGATATTCATTTTTTGGCTTCTTTATTCGTTAATAGTTATTCGTTATTGGTAAAACCATTAACCAATAACTAATCACCATTAACCATCTATCTACCTAAATCTAGACTGCAATTCGTCGAGCGAAAGATACACGATTGTGGGTTTTTTTAAAGGATCAAGATAGGGTTGTTCACATGCGAATAATTGATCCACTAACGCTTCCATTTCCTGATGCGAAAGTGAACGACCACGCGGAATCGCAGCCTTCGAAGCAAAAGCAATAGCCAGGCGTTCACGAGCTTCTAAATTAATTTTTTGTCCTAATTCCTGATATTGATGCAACATGGAAACCAACACTTCCTGCTCATTTCCAATATCAATGTCAGCGGGTACCCCGTTAATCATTGCCGTGTTTCCGCTCATTAACTGCACAGAAAAACCCATACGCTGTATAATCGGATGCAACTCTTTCAAGAGCGTAAAATCGGAGGCCGATAATTCCAATGTTTGAGCAAATAACAATTGCTGTGTACTCGGCAGCGCTTCTTCCGTGGCATTTATCGCTTTTTCGAAGATGATTCGTTTATGCGCCAAATGTTGATCGATCATACATAAGCCCGTTCTGGTTTGCGTGATCACATAAGTATTATGCAATTGCCAGAATGAGTTATTTAACGGCTCTTTTTCTTTGTTTTGATTCGATTCACTACTCGATACTGGTCGATGAGAACCCGAATAATCACCGGTAGATTGGTAAAGGTTTTCGGCAAATTCATCTCCCCTACGATTAATATTCGGTTTGTTTATCCGTGATGGAAATGAAAAACCACCCGTTGCACGCCCTACATCCTTCGCCGGTTGGTGAAAGTTGAAGCCGGTATCAAATCCTTTGCTCGAATCATCACTCATAAAAGGATCCGAATCAGACGGAATACCGGGAACATTAAAGTGATTGTTCAAGGCTTTATTAACTACCGATTTCGCCAGTTGGATTACACTGCGCTCATCCTCGAACTTCACCTCCATCTTAGCAGGATGCACATTCACATCCACTTTATTCGGATCAATTTCGAAGAAGAGGGTATAAAACGGGTATTCGTTGTTGCGAGTCCATGCATCGTATAAACTCAAAATCACATGCGTTAAGTAACGATGTTGAAACGGGCGACCATTCACAAAAAGAAACTGCTCTCCCCTGCTTTTCTTAGCTAGCTTTGGATCGGAAGCAAATCCATAAATTTTCAAATAACTCGTTTCTTCGGAGAATTCAATTAAACTCGCTTTATAGGCTGATCCGAATAATGAAACAATTCGGTTTTTAAGAGAATCTGACGGCAAATTATACACTGTTTCTCCATCTGCAATCACCTGAAATGCAATTCCCGGAAATGCCAACGCCGCATATTGCACCGTACGCAGAATGTGCCGAAGTTCAGTGACATCAGTTTTTAAAAACTGCCGACGTGCGGGAACATTGAAAAATAAATTCCGAATCGAAATGCTGGTTCCGTCCTGTGTAGCTGCAGGAAAAATTTCACCGGCTGCTCCACCATGTATTTCATACCCCCAGCCGTTGGAATCTTCGGCACGTTTTGTTTTAACCTGAACCTGCGAAACGGATGCAATCGATGCCATTGCCTCACCACGAAAACCCATTGTTCGAATCGAAAACAAATCTTCAATACTCGATATTTTCGAGGTAGCGTGACGTTGAAAACAAAGTGGCAGATCTTCATCACTCATTCCACACCCGTTATCAATCACCTGAATAAGCGTTCTACCGGCGTTCTCGATAATTATTTTGATGGAATCGGCACCGGAGTCGATGGAGTTATCGAGTAATTCTTTTACTACAGAAGCCGGGCGTTGAATCACTTCGCCCGC
This sequence comes from bacterium, assembly GCA_024742815.1. GTDB lineage: Bacteria > Bacteroidota > Rhodothermia > Balneolales > Balneolaceae > HXMU1420-13. The sequence goes on from JANSXX010000003.1 coordinate 261,291, forward strand.
AGCAATTTTGTTACTGATTTCGGGCGGTAACGGATGTATAATACTGTCGGATGTGCGGGTTTCGCTCAAAAAAATCTAGGTCTTAAAGGATACCAATTAAATACACCACCAAAGATAAGAATAGAGCAAGAAATAACACCCTGATATTTTGTTTAGGCTTTACGCGGTTATGCGTTTGAAATTTAATTCTTCGCCGAGCTCTGTTATTTTCGCGTTCTTCTTTTTCCGGATCGTAATAACGAAGTGGTAAGTCAAATTTTTTGGGCTTCGGTCGGAAGCCGAACATGGGTCTGATCATAACAGTGCGGCTAAGTTAGCATTAATTGCAACGTCTTCATCAACAAACATCAACGGCATTTGATTCGCAAAATCGTGAATTATAACCGGAGGTTCAATTACAACTACTATTTTGTTGATGGTATCCGAACGGTAAATGTTGATCCTTTATTGGGCTCTGATTGCACACTTAGCTCACCGTTTAAGCGATGTACCGATTTTTGAACAATGGATAAGCCCAAACCTGTGCCCTTTATGCCTTCGGTGTTAGATGCCCGCTTAAATGATTCAAAAATGGTTTTTTGCTCCTCAACGGGTATTCCAATTCCAAAATCAGTACAAATAAATTCTAAGCCGGCTTCCCGATTGTTCACTTCAAAATGAATAGGTTGATCTTTGGGAGAATACTTGGCTGCATTTTCCAGCAAATTTCTGAGAATCAATTCTAACAAACTTGGATCTGAATAAAGCGATTTTGAGGTATCCAGTCCGGTTGTAATTACCGTTCTATCTTCTAGTTCACTCATTTCCAGTTGTTCAATGATATCTTGCACGAAATCAGAAATCTCAATTTCTACATGTTGGAAGGTGCTGCTATCAGAATCCAATTTTCCGATGGTGAGTACATCCTGAATCAATGTATCCATGCGAACCGAAGATTTATGAATTCGCTCCGCCCTTTTTTTGATATCCTCCGAGCTAAATCGCTCTACAAAATTAGAAAGTAATTCTGCCGTTGTTTGTATGCTGGTAAGCGGTGTGCGAAACTCATGCGATACCATCGACACAAAATTTCGATTTAGCTCATTGTAACTTCGTTCGGCTTCAAGAGCTCGCCTTAATTCAAGCTCCGATTTCTTTTTCTGAGTTACATCCCGGTATTGCCACAAATATCCCAAATGTTCATTTTTTGTATGTATGGGAATCAAATCGCGCTCAAACACACGACCATCTAAGCATCGAATTTCTTCGTGCAAGCTTTCTTGTCCCTCATCAAGTTTCTTTTGTGTAGATGCGGTGAATGCATACACGTCTTCTACCACTTTATTCAGTTTTCGATATAACACCGAACAATGTTTTCCTATTAATTCCGATGGAGATTCCTCAACGTTAAATACTTTACACATGGCCGAATTGGTAAGCACAATCTCACCGTCATGATCAACCAAAACGATGCCCGAATTTAGACTCGAAATCAGAGTATTCAGGCGTGTATTTGCTCGTTTAACTTCGTTACTTTTTTGTTTTACCTCGGTAATATCTAACGCGTAACCCAATACCATTTCTACTGTGGTGCCATCTTCGCTCATTACCGGATACATTGTGCGATGTTTCCACTCTAAACTTCCATCAGGCAATACGGCTTTTTCTTCAAATTGATGTTGCCTCTTTTCTTTAATAATGGAGTTAAATATGGCTCGTCGTTGTTTCGCGATCTCCGGATTTTTCTTTCGATAGTTTACATAGTCAAAATCATCTCTTCCGATTAGCCACTCTCTAACTTTTTGATCTTTAATGGCAATTGGGTTGATGTATTGATAGCGATGATGCTTATCGAATACCACTAAATCTGACGGGATGGAATTCAGTATTTGCTCAAAATACTGTGTTTTTTCTTTAAGCTTTTCGTGTTCATATTGCTGAACAATATATGCGGCAACTGCTTTCCCAATCTTTTTAATAACTATATGATCTTGCTCACTTTTCGACGTCGTTCTTATGTATAAAAGTGCAATACTATCTTCTTGATAATTGATGGAAAACACATATTCATTTCCCGCTTTAAATACCGATGGTATCTGTTCTATGCTTGGATGAGCACTCAACTCGGCAGCAACTACATTACTGTAACAATTCCAACGAGATTCTAGATTGTTCAGGTGATGGGCCGACTGAAAACAACTGAGGGTCAGTAATTCTTTTTCGCAAATTGCAGCTTCTACTTTTATTTCGCTATCAAGGTCTACCAAGGTTTGCAACATCGGGGAAACAACTTCCGATGCATCTTTTAAGGCCAGAATATTTAAGCCTGCAAAAAGGTGCTGTAAGGTCGATTTTTCATCTGCTTCAATCATGACTCTAGCGAATTTATTTGCGCACTTTTAATGGGCAATGTCAGTGAAATGGTAGTTCCAACGCCCATTTCAGAACTCAAATCTATCGAACCATTCAATCGATCAACCGATTTCTTTACGATCGCGAGACCAAGTCCGGTACCTTTAATGCCTTCGGTATTTGTAGCTCGTTTGAAAGATTCAAAAATGTGCTTCTGTTCCTCCTCAGGTATTCCGATTCCATGATCTTTACATTCCATATGGACGTGCTTTTCGCTGAATTCCACTTTTATTTTGATGGGTGTATCGGTTGATGAATATTTACCGGCATTCTCCAAAATATTCCTGAAAATCAGTTCCACTAAACGAACATCACATAGCATTGTAGGCTCATTAGTTAGACCTTCGATCTGAACATTTCTGTCGGATAATTCGCCCATTCTCAACAACTCAATGGTATCATTCAACACTGCAGATAGCTTAAACTCTTCGTTGTTCACGAAGCTATTGTTTGCCTCAAGTTTACCGATAGTGAGCACATCTTCGATTAATTGATCCATCCGAACCGATGATTGATGAATGCGTTCCACTCTCTTTTTGATGTCGTCGGCTGTAAATCGATCGGAAAATGTTAGTAATAATTCAGCGGTAGATTGAATACTGGTTAATGGCGTTCTAAACTCGTGCGAAACCATCGATACAAAGTTTTTATTCAACTCGTTATAACTTCGTTCTGCTTCTAAAGCTCGCACCAACTCTTGTTCACTTTCTTTTCGGCTGGTGATGTCGCGATACTGCCAAACCGTGCCATATTGTACTCCATCATAAATAATTGGGATGAAATCTCTCTCCAGAATTTTTCCGTTTGCCAGCTCCAGCTCTTCATTTACCGAACGGTTATTCTCGCTTACCAATGTATTTGTTGAGGTTCTGAAGTACTCCGGATCCTTAAAAAACGATTGAGCCTGAATCAGCAATTCTCCACAATCCTGCCCCATCAAATCATTCGGAGAAAAGATATTTCCAAACAACTCGCAAAATTTTGAGTTTGCATGCACAACTTTGCGGTCGGCTTGCTCCATCAACACCCCGGTATTCAAATTATCCAACAATGCAGATAATCTGGATGACAACTGCAGAAGATCACGCTCGGCTTTTTTCTTTTCTGTGATATCTCTCAATACCGATTGTATGGCCAACTCTCCGTTATAATTTATCGCGTTCGAGTTTGCTTCGATATACTTTGTAGTGCCTTTAAATGTGGTGATTTCAAACTCTATTGGATCCACAAATCCATATCGACGAATTAACTCCAAGCGCTCGTTAAAAACCGTGCTGTTTAAGGTATTTGATAACTCGCGAAGGTTCACACCTTGTACCTGCTCAATAGAATCGGCTTCGTACAATCTCAGTCCTGCAGGATTCATGTAAATCACTTTTCCATCAATGGAGATTTGGATCGCTTCAGGCATATTTTCAACCAAATTCTGCCAGCGTTCTTCGCTTTCTTTTAGTGATTTTTCAGCCTCCTCTCTCTCTTTGGCATTGATGGCGCTTTTAATTTTACTGGAAGTTAGATTGGCAATCGTGGTAAATACATCCAAGTGCTCTTTTTGATAAAAATCTTTTTCAGGATGCTCAGAATCAATCACTCCAATTACCTGATCTTCGTAAATAATGGGTACGGCGAGTTCGCTTAGTCGTGTGGCATCGTCTACTTTATAATTGGCATCTTTGCTGGTATCGTTCACTAAAATGGCTTGTTTTTGCTGTGCAGCTTTACCAACAATTCCTTCCCCAATTTCTAAAGTTATTTGATTAGAAATTTCGTGTCCTTTAGGGTTTTTTGGACCATAAGCCGCAATTTGATGTAGGCGCCCATCTTTTTCATTTACCACATAAATCACGCAATCGTCAAGACCGAGCACAGCAATAGTGTTTTGAGTGATTTCCCAGGCAATTTCATCCAGATTATTTTTACCTAACAGCGAAATCGCCAAATCGTTGATGGCTTTTAGCGTACGTTCCGATTTTTTGGCTTCTGTTAAATCACGCACAAACGAGCTGAAAAAATACACGCCATCTACTTTGTTTGGGATGATGGTCAATTCAACGGGAAAAACTCGTTCTTTTGCATCAATGGCAGTAATTTCAATTCGTTTGTTTAATACCGGTCCTTCTCCGGTTTTCAGAAAGTGCTTCATTCCTCGCTCATGATGAGCTCGGTATTCTTGCGGAATGATTGTTTCTGACAGTCGCTTACCAAGTGCCCATTTGCGATTCCATCCAAACGTATGTTCAGCTTGATGATTCCATTCGGTAATAATACCTCGTTCGTCGATTACAATTACAGCATCTAAGGCAGAGTCTATAATAGATCGAAGAATGGATTCGCTTTGTTTAATACGTTGGGATAAATCGCTCATCAATTCACATTAATTGAACGGAAATTCGAAGGTGTACATGGTTCCATTCTCATGATATTCCTGAGAATACGTACACTTTAGCTGACTAATAAAGCTATGAATAAGTAACAATTCAACACTGTCTGAAACATCGTCTAATTCTACCGAAGCATCGCAACTTAAGAACACATTCATGCAGGCTTTATCCACCAGTTTGTACGAAGTTACGTGCACCCGGCAAGACTCTTTTATTTGCTTCTTATTTAACAAAAGGGTCAAAAATTCATACAACAGTAAGCCTAAAGGAATAGCTTTATCAATGCTGACGTCAAATTTCTCAAGTTGTGGAATAAATCTGAAATCTTCGTTGTCGAAGAGTTTATCGAGTACGTTGGTGATTAGCTTTTGTGTGTCCACTTTACAAATCAACTCATTATCGTAAGCCTCTTCGTGGATGGAAGCCATTGCGCGAACCCGATGCTTAATAGTTTGCATAAAGTCGGGATCGTTACTCATTTCACCGAGCTCAAAAAAGGCAGAAATCACGGCAAGATTATGCTTCACTCTATGATGGATTTCCATCACCATAGTTTCTTTTTCTTTCTCGTTTAAGCGATTGGTCTCCTCGAACTGATCTATAACCTTTTGCTGAAATGAATTCTTTCGGTCGTTGTATTTTTGATATTGAGTACGAATGGCGTCAAGTAATTCCTGCCGCGTAAATGGCTTGGTCAGATAATCATCTGCACCGAGGTTCATCCCTTTCCGCTGTTCCGTTTTATCGGTTAAGGCGGTTAGAAACAGGAACGGCACTTCATTACTATTACTCATCATTCGGTAATTCTGTAATAGTTTGTGACCATCCATTTTGGGCATCATCACATCGCTGATCACCAAATCAGGTTCCCAATCAGATAAAATAGATAACGCTTCCTGTCCATTTCTCGATTCTGTCACCTCAAATCCTTCTAGTGTGAGCAAGTCAATAATTCCTTCTCTGATGGCGTCGTCGTCTTCAACAACTAATAGTTTTATATCTCGGGCTTCCATACGCTAATACTTGAATTTTTATTTCGGTACAAAGTTCGAGAGATTTGATGCAACAAATTTGCCAGAAAACTGCACAAACCTGCCATTTCAGTTAGGCTTTATTAACAAAAAGTGCCTTTAGAAGGTTTTATTAAGCCTTTTTAAACTTAGCGTTATACAACTTTGCAAAATGAGACACACTTTTAAATCCAACTTTATTTGCTGCCTCTGCCAAACTCCTAACTTTTTTATTCGACAATAAATCGTGGGCACGCTGCAATTTTACTTCACGAATAAACGTAGCAACCGGCATTCCTATGTGCTCTTTCACTTTTCGATATAAATTCCGTTCACTCAGGTTCATATCTTCCGATAGTTGTTGCACCGAATAACTGGCGTACTCCAAATTCTCAATAATTAAAGCATATAAATCACTTACAAATTGCTCGTCAAGATTGGGATTTTGTTCGAAGGTATTTGAAAGCACCGCTTTCCACGAGTTGGTATCATACGCACGCTTTGTATGCAAAATATTATTAATCTTGAGCACCAACTCATTGCTGTTAAACGGCTTTTTTATGTAATCAACTGCACCGGAGGACAACCCCTTAAGCATGTCTTCTTCTGCGGTATTAGCCGTTAACATAATCACCGGAATATGGGCAAATTCTGGCTTGGTTTTAAGCTTTGAGGTAAACTCATTTCCTCCCATCAAGGGCATGTTCACATCACAGATAATGAGATCGGGCGTAACACTTTGTAGCATTTCAAAACCCTCAACGCCATGCTCCGCTGCCATACATTCAAAACCAAATAGTGATAATAATTCAGTAAGGGTTAACCGAACGGAAGTATCATCTTCCAGTACCAGAATTAATGCTTTGTTACTCATCCCAAAATACCGTGTGTACAGCTAGCTTTAATAGTGTCTTCGTAAATATTTAATATCATAACTTTTTATCGGATGTTTACAATCAAATCTTAGTATTTTTGTTGGCAAATTTTAGAATCCAAAAAACTTTTACATGGCCTCAGATAAAGCTAAAATCATTTATACTTACACGGATGAAGCTCCTGCTTTAGCCACTCATTCTTTCCTGCCAATCATCGAAGCATTTACCAAAGCAGCCGGTGTTGCTGTAGAAACCAGAGATATTTCACTGGCGGGACGTGTAATTGCAAACTTTTCAGATTTTTTGACCGATGAACAATCAATGAGTGATGCCCTGGCTGAGTTAGGCGAACTGGCAAAAACTCCTGAAGCCAATATCATAAAACTGCCCAATATCAGTGCATCTATCCCGCAGCTTACAGCTACCATTAAAGAATTGCAGGAAAAAGGATACAATCTCCCCGACTACCCCGAAGAGCCTACCACACCTGATGAGCGCGATATAAAAGCACGCTACGACAAAGTAAAAGGGAGTGCAGTAAACCCGGTGTTACGTGAAGGAAATTCGGACCGACGTGCCCCAAAAGCTGTAAAGGAATATGCTCGTAAAAACCCACACAGCATGGGTGAATGGAGCTCAGATTCCAAATCTCATGTAGCTACCATGGGCGCTAATGATTTTCGAGCCAATGAACAGTCGGTTACGGTGGAAGAAGCCACAACCGTAAACATCGAGTTTATCGATGATAATGGCGGTGGCAAAACTATTCTGAAGGAAGGAATTAAGCTTCAAAAAGGCGAAATCATGGATTCTTCTTTCATGTGTAAAAACGCATTGGTTGGATTCTTGAAAGAACAAGTAGAAGATGCCAAAGCCAAAGATGTACTGTTTTCGCTGCACATGAAGGCCACGATGATGAAAGTTTCAGATCCAATTATCTTTGGTCATGGCGTAAAAGTGTACTTCGAAGAAGTGTTCAAGAAACATCAGCAGGTGATTAATGAACTTGGTGTAGATGTGAATAATGGTTTGGGCGATTTACTGTCCAAAATCGAAGAACTACCATCCGATAAAAAAGAAGAAATACTCGCTGATATCGAAGCTTGCTACGAAAACGGTCCTGATATCGCGATGGTAAATTCTGATAAAGGAATCACCAATTTACATGTACCGTCTGATGTAATTATCGATGCTTCAATGCCGGCCATGATTCGAACTTCGGGTTGCATGTGGAATAAAGATGGCGAAACTCAGGATACTAAAGCAGTGATTCCTGATAGCTCATACGCTGGTGTGTACCAAGCCACCATCGATTTTTGTAAAGAACATGGCGCTTTTGATCCAACTACCATGGGCTCGGTTCCAAACGTTGGATTGATGGCACAAAAAGCTGAAGAATATGGTTCGCACGACAAAACCTTTGAAATGGAATCTAAAGGGAAAGTACGTGTGGTAGCTGAATCAGGTAAAATATTGATGGAGCACGATGTAGAGCCCGGCGATATCTGGAGAGCTTGTCAGGTTAAAGACGCTGCTGTACAAGATTGGGTAAAGCTAGCTGTTTCCCGCGCCCGTGATACCGGTTCTCCGGCTGTTTTCTGGTTGGATGAAACCCGTGCTCATGATGCTGAGCTCATCAAAAAAGTGAATACCTATTTAAAAGATCACGATACCGACGGACTCGAACTGCATATTATGAGTCCCGTTGAAGCTACTAAGTTTTCACTCGAGCGAATTAAAGAAGGTAAAGACACGATTTCTGTAACCGGAAACGTATTGCGCGATTACCTTACAGATCTCTTCCCAATCCTTGAACTGGGAACATCCGCAAAAATGCTTTCAATTGTTCCTTTGATGAACGGTGGCGGATTATTTGAAACCGGTGCAGGTGGATCGGCTCCAAAGCACGTACAGCAATTTGTGAAGGAAAACTATTTACGATGGGATTCTTTGGGCGAGTTTCTTGCACTGGCCGTATCACTCGAGCATCTATCAAAAACCTTTGATAATGAGATTGCGGCGATTCTTGGAGAAACTTTGGATGAAGCGACTTCAAAATTCCTACAAAATGATAAATCTCCTGCCCGTCGCTTGGGACAGATTGACAACCGTGGTTCTCACTTCTATTTAGCGATGTACTGGGCAGAAGCTTTGGCTAATCAAACTAAAAATGCTGATTTAGCGGATCGTTTCAAGCCTGTTTTTGAAGCTATGAGCAGCAACGAAGACACCATTAACGAAGAGTTGATTAGCGTGCAAGGCAATCCCGTTGAGATTAATGGCTATTTCAAACCAGATACTGATTTAGTGGATGAAGCCATGCGCCCGAGCAAGACTTTGAACAAGATTCTTGCTGAGGTATAAAACTTCATTTTTTAAGTAAGATTAAAAGGCGCTTTCGGGCGCCTTTTTTTATTTCCTTCACACATTCTTCAAATTGGATGCGGAACCTGAAATGATCCCTAATTTTTGGAGAAGTTATGCTAAAAAAGTACCTAATGATTGCCTATCTGATTTTGTTCTTTTTGATTCTGGCAACCTGCGCCAAAAAACTAGATACAAACTCCTCTGAACAACCTCCTGTTTCTGAAATTGAACAACTTGATTTAGTTAAAGCGAAACAACTTCTTGAAACGGCTTGTGTTAGCTGTCATTCGGCTACAGCTTCAGAAGATAGCCGACTCGCACCACCACTCGAAGCCGTAAAACGGCGATATTTGCGATCGTATCCTAATATCGAGGATTTTACTACCGAGATGGCTGTTTTTGTTGCACAGCCATCCAAAGAAAAAGCGTTGATGTATGGGGCTGTAAACCGTTTTGATATAATGCCTCCCATCCCTTTTCCCGAAGAAGATTTAATAGCTATTGCAACCTATATGTATCAGTTTGAGTTGGAGCACCCGGATTGGTTTGAAGAACATTATCAGGAAATGCATGGTAATAAAGGTAGACAACAAGGAAAAGGTAAAGGGCAGGGAATGAAAATGCGTAAGGGAAACGGAAATTAATCGAGCTGATTCAATTTGATTTTTCAGGTTATTGATGCTTCGAAAACTGTTCAATTATAAACTTATTAAAACCAAACCAAATTGGTCATTCCCACGAAAGTGGGAATCTGAAGCTATCTAGAATATCGAAACTTTTACACGATCAAGATCCCTGCTATGCCCCCCAAACTGGTTCAAGCATCCGCTTGGACCCTCCTACTATTATTATTTAGAACGCAATGCCTCTCCATCTGTCGGGCTACAGCACGGCTGATGGAATCCATTTGAAGGCAAGAACCATAGTACAAATTTCCATCACCCCGACTCCGTCGAAATGATGGAGAAGCTTCAAGTGGATTCACTCCTCCATCAATTCCTCGTACTCCACCTCGAAGTGGAACCAATCGCTCATCAGTTTTTTGAGCTCAGCATAAAGTTCATGCACCTGCTCGATATCATCGGCATCAAGCTTAACAATTCTAATACGTTGTTTATCCTTGAGGATAATTTCGAGCGTAAACCACTCTTTGTCGATAAATCCACGTTCCACCAAAGCTTTCCCTGAATCAAAATTCGAAAACAGAAAACGATCAATATCATCGAAAGGAATCTCCCTTCTTCGAATTCTCAGATAACTGAAAATGCGTAAATACTGACTGAGTTTATAAGTATCAGAATTGAAAATATATTCATGGCGAGTAAACAATTTGACCAACAAGGCAAAAGCGAAAATCCATAGAAAAACTGCGAAGAAGACCCCAAGTAGCAGGCAGGCAAATAAAGCCATAAAATCGAGCAACGTGAAACTCTCTTCCACACTCACGATCACATTCGGTTTTTTAAAACTGATTTTGTAGCGCATATGATATTCTTTGACGAAACTTACTCTAAAACAATCAAAGTTTTCGTTAGAAGAGAATAGCTTCGACACCAAATCACTAAAGCACTAAGTGGAATTAAAACAAAGTCATTACCACGAAAGTGGGAATCTGGAGCGGTACATAATATCTTGATACATTCACGCTTAAGAACCCTTCATAAGAAGCAAATTAACTACTAAACCTGAATAACCCCCGTCTTATACTCCTCTATAACCGGATTCAAATTGGCCACTTCAATCGCCTTTGAAATCCGCTCTCGGGTTTCTAGCGGATGAATGATTTCATCTACCCAAAGTCGGGATGCCGCATAGCGCACATCGGTTTGTTTGTTATAGCGATCTGTGATGGTTTTCTGTAGTTCTGCCTGCTCTTCTTCGCTCACTTCCTGCCCTTTCTTTTTCATAGCAGCAATCTGAATCTGTGTAAGTGTTTTTCCTGCCGAAGCGCCACTCATCACCGCAATATTTGCAGTTGGCCAGGCATACATGAACCGTGGATCGTATGCACGTCCGCACATGGCGTAGTTTCCTGCACCGTAGCTGTTTCCCAGCACAATAGTAATTTTAGGCACGGTAGAATTCGCCATGGCATTCACCATTTTTGCTCCGTCTTTTATGATTCCCCCATGCTCACTACGTTTTCCGATCATAAAGCCGGTTACATCTTGCAAAAAAACTAACGGAATTTTCTTTTGATTACAGTTCATGATAAAACGGGCAGCCTTATCAGCAGAATCCGAATAGATTACTCCGCCAATCTGCATCTCCCCTGATTTTGTTTTACTGATCGTGCGTTGATTCGCCACAATCCCTACACTCCAACCATCAATGCGAGCGTACATGGTAATGATGGTGCTTCCAAACCCTTTTTTGAATTCGGTAGCACTTCCCTCGTCAATCATGCAATCAATTACATCGTACATGTTGTAAGGCGATGTTCGCGCTTCCGGTATCAAATCGAATAAATCAGCTGCCGGTCGCTGTGTTTCTTTCGGTTCAGATCGATTGAAACCGGCCGTTTCAAACGGACCTAATTTATCCACCAAATCTCTAATGGTAGAAATACACTCTTCATCATCTTTCATCTTGTAATCGGTAACGCCGCTAATTTCGGTATGAGTGGTTGCTCCACCAAGTGTTTCATTATCCACCGATTCACCAATTGCGGCTTTTACCAAATAACTTCCCGCTAAAAACACGCTTCCGGTTCCATCAACAATTAAAGCTTCGTCGCTCATAATTGGCAAGTAAGCGCCACCGGCCACACAACTCCCCATAATTGCTGCAATCTGTGGAATCCCCTTTGCTGAAATCACTGCATTGTTTCTGAACATTCGTCCGAAGTGCTCTTTGTCGGGGAAAATCTCATCCTGCATCGGTAAAAATACTCCGGCAGAATCCACCAAATAAATCAATGGAATATGATTTTCGATAGCAATTTCTTGAGCTCTCAGATTTTTCTTTGCCGTGATTGGAAACCAAGCTCCGGCTTTCACAGTCGCATCATTAGCTACAATCATGCACTTTCTACCCGATACCGTTCCGATTCCGGTAACTACTCCGCCAGCCGGACATCCACCCACATCTTCGTACATTTCGTAGCCGGCCCAAAGTCCAAGCTCATAAAAAGCGCTTCCATCATCAGTTAATAAATTAATGCGTTCGCGAGCAGTTAACTTCCCTTTTGCATGCTCTTTTTCGATACGTTTTTCACCGCCCCCTTTCTTAATTTCTGCTTCTTGCGATCGTAAATCTTCGATTAGTGATTGTAACCAATGTGAGCTTGTTGATTTAGTAGTACTACTCATTGTTTGATGTCGATGTTTTTATATACTAGTTTCTACTGATTCGACGTTCAAAATAGGAATTATCCACTTCCCTTTTTATGTCTTACTGATGTAAGCAAAAAAAATGATCAATGCGTAAACAACTACTTGCTCTATTCACCATTTTAATGGTTTCAAGCTCAATCAGCCTAGCTCAGCGGCAACGCGTAACATACTTAGACCTTATCAATCGGTCATCGGCGCCGCAGATTTTTATTGATAATATTATTTTACCCGCCGATGATTACAAAGCTGAGCTTGGAATCCTGTTCCGTTTCAACAACGATTTTCTTCCCTTTAAAAAAATAACTCCTAGTTCAGAACTTAATGCGCCCGAAGGTGCCGGTTTTTATTCCACCATTCGGTTAAATAATGAAGTTTTTGAAGGACTTGCCAAACGCGATCGCCGTCCTACCGATGTGAATGTAGTTAGTCGCGACATGTGGTCGGACACTTTATTCACCGAAACATTTGAACAAACAGAATCTGCGAAACTCTATGCATCAGGTTCACTTTCGGTGCAACTCAATCCGGGATTGTATCACTATGTGTTGCAACTTAGCTTGATCGAGAGCACAAACGACCGAAATTCGAATTTCAGAAATGTTCGAGTACCGGATTGGAAAACGAAAGCAACCGGCGAAATCTACACCATTAAAAATAAGTCATCACTTACCGCTGACTCTGATCTTCCATTAACCAATCTTGGAGATAATATTCTTTTTGGGGATGATTTTTACGCTCTCGTTCGCATTCCTGAGTATGATGCAAACTCTTCGTATTCGATAAATATTTTTCGAATGAATACCAGTCGAAGAGATACCTCAAAGGGAGAATTAATTGATGAACTCGCTATTCAAAAGGAGTTAATAATTGATGGAATGCATCCTATTCTTTCTTCCGGTGCCGAGCCATCTCTGAGCATGAAAGAATCGGAACTTGGATTCACCTATGCATTAGTTAAAATTCCGCATTCTAATTATCAAAATGCTGCGTATTCGATTGAATTGAAAAAAGATGATTCGGATAAAGCGTTAGCCAAGAAATTTTTCCGATCGTATTGGCCGGATATGCCTGCAAGTTTATACAACTTAGATATCGCGATAAATCATCTTAAATACATCATTAACGAGGATCAGCTGAAGCAAATCAAATCCGGTTCCGACGCAGAAAAAGAGAAAAAATTCAGAGAATTTTGGGAAAAAAGAGATCCATCGAAAGGTACCGTCTACAATGAATTAATGGCCGAATATTATCGCAGAATCGATTATGCCTTCAAGGAATTTAGTAATCGAGGTAATTTAGCCGGACATGAAAGCGACCAAGGAAAAGTATATATCAATTATGGTCCACCGGATTCTAAAGATCGACAGTTTCCAAAAAACGGGGAAGTAATCGAAATCTGGAAATATGGTAACAAGCGATTTGTTTTTGAAGCGAGTACCGGATTCGGTGATTTTGTACTCATCGGAACCGAATAATCGCTGTCATTTTCGATATATCGCTAGTACCTTTGGTTAAAAAAGTATGGCTAACAACATAGCGATAAGCATTGGCGACATCAATGGAATCGGTCCTGAAGTAGTAATAAAGTCGTTATTGGAGATCGATCTCGACAGATCTACACCCATTATCATCTCACCAAAGTATATAGTCGATTTCTACTGTGCAATTCTGGATGTAAATTTGAATGCTGAAATCATCACCAAACCTGATGAAGTAACGCCCAATAAAATCAATATTTTGAATATTGAATGCGAAGAAATTGAGATAACCCCGGGCACTCAAAGCGCAGGTAGTGGCGCAATTGCCATGCAATCTATCAAGCAGTGCATTGAATGGTGCAAAACCGGAAATGCACACGCTATGGTAACAGCGCCTATTTCGAAAGAAGCCGTGAATTTGGCAGGCTATAATATTCCAGGTCATACAGAATTTCTGGCACAACAATGCGAAGTTGATGAAGTATTGATGATGCTGGTTTCTGAAAACATTCGCGTAGCTTTGGTAACCGCACATATTCCGGTAAGCGAAATCAGCCAAACTATAACCGAAGAACTCATCCTGCGAAAAGCTCAACTGCTTTTTCATAGTTTAAAGTACGATTTTGGACTCGAATCACCGAACATTGCGGTTTTAGGTCTAAATCCTCACGCAGGTGATGGCGGTGTTATCGGTCGAGAAGAAATCGAAATTATCGAACCCGCTCTTAAACAAGCACAGCAACGAATGTTGCCGTTAAAAGGCCCTTTTCCGGCTGACGGTTTTTTTGGTCAACAATTACATTCGCAATTTGATGCCATCTTAGCGATGTATCACGATCAAGGCTTGGCTCCCTTTAAATTACTTTCTTTCGGTCATGGCGTAAATTTCACCGCCGGCTTGCCCATTATCCGAACCTGTCCAGATCACGGCACAGCATTCAATATTGCAGGAAAAGGCGTGGCAAACTCTACCTCTTTTTCTCAGGCATATTCTGTAGCTGTAAACATGGCGGAGCGTAAATATGGCGCCTAATTCAACCAAAGAATACTCCAAGTTAGCCAAGCTGTACGATACTTTGATGGGCGATGTGGATTACGAATCGTGGGCAGATTACATAGACGAAATCATGCAAACGCATCATCAGGATCCCATCGATGTGATGGAAGCTGCCTGTGGAACCGGAAGTGTTATACTTTCACTTGCAGAGCTTGAATGTTATCGATTAACCGGTACTGATAAGTCCGCCGAGATGATCGAAGTTGCTAAACAGAAAGCTGAAGAGTCAGAATATCAAATCAAGCTTGAACCATTTTCTTTTCAAGATCTTCCCTATCGAAATGCTTTCGATTGTGTGTATTCGGTTTTCGACAGCGTTAACTACTTGCATTCTGAAGAAGAACTAATTACTTCGTTAGAAAATATTCGCAAAACATTGAAGCCCAATGGATTATTTATTTTTGATTTTTCTACTCCAAAAAATTCTCTGCAATCGGTAGATCACTTAAATGAAGCCGAGGGTGAATCTGGTTCGCTCAGATATTTTAGAAAAAGTTGGTTCACTCCTGCCGATAAAATTCATGTAAATGAGTTTGAAATCGAAGAGCTTGATCCATCTACCAAAAAAGTGATTTCCAGCTGGACAGAAACTCATCGACAGCGCGCATATACTGTAACAGAAATGCTGTCAATTTTGGATCAAACCTCCTATCATCTGGTGGCAAAATATGACGGCTTTGATTTGATAGAAGCCGATGAAAACAGTGCACGTGTAACCATAGTTCTTCGATGTCAGAAAACGCAGTAATTGAACTCAGCAACATCTCGCTTAGCTACGAAAACCGACAGGTTCTTAAGGGAGTTAATTTTAAGCTCCGAAATGGAGAATTTTGTTATCTCATAGGTCCAACAGGTATTGGGAAAAGTTCTATACTGAAAATGTTATATCGTGACGTTGAGCCCGACTCCGGCACTGTTCGCGTTACCGATATGCCGGTAAATAAACTAAGTATGAAGCAAGTACCGATGTTACGACGAAAACTCGGGATTGTATTTCAGGACTTTCAATTACTGCAAGACAGAAATGTGTTTGAAAACGTCGCATTTGCACTTCAAGTAACCGGTGAAAAACCGAAATTTATTAAACAGCGAGTTCTCGAAGTTCTAAGTATGGTTGGTTTATCTCATCGCAGTAAAAATATGCCGGGTGATCTTTCAGGTGGAGAGCAGCAACGTGTTGTTATTGCCCGAGCATTGGCTAACGAACCACGAATTCTACTTGCTGATGAGCCAACAGGTAATCTCGATCCAAAAGCTACGAAAGATATTATGGAGGTTTTAAAGCACATTAACAATCGGGGAACCGCTGTGCTTATGATTACCCACGATTATTCTATCGTCAAAAAATATCCATACCGAACGGTTCGTATTTTGGATGGAAAAGTGCAAGATCTGGCCTGGAAAGGCGATAAACTTGTGCCTGTAATGCCTCGGGCATGATTCTTCGTATATTCATCGTGTGATGAATACTGCAACGCTAACTCAGAAAATCCGCACCCATGCTCTTCAACTTGGCTTCGATGCCTGCGGATTTGCTAAAGCTCGAGAGTTAACCAAAGATGCCCGCCGATTGGAACAATGGCTGAAAGAAGATCGACATGGAAGCATGGAATGGATGGGAAATAACTTCGAAAAACGCATCGATCCAACCGTTCTGGTTCCCGGTGCGAAAACCGTAGTTTCACTGCTTTCAAGCTACCATCACCCCTCACATAATCAACTTATTGGAACACTTGATAAGCCTCTTATTGCAAAATATGCGCAAGGGCGAGATTATCATAAAGTGCTCAAAAAGAAATTGAATGAGCTTTTCTCTTTTACGTCAGGATTAGTTGGCGGATTAGAAGGAAGAGTGTTTGTAGATTCAGCCCCTGTGCTTGACAAAGCATGGGCGGTACAAGCCGGTTTAGGTTGGGTGGGAAAAAATTCGAACATTTTGAATAAACAACATGGCTCTTGGTTTTTCATCGCAGAAATGATCATCGATCTGGAAGTGGATTATGATTTACCTACCACCGATCATTGTGGAACTTGCACACGGTGTATTGAAGCTTGCCCAACCAATGCCATCTACGAACCTCAAAAAGTTGATGCCACCAAATGCATTTCTTATCTCACCATCGAACATAAAGGTGAAATCGACAAAAAATACCACACCGACATTCAAAACTGGGTGTTTGGATGCGATATTTGCCAAGATGTTTGTCCTTGGAACAGCAAAGCAAAACTGGCACAATTAGTTGATTTCCATCCTCGACCAAAAGTGTTAGAAGCCGGCAACTCCCACTTTAAAAATTTAGACGAAGATTCCTTTAACGAACTTTTTGCAGGCTCTCCCGTTCGTAGAACCAAATGGAGTGGATTTCAGCGAAATTTGGAAATTGTGACAAGAAATCTATCAGAATAAATCTCTCAACAGTTATAACTATTCAACTGCTGGTGGATTTCAAAATCCTAAACCTACCAAAACAAATAGCTGTTCGGAGTCCGGATTAAAAATTACGCTGCTGCTGATTGGAATTGAAAAAGTATCGCTAATTTTCAGATCATCGAATTTAGTTATACCGATATTTACGAGGTTGAATTCCGAATCTGAAGTATGCCAACCATTTCCGACACCTAGAAAAAATGTAAGCTCATTAGTGCTGTAACTGCTTTCGAAGTATAAATCATCGCCCACTGAACTCTCCCCTGCAAAAATATAATATCCGGAGAGATTCCATTTATTTCGTTGATATTGGATTCCGGCTTCAAGCGCGTGACTTTCGATCGAAAAATATGGAGTTCCCGGTAGGTAATAGTCGGTAACCATCAGTGAGATCTCATCCGTAATTGAAAACGTGGCAAAAGGATCCATTTCCTGAAAGCCATCAATACCTTGAGAGCCCCAAATTCCGATGGAAGCCTTTGATGTAGCGTATTCGAAAGATGGTTGTATGGAAACACCGGAAAAGGCAACGCCACGCCAAACGTATGTGCTAACCACATCGAAATTGGTCTGAACCTGTCCTTATGCCATTATTGCCGGGGCAATTACAACCATCAATACGGAAGTATTTAGAGCTTTTCTCAGATTAGTCATTGGCTGACACCATGTATTTTAGCGTGCTGATTGTTGCATTGATCGTCTCACTTTCGGCGTACATTTCCTGTGCGGTAGCTGTTAATTGCTGCGCTGAGGCCGCGTTTTCTTGAACCACATACTCCGATTCAATAACCCCGAGCGAAACTTGTTCGGTGCTTCTTGCTTGGTCTTCTACCGACAGTGCTTGTTCGTTTAACTTTACCTGTATTTGTGAAGAATGATTACTGATATTTTCAAACCATTGCTCGTAAATATCTAAAGTTTGCTCACCATCGTTCGCTGCATTCACCGATCCCACAATGATGGATTCGGTCTCTGCGGCAGCTTCTGACGCTCTTTTAGCTAAACTACGAACTTCTTCTGCTACTACTGCAAATCCTGAACCTGCCTCTCCTGCCCGAGCAGCTTCAACGGCTGCATTCAAAGCCAAAAGATTGGTTTGAAATGCAATTTCATTAATTCTGTTAATGATCGTTTTTGATTCAGTAGCGCCGTCTTTCATTCTGTTAAATGAGTTTTTTAATCGCTCGAGTGTATCTGTGCCCTGACTTGAAATAGTGGCAAGTTCTACCGCACTTTGAAGTGCATTTTCACTCAATAATGCATTTCGTTTAGCTTGAGAACTAATTTCGCTGGCTGATGCTGATATTTGCTCGAATGTAGATGCCTGTTCTGAGGCACCGGTTGCTAATTTTTCGGAACTCCCAGTTAATTGCGATGAAAACACCGAATATTTTTCAACGCTTTTTGCAAAAACATCAACAGCCGCTTTAATGGGCTTGGAAATGCGATCGGTTACATAAAAGGCTACCGCTACCATCACACCCGCTAACAAAATCAATCCCAAATAAGCGATATTCATGAATCGGTTGAAAGTGGCAAAAGCTTCCCGGTTAGTTTTTTCGCTCACAATAGCCCAACGTTGTCCTTGAATTTGTATGGGAGCATACGCCGAGATTACATCATCACCCAGATAAGATTTAATGATATCGGAACCTGATTTATTCGAAAGAGCAAGTTGTACGCTTTTGCTTTGAGTGATAGCTAAGGGATTATCAGAAGCAAAAGAAGCTGCCACCGTTGAATTTTCAGCATCTCTGAAACTATCGGATCTTAATCGTTGATCTGCCCCAATGATGTACGTTTCGCCGGTTTCGCCTTGACCTGAACGGGCATTTATAATATTGGTAATTCTATCTAAAGGCATTTGAAAGGCTAACACCCCGATGATTTCTTCGCCTGAATATACAGGAGCAGCCATGAAAGATGCGGGCGCACCATACGAAGGTTCGTAGGGATCGTAATCAATGAATGTAGCTTCACCTTCAGGCAAACTCATGGCCTTTACAAAAGATTTAGCAAGTCCGGAGTTTGAATATTCTCCGTCGATCATATTAGTGGCAAAATCCAATTCTTTGAATACCGAATAAATTAAATCTCCCGAAGTGTTAAAGAGAAAAATGTCGTAATAAGCGAACGACTCTTGAGTGTTAAAATAGAAAGGATGGTACTTTCCATGCATTTCGGAATAGAAACTACCGTCATCGGCAGCAAACAAAAGATGTTTCGATCCAATTGGATTTGGATTCTTCTCGATGTATAAATCTTTCAAATAAGATTCGGGTGAAGCTTCAAGATCCGCCGAAAGCACACTCCAAGCGCTATCAAAATCAAAAACTGCTTGTGCAACCGCATTATTGGTACTTAATGTGGTTAAATGATCATGAATGGTTTCGAAATATTCATCAATCTGACTAGCTTTTAAATCTCTTATAGAAACCAAACTATCTTCAACTTTTTGCTCGATGAGGTTAGAAACCGAAAAATAGGTTGCTATCAATAAGAACAGCACAGGAATTATTCCGATGGATAGAGAAGTAAGCAGTAATCTGCTTTTTAAAGAACGAGTTTTGTTCGACATATTTCTTCTGATTGTTTTGATGTTGAAGAAATTATCGAGCTAAGCTCTTTTTTCTTTAGGCCTACTAAAGACAGTTAAATTAAAATATTTTAATAATTCCCTTTGACATTTAAGATTATTGAATACTTACCTAGCAAAATATTCGTGAAATTATCTTAATATAGTCGCACTAAATACTGCTACACAATAGGTTATGGATTTTCACCAGTAAAAAAACTTTTTATGCGAATTAATAATTTGGCAGGTTATACTTTTAAAAAAACTACAATTGATTTTAGAAAAGCAGACGATTTTCTGCCAATCAAACACGAGAACTTGCCAAATTTACGACTAGATATGCTATTACTTTTATGGATTTATGAATGAAATTCTCTCTCATCATTAAATTCTGAGAGCGTAATCAAATCCCTGAAGGAAAAAAAGCTGAACTAAAATTTATCCTTCTTGTCGATGAGGGCTTTATACAGCAACTCACGTGCGCGAAATATGTGAGCCTTAACCGTACCTAATGGTAAATCGAGTTCGGTAGCAATCTCATCATAACTAAGTTCATCCATGTGCCGCATTTGAATCACACGACGGTATTTATCCGGAAGGTTTTGAATTGCATGTTGGACGATTGCTTTGCGCTCACTTTTGATTACAGGAGCATCGGTAGCAAAGGAAGTATCCGGTAATTGCACTTCCATTTCTCCATCTTTTGTTTTGATGGGATCACTGATCGAAAATGTTTGCAGTTTCTTTTTCCGCAAATAATCGATGGTGTGATTGGTTGCAATACGATATAGCCAGGTAGAAAAGGCATATTCGTTGCTGTAACTCCCAAGATTCTTAAAGGCCTTGATGAACACTTCCTGCACCAAGTCTTCTACCATTTCCTGTTCTTTGATCATTTTTCGGATATGAAAAAAGATGGGTCGGTCGTACTTGTCTACCAGCTTTTTATACGAATCCTCTCTTCCGGATAACGCTTCTGCTACCAGTTTGTCATCTTCGATACTACTTGCTGAAGCATTTTCGCGTGGCGAAGTGTTTGTAAATGATTTAGACTTGTCCTGCATTAATGGGGTTATTTTAGTCGACTAAAATACAAAGCTTAAGCTAAATGAAAATTCTATTTTTCAATCTTTTTTAACCTTTTAATATAGCTCCGTGCCGAATTCCTCCTATTGAAGTTTTTATTTCGTTCAAGGAGTAAAAGTTTAGGAATTCATCCAGAATCAGCAAGCCAGCTAAGAAGATATCTTCGCGACCATTTAGTACCGATGGATTCAACTTCAGTAATTGATCGTATGTTTGAGTGCTAAAAACTTCAATATTTCGGGAAATAGTTGTTCGGCCAATTATATGACCATTTAGCTGATTAATCTGCGGTGCATCCATCTGTAAATCGATAGCAGCTAATGAAGTCATGGTCCCCGCCACACCTATTGCCATTGAATGTTCGGCGACATTCAGGGATTGGTTCGCTAGAGCTTCACGTATAGCTAATCGGCAAGCTGAAATGGATTCCTTATTTGGTGGATTTTGAGACAAAAAACGCTCCGTAAATCGAACACATCCAATATCAACTGAGGTGTAAGCCTCTAGATTGTTTCCGATCCCTACAGCTATTTCAGTACTTCCACCACCGATATCGAGTACAATATTCGATTGTTGGATACTTGTTTGATCAAGCGTTGCTAAAGCTCCCCGGTATGTGTACTGAGCTTCCTCATCACCACTCAACAAGGTAATTTCAAAACCCGTTTTTTGGTTCACGGCTTCAATAAATTGATCTCGGTTTTGCGCATCACGCACCGCACTAGTAGCTGTTACAATTACATCCTTACATTCAGGAAACTTAGCATCTAGAATTGATTTGTACTCAGTTAGAACTTCCAATACTCTAGCAATACTGTCGGTATGCAGAGTTCGGTTTTCATCTACTCCTCTACCAAGCCTGGGCATGCGGTATGCTTCGTGCAAAACTTCAAGGTTTTGATCACCTACTTTTGCTACCAATAACAGCACGG
Source organism: bacterium (assembly GCA_024742815.1). Classification (GTDB taxonomy): domain Bacteria; phylum Bacteroidota; class Rhodothermia; order Balneolales; family Balneolaceae; genus HXMU1420-13. Next base: position 283,206 of record JANSXX010000003.1, read on the forward strand.
TATTGGTTCCGATATCGATTGAAGCTTTTATTTGCGGAGTAATAATGCGATCCATTCTTTTTGTTGGCGGGTGGCTACGTGGGTAAGCAATTGCTTATCCGTTACTTTTAGAATAGTGGATTCATCTGCTTCCAATAACCCGGAAAGCAATAATTTTCCACCGGGTTTAAGGTGTGCGTTTAAAATTGGGATAAGAACTAACAACGCATTTCTATTGATGTTTGCCAGAATCAAATCGTATTGTTTTCCTGCTGGAATTGTTTCTGTGGATCCCAGTTTAACTTCAAAACTATCCACTCCATTTAGCGCCATATTTTCTCTGGCATTTTCTTCGCTCCACTCATCAATATCGAATCCAAATGCCTGCTTAGCTCCGGCTTTTAGTGCAGCTATGGCAAGAATCCCTGTTCCAGTTCCTGCATCAAGCACTTCTTCGTTTCCTTTTACAACTTCCGGAATCCATTCGAGGAGCAATCGTGTGGTAGCATGATACCCGGTTCCAAACGCCATTTTAGGATCGATCAGCAATTCGATGTATTCATCCCCATAATATGCTTCTCCCCAGGTTGGACGAACATAAAACTTGCCTATGGTTTGAGGTTCTATGCTTTGCTCCCAATTCGCATTCCAGTTTTGCGGGGCAACAATCTCCTCTTGTTCGATATAAGCATCATCGCCATAATGCAGCAAAATTCGTTCGATTTCTTCACGTTTGTAATCATCAAAATCTTTAGCTGCTATGGAGGCTATTATTCGATGATCTTCTTCCTCGAAGCCATCGAAGTCCATATCAAACAGTTCAGCAATTAATAATTCCTGAAATTCATCTGGAATAGCGATATAAATTCGGATGTAATCCATTACAATCGATTATAAATGAGTTCAAGCAAAACCTCGCCCACTGCCTGGAGCGTCTCGGTGCTTATTATATCCATATTATCTCTGTGCGTATGCCAGTAATCATCCAATTCTACTTCACCTTCACTATTTCTTCTGTGGTTGATGATATTGATCATCCGAATATCGGTTTGAGTGTTTACCACCCAATGGTCATCCAGAATAGAAGCTCCGAGTTCATCCAAAAATAAATCACTGTGCCCCAGCTCATCGGCCAATTCCCAGATTTCATCCACAAGATCGGGCGCATATCCTACCGATAACTCTTCTTTAGGGAATTGCGCTGTTTTCGCACCAACCATATCCAGTAAAATTGCAAAACGGGGTGAATAGCCTGCAACCGGAGGATTTTGAGACCAATATCTTGATCCTAAAAAATACATATCTAAATCGCTGGGAACGCCGTAATCTTCTCCGTCAAATAACACGATATCAACACCGATAGGTGGAGGATTTTCAGAAAAAACCCGTGCTAGTTCAACTAAAACACCGACACCAGATCCACCATCATCGGCTCCTAAAATGTATTCTGCAGTTCGAACTGTATCCATATCCGCTCTTGGTCGTGTATCCCAGTGTGCAGAAAGCATTAGTCGATCTTCAGCAGTTGGGTTAAATGCTGCAATGATATTCGCCATTTTTAAATCGTCGCCAGAATAGCCTTCTTCTGTAAACTCTTGAGCGAAAACCATTTGATTTCCTGCATATTCCCTGAACTTGCGTTCTAAGTATTTTCGGGTTTCTACATGACCGTAGGTATTGGGCACTCTGGGACCAAAATCTACTTGAGCCTGAATAAACGCGTAGGCTGAATCAGCATTAAATTCGGGTACTGTTCGTCCTTTTTCAGAAAACTGAAGTCCGGTTTTTTGTTCATTACTGCAGGCAAGTACTAAGAGTGATGCAGCTAGTAAAAAGTAAAATTTATTCATTTCGATGAACCATTTGAGCCGAAGATTGAGCCACCGGCATCACTATTGTGTCTAAAATGTTTACATGTTCGGGACGATTTGCCACAAAAACCACAATCTCAGCAATATCATCAGCTGTTAATGGCTGCATCCCTTTGTATACCGAGTCTGCTTTTTGCTGATTTCCATCAAAACGCACGTTGCTAAATTCCGTTTCTACCAAGCCTGGTGAAACCATTGTTACGCGAATCTTAGTGCCATGCACATCTTTCTTTGTGGCTTCGGTAATTGCTTTAACTGCATGCTTTGTAGCGCAGTAGACCGATCCGCCCGGATAGGCTTCATGGGCTGCCGTAGAACTTAAGTTTATGATATGCCCTTTATTTCGTTCGATCATTTCCGGCAAAAATAAACGCGTCATTGCAAGCAAGCCCTTCACGTTCGTGTCAATCATGATATCCCAATCTTCAAAATCTCCCGACTGGATGGGATCAACTCCTTTTGCAAGTCCGGCATTATTCACCAGAATATCAAACTGAATATCCTGAACACTCACTTTAAACGCTTTAATGGCGTCCAAATCTCGAACGTCAAACGCAAAAGGTAACACGGTTACGTTATGTTTGGTTTGTAGTTCTTCTGCTAATCGTGATAATCGATCCTCTCTTCTTCCGGTAATCACCAAATGACAACCAAACGAAGCAAATTGCTCAGCAATGGCTTTACCAATTCCGGCTGTTGCACCGGTGATTAATGCTTGATTTCCGGAAAGTCTATTCATGGTACGCGATTACTTTACTAGCTGATAAACTCCCAAACTATCGGAGCATTTCTACTAATCTACCTGCATTGATGATTTTTTCTTCTTGAAAAACATCACCTAAAAATTGAATTCCAACCGGCAATCCATTTTCATGCGTACCGGCCGGCACACTGATGCCACATATCCCGGCTAAATTCGCTGAAATGGTGTAAGCATCATTGAGGTACATTTGTAGAGGATCATCGATTTCTGAACCAATATCAAAGGCGGTAGTTGGCGCGGTAGGACAAGCAATTACATCCACTTGCTCAAATGCTTCTTTAAAATCGTTTTGAATCAATCGGCGAACACGCTGTGCTTTTCCATAATAAGCATCGTAATAGCCTGCGCTTAACACATAGGTACCAAGCATAATTCTACGCTTTACTTCAGGACCAAATCCTTCAGTGCGCGATTTTTTATAAAGTCGAGTTAAGGCTGAATCAAGTTTTTCAAGTTCTGATTCAATCAATGGTTTTTCAGCATCAGATGCTGCTTTCAAACGCGATTTAATTTCCGCTTCTTCCGCTTTTAGTTCGTCTAAAACTTCATTTTTGTCGGCTCGATGCCCATATCTGATTCCATCAAAACGAGCTAGATTACTCGAAGCTTCTGCAGTGGCAAGTATATAATAAGTGGCAAGACCGTATTTGGTGTGTGGCAAATGGATCGGAACTATTTCTGCACCATTTTCTTCCAACTTATTGATGTTGGCTTCTACAATTGTTTTAACGCCTTCATCAAGTCCTTCCCCAAAAAACTCCTCAGGAACACCAATTTTGATGTTTTTAGTAGGATTTTGAGCCGCTGCGATATAATCAGGCACATCAAATTGTGCAGAAGTGTTATCTCTTTCATCAAAGCCGGCTATGGTTTGTAAAACGGCAGCTGCATCTTCAACAGAATGGGCAAGTGGACCAATAGAATCGAACGAAGAGGCAAAAGCTACAAGTCCATATCGAGAAACTCGGCCATAAGTGGGTTTTATACCAACTACACCACAATATGAAGCAGGTTGTCGGATTGAGCCACCAGTATCGGAGCCGAGAGTAGTATTTGCCATATTAGCAGCTACTGCAGCTGCACTGCCGCCAGATGATCCACCTGTGACTTTCGTAGTATCGTGCGGATTTTTTGCAGCTCCATATCTACTGTATTCATTGGTAGAGCCCATGGCAAATTCGTCCATGTTTACCCGACCAATAAGAATGGCGTCAGCTGCTTTAAGGCGATCAATTACTGTGGCATCGTATACGCTATGGAAGTCGCCAAGTATCTCAGAGGCACAAGTGGTTGGCTTTCCTTTTTCGCAGATCACATCTTTGATGCCCATGATGGCACCAAGTAATGGTCCGTGATTACTGGCATCCACTTTTTTTTGGATGCTCTGCGCTTGCTTCAAGGCATCTTCTTTATTTAGATAAACGAAGGCATTAATTTCCTCATTAGAGGCATCAATGCTCGTGAAGTACTGCTCAACCAAATCGGTGAGGGTGAGTGTACCGGCTAAAATTTGTTGTTTGGCTTCCTGAATTGTCTTCGGAATCAAGGTATCGTCAGTTACTTTGTGGTTTTCTTTTCGTCAGAATTTACGGCGTCTTCGATGTCTTTTGAGCTCTCTTCAATCTCTTTTTTGATATCTTTTGACGCTTGTCGGAATTCTTTTATTCCTTGTCCCAGACCTCTCGCTAATTCCGGAATGCGCTTAGCTCCAAAGAAAACAAGCACGAATATAGCGACGATGATAATTTCGGGTGCTCCTATACCATTAAACATATAATAAAACCTGATTGGAAATTGTTGATGTATTTGTGCTAAGATAGCAATATTTTCGGCACGATTTTTAGTATAAAATAATTCAATGAATACTTGAATTTTAATTCATTCAAGTGTTTAATACACCGAATCCTTAAAAAATAAAGAAAACAACGTAAGGAACACTATGATTTGGACAGTTGAACTAGCTGCTGCCTTAGATGAAGCCCCTTTTCCGGCGAGTAGGGAAGAGTTAATTGAATGGGCAGAGAGAAACGGGTTACCGAATCAGGTTATCGTAAACCTCGAAGAACTTGAAGAAATTGATGAAGGTGAAAACACCATCTACGAAAGCATCGAGGATATCTGGCCTGATTACATTCGAAAAGAAGACTTCTTTCATAACGAAGAAGACGAAGGTTTCGACTACGACGACGTTTAATACCCCCCCTCCTCTAAATGTGTGGCAATCTATTGCTAATTTATTAAATCGAGCACTTAACAACGCTATCTGCGCTGTAGTTTTAGTGCTATTTCTACCAATCTTTTATCCATCGCATTCTGGTGTATTTGCTCAGGAACAAACGCAAGAGCAAATACAATCAGAAGATGTTGTGCGTAGAGTTCGGTTTTCGGGGAATCGGTTTGTGAAAGATCGTACACTCGAAAACCTGGTACGAACAAAAACTAACCGGGAATTTTTAGGGATTCCCAGATTTACGCCATGGTATTTCTTTCACCGGCTAAGTAATGGACGTTTTGGTGAAGATCCTGCCCTGCTCGATCGCGAGGTTGTATCTGCCGATATGGAACGAATTGTACTCTATTACCAATCGTTGGGGTTCCGCGAAGTACAGGTTGATACCACCATTATCGAGTACCGAACCGATAAAATTGAAGTTTCCTTTATTATCAACGAAGGAAAACCATCGCGCATTGAATCAGTCACCTATTCAGGATTTCCACTTAATAGCGAACCCGAAAGACGGCGTCGATTCTTTATTCAAAGTCCACTTACAGGGATTGGAATAAATGATAGCTCGTTCAAAGTAAATCGACAGTTTAATGCACAGGAATTGAAAAATGAGCAATTGCGCGTAATCAATTTTCTACGAAACAATGGATATGCTGCCGTTGAAAGAGATTCGGTGATAGCGTACGTGCGCCCTGATTCATTGGATGATTACAAATTGCACATTCTGTATCAGGTAAATCCCGGAAATGTTTATCGCTTTGGTGATATTGAAGTACGTTTAGCAGATCCGGTGCGACCCGATAATTATACCGAACAAAAAAGCATTAAAAGTGATCAACCTGATTCTGACACACTAAAAACTGTGTTGATGATCGAGCCCGAAACAGATACAAAAATCAGTTTACTCAGCGATCAGTTGTTATTTGAGCCCGGCGAAACCTATAACGAAGAACTGTATCTGGAAACGGTAAAAGAGTATCAGAATTTAGGCAACCTCTACATTCGTCGTTTTGGTCAATCGAAAGATGGTGTTCGCCCTGATTTCAGTAAACCATTAATTCCCACTTATTTTGATCTGGAGACTTTTACTAAGCATAATATCAGCACCGAATTTTTTGGGATGAAGCGCTATGGATTTGGAACCGGTATTGGAGTTGACTACACGAATAACAATGTATTTGGGAAAGCCGAGCAGCTTGTAATTGGTGCAAATGCAAGTTTTGAATTCGTGAGCTCTTCAACTTTAAAGGAAATTGCATCTGATTCAGCTCAATCTTCGTTATTCCGTAGCTATGAGTTGCGCACGGAATACTCAGTGCCTCGTATTTCCTGGCCATTTCGGTTTCTCGATAATCAGCGCTTCTTCACCAATGGAATTACGCGCTATACCTTGGCCTACAGTCGATCGGATCAATTACAATTCGATATAAACTCTGATGTCCGGTTCAATTACCGGTACGAAGTACAGCATAATTCTCGGCTTTCTTCATTCTTTGATCTAATCGAACTTGATATAATCGATACAAATCCCTCTGATGAGTATAAACAGACACTAATTAACAATTTTGGAGAAAACAGTTTCGAGTTTATACGTTCGTTGCAGGATTTTGAGCCACAGATTTCATCTATCATCCGGTATACTATCCGAAGCCAAAACACTGATCTAATCAAAAAAGACAGAGGCTATTTTAGTGAATATTCCATCTCAGCTGCCGGGAATATTCCATATGCGATTGATCGGTTTGTAGTTACTCCGGGAACTGTTGAAGGTGAACTTCCGGCTTTGCTAAAGCTAAGCGATAACACGCTTGTTTATAGCCGTTTTATCACTTTAACCGCTGATTACAGACGCTATTACCCTCTTTCTAATTCATCTGTATTTGCCTGGCGTTTGTTCGGTGGAGTTGCTCATCCCTATGGCGAAAATCCTTCCATCCCCCTAAACCGTCGTTTCTTTGCCGGTGGCAGTAACGACATTCGTGGTTATGCTCCTTTTCAACTTGGTCCTGGTGATATTAATAATGATGAACTCACCATTAATGGTGGCGAGATAAAACTATTGGCGCAAACCGAGGCTCGGCAAACTTTTGTGAGAGACTTGTTAAGTGCCGACTGGATTGCCTCTTGGTTCATTGATGCCGGTAATGTGTGGTACGGACCAAGAAATGATTTTCGGGATCAGGATAATACCGATCAGCTGGAAAACGGGCGTTTTAAATTCGATAATTTCTATAATCAAATTGCCGTAAGTTCGGGATTAGGCCTTCGTCTTGATTGGGAATATCTTGTAGTACGATTTGATTTTGCATTTCGAGCACATGATCTTCAACTTGGGTGGTTTAACAACCGTAATATGGAATTTCACTTTGGCATCGGCCATTCATTTTAGAACAAAAAGGGCGGCGTATGAAAGACAAATTTAAGCGGATAAGAAATCAAACCAATGTGGTCTTTAAGTCAAAGTTTTTGAAAAACTTTTCACCAGCAGAGCGATATGAATTTCTCCAACTCTGTCATCGCAGAAAGTTTAAGGAAGGCGAATACGTATTCTACCGTAACGACCCCGGAACAGGAATGTATTTTATTGAAGAAGGCTCCATTGAACTCACCTTTAACCTCGGCGATGATTCTCCCTCAGATATTAGGGAAGGATTTGTGTTAGAAAGTTCTGATAGCTTTGGTGCCTTATCCATTGGTTATGATTTGAGAAGAAAATCATCTGCAAAATGTTTGAGTGATTCTACCCTGCTCGGTTTTTTTAAGCCGGATTTTGAAGTACTCATGGAACGCCATCCTGCTATTGCAGTAAAATTTTTGCAAACGCTCACAAACATTGCTTTACGACAGCTGGAAACTGCACAAAATAAAATCGAAGAATTAAGTGATGCGTACACGGCTGTAAAAATTGAATTTGACGCATACTACGAACCTCAAAAAGAGTAATGAACTCCCCTATCAGTTTAAAAAAAGGCGCCGAACTTACATTAACCATCGAAGGCGCAGCATTTAAAGGAAAAGGCGTGGCCAAAGTTGACGGTCTCGCCATTTTTGTACCCGGAACGATGCCCGGCGATGTAGTTAGAGCTAGAATTGTGAAACGTCGGAAAAGTTACCGCGAAGCAAAAATGCTAGAGTTGCTTGAAGAAAGCCCCGATCGTATCACTCCAAAATGCCAGCATGCAAATGTGTGTGGTGGCTGCAGCTGGCAACATGTGCCCTATCAAAAGCAGTTAGAATTTAAAACTCAGCAAGTAAGCGATCATATTCGAAGAATTGCCGGATTGGACGCTCCGGTGTTACCTGCTCTTGGTTCAGATAAAGCATTCTATTATCGCAACAAGATGGAGTACAGCATCAGCAATAAACGCTGGTTAACCGAGGAAGAAATCCGAAGTGATGATTTTGTTGATGATACAGCCTTTGCCGCAGGATTGCATGCACCCGGAAGATTCGACAAAATTCTGAACCTGAATGAGTGTCATCTACAGAGAGAAGAATCGTTTCAGATCCTTCAATTCGTGAAAAATTATTGTTTAGAGCATGACATTGAGCCCTTTAACATTTTCGAGAAAGAAGGATTTCTACGCCATGTGATGATTCGAACTGCACATCATACCAATGATTTTATGGTAAACCTGGTCACGTTCAGAGATGAACCTGACACCATGAAGGCTTTGTCTGAAGCATTATTTGAAGCTTTTCCAGTAATTACTACCATCGTTAATAACATAAACGATCAACATAATCCCACTGCTATCGGCCGTTACGAAAAAGTGTATTTCGGTCTTGGATTTATCCGTGATAAAATCGGAGAATTTGAGTTCAAGATTCATCCCAATGCATTTTTTCAAACAAATACTGCTCAAGCCGAAAATCTGTACCATGTAGCGCGTAAATATGCCGATTTAAAGCAAGATGATGTGGTTTATGATCTCTATTGTGGAGTAGGCACCTTAAGCTTATACATGAGCCAAAAAGCAAGTAAAGTACTAGGCATAGAACTGGTTGATGTAGCCGTTGAAAATGCTCGCTTTAACGCCAAAGAAAATAAGGTGGAAAATGTTTCCTTTGTGCGTGGTGACATGAAAGATGTATTTACTCAAGAAATGGTCGAGCAATTTGGTGCTCCGGATGTGTTAATTACCGATCCACCAAGGGCCGGTATGCATCCTGATGTAGTTACCCGATTATGTGAGCTTAAAGTCCCCAAAATGGTGTATGTAAGTTGTGACAGCTCTACAATGGCTCGCGACCTTAAATTACTTTCAGAAGTTTATGATGTTCTTGAAGTTCAACCGGTAGACATGTTCCCTCAAACCTACCATGTGGAAGCAGTAGCAAAATTACGCTTGAAATAACCAACATAGGTTTGGCAAGGTTTTTGGTGTTTATCAGATAAACCAAAGCTGAATGAAAGCTCTTATTACACAATCTAACTATATACCCTGGAAAGGTTTTTTCGATGCCATCGCCCTTGCGGATGTCGTGGTATTGTACGATGAAATGCAATACACCAAAAGAGATTGGCGCAATCGAAATAAGATAAAAACTCCGAACGGGTTACAATGGCTTTCTATTCCTGTTCAGGTAAAAGGTAAGTATCACCAAAAGATAAATGAGACTAAAACCAGTGGAGACGAATGGCAGCAAAAACACTGGAACTCACTACTTCACAACTACAAGAAGGCTCCCTTTTTTGATGAATTTGCTACTGAACTAGAGCAGCTTTATCTACAAAAAAGGTATGAGTATTTAAGTGATGTAAATCGCACATTTATTGAACAAATTTGCCGTTGGCTTCAGATTGATACAGAAATCAGATGGTCGAGGGAATTTAAATTGACTGGAGATAAATCAGAAAAACTTCTCAATATCTGCAAAGAACTAAATGCCACAGAATACTTATCAGGTCCTGCCGCAAAAAACTATTTAGAGGTTACTTTGTTCGAACAAGCAGGAGTAAACGTCCATTGGCTCGACTATCAAGGCTACCCAGAGTATTCACAACTACACGGTACTTTTGAACATGGTGTAACTGTTCTTGATCTGCTGTTTAATACCGGAAATGAAGCCAAGAAGTATTTAAAATTTATAGATTAGCTATCGATGAATAAAAAAGTGCTTTTTTTGGCTTCAGGGAATGGTGGAACTATCAAGTTCTTGCATTTAGCTATACAAAAACTTCACTTACCGATCGAAATTACCGCTGTAATAGCAGACAGAGCATGTGGTGCATCAACATTTGCGGAAAAAAATGGAATTCCTTCTCAAATCGTGACTTATTCACTTTCATCGCCACAGCCATTACAAGAAGCTCTGTCTAGTTACGAATTCGATGTTGCTGTTACAAATTTCCATAAAATCATCGATGAAGGCACACTTGCTAAGTTTCCGGACAAATTCATTAATCTTCATTATTCATTGCTTCCCGCTTTTGGGGCTATGATTGGGATGAAAACCTTGGAAGCGGCGCGGCAAGCCAATGCAAAATTTATTGGAACAAGTTGCCATAAAGTCTCCCCTATTGTGGACGCCGGTGAACTAATTGGGCAAAGCGTTATGCCGGTTAATTGGCAATTGGATTCAGAGTCTGAGCTGATAACCATTACTTTTAAAGCGGCTTGTTTGGTCTTTTTGAATGCGTTGTTATCGCCCGAGGCTTCCAATTCAAGCTTACTACTTGGTTCTAAGCAGGTTCAATTTAATCCCGGACTTTCGTTTTCTACCAAGGTTTTTGATGATGCTTTTTGGAGTGCTTTAAACTCACTTTAATCTGCCCTTTTATTGCTTGCAAATTTTTGTAATTAGCATTGATATCGGAATATCGATACTTTTTTTCTGTTATACTTGCCGAACAAACTGTCTTGAGGTGTTTTAAATCTTTTCTAACTGCCTCAAAATTAAATAGCTATAATACATAACCAACACATTAAGAATGAAACTTCTACGAATACTTTCTTTTCGTCTGTTCGTACTTCTACCCTTCTTGATGGCACCTGTTTTAGTTAATGCACAAAGCGATCCAACCGGTGAATCTCCGGTAACTCGAACGTATGCAATAACTAACGCTACAATTATACCATCCCCCGGTGCCAAAATTGAAGGTGGAACACTACTAATATCAGACGGAGTAATTACTGCAGTAGGCACTACTGTAAACATCCCCGATCATGCTCAAGTGATTGATGGAACGGAATTATGGATTTACCCAGGATTCATCGATGGGATGTCAAATACTGGAGCAAGCCGACCGGATGCTATGGAACGTCCGAATAATTTATTCACTCCTGATCCACCCAACGACTATGCCGGCATTACACCGGAAATATCAGTGGTTGAGCAACTAAATATCGAAGAAAGTAGCATCGAAAGCATGCGTAAACTTGGATTTACCGTTTCTCATACCGTTCCTTATGGACGTATGCTTCCCGGAAAAAGCTCTTTAGTTTTGCTTACGGATGTTGAGCACGTCGATCACATGGTGCTCAAAGAAAATGTTGCGGCGGTTTCACAATTTGTAGGAGCTCCAGGTGCTTACCCGGGAAATACATTAGGGATTATGGCCAAATGGAGAAATATTTACCGTAACGCAGAACTATCTAAGAGAAATACAGAAATGTATGCTTCGAATCCAACAGGATTAGCTCGTCCGGCACATGATCGAGTGTTGGAAGCCTTTTATCCGGTGGTAGAGAAAACGCAACCGATGTTGTTTAATGCCTCCTCTCTGCTTGAAGCACAAAGAGCCATGCGTTTACAAAATGAGATGGGTTTCAACTTAATGATTGGGAATCTAGAACAATCTTGGAAAATTATTGATGAACTTGATAATAACAATGTATCCGTGTTCTTATCACTAGATCTACCTGAAAAACCTGATGAAATTGATGATGAGGACAAATCGGAAGAAGTTGCAGAACTAGAAGCACGTCGATTAGAATTCTACAACCGATACATGGAACAATTTGCGGCTCTTAAAGCTGCCGGAATAAAGTTCGGGTTTTCGACTATGGATGTAAGCAATTCAAAAATCAAGAAGAACTTAATTGCTCTACAGGAATTTGGCTTCGACTCAACCGATGCACTTGCAGCCCTAACCACACATCCTGCAGAACTTTTGGGTATTAACAATATTACCGGAACTTTAGAAGCCGGGAAAATGGGCAATGCCATTGTAACAACCGGACCTTATTTTTCATCAGATTCTGACGTTAAAATGGTATTTGTTGATGGTGATAAATACGAGTACGAAATAAAAGAAGGTGGTAAAACAGAAGTTTCTGATGAGGTTTTAGACGCCGTTATCGGAACATGGAACTACTCTTCTACCACACCGCAAGGTGAACAAACCGGTCAGCTTATTTTCACAAATGTGGATGGTGCTATTGAAGGTGTTTGGACCAGTGATGCGGGTAACCCGGACATCGACATGAATAACATCAGCTATCGAGATGGGGTTTTAACCTTTGATATCGAATTTGATGCCGGCGGACAGCTCATAGAGATAGTTGTTACCGGAGATGTTGTAGGGAACGAATATGATGCAGAAGCTTCAATCGCTGCATTCAATTTCAGTTTTCCGTTAATGGCCATTAAGCAAGACCCTGAAAACTAGGAGTACTATGAAGAAATTAATTTTGAATCTCTTTTTAATACTGGGCTTCAGCTCAGTTGTGTTTGCTCAGGTTCCAAAAGGTGATGTACTTATTCAAAACGCTACCGTTTTGACCATCACTAATGGAACTCTTGAGGATACCGATATTCTGATCGAAGACGGTAAAATCAAAAGTATCGGTCAAAATCTACGTCAGCCTAACAATGTAGAAGTAATTGATGCTGAAGGTATGTTTGTAATGCCGGGTATTATAGATGCGCATTCGCATATTGCAGGAACTTCCATCAACGAAGGTACCAGCCAGGTAACAGCCGAAGTAAGTATGGAAGATGTGGTAAATCCTATGGATGTATCCATTTACCGAGCACTTGCAGGTGGTGTAACTTCCATTCATTTAATGCATGGCTCTGCGAATGTTATTGGTGGCCAAAATGAAACATTAAAACTTCGTTACGGAACTACCAATCCTGATGATCTACGCTTCGAAGGAGCACCAAGAACTATTAAGTTCGCTCTTGGCGAGAATCCAACTCGTGGCGGTAGAGCACGCGGAATTCAGCCGCAAACCCGTATGGGTGTGGAAGCGATGATCAGAAACGCATTTAACGATGCTATTGAGTACCGCGACGAATGGGCCGCTTACAACGCAAACCGAAGCAACCGTAAAATTGCCCCGGAATACGAATTACGCATGGAAACTATGGTAGACATTCTGGAAGGTGAAATTTTAGTTCACTGTCACTCCTACCGTGCCGATGAAATCTACATGCTGATGAATGTTTTCTCTGATTTTGGCATCGATAAGTTAACCTTTCAGCATGCTAATGAAGCTTACAAAGTTGCACCGGAGCTAGCCGCTTTCGGAGCGTCAGCTTCCATCTTTTCAGATTGGTGGGCTTACAAGTTAGAGGTGTATTACTCAACGGCGTATAATGCAGCTATTCTAACCAGAAATGGTGTAAATACTTCTATCAATTCGGATTCGGGTGAGTTGATTCGTCACCTTTTCCACGAAGCAGCTAAATCGCAGAAGTACGGTAGCCTTTCAGATAATGAAGCTCTAAGACTAATCACATTAAATCCGGCTATGCAGTTAGGCATCGACGATCGTGTTGGTTCAATCGAAGTGGGTAAAGATGGTGACATCGCCATTTTTGACAAGCATCCCCTATCTACATATGCCATACCGCAAATGACTTTTGTGGACGGAGTAAAGTATTTCGATATCAATACTGATGTTGCCGATCAGCGTATCATGATTGACCCGGAATCAACAATCGAAGATGTGGTTATCTTTAGCCGTGAAGACCATGACATGTGCATGCACGAAGAATCGATTGTGAATTTTTACGAATTAGTTAACGAGGAGAAATAATGAGATCAACAAAACTACTACTTACGATCCTTGTTTTAGTATTGGGCTCAACCTTGTCGTTCGCACAAAATGACATTATGCGACAAGCGAGAGCTGAAAAATTCGCCTTAACAAATGCTACCATTTACACAGTTACCAATGGTGTAATTGAAAATGGAACCATTGTTATTTCTAATGGAATTATCGAAGCAGTGGGTGCGAATGTTACCATCCCTACTGATGCTATTGTCATTGATTATGAAGGGCAGGAAATCTACCCGGGTATGATCGATTCAGGCACACAGCTAGGTTTGGTTGAAATCGGAAGTATTGCCGAAGCTCAGGATATTCGAGAATTCGGAGATATTACGCCTCAAATGGAAGCATTAACGGCGGTTAACCCAAATTCTGAGGCTATCCCCGTTACACGAGTAAGCGGTGTTACTACGGTAATTACGCGTCCTTCTGGTGGTGTATTCCCAGGAACAGCGGCTACCATCAACCTATTTGGTTATACTCCCGATCAAATGTTTGCAGGTTCAAAAGGATTGGTGATCAATTTTCCTAGTAGTGGCCGCAGATGGCGACAAACTCAGGAAGAAGCCGACCGTGCCCGCGAGCGTGCGCTCAAAACGCTGAATGATACTTGGGATAAAGCCGAATTATATGCCGAAATCGAAGGAACAGATGGCGCGCGTTATTATCCTGAAATGGAAGCATTAGCTCGAGTGGTTAAAGGCGAAATGAAAGCGTACATCGAAGTAAATGCAGCCAAAGATATTCTTAGTGCCATTGAATGGGTGCAAGAAAAAGGATTAACCGATGTAGTATTAACCGGTGTTGCCGAAGGTTGGCGTGTAGCCGATGAAATTGCCGATTCTGGAATTCCAGTTATTACGGGTCCTGTTCAAAGCGTACCAACACGACGAAGTGATGCTTTTGATGCGGCTTACAAAAACCCATCAGTGATGCAGAAAGCCGGTGTAAAAGTGGCTTTGAGAACCAACGATACCGAGAATTCACGAAACCTACCCTATCACGCAGGTTTTGCCGCTGCATATGGAATGGGCCGTGAAGAAGCTCTAAAGGCCATTACCATCAATGCTGCTGAAATAATGGGATTGGGAGATCAGCTTGGATCTATCGAAGTTGGTAAAAAAGCTAATTTGTTTATCGCTACCGGAGATCCATTCGAAACTTCTACGCAAATATTGGAAGTGTTTATCGATGGATATCAAATTCCTATGACTTCCCGACAAATTGAATTATATAATGAGTTTCTTGATCGAGTACCCGGTTTAAATAAAAATCCGGTTTCAACGGATCAGTAACCACTAATTTAACAATCAAAAAAAGCGGGCGAACACCCGCTTTTTTTTTGAATATTAATTTTATCCAACATTTTTTATTCATGATCTTTTTATTTTTATTAGTTGTTAGAAAAAATATTAGGGAGAATACTTTACAACTATTCACAAGGGATGACCTATGTCAGATTTTCATTATGAAAAAGACAACTTACTTGAGCCTTATTTAACTAATGCTTTTTTAGAAAGAATTTCTGATGGATTCGTAGGGTTAGATTCTGATTGGAACTACACTTACGTCAACAAAAAAGCTGGAAAATTGCTAGGTCATCGTCCTGATGAACTCATTGGCAAAAATATTTGGGAAGTATTTCCTGAAGGAATTGGGCAACCTTTCCATCTAATGTATAAAAAAGCTTTCGAAACACAAGAAGTACAAACTTTGAGGGAATATTACCAACCTTGGAAACGATGGTTTGAAAACAGAATTTATCCTTCAAGTAATGGTTTATCAATATTCTTCACAGACATTACTGATCAAGTTAAGAATGAAGAGACTAGAGATGAAGAATTACGCATCTTCAAATTGTACAATATGTTTTTGGACAATAGTCACGACTCTTTTCAAGTGGCAGATGAAAACGGATATCTAGTATACGTAAATGATGTAGGCTTAAGGCAACTTGGTATATCAAGAGATGATGTAACCACTACTCATGTTTGTGATTTCGAAGATGATTTTAAATCTCTTGCCGACTGGCAAAGTCATGTAGAAGAAATGAAAGAGTGCCGGAAGATGATTTTCGAAAGCACTAATACGAATCTAACTACAGGTAAGCAATTTCCGGTAGAAATTACGATCACCTACGAAACGATTGACCAAGTAGGATACATTATTGCGATTTCCCGGGACGTTACGCGAAGAAAAGAGGCAGAACTACAGTTGGAACAGTCTCAACACCTCACAGCCAATGTGCTGGAAAGTATGAACGATGGATTTTCTATGTTGGATTTAGAAGGAAATCATCTTGTAGTAAATTCTGCACTTTGTGAAATGCTTGGCTACGAAGAACATGAATTGATTGGAACCGGTGTACCTCACAAATATTGGCCGGAAGAACATCTTGAGGAAATTCGTGCAACATTTGGGCAGGTGATGGCGGGCGAGAAAGTAGATCTTCAACTGAAATTTAAGCGCAAAAACGGGGAGATTTTCCCGGTGATTGTATCCCCTTCCAGAATTTGTGACGACAAAGGTAATGTGCTGAGTTACATTTCTACGGTCAAAGACATCTCCGATTTGCAAATGGCCGAGACCAAGGCAACACTAAGCGAGCAGCGATTACGTGTAATTCTGGAATCAACAAAGGTTGGAATTTGGGATTACAACATCAAAGAAGAAAAAACCTTACGCACTATTGAACATGATCGGTGTTTTGGCTTTGATGAGTATCACCCAAATTGGAATTACGAGACTTTTATTAATTGTATTCATCCCGATGATCGGGAACTAGTTCATCAAGCTTATCAAGAAAGTTTAAAAGAGCATAAATTTTATAGCGTAGATTACCGTGTGGTTTGGGATGATGGCAGTATCCATTGGTTAAATTCAGCAGGCAAACATGTCTTTAACAGCGAAAATGAACCGGTCCGATTCATTGGTATTGTGCAGGATATTTCTGATCGAAAAGAAAAAGAACTATTGATTCAACAATCGGTAAAAGAAAAAGAAGCGCTGGTTGCAGAAGTACATCACCGTGTAAAAAATAACCTTGCAGTGGTTGCCGGTTTAATGTACTTACAAGTTGTGGATACAGAAAATGCAGAAGTGAAAGATCGCCTCTCTACCAATATGGATCGCATCAAGAGTATTGCAACGATTCACGAAGAGCTGTATCAATCACAAGACTTTTCAAAAATCAGCTTCGCACAATATATACGTGACCATGCAAAACTGTTGAACGATAGCCAATTCACAGAAGTAAGTGCTGACATACATTATGATCTGCAACCCCTTTACCTAGATATCAACCAAGCTCTTCCTTGTGCTTTAATAGTTAATGAGATTGTATCTAATGCATTTAAACATGCTTTTGAAAAAGAGCCCGATCCCAAACTTTGGATAACTTTAAATAAATTCGAATCATCGATTATTTTATCTATCCGAGATAATGGTTGTGGCATAGATGACAATTTTAAGGAACACTCCTCTCTGTCGATGGGATTAAGTTTGGTAGAAAATCTCTCCAAACAAATAGATGCTACTTCGAGCTTTGAAAACGACCACGGCTTATGCTACACCTTAAGTTTTAGGAATTCCTTTTAATTAGCGTTAATTAATTTTTTAATTCTAATTAAACATAGTGCATTCACTGCCGATAAAAGTTATGAAGGTGAAATGAGGTCCCTTTATAAAAAACAGGTAGTACAGAATGAATACAAAAGATGTAATCCTCTGCATCGATGATGAACCTATCATCCTACGACTGATGAAAGGTCAACTCGAAGCTCATTTTGGTGAGCAATTTGAGTTCTTGTTTGCAGAATCGGCAGAAGAAGCGGAAACATTACTTGCAAGTCTGAAGAACGAGGATAAACGTCTGGTTATGACTATCGTCGATCAAATTCTACCGGGAAAGCAAGGCACCGAATTTCTTACCGAAATTGCCCAAGCTTTCCCAAATGTGATTAAAATTTTATTCTCAGGTAAATCGGACTTTGAATCAGTGATTGTTGCTATCAATGAAGCTGAGATTTACCGTTATATGATAAAACCTTGGGATGAAGCCGACTTCATCAACATTATTACCCGCGGGGTTCAGCAATTTTACATTAAAGAAAATATAGAGCTACAACTTGCAGAAATTCATCATAGGGTAAAAAATAATCTTACCATTATTACCTGCTTGTTGGAACTTCAAGTGAACGAGATAAGTGATTCTGGTAGCAAAATCTACTTTCAGCAAAGCATTAATCGTATCAATTCTATCGCAAAAGTACACGAGCTTATCTATGAATCGGAGGATATGACGAGTGTTGACATCAAAAAATATCTCGAGAAAATCGTCCCTACTATTCAAGCAACACTAAACAGCCACAACAAACAAGTTACTTTCTTATTCGATATTCCCAGTTATCGCCTGAAGGTAAATCAAGCTATTCCCCTTGGGTTAATTTTTAATGAATTGATTACCAATTCGTTTAAATATGCCTTCGATGAGCAAAAAGATGGCGAAATTACGATTTCGATGAAGGTGGATGGAAAACGTTTAGCTTTTACCTATAAAGATTCCGGTCCCGGTTTCGAAAGTGAAGGAACTCTTAGAACTTCGAAATCTCTTGGTCTGATGCTCATCAATATTCAGCTGCAACAGCTAGAAAGTATCTATACCTTAAATACCAATGACACTTTCGAACTGAATTTTTCATTTGATACCGGACGAGCCAAACGCGTTGAGAACGCCCTGCATCAAATAAATACTTCTCTTTAGATTATTTAAGTTTGTAGTCGATATTGTATCGCGAAAACTGAGAAGGATCTTGTGCTGCTTCACCTGCATAGCTGGTACTTAATTTTCCCACTTGTAGCTGCTTTACCTGCCACTCAAAAATTGTAACACCACTTTGCGGGTTTCTAAATAGGAGTGAATCAAAAGCTGCATTGAATTCCCATATCGCAAATAATGTATCTGTCTTTCCATTTGGTAAGCCATTTGATCCAACTTCAGGGTAGATGTAAGTAAATAGTTTATCCTCAAAAATTGCTTCTATTTGTCCAAAACCTGGTGATGTTATAGCATAATTGTTACCGTCGATGGATGCTGAATTAACTTCCCAACTACCTAAAACTAACTCATTCGGATCAGTTTCTACTACTCCCGAAGGCGCTGTACTGCAAGCAAAAAACAACAGTACCATTCCAAAGCCTGTGTATTTCATATTAATTGAATTGGTTAAATGTTAACCCGTTTATCGACGTAGCTTAATCTTTATTAATTAAAACCGATAAAAAGCTCACACCTAACTGCAACCTTGAGCTTAATAGTGTATGCGAAACTTGCATAAAAAATTGATACTACTTCTGATAGGCACTTTAATTTCACTTCAGGCCTTTGCTCAAGAAGACGATGAATTATACGTATTCGGATTTGCGCAAGTACTGATGAGTGCAAAGTTTTTCGACTTTACTATTTATGAATCCGAAACTATTCCAGTTGAAATTGTTGATAAAAGTAGAAGCACCTCTTTTACCCTTCATCAGGTTAATCTTTTTTTCCAAAAGCCCATAACCGAAAGAAGCATGTTTTTTCTTAGTCTTGAGGCCAGCGGATCGTATTCAACAAGTGTTCCAAGCGGTAATTTTCAAATTCCGGAAGGTTGGATATCATACCGCTTTTCTGATCAGTTAGAGGTTAAAGCCGGCCTATTACTACCAAAGTTTAATAATCTAACTGAAATAAAAAATCGGTTACCACTTTTTCCATACTTGATTCGCCCAGTGCTCTACGAAACCATGTTAAATCATTTGGTTCGTGTAGAAGATTATAAACCTCAAAATGCGTATTTCCAGTTAACAGCAAATAAATATTTCTTTAGTGATAAAACCATGGAAATTGCATTCTATGTGGGTAATGCAGAAAATTCATTTTTGGCAAAATCGCAAGAAAATGATTTTGGTACAGCAGAAGAAAATTCGGCATTATACAGGGGAGAAAATCTAAATACGGCACTTTTATTTGGCAGTAGAATTGGAATCATAAACGATTATCAAACCTTCAAAACAGGAATTTCTTTTACCTATGATGAAGACAATAAAACCATTGAAGAAAATTCAATATTTCGACTGCCTACATTCACAACTCCGGTCCTCGGTGAGGTTAAACGATATCGAGTGGGATATGACCTTTCATTTGCATACAAAAAGGTTGTTTTTGAGGGCGAGTATATGGGCATTTTTCATAACCATAAAGAAATTCGAAAAACTCCTGCTTTTCAAAATGCCAACTTGAATAAACGCTTCCTCTACGGCAATATCACTTATAATTTTAATGATGAGTTTTACGCTTTCGGGTATACAAGCTTCAATTCGGATCAAACTTATGAGTTCATTAAAAACAACACACCTTCGGCAGCGGGGATTCAGATTTACAGTTTGGGAGGTGGATGGAAACCATTCAATAATACCTCGATAAAAGCGCAGTATCTTTTTACCAAAGCAAATGAAAACGATCATCTAGATTATCGTTTGAATATACTGAGCTTTGGAATCAGCACAATTTTTTGAGATAGACATGAATTCCTGCAAATCACATATTGCAACTATCATTCTCTTGCTGATTGGATCTCCTCTTATTGCTCAACAAACTGAAATTCTCTTGGCAGTTGTAGTGCATGAAAGCATCGCCACAGAAGTCAAAAATACTGAGCAACTGATAAATATTTATACACTTAAATCTCAGATCTGGGACGATAACAATAGAATCAGAATTGCTGATTACAAAGGTGAAAATTACTTACGGATGCAATTCTATGATGCACTAAACATTTCTACCAATGATGTAAAGAAAATCTGGTTACGAGCACAATTAACCGGACGATCCGTGCCACCAAAAGTAGTTGACTCGGTTCAAAGTATGATCGATTTAATTAGAAGAAATCCCGGCACAGTTGGTTACCTCCCATTCGATAGAGTGCCAGCAGATTTTAACATTCTTTTTGAAATTCAAAATGGGTCTTAAATTTTTATTCAATATCCCATTAAAGCATCAGCTTATGATTGTGGTAACAGCAATTGCAGTTATCTCAACCATTATTTTTGCCTACATCAATAGCAATTTACAGCAGCGTTTAGTGAATAGAGAATATAATGCAAGTGCTCAGATTCAGATAGAAGCTGTTCGACTTGGCTTAGAAATTGGCCTGCGAGAAGAAAATTTTGAAAGTATTAATGAGGTGTTTTCTTGGGCTACTAGAAATCAAAACATTGATTTTATATTGATTGTAGATGAAAACGAAGAATTGTTGGCATCCTACCCTGATACGCTTTCAGCAGAATTATTAAATCTGGATCAAATACCACGTACCATAACTAATGATTTTGATCAATTTGTAAAACAAATCAATTGGTACTCTAATCTTTCAGGCAATGGGAAAATTTATCTGGGTTTTAATACCGATTATATACAAGAATCTAGAAATACAACTCGCTTAAACTTAGCCTTTTTATCCATTTTGATTGCTATTGGTGCCTCATTAAGTGGCTTTATACTTGCTAAAGGAATCACTCGACCTATTGAAGCATTAAAACAGGTAACCCAGGATTTTTCAGTTGATAATCCTGAAATACGTGCGAACGAAAATGAGGGAAGTACTGAAATTCAAGTTCTTGCACGCGCTTTTAATACCATGCTCGATACACTTATTGAAACGCAAAAGCAGCGCATATTGGAAATGGAACAATTTAATGTTTCTCTTACCGATCGAAATAAAAGTATTTCAAAAGCCTATACAAAATTAGAAAAGCAAAGCACTCAGCTTCAGGAGGAGAAAGAACGAGCTACCAATACTTTAAACGATCTGAAAAATACACAGGTAAAGCTGGTACAATCAGAAAAAATGGCTGCATTAGGCCAGTTGGTAGCAAGTGTTGCACACGAAATAAACACCCCTTCCGGAGCAATTAACAGTGCTATCGATGAGATAAATCGGGATTACATCGACATACTAAACGATTTAATAGTTGTTACCGAAGCACTGCCTAATTCTAAGAAGGTGTTGTACTTAAACACCTGCAAGCAAATAATAGGAGCCGAAAAAACTCTAACTACTTCTGAAGTGAGAAAGGAAGCTCGCAAAATCAAAAAAGTTGATTCAATCTTTTCGATGATGGATGCCGCTTTTTACAGCCGTTTGCTTGCTCAGGTTGGGTTTACGGCAGAAAATGTTGATGAGATTAAGCCTTTGTTTGAAGATGAACTCGGCCCAATGGTCATTAACTCATTTCATAATATCGGGATGTCGCAGATTCATGTGCGTGATATTCGAATCGCAATTTCAAGAATCATTCAGTTAGTAAAAGCATTGAAAACCTATTCCCGGGTAGATAATGAAACTGAATCTTATACCTCATTGAAGGACGATCTTGAAAATACACTCATTATTCTGCACAACAAGACGAAACGAGCAATTACTATTCAAAAAGAGTTTGAAGAAGTTCCGAATGTAAAGTGTTATCCGGGGCGGTTGAATCAAGTGTGGACAAACCTGATACATAATTCCATTCAGGCTATGAAAGGCAGTGGTACCATCATAATTCGACTTAAAAATATTGATGAAGATTGGGTTTCTGTGGAAGTTGAAGATAATGGCCCTGGCATACCGGAAGAGCATCTAAGCAGTATTTTTGATCCTTACTTTACCACGAATGCCAAAGGTGAAGGAACCGGACTTGGACTTAGTATTAGCAAAGAAATCATTAACGATCACTCAGGTACAATCGATGTTGAATCAGAGCCCGGACGTACTCGTTTTATCGTGAAAATTCCGGTTATTATTCCACATAAAGTGGCCGATAATAAAAAACAAGACGAGGATGAGTCGGGTACAGAACCTTTAGATACGGAGCTTAATTATGAATAAAAAGGATGTGATTCTTTGCATAGATGATGAACAGATTATTCTGAATTCGTTAAGCAAACAGCTGATCAGAAAGTTTGGAACCCGATTTGAGTACGAATTTGCTGAAAGTGGCGAAGAAGCTCTTGAAATTGTGGAAGAGTTAGACGAAATGGGCCAAACTGTGGTGATGGCTATTTCTGATCAGATTATGCCGGGCATGTATGGCGATGAATTCCTCACAAAATTCCACGAGTCGCATCCAAAAAGTATCAAAATTCTCTTAACAGGTCAGGCAGCGCTCGATTCTGCTATGAACGCGATCAATAAGGCCGACTTGTATCGCTATCTAACCAAGCCTTGGAACGAAGACGATTTTCTGCTTACCGTCGATCGTGGTTTGCAACAGTATTATTTGCAGGATAAAGCTTCCATCCTACTCGCCGAAATTCATCATCGAGTTAAAAACAACTTAACCATCATTTCAAGTTTGTTAGAACTTCAGGTGAACGAATTTAACGATCCTAGTTTAAAACTACCGTTTCAGCAAAGTATTAATCGAGTGCATTCGATCGCTAAAGTGCATGAACTCATTTATGATTCTAACGATATGGATGCGGTAAACATCAGCAAATATTTGGGTCGTATCCTTCCGAGCATTCAAAAAACCTTGCAAGGCGATCGTACCATTCATCTGCATTTGGATGTCCCCGATTATCGTTTGGATATGAATCAGTCCATCCCGCTCGGATTGATGTTTAATGAATTACTCACCAATAGCGTTAAATATGCCTTTGTAAATCGAACTGAAGGCAACATATATATTAGCATGGCAGCCGTTGGTCGAGAACTACGATTTATATATGAAGATGATGGCAATGGTTATGCAACCGGTGAATCGTTTGAAAGTTCGACAAATCTTGGACAAACTCTTGTTAAATTACAGCTTCAGCAATTAGAGTGTACCTACACCTTGGATACCACCGACAAATTCCGGCTCAACTTTCAGTTTTTAGCTAATGAGTTAGATCAAGATTCGCACGTAGATTCACTCTTAAGCCGATAACTTAACTGGTAAGCATTTCGCACAAAAGTATATGTTTTTGATTCTGATCGGAGCAGAATATTAGAAATTGATTACCACCATCTTTCAACCGGTACTTCTTTTTAATCTGATTTGCGTTAAGCGGATGATTCTTTGAAATCACATTAATAGTTCCATTATCTGATGCTTTTTTAATGGATTTTGAATCGCCGGAAATGTGCTCAATCACTTTAAATACTCTGGCCGGAACCTCTTCAAAAAGTTCACTCGATGTATATAAATGTGTATTTGGCGACAATTTGCTAAGCTGAAATCGATCACCAAATAACTTAAATCCTCCCCCTTTTTTTATGCAGGTATATGGATCATAAATGTAAGATTTCGGTTCAGAAAACTCGGAGCTTGCATGGTCTTCTTCATTCATAGAAAAGGTAAATGTTGAAGCTTTAGGGTTCCCCAAATTCTGGCAAACAATATTCACTTCTTCTGCTTTGTGCTGATGATCGATTAAAAACAATACTTCTTTCATCTCATTATCCACCGATACACAAAATACCTTTGAAATATCATTAAGTTGACCAAGTGCTTTCTGGATGTCTAACATGGGAGAAGCTTTAATCAATATCTTATCTGAAATTTCAGCTAATGCATCGTTCAAAGCTATAACATTAGGTTCATACTCTTCCAGAGCTATCAAACGCTGATTTGTGGTATTTCTTCGGGAAGGATCGATGTAAATCAAATCGTATGATTTTTGATTCTTAAGTAGAAACTCCTCTGCTGTAGACTCAAATACATTTACGTTCGCACTTAGCATTTTAAAATTATGACTTGCTAAAGCACAAAGCTCAACATTAGGCTCAACATAATCCACCTGTTCGAAAACTTGCGAAAACGCGAACGTGTCAACTCCACTCCCACCGGTTAAGTCTAGCAAGCTTTTACCTTGCACTAAATTCGCTTTGAATTCGGCGGTAAGTTCAGAACTTGCCTGTTCCAGATTACTCTTTTTTGGAAATAATAACTTCGGATTCGCATACCACTTCGGCAGTTTTTTTTGAATTTGTTGACGAGATTCTATTTGTACAGCAATTTCTTTTATGGGTAATTCCGGATATTTATGCGCCCCTAGAATTAAATCTGTAGGTTGAGCGTGCAGATTCTCCTGAATGAATTGAACTACTTTGGGGTTTTGAAGTGATTGAATCATAACAATGTAATAATGCAGAAGGTACCGAAATTTTGAAGGTAAGTATAATCGGGGCAGGCATTGGCGGCTTAGCAACTGCTTGTTTATTGGCAGCAGAAAATCATGAAGTCACTATTTTTGAGCAACAAGCGAAGGTAGGCGGCAAAATGAATCGCTTCGAGCAAGACGGTTTTACTTTTGATACAGGCCCGAGTTTACTTACCATGCCGCACATACTCGATGAATTATACAAACGATGCGGAACTACCTTAGCCGATCAATTGTCGTTGCAACCTCTCTCTCCTATTTGCCGATATTTTTATCAAGATGGCACCATCTTTAATTGCTTTGATGATCGCTTAAAAACCTTAGATGAAATCAAAAGAATAGCACCCGAAGATGTCGAGGCTTATACCGAGTTCCTCGATTATGCAGAAAATATTTACAACAAAACTGCCGATGCTTTTATCTACAATCCATTGTACAGTTTATCGGATTTCAAGAAATTGGATTTGTTTTCATTCTTCGGGATTGATGCATTCAGCACGGTTTCTACACGTGTGGATTCGAAGTTTCAATCAGAGTATTTGCGGAAATTCTTTAAACGTTTTACCACGTACAATGGAAGTTCGCCCTACCTCGCTCCAGCCACATTAAATGTCATTCCGCATGTGGAAATCAATCAAGGTGGTTTTTACATAAAAGGTGGATTGTACACATTGGCGGAATCTTTGCTTAATCTGGCTAAATCATTGGGTTGTAATTTTCATTATAACACCTCGGTTGAAAAAATCATTACCGAAAATGGAAGAATTACCGGCGTTAAAACCAAGGATCAAATAGTGCATTCTGATATTGTAGTATCCAACAGTGATGCCACAGAAACGATTACCAAATTACTCGATAACGATGCGGTGCCTGAATCAAGGAAGCGAAAAGCATCTGCAATTGAGCCATCCTGCTCTGGGTTCGTTTTGTTACTTGGAATCGATCGCAAATATGGTGAACTAGCGCATCACAATATTTTCTTCACGCAAGATTATCAGCGAGAGTTTGAGCACATCTTTAAAGATAAAATAATGCCGGATGATCCCACTATCTATGTGGCTAATACTTCGCACTCAAACCCGGAACACGCACCCAATAACGGTTCCAATTTATTTATTTTGGTGAATGCACCTTATTTATCTGATGCCTTTTATTGGAATGCAGAAAGTGAATCTTATGCTAATTTTATCATTAAAGAATTGGAAGATCGTGGATTAACAAATCTTTCGGAACACATGAAGGTGAAGCAAATCATCACCCCAAACGATTTTTACGCCAAATATTCTTCTAACAAAGGTTCAATTTATGGAACCTCATCAAATAGTATGTTTTCTGCATTTGTTCGCCCCAGAAACAAATTTAAAGGCGTAGATGGGTTGTACTTAGTTGGCGGATCTACTCATCCCGGTGGTGGAATACCTTTGGTGGTTCAGTCGGCGCTTAATGCGGTAAATCTGATTCACAGATACGAAAGCTAGAACTCAAATAGGAAGTGCTCTCCCCATCTTCCCAAGGTTTATAACCTCAACATTCTGAATGTTACCTTCGACTATCTCGAAGCGTAACACGGTGCGCATTTCCTGAAATCCTTGCTTCCCTGCAGCTCCGGGATTGATGAACAACATTTTATTTAGATTTTGATCGCGCGCTACTTTTAGAATATGTGAATGGCCACAAATGAATACATCCGGTGGATTACTTTCCATCTCCTCACGAATAGGAATACAATAGCGTCCGGGAATTCCACCAATATGCGTCATCCAAAAATCGATTCCTTGTCGCATAAACCGTTGATGGAGTGGATATTCATCCCGAATATCTTTTCCATCAATATTGCCATATACCCCGAGCACCGGTGCAATTTTTTCGAGCTGTTGGGCTATTTTAATCGTACCAAAATCACCGGCATGCCAAATCTCATCGCATCCTTCAAAATAATCGAAAACCTGGGGATCCAGGTAGTTATGGGTGTCTGAAATAAGACCAATTTTGATCATACAATTTTGGTATCATCATGGCTGTTGTTGGGTACCAAAGAAACGACTTTTCGCCGTATTCTCCTATAAAAACCATAACCAAAACACCAAAGATTTTATTTCATTGAAGGGATTCAGCATTGTTATAGTTACGTGGAATGGATTGCATCATTTAAAACGATTTTTCCCGTCGGTTGCCGCCACTAATTATCCGGATTTTGAAATCATCATTGCTGATAATAACTCGACCGATGGAAGTAAAGAGTGGATTAAGGAGCATTATCCTGAAGTGAAAATTGCCGCTTTCGATGGCAACTATGGCTACACCGGTGGTAATAACAGAGCTGTTCCCTATGCTAAAAAAGAAATTCTGCTTTTTCTAAATAATGATGTAGAAGTGACTCCCGATTGGTTAGTTGGAATTTCAACTGCATTTGAAGCGGACGAAGAAGTCGCTATTGTTCAACCAAAATTATTAAGCGTTGAACAGCCTGAATATTTCGAATACGCCGGTGCTGCCGGAGGTTATTTGGATATGCTGGGTTACCCTTTTTGTAGAGGTAGAGTTTTGGATACCGTAGAGAAAGATGTCGGACAATACAATGAAGAGACTGAAATAGTATGGGCTTCCGGTGCTGCTTTTGCTATTCGAAAAGAGATTTTTACAATACTGGGAGGATTTGACGAAGACTTTGAATTTCATATGGAAGAAATTGACTTATGTTGGAGAGCTTTGAACATGGGGCATAAAGCTTCCTACACTCCCAAGAGTGTGGTGTATCATTTAGGTGGTGGTTCGTTGCCAATGGGCTCTCCGCGAAAAGTTTACTACAATTTCAGGAACAGTTTATATATGCTGTTTAAAAACCTTCCAATTTCTCAGCTGTGGTATAAATTACCCTTCAGAATGGTATTAGATGGAATTGCAGCTATCCGCTCATTACTTGGTGGCCGACCTAAAGAATTAGCGGTAATTTTTAAGGCGCATATTCACTTTTATGCAGCCTTACCAACATTAAATGCCAAGCGAGTAACTATTCAGCAATCAAAAAAAAGAACAATTCTAAAACCTGTATTGATGATATGGCATTACTTCATTTTAAGGCGAAAAAAGTATTCCGATATAATTAAGCATTGAAACAAGAAAGCAGCGACATAATACTTGGTTTTATCAAAAAGTGGGTTTGGTCGATGTTCTTGCTCTACCCTTCAATCATCGTGTTTCATCAATTTTGGAAGGCTTTGGCCAGAAATATACTGATGGCCGTGAACTATGATTACCCATCTTTAATTTCGCCTTTTTTGGTAGTAATGGATTTTACCACCTTACTGATTCATGAAGCCGGACATACCATTTTCGGGATTTTTGGATTTCGCTTCTTAGCTATATTAGGTGGCACGCTGATGCAGCTTCTGATTCCTACCATTATTTTGATCTCGGGTTATTTGAATCGGCAAACTTGGTTGATGCAGCTCTCTCTGTTCTGGCTGGGTTTTAGCTGGCTTGATTCTGCCGCCTACTGTGCAGATGCTAAATTTCAGGATCTACCACTGATTGGTAACTTGCCTAAATCAGCACATGATTTCACGAACTTACTCAACGCTTTGGACTTGTTGGATTACTACCGAGAAATTGCATGGATTATGTTTGTATTTGGGGTGCTTTGTTTAATGTTTGGTCTAATACTACCAATCCTGAACATAAAAAAACCGACTTCAATTGACCTCAGTGCAGATCTCGAGAAAGTCGGTCTTAGTAGCTAACACTTTTTAGGCTATCGCCATAGTCCTAATACCAATCCCATAATTGTGAAAGTTACCACCCAGTAGCCACCGTGGATAAGAATCAATTTCCAGGAATGTTGTTCAAATAATCCACTGATTGCAAATGCCGGCAGGATCCATCCTGCCCCGGTTAAAAAACCATAAAATGTAGCACTACCAACCGTCATTTGTGCTGCACCTTCAGGAGTTCCGAAGAAAAACATTGCCAGGCAAAAAGCCATTATCACCTGAAATACGAGCGATAAGCCAAATATCTTTGCCAAATTTCCTTCAGCAACTTTCTCTTCTGTCATGCCCGATTCTGCCATCCATGTTTTGCCAAATAATGGACCATACCACAAGAAACCGACTCCAAATCCAACCAACGAAGCAGCTAAAACCGCTAACCAATTTATTCCTTCCATGTTGTACCTCTTATTATTTTGTTTGATGATATCGTATCAATAGAACATTGAGACACATAGAATTAACAAGAAAAAAGGTTACACCGCAACTTCCTTTTGAGTAACTGATTAAGCTAAAAATTGGAATTCTATGTTGTGTTATGCGATAGAAAGAAGGTTATTTATCATTTCGCCAAAATCATCTACAAACTCCGATGCTTCTGAAAATGCTTTTCTCATAATTTCGTACCTTTGCCCTCCGAAAAGACTGAATCCTGTCATCTCCCATAAATTTTAGAATGAATTATCCTGATTTTTCCGTCACGGTTCCCATCGATCATGTTGCAGTTGAGGAACGAGTAGCTCGTTTAAACAAACGAAGTATTAAAAAAGAATCGAAGATATTTGCCCTCAAACTTGCTTTGAGCATGATGGATTTAACCACTTTAGAAGGCAAAGATTCAGAAGGAAAAGTGATTCAATTGTGCCAAAAAGCGAAAGTTCCTTATGCACCTATGCCCGATTTACCAAGCGTTGCAGCAGTTTGTGTGTATCCAACTATGGTCGGTGTTGCGAAAAAGGCTGTAAAAGGTACCGATATAAATGTTGCCTCGGTAGCAACAGCTTTCCCCAGTGGAATGGCTCCCCTTTCGGTACGAATTGATGATACAAAATTTGCCGTAGATGAAGGCGCCGACGAAGTAGATATGGTTATCAGTCGTGGTGCGTTTCTTTCGGGCGAATATCAACAGGTGTTTGACGAAATTGCAGCTATTAAAGAAGCTTGTGGCGCTGCACATCTAAAAGTGATTTTAGAAACAGGCGAATTACTTACTTACGAAAATGTGCGAAAAGCCAGCGACATTGCAATGGATGCAGGTGCAGACTTCATCAAAACTTCTACCGGTAAAATTAGTCCTGCCGCCACACAACCCGTTACTTTGGTAATGCTGGAAGCCATTCGAGATTATTACTACAAAACCGGAAAAATGATTGGCATGAAGCCCGCAGGTGGAATCAGAACTGCAAAACAAGCCATTCAATATCTGGTACTGGTAAAAGAAACCTTAGGTGCAGCATGGTTGGATAAAGATTACTTCCGATTTGGAGCCAGCTCACTCGCCAACGACGTGCTCATGCAAATAGTAAAACAAACTACGGGGCAATATCAAAGCCCGGATTATTTTTCAGTTGATTAGTGTATCGTAAACAGAATACATATTACCGTAAGAGATCGTATCGACTTCAAGGGTATGATTATTCGAATGAAGGAATGTACTTCATCACTATCAACACGAAGAACCGAGAGCACTTCTTTGGTGAAATTAAAGATCATGAAGTGCACTTAAATTCACTTGGAAAAATAGTGAATGAAGAATGGCTAAAAACTTCAGTTATTCGCAAAGAGATTACACTTGGTGAATTTGTAATCATGCCTGATCATTTTCATGCTCTCTTGCTCATAGATAAGCAATTATTGGATAACAGTACTACTGGTAATTATCGCACAGACACAGTAAAAGCGCATGGCCATGCGCCGTTACTGGCTGTACCTTATAAAAACAAATTTGGACCTCAATCTAAAAACTTATCTGCTTTGGTTAGAAGTTTCAAAGCTTCATGTACCAAAAGAATTCGTTTACAACATCCACATTTTTCGTGGCAGAAAAGTTTTCATGATCGAATAGTACGAGATGAACATGAACTCCTACGAATAAAAGATTATATAAGAAATAATCCGTTCAAAGCTACTATTCGACCACAACGAAATTAATTAATTGGTGTAATTCAATCACTATGTCTCAACACACAGATACCACATACAAACCAACTTCACCAAACTCTAAACTGGATTTTGCTTCGGTTTGGGAATACGCTCCGGCACCCGAAAGTGCTTCTCATGCAGAGATCAAGGAAAAATATGACCTGTTTATTGGTGGAAAATTTGTAAAGCCGGCGGAGGGTAATTATTTCAAGTCTACGAATCCGGCCACAGGCGAAACCATTACAGAATTTGCAGAAGCTTCAAAAAGTGATGTAAACAAAGCTGTTAAGGCCGCTCGAAAAGCATTTGAAGGTGAGTGGAGTTCTATTTCTGCGAAAGAACGTGGCAAATATCTGTACCGCATTGCTCGCATGATTCAGGAACGTGCTCGCGAGTTTTCTGTACTTGAAAGTATGGACGGCGGAAAACCTATTCGAGAATCTCGTGATGTTGATGTTCCACTCGTTGCTGCTCATATTTTCTATTATGCGGGTTGGGCTGATAAACTCGATTATGCCTTTCCGGGCAAAAAACCACAACCGCTCGGTGTTTGTGGACAAATTATCCCATGGAATTTCCCACTTCTTATGCTTGCGTGGAAAATTGCTCCGGCTTTGGCTTGTGGTAATACCGTAGTTTTAAAACCAGCTGAAACCACATCATTAACTGCGCTAAAGTTTGCTGAACTGTGCAAGGATGCAGGTTTACCTGATGGTGTTGTAAACATTGTTACAGGTGCCGGTGAAACAGGTGCGGAGATTGTAAATCACAAAGACATCGACAAAATTGCTTTTACCGGATCTACCGGTGTTGGAAAACTTATTCAACGATCTCTTGCCGGTACTGACAAAAAATTCACGCTCGAATTAGGCGGTAAAGGTGCAATGATTGTTTTTGAAGATGCTCCGATCGATCAAGCGGTCGAAGGGATTATCAATGCTATTTTCTTTAATCAGGGGCATGTTTGCTGTGCCGGTTCGCGTTTGTTAGTGCAAGAAGGTGTTGCGGAAAAAGTAATTCAAAAACTAAAAGATCGTATGGAATCGCTCATCGTAGGTGATCCATTAGATAAAAATACGGACGTGGGTGCTATCAACTCACAAGCACAATTCGAAACCATCAATAAGTATTTGGAAATTGGGTTAAATGAAGGGGCTGATGTATATCAAAGTTCGTGCTCTATTCCTGACAATGGATATTTCATTCGCCCTACGCTTTTGATGAATGTTTCTCAATCAAACCGAGTAGTTCAGGAAGAGATATTTGGACCTGTATTAACTATTCAAACATTCAGAACTGCCGATGAGGCCATTCAAAAAGCAAACAATACTCCTTATGGATTGGCAGGTGGAGTATGGACCGACAAGGGATCGAAAATTTTCAAAGTGGGTTCAGGATTGCGTTCAGGAGTTGTTTGGGCAAATACCTACAATAAATTTGACCCAACCTCACCATTTGGAGGCTACAAGGAAAGTGGCGTTGGCAGAGAAGGTGGCATGCATGGATTGGGTGCTTACCTAAAATTTTGAATTCATCATCCCTAATTAAAAATAAATTTTTGACCACTAACTGGTTTAATTCATGAGTCATTTAGAAGTATTAAAAACCTACAAAATGTATATCGGCGGGCAGTTTCCCCGTACCGAATCTGGCCGCTTTTACAAAATATTCGATAAAGAAGGTGACCTTTTGGCAAATGCTTGTCTTGGCAGCCGAAAAGATGTGCGTGAAGCCGTAAAATCGGCTCGTGGAGCTTTTGGAGGATGGAGTAAGCGGAGTGCTTACAATCGTGGACAAATCCTCTATCGAATTGCTGAAATGATGGAAAGCCGACGTTCTGAGTTTGAAAAAGAACTCGGTGATATTGGTTTTACCAAGAAAAAGGCCGAAGTAGAAATCAACGCTTCTATTGATCGATTGGTGTATTACGCGGGCTGGACCGATAAGTACCAACAAGTATTCGGTAGTGTAAACCCGGTTGCAAGTGCACATTTTAATTTCAGTTTGTTGGAACCAACGGGCGTTGTAGGATTGATTGCCCCGGAAGAAAGTCCGCTTCTAGGATTAAGCTCGATTGTTGCCGCAGCTATTGCCGGTGGAAATACTTGTGTGGTTCTTGCATCTGAACAATTCCCACTTCCATCCATCGTTTTTGCTGAAGTTCTTAACACTTCGGATGTTCCCGGTGGAGTGGTGAATATCATTACCGGAAAAAGAGAAGAATTAGTGGAACATTTGGCCGGACATATGGATGTAAACGCACTCAGCTACACCGATAAATTGACCACCGAGATGGTGACCAAAATTGATGAGTTAGCTGCTGAAAACATTAAACGTATTCACAAAAATCAGATAGAAGACTGGTATGATGAAGACGCTGAAGGTCCATATTACCTTACACAATTTCAGGAAACTAAAACAACCTGGCATCCTGTGGGATTTTAACATGAAACAACTATTCTTGTTTTCTTTTTTGATTTTGATGGGTTGCGCATCAAGTGAAACTACCCTGCCCCCCAATTCACAGACGGAAGGGACAAGTGAGAAATCTAGCGCCGAAGTTATTCCTAATAATGAACCTGAAAACCAAGCAGAATCAAACGAAGAAATCGAAGATTCTTACCCGTTACTGAGTTCATTATCTGACACTTATCTCAATCGACGGAATGAAATTCCGGCAGGCTATGCACGCATAAAGGAAGAAATCGAAGAAAAGGAAACGGATTTATTTGAAGGATATCGCGTACAGATTTATTCCGGTCCGGATGTAGCTCTGGCTGACACTACTGCAAAACATTTCAGAGTTTGGAGTGCTGCAAATATTGATGGGTATGTTCCTGAAACCTATACTTTTTTTAAGCCACCGCATTATCGAGTGCATGTTGGTGATTTTCATGATCGCGAAAAAGCCATTGAGTTTTCCAATTTACTTAAGCGAAGATTCCGCGATTCCTGGGTAGTTTACGATCGCGTAAATCCATACAATGTTCCGGCCGATACCACCATGATTTACATTAAGCGTTAATGCCTTGCTTATCTAATTTTGATTGGTGTAGCCTATCAACCTGCAAGATGAAATCAATCTGTAAATGATTGGGGGTTAAGAATTTTTGAGCTTTGTTTTATACCTTAGGAACGTCAATTCTTAGGTTCAGGTTTTGGCAACGATCACAGCATTTTTATGAAAGCCTTAATCAAGTTTGTTCTCCTTCTAGGAGCTTTTTTTACTTTTACTCTTGTGGTTTTTAAACTACTGGGTGTACTCAGTACAGACGACATCAAGCTATGGCTGGAAGCCGCTATGGAGCTGTCACCTTGGATCGTTGGCTCTATCATTGTTTTGCTAATGTTGGTTGATTTATTTATCGCCATCCCTACCTTATCTCTTACTATTCTGTCAGGATTCTTTTTAGGGTTAGAACTTGGTGTCTTTTATTCTTCGCTAGGAATGCTGGGTGCCGGAACTATGGGATATCTGATTAGTAGATTTCACGGAGATAAACTACTAAGGTTTGTAAGTAAAGATGAGCAACAGATCGAAGAAATGACTCGACTATTCTCCATGTTTGGTCCATTCAGTTTAATGCTTTGCCGTGCCGCACCGATGCTACCCGAAGTAACGTCGTGTCTTGCAGGGGTTACTAAAATGCCTTATTGGAAATACTTGCTTTTCTATTCGATCGGGACATTGCCTTACGCGGTAATTGCGGCTTATTCCGGATCTATTTCTACGGTAAGCGATCCAGGTCCTGCCATCTTTACGTTTATCGCAATTTTTGGTGGATTAAGCCTTATTTGGATCGCATTTTTGTATTTCAATAAGCACAAGCTAAAGGAAGAGTCAAAGTAATCGCGCTGTTAGGTTTTACAGTTTTGTGATTCAATACTGACTCATTCTCCCTACCATTTCGGTTTTATTATTTATTGAAATATGGAACCTGAAATTATTACCCTTCCAAATACAAGCATTGCCTATTTGAAAGTGCATCAAAAAGTAATCAGAAAAACAGATCGTTTTAAAAACCTTCAAGTAGCGGTTGATTATTGCAATGCCCATCAAATTAAAAATCTAATTGTAGATTTAACATCTACTACTTCTGCAACTGATTTACGAGATGATTATAAATTTGCCCGCTCCATCCGAAGAAACCTGAAAGGAATGAACTTTGCCATGATATACTGCCCGTCTAATATTCAGGTGGAATTTGTAATTCGGATTGTCTCATATTGCAAAAAAGTGTGCATGAAAGGATTTAATTCAATAGAAGAAGCACAAAATTGGCTGTCCAGAAAACAGTAAAGTCTTCGTACTTCTTACTAGTCTTTTACCTATTACTTCAATAGTATTGGTGTCACTTTAAGTACAACAAAATCTTACTTATCTGAATGTGATTCGAGTCGATAATAAAACAACTTCGACAGCCCGGCTGAATGTTGGAGATATGCTTGTAATAGAGATAGGACATGGAAAAAATTAAACTTGCTTTGATTGAGGATAATGCAACACACTCTCGCATAATTGAGCAAGTGTTCAACAATAAAGAATATGCTTTTGAGATTTTCAACTTCAACAGCTTTTTTGATTTCCAATCAAACTGGCAGCCATCCAATACTGATCTGATTATTACTGATCATCAATTGCCAGAAGCAAGTAGTTTTGACGTCATATCCTTCGTACGCAAATACAGCCATGAATTGCCCGTAATTGTTCTTTCTGCAACGCTAAATGATCATGATGCTGCACGATTGATCATCGATTACCGAGTAAATGATGTAATCCTGAAATCAGATTTAAGCCGACTTTATTTATCAGTTTTAAAGGAAATACAAGCAAAAAAGTCGATGGAACTGTTGCAGCAACAAGCTCAGGAATTAAAAATGTTATCCATGGTAGCTGAACAAACACATAATGGTGTAATAGTTACTAATGCAAACGAAGAGATTATTTGGGTAAACAAATCATTTTGTAAAATCTCCGGATATAGCGAACAAGAAACGATTGGTAATAAGCCATCTTTTTTGGTTCAAGGTGAACATACTGACCTTGCAACAAGAAAACGTATTCGAAAAAAACTAAACGAAAAGGTTCCTCTATCCGAAGAAATATTGAACTACAATCGCCAAGGTGAAGAGTATTGGATTAAGCTGGATATTACCCCAATGTTTGATCAAGGCAAGCACACGGGATTTGTAGCCATCCAAGAAGATATTACCAAAAGGATTATAGCTCAAAACCAGATTAAAGAAAGCGAAGATCGCTTAGATGCCGCTATACATGGTGCAGATTTAGGAGTATGGGACTTAGATTTGATAAGCGGTAAAAATGTAGTAAACGACCGCTGGTATAGTATGCTGGGGTATGAAGAAGGCGAAATTGAAACCGATTTACAGAGCTTTATCGAGTTAGTGCATCCCATATGTTTACATAAAATCGAGCAAACAAGAAAAGAACTGCAAAACGGTGAAAACACCTTTGATTTAACACTTCAATGTCTACATAAAGATGGGAATTATCGAATCATCAGGAATCGTGGGCGAGTTGTACATCGAGATAAAAATGGCGAGATAAAGCGCTTAATTGGTACACACCTAGATGTTACGAACGAAAAAAGATTGAGTGATGAGCTGACTGCTTCGCTAAAAGAAAAAACGATACTGCTTCAGGAAATCCACCACAGGGTGAAAAACAATTTGGCAATAATTACAGGTTTATTACATCTACAGTCGTATAGTACAGATAATAATGAAGTTCGCTCGTTTTATTCAGATATGACTACCCGTATTAAAACCATTGCCGACGTTCATGAGCTCTTGTATAATTCTGATTCTTTTACGCGCATTAATTTACACGAATACATCGGTAGCCTAACCACAAATATAAAGTCGCTGTTTAACAATGGTATAAGTCCGGCAATAAATATTTCAATAGATCGAAATTTCGAAATAAATATCAATCAGGCTATTCCCATAGGATTACTGCTTAATGAGCTTCTAACAAACTCCATGAAACATGCTTTCGATGGAATTGCATTACCGGAAATAAACCTTTCTATTTATCGTGTTGATGAAACCATCTTCTGTTCTTATGCGGATAATGGCAAAGGCCTTTCCTCTGTTCAAATTGGGCAAACAAAAAGTCTCGGTTTTACGCTAATTCAAACTCTGTTGCAGCAATTGGAATCTAGTTTCGAGTTTATTGATAAAAGTGGTTTCGGTATCGATTTCTCTTTTGAAGTAATGCATACCGGCTCGCATTCAAGTCTGGCTGTGGCAGATTAGGCAACACACATTAAAAGCAACCAACTGTGCTTTGCCTTTCTCTTTTTTGATAAGAAATCGAAGCTCCTCTCATATCACTCGCAGAAAATCTAAGTTTTGACTTAGATTTTAGCTCAGTTCGGACATTTATTAGCTAGATGTTATTAGATTTATGAACCTACCTAAATTGATAAGCACGCTTAAAATTGATTATAAAACTTTGTACCCTACCGATAATTAACGCACGGTATAAATATCCTACAGTAGAGATAAAACAACTGGGACACAAGAGATTAAGCGTAGGAAATAAAGAGTATGATTCGAGTAAGTTTAGTAGAGGACGATCAGAACGACGTTTATTTGACAAAAAGATATCTGAATAAACAACTTCCAAACCTTGAGATTCAACAGTACCAATCCTTTGGAGAGTTCAAAAATAATTGGAATGCATCGGCAACTGATATCGTAATTACCGATCACAATTTAGGAGATGGAAATAGTTTTGAGGTAATCGAGCTTGTTCGAAAACAAAATGCTGACTTACCCATAATCATACTATCCGGATCTTTGTTAAATCACGAAATCGTTCGCTTTATAATGGAATATAAAGTGAATGAAATTGTGCTTAAGTCTGAGCTAAGCAAACTGCATGATTCTATTGTTACACAAATTGAATACTACAGAGCAAAACAGTTGTTGAGAGATCAAAAAGAGGAAGTTAGAAAGCTTTCGCTGGTAGCAAAACACACGCACAATGGTGTAGTCATTCTAAATCAGGACATTGAAATTGAATGGGTAAATGAGGCATATACTACCATTACGGGTTTTAGCCTCGAAGAATCTATTGGTAAACGTCCGGCTGCACTATTACAAGGCTCCAAAACTTCGGTTGAGGTTCTTACCAATATCCGTGAACACTTAGAAAAAAGGCAGTCGTTTAGTAAAGAACTAGTTTCGAGCCGTAAAAATGGGGAGCAATATTGGATAAAGCTCGACTTCACCCCCATTTTCGAACAGGGAAAGTTTACAGGTTATGTAGCCATCCAAGAAGAAATTTCTGACCGAGTGGAATCGTACAAGAAATTAAAAGAAAGCGAAGACCGATTGGATGTAGCCATTCACGGTGCCGATTTGGGAGTATGGGACTTAGAAATGGAAACTGAAATCATCCTTGTCAACGATTTTTGGTACGACATGCTTGGTTATCAGGAAGGTGAGCTAAGTCCAAATCTCGATAGTTTCTTTGAGATTTTACACCCGGATGATTTCACTATTATTACAGATGCTTTAGCCGAACTCAATGCCGGTGTGAACGAATTCGATCTTGAGATAAAGCTCCGCCACAAAGATGGTGAATATCGCGTAATTCGGGATCGCGGACGAGTAATAAAGCGCTTTGCAGATGGTTCCGTACGCCGCATAATTGGCACCCATTTAGATATTACAGCCGAGAAAACGCTGGAGGATGAACTCAATAGTTCTTTAGCGGAGAAAACCATTTTGCTTCAAGAAATTCATCATCGGGTGAAAAATAATCTGGCGATCATAATTGGACTGCTCCACTTGCAAGCCTTCAGTGTTGATAATGAAGAATTGAGTTGTTTTTATGATCAGATGAGCCGTCGAATAAAAAGCATTGCCGATGTGCATGAAATGCTCTACCAATCCGATTCGTTTTCTAATATCAATCTTAAAAAATATGCGGAGAAAATTTTTGACAATGCCGTAAATGTACAATCAAAGCCTGTAACCCCAACATCGCTGGTGTTTATAGATGAAGGTTTCAACATCAATATTAACCAAGGTATTCCTCTTGGCTTATTGCTGAATGAATTAATTACGAACTCGTTAAAACATGCGTTCTCAACGCAATCTAATCCGGTTATATCATTTACGGTTCTACATTTAGAAAGTAGTATCCAATGTATTTACAACGATAACGGAAGTGGTTGTACCACCCAAAAATGCTCAGAAAGTAACAGTTTTGGTTTTACGCTGATTCATACTTTACTTGAACAGCTGGGAGCGTCACATGCAATTAACATTAACAGTGGATTTGAACTAACCTTTACCTTTCAAGTGAAACATAAAGGTTCACATTCAATGATTTAGCTTATACGTTAAATCGGAAGAGCAATACATCGCCATCGGCAACCACGTACTCTTTCCCTTCCTGACGCATTTTACCGGCTTCTTTAGCCGCTTTTTCGCTTTTCAACTCCGCGTAATCATCGTAAGCAATCGTTTCAGCTCGAATGAAACCGCGTTCAAAGTCGGTATGTATTACACCGGCAGCTTGAGGTGCTTTAGTTCCTTTTTTGATGGTCCATGCACGTGCTTCTTTTGGCCCTACCGTGAAATAGGTAATCAACCCTAACTCAGCGTATGCTGCATGAATTAAACGATCTAGGCCTGCACTTGCAACGCCTAATTCATCAAGAAACATTTCCTTTTCTTCTTCATCCAACTCAGCAATTTCTGCTTCTATTTTAGCGCAAAACATTACTACTTCATCACCGAATTTGGAAGCGACTTCTTTAACGGTATCAACCAGCGAATTACCTGACTCAAGATCCGTTTCCCCAACATTACAAGCATATAAAACCGGCTTGGCAGATAGTAAAAATAAATCCTTATATGCGGCCTTTTGATCTTCGGTAACTTCAAAAGTTCGTGCAGTATTACCATCTTCTAAATGAGCTCGGAGACGATCAACTATTTCCATCTGAGCTTTGATGGTTTTATCACCACTCTTTGCTTGTTTCTTTAAATTCTCGACGCGTTTTTCTACGCTTTCGAGATCTTTTAAGATTAATTCTGATTCGATAATGGCTATGTCGCGTTCAGGATCAACATCCCCTTCTACATGAATGATATCATCATCTTCGAAACAACGAACAACATGAATAATCAGATCAACTTCTCGGATATGAGATAAAAATGCGTTTCCTTTACCCTTTCCTTCAGCTGCCCCTTTTACTAAACCAGCAATGTCTACAAACTCTATACTTGTTGGAACAATACTTTTTGATTCGGCAAGCTGTGCCAGGTTCAATAATCGTTCGTCCGGTACTGCTACTTGCCCTACATTCGGGTCGATGGTACAAAAAGGAAAGTTTGCTGATTCTGCACCCGCGTTACTTAACGCATTAAATAATGTTGATTTACCTACATTTGGTAAACCAACAATTCCACATTTTAAACTCATTAATTAGCTTTCAAAAATATTAAAAATCGATTCTTTTTTGTTGAACAAATTCTCGCTCTGGCAGGATCAATGCCGTTAACTTGCCAAATTGTTCATATACGCAACCGGTATCGATGCCAATCATGTTTTTACCTTCAATAGGTTGGCGTACCGGGGTGTGACCAAAAACTACGGTTTTTTCCCATTCATTATCAGCCTTTTCTAAATGTTCTCTATTCCACAAAAAGCTGTTGTAAATGCTCTCATCAGCTAATGCATCTTTAATGGTTCGATCGGTGGGCAATCCTCCGTGTACAAATACCCAATGCTCCGCCTCATGAAAGAGCTTTGTTCCTATCAAAAATTTAAGGTGTGCATACGGAATCTTATTATCCGGGCAAGACTCGTAATATGATTCTAAGGTGTGCGCGCCACCGTGGTTCAAATACTCGTAATATCGATTATCTGAGTAATAAGTGAGCAGCATTTGATCGTGATTGCCTCGAATGAAGATACAATCATGATCTTTTTTAAACTCTAAAAGTGTATCAATTACTTGCTTTGATGATGGTCCACGATCTACGTAATCGCCTAAAAAAACATACGTCTTTGTGTTGCTGTATTCTTCGTGTAATCGTGTAAGCAGTAAATTTAATGTTTCAACGCAGCCGTGGATATCGCCGATGGCAATATATCCGTTTGTGTGTTTTGTCATTGATGGGTTGACCTGTCGATTAGTCCTCTTCCTGATTTATTAACTAAACCCTCCTGCTTTAAATCCTCTAGTGAAGCATCCAGAATTCCGTTTACAAACCGTCCGGATTTTGCAGTAGAGTATTTTTTTGCCAATTCAATGGCTTCATTAATCGACACTTTTGTGGGGATATCTTCAAAATACATGAATTCACAAAGTGCAATTTTCAACACTATTCGGTCGATCATTGCTAACCTGCTGATTTCCCAGTTTTTTATATGTCTGGTAATGATTTCATCAAATTGGGTCTGATTATCAAGTGTTTTGAAAAACAGACGTTCACCAAACCTTCTGAGTTCTTTCTCCGTTCCTAAGTGTTCTTTCAACACGGTATCGGCGATGTGTTGAACAGTGTCGCCACTTTGTAGATATGCGTAAATAGATTGAAGAACGGTTTCGCGTACTTTTCTGCGATTAATCATGCCTGGTCTTTAGAATTCGATGCAAAGATAACCATTTCGCAGGTAATAATATTCAATAATCCCTGAGCTTTGCACATTGATTACTGCTTGCTGATTATCGTATATTTGAGCTTTGCGTCCGTAGCTCAGTTGGTTAGAGTATCACATTGACATTGTGGGGGTCACTGGTTCGAATCCAGTCGGACGCACTTAATCCTTTCTCTCCTAAGGCAATTCATCTAACCTTCAGTTTATCTTATTGTAAGTATTACAATAAGAGCTTTATCCTACTAGAGTTTTACAATTCGATTTAGTACTATCGGTTTCATCAGGAGTAATTTTTAATTTTTTAGGTTCACAATGGATAAGCTCTTTCAAGTGTTGTTAGTTGAGGATGATTCATTGCATGTGAAAATCCTTCTCGATTATCTTAAAAAAGTTGATCTGGAGTTAAGTATCTCTGTTGTTTCTACAAAAAAGGCTTATCTGAATGCTATCACAAAAAACGAATACGATTTGGTGATTTGCGACTTTCTGCTTACCGATTTTAGCGGACTCGATGCTTTTAAATTGTTTCGCAAACAAAACGATGAAGTTCCTTTCATACTGATTTCCAGTTACATGAATGAGTCGGAAGGGATTGATGCGATGATGAATGGAGTAACCGATTTTCTGATTAAAGATAATCTTCGCAAAATTATCCCGGCTGCTAAACGCGAATTACTGAATTATGTGCAGCGCCGAACCATTGAAAACAGCCTTAAACAGAGTAAAGCGTTTATTTCCAGTTTAGAATCTACGATGGAGGGGTTTGCATGGGAATCGGAAGCCGAAAATCTTCGTCTCACTTATCTCAGTCCTACTTTCACAAGCATTTTGGGATATGAAACTGAAAAAATTGAACGCAATCCCGATTTGTGGGGCGATTATATTCACCCGAAGGATTATTATCGAGTTATAGAGTTTTATACTGCTGCAAAAGAAAACAACCTAAAAGAAATAGAATATCGAATCATCGATGCAGAAGGTAAAATCCGTTGGTTTCGAGATATCTTAACCTTCATTTCAGATTCGGATAACGGTGATAAGGTGCAGGGTTTAATGGTTGATATCACTGAAATAAAAGAAAACGAAAAAAGCCTGAATCAATCACTTAACGAGAAAGAGCAACTGATTTCGGAATTACATCATCGGGTAAAAAATAATCTGGCTGTAATTTCAAGCATGATTCAGCTGCAAGCACTTACCGAACAACAACCCGATGTACAAATCAAGTTAATTGAAGGCGTTAACCGAATTAAAAGCATGGCCATTGTGCATGATATTGTCTATCAAAAAGAAAAATTTGATAGCTATTCGATTGAAGATGGCATTATTGATTTAGTTAAATCGGTGATTGAAACGCTTGGAAATGGCGATGAATTCGAAATTAATTACTCGATTGATACTCAGATATCTTCCATTCAACAAGCTATTCCGGTTGCATTAATTCTTACTGAAATTGTTTCTAATGTGGTGAAACACGCTTACGCCGATGAAACCATACCGAAAAAAATTGACATTTCACTCTCTGAGGAAGCAGCCGAAATAACACTTACCGTTAGAGATTATGGGAAAGGAATTCCCGAAGATGTAACCGAATCCAACCGAAATACTATCGGAATATCAATTATATCGGCACTTACCACACAATTAGAAGGCAGCTTTAGTTTCGAGCAAACCGAACCCGGCACTCGCTTCCAATTAAGCTTCAATAAATCTAGTGGAATAGACGATAATTACGCTGCACATTATTAATCGATTAACCACTTCCAGTAATTTTAAACTCAATACTGTAACTGGTTCCATCTTTAGAACGCACCTCGGTAGATGCCCGCAGTTGTTTCGAGAGTGTTCGTATTAATTTCATTCCTAATGACAGCCCGGGTTTTGTATAATTTTCTTGATCAAAGCCCACTCCATTATCCTGAACGGTAATTTGAACAAATTCTCCCTTTGTTTTTAAGGATACTTCAATCAACCCTTCATCACGACCTTTAAAAGCATGTTTATAACTATTGGTAACTATTTCGTTTACCAACAAGCCGCATGGAATGGCTTGCGTAACTGGCAGCGTTAAGTTGTCGATGTCCATTTCGATAGAAATATGATCATCACGAGATCCGATAGCACGTTTTACACTCGTAATCAATTCCTCCATATAACTAGAAACATTTACCTCTGATAAGTTATCATTCTGGTAAAGTTTTTCATGAACCAATGCAATGGATTTCACCCTCATCTGGCTGTCTTTGAGTACTTTTTGCGCATGGTAATTATCCGATGCATACGATTGAAGTTCCAGCAAGCCGGTGATTACTGCCAGATTATTTTTCACTCGATGATGAACCTCGGCAAGCAATACTTCCTTTTCTTTGAGCGACTTCTTGATGGTTTCCTCGGCTTGTTTTCGCTCCGTGATATCCACATACAAACCGAATTTGGCTTGAATATTCCCTTCAATCATAACCGGAACCGAATACACAATCACATTTAATCTGTCGCCATTTTTCGCAATTCTAACCAATTGCTTTTCTTCTACTATTGGCGAATTAGTCAGCCGAGTCGCCTCTTCAATTCCGTATTCAGGTACAATAATTTTATCAATCTCAAGTCCCTTAATTTCATCGAACTGATATCCAAATAATTGCTCGAATCCTTTGTTTACGAGTTCCACTTCGTTGTGTGTATTCAATAAAGTTATGGCAAGTGGACTAGTATTAAATAACTCACTGAATAGTGTTTCCCGGCGGATCAATTCTTCTTCCGCAAACTTTCGATCCGAAATATCTCTTTCTATGATTATGAGGACATTTTTGCCAA
Organism: bacterium; assembly: GCA_024742815.1. GTDB lineage: Bacteria > Bacteroidota > Rhodothermia > Balneolales > Balneolaceae > HXMU1420-13. Next base: position 327,589 of record JANSXX010000003.1, read on the forward strand.
AATAGCTTCCCCGGTTAACCAACATTTCGGTTAAAAAGACCTCACCATTCGCCTTTTTTGACCATACTTCGAGTTTTTGAGCTTTTTGCGTTTTTGAACGCTCTCTTATTTCTGTCATGGCTTGTTCATCAAACTTACCGGGCGCTCTTAATATCGACTGATCTTTACCCACCAAATCTCTCAATTTGTATCCGTAAGTGAGTTTAATGCCTTTATTCGCTATAACAATTTTATTGTCATCGTCCAGGATGTAGATGGCATCCGTCATGGAATCAAATAAATCCTGATAACTTTGAATGCTCTTTTGCGACTCCTTAAAGGCTAACGCGCGCTCTGTTACATTTGCAATCAGTGAATACACTGAAATCACTTCCCCATCTGTATCGTATAAAATGGAATTGTGCCACTCGCTGTACACTAATTTTCCATCTCTGGTAAAAACTCGATTTGAAATCGAAATATCCTCTCCCTTTTGATCAATCATTTGCTGAATTGAACCGAATACAAGCTCTTTATCCTCTTCGTGCACAAAATCTTTTATAGAAGTACCATTGCCCACTACTTCCACTTCTTCCCAGCCTAACATTTCGGTGGCTTTGTCCGACCATCTTAAAATTTCTCCTGTTGGTTTCCATTCAACTTCGGCTAAAGGAAATCCTTGAAATCCAACGGGAGTGCTAATCAACGGCTCTTCAAGTTCTTCAACCAGCTCGGTTACATCGTGGGCAACGAGTATTTTAGCCGGCTTTCCTTTGTAAGTTATAATATGAGAAGAAAATTGAACCAGGCGATCTGTGGACCCGGACGATTTAATCTTCCAAACTTTATCGTAGGTAGAAGCCTGACTATTCTGCTGTATTCTATTCGCTAAATCGGGGGTAACTTCTTCCACTAAATCATGAAGAGTTAATTCGGCAAGTTCATACTCCGACTTATTTAATAATTGACATGCTGCCTCATTCGAATCCAGAATTTTGAGAGAAAGTTGATCGCAGATAAACATAGCCTGCGAATTGAAAAAGCCTTTTGTGTCCTTAATCATTAAAAAAATCAATTATTTTTGCCGCACGAATATGCAAGGGTTTTGCAATTATATCTACCAAAAAATGAAAAAATAATACTGTGCATCTAAAATGCTCCTGTGTATGTTTTTTTCTATCTTTAAGGCTGTGAAAAATTTTAAAGTGAAACAGAATTAATGGCATCCGACCAAATAAAAATTACTTTACCCGACGGCTCAAGCAGAACCTATCAGCATGGAACAACCGGACAAGAAATTGCCGAGTCAATTTCAGCAGGATTAGCACGTGTAGCATTAAGTATTACGGTTAATGACGAAATTCGTGATTTAGACCGACCCATCACAGAAAATGCAACTATAGCCATTAATACTTGGGACACTGACGACGGCCAATACACGTTTTGGCATTCATCGGCGCACTTATTGGCCGAAGCTGTTCAAGAGCTTTATCCTGAAGCAAAATTTGGTATCGGTCCGCCTATTGAAAATGGATTTTATTACGATATCGACTTCGGGGATACACAAATAACCCAAGACGATCTGGCTGCCATCGAAAAGAAAGTGATTGAAGTTGCACGAAGAAAATCTACGTTCGATCGAAAAGAAGTTTCTAAAGAAGAAGCACTCTCCTTTTACAAAGAAAAAGGCAATGAGTATAAAGTTGATCTGATTGATGGACTGGAAGATGGCGGCATCACCTTTTACACGCAGGGTAATTTTACCGATTTATGTCGCGGACCACATATTCCAAATACAGGAATCGTGAAAGCCGTTAAACTCACCAATCTAGCCGGTGCTTACTGGCGTGGTGATGTTAACTCGAAACAGTTAACGCGCATTTATGGCATAACTTTCCCAAAGCAAAAGCTGTTGGAAGAGTATCTGCATCGAATGGAAGAAGCCAAACGCAGAGATCATAGAAAACTCGGAAAAGAGCTTGGCATTTATATGATCGACTCGATGGTTGGAAGCGGCTTACCGATGTGGTTACCGAATGGAACCGTTCTTCGACGAACTTTGGAAGCTTTTTTACGCGACGAACAAGTTAAACGTGGTTACAAGGAAGTAATCACACCGCATATTGGAAATTTAGAGCTTTACAAAACATCCGGTCACTACCCGTATTATCAGGAATCGCAATACGATCCGATTCAGGTGGATGACGAAGAATATATGCTCAAACCGATGAACTGCCCGCATCACCATCGAATTTATTCTTCGGATATGCGCAGTTATCGCGACCTTCCTCTTCGCTTAGCGGAATTTGGTAGCGTTTATCGATATGAGCAATCCGGGGAATTGAGTGGACTTAGCAGAGTTCGTGGTTTTACCCAAGATGATGCACACATTTACTGTACACACGATCAACTGAAGCAGGAAATCAGAAACACTATTGAACTCACTCAGTTTGTGTTCACTACGTTTGGAATGCCGGTGGATATTCGTCTCTCCTTCCGCGATGAGAATGACGACAAATACGGTGGTAGTTCAGAATACTGGGAACGCGCGCAACAAGAGATTAAAGATGTGGCCGACGAAATGGAGCTGGATTATTTCATTGCTCCCGGTGAAGCTAGTTTTTACGGCCCAAAGATTGATTTTATCATCCGTGATGCCATCGGTAGAAAATGGCAGTTAGGAACCGTTCAGGTTGATTATGTGATGCCGGAGCGTTTTGATCTTACTTACATCGGTTCGGATAACAATAAGCATCGTCCGGTTATTATTCACCGTGCTCCTTTCGGAAGCATGGAGCGATTTACAAGTATCTTAATCGAGCACTTTGCCGGAAACTTCCCGCTTTGGCTCTCACCGGAACAAATTCGATTCTTACCAATAAGTGATACACAGAACGAGCAGGCGAACGAATATGCCGAAATTCTCCGTTCAAAAGGTGTACGATTATCCGTTGACGACAGAAGCGAGCAGATTGGCGCTAAAATCAGAGACGCTGAAACTGCCAAAATACCATACATGGTCATCATTGGAGCCAAAGAAATGGAGAATGGCACGGTTTCTGTACGAAAACATCGTAAGGGAGATATTGGAACTTTCAATTTTTCTGATTTTCTTTCCCAAGTAACAACAGAAATCAGTGAAAAGACACTGCCAGAAGATTAATTAAACTACGAGGAAAACTATCGCAAGACGAAACTTTCGAGGCCCGGTGAAAGAAGACCGACCTCGGCTAAACGACGAGATTAACGAAGCTCAGGTTCGGGTAATCAAGCCAGACAACTCCCACGAAATAACTACCTCCGATCGTGCTCTGCAATTGGCCGAGCAATACAATTTGGATTTAGTAGAAATTGCACCGGACGCCCGCCCTCCGGTTTGTAAGATCATCGACTTTGGTAAATACCAATACGAGAAGAAGAAAAAAGAAAAAGAAGCTAAGAAGAAGCAACATACAGTTACGGTAAAGGAACTGCGCTTCCGCCCTAATACCGACGATCATGATTTAGAGTTTAAAACTCGGCATGCGCGCGAATTTTTAGAAAGTGGCGATAAAGTGAAAGCTTCGGTTCAATTTCGGGGCCGCGATATGCTATACACCGAGAAAGGTGAATTGGTATTATTGAAGTTAGCTAAAGCCCTCGAAGATGTATCTAAAGTTGAATCCAAGCCAAACTTGGAAGGCCGACGAATGATCATGATTTTAACTCCATTAAAGTAACTTTACAGATTGATAAACGCTGTAGTTATCCCTATTTTGGAAGTCTGTAAAATTTTCACAAAGCAAGTGGAATCACAATGCCAAAAATGAAATCAAACAGTGGTGCTAAAAAGCGCTTTAAAGTTACCGGAAGCGGTAAAATTAAGCGTAAAAAAGCTTTTAAGCGTCACATCCTAACAAAGAAAAGCAGTAAAACTAAAAGAAATTTAGGTCAAACTACGCTTGTTGCGAAAGCAGATGAAGCACGCGTAAAAGAAATGATCTAATCAACTTTAACCTCTAAATCTTGACAAAATGCCACGTTCATTAAACTTAGTGGCTTCCCGTCGCCGTCGCAAAAAGATCTTGAATCAAGCGAAAGGTTACTGGGGCAAGCGTAAGAATGTTTACACCATTGCGAAAAATGCGGTAGAGAAAGGTCTTCAGTACCAGTACCGCGATCGAAAAAATCGCAAGCGTGTATTCCGTAGATTATGGATTGTTAGAATTAATGCCGCCGCTCGGTTAAACGGAACAACGTACTCCCGTTTAATCAGCGCCATGTCTAAAAAAAGCATGGAAATTAACCGTAAGGTTTTGGCTGATATCGCAGTTCACGATCCGGAAACGTTTGCTGCCATTGTAAAGGAAGCTCACGCTTAAGCTAAACTTGCTTATTTTTTTAGAAGCCGGTAAATCTTACTCACATTAGGTTTACCGGTTTTTTTATTTTCGGGAAACAGCTATACCCTCTTACACCATATTTATGATTGATCAAATAAAAGATCTTACAAACGAAATTAAGTCGTACGCCGTAGCTACAAAAGAAGAACTCGAAGCTTTTCGATTGGAGTTTTTATCCAGAAACGGGCGTGTTCAATCGATGTTTAAAAATCTAGGGAGCGTTCCAAAAGAAGAACGAGGCGCTGTTGGTAAGGCGATGAACGAAGCCAAGCAACTTGCACAGCATAGATTTGAAGAATTAAAAAATGCGCTGGAATCCTCCGAACAATCGGTTAAGGCTGCAGTGGATGACATCACACTACCCGCTCCAGAGCCAATCATTGGTTCGCTGCATCCTCTTACTCAAACATTATCAGAAATGAAGAACATCTTTTATCGCTTAGGGTTTACCATCGCAGATGGGCCTGAGGTTGAAGATGACTTCCATAACTTTACCGCGCTCAACTTCCCACCTAATCACCCTGCACGTGACGAGCAGGATACCTTCTTCGTACGCAAAAGTGATGATCCTGAGGTGATGGATTTGGTGCTTCGTACCCACACTTCTCCGGTACAGATTCGTTTGATGGAAAATACCACTCCACCAATCCGATCTATCATGCCCGGACGTGTGTATCGAAATGAAGCCGTTTCGCCAAAATCGTATTTTCTCTTTCATCAGGTAGAAGCACTATATGTTGATGAAAATGTGAGTGTTGCTGATCTTAAAGAAACACTGATCACCTTTGTAAAACTGATGTATGGAAGTGATGTAAAGTATCGATTACGTCCCGGTTTCTTCCCATTCACCGAACCCAGTTTAGAAATGGATATCTGGTGGGGATCTGAAAAGGATGGAAAATGGCTAGAAATACTTGGATCAGGTATGGTTGATCCCAATGTATTTAAAGCAGCCGGCGTTGATCCTGAAAAATATACCGGCTTTGCCTGGGGCATGGGTGTAGAACGAATTGCCATTTTAAAATATGGCATCGACGATATCCGCACCTTTTACGAAAACGACATCCGCTTCTTAGAACAATTCAATTAAGGCGACCTATTTAGATGAAAATATCTTACAACTGGCTAAAAGAATTTATTGACCTCCCCCTTTCTCCGGCTGATACCGCCGAAAAACTAACCCTTATCGGACTCGAAGAAGAAGAATCGTTCGAATATGGCAGTAAGCTTGAGGGTGTGGTTGTGGGAGAAGTGCTTGAAACCAATCAACATCCGAATGCCGATCGACTCAAAGTTTGCAAGGTTAATCTCGGTGATGAAACCGTACAAATTGTGTGCGGTGCAAAGAATGTTGCTGCCGGACAAAAAGTACCGGTTGCGACTGTTGGTTCTACCCTTCCCATTAAATTGGATGATGGATCATTTTTGAAGCTCCGAAAAGCAAAACTTCGTGGTGAAGAATCTCACGGGATGATTTGCGCCGAAGACGAGCTTGGACTTGGCACCAATCATGACGGAATCATGGTTTTGGATGCAGCTCTTACACCGGGAACTCCAATTTCTGAGGTTTTTGATCTTTACACTGATCACATTATAGATATCGCCATCACTCCAAACCGTCCGGATGCAACTTGCCATCTAGGTGTGGCACGCGATTTAGCCGCGGCTTTAAACCTTGAGCTAAAAAAGCCTGAGGTAAAGCTATCTGAGGTTGTTACAGAAAGTGAGGACATTAATGTATCTATAGAAAATTCGGAGAAATGTCATCGTTTTGTTGGGAAGATGATCAAAGGTGTGGAAATCAAAGAGTCTCCAAAATGGCTGAAAGATAAATTATTAGCGATTGGTTCTCGCCCGGTTAATAATGTAGTTGATGTTACCAACTATGTGATGTTCGAACTTGGTCAACCCCTGCATGCTTACGATTATGATGAAATCCGAGGAAAAGAAATTTCGGTAAAAGATTTCGATCACGAAGTTGAATTCGAAACGCTCGATCACGTAAAAAGAAACTGTGCTCCCGGAACTCTGTTTATCTGCGATGGTGAAGGTCCGGTTGGAATTGCCGGCGTGATGGGTGGTTTATACAGCGAAGTAAGTGATAAAACGACGAATATCTTCCTTGAGGGAGCTTATTTCGATCCAGGAACCGTTCGAAAAACAGCCAAAGCGGAAACACTACAAACAGATGCCTCTTACCGATTTGAGCGCGGGATCGATCCAAATTTACAAGCGATTGCCGTTGAACGCGCTGCCAAGTTGATTCAGGAAGTGGCTGGTGGAATTCTGGCGGATGAAATCATCGATATTCATCCTGTAAAAACAGAAAAACGTACGCTAACACTTCGCAAAATCTACGTAAACCGCTTGCTCGGAACTGACTTAACCGAGCGCCAAATCGTGGATATTTTGGAAGGATTGGAACTTGAGACGATTGAAATTTCACCTGATTCCATCACTTATGCTATTCCCACCTTCCGTCCGGATTTAGAACGGGAAGTTGATCTGATTGAAGAAGTGGGCAGACTGTTCGACTACAACAATATCGAAGCTCCCAGCCATGGTATTTATGTTTCTACCGAAACGTTTTCACCTTGGGAACTTCTGATGGAGAAGATCAGAGCGATTGGTGTAGAACTCGGATATAAAGAAATTTATACCAACTCGCTAATTTCTGAGAAGGAAGCTTCACACTTTGGGGCGGCAGATTCTATGGTTAACACGCTGAATCCTCTTACGGCCGACATGACGACTTTACGTCCGTCGTTACTGCATGGCTTATTAAAAGCTACAGCCTATAATTTTAACCGACAGGCAACCGGAATTCGGTTTTTTGAAACAGGCAATGTATTTAAGCAAAGTGAAGACTATTCGTATCACGCGGGCATTAAAGAACAAACTCATGTACTGTTTGGTGTAGCAGGCTTACGTAAAACCGAGCACTGGACCAGCAAACCTGTTTCGTACTCGGTATTTGATTTAAAGTCTGATATTGCTGCTTTTTTTGGAAAAGTCGGATTAGATAAAGCACTTTCTTATTCAGAAAAAGATGGAAAACTTGAGGTGTTTATTAAGAACACACACCTTGGAACCATTGAAGAGGTTTCCAAAGAGTTAAGAAAAGCCTACGATATTGATCAAAAGGTATTTGTAGCGGAATTTTCGATAAATGATGTTCATGAAGCGCTCAAAAAACAGAAAGCATTCAGCTATACTTCCATTCCGAAGTTCCCTCCCTTCGAGTTCGACTTTGCCGTAATTCTTGATAAGAATATTTCTGCAGGAACAGTGATGGATGCGATTAAAAATAAGGCGGGCAATCAGTTGCAAAAGCTTGATATTTTTGATGTTTTTGAAGGAGAATCCATTGGAAATGACAAGAAAAGTCTGGCCTTCAGACTAAATTTCATTGATCCCAACAAGACCTTGAATATCAAAGAAGTAGAACCTATTATTAACCGCATTGTTAAAGCACTCGAAAAACAGTTCGGAGCCCAATTACGAGGTTAATATCATGAATCAACTATCTCAACAATCTTTAAAATTTAAAGCCCTGCTTGCAGAGATTGATGAGGAAGTAAAAGCCCTTAAACTAGAGATCAAAGATTTGAAGCGCGAAAACGCTAAACTGACCGGGAAACTGGAAGATCTGAGAGGCAAGCAAACCGATATCTTTTCGGCAATCACCGAATCTGAGCGTCTTGCTATGCGACAGCACGTACAGGGCTTGATTTCCAAAATAGATAATCACTTAAACGATCAGGCATGAAATCGATTAAGGTCAACATACTTGGCAAACAGTATCCGCTAAAAGTAGAAGATCATGAAGAAGAGAACATGGTTCGAATCTGCAATTTTGTTGACGAACGCTTTCAAACCTATCGTAATCAATTGGTGCAGCAGCCTGAAAGCACGGTAATGGTACTTGCTGCTTTAAGCATTGCAGAAGAATTATTTGAAGCTCGGCAGCACACTTCTGACGCTCAAAAAAATGAAGAATTAATGATGGAGAGAGTAAACAACAGTTTGCAACGCCTGATTGAAGACATCAAAAGTTAAGCAACTTAACCCCTCTCCTCTTACCCCGAAAATTTTGGCAGAACACGTTCGTATTTTATTTATTGGTGATATTGTAGCCGAACCCGGACTTAATATCACACAGACTTTTCTACCCGGACTGATTAAAAACTATAAAGCTGATTTTGTGATCGCCAATGGTGAGAATTCTCACGAAGGACATGGCATCAATCAGGAAATAATCAAAGCGTTGCACGATAGCGGTGTGCATGTGATAACCGGCGGCGATCATTCATTTGATAAGTGGAAAGTATTCCAGTACATGCGCGAAAACAACACCATTTTACGTCCGCTGAATTATCCAAGAGGTAATGCCGGTGTAGGTTTTGGTGTATATGAAATTCCCGGAACCAGCCACAAAATAGGCGTTTTGAATATTCAGGGACGCACATTCATGAAAGCCATCGACGATCCATTTTCTTCTGCCGATTGGGCGGTATCCAAAATGAAAGAAGAAACCGACATTATATTTGTGGATATGCACGCCGAAGCAACCGCAGAAAAAATTTCGATGGCCTGGCATCTAGATGGACGAGCTTCGGTGCTGATTGGTACGCACACGCACATCCCAACCGGCGATGCGCGACTATTTCCTGATGGGCTCGGATATTTAACCGATGCGGGAATGACCGGTTCTTATAATTCATCGCTGGGAATGGATAAAAAAGTAGCCATCAAGCGATTTACCACCGGTGTTCATCAAAAATATAAAGCTGCAAATGGCGACAATCACCTTTGCGGAGCTTTTGCTATTGTGGATGCAGAAAGCGGAAAATGTGTTCACATCGAGTCCGTTATTTATCCTGAATTTGAGCATTCTAAATTAGACAATGACTGAACAGGCTTCTTACATCTTACGAGCCGAGAATATCCGTAAAAGCTATAAATCGGAAGAAAAAGACGATCCATTAGTAGTACTAGACGGCGTCAGTTTGGATATCCCCGATTCGCATATCACCAGCATTGTTGGAAGCAGCGGAAGTGGAAAAAGTACCTTGTTACATATTTTGGGTGGACTCGATACTCCCGATTCGGGCAATGTTTTTTGGGGAAATGCTAGTCTCGCTGAAATGCACTCCGATCGACTGGCGGAATTCAGAAATAAGAACATAGGCTTTGTATTTCAGTTTCATCACTTGCTGCCCGAATTTACTGCGCTCGAAAATGTAAGTATGCCCGCTTTGATTGCCGGTATAAATATGCAGGAAGCGACCGATCGAGCAACGGAATTATTACAGCGCTTTGGAGTGGAGAACAGGAAATCTCACCGGCCTACTCAACTCTCCGGTGGAGAGCAACAACGGGTTTCTATGGCACGAGCGGTAATGAATAATCCCTCATTGATTCTGGCTGACGAACCCACGGGGAATCTGGATGAAAAGAACACAGAAATTATTCTGGACCTTTTGTTTGAACTGCGCGACCAATACAAAGTATCTGTGCTCTTGATCACGCACGAAGAAGATATTGCAAAACGATCAGACACCATTCTTGAAATGAAAAAAGGGAAACTTCAGGTACTTTAGGGTTTGTGATAGCCCTAAAAGCGACGTATTTTTGGAGTCTGTACAATAACATCGAAAACGCTATTACATCATGTCGAAACACCTTTCAAAGGAAGAATTGCAAACCGATCCGTTGATCGAAAATGTTCAAAAAGCCACTGCTTTTTTTAATGAAAACCGAACCGTTATACTAGCCGTAATTATTGGTGTTGTTGTAATCGTAGGTTCTTTGGTTGGATATCGTTTTTATTCAGGCTCTCAGGAGCAACAAGCGCAAGAGCTTCTTGCCATCGCTGAAGGTTATTACAACGAAGGCGATTATGCACGTGCCTTAAACGGCGATGATTTTGAGCTCACCTATGGATTTCTTGCAATTTCGAACGAGTTTTCCGGTACAGATGCTGGAAACTTAGCCAACTATTATGCATCTGTAAGTAGCTTTAAACTTGGTAATATCGAAGATGCGCTCGCTCATTTCGAAGATTACAATCCACCTAAAGGCATTTTAGGTGTTGGTCCGCTCAGCTACTATGCAAGTATTCTTAAAGCAAACGGAAGCTTAGAAAAAGCTGCAGAAACCTATGTTCGTGCGGCTGAGTGGGACGAGAATGACTCAACCACCCCTTACAATTTGCAGCGAGCTGCAGAAACCTATTTCGAAGCCGGTAACTTAGAAATGGCCGGAGAATTAGCCAGCCGCATTCTCACCGAATATTCTGGCAGTGCTGAAGTAACGGAAGCACAGCGGTTAACCGGAAAAATTGCTGTTAAGTAAGAAACTCTTCAAAGGCTCCAATCGGAGCCTTTTTTATTTCCGGTTTAGCTTTCCGTAACATCTTGGTGCATTTCTCGTTAGTTCATTTTATAATTTAACGGGACTACAATGAAAACTCTTCTCTCTTCACTTGTTCTTCTTTGCTTTGCACCTCTTGCTCATGCACAATATGAATACGAAGCTTCTTCTTCTAACCCATTCGGATCGTTAAACCCTGAGGCACCTGCTGAAGTTGCAGATTTTGCACCTTTAATCGGCGAGTCGGATTGTTTAAGCGAAAGCAGAAATCAGGATGGTAGTTGGACCGAACCGATGCCAATGATATGGCGTTGGAAATATATTATGAATGGATTAGCGGTTCAGGATGAGACACTAAAACCGGATGGAATTCATTCGGGAAGTATACGGCAGTTTAATGCAGATAGCGCTACTTGGTATGTACATTATTATACTTCTGGTTCTGCAACTCCTCTTCTTCCTGCCTGGGAAGGTGGTAAAACCGATGATCAGACCATTACGCTGTATCGCGAACAAACGGCACCCAATGGAATGGATGGCTTTTTTAAAATTAATTTTACCGATATCACTTACCACTCATTTAATTGGCTTGGAGAATGGGTAAATGTGGATGAAAGCTTTAGCTACCCGACTTGGAAAATTAGTTGTACCAAAAAGAAGAGTTAATTTCTGATCAGATGCTTGTTTAAGAATTCAATCATGTCATTTAGAACAGGAACAGCGTCTTCATCAAAACATTGTTGAAAATAGTCGTTGCACCCGTTATCAAGATAAGCGTGTTTTAGTCCTTCATATACTTTGTACTCTACCGGGTGCCCCGCTACTTTCAGCTTTGAAACGTATGCTTCTACTGTTTCCGGCGGAGTGGTTGAGTCTTCAGATCCCACATGAAAAAACATCGGTGGATATTTCGTGTTGGTGGTATCGGCGATATTGTGAATAGGGGAAGCAGCTTTATACATTTCCGGATGCTCGCTTGCGTTATATCCTGCCCCAAATAAACCGCGAGGCTCCGCTCCACCCAATTCCCAAAATCCATTTTTCGCTGTTTCGAATCCTTGTTCCGCTCGTAGTATCATGTTGAAAACCCCGTAACTTGGAATAGCCGCTTGCACTTTGAGTCCGTCATTATTCGCAACTTCTTCAGCTGTTTTGTCCACAGGAAGCCAGCTCGGATTAAAGCCATAAGAAAGCCCATCAAAACCATCGCTTTCCAATGCATGACCTTGAGCTATCACCATCGCGGTTAGATGTCCACCCGCGCTATCTCCGGTGATTGCTATCTGATCCGGATCGCCTTTATAGGACGCAATATTTGCTTTAATCCAAAGCAGACTACCAAACACATCTTCCACAATTTCATTAAGTGTTACCGTATTATTCTGATCACCCAATAAACGGTAATTGACGTTGCACACTACAAATTCGCCGATTTCAGCCAAATATTGAGACATCTCATCCATAATCTCATTTGTATTAATCAACCAACCTCCGCCGTGCCAAATTACTACCACCGGATATTGTTCTTTACCCGTATCCGGAGTATAAATATCCATGGTAAGGTCAAACCCTTCAGGTGATGCAAATACTATATCTTTTTGTACTTGATAGGTTGAATTTTGTGCATCAGCAGTGGTTAATATTCCAAAAGAAAGGGCCGTAAAAAGAATAATTCTAGTTGTCATATTAATCGGTTCTCTTGTTTTTCTCTTCAATCCATTTGCTCATAAATTTTGTACTCGCCATGGTGTGGTGCATCAACATTTGACCTAGAAAATTACCAGAACGGTGTTGATCCAGCCCCTCGCATAGTTTATTTGTTGTATCCACGAGGTTTTTTGGATGGGCTGCCCCAAAACGTTCAGTTAACATTGGCTTAACTCTGGATTGCGAGCTTTTCCAATCTTCTTGATTTTGATATACTTCCACAGCTGTGTTTGCAAACTCTTTGGGATTATCGGTAATAACTCCGGGCCAGTCTAATTCCCCATTCATTCCTTCTGCTCCAATTCCGCTACAAATACTTGGCGTTCCGGTACACATGGCATCTAAACATTTTCCTTTCAATCCGGCACCAAACCGAAGTGGTGCTAACAGAACTCGATATTGAGAAATGGTATCAAGTGCATCATCGGCTCTGCCTTTTACTATGAATCCTTCCTTTTCGTTATGAAGCTGCCATACTTTTTGTGAAGGATACGCACCGTAAATATGTAATTCAGCGTTTGGCAACTTTGCTCTGATTAATGGCCAGATAGTTTGTTTGAGATACAACACCGCATCCCAGTTTGGCGAGTGAAGAAAATTACCTATGCTTATAAAATGCTCGCGTTCAGCATAGGTTTTCCAGTTCTCATCCGAAAATTCTGAAACTATAAACGGTAGATATTGCAGCAACTCCGGAGCGATGCGAAAATGAGTTTGCAAGAGATTCATTTCGAATTCTGAGATGATGATGGAAAGATCACATCGAAGAATACTGGCTATTTCTCGTTTAGCAATTTCGTTGTTGAGATACTTATTGTTGAACGTCACTTCCTCTTTTAGAGCCTGTCTCCTGCCTTCTCGCAGGCAGTGAAGATCTTCGGTGTCGAGTACTCGTACTGCATTCGGACAAGCTTCCGCAACGCGCCAACCAAATTGTTCTTCGGAGGTAAATCGATCGAAGAGCACTACATCGGGGTGCAGGTTTTTAACAAACGTATCAAAAGCAGAATCGTTTAATGGGATTTCAGCTTCCCTAATTCCGATCGAATTCAAATCAAACGAAAAAGGACTTTTCCCGGCGCTGCTTGCAAACGTGATGGAATATCCATCATGTTGGTATGTGTTCAGGATGTGCAGAATTCTGCTTCCGGCTGCCGATGAACTTGGCTCCGGCCAAACCTTCCCAATTACGAGTAGTTTTTTTGCAGGCTGAGAAATCAACGGTTATTGTTGTACAGGCTAATGATTTCAGAATAGCTTAGATCATCGAGCATATCGCGGGAAGAAAGTTCTTTATAAAATTCAGCCGGGACTCCGTTTGCATACAAACCGATAATACCTGAATAATTTACCTCATCCAGATAATCAACTCGGTTTAATGCTTCCAAATACTCGATGGGAACGCCGTTGGCGTATAGGCCAATTATCCCCGAATAATTTAGTTCATCCAAATAATCCAAACGATCCAGTCCGGTAAGATAATCTTCGGTAACTCCGTTGGCGTACAATCCAATGATGCCCGAGTAATTCACCTCATCCAGATAGTCTAATTGATTGAGCGTGCGCAAATAATCCTCGGTAACTCCATTCGCATATAACCCAATCAAACCCGAATAATTTACTTCATCTAGGTAGTCGATGTCTTCCAGTGTTTGAAAATAATCGGGACTCACCCCGTTGCCGTACAATGCAATTATTTCGCCACTGTTCAGCTCATCCAAATAATCCACCGAGGCAAGCATTTCTAAATACTCGATGGGAACGTCATTCTGGAACAACACTTGTTTATCAGAATCAGAAAAGTCTTCACCATCTTCCAAACGATTTAAAGCATCGGAATAATCCAGAAATGGAAAGCCGGAAGACTCCGACCGTTCTTCGTTAAACATGGTGGCTTCGGTATTACTCGCCACTGCTTCGTTGGCTGTGCTCTCATCATTATCAGCAAAATCAAAAACAGAAAATCCGCTCCAATCTACAGCCAGTATAAAAACGACCGCTACCAATACGGCTAACAGGTTTCGCTTGGTCTTGGAGTCGGTAAAACTTGGCGAAGGAGTATCATCGAATTTGGGATGCCCTTCCTCGTCATATTGCTCGTTAATTTCATCCCAATTAACCTCTTCGTTGTGATCGGGGTCGTTGTTATTGAGATGATTTCGAATTCCACCCGAGTTTGAATTTCGTTCAGCGGCCATGTTTACTAACGATTTTGATTGATCCTCTTCCGCACGAAAGTAATATTTTTTATTTTCAGAATGCATTAAAGATTCTTCCCAACTTTGGTAGGAATATTATGTGGGATTGCCTTATTTCTGTGAACAAATTTTTTAGATATGATGCGGATTGAACATGTGGCTATGTGGGTGAAGGATCTTGAAAAGATGCGCTCTTTTTATGAGACTTATTTTGATGCAATAGCCGGGGAAAAATATCATAATGAACGGGCAGATTTCAGCTCTTATTTTTTATCATTTGGTAATGGATGTCGCTTAGAACTGATGCATAAACCCAGTATTGTAGACAACCACGATGCCCTGCACATCGAGTTTACCGGTTTTGTACATCTGGCGATTTCACTTGGTGAGCCTCAAAAAGTGGATGCTTTAACCGATCAGCTGCGAACAGCGGGATACTCGGTAGTTCGCGAGCCCCGCACCACCGGCGATGGCTATTATGAAAGTGTAATTCTTGATCCTGAAGGGAATAAAGTGGAGTTGACTATTTAGTTTTTTGAGTGTTTAGTTTTTAGTGATGAGTTTTTAGGTTTCTCTCTCGTTGCGAACGTCCTCGTTCGTTATGCATTTTGGAAGCTCCTGCTTCCCTATTTTTTTTGTGTGCATACTTTTGGTTTGACCCGTAAAGTCAGCTAAGAATCCTTTGCGGGTTCGAGCTCCCTTCCCTGAATAATTTCAATGGACCATCACTACTTTTACAAGACCAATCCCCTAGCCGGTGTGAAATTATTCTATTGCCATTAGGGTCACTCAGAGCGGAGCGAAGAGTCTGCAAAACTTATAGCCATTCATTTAATATAGTTATCGCTGACACTTCGCCACTTCTAAACTTGGCTGAACGAAACCCGGCATGGAATTTATAATTCTTAATTTAAAACTCGTTACTCGTATTTCTAGCTTCCATAACCTTACAGTACATCCACCGGGCTTTTGATATAATTGGTACCTTTATTGAGTACGTGTGTGTAAATCATGGTGGTTTGAACGTCTTTATGGCCGAGCAGCTCTTGTACAGTTCGGATATCGTATCCACTTTGTAATAATTGGGTTGCAAAGCTATGCCGGAAGGTATGCGCCGATACTTTTTTTTGAATTCGGGCTTTTAATACTGCCTCTGCAATTTTACGATTTACCCATTGCCCGGATTGATGGTATCTCACTTGTTGGCCGGTACGCGGATCTGTCGCAATTTTGCAGGATGGAAAAACGTATTGCCATTTCAACTGCTTAGCTGCATTCGGGTATTTTACCGATAAAGCTTTGGGCATTGGGACATTTGATTGGCCATTTAGCCTATCTTTTTGATGTAGATGTTCCACTTTTTTAATCTGAATAGATAGCGCCTCTTCCAAAGAGTTGGGCAAAAGTGTAATTCTGTCTTTTCTGCCTTTGCCATTGCGAACTTGAATGAGTGCGTTTCCGAAATCGACATCCAAAACCCGTAAACGCTGGCACTCAGAAATACGTAATCCTGTGCCGTACATTAGCTGAACCATCAGTTTTGCCGCTCCTTGCAAATGCTGAACAATTTGCCTTACCTCAGCTCGAGTGAGTACCACCGGGAGCGTTTTATATTTCTTTGAGTATGTGAGCTCTTCTAAAATTCCCAGTGGTTTTTTGAGCACTTGCTTATACAGAAATGCAATGGCGCAAAGGGCATGATTTTGGGTGGATGAAGCGACATTTTTATCATTCACTAAATGGTTCAGAAACTCGACCACCTTTTTTTCTGGGATTTGAAGTGGATGTATTTTGTTATTAAACATCACGAAACGTTTAATCCAACCCAAGTAGGCTTGTTCGGTTCGATAGCTGTAATCACGTCGACGAATTTCGTTTGCAACGTCAGTAAGTAGTTTACTCATAATACTGTACTCTTAGTTTATCTGTTAGATCAGTTTTAGAGTAAATCCTTACAAAAAATGTTCAACTAATTTTTATTCCCCGTTTTATTTGAACTGGTTTATTGAACTTTATTCACATAAAGTACTATTGATTTATTTGAAGTTAATACTATATTATCGTGTAAAATAAACC
>JANSXX010000096.1:0-1538 GCA_024742815.1 bacterium
CTTCAACTGCTGATGCTTATCAATATTCTTGTGTTGTGAGCTCTTTTGCAACTTGTGTTTCAAGCTTTGCAGCTGCTCATTATGATCATGCAACTTTAGTTGCAGCAACTTATTCTGCAGCTTCTGCTGCAACTTATTTAGGCTTGTGAACTTTGTAAACTTTGCATTTTATTCGTAAATCTTCGTAAATTATCGGCGATCTATGTTTCGCAAGCTTCGCTTGCTCACAAGACTCGCCTCTTTTTCCATTCGTAGGCATCATATTTTAGTATCGATGCAAGCTTCGCTTGCATCTTATTCTTAACTAGAATGCCTGCAGCAGGCTTTTGTGTGGAATATTCTTGTTCATAATTTAGACTACACAACCTTCGGTTGTGCAGGACGAGTGCTTTGCACTCTGGACTAAATTGCAGAGCAATTCAGGTTACGATGCACTTCGTGCATCTGGAAAATATGATTGAGTTCCAATCTTAAGTTCACTGCTCTGCTTAAATTTAAGCCACACCTCTGATCACCAATATTATTATTGTGGCAAATTATTGAACACCTTCAATTGCTCTGATTTCACATTTCAGCACGCTGTGCTTTTCATTGAAAATAATAGACTAGCACTTAAATCTGGCTGTAAATTATGCTGTGGACAGCATTTCCCACTCGAAGCAAGCTGTGCTGCTCAGCAATTTAAACTTAAAACTCCACACTCCACCTTTTGCAAGCTGTGCTAATCTTCGGATTTCACCTGTAAATCTAATATTCCGGCTGTAATTTAGTCTCACACCTCAAATAACAAGCTGTGCTAAACACCAGAATTACACTAAATTATGCAGAATCCTGCAATTCGCAAGCTGTGATCCAAAGCCTATTTCAGTTAAAATTCTAGGCTCTTCATGCAGGATATCGTTCATCTATGCATCGCAAGCGATGCAAGACTGAACTCTTTTTAAAAGTTGGCTCATAAACACGTACAACTATATTTCAGCACATAAAACACGCTGTGATAAAAATGATGGTGATGGCAAGTCTCCTGAATTAAAGCCGGAATCACGAACATCAAGAAGCCGGGTTCTTTCGCCAAGCAACTCCAAAGCCCAAATCAAGTCTTCCAGTGCCGTCCAGAGCTCAGCTTGTCGTGATTTCCCATGATTTCCTTCCTGTGCGCGGGGTTTATTCTTCCTTTAATTACTTAGGCTTATAGGTTCCTATGGTATTTTTATTTTGTTTGTTAAGGCTTGTATACTTCTTAAGGTTAATAAACTTCTCTTTTTCGCGGAGCTTCGCTCCGCTTTCCGTAATTAGGCGCGCGCACCGATATGCCCATCGGTACAGCCGATCGGCCGGCCGATCGGGTTTTGTGCATTAGGTGCCTGCACACACTTGCTTCGCAAGCTGTGCTCATTTTGGCTTGGAAGACTGGGGAAGCAGTCATTTGTCGCTAGCCCAAAGAACCCGGCTTCGGGTACTATGGGGTTTCGGCTTTAAATAAGGAGACTTGGAATCACCATCTAAATTAGCTCAGCGTGTTTTTCATGCAGGATTTA
>JANSXX010000059.1:0-2229 GCA_024742815.1 bacterium
CGAAATGAACGGAGCGCCCGAATGACAGAACGTGCTGCAAGCAACACAAATACTGTAAAAAATTTAATCTCCGTTTTATTATGTGCTTTTTTATTTGAGCGATAATCAAATTTACCCCCCCCCGCGATATTTCCAAATTTTTGGGCTTCTTTTTCAAAAAAAACATTGTAGAAAGTACAAAGCTTGATGATTCAGGGACATAAGGCGTAATGGGTTTGATATACTGTGACCGCACAGCCCCGTCTCAGGAACAAGTGAGTTTCAAATGCCTGTACAGCTTAATATCCTCGTCATCATTCAGCACTGGTAGCAATACGCCTTGTTCTGTAAAAACTCTGGTCATAAACGAAACGGTACCTTTCGGTAGAATGATTTCCTTTTTGACTTTGAATTCTGGCGAGAGGACCATAAGAGACATCTTTTTAAGTTGATTTCTGCCTACAGAAAAGTCATCGGGAAACAATAAACTCCGATAGTATTCATTACGATAAGGATTGAAAATAACCACCCCATAGTCTGGATTGCTACGTACGTGATTTACTAATGCCTCCGGGTCTCTCGATACAGTCCCTCTGACCAGAAAAGGCTCCGCATCGTCGGCAAGCTGGCTTGGACACTTGTGCGTCATAACCTTTTGGGTCTTCAAATCATAAACATAGATATCTGAATCGACTTTGAAGTTATACACGATTTTGTCTTCAGTATAGGAAATATTAGGCCGGTTGAGCAATCCGTAAGATTGTTCCCTGAATTTATTCGGGTATTTAAGATCAAGTATTGCTACGGAGTCGTTTGAAATGTCCCACTTTGCCAAAATGGGCACTTCATAGTGATCTGGAATGGTAAATTGGTCATATCGGCTAGCCTTGCAAGGGATGTACAATGACTTTTCTTTGGGAGAATAATAAATGCCTGTCCCATTCTTCTTATGAGCATACAAAGTTACATCTGAAAAGTCAATACCCTTTAAAGGGCTTGACGACTGATTAATAGGGATTCTGCGTATGATAGCCCCTTCGGCATCAATAATAAAAAGATGGTATGCGCAAGCTACAAAAATGGTATCAGAGTTATGGAAGTGAACATCCTTTACATTGTCGATACCTTTTGGCCCTTCATGGACCAGCTGTAACCGCTTGGTGAGCGGCGATTGACTATTGGACAAATCTACCCAGTCAATGGAATGAATAATAGGGGTATAAGCAATAAACTGATTTGGTTCAAGCTGCTGTGTAATTCCGTATACCGGTGTGATGGCAGGAGAATTCACTTGTATGATACTTGTTGTATCGATTATACATGCTCCGGCACCTAGGTACTCCCGGTCACTGTCACTAGTACACATAGTGTATAAATACAATAAGGAGATTAACCCTAAGTATCTGCTATAAAAGTTGATCATCATTTCTGAATAAGGAATTGAGCCCACCATGATTTTGAAGCTATGACTGTAGAACACTCCACTTTATTTGATTTTCCTACGGTTAAGAAATTCAAGACACTCGAAACTTTCACATATTTATAAAATATCTTTAAAGTCTCGTAACCAAAAGCATGATGGGCTATAATTGATTAATAATCGCAGTGACAAACTTGGTCAAGGCATCCTGGCCCCGAAGCATCGCAATTGTATGTCGACCACCCATCAGGTGTATTACAGTATGTTAATTCCCATGTGTACTGAGAGTTGCCATTGTGAGAGTATCCCTGCGCAGGAACAGCAAAAAAGCCAATCAATGCTACGGCAGTAACCAGTAAAGAAGAATAAATCTTGTTTTTCATGATGTAATATGTTTAATTAAGTAAATAGAATTAACCTAACAGCGGTAAGCTTTCAAGGCGGCTTACCTTATATCTTAATTACACTGCAACTTTACTACAACCTTACCTCATACTGACCATTCTAAATTTGAGCAGTACCAGTGTATGCGCAATTACCTGGTGCGACTAGACCGAAATATTTGATAGTCTTTTCACGCTTGGGCTCTTATTGGTACTAGGCGTTAACTGTTAAGCATCTACGCGGCTCAATCCACTAGCCAAACAATCAAGTGCAATTCCTATTTTGAACCCTGAACTCGTAGCCTTTTACCCGTACAAAAACTTAAAAAAACCTGGTGCAATTAATCGAAATGAACGGAGCGCCCGAATGACAGAACGTGCTGCAAGCAACACAAATACTGTAAAAAATTTAATCTCCGTTTTATTATGTGCTTTTTTATTTGAGCG
>JANSXX010000057.1:0-2369 GCA_024742815.1 bacterium
TCGTGGCGTAGATAATGCCTGCTTAAACATTCTAAAATATAGTATTTTTGTAATGTAATATCTCTCTCTCTATCTTTTCTATTTTAAATGTTTTGTCAGACCATTTTGATATTGTCTCTGTTCTCGTAGAATAATTGCCTTTACCTTTCTTATAGACTTTTACTTTACTTCAAACTTCTAAAAAGGGGTTGGTATTTTCTCATATGCTTCTGTTTTAATGTTAGATTTGCCTTTACATTTATTCCATTCTCATCTTTATGTGCTTCAGTTGGTTTCATTCCGGTTGATGAGTGTATTGTATCATTATATTTCTTCAGCGCAGGTTTAAGCATATCCGTCCATTTACCATTTGTAAAGTGCATGCAGTCTCCTATTCCTTTCTTCATGCTTCTAATAAATCTCTCTGCGACATTCGCGTGTGTCATTGTTTTCTTTTGACTTGTGCCTAGACTTCTGAATATTTTTTGACATCCGAGTAAAAATGCTCCGTCATCATCACTATATATTTCAGTTGGCTCACCCCTACTTTCAAAACTTTCTTTCAACGCTTTCAAACATTTGGACTGTCTCGCTCAGGCATTGGAACAACATTACCTAATTTACTGTAAGCATCAATTACAATTAAAGCATATCTTTCTTCACCTTCTGTCTTAAATATGTTCATATCCATAACATCTACTTGAAATTCTGCTCGGGCATAAGGCACTAAGAAACTATTATGTTATTGATATGGTTTCATTTGTTTATAAGGTTGTTTCTTCATAAACTGTTTGACTTCTTCTAATGTTATACCTGCCCTATTTTCTTTTGCTTGTTCATACAACGACTTAACACTGCCATAACCCCTTTCTAAATCATAATATATACTGCGTAACACTTGTTCATTACTCAATTCACTTATTTAATACTGATTAGTGTTTTATTTTAAGTAATAAAAAATAATAACATTCTTTCTCTTGCTTCTTGGCAATTTCTAGATTTCTCGTGTCTTTTTGATGTTTGAAGAGTTACTCAGCGTTTTTCCACAAATATTAAAGGTGTCAGGACGGTTCTGCTTTTCTTGAAAGTGTTTACTTTGATATGCCTGTTCCTTTGTTTTCTGTGGTCTTTCTTCTTCGCTTGATGTTGGTATTACATCAGCATCTGAACTATCATAATGACTTTGAATGTCTGCTCCAAACCTGCTATTCGTGTATATCATTCTCATGAAACTGTTATACTCACCATCATCAAGAGTGCTTAAATAATAGTTGTCGCTTATATCATCTGAATGTCTGCTGTAGAATGGCATTAGTGTCTTGTAATATTATGTAACCATTTCCTTAAGCTATTTCATATTCTATTTTAGATTTTCTTTCTGGCTCTTTTATCCTTATCTTCATCATATTCACTTTCAGCATCAGTAGGGACAGGGATGTCAGTCGGCGGGGCTATTTCATAATTAGCATTTTCTTCTGATGATGATGATGAGTTAACAGTATGCGTTGAAGAACTATTAACAGTGATAGGTGGAGAACTATGAACACTAACAGGTGGTTCAGTGTTTAACTCAACTTCTTCATTAAAATTTGTATTCAACCAATTCGTTATAGCACTTGCTACACCATAAGACGATACTAATGAACTGATTCATTGTCAAATTAACCAACAACTCTGAAATTTGAATTGTAGTTAATGTAATGTGATATGATAAATGTGCTACTATTTGTGTTATACTCCAACCTGACCTCAACATCATTGCTATAACCCTAATCATCATAAACAGCTTCTTTCTGTACTTATCATTATCATCATCTTTTTGTCATCATCGATAACGCCATCATGATATAAATCAGGGTCATATGTAAATGCTTCTGCTTCTGCTTCAGCCTTGGTTATCAATTTGCTTTTGAAACTCTTTGAAGACCCACCTAATAGTTTTGTCTCATCATCAAAATTATAAGTTTGTGTCGCCTTATCATTTGGAAGGTCTGTTTGTGTTGCCTTGTTTTCTTTGTTAAGTGTTTGTGTTGCCTTATTTAACATCAACGACTTAGCATTCATATATCTTTCTTTATTTTTATAATTCATTAAATCTATCTCATCAAAATCAAAATTATTCAATAACATATCTTTCTTGTATTTCTTCAATATAACTGTTGTTTTTAATTTGCTTGTGATTGCTTGTTTAAGCATTTCATCATAAGTAGGGCGTTTCCTTAACTCGTGTTTTAGGTTGTTAATCATTTTATATAATTATTGATAAATTATATAAATGATTTTATCAGTTCTCGCTTACGCTCCAACAATGCTACGCATTGTCTTTTGTTGCTTTACCTTTTCCTTTCATACCTCTCCAATCTTCCATTCTTTTTCTTAACAATTCATCA
>JANSXX010000120.1:0-1214 GCA_024742815.1 bacterium
ATTTTGATAAAGCGGCCATTATTGATAAAACGGCCATAATCATAAAATTGCCATCGGCTTTGATAAATCGGCCACTGCGGCTGGCCGGCCCCTTGATAAAGTTGCGATTCTGCAAGCCCTTGATAAAAATGGCTCGGCTTGGCCGCTGCTAAACTCCTTATACGGGGCAATATGAAATCGGCCATCCGCATCCAGGCGTGAGCCCTTCATCAAAGCCATTGGGCCTTGATAAATTGTGTGACTGGCCGCCTTGATAAAGCGGCCATTGCGGCCTGGCCCTCGCCCTGGATAATCTGGCCCGCCCGTGTTGCGACAGAGGCTTCGGGCCGCATATGCCGCGGCGGCGTCCAAGATCCCCCCGCTTTGCATCGCTCGGAAACTTGTTTCGGAAAGCCCGTCCGGCCACTCCCCAGCGCCAAAACGACGGAAGCAAGCGCGAGGGAGGTTGTCGCAGAAGCTTCGGGAAGCCCGACGGGCCAGCCCCCAGCGCCAAACTAACGGAGCGTGCGCGAACGACGGCGCGGGTTTGCCATGGCTGTCGCGGAAGCTTCGGCCGTCGGGCCAGCTCCCAGCGCCAAAATTACGGAAGCGAGCGCGAGCGACGCGCCCTCCGAGGCTGTCGTGGAAGCTTCGGCCGTCGCCCAGAAAGTTTTCTCGGGACGCAAAACGACGGGAACAAGCTTTCGGGCAGCCTTATAAGAAGCTTTTTTCAAAGCTTTCTCAGGAATGATAACCTGGGACAATATGAAATCGGCCATCCGCAGCCCGAATCTAAAGATCTGGCCATTGGTCCGCTTCTGGTTGATAAAACGGCCACTGCGGCCACTGGCCTGGCCCTCGCCCTTGATAATCTGGGCCGCCCATTGCGGAAGCTTCGGCCGTCGCCCGGAAAATTCTTTCGGGAGCCAAAATAACGGGGCGCGCGCGAACGACGGCGCGGGTTTGCCATGGCTGTCGCGGAAGCTTCGGCCGTCGCCCAGAAAGTTTTCTCGGGAAGCCCGACGGGCCCGACCCCAGCGTCAAAACGACGGGAACGAGCTTTCGGGCAGCCCGACGGGCCAGACCCAAGCCCAAACCTTCGTCGCGTCACGAAAAATGGCACGCGACGCGCCCGGGCCGGGCTTCTGCGAACCCTAAACCCTAAAAGGTTTTAGATGCGGGTGGTCAAGGGGTGGGGATGCCGCTTTCGCCGCGCGCCCCCACGACCCCCGGGG
>JANSXX010000127.1:0-1180 GCA_024742815.1 bacterium
ATAATTCAGTATGCTCTTATTCTGCAGAGATTTTCTTTATCTACAAAGAGGTATCTTTTCGATAAAAGGATACTGAAGCTTTATTAATCGCATGTTTCAACCGCTTAAGTGCAATCCAAATAAAGATTACTGCAGGTTGGATTTAGTGGTTTCGAGTTAAGTTTATTGTGTGGCACATAATTCTTCAATATTATTGATTTGCAAGCTGTGGTGTTTCAGTCAAATGCTTCTGTTTTATGCTGTCATATTTCTTTTTAATCTTGTTGTTTCTGCTGATTTGTGTTCTTGAATCGTGTGTTGCAACTCACATTTCACTTGATTGTGGGCTGTATCTTCTTCAATCTTTGGAAGAATGCAAGCTTCGCTTGCATGTATCTAAAGTTGGTGCTGATAAATCTTGCAATCAAAGCTAAATTAGCTGGAACACAAGTTGCACAGATCTGCACGATGTGCATCTCTGCACAATATTTGAACATATTCTTGCAGGTAATTGGCTGCATTTGCATGCTTGCAACATTCTTCGCAATCACTATTTGCTTGCAGCAAACTGCTTTCTTAAGCAGAGCTTCGCTCTGCAATATTTGGAAACTAGATTGCTGCACTCACTTCACCTCACATTTCACCTTCCGAATAAAGATTGGCTTGCAGCCAAACTGCTTTAAAAGTTAAGGCTCGTAACTAGAAATGCAGGCATAGCCTGCATGATATTTAAGTTTTGAACCAACAATGCATGCATTTCATCATTTGCACCTTGAGATATTGAGCACAATCTGCACAAGTTTGTGCATCTTGAGCACAAATAATGCTTGGAATGCTTGCCAACATAAAAGTGCACGCTGTGCTAATTGCACTAATCTGCACAAATCGTGCATCTTAGCACAAGAAAGTCTATTTGCTGTGATTTCACACATCGACAAGCTGTGCTAATTTAGCATTTCATGCTAAAATCAATACTTCGATGCACAAATCCTCTGCATTCATACTTTCGCAAGCTGTGCTTTTCTGCTGTTTTAGTTCTAAATCTTAGGCTCATCGTGTTGGATCTTGCAAATCATTGCAGAGCAAGCTCTGCAAGCCTTTGCGCTTTTTACAATTCGGGTTTAATTCATGCAACTATGCACAACTCAGAAGACTTGCAATTGCCAATCAAGGACACGCTCTGATACCCAATGACTATGAT